>PVEQ01000012.1 GCA_002973575.1 Sediminibacterium magnilacihabitans
TTTACATGAACTATTCGCTAAACCCATACTACAAAATTTCAAAGAGCAAAATGATAACCAGTTGAAAATGTTCTAATTAAGACGAAACGTTAATGTTCATTGATCTGTTTTTGTTGATCAATAATATACAATGTCAATTCTTCTATTTTTTTCAACAATAAGGCTTGATTATCTCCTACACTGACTCCTTTTTCTTCCACTTCTTTGGTGGAGGGTATATCCGGCAAGTGTTTGTTTTTCCTGATAAATCGTTCAATGTCTGGTAAAGACTTCAACTGATAGGATGAATCGAATACATAATCGCTCCATCCAGTTTGAGTAACAATCAGTTTTTGGGTCTTAATATTCCCATTTACAGAAAGCTTTTCAGATGGAGAAGATGTACCAATACCAACATTGCTATTAGCAGATAAATAAAACTGATTGGCATTTCCATATGTCTGCATGGTTATAGGCTGAACAGAGCCGCCGCCGTAGTAATTTGTTGCAATCACCACTCCTGTATTGGCAGCCGACACATCCAATGTATTTAAATCATTAGGAGCAGTTAATCTGAAAAAACCAGCAGATAATTGATTCCTTGAAGGGTTTACGTTTGTACCAAAAAAAACATTTTTACCAGGGGCTGATACATCAGTATAAAATGATGCTCCGTTATTTTGCAAACTGAAGGTAGAGCCAGAAGTGCTTCCCGTTGGGTAGAAATACAACCCAGCCCCAATAGCAGCAGAAATTGTGGGTGTTCCTGCTCCATATGAACCTCCCCATGTTAAATTGTTATTGCTCTGTATATTAATTCCTCCAACCACATCTAATTTCACTGCCGGATTTGAAGTTCCAATACCAACATTACTATTGGCAGATAAATAAAACTGGTTAGAGTTTCCATATGTCTGCATAGTTATTGGTTGAGCAGAGCCTCCACCATAGTAATTTGTAGAAAATACAGTTCCTGTACTGGTAGATGATATATCTAATGTATTCAGATCGTTAGGAGCTGTTAACCGCATAAACCCTGCTGTCAATTGATTTTTTGAAGGGTTCCCGTTCGTTCCAAAATAAAAGTTTTTACCAGGCACTGACAAATCTGTATAAAATGTCGCCCCTCCGTTTTGTAAACTAAATGTAGAACCAGAAGTACTTCCTGTTGGGTAGAAATACAATCCAACTCCAACAGCTGAGGAAATAGTAGGTATACCAGCCCCGTACGAGCCCCCCCAAGTTAAGTTGTTGTTACTTTGTATACTGACACCTCCAACCACATCCAGTTTTACTGATGGGCTTGTTGTACCAATACCTACATTTCCGCTTGCCGGGAATGTGTTCGTTTGAGAAATTCCATTGTAAGTCAATAGGATAAACCCAATTGCAAATAGTGGTGCAAATCGTACTTTCATCTGATCATTTTATTTTCTTAATTACAACTTGGTACTATCTTTTTTCTTTTAATAGTTGATCAATCTGCTTTTGCTGTCTTTTATTCTTTTTATCCAGTTCAATGATATACAATGTCAGTTCCTCTATCTTCTTCAATAGCAGGGCCTGGTTCTCTCCGACATCCATGCCTTTTTCTTTCACTTCTTTCTCTGAAGGGATATCCGGCAGGTGTCTGTTTTCGTGTATAAATTTGCCAACTTCAATTAAAGGTTTTAATTGATATCCGGGGGCAAAAACATAGTCACTCCACCCGGTTTGTGTAACAATCAGTTTTTGTGTTTTGATATTTCCATTCACAGAAAGCTTTTCTGTAGGTGCTGTTGTACCAATGCCTACATTACCATTGATGTTCATGCCACCTCCACCAACAATTTGCAATGGATTTCCTATATCGCTACCGATAATAGGGTTGTTGTTGTTATCAAGACCAATGTATAATTTCCTGCTTCCGCCATTCATGAAGCCTATGTAATTCCAGTTTCTGCTACCAGTTTTACTAATAGTTAAACCTTGATCTCCTGTAATGTTAAACTGACCGCTGGTTCCCACAATCGAACCTGAAAAATTGCCGTTACCATTGACGACCAAGCCGCCACCGCCAACTACTTGCAATGGGGTGCCAACATCGCTACCGATAATTGCATTATTGCTATTATCAAGGCCAATGTATAACTTCCTGCTTCCGCCATTCATGAACCCTATGTAATTCCAATTGCTACTGCCAGTCTTGCTGATAGTTAAGCCTTGATCTGTAGTAGTATTAAACTGGCCCGCGCCAGCATTGGACACAGTAAATAATGAATTCCATGAACCACCGCTAGGCCTTCTCCCTATGGTGAAAGCATCAGGATTAGTTGTTGTATTCTGGTTGCCGCCAAGATCTATTGACCACGCAGGCAATGAGTTTGAATTGGTGTAATTCGATGCTATTGAAAGACCATTATAATTTGTTGAAGAACCAGCATTGGAAGATAATATGGACTGCCCGGAATTATAACCATTGATTAAAATGGCATTAACTCCGGCATATCCGTTATTAACATTATTAGTACCCACTGTTAGTGTAGCACCGAACGATCCACTGCCGCCAAAAGTTGCATTACCCGTTGAATAAGACAGCCTCAATGCAGAAGTCGCGCCGGCGTTTGTTAGGAATAATAAATCCCCCGTTCCTCTATCTAACTGAACAAAAGACTTCGGCAAGCCGTTTGCGTAAAAACCGAGTGTTGGTGATCTCACACCTGTATTATCGTCGATTATCAGGCCTGTGTTCTGGCTGGTTGTATTAATATGTAATGGCGCCGAAGGGCTTGTTGTACCAATGCCAATACTACCACTGGTTGTCCAAGGGGTATTTTGGGCAATTGAATATACCGGACGAAAAAAAACGGCGATGATAAAGAATAGTAAAACTCTTTGTCTCATGGGCGTAAACAGGGTTTATGATATTATTCCATAATACATGCTGGTACAGCTATATCACACAGCTACACTATAGCTTCTTTTACAGAAGCTATAAATACCTTAAGCTACTGACTATGGAATTGGGTAATTGATTAGGGGGGATATATCAGTTACCTGAATGACTACAATATTAATATTTATTACAAACAAAAACTATTTTCAAGCGTATTTTTTCGAACTTTTTTTGGAGAGTAAAAACACTTATATTAAAGCAATCATTTTCTCTCTAGTTTTCGTACTCGGTTTTGCAAAGCAATATTCTCCTTTTTGAGTTCTATCATATACCAAGTGCCATAATGGTATTTTTGATGTTAGAAACTACCTGGCCTTCAAATACACGTTCACCATCCTGTTCATCCAGTTGCAGAAAATCAAATAAGTACTCATCTTTGAAAATCTGTAAGGCATTGGCTGAAAGTTTATCCGGTAGCGACTGCTTAAAATTGTTGGCAAGCTGACCTTGATTTTTGTAAAGGTTTGCATCAATATGGTGTTCCAAAGTCCTGACAGACCATGCCTGTGAAGCAGCCTGAAATATATAAAACCACCGTTCTTCAAGTGTTGGGCATTTGGACAAAATAAGGATGTGATGAGTAAAACTAATCCCCGTAAACGCCTCATTTTCATTCGATTGCAATTGGGCAGTCACTGACTGCCCAATTGGCTTTGCTACCTGGCCGCTCAATAGACCCGTCAATGACGAGCCAATTGAAGACTGTACATAAGCTTCATAGAACTGGCGCATGTTTTTTAAATTTCTATGAGAGAAGCCACGAAGTCCAGGTAACTGACTTTGAAGATCCATTGCGATTTGCTCCAATACATTCGCGCCCCATTTTTCAGCATTTATCTTTTCTGATAAATTTCGGCCAACCTGATAGTAAAGCAACAACTGTTCTCTATTGACTAATCTTGCAGCAACGTATCGGCTCTGAACAATGTTCTGTTTTAATTCGTTTATAAAAGCCAGGTATTTCTTATCCATTTTTTGAAGTTTTGTTTTAACTGTATTACGGTTGGTCACGGATTTTGGCAACCTCTATTTAAACTGCCTGTAATTTTTGTTTCAAGGCCAGCATATCATCACTTACTTTTTTATCAATGATTTTCGCGTAGTGCTGTGTAGTCTTTAAATTTTTATGCCCTAGCATTTTAGATACGGTTTCGATAGGAACACCATTGCCAAGTGTTACCGTAGTGGCGAAAGTGTGCCGGGCGATATGAGTTGTGAATTTTTTCGTAATCCCGCATTTATCTCCAATTTCTTTCAAATATTCATTCATTTTCTGATTGGTCAGCACCGGTAAAACGCGATCCTTATTTACACACTGTGGATGATCATCGTATTTATTCATGATAGCCAATGCTTCGGGTAGAATTGGAATACGTGACGCACTTTCGGTTTTTTTCCTGTGTGTGAAAATCCATTTGCCACCGTCAACGCCGATTCCAATTTCAGATCGTTTGAGTTTAAAAACATCTGCATAAGCCAACCCTGTATAACAGCAGAATAGGAATATGTCTCTTACTTGACCTAAACGTTCTGTTAAAAACTCTTTCTCTCTAATCGCTTGAATTTCTTCCTTTGTCAAAGGATTGACATCAACCTCCTTTTTGCTCATTTTATAACCCAGGAACGGGTCCCTTGCAAGCCAGCCATTCCTGATGCAGTGATTTACTATTTTCTTAAAATTGCTGATATACTTAATGGAAGTATTGTGACAGCATTTCTGTACCGTCTTTAACCAGAATTCATATTCGGTAGCAAATTCAAAATTCAGTTTGCTGATGGGTAAATCTTCAACATGGTATTTCCATTTGATAAATGCACGGGTATGAGAAATAGATGTCTTATAACGCTCTAACGTACCCGGTGCAAAATCTTTGTTCACCAAAGCTTCCATTTGATCATTGTGCTTCTGGAAAATTTCAAGAACCATTCTTCCTTTTTCTTCCCTTCCGGTCAATACGTTCTTGAGAGCTTCCGCAGTAACTTCTTTATTGTTCTCCATAAGAAGACGACGTCCCTCAAATACTTTCATCTTTAGAATACCCAGGTGGGCATTCAGTTCTTTACTGACTTCGCTTTTCCCGTCTGAACATTCCAGGTCTTCCAGCCATTCTGTTGGTTTACACTTGCGGGATGTACATAACTCTTTTCTGTCGCCATCAACTGTGATGCGCATGTAAATCGGCATGGCTCCTTCTATATACTTTTTGGGCTTCTTTAAATAGAAGAACACACTAAAGTTTTTACCTAACATAACAAAAGGTTTAAATGATAAAATTAGAACCTCAATTAAGCCAAGACAAGACCTGTTCAAAGACTATATATGTTCATTTTCAGCGAGTTATGAAGGAATTCGGGAGTTCATTTTCCTGAAACACGGAACTCCCGAATTACGCCCTCGACTTTGGGTTTTTATGAACATTTTGAGCAATGGCTAAAAATGAAAAAGCCCGTAAACATTGAGTTTGCGGGCTTTTGATTTCGTTTGATTTGTATTCTGGCAGAGAGGAAGGGATTCGAACCCTCGATACGGTTTCCCGTATACACACTTTCCAGGCGTGCTCCTTCAACCACTCGGACACCTCTCTGTACTTTTTCGGGACGGCAAAAATAAAGCTTCGATGCTCAGTTTCCGAATATTTTTTGAGCATTGGCCGTGGTAATGGCCGCCATTTCTTCTATTGTTACCCCTTTTACTTCTGCCAGCTTCTCCACCACATATTGCAAATAACTGCTTTCATTTCGTTTACCCCGGAACGGCACAGGGGTAAGATAAGGCGCATCTGTTTCGAGCACCAGGTATTCCATGCCAACCTTTTCCAGCGCCGCCGGCAGGCCCGCATTCTTATAAGTAAGCACCCCACCGATACCCAGCAGAAAGCCCATATCCGTGATCTGTTTCGCCGATTCGGCACTGCCGCTGAAACAATGAAAAATACCCCTGAGTCCCTTTGCAGCAAAGGGTTTTACCATTTCAATGGTCTCCTGCATGGCATTACGGGTATGGATCACAATGGGTAGGTTACGCTTCAACGCCCATTGCATTTGCAGCGTAAATGCTTCCTGCTGCTCTTTGGTATAAGTCTTATCCCAATAATAATCAAGACCGATCTCCCCTACAGCAACAAAGGACCTTTTCTCCAGCCATTCTTCCACAACCGCCAGTTCGTTGCGGTAACCTGCATTCACCGAACAGGGATGCAGTCCCATCATCGCTACACAAACGCCCGGATACCTTGCTTCCAGGTCCAGCATGGCTTTGTGGGTGCTATCATCGATCGCAGGCAAATAAAACCGCGAAACACCGCATTGCACGGCGCGTTCTATCACAGCATCTATATCTGCTGCGAACTCTTCTGAATACAAATGACAATGGGTATCTATCAGGTTCATGATGCAAAAATCAAAACTCACAACTAAAAAGTCAAAAATGGTTTTGTGTGCAGGTTTTAGATTCTTTCAAACCGGTATCCTTCCTGTTTAAAATGGGCCAAAACGCGCGGTAAAGCATATTGCAGGCGATCCCATGCTTTAGCACTGTCGTGGAATACAATGATGGAGCCTGGTTTGGCGTATCGCAATACATACGACAAACTGGTTTCGGGTGAAAGGCCGGTATCAAAATCACCACTCAACACAGACCACATGATCACACGCATGTCCGGATGGGTAGCTTTCAATTGCCGGTATTGCGAACGGCGGATCCTTCCATACGGTGGCCTGAAAAGTGTTGAATGAATATACTCGGCAGCCAGGCTAATGTCCCGGATATATTCCTTGTCAGGAGTTTTCCATCCATTCAGGTGATGCTGGGTATGGTTGCCAACGGCATGTCCTTCGCGGATGATCCGTTCGTAAATAGCAGGGTGGGCCATCACATTCTTGCCAATGCAAAAAAAACTCGCTTTGGCTGCGTATTGTTGTAGTTGGTCGAGTACAAAAGGGGTGGCCGTTTCATGCGGACCATCATCGAAACTGAGATAGAGCACTTTCTCTTTTGCAGGTATCTGCCAAACCAGTTTTGGATACAAAGCACGTAACCACCATGGGGTATGAACGAGGTACATAGTATAAAGATAACGCGTCTCCCTTTAACCGTCATCCTGAGCGAGCGGAGCGAGTCGAAGGACCTGCTGAACATTCGGGCAGATCCCTCGGCTGCGCTCGGGATGACGATCTTTTTTACTCGGGATGACGATCTTTTTTTACTCGGGATGACGATCAAAGGAAATCAGCCATTAGTCTTTTATCTTTGCCGGATGAACAGCAGAAAAGTGCGCGTACGTTTCGCACCCTCGCCTACGGGCGGTCTCCACCTGGGTGGCGTGAGAACCGTTTTATTCAATTATCTCTTTGCCAAACAACACGGCGGTGATTTTATTTTGCGGATAGAAGATACCGACCAGACCCGCTTTGTTCCCGGCGCTGAAGCTTATATTTTCAATACCCTCAACTGGTGCGGACTCACACCGGATGAAAGCCCTGTTCATGGTGGCCCTTTTGCACCTTATCGACAGAGCGAAAGAAAAGCCAGTTACCGTCAGTATGCCGAAGAACTGGTAAAGAACGGATACGCATACTATGCTTTCGACACACCCGAAGAGCTGGAGCAGATGCGTGCCCAGTTTAAAACAGCAGAGAACCCATCGCCGCAATACAACCAGCAGATCCGCATAAAAATGCGTAACTCGCTTACACTCGATGCAGCCACTGTTGCTCAATTGCTGAAAGATGGCGTTCCGCATGTGATTCGTATCAAAATGCCCGAACAGGAAACCGTTCACTTCACCGATATGATACGTGGTGAAGTTTCGTTCCATACTTCACAGGTAGATGATAAAGTATTGCTGAAAGCAGATGGTATGCCTACTTACCACCTTGCGGTAGTAGTGGATGATTACCTGATGCAGATCAGTCACGCTTTCCGCGGGGAAGAATGGCTTCCCTCTGCTCCGGTGCATTTGCTGTTATGGAAATACCTGGGATGGGAAGCGCAGATGCCGCAATGGGCGCACCTGCCCCTGATCCTCAAACCCGAAGGCAATGGTAAACTGAGCAAACGCGATGGCGACCGTCTCGGGTTCCCGGTATTTGCGATGGACTGGACAGATCCCAAATCGAATGAGCTCACCATCGGCTTCAAAGAGCGGGGATTCCTGCCCGAAGCTTTTGTGAACCTGCTGGCCATGCTGGGCTGGAATGATGGCACAGACCAGGAAATTTTTTCGCTTGATGAACTGGTGCAGAAATTTTCAATTGAACGCGTGCATAAAGCCGGCGCAAAATTCGATTATGAGAAAGCGAAATGGTTCAACCACGAGTGGATCAAACGCACCGAAGCGCGTCGCCTCCTCCCTGCTGTAAAAGAAATATTGGCCGCCGACCGCATGATGGTTACCGATGACGCCCTGCTGGAAAAAATCATCAACCTCGTTAAAGAACGTTGTACCCTGTTAACCGATTTTACACAACAAGCTTCTTTCTTTTTTGCACTACCAGCAGAGATGGATACCGCTGCCGTAAAACCCAAATGGGACGATAAGAAAAATCTTTTCTTCACAGAACTCATACGTAGTTTCCAGCTCAGCACACTATGGGAAGCGGCCGGTCTCGAAACCACTTTCAAAGAACTGGCTGCCGCCAACCAACTCAAGCCCGGGGAACTGATGCTGCCCCTGCGCATTATGCTGGTAGGGGGTAAATACGGTCCGGGCGTATTCGATATTGCGGCTATACTGGGCAAAGAAGAGACCATCAGACGCATCACACACACGCTCTCTTTATTGGAACATGCCTGAGCAACGGTACATTTTCGTACTTTGGGGCGCTTATGAAATCTAAAACACTTGCATGCCTGCTGGCATTTTGTTGCGCAACCGTATCACTCTCTGCCCAACACAACAAATTCACGGTGTTCGGTTATTTTGCAGGAAGAGCTACCATGATCGATAGCTTCCCGGTAGAAAAACTCACCCATCTCTGCTTCAGCTTCACCCATCTCAAAGGGAATCATATGGCGCTGATGAACGCGCGCGACAGCGCTTCACTGATCCGTTGTGTTGCACAGAAAAAAAGAAACCCGAACCTGAAAGTGATTGTATCATTAGGTGGATGGACAGGCTGCTTCACTTGTTCTGAAGTGTTTTCAACCGACAATGCACGGAAACAATTTGCTTCCTCGGCCAAACAACTGTTGCAGGATTTCGGCGCAGATGGCATTGACCTCGACTGGGAATATCCTACCATCAAAGGTGCGCCCGGCCATCCTTATTCACCCG
The DNA here is from genome assembly GCA_002973575.1 of Sediminibacterium magnilacihabitans. Classification (GTDB taxonomy): domain Bacteria; phylum Bacteroidota; class Bacteroidia; order Chitinophagales; family Chitinophagaceae; genus Sediminibacterium; species Sediminibacterium magnilacihabitans. The sequence continues at coordinate 9,190 of PVEQ01000012.1, forward strand.
ATGATAAAGAACATTTCACACAACTCATCAAAACCTTGCGCGACAGCCTGGGCAAACAAAAAGAGATCAGTTTTGCCGCCGGAGGTTTTAGCAAATACATCAATGAATCGGTTGACTGGAAGGCGGTGGCGCCGCTGGTTAACAGGATCAACCTCATGACCTACGACCTCATCACCGGTTATGATACGGTTACCGGTCATCATACTGCACTGTATTCCACTCCGCAACAACCCGAGTCATGCGATAACGCCGTGAAAATGTTGCTTGCGAAAAAAGTACCTGCCCGCAAACTATTGATCGGCGCGGCATTCTATGCGCGCATCTGGGAAAATGTAGCGCCCGATAACGATGGATTGCGTGGCCATGGAAAATTTTTCCGTGGTATTTCTTACAGCGGCTTCAATCGCTTCTTATCAACCGATAGTGGCTTTGTGTACCATTGGGATACCGCAACAGCTGCGCCGTATCTGTACAATGCCAGCAAAAAATGGTTCGTTACTTTCGACGACAGTACTTCTATTACCAGGAAGATGAACTACGTCATCCAACACAAACTCAATGGCATCATGTTCTGGCAACTGGCCGATGACCGTTTTACCAATGGCCTGCTCGATGTGATAGATGAAGTAAAGCGGAAGCGATGAGCCCGATATTGCTTATTTTTGTTGCACCATGCAAAAAAACGATCGCCCCATACGAGTACTCGTTGCCAAGGTAGGTCTCGATGGCCACGACCGCGGCGCCAAAGTAATTGCTACCGCCTTACGCGATGCCGGTATGGAAGTTATTTATACTGGTTTGAGACAAACACCTGAAATGGTGGTGAACGCAGCCCTACAGGAAGACGTGGACGCCATCGGCATCAGCATTCTCAGCGGCGCGCACATGACGGTTTTCTCCAAGATCATTCAACTGCTCAAAGAAAAAAACATGCATGATGTGCTGCTCACCGGCGGCGGCATCATACCAGAAGATGATATCCGGCAATTGAATGAAATGGGTGTGGGTACGCTTTTTGCTCCAGGCACTCCTACAACAGCTATTGCCGATTATATACGGCAATGGGTGGCTGCACACAGGCCGTTCTAGCGGTCAAACCACCTTTTGAAATAAGGCGCTTTTTCCCGACTCACATCCACTTCCATTTTAAGCGGATCTATCAATACCAGCAGTATCTTCTGGTTTCCCAAAGGCTTCATACTGCCAATCGCATCGATGTTCACAATTGTTTGACGGTTGGCACGGTAAAAAGATTGAGGGTTGAGCAACTTCTCTATGTCTTCCAGTGTACCGTAGTCCAGTATATATTTTTCACCCGAAAAAGTATAGAGGTAATTGAGGTGCTTGCGCGTAAAACAGGCAATATCCCGGGTGTTAACGGGAATCCAGTTATTGCGCACATGGACGATGAACTTCTCTTTGTATGAAGGTTGCGAAGGAGTCTTTAAGCCTGTAATGACTTGCAGGAGATTATTCGCTGCATGCTGCCGCTGATAACTGCCACTCTCATCCAGTGCTACCGGGTACTCATCCGTTTCCTCTCCTGCCAGGCTCAACATATATTGACTGGTCCGCATCTTGTACAGGCAGGATACATAATCATTTTCAGTAGTGAAAATAATAGGACATTCGACTTTCAAATACCTGAAAAGATCAAAACTGACCCCGCTTCGTAGATGAACATCCATAAGTATGATATCCGGTTCAGGATGAAGTTTGAGCCAGTCCCGGGCTATTTCAATTCCAGGCAATATCTCTACTTCGATGTCTTCTGCGATCGTTCCAGCAATCAATTTCCTCATCTTCACAGCAGTACCATACTTATCGTTAACGATAAGGATTTTTATCATAAATATTGGTTTGGATCGCTTGATGCTACGCCGGGTAACATGCAATCAACAGAGCAAAATAAATAAATAAGCTCTTTCGATAAAACCTGGCGTATGAAACGTAGCAAATGCAATCCAAAATGTAGTTGAAAAGCATTGGAACGTTGTGTAAAAAATTATATGAAAAAAAAGGTTATGTAAAAAAGAAAACGGTTGGTTTATTGTAACCCCCACTTCAATGCTGATTTCTTCCCATTGGATAAAACTATTTCGTTTATATAAAAAGAAGAATGAATCTTTGGAATCAAAGTTCAATATCCATATCAAGACCATTACTACTTTTGTTGATTCAACATTAGTCAGAGTGCCTCCCCCAGGCACTCTTTTTAATTGGGTTCAGCACAATCCGGTTACATTTGCTTAAAACCAGCAACATGTACCATACATTGCTCACTTCCCTCGACAATGGCATCCTTACCATTACCATCAACCGTCCCGATAAACTCAACGCATTGAACAGCCAGGTGATGCAGGAGCTGGACCAGGCGCTGACTGAATTACTCAATCAAAGCGAGGTGAGGTCTGTGATCATTACCGGATCGGGCAGCAAATCTTTTGTTGCCGGAGCGGATATCGCGGAATTCGTAGGACTGGACACTGCCCAGGGCATGCAACTGGCGCAAAAAGGACAGACCATTTTTGCACGGATCGAACAATCTCCTAAACCCATTATTGCCTGCGTGAATGGGTTTGCTTTAGGCGGGGGCTGCGAGCTGGCCATGAGTTGTCATTTCCGGATCGCATCAGACAACGCCAAATTCGGCCAGCCTGAAGTGAACCTCGGACTCATTCCAGGTTATGGCGGTACACAACGCCTGGTGCAGTTGATTGGAAAAGGAAGAGCACTGGAACTGCTCATGAGCGGTGAAATGATCGATGCGCAAAAGGCATGGCAATACGGACTGGTGAATGCAGTAGTGCCGCAGGAAGAACTGCTGGCCAAAGCCACGGCCATTCTTCAAACCATCAACAGCAAAGCGCCATTGGCAGTAGCCAAATGCATTGAAGCGGCCAATGCCGTGTTCGATGAAACAAAGAATGGTTATGCAGTGGAGGTAGCTGCTTTCGGAGAATGTTTCGATACAGTCGATATGAAAGAAGGCACCAGCGCTTTCCTTGAAAAAAGAAAACCCCGCTTTACTGGAAATTAAAAAATCTTAGCCCAGTGCTTAAGCCCTGGGCTAAGAAATAATCAATATCCAAACAGTTCGGCAAGTGACAGTTTTTTCACATCTCCTATCTTTTTCATATCCTCTTCTTTCAATTTCTTCTCAGACGCCACAATGCAATAAGTATAAGGTTTCTGCGAGAGATCGGTATCATGCAGACCCTTGATATCACTGAACTGGATCGAAGCAGCCTGTTCATACACATCTTTTCTCAGGTCGTGATCCACCCCTTTCTTCAGGTTGGCAAGATAACTGGATACAATGTTCTCTTTGGTAATGCGTTCTGTTTCATAATCTTTCAACAGGCTCTTCTTTGCATTATCGAAATTCTGCGCTGCTTCGGGAAGATTATTCAACAGGTCGTTCATGCCGGCAACAGCTTCATTGAACTTATCTGCCTGGCAACCTACATAAGACATGAATGCGAACCGGTCTTCTTTTTTAGCAGGTGTTTGCAATACCGCAAAAGTTGAATAGGCCAGCGCTTTCGATTCCCTTATGGTTTGGAATACAATGGCGCCCATTCCGAATCCGAAATAGTTATTGAAAATACCGGTTACCGCTTCTTTCTTAGGGTCATACGCATCCAGGTTCCTTACCCAGAAAATCTCCGACTGCACCATATCATAATCGGCAAACAGGACTTCATTTTTACCCTGTGTTCTGCGGATAAATTTAGCCGGCTCTTTGGCAGCCATCCATGCAGCCGGGAGCTGGTGTATTTTGGCAATATCGGTTGCAAACGCAGCCAATGGTTTAGGGCCGTAATAAATAACCCTGTGCTGGTAATTGAACAGGTTATGCAGGATGTTCACCAGGTCTGCCGCTTTGATATCTTTGATCTCAGCGTCGGTTAAAGTATAATTGAAAGGATTTTTTTCTCCATACACACCGTAGTTGCGGAGCGCAGTCATGATCATACTTTTGTTGAGCTTGTTATTGGCCCTTGCGCGCATGAGACGGTTCTTCATTCCTTCCAGCGCTGCCTCATCGGCTTTGCAATTGCGAACCAGGTCTTCAAGCAAAGTGGAGGCTTTATCAAAATTCTCCTGCAATCCATTCAGGGAAACCGTTGTTTCCTCATTGCCCGCATTCGCATTGAAACTGCAAGCCAGGTTGTAAAACGCTTTGCTGATATCTTCGGAAGATTTTTTCTCCGTACCAATGAATTGCAGGTACTGCAATGCCAAAGGCAAGAGCTTATCATTCCATCCGCCCATTTCAAACCTGTACTGCAGGTTGAAAAGGCCGTTGTCTTTGTTGGGCACATACAACACTTCCGCCTTTCCCGCTTTAGCACGTTGCATATCCGTTGCAAAATTCAGCCATACAGGTTTTACAGGCGCCATAGACATGCCGTTGATGGTTTTTACAAAAGGCGATTGTTTATCTGCATTGGTCTCTACCGGTGTAATGGGCGGTTTCTCCACTTTTACCACATCTTTCGCCTCGCCTTTGCGCTTGTACAACAATACATAGTTATTGGGATGAAAGAATTGATTGGCAAACGCCACCAGTTCTTCCTTGGTTACTTTACCCATCTTATCCAGCACAGCTACATCATCATTCCACAACAGTCCTTTGTTTTTGATGAATCCATCGGTAATCTCTTCCACACGGTTGGCATTGTTTTCCAGTCCCTGCAACTGTTGCAGTTTATAATTGGCTACAATGGCTTTAATCAGTGAAGCATCGAAATTTCCTTTCTTCAGGATATCCAATTGCTCCATCACCAGGTCTTTGGCTTCTTCGAGTGTCTGCCCCTGTTTGGGCGAAGCGTTGATGAGGAACACGCCATAATCTTTGTACTGTCTCACCCCTGCATTGGAACGAAGTACTTTCTGTTGTTTGTTCAGGTTGAGGTCCAACAGGCCGGCTTTGCCATTCGACAATACAGAAGATGTAAGATCGGCCAGCAATGCCTCTTTTGAATTGGCAGGTCCCACCCTGAAATCGAGTTGCAGGCTTTCAGCGCTGGGTCCGAAAATATCTTTTACCGTTGACTCGGTGATGGGTTTTTCCGGTGAAGGCTTATATTCCTGGATCGGCTTGGCGTTCATGTAAGAGAATTTAGCATCGATGAGCCGAATGGTTTTATCGGGATCCAGGTCGCCCGACATTACGATGGCCATATTGTTGGGCACATAGTATTTATGGTAATAATCACGGATAGCATTGATAGAAGGGTTTTTCAAATGCTCGATGGTACCGATGGTAGTTTGCTGTCCGTAATTGTGTGTGGGGAACAGGTAGAAATGAGAAGCCTCCTGTATTTTCCAGGCATCTTCATCGAGCGAGCGGTTCTTCTCTTCATATACTGCTTCCAGCTCTGTATGGAAGATGCGGAGTATGGGGTTACGGAATCGCTCGGCCTGCAGGTCTACGAATTTTTCCAGCGCATTGGAAGGAATATCTTCTTCATATACGGTCTCTTCCACCCAGGTATGTGCATTGGAACCCTGGCCGCCCATGGCAGCCATCATTTTATCATACTCGTTGGCAATAGCATGTTTGGCAGCTTCACCAGAGGTTTTGTCGATCTCCTTATAGATCTCTTTTCTTACAGCTTCATCTTTGGTGGAATTATACTGTTCGTATAACGCATCTATCTTATCTAGATAAGGCTTTTCTTTGGCCCAGTCGAGCGTACCGTATTTATCAGTTCCTTTAAACAGCAGGTGCTCGAGGTAGTGGGCCAGGCCGGTATGGTCCCTGGGATCGGTATTACTGCCCGCTCTTACCGGGATGCGCACGGCAATGCGTGGCTCTTTTTTATTCACTGACAATACAACGGTGAGCCCGTTCCTGAGGGTATAGAACCGGGCATGCATAGGGTCGTTGGTCACGTATTTGTAAGTGTAACCCCCGGATGTGGCCTGTTTCCACTCATATTGTGTTTGTGCAAAATTCACCTGGACAATCATGACCAGTGCAACAAACCCAACCGATTTGATCCATTTCATAAGTATAGTTTTAGGCGGGTAAGATAAAAAAATATGATATGTTTTTCAGGATAATTTGTTGAATGGTTTTTTCCAAACCGTCTGCCCTTCTTGCGTTAACTTTGCAGCGTCAAAAATGATAAAATCATGAGTTACCGTATCGAAAAAGACACCATGGGTGAGGTTCAGGTGCCGTCCCATGTATACTGGGGCGCCCAAACGCAGCGCAGCATTGAGAATTTCAAGATCGCACAGGATATCAATAAAATGCCCAAAGAGATCATCAAGGCTTTTGCTTACCTCAAAAAAGCAGCGGCCCTTACCAATCTCGATGCAGGGGTATTACCGGAAGAGAAAGCCCGGTTGATTGGCCAGGTGGCCGATGAGATACTGGAAGGTAAACTCGATGATCAGTTTCCCCTGGTGATATGGCAAACAGGCTCCGGCACGCAGAGCAATATGAATGTAAATGAAGTGATCGCCTATCGTGCACATGTGATCAAAGGTGGTGCACTGACCGATAAGGACAAATTCCTGCACCCGAACGACGACGTAAATAAATCACAATCATCCAACGATACTTTCCCTACTGCTATGCACATAGCAGCGTATAAAATATTGTTGGAAGTAACCATCCCCGGCATCAAAAAATTGCGCGATACACTGGCTGCCAAGAGCAAGGCTTTCATGCAGGTAGTAAAGATCGGCCGTACACATTTCATGGATGCTACGCCGCTTACCGTGGGCCAGGAGATCAGTGGTTATGTAAGCCAGCTGGATCATGGCTTGCGTACCATCAACAACAGCCTCGCGCATCTCAGCGAGTTGGCATTGGGTGGTACAGCTGTAGGCACCGGCATCAACACACCTAAAAATTATGCGGTGAATGTGGCCAAACATATTGCAACGCTTACCGGTTTGCCTTTTGTTACGGCTGAAAATAAATTTGAAGCGCTGGCTGCACACGATGCCATCGTGGAAGCGCATGGCGCTTTGAAAACAGTAGCGGTAAGCCTGATGAAGATCGCTAATGATATACGCATGCTCAGCTCTGGCCCACGCAGCGGCATTGGCGAATTATTCATTCCCGATAATGAGCCCGGTTCTTCCATCATGCCCGGCAAAGTAAACCCCACACAATGTGAGGCCCTGACGATGATTGCTGCCCAGGTAATGGGTAATGATGTGGCCATCAACATAGGCGGCGCTACCGGTCATTTTGAACTGAATGTGTTCAAACCGGTGATGATCGCCAACTTCCTGCACAGCGCCCGCCTGATTGGCGAAGGTTGTGTAAGCTTCAACGATAAGTGTGCCACGGGTATTGAACCTATCGAGGCCAATATTAAAAAACATGTAGACAACAGCCTGATGCTCGTAACGGCGCTCAACACAAAGATCGGTTACTATAAAGCTGCCGAGATTGCGCAAAAAGCACACAAAGAAGGTACTACGTTGAAAGAGATGGCAGTAAAACTGGGTTATCTTACTCCCGAAGAGTTCGACCAGTGGGTAATACCAGCAGACATGGTGGGAGAGATCAAATAACTTTCTTCCCTCCCAGGTAAGTGGCTTTCACTTTCACCTTTAAAATATCGGTCTCCGGAACCTTCATCAGGTCCTGGTCCAGCATAATGAAATCGGCTTTCTTGCCTTGTTCAAGACTGCCGATTTCTTTTTCCATGAAATTGGCTTTCGCAGCCCAGATGGTCATTCCCCGGATGGTTTCCTCGCGCGTTAACGCATTCTCTGTTTGAAAACCATTAGCAGGGTATCCTTTCGCATCTTTCCGCACCACTGCGGCCAGGAATGTTTTGAAAGGAGAAATATCTTCTACCGGGAAATCAGTGCCCAAAGGAATCCATCCGTTCTGTTGCAGCAGTTGTTTATACGCGTACGCACCTTTCAGTCTTTCTGCGCCCAGCCTGTCTCCCGCCCAGTACATATCGCTGGTGCCATGTGTAGGTTGAACAGACGGAACAATGCTGGCATCGCCGAACAAATGAAAATCCTGCTGGTTGATCACCTGCGCATGTTCTATGCGCCAGCGTTTGTCGTTTTTGCCATGCAGGTATTTATTGTAGATCTGTAATATTTCGCGGTTGGCGCTGTCGCCAATAGCGTGTGTACACATTTGAAAATCGGTGCTTGCCAATACCCGCGCGAGGGAATCATAGTGACTGGGATTGCGCAACAGGAAGCCCGTCCATCCCGGCTTATCATTGTAAGGTTGTAAAAGACAGGCGCCCCTACTTCCCAAAGCGCCATCGGCATAAACTTTCACGCCTTTTACCAATAATTTATCTGTGCGGTAGGGGCCTTTTTTCAGGAATCTTTCAAGATTAGCCGGCTCATCACTCAACATAACATACAACCGCATATTCAGCTTGCCTTCTTTCTGTAATGCATCAATGGCTTCTACATCTCTGTAACTCAACCCGCAATCGGTAATGGTGGTTAGTCCCTGTGCGAAACAGTTTTTCTCTGCCTGCTGCAACCATTGCGTGTACATTTCTTTCGAAGGTTCGGGTATCTGTGCATATACTTTATCATCTGCATTATCGATCAATACACCGGTCAGCTTTCCGTTCTTCACTTCTATAAAACCGCCTGTGATGGTTTGTCCCGCTTTGATCCCGGCCAGGTCCAATGCTTTCTGGTTGGCAATAGAAGCATGTCCGTCTACCCTGGTGAGCACCACAGGTTTATTGGGAAAGAGTTGGTTCAACGCTTCATTGGTGGGGAAAGATTTACCGGGCCACCGGTTCTGGTCCCATCCTCTACCCTGTATCCAATCGAGGTTAGGGTGTTCTGCAGCGAATGCTTTCACCCTGGTTACTGCTTCTTCCCAGTTATTGCATCCAAAAAGATCCACCTGGAAGAGGGAGCGCCCGTAACCTACAAAATGCGCATGTGCATCAATGAATCCAGGGTAAACTGCTTTGCCTTGTGCATCGATATTTTCCAAAGCGGTGAAATGCTTTAGAATATCTTCATTCTTTCCTGTGGCCAGGATTTTGCCATCTTTTACAGCCATGGCTTCAGTAACAGAAAAAGCTGAATCTACAGTGTATATTCTTGCATGATGAATGATCAGATCGGCTTGGGGAGTCTTACAGGCACAAAACATCATGACTGCTGCAATAGAAATGATTCTTCTCATAAAGCTATTTTAATGATCCTAAAATTAATAAAGGAGGAGCTAATTTCTCATGTTCCTCAGGCTGAAGCCTGAGGCAAAGATTGTGAATGATTTGTTTTGCAGAGCTTTTGAATGCTTTCCTCCAGGCTTCCTCTATTAAAATGATGCAGATGTAAAAAACTACAATTTCTCATGTTCCTCAGGCTGAAGCCTGAGGCAAAGATTGTGAATGATTTGTTTTGCAGAGCTTTTGAATACTTTCCTCCAGGCTTCAGCTATCAAAATGATGCAGATGCAAAAAACTACAATTTCTCTTGTTCCTCAGGCTGAAGCCTGAGGCAAAGATTGTGAATGATTTGTTTTGCAGAGCTTTTGAATGCTTTCCTCCAGGCTTCAGCTATCAAAATGATGCAGATGCAAAAAACTACAATTTCTCTTGTTCCTCAGGCTGAAGCCTGAGGCAAAGATTGTGAATGATTTGTTTTGCAGAGCTTTTGAATACTTTCCTCCAGGCTTCCTCTATCAAAATGATGCAGATACAAAAAACTACAATTTCTCTTGTTCCTCAGGCTGAAGCCTGAGGCAAAGATTGTGAATGATTTGTTTGTGGAGCTTTTGGATATTTTATTACAGGCTTCAGCTATCAAAATGTAACTGATGCAGAAAGCCTTGATTTCTCTTGCCCCTCAGGGTGAAGCCTGAGGTAAAGATTATGAATGAGATACAAAGCAAATAAATTGAAACTTTGCTCCAGGCTAAAGCCTGGAGAACATAAAGATGTTTTTGTTGATGGGGCTTTAGCCCCTGTACAGGATTTTTTGAGAGAAAAATCAGGTGTTTATTCCTATTGTGTCATTCATTCTAAATCTCTTGTTTTACAAATAAAAATGCCTTACACAAGAGTATGTATCCATTATGTCTGGGCTACAAAATACAGAAAGCCCATTCTGATAAAACCTTTCAGAGAAATGTTATTCAATCATATAAAACAAAATGCTTTTGCTAAAGGAATCCATATTGACAGGATCAATGGATACGTTGATCATGCTCATTGCCTTGTATTCTTAAAGCCTACCCAAACTATTAATGACATTGTACAATTGATCAAAGGAGAATCTGCGCATTGGTTCAATCAACAGGCCAATGCACCTCCTTCAAAGTTGCAATGGCAAAGTGATTATTTTGCTGTCTCTGTAAGCGAATCGGCCATTCCGAACGTACAGCGATATATTGACAACCAGGAAACACATCATCAACGAAAAACATTTCTGCAGGAATACAATGCATTCCTGAAATACCATGGTTTCAGCGAGACAAACTGATAGTTAATAACAAGAATAATTACTGCAACAATTCGCAGGGCTTGATACCTGTATGCTTCTTGAAGGCAGCGGAGAAATGCGAGATAGAAGAATAACCCAGCAAAGCAGAAACATCAGTCACGCTTAAGCTTTTCTCATACAAAAGGTATTTGGCGTGCTCCATGCGCTGTTGCTGGTAGAAATCGAATATGGTAGTGCCGAAGACTTCTTTGAAACCTTTTTTGAGGTAGCACTCGTTCATAGCCACTTTGCGGCTCAGTTCTTTGATCGTGATGGGATCACCGATGTGTTGCAATAAAATATCGCGTGCCTGGTAAATGCGTTCGCGGCCGCTTTCATCGGCCAGGAACTTGCAGACAAAACCTTCTTCTTTTTCATCAACCAAACATTCCAGGCTGTACAACAGGAGTTCATGCACTTTGGCATTCACGAAAATGTTTTCCAAAGCGCCTGAATAGCTGTGATTGAGCAACGCGTCCAATGCATTCCGTTTGCGGTTACACAAAGGGAATATCTTGGTGAAAGCGTGCGGATGCCTGAAAGCCAGCACTTCATCTTTGCGGTTGCTCAACTTCACATTATGTACAAACTGGGCCAGGAAACTGGCTGTGAAATGAAAAGTGAATACATCTACCGTTTTGTGTTTTCCACTGCAGTTTTCTGTGGGCAGTTCACTGCAATTGGCACAACTTTTTTCGCTGCAATAACGGTTACCGGTAGTGCAATAGCGTAATTCCAGGTAGTTTTCAGCGGATTTATCGGGGTTATAATGGTAAACCATCATGCCGGCATCTTCCGCCACCCAGGGATGTTGTGCATAATATCTCTTGATCTGGTATTGGATGGAACCGGGAACATGTTGCTCTTTCTGGTACAAAATATCCAAATCCGGCTCTATGCCGCTTTTGCTAGCCACTCTTAGTATATCCATTACCTGCAACATGCTGCACAAAATTAATGTACAAACATCTATCTGCAAAAACAGGCCCTATCAGAACCGTCACGGGCCTGTCATTTTATAACTTGGGAAGCGGGTTATAAATGGGGAAAAATTGCTCTATTAGCCTCGGCAGAACCCCTTATTTTCATTAACTTTGTCAACTTTGCAAAATCAGTTAAAATACAGGATTATCAAGCATTTATGAGTGAGGAACAAATGACCAAAGAAGAGGAACAAAATAAAAATTATGGTGCCGACAGCATACAGGTACTGGAAGGTTTGGAAGCGGTTCGTAAAAGGCCCGCGATGTATATCGGCGATGTAGGGGTAAAAGGTCTGCATCACTTAGTGTACGAGGTGGTGGACAACTCCATTGACGAAGCACTGGCCGGTTATTGTAAGAACATCAGCGTTACCATTCATGAAGACAATTCCATCAGCGTGCAGGACGACGGGCGCGGTATCCCTACCGCCATGCACAGCAAGGAAAAAAGAAGTGCTTTGGAAGTGGTGATGACCGTACTACATGCCGGTGGTAAATTCGATAAGAACACGTACAAAGTATCGGGCGGTTTGCACGGTGTGGGTGTGAGTTGCGTGAATGCCCTCAGCACCACTTTGCACGTGACTGTTCACCGCGAAGGAAAAATATTTGAGCAAGAGTACCATATCGGTGTGCCCCAGTATCCTGTTAGGGAGATTGGCACCAGCAATATCACCGGTACCATTGTACATTTCTGGCCAGATACCACCATCTTCCAGGAAACAGTATATAAAAAAGACATCCTGGAAGGCCGTTTGCGCGAGCTCGCTTACCTGAACAAACGCATCAGCATTACCCTCACCGACTTACGTGAGAAAGACGAAGAGGGCAATGTCTATATCCGTAATTTTTATAGCGAAGGTGGCATCGTTGAGTTTGTTACCATGCTCGATAAGAACGGCAACCGCACGCCCCTTATTGCGAATCCTTTGTATGTGGAAGGACACGATGAGTCTACCAATGTAGCCGTGGAAGTGGCGCTTACCTATAACGATGATTTCAAAGAGCACATCTTCTCTTATGTCAATAACATCAATACCATCGAAGGCGGTACACACGTAACAGGCTTCAGACAGGCCCTGACAAGGGTATTTAAAAACTATGGCGATAAGGAAGGTCTCTTTGAAAGAGCCAAGGTAACCGTTGAAGGAGATGATTTCAGGGAAGGACTGAGCGCTATCATTTCAGTGAAAGTACCCGAGCCGCAATTTGAAGGACAGACCAAGACCAAGCTGGGTAACAGTGAAGTGAGCGGTGTGGTGCAAACCACCGTGTCGAGGGTATTGGAAGCCTACCTGGAAGAAAATCCGAAGGAAGCCAAATATGTGATCTCCAAAATCATCCTGGCTGCACAGGCAAGGGTAGCCGCTAAAAAAGCGCGCGACATGGTACAGCGCAAGACCGTGCTGAGCGGCGGTGGCCTGCCCGGTAAGCTGGCCGATTGCAGTGAACGCGATGCGGAGAAATGCGAACTCTACCTGGTAGAGGGAGACTCGGCAGGCGGTACGGCCAAACAGGGGCGCGACAGGAGCTACCAGGCTATTCTGCCGTTAAGGGGTAAGATCCTGAACGTGGAGAAAGCCATGGAACATAAGATCTACGAGAATGAAGAGATACGCAATATGTACACAGCGTTGGGCGTAACAGTAGGCACTGCCGAAGATCCCAAAGCGCTGAACACAACCAAACTTCGCTACCACAAGGTCATCATCATGACCGATGCCGATGTGGACGGATCGCATATCGCCACCCTTATTCTTACGTTTATTTTCCGTTATATGAAGGAACTGGTGGAGCAGGGTTATGTATACATTGCCCAGCCACCGCTGTACCTCGTGAAAAAAGGAAAAGAACAGGAATATGCGTACAATGAAGAGCAACGCAAATTGCTGGTGGAAAAACTGGCAGGGGGCCGGGAAGACAGCGTTACCATCCAGCGATACAAAGGTTTGGGTGAGATGAATGCCGACCAGCTCTGGGAAACCACCATGGATCCCGCCCGCCGGACCCTTAAACAAGTAACTATTGAAAGTGCTTACGAGGCCGACCGTATCTTCAGCATGCTCATGGGTGATGAAGTGGCGCCGCGCCGCGAATTCATTGAAAGTCACGCCAAATACGCCAAGATCGACGTTTAATGGCGCAACACTGGTTAGTAAATAAATGGCGGTATTAAGGAAAAAGCCTTATTTTAGAATAGTTGAACTTTCATTAACCCTAAATTCGTATTACTATGGACACTTCAAAAATGATCAAAGCATACTGTCTCAAGACCAAAGAGAAGAATGTTCCCATGCAAGACGCAGTGATTACCAAAACTGCACGCGGCGGATACATGGCTGCCGGTCATGATGGAAAAGGCAATAAAATGGCTGCCATCCTTGGCGAAGCAAAAGCGCTGCAGGCAATAGCCGATGGTGTGGCGAAGAAAGGATTCTAAGCCTTGCGGCAGTTTTTCATAACTCATTAATAGCGAAGGATCCGGTTCTGCAAAGGGCCGGATTTTTTATTGCGCGAGGGCAGGTGCGGCCAATACTGCGCTGTGCATTTGCTGAAGGAAACGATACATGGCATCCATGTCTTTCACCTGATCAACCACCAGCAGGAAATTTTTGCCTGCTTGTTTCAGCCTGGCTTTATTGGTACCGGTTTGTAGATAAGCCAGTATCTTTTTAAACAATTCCGATTCAAAATAAGGCGAGTCCGGCCGGTTGATGAAATAACAACGCAGGGTATCTTCTTTCAGCGTCATTTTTTCAAAGCCCAGGTCTACCGCCAGCCAACGGCAGCGCACCGTTGTGTACAGGTCTTCTACCTGCGGCGGCATAGGACCGAAACGGTCTACCATTTCCTGGTGGAAGCCGGTCAGTTCTGTTTCCTGTTCGCAATTATCCAGCCGCGTATAAAGCGATAATCTTTCGGTGATGCTTTCCACATAATCATCGGGTATCAACACTTCGAGGTCGGTATCAATAGTACAATCGCTCACATAATCATCTTGTTTGCTGATCTCTTCCTTGAACAAATCCTTGAAAGCACTGCGCTTGAGTTCACGGATGGCTTCTTCCAGTATCTTCTGGTACATCTCAAAACCGATATCCGCCATAAAACCACTTTGTTCACCACCCAGCAGGTTTCCTGCACCCCTGATATCCAGGTCGCGCATTGCAATCTGGAAACCACTGCCCAAGTCACTGAACTGCTCCAGTGTTTGCAAACGTTTTCTGGAGTCGGAAGGCAATGTACTCAAGGGGGCCAGCAGATAACAGAAGGCTTTTTTGTTGCTACGCCCTACCCTTCCGCGCAACTGGTGCAGATCGCTTAGTCCGAACTGGTGCGCATTGTTTACAATGATGGTATTCACATTCGGAATATCTACGCCACTCTCCACAATATTGGTACATACCAATACGTCGTATTTCATGTCTATGAAATCCATGATGCGCTCTTCCAGTTCATGACCTTCCAGTTGTCCATGCGCATGTCCCACACTCAGATCAGGACATAACCCTTGTATCAATGCGCTCATTTCTGCCAGTCCCTGTACACGATTGTGAATGAAGAAGACCTGTCCGCCCCGTTCTGTTTCATAATAAATGGCGTCGCGGATAAAATCTTCATTGAACACATGCAACTCTGTTTGAATGGGCTGCCGGTTAGGCGGAGGCGTATTGATAATACTCAAGTCCCGGGCGCCCATGAGACTGAACTGCAGGGTCCGCGGAATAGGCGTGGCCGTAAGGGTGAGACAGTCCACATTCGTTTTCAGGGTCTTCAATTTCTCTTTGTGTCCCACGCCGAATTTTTGTTCTTCGTCTACGATCATTACACCGAGGTCTTTGAACTTCACTTCTTTCCCCAATAACCCATGTGTACCTACGATGATATCTACTTTGCCCTCCTCCAGTTTTTTCAAGGTTTCTTTTTTCTCTTTGGCCGACTTGAAGCGGTTGATATAATCAACGGTTACCGGGAAGTCCTTCAACCGTTCACTGAAAGTTTTGTAATGCTGAAAAGCCAGAATGGTAGTGGGTACCAGTATAGCAGCCTGCTTGCCATCTACTACCGATTTAAAAGCGGCGCGGATAGCCACTTCCGTTTTACCGAATCCTACATCGCCACATATGAGCCTGTCCATCGGCGAAGCGCTTTCCATGTCTTTCTTTACATCAGCCGTAGCCTTGCTCTGGTCGGGCGTATCTTCATAAATAAAGGATGCCTCCAGCTCGGTTTGCATATAGTTGTCCGGCGTATGCGCAAAGCCTTGCTGCGACTTACGCTGCGCATATAGTTTGATGAGGTCGAAAGCCACTTCTTTGACCTTCGCCTTTGTTTTGTCTTTCAGTTTTGCCCAAACATCACTGCCCAATTTGTTCACCTTGGGAATCGTACCTTCTTTGCCTGTGTACTTGGAAATTTTATGCAGTGAATTGATGTTCACATACAGGATATCACTGTCTTTATAAATGATGCGCACAGCTTCCTGCAGTTTTCCGTTCACTTCCAGTTTTTGTAGTCCGCTGTACCGGCCCACACCGTGATCGATATGCGTAACAAAATCGCCCGGCTGCAGGTCGCGCAAGGTTTTAAGCGTAAGCGCCTTGTTTTTATTGTATGCCTGCTTGACCTTGTATTTATGGTAACGCTGGAACAACTGGTGATCGGTATAGCAAACTGTTTTGAGGTCTTCGTCGATGAAGCCCTCATGGATGCCCGACACCACCGGCACAAATTGTATATCGGTATTGAGGTCATTGAAAATACTGTGCAATCTTTCCAATTGCCTGGCCTGTTCGGCAAAAATGTATATGCTGAACCCGGCAGACTCATGCGCTTTGAGATCACGGATGAGCAAATCGAACTGCCTGTTGAAAGAAGGCTGGGGCCTGGTTTTGAATTCGATCTCGAAATTGGCGAGATAAGGCTTCAGTCCAAACTCAACAACATGCCGCTGTCTCAATGCGTCTTGTAACGACGCCGCTTTGATAAAATCTTCGCTATTGATCTGTTTCAACACTTTGGTCTGGTCGTCGTCATCGAAAGACTGCATGGAATATCCTCCTTTGAGCATATCTATGAATCCTTCCAGGTCTTCTTCCTGCTGTTGCAGTTTCTCCTGTACTACATCCAGGTCTTTCAGCCATACTACCGTATTATCGGAAAGGAATTGCAGCAGCGGTATCTTTTCTTCCGAACTGAATTGCGTTTCTACATTCGGAATGATATTTACTTGTAACAGCTTGCGTTCACTCAATTGTGTTTCGGGATCGAAAATGCGGATACTGTCTACCTCATTGCCAAACAATTCAACACGGTAAGGTTTCTCATTACCGAAAGAATAAATATCCAGGATACCCCCACGAACCGCAAACTGTCCGGGTTCATACACAAAATCGGTGCGTTCAAACCCATACATCACAAACAATTCCATCAGGCTTTCAGGGTTGATGGTATCATTGGTTTTGATGCTGATGATATTGCTGTTGAGTGTTTTGGGCAGCACTACTTTTTCAAAAAGCGCTTCGGGATAAGTAACAATGATCTTTTTATTACCTCCTGCAGCGAGTCTTGTCAGGGCTTCTGTACGCAACATCACATGCGAACTGTTGAGCACTTTAAAGTTTCTCCTGTTCTTAAAAGAAGCCGGGAAATAAAAAATATCCAGTGCCTGTGTGAGGCTCTCCAGGGTATTTAGAAAATAAGCGGCTTCTTCCGGGTCGTTCAGTACTACGAGATGGTTCAGCTGCTGATCGCGTTGAAAAACAGCGCTTACGATAAATTCTGTGCTGCTGCCCTGTAAATTTTTAAGAAAGATTCGCTGGGGATCGGCAAAAGAAAGCCTGTCCGCCAGCTGAAAAAGGCGGGGGTCATTTTGATACTGCGCTAACAACGTCCCCAGGTTCATACCGAGGTGCAAAGATAACAAAAAGCATCCGATCAATAAACGGCTGTAGTACTCACTGTGATCTTAACCGTGGTAAGCTTTCCTTCTTCCACCGTATACAATGCAATATTGTTGTTGTTATCGAACAGGTTGGCGTAATAATGATCATTTCTTTTTACGAAGAGTGAATAAGCGCCGGGAAGGAGTGCAATGGAAAAAGTGCCGGAACTATCGGTTTCCACCGAGGCAATCTGCCTGGTATGAATGGCCGTATATTCAGGTGCGTCTCCCATCCTGGTCACCTGTGACAAATTGGTAGGTTCATACACCAATATGGTTCCTTTGAGGGGTTGCGGATCATTGGGCGGGGCGCCTACCATTGGCATGTGGTTTCCCGAAGCAACCAGCAGTTTTCCGCTAATGCCCTGTTTGGGAACGGATGAATGCAGCTTTTTTCCCGATGAACACGCCATAAAGGTTAAACAGAGTCCGAAAACGAAAAAAAGAATATGCTTCATGCTTCACTTTGAATGATGAAAGTATCTAAATTTAACGATGATTCTGCTCTTTAGATGGGATTTATGGCAAATCTTGCGATACGCTAAACTAAACAGGTTATGTTGAAAAAATCAATGCTCTGCCTGGCGCTTATGATGGGAATTGTGACAATAGGTCTGGCGCAGGTTTCTACGAACAACAAAATATTGGAACAGGCTGCACGTGGGTACAGGATTTTGGAAGATGATGGTTATACCCGTGCATTGTCAATGGCCAAACAAAAAGGATGGCCATTGGTCATTACCGGTAAAAATGGGGCGAAAGCTGTACTGGTGGGTGTTGATGCTTTCAATTATCCTAAATACTACATCACCAACAACAATACCATTGCCGCTGCCACCACCAGGGCCAACCAGTTATGGCCGGGGGGCGCAAGCGGACTTAACCTCAGCGGCAGTTCAGATTACCTGGCCAACAAGATGGGTATATGGGATGGTGGCAGGCCCCTGGATGCCCATGTTGAACTTACCGGGCGCATCGTTCAAAAAGAAGCGGCTACCGTAGCTTATGACGACCATGCTACCCATACCACCGGTACCCTGATGGCTTCGGGTGTAAATCCTTATGCAAAGGGAATGTCATTCGGACTGAAAAGCATCATTGCTTATGATTTCAAAAATGATATTTCTGAAATGGCCCTGGAAGCGCCGGGCCTGTTGATATCCAATCATTCCTATTCTATTATTGCAGGATGGAATTACAACGATACTAAGAGCCGTTGGGAATTCTATGGGCGGCCCAATGAGAACAGGGACTATAAATTCGGGTATTACAGCATTGATGCCCAGGCATTGGATTCCATCACCTATTATGCTCCCAACTATCTGATCGTAAAATCTGCCGGCAACAACCGTACTTCGAACGGACCGCCCGTTGATTCACCTTATTACCGTTATGATGCCAGTAACCAGATGGTTTTAGCAGGAAAGCGCCCTGCCGGCATCAGCAACAATGATAGTTATGGCAGTATCCCCTGGGATTGTAATGCCAAGAATATCCTCACAATAGGCGCCGTGCAGGGATTACCCAATGGTTACAGCCGTCCTTCCGATGTGGTGATGGCTAGCTTCAGCAGTTGGGGCCCCAGCGATGATGGCCGTATCAAACCAGATCTGGTTGCAGACGGCATCAATGTATTATCGAGTATCGCCACTTCGAACAATAGCTATGCCAGTTACAGTGGTACCTCCATGGCATCGCCCAATGCAGCGGGCTCTTTGTTCCTCCTGCAGGAATATTATTCCAAATTGAAAAGCAGTTCCACAGCTTTTATGCGTTCCGCTACGTTGAAAGGCCTGGCCATTCATACTGCAGAAGCAGCAGGCACCAATCCGGGACCCAATTATATGTTCGGATGGGGTTTGTTGAACGTTGAGAAAGCGGCGGCAGTAATGACCGCTGCTATTGGCAGCAACAATGCAACTACCAGTAAGCACCTGTTATATGAAAATTCACTCGACAACAACAGCTCCAGCAGTTTTACGATTCCTGTGGTAAGCTCGGGTAATGGTCCTATAAAAGCCACCATCAGTTGGACCGATGTGCCCGGACCTATAGAGACTGTTATGAGTGATACCACCAAAAGGCTGGTGAACGACCTTGATCTCCGTATTACACAGGGCAGCCGTACTTATAAGCCCTGGACACTCGACCCTACCAATCCTGGTGCGGCGGCGGTGCCGGGAGATAACAGGACAGATAATATGGAGCGAATTGATATAGATAGTACAGTACCCGGACGAACTTATACCATCACAGTTACCCATAAAGGTTCCCTCGTAAACAACGCGCAAGCTTATACCTTATTGGTAAGCGGCGCAGGCGGAACTGCTTATTGCGCTTCTGCTCCCACATCAAGTGCCGGATCGAGGATCGACAGTGTGAGTTTCTCCTCTATTCATTACGCCAATCCCGGTACTGCTACTATGTATACCGATAATACCAAACTCACTGCCAACATCGAACCCCTGCAAAACATTCCCATCTATATGAAAGTAGGCAGTGCTGATGCTTCGGCTGCCAGCAAAATTGTAAAGGTCTTTATCGACTACAACAACAACGGCAGCTTTGCCGATTCGGGCGAATTGGTGGCAGTAAGCAGTGTCCTGTCTAATGGAAGTGTTTTTCAGGCAACTGTCAGTACCCCCAATACCCTGGTGGTGGGTAATTTTTACATGATGCGCATTGTGGAGCAAGAAACGACAGATACCAGTGTGGTGACACCTTGCAGCAATCCAGGTTATGTAAGAGGCGAAACCCAGGATTACCGTCTCCGGGCGGTGCCGCCTTCAATAGATATAGCAGCAGCGGGTATCGCTACGCCGGCCGCGCTTGAGTGTCCAGATAACCCTAAGTATTTTACCGTAACACTGAAGAATAACGGAACGGCCGCCCAAACCAATATACCGGTGCAGGTAGTGGTGAAAAACAGCGGCGGCACAACAGTGGCTACACTTACGGATACTTTGAAAAGAAACCTGGCTTCCCTCAGCTCTGATAATTTCACTTTGCAGACGCCTGTGAGCAGCATGGCGCCGGGAACGTATTCGATCACCGCTACCGCTTCATTACCAGGTGATCAGCTTCCTGCCAACAATACGATCACTACCAGCATTACCATTAGTTCTTCACCGGCAGGTCCTGCTGCTACGGCTGAACTTTGTAGCAGCACCGTATTCCTCAAAGCAACCAATCCGCAACAGGGTGCCAATTATCTTTGGTACACGTCTGCAACAACTGCTTCTCCTTTTGCAACAGGAGCGAGTACCAATACGGCCACCATTACCAGCGACAAAACTTATTATGCTGGCACAGATGCGGATGTATTCATTGGCCCCACAACTAAAATGGCTTATGACAGTGGCGGATATAATAATTTCTCAGGAAATCTCATCAAGTTCAACAACAGTGTGCCGGTTATATTGAAAAGCGTCAGGTTGTACACCAGCAATCCAGGTACTATCAAATTTACTGTAGCCAATCTAGGTTCGGCTGACCTTACCAACCGCACGTATACTTATACAATCCTGGCTACTACTACATTGAATGTTTCTTCTTCTAACCCTGTTATACAACCGGCTACTTCAGGTGAGGTTAAGGGTAATGATCCGAAAGATACCGGTGCGGTTTATTTTCTCAACCTGCCTGTAACGCAAACAGGAGATCATATCCTCATCACCGAATGCGATGCGGGCGGCGCCACTATTTTCAGGAACAACAATATCGCAGGAAGCAACACTTATCCTAAGGGTATACCCGGTATCATGACCATCACCGGTAATACCCTCGATGTATTCCCGCAAAGCGGTCAGCCTTCATCGGCTTATTATTATTTCCTGTACAATTTGAATGTTACCACGGGCGCCTGTATGAGCGCGAGAACAGCGGTAGTGGCTACATCACCCATAGCACCTGTTATCACACAGGTGGGCGATTCGCTTGTCAGCAGCGTAGGCGGTAACTTGCAGTGGTATGTAGACGGACAAGCCATCTCCGGAGCAAACGGTCAGAAATACAAACCGGTGAATTCCGGCGCTTATACCGTTTCTGTAACGGATGGCATTGGATGTATGAAAACTTCCAATCCTTTCCAGGTAGCTGTTACAGCTATTCCGCCGGAAGTGCTTGCCAGGGAGATCAAGCTCAGCGTTTCACCCAACCCCAACGACGGACGCTTCAATCTTTCGTTTGAAGTGAATACCAAAGCAGATCTCGGCATTGCCGTTTTCAATGCAGCCGGACAGCAGGTGTACCTGCGTTCGTATCCAGGCTTCTCTGGCAAGTTCTCTTCGCAGATTGACCTGGGACAACTCAGTGCTGAATTTTACATATTGAAAATTCAGCACGATAAAAAAACCTATTCGCAAAAAATACTCATCGAACGATGAGCCAATATCTTATCTATGCGTTTGTTGATGATCTCTTTGTTATGCGGATTGGGTATTACCGTTTCTGCGCAAAAAAACAACCTGGTATATGGTTACCTGAAAGACAGCATCAGCGCTGAACCGGTGGCGCTAGCCAGTGTAACCAATATGAACACAGGCACTACTGTGATGACGAATTACCGTGGACTTTTTAAACTGCCTGTAACCGAAAACCAGGTATTGTCTTTCGGGGCCATCGGATACAAGTTCGATACCTTGCGATACAATGACCGTTATATATCACGCGATACCCTGGTCATTTTACTTCCTGTATTGCGAAGAAACCTGGGCATGGTTACGGTAAGGGCTACCATGAGCCGGTACCAGGTTGATAGCATGCAGAGAAGAAAAGATTTTTTGCAGGATATTGTGAACTATACCATCCCTACGATAGCGGAAGCCAATTCCGGGGCGGGCATTGCACTCAACATCAGCCGTTTTTCGCGTCATGAAAGAAACAAACGGAAGGCATTTGCTTTTTATGAATCAACCGAAAAAGAAGCGTATATCAATTACCGTTTCAATGAAAAGCTGGTTACAGCATACAGTGGTTTAAAAGGCGATCAGTTATACGAGTTCATGCAGGCCCGTCGTCCTTCTTATCAATGGCTGCGCACACATCTTACCGAGGAAGACCTCAAGTATTATATCAACGAACAGTTGAAACTCTTTTTGAAGCGGCAATAAATCATTATTCGTAGCGAAGTGCAACGATCGGGTTGAGTCTTGCGGCTTTCATGGCCGGATAGATACCTGCTACCAATCCTACGAGCGAACAGATCACGATCCCCAAAATCACCCATGCCCAGGGTACTACGAATCCTGTTTTGAGCAACATGCTGAAAAGGTTACCGATCAGTACACCAAGGATAATGCCGAACAAAGCGCCGAGCAGGCTGATGATCATACTTTCAAACAGGAACTGCTGACGTACATTGCGGCTTTTACCACCGATGGCTTTGATCAATCCAACTTCTTTGGTACGCTCGTTAACCGCCACCAGCATAATATTCATGAGTCCGATTGCAGCGCCTATAAGTGTAATAAGACCTATCGCACCGGCCGAGCCTGTGATACTGCTCAGAAAACCCATGAGCATTTCAGCCACACGATCGCTTTTTTCGATAACGAAATTCTCTTCATCACGCGGTTCCAGTTTACGGATGCCGCGAAAAACGGCGGTCGCTTCACCTGTTGCAGCATCCATGGCATTTACATTACCTACCATCACACCCAGGAAATAGGAAGGTTGTGTGTTCTGGAAGTGCCTTACATTGGTATAGGAAGTGATCAGTACATCGTCCTGTCGCATCATCGCGCTGGAGCCTTTGCTTTTCAGTACACCGACCACACGGTAAGGGATACTGCCTACCCGCACGATTTTATCAATGCTGCTTTCGGGATGTTCACCGAATAATTTTGAGGCTGGATTACTTCCCAACAAACATACGTTTCTGCCGCTCTCAATATCGAGGTGGTTGATGTTGCGCCCTGCGCTGATGGAATAACCATTTACCAGCAGGTAATTTTCATCGCCTCCCCAGATATTGATCTGCGGATTGGTTTTCTTTTCTTCATAATGTAACTCCTGTGCACCGGGTCCGCGGCGATAGATACTGGTCTGTGCTGAGAGAAAATGAAAGCTGGCTTTGAATGCTTCTGCTTCTTCTTTCAGGATGGGTTTTCCCAGATTCGATTTCTTCTCTTTGAGTCCGCGGGTTGTTTTTTTGAAATCGCTGTTTCTGCCACCACCGCCAACACGTACTTTGGTTTCTTTAAACCGGATGCTGAATGCATTGGCCCCCATGGTAGCAAAACTCTCCCTGGCGCTCTGGTTCATGGCCTCGATAGCAGTGATGATACCGATCAGCGCCATGATACCGAATGCAATGATGGCAACAGTAATACCGGTACGCAGTTTATTGCTTCGCACGGTACGCCAGGCCAGGGAAAAAGAGTCGAGCGTGGTCATCTTCGCAAAGGGGTTCTTATCCATTAAAGATAGCTGAGAATCCCCCGAATACGGCAGAAAAAAGTGAAGAACGGTTAAAAATACAACCAGTTCAGTACTACAGACGGCATGATGCCTACCAATACAATGAGCGCTGACAGCAGCAGCAGGGCATATTTAAACCCGTTGCTGATGGGCCCGTGGGTTTCGGCATCGCCATCTTTGAAATACATGGCCTGTATAACCCTGAAATAATAATAGGCGCTGACAGCTGCAAATAGTACCGCCACAATAACCAGCCAGAAAGCGCCCCCTTCTTTAATAGTGGCGGCCAGCATATAATATTTTGCGAAGAACCCTGCAGTTGACGGGATACCTGCCAGTGACAGGAGGCAAACAGTAGCGCCAAACGCCAGTACAGGCTGCTTTTTAGCCAACCCGTTGAACCCATCATAAGTATAATCTTTCATTTTGATGAGCACGGCAAAAATGCCGATGGTAGCAAGACTGTAAGCAACAGTATACAGCAGGATACCTTCCTGTGTGAGATCATTGTTGCTGTATAAAGCAAACAACATGAAACCCGCCTGCGCAATACTGGAATACGCCAACATGCGCTTAACACTTTGCTGGAATACCGCGGTGATATTGCCTATCAGTAAAGTGGCTATGATCACAAAAGAAAGTATGATCTTCCAGGTAGGACCTAATATCGTTGTATGTCCTGCAAAAAGGCGGATGAATGCAATGAATCCCGCTGCTTTTACAATGGTGGCCATGAAAGAAGTGAAGACCGAAGGCGCTCCATCGTATACATCGGGTGTCCAGAAATGAAACGGCGCAGCCGATACTTTGAAAGCCATTGAAACAAAGAGCAGTAACAATCCCGCCACTTCCAGGAATGAGCCCTGGTACAGTCCCGTTACCGGGTTAACGGGCGGAGGTGTCATGCCGAAAGACCCGGTAGCGCCATATACCAACGCAATACCCATGAGCATGATGCCGGTAGAAAAAGAGCCCATGAGAAAATATTTCAGGGCAGCTTCGTTGCTCTTCATGTTGCGTTTATCGGCACCGGTAAGTATGTACAAGGGTATAGATAATATCTCTATCCCCAGGAAGAGCATGAGCAATCCGTTATAAGCCGAAAGAATACTTACACCACACAATACAAAAAAGATCAACGCAAAATATTCGGCAACATTCAGGCCTGTATTTTCAATATCCTTTCCGCTCAGTAATACATATACCAGTGTAGCAGCAAATACAATGGAGTTGAAGAAGAGACCGAATTTCTGGAAGTCCAGCAGGCCATGGGTGTCTATGCGCACCTGGTAGATGCCGTATGTATGCATCAGGTTGGCGATCAACAACAACAAGAGTCCAGCAGCCGCTATGTATTTCAATGCCGATTTCTCCTTGATGATGATGCCGCTGAACATCATCACTACACCTAATAATGCCGAAAGTATGATTGCGTTCATAATGTTTTATTTCAAGATGGCGTGTACTGTATCTGTTGTAAGGCTGATGATGGGCTGGGGGTAAACACCCAGTACAATCACCAGCAACGCCAGTAACACCAGCGTAAATTGTACGTTCTGATTGATGTCGGTTGCATTTGCTGTGGCCGGAACCGTATTACCATAAAATATCTTCTGCACCATGTTCAGGGTATACACAGCCGCCAGTATGATGCTGATGCAGGCTACTGCCGCGATCCATACATTGTACTGGAACAGTCCGTTGAACATCAGGAATTCCCCGATGAAAGCATTGGTGAGGGGCAATGCAATATTGGCCAGCGCCATCACCATCAGCAGAATAGCTAATGCCGGTGCTTTTTGTGCCAGTCCGCCGAGCTCGCTGAATTTACGTGTTCCGAGTTGCTGTTCAATTGCATCAGCCACGATCCAGAGTCCGATCACGTTCACACCATGATTGAACATTTGTATCATTACACCTTCCATACCTGTTTTGTTATTGGCAAATACAGCGGCACACATCAGGCCGATGTGCGCAATGGATGAATAAGCGATCAGTCGCTTCAGATCATCCTGCCTGATGGCAATCAATGAAGCGTATAACATACCAATCACAGAAAGGATAATGATCACATGGGCCGAGTCGGAAGCCGCTTGCGGGAATACCGGTAAAAGCCAGCGCACCAATGCGAAGACACCCATCTTCACCATCACGCCGCTCAATATCATCGTTACCGCAGTAGGTGATTGCTCATACGCATCGGGCTGCCAGGTATGGAAAGGAAATACCGGCATCTTGATGGCGAATGCCAAAAAGAAAAGCCAGAAAGCCAATCCCTGTTGTGCACCCGAGAGCTTTACCTGGTAAAAAGATTTGATAGCGAAAGATTGATCGGCCGTATGAAAATAGACGAACAGGATACCTGCCAACATCAGCAGTGATCCAAGGAAAGTGTACACGAAGAATTTAAAAGTAACGGCGATCCTTTTTTCTCCTCCCCAGATAGAGCAGAGAAAATAAACAGGTATCAGTGCCAGCTCCCAGAAGAAATAAAACAACAGCGCATCCTGTGCCAGGAAAACACCGGTGAGTCCGGCTTGTGTCAGCAACATCAATCCGTAAAAACGGCCGGCATTTTTATAGGTGTTTTTTTGTGTAGCCACAAATACCACAGGAAAAGAAATGGCAGTAAGCAGACAAAGCATCTTACCCATTCCATCCATGCCAACGGCGAAATCGGCGCCCAGACCAGGCAACCAGCTTGTTGTATAAGTCAGCTGCGCAGCCGGATAAAACCAACAGCCGGTTACAGCTACCACCAACGTAACCAACGAGGTGAGCAATGCCCAGCCTTTAACTGTTTTCTCTTCTTTGATGAGAAAACTGAGCAGACCAGTCAACAGCGGAATCAGTATCAGTAGAACAGGAATCATCTTTTAAAATATTTTACTAAAGAAACGCATGATGGTAGCGTCGTTGAACCAAATCAATACAAATACAACCATGACCATTACCATGACCAGTATATAACTTCCTACCTGTCCGCTTTGCAATAAGCGCAACTGGCGGGATCCATAACCAACCAAGCGGCCTACCCCATTCACCACACCATCGATACCGCTTTTCTCTACCACATTTTTCAGGAAGCCGGCAAAAGCATTCAGCGGGTTCACTACAAGGGCATCGTAGAGTTCATCGATATACCATTTGTTCTCGAGCACTTTGGCAATGCCGGTATTTTCTGCTGTTGTACGCTGGTATTTTTTGTAACTTCTTACAGCCAGTACAATGATCAGTATAATGGCTGTGGTTGAACCAGCCATGAACAGGTATTCCTCCGATGCCTCCATGTGATGTGCTTCTTTCAGTTGTGTGGAAGCGGCAAAAACCGGTGCAAGGAAATGTTCCAGGCTATGTGCATTGGAAGCGAACACTTCGGGTATGCCTACAAAACCTCCGATCACCGATAAAACAGCGAGTATGATCAGGGGGATGGTCATAGCGGATGGACTCTCATGCAGGTGATGTTCCTGTTCATGTGTGCCCCGGAAATTCCCGAGGAAAGTTATGCTGTACAACCTGAACATATAGAACGCAGTCATCAAAGCGCCAGCCAATCCTATAAAATAATACAAAGGATTCTTGGCATAAGCCGCCATCAGTATTTCATCTTTTGAGAAGAATCCTGAGAAAGGCGGTATTCCTGCAATGGCCAAACAACCCAGCAGGAAAGTGATATGCGTAACAGGTAAATATTTTTTTAGTCCCCCCATATTCCTGATATCCTGTTCGTGGTGCATGGCATGGATCACAGAGCCGGCGCCAAGGAAGAGCAGGGCTTTAAAAAATGCATGTGTCATCACATGGAACACAGCGCCGGTATAAGCGCCTACGCCCAATCCGAGGAACATATAACCCAACTGGCTCACGGTGGAATAAGCCAGTACTTTTTTGATATCGTTCTGCTTCAGTGCAATGGTGGCTGCGAATACAGCGGTAACCAATCCCACAATAGCTACCAGCGTTTGTGTGGCAGGCGCCATCGTATATAATATGTTGCTGCGGGCAATCATATAAATACCGGCTGTAACCATGGTAGCGGCGTGGATCAGCGCTGACACAGGCGTAGGACCTGCCATGGCATCGGGCAGCCAGGTGTACAGCGGTATCTGTGCGCTTTTTCCCATCGCACCTACAAACAAGAGAACAGTAATAGCGGTAATATCGAAGCTGCTCAGTTGGTTAACCTGTGCAAATACATCGCTGTAATTAACCGTACCCAGTTTGGATATGAGCCAGAACAAAGCCAGCAGGAAGCCCAGGTCGCCAATGCGATTCATCACAAATGCTTTCTTGGCTGCATAATTGTATTGATCGTTTTTGAACCAGTAACCGATGAGCAGGTAAGAACACAATCCTACTCCTTCCCATCCGATGAACATGATCACATAGTTAGCGCCCAACACCAGCAACAGCATGGAGAAAACGAAGAGGTTGAGGTAAGCAAAGTATCGCGCGAAATGCGGGCCTTCTTCTTCATGCATATAGGCAGTAGAATACAAATGAATGAGAAAACCAACGCCTGTAATGATGAGCAGGAATAAAGCCGATAACTGATCGGCCTGGAAGGCAAAAGGAATGGTCAGCCGATCGGCCTGGATAAAATTGAACAGGGTTACTACGGTGGCTCCATTTGCTTTTACATCGAAGAAAACCAGCAGGCTCACTACGAATGACGCCAGTATAGCGCCACTGCCGATGATGCCCACCATTGATTTGGAAAGCGATTTGCGTCCCAATCCGTTGATCAGGAAGCCCAGCAGGGGAAAGAGAGGAATTAAATAAACGAGTTTACTCATAATATACAGCTTAAAGCTTAACGCTTAATGCTTAACGCAGAACGCTTTCTTATATGGCGTTAGGCGTTTTGCGTTGCGCATTGAGCGTTATCCATCAGTTTTTCAAACGATTCAAAAAATTAATGTCCACGGAATGCGTATTCCTGAACAACATCACAATAATGGCCAGTCCCACGCTCACTTCCGCTGCAGCCACCACCATAATAAAGAATACGAACAACTGTCCTTCTACGCCTGTTTGCGATGCGGGATTCACTGCTATCGCAGCGCCATGGTGCATTTTTGAAAAAGCCACCAGCAGCAGGTTCACAGCATTCAGCATCAGTTCAATGCACATGAAAACAATGATGGCATTGCGGCGGGTAAGTACCCCGATGATGCCGATGCTGAACAAGGCCAAACAGAGATAGATATAATATTGTATTGGCATATCGATTGAATTAGTCTTTCTTTCCTATTACTACAGCCCCTACCATCGCGCTCAAAAACAGTACGCTGCTGATTTCAAAGGGCACTACAAAATCACTGAACAATGCTTTACCCAGGTTGCGGATGAGCCCGATGTCACCTGTTCCCACCAAAACACTTTTATGCTCGAGGTCTACCGCCTGTCTCACCAATGATACCAGCACCATTAAAAAGCATCCGCCTGCGATGGCTCCTGCGAGTTTTATCCAGATATGTTTTTGTGGCTCCGATTGGTTATTGAGGTTCATGAGCATGATCACAAACAGGAACAGCACCATGATGGCTCCCGCATACACGATGAGGTTTACAATGGCCAGGAACTGTGCATTCAATAAAATATAATGACCGGAGATGGCGAAAAAAACACCAATCAGCCAAAGCACACTGTGCACCGGGTTTTTACTCACCAGCACCATGATGGCACTGAAGAGCGCAACAACCGTTAATGCATAAAAGAGTATTTGTATTGTGTCCATGTTCAGTGCTATTTAGTTCCTTTCTCCCTTTGCTTTTGCGTAAGCTTCCGGTTCTGTTTTAGGATCGGGTATCAACAGGTCATCTTTACCATAGATGAATCCCTTGCGGGCATAATTGGCAGGAGCGAATGTTTCGCTGAGGTAGATCGCGTCTTTCGGACAGGCTTCTTCACACAGACCACAGAAAATGCAACGCAGCATGTTGATCTCATAGCGGGCTGCATATTTCTCTTCGCGATACAGGTTTTCTTCACCTGGTAAGCGCTCTGCTGCTTCCATGGTGATGGCTTCGGCGGGACAGGCAACAGCGCAGAGTCCGCATGCCGTACAGCGTTCCCTTCCCTCCTCATCACGGTTCAGCACATGCAGTCCGCGGAATACGGGACTGAACGGCCTTTTCTCTTCGGGATAGCGTACGGTTGGTTTCTTCTTGAAAATATGACCGAACGTAATGGCCATGCCCTTCACAATCGCAGGCAGGTAAAGACGCTCCATGAGGGTCATGGGTTTCCGGTCTACCGCCTGTGCTCTCTTTGTTAGTGCCTGCATAATTTGCAAAAATATTTTTATCGACTGTTAATCCAAATTTTTTCAGCGTTATACGCCTGCTCTCCACAATATCACGGCCGCCGTAGCCAGCATATTCACCAATGCCAGCGGTACCATGGTTTTCCAGCCCAGGTTCATCAACTGGTCGTAACGGAACCGGGGGATCGTCCAGCGTATCCACATAAAAATGAAAATGAAAATAATGATCTTCACCAGTAAAGCCGCCACACCTATGATGGCTGCGATATTGGGCGCCAGCGCGCTTTCATCGAGGAAAGGCACATCATAACCGCCAAAGAACAGGCAGGCCATCACAGCGCTGCTCATGATCATGTTCACATATTCAGCAAAAAGGTAAAATCCGAGTTTCATGGAAGAATACTCCTGGTGATAACCGAAGTTCAGTTCGTTCTCTGCTTCGGGCAGGTCGAAAGGCGTACGGTTACACTCTGCCAATGCACAAACAAAGAACAGGAGAAAACCCAGCGGCTGGTAAACAATGTTCCAAAAATGCCCCGGCGCCATCTGTTGCTCAACAATGGTTTTCAAGCTCAAAGAACCCGAGATCATCAATACGGCTATAAGCGACAATCCCATGGCCAGTTCATAACTGATGGCCTGTGAAGCGCCACGCAGTGCCGCCATGAGTGAGAACTTGTTGTTCGATGCCCATCCTCCGATCATAATACCATACACACCAATACTCACCACGCCGAATATGTACAGTATGCCAATATTGATATCAGCCACCTGTAAATCGATTTTGCGTCCGAACAATTCAACATGACTGCTCCAGGGAATCACCGCGCAGGTCATCAACGCGGCAGTCATGGCCAGTGCAGGTCCGAGTATGAACAATATTTTGTTGGATGTATTGGGAATGATCTCTTCTTTCATGATGAGTTTAAGACCGTCGGCAAAAGGTTGCAGGAGGCCGAACGGACCAGCCCTGTTGGGTCCGGGCCTGTCTTGCAATATGGCCGCCACTTTCCTTTCGGCAAATGTGGTATACAGTGCAATACCCAGGCTTGCGAATACGATCACTGCAATCAGCACCAGTTTCTCTATCAGTAATGCCCAATCAATAGCAAGTAGTGTCATGAGTATATTGCGGTTATGCTTTCTTAGAATTAAAATCGGTTGAATGTGCAGGCCGTTCAATCGCACTCAGTGAAGTACCCGTTTGGTTCACTTCACTGATGTCATGAATATCCATCAGCAAGCGAGGCTGCCTTCCATCATTCACTGCTTTGAATGTTTCCGTTGGTATCACGGTTCCTACCGAACCTGCATAATGTCCTTGTGAAATAACGGAATGCCTGTTGATGAGCCTGGGTCCTTCTATTACCCAATCGCTGGTCTTTTTCTTTTCAAAGCGGCAGGTATTGCAGATCCATTCTTCTACTTCTCCCCATTCGTCTTTCCGTGCAGTAACACGGTATACTTCATCACCACGGTTCCACAAAGTTACTTTACCACTGCAAGTGGGACAGTCGCGATGCGCATCCATCGGTTTGAGGAACCATACGCGGTTCTTGAAACGGAATGTCTTATCGGTCAATGCACCCACCGGGCATACATCAATTATGTTGCCGATGAAATCGTTGTCGAGGCTTTTTTCAATAAGCGTAGCGATCTCTGAATGGTCTCCCCTGTCGAGTACACCGTGTTCACGCTTTTTAGTGAGTTGATCGGCCGTGAATACACAACGGTAGCAAAGTATGCAACGCGTCATGTGCAATTGTATATACGGACCGAGATCGTGTTTTTGAAAAGTTCTGCGCTGGAATTCGTAACGGGTAGCTTCCTTGCCATGCTCGTAGCTGAGGTCTTGCAGGTGACATTCGCCAGCCTGGTCGCAGATAGGACAATCGAGCGGGTGATTGAGTAACAAGAACTCCACTACACCCGCCCTCGCATCAACAACACGTTCGCTGGTGATGTTCTTCACTTCCATGCCGTCCATCACAGTAGTGCGACAGGAAGCAACCAGCTTGGGCATAGGCCTGGGATCTTTTTCAGAACCCTTACTCACTTCCACCAGGCAGGTGCGGCATTTACCACCACTTCCTTCCAGCTTGCTGTAATAACACATAGCCGGCGGCGCCACATCACCTCCGATCTTGCGCGCAGCATTCAGGATAGTAGTTCCCGGGGGCACTTCTATGGTGATGTTGTCTATCGTTACTTTAAACAGTTGTTCAGACATATTCTTTTATTTCAAACACAGTTGCCTGTGTGATCTTTTCAATGTTTACGCCGTTACGGGCACATGAATGGGATCGGCATAATGCGCTAATCCGTAATTTCTTTTCTGTGCTTCTTCAGGATGCAATACATGCCACTCAAATTCATCCCTGAAATGCCTGATAGCAGCAGCTACCGGCCATGCGGCAGCATCTCCCAGCGGGCAAATGGTATTGCCTTCTATCTTGCGTTGTATATCCCACAAGAGGTCTATATCGCTCAGTTTTCCATGGCCGTATTCGATGTTCTTCAATATTTTCTCCATCCATCCTGTTCCTTCACGGCAGGGTGAACACTGGCCACAGCTTTCATGACGATAGAATCTTGCGAGCGACAAAGTATGACGAACCACACACTGGTCTTCATCCAGCACAATAAACCCACCGGATCCCATCATGGTACCGGTTGCAAAACCACCATCACTCAAACTTTCATAGTTCATGTAACGGGTTTTGCCTTTGGCTGTTTTCAACAACAGGTTAGCGGGCAAAATGGGAACGGAAGAACCGCCTGGTATACAGGCTTTGAGTTTTTTTCCGTTCGGAATACCACCGCAATATTCATCTGAATAAATGAACTCTTCTACAGAGATCGTCATGTCTATTTCATACACACCGGGCTTATTGATGTTTCCGCAGGCGCTGATGAGTTTAGTGCCGGTAGAACGTCCCACACCGATCTTCGCATATTCTTCTCCGCCCATATTGATGATGGGTACTACTGCTGCCAGTGTTTCCACATTGTTCACTACAGTAGGGCGCATCCACAGGCCTTGTACTGCAGGGAACGGAGGCTTGATGCGGGGATTACCGCGTTTACCTTCCAGTGATTCGATCAATGCGGTTTCTTCTCCACAGATATAAGCGCCGGCGCCCCGTTGTACGTGTATGTTACAATCGAAACCGATGCCCAAAATATTTTTTCCCAGGAAGCCATTCTGTTTTGCTTCTTCAATGGCTTGTTCCAGTATGTCTACGATCCAGGCATATTCTCCGCGGATATAGATGTATGTATCATTAGAGCCCAGTGCGAAAGAAGAAACGATCAATCCTTCTATGAGCAGGTGCGGAATGAATTCCATCAGGTACCTGTCTTTGAAAGTACCCGGCTCGCTTTCATCGGCATTGCAAACCAGGTGGCGCGGAACGCCTTCGGGTTTGGCAATGAAACTCCATTTCATGCCCGCAGGAAATCCGGCGCCTCCGCGTCCGCGCAAACCGCTCTTCTTCACCTCTTCCACAATGGCTTCGGGGCCCATTGTTTTAAGCGCTTTCTCTACACTGCGGTAGCCGCCTTCACGGCGGTACACATCGTAGTAGCGGATGCCTTCTACATGGGCTTTTTCTAATAATAATTTCTTACTCATTTCCGTTTATTTCTTCAACTCACAATTAAACATAACATCCCGTTAGGGTAACTTAACAGCCTGGCGGGCCACAAGACGCCATAATTTTCCAATCTTCATCCAGGTTTGCAACACCCCCAGGTGCAACACACCTTCTTTACCGTTCTCGAATGTCTTTGCCTTCAGTTCATGTCTCGAAACGGCAGTATTGCCTTCGAAAAAAACAGTGGCATTTTCCATCCTGAAATCACCGTAAGTAGTTGGACTGGACACTGCATGACGGATCATTTGCTGCTTGTTCTCAATGAGTCCGCTTGAGTGGCCATACGTTACTTTTTCCGACAACAGCCTGTCTAACGTTGCACTGTCTCTTTTATCGAGGTCTGTAAAAACAGCTTTGTTCAGTGCAGCGATATTGTTCAACACTTGTTTTTCCTGTGCTGTTTGCGCAGCAACGGCAAGCGTCATGAACAAGGCGCATATCGTGATCAGCTTTTTCATTTAATTATGTATGGTTGCGTTTTTACGACAGTCTTCGATAATGGCATCCACCTTTGCTTTGGTAAGATGCTCACGATAAGTTTTCCCCATTTGCATCATCGGTGCGTAGCCGCAGGCGCCCAGGCATTCTACCGTTTTCAGGGTGAACAAGCCATCACTGGTTGTTTCACCGGGTTTGATGCCCAGTTTTTCACCGATATATGCAATGATATCATCGCTGCCATTCAACATACAGGGACCGGTCTGGCATACTTCAAACATATACTTACCTACTGGTTTGAGGTTGTACATGCTGTAGAAAGTAGCCACTTCATACACTTCAATGGGATTGAGTTGCAGCAGTTCCGCCACATAATCCATGGCTTCGGCGCTCAACCATCCGCCAAAGCTGTCCTGCGCCAGGTGAAGCACAGGCAAGAGGGCGCTCTTCTGCTTTCCTTCCGGATAGCGGGCCACCAGTCGGTTGAATTCGGTTAATTGTTCTTCGTTAAACTTCATATTCAATTCAACATTCAAAAGTCAGCATCAAAAAATATTATGCATCCAGTTCTCCCGCGATCAGGTTCAGGCTACTCATTGTAACGATCGCATCGCTGAGCATACTGTCTTTGATCAGTTCAGGATAAGCCTGGTAATAAATGAAACAAGGTCTTCTGAAATGCAGGCGGAATGGTGTACGGCCGCCATCGCTGATCAGGTAATAGCCCAATTCGCCGTTGCCTCCCTCTACAGAATAGTACACTTCACCTTTCGGCATATCCACTTCTCCCATGATGATCTTGAAATGCCAGATCAGCGCTTCCATTTTGGTGTATACATCTTCTTTTTTAGGAAGATAGTATTCGGGCACATTGGCATGGTATACTTCCGCTTCCGCACCCTTGAATTCCTGTATCTTCCGGTATGCCTGTTCAATGATGCTGAGGCTCTGCCACATTTCGGCATTGCGCACCAGGAAGCGGTCGTAGTTATCGCCGGTATTTCCTACCGGAACGGTGAAATCAAAATCTTCGTAACTGCTGTACGGCGTGTGTACGCGTACATCGTAATCAACACCCGCAGCGCGCAGGTTAGGACCGGTAAAACCATAGTTCAACGCTCTTTCAGCGCTGATGGCGCCACCACCCTGGGTACGTTCCATGAATATGCGGTTGCGGGCAAAGAGGTTTTCAAATTCCTTCAACACTTTGGGATATTCTTTCAGGAATTTCTCGAGCTTCGCAAACGCTGTATTTGTGAAATTCCTTTCAAAACCGCCAATACGCCCAATATTAGTAGTAAGGCGGGACCCACATACTTCTTCATATATCTCATAAATTAATTCGCGGTATTGCATCACATAGAGAAAGCCGGTATAGGCACCGGTATCTACCCCTACTATTGA
Organism: Sediminibacterium magnilacihabitans; assembly: GCA_002973575.1. Taxonomy (GTDB): domain Bacteria; phylum Bacteroidota; class Bacteroidia; order Chitinophagales; family Chitinophagaceae; genus Sediminibacterium; species Sediminibacterium magnilacihabitans. The sequence continues at coordinate 44,770 of PVEQ01000012.1, forward strand.
ATTACAAATGAGGTGGTCGGAAATGCGCGCCAGTTCCATGATGATCACGCGCAGGTAGTCTACACGTTTGGGTGTTTGTACACCCAGTAATTTTTCACAGGTAAGGTGCCAGCCCATGTTGTTGATGGGACTGCTGCAATAATTCAACCTGTCTGTAATAGGTGTGATCTGGTACAACGGCCTGCGTTCGGCCAGTTTTTCAAATGCACGGTGGATATAACCTACCGTTTGATCTGTAGAAACGATCCGCTCGCCATCGAGCTCCATGATATTCTGGAACACACCATGCGTAGCCGGGTGAGTAGGCCCGACGTTGAGTGTGGTGGTCTGTTTTTCTATAGACCCTTCCGGTAGTTTGATATGTTGATTGGACAGCATTTCTTAGTTGATAGTTGTTAGTTGTCAGTTGTTAGAAGGTTTTCATTGAGCCATTGAGTATTGAGCAATTGCATCATTTATTTACCCTCTCCCAAACATCTCATCATCTTTATCGATCCTCGTCTGGTCTTCCAGCGGATATTCTTTTCTCATCGGGAAATAATCCATCTCATCTACATTCAATATCCTTTTCAGGTTGGGATGCCCAAGGAAGTTCACGCCGAAAAAATCATAGGTTTCCCTTTCCATCCAGTTGGCAGATGCAAAGAGCTGGGTAGCAGTGAACACATCGGGTGTGGTTACAGATGTAAACACTTTGAAACGTATGCGTACATTGGCTTCCAGGTTATGCAGGTGGTATACAACAGCCAGTTCCTTTCCTTTTGCTTCAGGATAGTTCACTGCGCAGAGATCTGTCAGGAAGCGGAACTGTAATTCCGGTTCATCGTATAGGAACTGCAATACTTTCAGGTTTTGTTCTTTCGGGGCTTCGAAGCTGAGCATGCCGTAATTTTCTTCGAACGTCAGTGTTTCTGTGCCGAACTTTTCCGTCAGTCGTTGTTGAATGTATTCGTTGCTTAATCCCATAATTTCTATTACTGTATTCCGTATTCGTTCATCAATGCTTTGTATTGCTCGCTGTTCCTTCTGCGGATACTTTCCTGTCCTACCAGGTCCTGTATTTTCATGAATCCGTCGAGGATCGCTTCGGGGCGGGGCGGGCATCCGGGCACATACACATCTACAGGTATCACCTGGTCGATGCCCTGTAACACACTGTAAGTATCGAATATACCGCCACTGGAAGCGCAGGCACCTACGGCCATCACCCAACGTGGTTCAGCCATTTGCAGGTATACCTGGCGCAATACCGGGCCCATTTTTTTAGCAATGGTTCCCATGACCATCAACAGGTCGCACTGGCGGGGAGAAAAACCCACGCGCTCTGCACCAAAACGGGCAAAGTCGTAATGTGAACCCATGGTAGCCATGAATTCAATACCACAACAGGAAGTAGCGAACGGCAGGGGCCACAATGAATTTTTGCGGGCCAATCCTACCACACTGCTCAGGTTGGTGGTAAAAAATCCTTCTCCTGAATAACCTTCGGGTGCTTCTGCCACGGCAACTGCATCGCCCAGCATGGCTTCTTTCGGATGAATATTAAATCGTACGGGACGCATAATTAAATTTGACAATTTGGCAATTCAACAATTTGACAATTCATTAATGTTAGTCATCATTCTAAGAACTGACAACTAACATCCAACAACCCCTTAATCTTCCCATTTCAATGCTCCTCTCTTGATGATATAGATGAATCCTACTATAAAAAAAGCAACGAACATCAACACTGCACTGAAACCAGCCCAGCCTAACTCCTTAAAAATAACAGCGTAAGGGTAGAAAAAGATCACTTCCACATCAAATAAAACGAACAGGATGGCTACCAGGAAGTATTTGATGGCCATGGGCTGACGGGCATCTCCGTGGCTCTCGATACCACTGGCGAAAGTTTCCAGTTTATCTGCTGTTTTACGTTTAGGTCCCACCCACTGAGAAACACCGATCATGGTGGCCACAAAACCGGCGGCGAAAATCAACTGTATCCCGATAGGTAAATAATTGGCGGCGGAATTGGAATGGCCGGCATCTGACAGCAAAAAAAGCCAGTTCATGTTAAAACATTGATTGAAAAGCAAAAATAAGCTTGTGAGGCATATAAACGAAAAACTCCCCGCTTCAGGGGAGTTTTTTCTTTATTATTTCTGGTTATTTGGGCGAACCGGCACTGTTTCTGTGGCCGGTAGCCGCTGTACCCGTGCTGCTGGTTGGTTTATTACCAGGCTTGGTTGGCTGCTTGGCCTTGTTCAGTGCATCTGAAATGGTGTTCTTGGTATCTGTAGCATACTTGTTCTCTTCACCAGGTTCAGGATATAAAAGCAACATTTTATCTGTTACCTCCAACGCTTTATCTAATTCTTTCGACTTATTTACAAAATATTGTAGCCTGTAATAAAGATTAAGGAATATTTGGCGTTTGTTCTTTTCTTTATCTTTTGAATAGAATGAATCCAGGTAATCAAGTGATTCAAGTGCAGTTCCCTTAGAAGTATCTGGATCAGAAGATAGGGCCGCACGCTTCAGGAAAATATAAGGCTGCGGCTTATCGGGAAATGCCGCCAGGTATTTTTTTCCAAGATCTATTGCCAGTGCATAATCTTTTGCATTGATGGCAGTGCTGGTGAATTTATAGTATTCAAATTCACCCATAGTCCCCCCTTTTAGTTCCTGTTGTTTCTGCAACCACTTTAATTCATCACCATACATTTTTGCTTTTGCAAAAAGTTCGGCTGCCTGCCCCATATAGCTAATCCTGTTCGCTTTGGCAGTATCGCCAGCAATAGCTTTTTCCAGGTATGATACTGCTGTCGCCTCACTACCAGGAAATTTAGAGAATACTTTCACAGCCAGTTCATAGTCTGTCGGTTGAAACTCGGACTGAGGTGCAGAAGTAAAGAATTTCTCCAGGTATGATTTGGCTTTCAAAGAATCGCCCAATCTGTCGTAGTTGTAAGCATACAGGATACTTAACCTGGGCAAAGCAGTAAATCCGGTTGAAGTTTCCAAATCTTTGGCTTTAGCGAGACTTTCATTGTATCTGCCGGCACGGAACAGGTAATCTGCCAGGAAATATTCGTTCTTGGGATCTTTATCGGCTGTATTTACATATTTGTCGAGGTAGTCCTTTGCCTTGTTCACATCTTTATCTGAATAGTAGCCGTACAGGGCCAGGTATACTGGAGGGAAAGAAGGGTCGATGGCAATAGCTTCATTATAATATTGTTCCAACAAGTCTTTGTTGTTCTGGCTCTGGTAAATTTTTCCTATTTTATATTTGGGCAATGGACTTTTCGGGTCACGGCCAGCTGCTTCCATATAAGCTTTTACCGCTTCGCCGCCATTCTCTCCTCCCATTTTCTGGTAGTTAATACCTATATTGATAAAGATATCAGGATTAGTAAGATCGATAGCTGCAGCTTGTTTCAGTTTGTCGATCGCATAAACGGGATCGCCTATTTTGCTGTCGCCATCGGCATTCGCACGGCCAATCGCATCCAGGATGGCGGCATTGGGCTTGCCTTTGTTCTTACCCCTTGTTTCGGTTGAAGCAGTAATTGCCTGCTCGAATTTTTGTTTGGCAGCATTAATATCTCCGCCAGACAGCAAGTCGAGGTGGGCAACGCCTACTACCAGCCAGGGATCGCTTCCAACATCCTGCAGTCCTTTCTGGTAAACAGCCCTTGCCTCTGCAATATCTTCTTTGGTAAGATCCCTGTTACGGGAGATCAGGGATTGTCCATACCAGTAAATCGCTTGCGGATCTTTTGGATTGGCGTCATACAGCTTCTTGAGGATGTCCCTGGCTGTGTTGTTCTTTTGGTAGTTGAGGTCCTTGATACCCTCAGCCAACTGCGCTATCACACACTGCCCAATAAGCAATGCAGTAAACAACAGTGATACGGTCTTCTTCATTTGGTTTGCTTTTATATTGATTGGTTAATCACTTTCTTTGATCATTCCGCGCCGTTGATCAAAACCCATTTTAGCCGGCGCCAGGAACGCTCTTCTGAAAATCAGTTGTCCTCTTTCCATGCTCATGAAATTCATGAATCCTGTTCCGAGTCCCGCTGCATTCTCTTTCAGTATATAATACAAGGGGCGTGCCAACGGATATTCTCCATGCGTAATGCTGGCCTGTGAAGGTTTTGTGAAAAGATCTCTTTCCTTACACAACACACATTCTACCAAACCCAGCCTGATCGTTTTCAGGTACTCCACCTGTTTAGGATCATATCCATCCCCCACCCAACTCTGTCCAACAAAACCTACCACATCGCTTCTTTTAGATACGAGATCTATTACAGCCTGGCTGCCTTGTGCAGCTACTACATTCACACCAAAAGAAGCGCCCTTCAAAATACTGTCCTGTAAAAAACGCACGGTGCTGGTGGCATTCTCTCCATCCATCACCGCTGTTAATTTTTCTTTTCCGCTCAATATATCTTTCAGTCTCGCCATCGTAAACACACTGTCTTTCGATGCGCGGTTAATGATCACCGCTACTGCATCATAAGCCAGTGGTGCAAACTGTGGCCTGAATGACAACTTATCTCCATAATAAACCTGCTCCTTTTCTGTCAATCCCCTTGCTACAATGATCATCCGCGTACTATCTGACTGCAAATCCCTGAAACAAGCTGCTTCGGGTTTGTACGATACATTGATCTTTGTGTTAGGGAATGATGCGTGATGCACCCTTAACTGCTCTTCAATGACCGGTTTGAAACTTTCATCCACACTGATATTGATCGTTCCCTGTTCGGGGGTATCTCTTGTATCTGTTCCCGGCCTGGATTTACAACCTGCCCCTGTCAGCATCAACAACAAACAACCAGCGTATATCAGTCCTTTCTTCATCTACTAATAATCATTCTTGAATCCCCTGTACAACCGGAACCCTCCATACAGCAGGCAGAGCCCGCCGAAGAGATACCGGAACGTGTTATCAATTCCCAAAAATTGCTCAATGTTGAATTTAGCCGCTCCCAGCATCACTACAGCCATTCCAAGAATCAATAGGGCCATTGTAAAGTCATAAATACGACGCATCAAAGTATAACTTTTACGTCGTTTATCTCTCAGCTCGTTCTCCATTTAACAAAAAGTTGAACCCAGGGGCGGGCAATTTAGTTAATAATTGTATTCGCTACACATTAAAAAATCATGCATTTTTCGAAAACCCGCATTTCATTATTAAGATGCAGGGGGCCAGTATTTTCCATAATGCATAAAATCTCATGTCTGCCCGCCACAGAGCCAGATTGGCCGCAGGCTATTATCTTTGTGCTATGAAGATACTGATGATATGCCTGGGTAATATTTGCCGCAGTCCGCTCGCAGAAGGTATTTTGCAGCAGAAGGCCGATTCACGGGGTTTGCGCTGGCAGATAGACAGCGCCGGCACTGCCGGGTACCATGTAGGCGAACCACCTCATCATCTCTCGCAAAAAGTAGCGAAGCTGAACGGAATAGACATCAGTTCCCAGCAATGCCGGCAGTTTGCTGCCGAAGACATGGATGATTTTGATCGCATCTATGTTATGGATGTCGATAATTATGCCGAAGTAAAACGTATGAGTGGTCGTTATTGGCAGCCAGGTAAAGTATCGCTGTTACTGGATGAATTGTATCCCGGCGAAAAGAAGAGTGTACCCGACCCCTGGTATGGTACCGAAAAAGATTACCACGAAGTATTCGGGATGATCGATAAGGCCTGTGAGCAGATCATTTATAAATACGAGCCAGCATCCATTCATTAATTCAACAATATTCAGATACTATTTTCATGAGCAAACCGGGATTACCTCAAGGCACCAGGGATTTCAGCGCAGCCGTTGTTCGCAAGCGCCAGTATATTTTCAATACCATCCGCACCGTATTCGAGCGTTATGGCTTCCAGCCGCTGGAAACGCCTGCTATGGAAAACCTCGATACACTCATGGGTAAGTATGGCGAAGAAGGAGATAAACTCATTTTCAAAATACTCAACAACGGACTGGATAATCCCGCCAAGCACGATACAGCCGTAGCGGATTTCGAAAAAGTATTGCAGGGAAAAAACACGAAGGGCATTACGGAAAGAGCGCTTCGTTATGACCTTACCATTCCTTTTGCGCGTTATGTGGCCATGAACCATGGTCAGCTGACTATGCCTTTCAAACGTTACCAGGTACAGCCGGTATGGCGTGCCGACAGGCCGCAAAAGGGCCGGTACCGCGAGTTCTACCAGTGCGATGCGGATGTGGTAGGCAGTTACAGCCTGTTGAATGAAGTAGAATTGGCCAATATCTACGCTACTGTTTTTGCGCAATTGGGCGTACGTGTTGAGATACGCATCAACAGCCGCAAAATACTGGCTGCATTGGCCGAAATATGTGGCGGGGCCGATAAAATGACCGATATCACCATTGCTGTTGACAAGCTGGATAAAATTGGTATTGAAAAAGTGAAGGAAGAATTGATCCAGCGCGGATTGAATACCCAACAGGTAGCTACCATCGAAACCTACCTGAACATCGAAGGCGACAATGCCGGTAAAATAAATCAACTGCGTTCGCTGCTGGGCAACAACACAACGGGACAAAAAGGGATCGAAGAAATTGAATACCTGCTTTCCTTCTCACAACTAACAACCAACAGCTCACCACTCACAACAGATTTCACCCTGGCCCGCGGCCTCAACTACTATACGGGTATCATTTTCGAAGTGAAGGCGCTGGATGTGCAAATGGGCAGTATTGGCGGCGGTGGCCGCTACGACGATCTCACCGGCTTGTTCGGTGTGCCCAATGTGCCCGGGGTGGGCATCAGTTTCGGAGTTGACCGGATTTATGATGTGATGGAAGAATTGCAACTGTTTCCCGATGCAGTTCAGGCAGGTACCCGTGTATTATTCTTTAATTTGGGCGATGCAGAGAGTAAAGCGGCGTTTGTATTGATGCAGCAACTGAGGGAAAAAGGTATTGCGGCTGAGTTGTATCATGAAAACAGCAAGTTCGATAAGCAATTTAAATATGCTGAGAAAAAGCAGATTCCTTTTGCAGTGATCATTGGCAGCAAAGAACTGGAAACAGGCACTTGTGTGGTCCGTCAGTTGAGCGATGGACAACAGCAAACCATTGCGCAATCAGGGCTGGCTGACTTCTCTTTCTGAACTTTGGCACAATATTCGGTGCATTGCGTAGTCAATTCCTGATACCATGAGAACCCCGGTCATTGCTTTATGTTTCGTTGTGCTGGTTGCTGCCTGTCACCGGAAAACCGTTCCTTCCAAAAACAACGCACCTCCTGCAACTACATTGCCAGGCAAGTCCGTTCCACCCAACACAACGGTGCCGCCTGCTCACGCAGATTCACCTGCAATCATCAATCCAACTATTTTGGGAAGCCCCCTCATCGTGGTAGACGGGTCGGGCAATATTGTTACATCGAAAGACAGACTCCCTTCCGATATCGCGGCCAAAGTACATCTCTCCAATTTAGCCAGGTCTTTCACACCTGCACAAAAAAAGAACCTGGTGTACCGGTATAAAATGATTCCTCCAAAAGTGTTATATGTACCCGAAGGATATGTTTCGAAAAGCGCCCGCGGTAAATACATTATCTACAGGAAAAAATTCTGGTACTGGCAACAAGCCGATGGGCTTTTTCATTTAGACCCTACTTATTATCAATGAACCGTTCCGTCATCCCGAGCAACGTCACCCTGAGCGAGCGAAGCGAGTCGAAGGGGCAGCCGAGGGATCTGCCCGAGTCTCCAGCAGTTCCTTCGACTCGCTTCGCTCGCTCAGGATGACGATGCAGTAATTACAAGCCTTCATATACAACAGCGGCCCCCTGGCCTACACCCACGCACATAGTAGCGAGCCCGTATTTCAATTCACGCCGGTGCATCTCGTGTAATAAAGTAGCGGAAATACGTGCCCCGCTGCATCCCAGGGGGTGGCCAAGCGCAATAGCGCCACCATTTACATTCAATTTGGCATGATCGAGTTCCAGTTCACGCATACAGGCAATACTTTGAGAAGCGAAAGCTTCATTGAGTTCTATAAGATCGAGGTCCTTCACAGTAAGCCCCGCCCGCTGTAACGCTTTCTCCGACGCCGGTACGGGCCCAATACCCATGATGCCGGGATGCACGCCTGCAACACCCATGCTTACCACGCGCGCCAGCGGTGTGAGGTTGAATACTTTCACTGCTTCTTCGCTGGCCAGTAATACCGCAGCGGCGCCATCGTTGATGCCCGATGAATTACCTGCCGTAACGGTTCCGTCCTTCGCGAAAGCCGGACGCAATCCCGCCAGTTTCTCCAATGAGGTTTGCCTGGGATGCTCATCCTGTACGAACCAGTTCACCATATTATCGTTCACCATTTCTACCGCCACAATTTCATCATCCCATTTACCTGCGGCCAGCGCCGCCGCATATTTTTCCTGCGAAGCCAGCGCAAAAAGGTCCTGCTCTTCCCTGCTGATCTCCCATTCGCGGGCCACATTCTCTGCGGTCTCGCCCATACTGTAAGGATGATACATTTCGGTCAGCTTCTTATTGGTAAAGCGCCAGCCGATGGTAGTATCATAGGTTTCTGTTTTACGGCTCCAGGCTCCATCGCTCTTAGCGGTTACAAAAGGCGCGCGCGTCATACTTTCCACGCCTCCTGCGATATACAACATGCCTTCATTGCACATAATGGCCCTGGCTGCGTCCATAATGGCCTGCAACCCGCTGGCACAAAGCCTGTTAACAGTATTGCCGGCTACGCTGATGGGCAAGCCTGCCAGCAACGCAGCCATACGTGCCACATCGCGGTTGTCTTCACCCGCCTGGTTGGCAGCGCCGGCAATCACATCTTCTATCCTGGAAACATCTATACCGGGATTACGGTTGATCAGGGCAGTGATCACCAGTGCCAGCAGGTCGTCGGGCCTGGTGGCGCTCAATCTTCCGCCATAACGGCCAATGGGTGTTCTTACCGCATCTATTACATAACAGGTTTGCATATCAAAGGGTCTTATGTTTCATTGATGCGCAAGATAGAATATGTAGCGGTATCTTTGCAGGATGAATACACAGCGGGAGAATATCAGGCACCTGGGTTTGGATGGACTGACAGCCTATTTTGAACAGATAGGCGAAAAGAAATTCCGTGTCAAACAGGTGCACGAATGGCTCTGGCAGAAGCACGCGCATAGCTTTGAAGAAATGACCAACTTGAGTAAGGACCTGCGCGCAAAACTGGCACAGGATTTCTCATTGCCTGCCCTGCAGGTGGATGCCACCCAGTTCAGTAACGACGGTACTGTTAAAAGTCGCTTCAAAACCGTAGAAGGGCATTTGATAGAAGGTGTGCTGATACCTACCGAGGACCGCAAAACAGCCTGCGTATCGTCGCAGATCGGTTGCAGTCTCAGTTGTAAGTTCTGTGCCACCGGGTATATCGAACGCAAGCGCAACCTGTATTTCGACGAAATCTACGACCAGGTGGTGCTCATCAACCAGCAAAGCCTGCAAGCCTATAACCAGAAGCTGAGCAATATTGTTTTCATGGGCATGGGCGAGCCTTTGCTCAACTATTCCAATGTAATGAAAGCCATCGAGCGCATTTCAGCGGAAGATGGATTATTCATGAGTCCGCGGCGCATTACAGTTTCCACCGCCGGTGTTGCCAAGCAGATCAAAAAACTGGGGGATGACCAGGTGCGTTTCAAACTGGCTTTATCGCTCCATGCAGCCAATGATGCCAAGCGGAACGAGATCATGCCCATCAACGAATCGAACAATATCAAAGCGTTGATCGAAGCCCTGAATTATTTCTACAAACAAACGGGCAATGAGATCACGCTGGAATATATTCTTTTCAAAGACCTGAACGACAGCAAACAGGATGCAGAGGAACTGGTGAAAGTATTCAGGCAGATCCCTGCCGACCTGGTCAATATCATCGAATACAATACCATCGATGCTTTTAAATTCACGAAGCCCGATGAAGACGATATCCAGCGTTTTATGAACATACTGGAGGCCAATCATGTGAATGCCCGGTTGAGAAGGAGTCGCGGCAGGGACATAGATGCGGCTTGCGGACAATTGGCCAATAAAGGATAAATAAACATACCGTCATCCCGAGCGAGCAAAGCGAGTCGAGGGACCTGTTGTAAAACAGCAAATCAATACAAATGCAAAAAAAACGTACCGACAACTTCAACAAGTTTGCCAATAAAAAGAAAGGCAGTGCTATCAAAGAATCCATCCGCCAGGAAAAGAAAAAGGTCAAGGCCGAAGCCAGGGCTGCAGGCGAAGAGTTCCGTAAAAAGAAGCTGGATAAGATGCGTGGAGTGAGTGAAGAAAAGGGAATTAAAAGCCAAAAGTCAGCAATTAAAAGTCAAAAAAAAGAGCCCAAATCAACTGCCAGCCGTCAGCATGCTGACAATCAGCAATCAGCAATCAGCAATCAGCAACTTCCCAGTCAATCATCAGACATCATGCCGCTGAATAAATTCATCGCACATGCAGGCGTTTGCGGAAGAAGAGAAGCAGCAGAACTGGTGAAAGAAGGGAAAGTAGTGGTGAATGGTGATAAAATATTTGAACCAGGATATAAGGTTTCTGCAAAAGATAAAGTGGTGGTAAAAGGCAAGCAGGTTTTCCTGCAAAAAAATGCCGTTTATGTTTTGCTCAATAAACCAAAAGATTATATCACTACTTCGAACGATCCGCAAGGCAGGAAAACCGTGCTGGAGCTTGTTAAAAGCGCTACCACAGAACGCATATATCCGGTGGGTCGTCTCGACAGAAACACAACAGGCGTACTGCTGCTTACCAACGACGGCGAGTTGGCGCAAAAACTCACCCACCCTTCTTTTGAAGTTAAAAAGATATACGAAGTAACGCTCGATAAACCTGTTATCAAAAAAGACCTGGACGCCATTTTATCGGGTGTAACGCTGGAAGATGGTTTTGTATCGGCCGATGCTGTTGGCTATGCCGATACAAAAAGTAAAAACATCGTAGGTATTGAAATACACAGCGGCCGCAACCGCATCGTGCGCCGTATTTTTGAGCACCTGGGTTACGATGTAAAAGGATTGGATCGCGTGATGTTCGCCAATCTCACCAAGAAAAATGTAGACCGCGGCAAATGGCGCTATCTCAACGAAAAAGAAGTGAGACTGTTGAAGTTCCTCAACAACTCCTTCATTAAAAAAACTGTCTAGAAAAGATCGTTACCCTCTAACAACTAACAACTATCATCTCCATGAGGCCGGAAATTATTTTCGAGAACGAATATTTTGTTGCAGTAAACAAACCTGCAGGGCTGCTGAGTATCCCCGATCGTTTGGGACAGGAACTCTCTTTGAAGCAATTACTGAAAGACAGGTACGGCGAAATTTACACTGTTCACCGCCTCGATAAAGACACCAGCGGCATCATTGTATTTGCGAAAGATGAAGCCACGCACAAAAAATTATCGCAGTCGTTCGAAGGACGTGAAGTAGAAAAATATTACCAGGGCCTTGTGCAGGGCATTCCCTTTAACAAACAAGACAGTGTTGACGCTTCCATCATGGAACATCCCGGCAAGACCGGCAAAATGATCACGTATGTAAAAGGCAAAGCCTCCCTGACCGATTATGAAGTATTGGAATCGTTCCGTTTATACAGTTGGATGCAGTTCCGCATCCATACCGGGCGTACGCACCAGATCAGGCTGCACATGCAGCACATAGGGCACCCCATTGTATGCGACGAGCTCTATGGCGACGCGCAGCCTGTTCTGTTATCAGCCCTTAAAAAGAAATTCAAACTTTCCAAAGCCGCGGAAGAAGAAAGGCCTTTGTTGTCACGACTGGCATTGCATTCCCACCGGTTGAGCTTTGAACTGAACGGAGAACGTTTTGAACTGGAAGCCGAGTTGCCCAAAGAACTCCGCGCATTGCTGCAGCAATTACGCAAGTGGAGTTCCTGATCAATCCTGCTTGTATACAACACCATTCTTCATTACAAATTTTACTTTCTCCATAGACCGGATGTCTTTTACCGGATCACCATCGATCGCAACAATATCGGCCAGCTTTCCTTTCTCGATCACACCCAGGCGATCATCGCCCAGCAGGTCGGCAGCAGAAAGCGTTGCAGCCCGGATGGTTTCCAACGCAGGCATGCCGGCTTCATTCATGTACACAAATTCCATCCAGTTCTTGCCGTGGGCATAAACACCGGCATCTGTACCAAACGCAATCTTTACGCCTGTCTTGTATGCTCTGGTAAATGTGTTTTGCACTTTAGGTCCGATGGCCAATGCCTTGGGGGCAACCAACTCCGGAAAATAACCGGGCTTTTTAGCCGAATCGGCAACAGATTTTCCTGCAATGATGGTGGGTACATAATAGGTATCCATTTTCTTCATCAGTTCCATCGCTTCATCATCCATATAAGTGCCATGTTCAATAGAGTTCACGCCTGCACGTATGGCGCGTTTCATGGCTTCTGCACCGTGACAATGCGCCGCCACTTTAAAACCATAGTCTTTTGCCGTTTCTACAACGGCTTTCAGTTCTGCATCTGTGAACTGTGGGTTCTCACCGCTTTTGGCCACACTCAGCACACCGCCTGATGCAGTGATCTTGATCAAATCGCTTCCTTCCTTGTACCGCTGGCGAACGGCTTTCATAGCATCATCGGCGCCGTTGATTACGCCGGCAGCCGGACCGGGATCACCCATCAGGTCTCTGCGGTAACCGTTGGTTGGGTCTGCATGTCCGCCTGTAGTGGCAATAGCTTTGCCCGCAGTATATACACGTGGGCCCACGATCAATCCTTTATTGATGGCATTGCGCAATGAAATATTCACGCCCGATCCACCCAGGTCGCGAACGGTGGTAAACCCGGCCATCAGGGTTTTACCGGCAAACACCACCGACTGGAATGCATAGTCTGCCGGGTTGTATGTGAAGGTTTCCATGTACCTGTTGGGATTGGTTTCCAATTCCAGGTGCACATGCATATCAATCAATCCGGGCATCACCGTTCTGTTCTTCAGATCGATCAGTTTATCGGCAGGACCGGCATTTACATAACCTTTCTGTACTTCAGCAATCTTATTGCCTTCTGTTATGATGGTCATTTCTTTCAGCAATTGCAGGTGCTGAACATCTACCAGTTGTCCACAATGGATAATGGTGCGTTGCGCCAGCAGGTTACCTGCCATGCAACTCATAAAAAAGAAAAGTAGCAGTTTTCTCATGGATGATACAGTTTGGTGAAAGTTAATCAAAAAAAAGCCCCGGTAATCAAATTACCAGGGCCTTTGGCTGAGAACAAAATATCGATTGCTTGCTTTTATTTGTTGGGCTGTGGCGTATAACGCAGGTAAGGCTTCACCTCTTTCACACCTTTGGGGAACTTCTGGATCGCATCTGCAGTGCTGATAGAGGGAACCACGATCACATCTTCGCCTTCTTTCCAGTCGGCAGGCGTAGCCACGCTGTAATTGGCTGTCAGTTGCAAAGAGTCGATCACACGCAATACTTCGTGGAAATTCCTTCCGGTTGATGCGGGGTAAGTAAGGGTGAGTTTGATTTTTTTATCCGGACCAATCACAAACAGGGAGCGAACGGTAAATGTTTCTGATGCATTGGGATGGATCATGCCATAAGCATTGGCAATGGATTTATCTTCATCGGCAATGATGGGGAAACCAACAGTAACATGCTGTGTTTCGTTGATATCATTCACCCATCCATTGTGTTTATCGAGCGGGTCAACGCTTAGCGCCAACACTTTCACATTGCGTTTGGCAAACTCTTCCTGTAAAAGAGCCGTTTTGCCCAATTCAGTAGTGCAAACCGGTGTATAATCGGCAGGGTGGGAAAAAAGAATACCCCATCCATTGCCTAAATACTCGTGAAAATCGATATTGCCTGCCGTGGTTACGGCCTTGAAGTTGGGCGCCAGGTCCCCTAAACGTAAACTCATGGTGATTATTTTTTGGATCACGAAAATACTTATTTCCTACCAAACTGGTAGACTTATTTTAAAAAATATTCTTACTCTTTTCCTTTTTTAAGGGTTCTTGCCTTTTTCAGGGCGGTTTTCCCGAATTTATTCTTTACCTCGTCAATGGCTTTATACAGCTTGTTTTTTCTTTCAGCATCATCAAAAAGGCTGCCCTGCACAGCATGGTTGGTGAGCTCACTCAACCGCACACCCAGCAAGCGAACGGACTGTCCTTTGCGGTATAATTGATGGAAGAGTTCAATGGCCTGTGGTATCAGTTCATCATCGCGTAGTGTACGGGAAATGGTTGTTTGTTTTGATGTGGTCTCAAAATCGGGATAACGGATCTTGACAGCGATGCATCCAGCCAGCTTTTCATCCCTCCTTAACTCAAAAGCCACCCTTTCTGTGAGCCGCACCAATTCACTCAATAAGAAATCTGTGTCGGCCGTATTTTCATGGAACGTGTTTTCACTCGATATCGATTTTGCTTCATGATAAGCGTGTACCTGGCCGTTGTGAATGCCCTGCGATTTTTTCCAGAGGTCAGCGCCGGTCTTGCCCAATTTTTTTTCAAGTATCGCAACAGGTGTCTCGCTCAGGTCGCGTATGGTATGGATGCCCATCGCTTTGAGCAGCAGGAAAGTTTGTTCCCCCACTCCCGGAAATTTGTTCACCGGTAGCGGAGCTAAGAAATCTTTTTCTTTCCCGGGTTGAACAAAAAGATAACCATTGGGCTTGGCTTCATCGGTAGCGATCTTGGCTACCATTTTATTTGCAGCCAAACCAAATGAAATGGGCAATTGGGTTTTGTCGATGATCTCCTGCCGCAGGTCAATGGTCCATTGATACGGATCGAAAAAACGGTCCATACCTGTGAGATCAATATAAAATTCATCGATCGACGCTTTTTCAAACAAAGGGGCTTTGGCGGCGATGATATCGGTTACCCATTGGGAATAGCGGCGGTATTCTGCATGTGTGCCGCGGAGTACAACAGCATGTGGACAAAGTTTCATAGCCCTGCTCATAGGCATAGCGCTGCGTACGCCGAATTTCCGCGCTTCATAACTGCAGGAAGTCACTACGCCTCTTTCAGGTGTACCACCCACGATCACTGCTTTTCCTTTCAGGGCAGGCTGCTGCAACAATTCAACACTCACAAAAAAAGAATCGAGATCGAAATGGGCAATATAACGCTGCTGTTCTGCCATACGCCTACTAAGTTAGAGAGATTTCAAAAGGATCAGCGGTAAATATCCAGCAGTCCGTCCGGCAGTGTAACATGCACTTCTTTTCGTGCATGATCAATGCTGTCCAATGTTTCAGCATGTAAGGGTATCAATGCTTCATTGCCATTGAGGTTGATGCGTAACAACACCTGATGTGGTTGTTCGATCACTTCTTCAATAGGGCCTAAATGTTCGGCTTCATCAGTAATGAGTTCAAAGCCCAGCAATGAAATGGGGGCAGATTTGCCGGCCAGCTTGCGGAAATCGGCTTCGGGCAGCCATACATTGCGTGTAGCAAGCCGGTTGGCGGCTTCTTTGGTATGAACGCCCTCCAGTTTGATATAGGTTTCGGTATGATCTTTCGCTTTTGAAGATTCTATGAAATAAGGCAGGTAAGCGCCTTTCACTTCTTCAACAAAGATGGCTTCCAGTCCGGCGAAAGTGGTTTTCTTACCCAATGCATGCTTGAGTATCACTTCTCCTTTCAAACCAAAACTGGCTACGATCTTACCAATATGGATATAATCATTCATGCAGTAAAAATAAAAACAAAGCCCCAACAATGTCGGGGCTTTGCAACTATGGTTTTATCCCATTAAGCTTCAGCAGTTCCTTCAGAAGCTTCTTCATGTTTGCTTTCCACCTTCTTTACTACGGGGGTGTAAGCTTTACGGGCTCTTTGGGTTTTTCTGTGCTCTTCGTTACGACGGGCGATGCTTGCTTCATGCTCACTATGCCATGCCTGGAATTTGGTCATTGCAGTAGCATCATCAAACAGTCCCAGTTTCACACCCCTCAGCAGGTGCTTCAGGTACAATACTCCCTTGAAAGAGAGGATACGGCGAACTGTATCGGTGGGCTGAGCTCCCTTGTGCAGCCATTCCAGTGCTTTCTGACGATCGAGCTGGATGGTAGCGGGTACAGTAAGCGGGTTGTAAGTTCCGATCTTTTGGATGAACTTACCGTCTCTTGGCGCACGTGCATCGGCTACTACAATGAAGTAGAAGGGCCGTTTTTTGCTGCCGTGGCGTTGTAGTCTCATTTTGACTGCCATGTTAAATAGAAATTTAAAGGCGTTAAGAAATTAGTTAACAAATCAGACCGCGAAATTAGCCCAAAATCTTAGAAAATCAAAGTACTAGTCTACCAAACTTGTTATGATTCTGTAAAAACTACCGCTTCATGCCTGGGAACCTGCCTCCCATGGGCATATTATTCATCATTTTCATCATTTGTTTCATCTGCTCGAACTGTTTCATAAAGGCATTCAGTTCCTGTATGCTCTTGCCGCTGCCCTTGGCGATCCTTTCCCTGCGGGAAGGGGTCATTGCATCGGGATTGGACCTTTCGAATGGGGTCATGGACTGTATCATGGCTTCGATGCCTTTGAAAGCATCGTCGTTGATATCTACATCTTTGATTGCCTTGCCCACACCGGGAATCATACCCATCAGGTCTTTCAGATTACCCATTTTTTTTATCTGTGCAAGCTGGTCGAGAAAATCCTGGAAATCGAACTGGTTCTTGCGGATCTTTTTCTCCAGTTTTTTGGCCTCCGCTTCATCGTACTGCGCCTGGGCTTTTTCTACCAGCGTAGTAATATCACCCATGCCCAGGATACGTTGTGCCATCCTTTCAGGATAGAACACATCCAGTGTATCCATCTTCTCACCACTACTAACAAACTTGATGGGCTTGTTCACCGTGTACTTGATAGATAAAGCCGCACCACCGCGTGTATCACCATCGAGCTTGGTAAGCACCACACCGCTGAAATCGAGCCGGTCATTGAAAGCTTTGGCAGTGTTTACCGCGTCTTGTCCGGTCATGGAATCCACTACAAACAATATCTCGGCAGGATTCACTGCCTGTTTGATATTGGCCACTTCGGTCATCATCGCTTCATCGATGGCCAGTCGCCCCGCCGTATCGATGATGATCACATTTTTATTTTTAGCTTTCGCTTCTTTGATCGCATTTTGGGCAATCGCTACGGCATCTTTGTTTTCGCGCTCGCTGTAAATATCCACACCCACTTGTTCTGCCAGCACGGTCAACTGGTCAATCGCCGCAGGGCGATAGATATCGGCCGCTACCAACAGGGGTGATTTACCTTTTTTTGTTTTGAGGTAATGCGCCAGTTTACCGGTGAAAGTGGTTTTACCACTACCCTGTAACCCGGCAATGAGTATGATGGCAGGATTGCCTGTGATGTTGAATTGCGCTTCGGTACCGCCCATGAGCTCGGTGAGTTCGTCTTTCACGATCTTCACCATCAACTGCCCGGGGCTGATGGCGTTGATCACTTTCTCTCCTACCGCTTTTTCCTTCACCTTATCGGTGAACTCTTTGGCTATCTTGAAATTCACATCGGCATCGATGAGTGCCCTGCGGATGTCTTTGACAGTATTGGCAACATTCAGGTCGTTGATGCGCGCTTCTCCGCGGAGGTTCTTAAACGCCGATTCGAGTTTTTCACTGAGTGAATTGAACATGGTACGCTGGTTTCAATCTTTCACAAATAAAAAATGAACCAATCAGGTTCATCTTAAAAAGAGGTGCAAATATAGTGCGAATCGGGTTTATCCCAGGTATACCTTTAAATGCTTGCAACGGCTGGTGCTGCGCAGCTTGGTAATGGCTTTGTCCTTGATCTGCCGAACCCTTTCCCGGGTGAGGTTGAACCGCTCGCCGATGTCTTCGAGGCTCAACGGGTGGTCTACCCCTATACCAAAGAAAAAGCAGACCACATCTTTCTGCCTTTCGGTAAGGGTTTTCAGGCTCCTTTCGATCTCCATCCGCAGGGATTCGTGGTGCACCAGTTTTTCATCTGTTTTCTCTGCATTGGGATTTTCCATCACGTCTATCAGCGTACCATCTTCCCCTTCGGAAAGCGGGGTATCCATGCTCACATGCCGGAAGCCCACACTCATGGTGGCGGCCACTTCTTCCTGGCTGATCTCCAGCATATCGGCCAGTTCCTGCGGCGTGGGCTCGCGTTCGTATTCCTGTTCCAACTGCTGATATGCTTTGCTGATGCGGTTGGTGAGCCCTACTTTGTTCAAAGGCAACCGCACGATACGGCTCTGCTCGGCCAATGCCTGCAATATGCTTTGCCTGATCCACCATACCGCATAAGAAATGAATTTGAAACCCCTTGTCTCATCAAAACGAAGCGCCGCTTTGATAAGTCCCAGGTTGCCTTCGTTGATGAGGTCGGGTAAAGTGAGCCCCTGGTTCTGGTATTGCTTGGCAACCGATACCACAAAACGCAGGTTCGATTTTACCAGGCGGTCCAGCGCCCGCTGATCTCCATGGCGGATGCGCATGGCCAGTTGCACTTCTTCTTCAGGACTGATCAGATCAACCTTCCCTATCTCCTGTAAATATTTCTCCAGGCTCTGGGACTCACGATTGGTGATGGATTTCGTGATTTTTAGCTGACGCATGCTCATAAAAAAGCAAGTTTAAGGTTGTATGGTAGAAGGTTGATTTTGTATAGCGGAAAAATGTCCATTATAAACCGCAGACATGCTGCGGGACTCCTTGCGTCACCTATCTAAAGCAATTTAAGTATTTTTTCGATGCGGTCAAAAAAAATATTCATTGCAATAACCTGAAGCACAATGATTTATACTTCATTTGTCAAATAGGGTATTTTTTCGACCCATTGCGGGTCACTGCCGGCCAAAAAAACATTTGGACGGTGTTGATTATTTAATATTATTGCAGACCTGCGATCAAGCTAGGTATAAAGCGAATGTAATGAGCAAGAAGCAACTATTTACTTTGGAATTCCCCGTCAGGTGTTCACCAACAATATTGTATGAGTTTTTAGCTACACCTGCCGGTTTGCAGGAGTGGTTTGCAGATAAAGTAGATGAATGGGAAAATGTATACAGTTTTTCATGGAATGGCGGCACGCCCGATAAGGCAGACGTGCTGGACCTGGAGCAAGACAAATTCATCCGTTTCCACTGGCAGCATACTGATAAAACCGAATATTTCGAATTCAGGATCGAGAAGACCGAGATTTCAAACCAGACCATACTCCTGATCAAGGATTTTGCTGAAAAAGCAGAGATCAAAGACCAGAGCCAGTTATGGGGCTACCAGGTGAAAGAACTGTTTCACCGCCTGGGTGCTTAAGGAGTACCCACCCGTTATCATACCATTCATCCCACAACGGTATATGAGCTGGATTTTATTTCGTTAAATTGACGTGTTGTTGCGTTGATCATCTCTTTCCTTTGGTGAATGCACTATTTTTGTAATCCTTAACGAATAAACTCCGGCTGGATTTGTTTAAAAAGCTCGACATACTCATCATCCGTTCTTTTGTTGGTCCTTTTATTGCCGCTTTCACTATCTCGCTTTTTGTGCTGACCATGCAGTTTTTCTGGCTGTATATCGACGACCTCGTAGGAAAAGGACTCGATTTATTTACAGTGATGAAGCTGATCGGCCTGGTGGCGCTTTTCTGGGTTCCGTTGGCTTTGCCGCTGGCCCTGCTTTTCTCTTCCATCATGACATTCGGCAACCTGGGCGAATCATTCGAATTGGTGGCCATCAAAGCATCCGGTATCCCGCTCCTGCGCTTCATGCGCCCGCTGATCATCATCACCATTTTCATCAGCGGCATTGCTTTTTTATTCGCCAATAATATCATCCCGGTAACACAACTGAAACTATCAGCGCTCAAATACGATATCATCGTTTCCAAACCCGCCATCGATATCAAAGAAGGTGTTTTTTATGATAAGATCGATGGGTATGTGATCAAACTGGGTAAGAAAGAAAAGAACGACAGCATCATACATGATGTGGTGATATTTGAAAGAAGTCCCGGTGGTCTGCAGGATCATATGCTGATCGCCGAAAGCGGCGTCATGCGCGTAACGAAAGACAAGCGCTTCCTGGAATTCATTTTGCGCAATGGTTGGCGTTACCAGGAAAAAGGACAACGGGGCACTACCAACACCGAATTCATCAGGATGGGATTCAAAGAATATAAAAAGATGTTCGACCTCAAAAGCTTCCAGATGAACAAGAGTGGCGACAGCGCTTTTTATGACCCCAAAATGCTCAGTCTCCGGCAATTGAATGGCGTGATCGACTCCCTGCATAACATCGATACTTTTTACAGAAGAAGGACCCGCTACGAGGTCTCACCCTATTTGCGCTTCACCAAATACGAAGACACCGGCTGGGCAAGGATAGACAGTTCCAGGATCAACCGAAAAGCGAAAACATTCAACAACCTGCTGCCCGATTCGCTGGCATTTTCTGTGTTGCAAAACGCCGGTAGCCAGATCGGCACGCTCAAAGGCAATGTCAATGTATTGGCGAACGATTATACCCAGCGTTACCTTTCACTGCAATTCCATAAAATAGAATGGCACCGGAAATTCACACTGTCCGTTGCCTGCCTGGTATTGTTCCTGATCGGTGCGCCGTTGGGTTCCATCATACGAAAAGGGGGACTGGGTACACCGCTGGTATTTGCGGTGATCTTCTTTGTAAGTTTTCACCTGCTCAACCAGTTTGGTGAAAAATTTGCGCGGGCCGGCGAAATGAGTCCCCTGATGGGCATGTGGCTTTCTACCATAGTACTGATACCGGTGGGTATTTTCCTTACGTACAAAGCCATGCGCGATTCACAACTGTTTAACCAGGAGTTTTATTATCGTTTGTTTAAGCAGTTGAGGCGTTTTTGGACTAACTTTAGGAATAGAAAAAGTTCAACCTAATATTTATGAAAAAAAATACTTCGAGCCGTCGCGACTTTATTAAAGTCACCGGCCAAGCTGGCGTTGCAGCAGGTTTATCCATGACCATTCTTCCTTCACTGGTAAAAGCAGAAAACGAATTTCTGGCAGACAGTGCTTTCACACAACATGCGCTCCCTTATGCCTACAATGCACTGGAGCCTGTTATCGATGCCATGACCATGGAAATACATTACAGCAAGCATGCCACCGGTTATGCCAAGAACCTGGCAGAAGCCTGTGCAGCGGAAAAAGTAAACACCAATTCAGAGAAGCTGGAAAACCTTCTGCGGAATATCTCTAAATATTCTACCAAGATGCGTAACAACGGCGGCGGACATTATAACCATGAATTGTTCTGGCAATGCATGAGGCCGGGAACTGCTGCCAAGCCCGAAGGAAACCTGGCAGCAGCCATTGATCGTTCATTCGGTTCTTTCGAAACTTTTAAAACACAGTTCTCCGATGCAGGTAAGAACCGTTTTGGAAGCGGCTGGGCCTGGCTGGTGCAAACACCCGATCATCACCTCGTGGTTACTTCTACTCCCAACCAGGATAATCCCCTGATGGACATCAGTGAAGTAAAAGGAACACCGCTGCTGGGATTGGATGTGTGGGAGCACGCTTATTACCTCAAATACCAGAACAAAAGGCCGGACTATATCAACAACTGGTGGAACCTCGTGAATTGGGATTTTGTTGCGAAAAGAATGATGTAATCGACGGCTCAATGAGATTTAATAAAAACAGAAAGTGTAATACTTATGAGAACGATCACCAAATGGGTGTCGGCACTTGCTTTTGATGCAACGGCAGATACGGGGCATACGGTAAGGATAGACACAGCAGTAGAAAGCGGTGGGTTGGGAAGCGGCATGAACCCCAAGAGAATGTTACTGGGATCGCTGGCAGGTTGCAGCGGCATGGATGTGGTAGACATCCTGCGTAAAATGAAAGTGAACTTCACCAAACTGGAAATAGATACTTCGGCAGAACAAACGGAAGAGCATCCCAAAGTATTCAAGTTTATTAATATGATCTATCGTTGTGATGCGCCCGCCGAAGACATCGATAAAGTGAACCGTGCGGTAGCGCTCTCACACGAAAAATACTGTGGCATCTCGGCTATGCTCTCCAAGCATTGCAAGATCGATTACAAAGTAGAACTGATCGGTTAATGCAAACCGCCAAGCAAAACTATCGCGTACAATTATCGATCACTATACTCAGTGTGGTATTGTTTGCTGCCAAGATTATTGCGTATCAGTTCACTCTATCCCTGTCAATACTAACCGACGCGCTGGAAAGTATTGTAAACGTGATCGCCGGGTTCATTGGCCTTTACAGCTTATATGTGGCTGCCAAGCCGCGTGATATGGATCATCCTTATGGACATGGCAAAGCAGAATTCGTTTCAGCCGCTGCAGAAGGGGCATTGATCATAGCAGCGGGCATTATGATCGTTTATGAAACTGTGCTCAACATTATCCGGCATAGTCCTTTACAGGAACTCAGCATCGGTTTGTGGCTGGTAGGTGGCACTGCAGTGATCAATTTCATAGCAGGCGGCATTTGCATCAAAATAGGAAAGCAAAACAATTCCCCTGCCCTGCTGGCAAGCGGCAAGCATTTACAGATAGATACTTATTCCACACTGGCTGTCATTGCCGGGCTGTTCCTGATCCTGTTCACCGGGTTTGCCTGGCTCGACAAGCTCATTGCTTTCTTTTTAAGCGTCCTTGTTATTTACAATGGTTACAAAATACTCCGGCGTTCTTTGGCGGGGATCATGGATGAAGCGGATATAGAATTGCTGAACCGTTTCATACGTGTACTGAACGAACACAGGCAGGAAAATTGGATCGACCTGCACAACCTGCGCGTAATCAAATACGGCAGCCTTTTGCATGTGGATTGTCATCTTACCGTTCCCTGGTACCTCAACGTACACGAAGCGCACCGCGAAATAGATGCACTCTCGGCCCTCATCAAACAACAATTCGGTGATGCACTCGAATTAATGGTGCATACCGATGGTTGCCTGCCCTTCAGTTGCAGTATCTGTACCAAGCAGAACTGCTCTGTACGGCAGCATCCCTTCGAACAAAAAGTAGAATGGACCATGAAGAACCTTATTTCCGATCAGAAACACCGATTGGCGTAAATTGCGCTCCATTATTCCATCACTTTAAAACCCAATTGTATGCAGGTTTGGAAAGCGTACCAGGAAAAACACAAAGACCGTTTTCTTGAAGAACTACTCGATCTATTGCGCATACCCAGTGTAAGTGCCCGCAGTGAGCACAAAGGCGATATGATCGCTTGTGCCGAAGCAGTGAAGCAGCGCTTACAGGAAGCCGGTGCCGATAAAGTTGATATATATACTACTGCAGGACACCCTATCGTGTATGCAGAAAAGAACATCGATCCCGCCAAACCCACTGTGCTGGTATACGGGCACTACGATGTGCAACCGCCCGATCCGCTGGAACTCTGGCACAGCGGGCCTTTCGAGCCGTTGATCAAAGATGGTAAGATCTATGCGCGCGGTTCCTGCGACGACAAAGGCCAGTTTTACATGCACGTGAAAGCGCTGGAAACCATGGTGCAAACCAATAGCCTGCCATGCAATGTCAAGTTCCTCATTGAAGGCGAAGAAGAAGTGGGTAGTCCCAACCTGGCCACTTTTGTAAAAGCCAACAAAGCATTGCTTAAAGCCGATGTGATACTGATCAGCGATACTTCCATGCTGAGCATGGAAACGCCTTCCATCGATATCGGCGTGCGTGGTCTCAGTTATATTGAAGTGGAAGTAACAGGCCCCAACCGTGACCTGCACAGCGGTGTATATGGCGGCGCTGTAGCCAACCCCATTACCATGCTGGCGAGGATGATCGCTTCCTGCCATGATGAAAATAACCACATTACCATACCTGGTTTTTACGATGATGTGGTAGAAGCCACTCCCGAAGAGCGCGCTAAAATGGCGCAAGCGCCTTTCAGCGAAGAAGCGTATAAAAAAGACCTGGGCATCAACAGCCTGTGGGGCGAAAAAGGGTTTACCACGAACGAAAGAACAGGTATCCGTCCCACATTCGAACTGAATGGTATTTGGGGTGGTTATACCGGCGAAGGAGCCAAGACGGTGCTGCCTTCAAAAGCTTATGCCAAAATATCCTGTCGCCTCGTTCCCAACCAGTCGTCTGAGAAAATCACAGAGAAATTATTGCATCATTTCAAGCGCATCGCTCCTGCAGGCGTTACTGTGAAAGCCGAAGAACATCATGGCGGCGAACCTTATATGACGCCCATCGATTCCAATGCATACAAAGCGGCGGCCAAAGCCATTCAAACCACTTTTGGTAAAGAGCCCATACCGGTTCGCGGCGGCGGCAGCATTCCTATTTGCGCCCTTTTTGAAAAAGAACTGGGCATCAAGATCGTATTCATGGGATTTGGTCTCGACAGTGATAACCTGCACAGTCCGAATGAGAAATTCGATGTGTTCAATTTCTATAAAGGCATTGAAACCATCCCTTATTTCCACCAGTACTATGGAGAGATGCAATAAATCGCAATGATGGCAACCGCTAAAGAAAAGTTAAGGGTAGATAAATATCTCTGGGCCATCCGTTTGTTCAAAACGCGCAGCCAGGCGGCCGATGCCTGCGATAAAGGGAAAGTGAAATGCCAGGGAACTGCTATCAAA
This sequence comes from Sediminibacterium magnilacihabitans, assembly GCA_002973575.1. Lineage (GTDB taxonomy): Bacteria > Bacteroidota > Bacteroidia > Chitinophagales > Chitinophagaceae > Sediminibacterium > Sediminibacterium magnilacihabitans. The sequence goes on from PVEQ01000012.1 coordinate 69,478, forward strand.
GCATCCAAAACCGTGACCCTGGGAGATGAATACGAAGTCAAGGCCGAGTCGCGCAAATGGGTAATCAAAGTTACCGGCCTGCTCGACCACAGGGTACAATACAGCGAAGCCATACAATATTATGTCGACCTTACGCCCGCCGAAGAGATCGACCGTATAAAATATGAGGCGGCCACCTATCAAACGGGTAAACGTTTGAGTAAGATTGGCCGCCCCACCAAGAAACAACGCAGAGACCTCAGCGATTTCCTGGATTGATCTGTTTATTGAAGACTCAATTTGTATCGTGTCAATGAATGATATTGTTTACCCGGCCTCAGAATAGTGCTGGGGAAAGCAGGTTCATTCGGCGAATTGGGGAAATGCTGTGTTTCCAAACAGAGTCCTGTATGCTGGTTGATGGCTTTTCCTGCTGAAGTTTTCAATGTGCCATCAAGGAAGTTACCGGAATAAAACTGCAATCCCGGTTCGGTGGTAAAGACTTCCAGCTTCCTGCCACTGGTTGAATCGGATAAAACTGCCGCCAATGATATAGCCGTATCTTTCTTATTCAACACAAAATTATGGTCATAGCCACCAGGTACCGAAGCAATGCGGGCGCCGATCTTTTCTGCCTGTGTAAAATCGAATGGTGTTCCTTTCACTGCTTTGATCTCGCCTGTAGGTATCAACGTGGTATCTACCGGCGTATAATGATCGGCATCAACCCATAAACGATGATCCAGAATGGTATTGCTCACATCTCCTGTTAAATTGAAATAAGAATGGTTGGTAAGATTCACCGGAGTGGCTTTATCGGTCTCAGCCCAGTATTCAATCTCCAACGCATCATCGTTCGTGTAGTGGTAGCGCACTTTTACACGCAGTGTACCGGGATATCCTTCTTCACCGTCTTTGCTTACATAACTCAGCACCAACGCAGGTGTTGAATCATTTTCAGTAACAGCATCCCATACTACTTTATCAAATCCCTTGTCACCACCGTGCAGGTGGTTTTTACCGTTGTTGGTAGCCAAAGTATAAGTAGCGCCATCCAATGTGAACTTACCATTGGCAATGCGATTTCCATAACGGCCAATCAGCGCCCCAAAATATGGCGGATGAGCAAGATAACCGCTTAAGCTATCGTAGCCCAGCACAATACCGGATCTTTTTCCCTGCTTATCGGCACTGGTCCAGGATGTAACGGTGCCGCCATAATTGGTAATCTTTACCTGGTTTCCTTTGCTGTTGGTAAGTGTAAACAGGAATACTTTTTTCCCATCTACTTCTCCAAAATCTACTTTTGTAATGCCCATACCGGCTGAGGTTTTTTGCTCTTGATTTTTGCAGGCCGGAACAGTTGCAGCCAGCAACCCAATGAATAGATAAAATGACAATCGTAGTTTCATTCGTATAAGTTTTAAATGGCTATTGAAAATAAAGATCGGTTATTTCAATGTCAGTACCACCACCGATAAGGGCGGTAGGTTGGCCACCAATTGATCTCCTTCTTTTCGCGCATGACTGAATGGTACCGGCCGGATATTACCCGGTTGATCGAAAGTATTGATATCTGTGAACTTCGCAGCAGTCAATACCTGTCCTTCAACCGTATGCCAGTTCGATCCGCTGATGGTTGTTGTAACAGGAATAGTATGTGCGGCATCAAGGTTCACCAAAGATATATGGATGGCGCCGGTTGAATCAACGGATGCAGATGCATTGACTGCCGGCATTTTCTGGTCTCCATACTGGTAGTCGGGTACATTCAATTGCAACGGCAACAATTTGGCATCCTGGTGCACTTTGTAAAGATCGAATACATGATAAGTAGGCGTGAGCAACATTTTATTGCCCTGCGTCAATACCAGCGATTGTAATACGTTCACCGTTTGTGCCAGGTTCGCCATCCTTACCCTATCGGCATGGTTGTTGAAAATATTGAGCGTGGTACCCGCCACCAATGCATCGCGCAGGCTGTTTTGCTGGTAAAGGAATGCAGGATTACTGTCTGGCTCTACATTCGTCCAGATACCCCATTCATCTACTACCATGGCTACCCGTTTATCGGGATCGTATTTATCCATGATGGTACCGTGACGTGTTACCAGCTCATCCATGAAAAGGCATTTTTTCATGGTAGTGAAATATTCTTTTTCATCGAAGGAAGTGGCAGACCCTTTATCGCTCCATGATTTGGGAACGGTGTAATAATGCAACGACAGTCCCCACATACGCGTACCAACATTTTTCATCAGCACATCGGTCCAGTTATAATCTCCATCACTCGCTCCGCATGCAATTTTTTTCAACCGCGCGTTGGGATAATTCTTGGCGAAGGTTGCATAGCGTTTGTATTCATTCACATAATATTCAGGCGTCATGTTGCCACCGCAGCCCCAGCTCTCATTGCCCACGCCCCAGAAAGAAACATTCCAGGGCTTGTTTCGGCCGTTTTCTTTTCTCAGTGTTGTAAGCGGACTCTGGCCATCGAAATTCAGGTATTCCACCCAGTTGTTCATTTCGCTTACCGTACCGCTTCCTACATTGCCTGTAATATAAGGTTCACAGCCCAGCATGTCGCAAAGCTCCAGGAATTCGTGTGTGCCAAAGCTGTTGTCTTCCGTTACATTGCCCCAGTTGGTATTGATCATGGTGGGGCGTTGTTTGCGCGGACCGATCCCGTCGCGCCAATGGTATTCATCGGCGAAACAGCCGCCGGGCCAGCGCAGGTTGGGTATCTTTATTTTTTTCAGCGCTTCTACAATATCCAAGCGGATACGTCCTTTGTTGGGGATGCTGCTATTCTCTCCTACCCAGAATCCGTCGTAAATACAACGACCCAGGTGTTCGGAAAAATGGCCGTAGATATGCCGGCTGATGGTTACCCTGGGGTCACTGGCATTGATATAGAGTTTTGCCGTTGACTGGGAAAATGAAAAAGAAACCGATAATAGCAGCAGTAATAGTGCTGAAAAAAATGATCTCATACAGTGCGGAGGTTTTATTTATAAAAATTTCAATCCTTCTTTGTCCATCCTTTCGTATTTCTTCTTGTCAAACACATAATAGAATGCCCCTTTCTTCGACGATTCTTTCTCTTTTTCATTCAGCTTATTGAGGATGTTGAACGCAAGTATTTTACGGGTAAAATTCCTTTTGTCCATTTGCCGCTCATAAATCGCTTCATACAGTCCCTGCAATTGTTGCAGCGTGAACTTATCCGGCAACAGCGCAAACCCGATGGGATGCTGTGCTACTTTTTGCTGTAGTCTTTCCTGCGCAAGCCTCATCATTTGTTTGTGATCAAATACCATGGCAGGGATTTTTTTCAGCGGGAACCATTTTGCATTGTGTTCCTGCATCAGCGCTTCATTGTAATCATCGATCTTTATCAATGCGAAATAAGCCACAGAGACCACCCTTCCTCCGGGATCGCGTTTCACATCACCGAAGCAATGCAATTGTTCCATATAGATTGAACTGAGACCGGTTAGCTGGTTCAGTACCCTGCTGGCTGCATCATCTACGCTTTCCATTTGGTTTACAAAGCCGCCCATGAGTGACCATTTGCCCATTTCCGGATCAAATCCTCTCTTGATCATCAACGCTTTCAGCTCTGTTCCATCAAAACCGAAAATGATACAGTCTACCGCTACGAGCAATCTGTCGTAGCTTTTGTATTGAATAATACTCATTTGTTTTCTGTTTAAATCCACAATGGTTTTAGCAAGTGAACATACAGGTTATTATTCAAATTCGCTACCAGAATCGAACATATAATGCCGACAGCAGCAGCAACGTAATCACGATCATTACAACGGTTGCCGGTTTTATCCGGAACATTCCTTTCTCGAACACAAAGGCTTTCGGGTTTACAGCAGGTCCGGCCAGGCTTACCAATACCATGGAAATTACAGTGAACAGGAAAGAGAGTCCCATACAAACGAGGAAAGGAATCTCATATCCACCTTTTCCGTTGGGGAAAGCTGTATAAAACCATGTTTCGGTGCCGAACATCGAAATGGCCATGTGGTTGTTGAAGAACACTGATGCCAAAAAACCTACCAGGATACCAACGATGGCCGCAGCGCCGCTGGTTCTTTTCCAGAACATACCCAGGATAAACATGGCGAAGATACCCGGACTGATGAAGCCAGTATATTTCTGAATAAAAGTAAAGCCTCCTTCACCGCCAATCCCTAACAGATCGCTCCAGGTAAAGAGAATACCCACCACCATTGCGATGATGATGGTAGCCCGTCCTACCCATACCAGTTTGGCTTCACCGGCTTCCTTGTTGAGGTATTTTTTATAAACGTCGAGCGTGAAAATGGTGGAAATGCTATTGGCTTTGCCCGCCAGCGATGCTACGATGGCCGCAGTGAGTGCAGCGATCGAAAGTCCCTTCAATCCATTCGGCAGAAAACCCAGTACGGCTGAATAAGCGCCGTCTTTACTGCCGTTGGCCAATTGCGGAAGGTGTCCGTTCTTATACAGCACATACGCCGCGATACCGGGCAGCATCACGATCACAGGCATCATCAGTTTCAGTAACCCGGCAAACAGGATCCCGGTCCTGGCCGTCTGTAAATTCGCTCCCAGCGCCCTTTGGGTGATGTACTGGTTGCAACCCCAATAGTTCAGGTTAACGATCCATTGTCCGGCAAAATACATGGTAACACCCGGCAGTATGAGGTATTTGCTCACATCCAATTGCGGCGCACCGGGTGCAGGTTTTTTAAAGATCATGTGGAAATGATCCGGTGCATCTTTCATCAGCATCTTGAATCCGGCAAGGGCATCTTTGCCCAGTCCGAATTTCTCACTTACCAATGTCAGCGCCATATAGGTTGTTGCCAATCCTCCAATGATCAAAACGGCTACCTGTATCACATCGGTATAACCGATCACTTTCATACCACCCAGTGTAATGATCACGGCAAACAAAGCCAGTGCAATCATCACCACGTGTAAATATTCTCCGCCTAGCAAACCGTTGATGGCCAAAGCGCCGAGGTAGAGTATGGAAGTGAGGTTTACGAACACATACAAAAAGAGCCAGAATACCGCCATGATCAGCGCCACCGTTCCATTATAGCGGGTAGTAAGGAACTGGGGCATGGTGTATATTTTATTCTTGAGGTATATGGGCATGAACCATACGGCAATAATGATCAGCGCCAGCGCGGCGATCCATTCGTAAGCCGCTACGGCGATGCCGGCAAAAAAACCATCGCCACTCATGCCAATGAACTGTTCGGCAGAAATATTGGAAGCGATGAGTGAAGCGCCAATAGCCCACCAGGTTAATGATCCTTCGGCCAGGAAGAAATCTTTGGTATCGGTAGTAGCTTTCTTTTTGCGGCGATACACCCAATAGCCATAAGAGGCTACGACAATAAAATAGATCACGAAGATCAGTCCGTCTCTAAATTCCAGTTGATGATTCATAAGGAGGCAATCGTTGGTGGTGTTATTGATGATTGAATTGATAATACAGGTCGTTCCATCGCAGTTCATTCTTGAACTGGTGCAATTGGGTGTGGTGGCCGATCAGCGAAAATTCAATGCCCGCCATGTCGGCAAAGTCTTCCAGGTGCTCTGCTGTGAGGTTCTGGCTATAGCAGGTATGGTGAGCGCCTCCCGCGAGTATCCAGGCGGCGCAACCGGTGTACATATCAGGATAAGGTTTCCACAACACCCTTGCTACAGGCAGTTTGGGAAGGGCATGTACCGGCGCTTGCGCTTCCACTTCATTCACCAGCAAGCGGAACCGGTTACCCATATCAATGATCGATGCGTTGAGGGCATTGCCGCCTGCTACGTTGAACACAAGCCTTACCGGATCTGCTTTACCGCCAATGCCCAACGGATGGATTTCACAGGAAGGTTTACCATGCGCAATAGAAGAACAGATCTCCAGCATATGCGACCCCAGCACCATGGGATTTTGTTTATCGAGATGATAAGTATAATCTTCCATGAAAGAGTTACCACCAGGTAAGCCGGTTGCCATTACTTTCATGGCGCGTACCAATGCTGCCGTTTTCCAATCGCCTTCGCCACCAAAGCCATAGCCTGCGGCCATCATTCGCTGTGATGCAATGCCCGGCAATTGCACCATGCCGTGCAGGTCTTCAAAAGTATCTGTGAAGCCTTTATAGTTGCCTGCTGTTAAGAAACGACGCAGGCCCAGTTCAATTTTTGCTGCTTCACGGAGAGACGCGTATGCTGCCGCTCCTTTTTGCAAAGCAGGCGCCAGGGTATATGTATCAGCATATTCTTCCAACAGCACATCAATCTCTTTTTCGCTTACTGCGTTGATAACGGCCACCAGGTCGCCGATCCCATGCGTGTTAACGGAATAGCCGAATTTTAATTCCGCTTCTACCTTGTCTCCATCGGTAACAGCAACGAAACGCATATTGTCTCCAAAACGTACAAACCGTGCTCCCTGCCAATCGTGCCAGCCTGCTGCGGCCCTGGCCCATACGTTGATCCTTTCTATCACCTGTTCATCTTTCCAATGCCCTACCACTACTTTCCTGCGCAGCCGCATGCGGCTCATGATGAATCCGAATTCGCGGTCGCCATGTGCCGACTGGTTCAGGTTCATAAAATCCATATCGATCTCATTCCAGGGAATGTCTCTGTTGAATTGGGTATGCAGGTGCAGCACCGGCTTGCGCAATATCTTCAAGCCATTGATCCACATTTTGGCGGGTGAGAAAGTATGCATCCATGCAATGATGCCAATGCATTTTTCAGACTGATTGGCTTCTGCGCAAAGCGCATAAATTTCTTCTGTTGTTTTTACCACAGGTTTGAAAACAACAGATACCGGTATGAATGCAGATGCATGTAATGATTGAGCAATCTCTTTTGAATGATCCGCTACTTGCTGCAAAGTAACTTCCCCATATAAATGTTGGCTTCCTGTTACAAACCAAACTTCCAGTCCTTTCAGATTTGTCATTGGTATTCTTTCTTTTGTTGAATTAGTTGATCGTTAAATAGTTTAGTTTTTCAGGGAACCAGAGTGTCATCTCGCCTTTTCCTCTGTTGGCCCATGCATAATAAGGAATGGCTACAAATGGGTTACTTATTGTTGCGGCCTTTTGAGCATTTTCAATCACTACTTTGGATACGGTTCCTTTCAACACCATAACGCCGTTCAGCAAATCCGGCATAAAAACAGGCGAGAATGCAGTACCGGGTGCGAGCAGGATATTATCTGTTTTCCCGGCATTATCCGCCCATTCGGCGCAATACATCAGCGGGCCGCGTTGCAAAGCCACTTTGTCTATACCGTCTTTGATCCGCTGGTCTGCTGTTACCCTTCTTACTTCCATCGGGAGGTCTACCGTGATCACATCTCCTTTCTTCCATTTTCGGTCGATGGAAGCATATCCATTTTCCAATGTGTAGGTAATGGGTATTCCATTTACTTTGATGGTAACCTGGTTAGTGTCGGCACTTTGGAAATGATACAATTCAGAAGGCATGGCCTGGTTCCTAGCCCATCCCGGTATGCGTATCAGGATATCGCCATCCACTGTTTTTTGTGGTTGTATGGTGAATGATAACGCACCCTCCCAGGGATAATTATTTTGCTGTATGATTTGAACAGGTGTATGTCCGATGTTCACCCGGGCGGCGCCGCTGATGAACAGGTTGATGAATAATTTATTGTCTCGTTGCGCATAGATATAGCCGGGAATAGAGGGGATCAGTCTCGCCAGGTTGGTAGGACAACAAGAGCATTCAAACCAGCCGGATCGTTCTTCTTCAAGTCCCATGGGATTGTCATGCCCTTTTACCTGCATGGCATTGGTATAAAAGAAAGATTTTCCATCGAGACCAATGCCTGATATGAGTCCATTGTACAATGTCTTTTCAAGTATATCTATATACTTCGAATCGCCATGCAGCAGGAACATGCGCTGGTTCCAATATACATTGGCAATAGCGGCGCAGGTTTCATTGTATGCAGTGGCATTGGGCAGTTCATAATTATTGCCAAACCGTTCGCCATCGCCGCGCGCACCGATGCTTCCCTGCACATACATTTTTTTACTTACGGTATTCTCCCATATCCTGTCAATCGCATGCAATAAGGCAGTATCATTGGTGAGTGCGGCCACATCTGCCACTGCTGAATAAAGGTATCCTGCCCTCACAGCATGGCCTTCCGCTTCCTGCTGTTGCACAAGCGGCTTATCATCCTGCCAGTAAGCGCCGTTCTTCCAGGGGTCTGTGCTTTTGGTATCGTAGCCTGTATAATGGCCTCTTTCTTCTATGAAAAATTTGGCAGTATTCAAATAGGCCTGCTTGCCTGTGAGGCGGTATAATTTTACCAATCCCATTTCCACGATTTCATGACCGGGTGCAACATGTTTTTTATCCGGACCGAAAACAGAACAAACCAGGTCGGCATTCTTCAAAGCGATGTCCAACAGGTTTCTTTTTTTAGTAGCCATATAATGCGCTGCTGCCGCTTCGTATAAATGGCCGGCATTGTACAATTCATGACTCAACTCTCTTTCTTTTTCCCACCGTTCCTTGCCGGCCCAACTGTGTGCTGCCGCCGGATTGATGGTGCGGGCTGTATACAAATACCCGTCGGGCTCCTGCGCGTCTTTGATGATGTGGATGAGCGAATCAACATAAGCATCCAGCTTAGGATCAGGATGCACAGCCAGCGAAAACGAGGCGCCTTCTATCGTTTTATAAATATCCGTATCGTCGAACGGATAAGTCGTGCAGAATTTGCCATTTTTCTGTGCTGCCATCACAAAATTCTTCACACGCCCGGTGCTCTCACAACGCGCAAAAGAAGCCGGGATGGTAACTGTTCTGTTGGTTTCGATACGGGGTAACCAAAACCTGTCGGTCAGTTTTACCTGTGTAAAATCAACCGCCTGGATGGGGTAATCTTTTTGCTGCGCCATAACGGCAACAGATGAAAGCATGCAACATGATACAATGAACTGTTTCATAGTTGGTGTTTTTTATTTGAACAACCGGTTTTATTGTCCGTAATAACTATCCGGTCCGTGTTTCCGTTCAAAATGTTTTTTGATCAATGCGTCTTTCAGCCTGGGTGCATCCTGCCTGATCTGTTCTGTCAGGTATGCCATTTGCGCAACGCTTTCCAGCACCGCACTATTATAAACGGCTTTCTCTGCCGTCTTGCCCCAGGTAAAAGGTGCATGGTTGCCTACCAATATCATTTCCATTTCCTGGTAACTCAGTTTTTTTTTCCGCAGGCAATCCATGATCTGGAAGCCGGTCTGGTATTCATAATCGCCCTTGATCATCTCATCGCTCATAGGCGGTGCGCAAGGAATATCTGCAACGTTGTGATCGGCGTGCGTGGTACCATAAATAGGTATATCGCGCAAGCTCTGTGCCCATGCAGTAGCATAAGTAGAATGCGTATGCACAATGCCGCCAATGGCATCCCAGTGTTTATAAAGCACCGCATGCGTTTTGGTATCTGATGAAGGCCTGAGTGTACCTGCCACTACATTTGCATCAAAGTCTACGATGACCATTTTTTCGGGCGACAATTCTTCGTAGGGCACACCGCTTGGTTTGATGGCGAAAACACCCAGGTTCCTGTCTACAGCACTCACGTTGCCGAATGTAAACAGCACCAGTCCTAACTTAGGCAGTTGCATGTTAGCTTCACAGGCCGCTTGCTGTATGTATTCGTATTTCATGGTTGTATTATTCAGTTATTGCGCGCTTCTAAAAAAGTACCCAATTGTTTGTATTGAAGATAGCGTTTGGCATATACACTGCTCCTCGATGGGTTGGGGTGATAGGTAGTATCAAATCCTTGCCCCATTGCATACATCGCTTCTTCTACTGTTGGATACAATCCTGCCGCAGTAGCCGCAAACATCGCAGCGCCAATCGCACAGGTCTGTTCTGTTTTATGAATACGGATGGGCATGTTCATCACATCCGCCATTACCTGCATAATATACGGCGATTTTTTAGCAACACCTCCCAGGCCAATCAGTCCTTTTACCGGGATACCTTCTTCCACAAACCGGTCAGTAATGGCTTTGGCGCCGAAACAGGTTCCTTCTACCAGTGCTTTGAATAAGTGAGGCGCTCCTGTACCCAGGTTCATACCACTGACAGCCGCAGTCAACAGTTGGTTGGCATCAGGTGTTCTTCTTCCATTGAGCCAATCCACCGCCAGCTCATCCGATGCATCAAGCGGTAGCCTGGCGGCTTCGTTCGATAAATTGGTGATCATCCGATCGCTTATCTCATTTCTCAAAGCTGCGGCCGTTGCCGCATCGATCAGTGAAGAAGTATGCAGTTGCTGCAATGGCCAGGAGAGTAATGTTTTGTACCAGGCATAAGCATCACCGAATGCCGACTGGCCTGCTTCCATGCCCATCATACCCGGAATAATGGAACCAGGTACCTGGCCACAAATACCACGCACCAATTTACCTTTCATTTCATCTACCGGCGCTACCAGCATATCGCAGGTGGAGGTTCCCATCACTTTGCTCAGGTAATAGGGTTCGATCTGTCCGCCTACTGCTCCCATGTGACAATCGAATGCACCGATGCCCACTACTACATCGCTAGAGAGGCCCCATTTTTCTGCCCAGCGCTTACCCAGGTAACCGGCCGGCTCCGCAGAAGTGTACGTACGATCGAACAAGCGGGCAGTAAATCCGTCGAGTCTTGTATCTAAAGAAGAAAAGAAATCATTGGGGGGCAGTCCGCCAAATTCAGTTGCCCATAAAGATTTATGTCCTGCTGCACACACACCACGTTTGAGTGCATGTACATCGTTGCCACCGGTCAATACAAAAGGTATCCAATCGCAATGCTCTACCCAGGAGTAACAAGCTTTCGCCACCGCTTCATCTGCACGCAATACATGCAGCAGTTTGGCCCAGAACCATTCGCTGCTGTAAATGCCGCCTACAAACTGTAAATAGTTGGTAGCCTGTGTTGCCGCATGCGCATTGATCTGCGACGCTTCGAGTGTAGCGGTATGATCTTTCCACAACACAAACATGGCATTCGGGTTTTCTTCAAAGCCTGGCAAAAGCGCCAGGGGAACGCCCTGCCGGTCTACCGCTACGGGCGTAGATCCGGTAGTATCTACAGCAATGCCTTTAATGCCTTTTGCCACGGCGGGTCCGGCCTGTTTCAGGCAGTCGCCGATGGTGTATTCCAATCCTTCCAAATAATCCAATGGATGCTGACGGAACCTGTTCTCTTCCGGGTTACAATAAAGTCCGTCTTTCCAGCGCGGGTAATAAAACAAAGCAGCAGCCACTTCCCTTCCGTCTCCTGCATCGATGATCACGGAACGTACAGAGTCTGTTCCGAAATCAACGCCTATCACATACGATTGATCTGTTCTTTTCAATGTCAAGCAATTAAATGAGCCACAATGTACACTCTTTTTTAAATAAGTGTATTTTATACCTTTATTTATTTAACATTAAAAAAATGCATCAGCGATGCGCTCAATTCCGGTGCTGGAAAAGGCCTTCCAACTGCCCGTCGTTATAGTCCTGCACGAAAAACAGTATCTCCGGCAGGTGACTGAAGGCCTCCGGTTCATGGAAGCTGGTGATCACCACCGATTGCATGCCGGCCCTTTCAGCGGCCTCCACACCTTTGGTAGCGTCTTCGAATACCAGGCAGTCGCCATGGGCCACCCCCAACTGATCGGCGCATTTGGTAAAAGTTTCCGGGTCGGGCTTGCTTATCTGCACATCATCGGCGCTCACGATGGCATCGAAATAATGACGGATGCCCAGTCCGTCGAGCACAAAATCAATATTGAAAGTAATCGCTGCAGAACCGATACCCATCTTGATCCCTTCCTGCTTCGCCTTTTCCATAAAGGCTGCCAGTCCGGGCAACAATTTCAAATGAGGCTTATATGCCTGCTGGTAAGCTATTTCTTTGTCGCGGCTCATCTTTTGTTTTTCTTCATCGGAAAACCTCCCCGGAAATATCCTTTCGAGCAGTTCTTCATTCTTCCCATAACATTGCTCCTTTACTTCTTCCAGGCTCAGGTTGGCGCCCATTTCATTTACAATTTTATGCCAGGCGATCACGTGGTACTGCATATCGTCGACCATGGTCCCGTTCATATCAAACAAAAAAGCCTTTTTCATTAAATGCATATTATTTTACAAGTGATAAAATCAACAAAGGCGGGCAATCGGGTAGCAAAGGTACTATTACCGGGTAATTAATATGTTTGCAGTATGAAAATCGACGTCCTTACCGTTTTGCCCGAATTGCTGGAAAGTCCATTCGCCCACAGCATCATGAAGCGCGCGCAGGAAAAAGGCTTATTGGAAGTACAGGTTCATCCGCTGCGCAAATGGGCGGTGAACAAATACGGTATGGTAGATGATTACCAGTATGGCGGCGGCGCGGGCATGGTAATGATGTGTGAGCCACTGGCCAATGCCATCGATGAATTACAGTCAGCCCGCCCATACGACGAGATCATTTATATGACACCCGATGGCGAACGCTTCAACCAGAAAACAGCCAACCAGTTATCGCTGAAAGAAAACCTGCTCATCATCTGCGGTCATTACAAGGGCATCGATGAACGCATTCGCGAACATTATGTAACCAAAGAAATATCCATTGGCGATTATGTACTTAGCGGCGGCGAGCTGGCTGCTGCTGTAGTAGTGGACGCTGTAGGGCGTTTGTTGCCGGGGGTATTGAATGATGAGACTTCGGCGCTCACCGATTCCTTCCAGGACAACCTGCTGGCGCCACCCGTATATACCCGGCCCGCCGATTTCCGCGGATGGAAAGTGCCGGACATCCTGTTACAGGGCGATCCTAAGAAAGTGGAAGAATGGAGGTATGAACAATCACTGCAGCGCACAAAAGAAAAAAGACCCGACTTACTGAACGAATAATATCCTTCCAAATCATGTTGCTGCCGTTCATCACCGCTTAAGATCGATCAGATGGCTTTAGCAGCACTTATACAGATATTGTATTACCATTACGGCTAATTATTATCTAAATTCTGCATAATCGCTCGCATGAGACTATCAACTGTCTGTTGGCTTTTGCCTATCCTGTTATCCCTGAACACATACGGACAACAAAGAGACGGCGAAACTTTTCAAAAAGAATACCAGGTGCATATTGCCCGCACGCAGGAACCCATTCAGATAGATGGAGAACTCAATGAACAGGTATGGGCCAATACCCAACCACTCAGCTCCTTCTGGAGAAAATTTCCCACCGATATAGGTAAAGCCACCCGGAAAACCGAAGCGCGTGTTACTTACGATGATAAATTCCTCTATGTAGCATTCACTGTATACGATAGCGGCAAAGTATTTATCAAAAGCCTGAAAAGAGACGTAGGTCATGATGGCAATGATTGTGTAGGCTTGATACTGGATCCTGTGAACAAACGCGCCAACGGGTTCTTCTTTGTTGTGAATGCGTACAACGCACAATCGGAAGACCAGATCAATGGCAATGGAGACATGATCAGTTTCAGTTGGGACAATAAATGGTATTCTGCTACCAAGCGCTATGCCGACAGGTGGACGGCAGAAATGGCCATCCCTTTCAAAACCCTGCGATATACCGCCGATAAATTAACCTGGGGTATTAATTTCCTGCGAGTAGATACCAAGACAAACGAGTATAGTTTATGGACGCATGTACCGGTGAATTTCCGCTCTTACGACCTCGGATATACAGGTGCGTTGGTATGGCCCGAGCCGCCGCCCAAACCCGGCAGCAATGCAGTATTGATTCCTTATGCGACAGGTGGCGTGCAGGAAGATAAAGACAATGGTCTACCATGGAAAGCTACTGGCAATGCAGGCTTCGACGGTAAAATGGCATTGTCATCGTCACTGAATCTCGACATGACCGTTAACCCCGATTTCTCTCAGATTGAAGTGGACAAGCAGGTTACCAACCTCACCCGTTTCAATATTTTCCTTCCAGAGAAGCGCACGTTTTTTCTTGAGAATTCGAGTCTTTTCTCATCTTATGGTATTCCTTCCGTTCGACCGTTCTATTCGCGCAGGATCGGTCTTGATAAAAACGGCAATAAGATACCCATATTGCTGGGTGTACGTCTCACCGGGAATGCATCAAAATCTACGCGGATCGGATTGCTCAACATGCAAACGGGAAGTCAGGGAGATTATTCAGCTGAGAACTATACGGCCGCTACTATCAACCAGGCTGTGTTGAAGCGTTCTACCCTGAACCTCTATTTTATGAACCGGCAGGGTTTTCTTTCCGATTCGGCTAAAAAGGCCGACCCACTTTCGGCTTATGGAAGAAACCTGGGCGGGGAATTCAATTACACCAACCTGAAAGGCACCTGGAATGGTTGGGCGGGCTATCATCAATCTTTCAAACCGGGCATTACCAAAGACGACCGGTTCATGGACCTGGGCGGAAGCTATAATGGCCGTTATTTCAGCGCCATGCTCGATATGAATACGGTGGGAACGAATTTTTATACCGATATGGGATATACACAAAGGATCGAAAACTTCGATGCGGCAAGAGATACCATCGTACGACTAGGATATAAACAGGTATACAATGAATTCGATTATCGCATCCTGCCCAAAAAAACCAAAGTAAGCAGTTACCAATTCCAACTCACCAATTCCTTCGTGTTCAATCCGGATAATACATTGAATGAACGCAACCAATCGCTGGGGTTGAATATCATGTATTGGCACACGGCGCAATTGCTTGTTACGCTCAACAATTATGAAGTAAATTTATTGTTCCCCACTGCTTTTACCGACAAAACGCCTTTACCGAAAGATAATTACCAATACAGCCAGGCCACATTGGGCTACCAGTCTGATTTCAGGAAACCTTTGAGCTATTATGCTACAGTTGGTGGAGGTGGGTTTTACAATGGCTCTTATCAAAGCTTTATTGGTGGCGTCACCTGGCGTAGTCAGCCACACCTGAACATAGGTCTCCATGCGGAATACGACAAGCTTGCTTTTCCTGATATTTATGGCACCGCTGAATTGTTCCTGATCGCTCCCAAAGTGGAGATCAATTTTTCCACCGCTGTTTTCTGGACCACTTTTATCCAATACAATACGCAGCGTAATAATTTCAACATCAACAGCCGTTTCCAATACCGCTTCAAGCCGATGAGTGATTTTTTTCTTGTGTATACCGACAACTACTATACAGATCCTTTGCTGAAGAACAGGAACCGGGCCCTCGTGTTCAAGCTCAATTATTGGTTCAGTCTCTGATAATAGTTTTACTTTACATTTCACTAATACGCTGTTCGCATGTCAGGCATTGCTTCTTTCCGGTTAACCGGTAACCTGGTAGATGTTTGGAAGAAAAGCATTTATCCCGCAGAAATTTTTGTTGAGAACGGAATCATCAGCGCTATCAGGCCTGCAGAACAAGTGAGTAACCATTACATACTTCCCGGTTTTATAGACAGTCATGTGCATATCGAAAGCAGTATGTTAATCCCTTCTGAATTTGCGCGGCTGGCTGTGGTGCACGGAACAGTGGCTACTGTCAGCGATCCGCATGAAATTGCCAACGTATGCGGAATGAAAGGGGTGGAATACATGATTGAGAATGGAAGAAAGGTTCCTTTCAAATTCAATTTCGGCGCTCCCAGTTGTGTGCCTGCTACCGTTTTTGAAACAGCCGGAGCATCCATCAACAGCGAAGAGATAGAACAACTGATGCAGCGCGAGGAGATACTGTACCTGAGCGAGATGATGAACTTCCCCGGCGTGCTGCACAAAGACCCGGAAGTGATGAAAAAGATCGCTGCGGCGCATACATCGGGAAAACCGGTTGACGGCCATGCGCCCGGATTGCGTGGTGAAGAAGCACGGCAATACATAGAGGCGGGCATTTCTACCGACCACGAATGTTTTACATTGGATGAAGCAGTGGATAAACTGATACATGGCATGAAGATCATCATCCGGGAAGGCAGCGCTGCCAAAAATTTTGAAGCGCTGATCGATTTACTCGAAGACCATCCTGCGATGGTAATGTTTTGCAGTGACGACAAACATCCCGACAGTCTTATAGAAGGACATATCAACCAACTCTGTGCCAGGGCTGTTGCCAAAGGCATTGATGTATTCAAAGTGTTGCGCGCCGCCTGCGTGAATCCTGTATTGCATTATCACCTGCCGGTAGGATTATTGCGTGAAGGAGATGCAGCCGATTTTATCCTGGTGGATGACCTGGAACATTTTACTGTTCATCAAACTTATATCAATGGTCAGCTGGTAGCGGAAAACGGCCAGTCATTTATTCCATCTGTTCCTTCGGATATGCTCAATCATTTTAACTGCGAACCCATAACCCTGGAAGACATTAAGATCCGGAAGCATGAATACCCCGACGAAAACGGGCTCATTCCTGTGATAGAAGCGCTGGACGGACAACTCATCACCAATAAACTTCAGCTGAAAGGAAAACTGGAAAACGATGAATGGGTAAGTGATACGGCCGGGGACCTGTTGAAAATGGTGGTGGTGAACCGTTATCACCGTGCACCTGTTGCCAAATGTTTCATCAAAAATTTCAACTTCAAAACGGGCGCTATTGCGTCTACTGTGGCACATGATAGCCACAATATAGTAGCCGTGGGCGCCAACGACGAAAGCCTGGTTAAAGCCATCAACCTGGTTATATCGGAAAAAGGAGGCGTTAGTTGTGTGAATGGTAGTGAGGCAAAAGTGCTGGGGCTGCCCGTAGCGGGACTGATGAGCGCGGCCGACGGCTATCTCGTTGCCCGCGAGTACACTGCTATCGACCGCATGGCCAAAGACCTGGGTTCCACACTGGGGGCGCCTTTCATGACGCTCAGTTTTATGGCTTTGCTGGTAATACCTCATTTAAAACTGAGTGATAAAGGGCTTTTCGACGGCGATGCATTCCAACTTAAATTTCCATTTACAGCCGATAGATTTTAGTTTTGACCCATGATTATCAACCTGAGTCAGCATCACAGCCTGCTTAGCAACTGGGTTGCCGAGCTGAGAGACATCAACATACAGGGCGATCGTATGCGTTTCCGGCGCAACCTCGAACGCATTGGCGAGATAGCTGCTTATGAGATCAGCAAAGAGCTGCCATGGAAAACGGTAGAAGTGCCTACTCCCCTAGGCTCTCACGAAAGCAAGGTGCTGGAACAGCAGCCTGTATTGGCTACCATCCTGCGCGCCGGGTTGCCTTTACACAACGGCATGTTGAATTATTTCGATAAGGCCGACAATGCTTTTATCTCTGCCTATCGCAAACACCACCGCGATGGTTCATTCGATATCAGTTTGGAATACATGAGCAGTCCTTCACTCGATGGCCGTATCCTGATCATCAGCGATCCTATGCTCGCTACCGGTGCATCGCTCGTGAAAACAGTGGAATACCTGAAAAACGAAGGATCACCCAAAGTCATTCACATTGTAGTGGCTATTGCCTGTACCGTGGGCATTGAATACGTGCACCGCGAATGCGGCGAAGACGTTAAAATCTGGTGTGGAGATATTGACGATGAACTGACTGCCAAAGGATACATCGTTCCCGGTTTGGGTGATGCAGGAGATCTCGCGTTTGGGAACAAAACACAAGCATAAGCACTCAGGTTTGATTGTTAAGCCCATCACAATTCTACTGGCGCACAAGCAACCCATATTCCTTTATTGGCGTAAATTCGTATGTGATCAAATCTTTATCCAAAATAATCTGCTTCTTTTCTACGTTGCTGCTGTTGCAAAGGGCATCGGCGCAGGATCCGCATTTTTCGCAATTCTTTTCTTCACCGCTCACACTCAATCCCGCTTTTACAGGAAAATTCGCAGGCAGTTTACGGGTAGCCGGCAATTACCGCAACCAGTGGCCCACCATCAACAATGCTTATACAACCGCCGCTTTATCGGTAGACTTTCCCATCTTGCAAAACAGCATTGCCAATAATGATACCTGGGGTTTGGGACTTTCCGGATACAACGACAACAGCGCCAACGGTGCGGTGAAATTCAACTATGCTTCTTTTTCTACGGCCTATCATAAAGGATTGGATGAAGATGGATTTCATCAACTGGGGGCAGGGTTCCAGGTAACTTATGCCAACATGCTCATCAACACCAACAGCCTCAAGTTCGAAGACCAGTTAACGAATGCTGGGTTTACCGGTGTTACTTCCGAAGTATTCAATAACGGTACATTGAAGTCGAGCTATCTCGATGTTAATGCAGGTATATTGTACAATGGCAGTACCAACGAAAGGAATAATTTTTATTTCGGCATCAGCATGTACCACCTTAACAGGCCCAGGCAGGATTTTACCGGCGCCAATTATGTGCTCTACCCCCGCACTACCATTCATGCGGGAGGTTTCTTTCCCGTAGGCGCTACCACTACCCTGCACCTGAGCGCGCTGCAGATGTTCCAGGCCGGCGCTTCGGAAACCATGTTCGGCGGCGCACTCCAGTTCAATGCCAATCCGGATGATCCCAGTCCTACCAGCCTTTACGTAGGCAGCTGGATGCGGTTCAACGATGCTATCATTCCATACCTTGGTTTGGAATTCAATCAGTTCAGGTTGGGACTCACATACGATTACAACGTTTCTTCTCTCAAAACAGCCTCTCAAAACAGGGGAGGTATCGAATTATCGCTTATCTATATTCTCAAGCCTTCAACCGATAAACCCATTAATTGTCCGAAGTTTTAAGCGATCATTTCTTTTTCGGCATCTTACTTACATAAGGATTACTCTTCAGTATGAAGCGGTAAGGCAATAATGCATCTTCTCCTGCATAATCAATCCCGATCCTGGGCGTGGCAATGATTTCAGAAAGTTTGATCGTGGTATTGTCCGATGCCAGGTGCAGTTCCTTGCTCAATAAACTGGTTCCGGTATGAAGGGTATTCAGTCCGAATGCTTTGGCCACATTGCCGGGGCCCCTTGTCAATGAATGATCTGCTTTTTGTTTACCTGTACGCAGCAGCATGGTCTCAATTCCCGCTATGGGTTCCACTGCACGGATAAGCACTGCATGCGGCACTTCCTCCAGGTTCGTTACAATATTGAAAAGATGGTGTATACCGTAACAGAGGTATACATAGGCCAGCCCCCCGGCCGCATACATCACTTCTGTTCTGTTGGTCCTGCGGCCATTCCATGCATGAGAAGCCCTGTCGGTCTCCCCCCTGTATGCTTCCGTTTCCACGATCCTGCCTGTTGTCAACTTCCCATCGATGCGGGTGATCAATATTTTGCCGATCAGCGCTTTGGCAATGACCAGTACATTGGGTTGCCTGTAAAAATCAACGGGCAATTTTGTAACGGTGCCCATCGTTATAGCCTTAGTTTTCATCGAGCATAAACTTACGAATACCTTATCTTTAGACCTGCTAAAATACCCCCGTTGCTTAAAGAAATGATCATTGCCATACAGGCTTATGCACAGGCGCACGAGTTCATCAAAAAACACAAGCTGTGGAAGTGGATACTGATCCCAGGTATTCTTTATACTTTATTGTTCCTCCTGGGTATGTATTTTTTCAGTCATACTTCCGGTAATTTCATTGAATGGATGGCTTTGAAAACCGGTTTGAAGAACTGGCTTGACAGGCTCAACAACGGATTCCTGGGCTTTCTTTTTGCGATGGGCACGTTCCTGCTCTGGCTTTTGCTGCTGCTGCTTTATTTTTCCCTTTTCAAATATTTTTTTCTCATCGTGGGCTCACCCCTTTTCGCTTATCTCAGCGAAAAGACCGAAGCCATCATAGAGGGAAAAGATTTTCCTTTCAGCCTAATGCAGATGGCAAAAGACATTGCACGGGGTATACGCATTGCCGCACGGAACAGTCTCTGGCAAACGGTATACATGCTGTCGATCCTTTTCCTCAGCCTGCTTCCTTTGATCGGATGGCTTACACCCATACTGGCGGTGCTCATTGAATGTTACTATTACGGTTTTTCCATGCTCGACTACAGCATGGAGCGGCACAAAAAAACAGCTACCGAAAGCATTTATTATATCAGCCGCCACAGGGGCCTCGCTATTGGTAACGGCATTGTATTCTATATGATGCACTTGCTGCCCTTTGTTGGATGGGTGCTGGCGCCCGCTTATGCTGTGGTGGCAGCTACCCTCAGCATTTACCCCTTAAAGGAACAGGCGAATGCATACAGGTAAAGTCTTTCTTATTCCCACCGTACTATACGAAGATGCTGTTGAGACCCTTCCCGCCTACCTGTTAGATGCGGTAAAACAGTGCCAGGTATTTTTTGTGGAGAATGAAAAAACAGCGCGCCGCTTCCTGAAAAAAATATGGCGCGAGATGGTGATCGACGATTATCAGTGGTTTGCCATTCACAAAGCGGAAGAAGAAGTGAAACGTCAGTTCCTGCAACTGTTGCAGGCAGGAAAAAACATCGGTATCATCAGCGAAGCCGGCTGCCCTGGTATTGCCGATCCCGGGCAGTTACTGGTAGAAGCCGCTCAGCAAGCCAATAGTACGGTGAAACCGCTGGTAGGTCCCAGCTCTATTCTTTTGGCATTAATGGCCAGCGGCATGAACGGACAATGCTTCCAGTTCCATGGCTACCTGCCCATCGACACGGCCGAAAGAAAGAAAAAGATCCGCGAACTCGAAGCAGATTCCTATCGCAGAAATTGTACCCAGTTGTTCATTGAAACGCCTTATCGCAACAATGCCATGATCAAGGACCTGTTACAGAGTTGCCACGATGAAACCAGGATCTGCATTGCAGTAGATATCACCGCACCATCGGAGAGTATCCGTACCCAGACCGTTAAAAAATGGAAACAGGAACAGCCAGACATTCACAAACGTCTTGCCCTGTTCCTGTTGCATGCTTCCTGAAAAAACGGAAGTATTTATTTGGGTTTGATGATGGTTTCGCCGGTTACTCCCCGCACTTCGTACACACTGTCTACAATATATGTTTGCATACCGCGCCAGGGCAGGCTGCCGAAATACCGTTTGTAATGCAGTTCCACATCCCTGCCTGAGCTCCGCAACAATATATCTGCTACGTGTTGATTGGTAACACTGAAATCAAATTCATTGCTCTGTATATTGGCCCTGAAACCGCTTTGGATGATGTTTCCTTCATAGGTTTTGAACAGGATCCCTTTGTACTGGAAAGTGTTCAACTGCCCCGCTTTGGTTCCTGTGGCAAATACATAATAATACCGGAAATAACCAAAGCATATCAACACCAATACAAGGATGATGATGAAGTTTCGCAGTATTTTTCTCTTGTTCATATCAGAGTCCGTATTTGTCTACAAGATAAATCAATGCAGTCATATTTACTGCGCCGAGCAACAGTTCTCTTTTATTCACATTTTCAAATACATCGCTGCGGGCATGGTGGTAATCGAAATAACGTTGTGAGTCGGGCAACAGTTCACCATAAGGAGTGCCGAAGAACTTATTAAGCGGTCCAATATCGGCGCCACCGCCTTCGTCCACAATAAAACTCGTTCCATAAGGCGCCAGCAAAGGAATCCAGTTGCGCAATTTGGCTAATTGTTCTTTACTGCCCGCAATGCTGAATCCGCGCGGGGTAAAACCGCCTGCATCACTTTCCAGTGCAAATACATGCTTTTCTCCTTTGGCTTTCGCTTCCTCGGCATATTTGGTGCCGCCTCTCAAACCATTCTCTTCATTGGCAAACAACACAAAACGAATGCTGTGTTTGGGATGGTAACCAATTGCTTTGAGCGCGCGCATGACCTCAATGGTATGCACTACACCGGCACCATCGTCGGTTGCTCCTTCATTTACATCCCAGCTATCGAGGTGCCCGCCGATGGTAATATACTGGTCGGGATATTCCGAACCCGTCCATTCTGCAATCACATTATGACCAATGGTATCCGGCAGGAAATGTCCGCTCGTAGTCATGCTCACTTTCAATGCCGATTGCTTTCCCAGCTCCCACAGGTAATCCGCATCTCGTGGTCCTATTGCAATAGCAGGTATTTTGGGAAAAGAATCGTTGTACTTCATTGCACCTGTATGCGGGTCATTGGCAGTTGAAGAAGTCAGGGAGCGTATCATTACACCTGCTGCACCATATTTGGCGGCACGGCTCGCACCTGCGTAACGGTAAATACCAGCATCACCATAGGAAACAAAAGTCTGCACATTGGTAGGGTTAAACGCATAATTATAATAGACGATCTTTCCTTTCACTTCATCCTTTCTTCGTTCCAGTTCGGCAAAATCAGCTACCAGTACCAGGTTGGCCGTAAGCGGTTTGCCATTGCCCAATGAATTGCCCAGTGCAGTAGCATCGAGCTTGCGGTTGGTGGCTTTTTGATTAACTGATACAATGGATGCCAGGTCTTTGCCTCCCCTCACCCAGTGCGGCACCATGCATTCCTGCAGGTACACTTTATCGCCGCCATTTTGTTCCATGGTGGTTTTGCCCCATTGAACCGCTTTGGCAAACTGCGGTGAGCCGGCCAGCCGGCCGCCAATCTGTTTGGTTAACTGGTGAAGCAAATCATACGCTTTACCATTGGTTAATATTTCATCGGAGATGCGTTTGATCATCACTGCATCTTCATTGCTCTGCGCCATAGTCAATAAGGGGCAAAGGCAGAGGAGAGATAGTATTTTCTTCATGCTATAAAGATAGATGTTAGCTGATAGAAAAAAAGATTTCTTACCCCATCTACCAGCCATCAACTAGCACCTGACAACTCAAAAAATAATCGTTACTTGCATACAAAATATCTCTATGCGCATAGGCATCGTTTGCTATCCTACTTTTGGCGGAAGTGGTGTATTGGCCACTGAGTTGGGAAAAGCCCTGGCCGATGAAGGTCACCAGGTGCATTTCATCACTTACCAGCAACCCGTTCGCCTGAATGTATTCAATGCCAATATTTTTTATCATGAAGTAAGGGTGCCTACTTATCCGCTGTTCAACTATCCGCCTTATGAAGTGGCATTGGCCAGCACCATGGTAGACGTGATATTGAATCACGATCTGGATCTCTTGCATGTGCATTATGCTATTCCGCACGCTTCGGCTGCCTATATGGCCAAGCAGATCGTGCGGCAAAAAGGACATCGCAATGTGCCGGTGATCACCACACTGCATGGCACCGATATTACGTTGGTGGGGAAGGACAAGACCTATGAGCCGGTGGTTACTTTCTCTATCAATGAAAGTGATGCCATCACGGCCGTATCGCATAACCTGCGGGATGAAACGTATAGCTTCTTCAACATCCAGAAAGAAATAGAAGTGATCCACAATTTTGTGGATGTGAAACGTTTCAATAAAAAGCCCATCGATGCATTCCGGAAAGTGATAGCGCCGAATGGAGAAAAAATATTGATACATGCTTCCAACTTCAGGAGAGTAAAACGTGTAGACGATGTGGTGAAAATATTTGCTGCGGTGCGCAAAGAAATGCCTGCCAAATTATTGATGGTGGGCGATGGGCCTGAGCGGCCGATGGCCGAAAAACTCACCCGTGAGTTGGGCATTGAAGAAGATGTTCGCTTTTTGGGCAAGCAAGAGCAGATGGAAGACATATTGGCGGTAAGCGATGTGTTCATCCTCCCTTCGGAATACGAGAGTTTCGGTCTTGCTGCATTGGAAGCCATGGCAGCCCATGCGGTAGTTATCAGCACCAATGCCGGTGGTCTTACCGAGATCAACATACAGGGCGAAACAGGTTTTATGGCCAATGTGGGCGACGTAGAAAGTATGAGCCGCTTTGCCATTGAACTTTTGCGCGACGATGTAAAACTGAATGCCATGAAAGATGCGGCTTACAAGCAAGCCCGCCGTTTCGATATCAAGAACATCATTCCGCGTTACGAAAAACTCTACAGCAGGTTCTGCCGGATGGGCAATTGCTGATCATTTCACTACTGACTGGATGCTGTATACGATCCTGTCGCATACTTCTTTCAGTTCTTCTGCTGTAATGATGAGCGGTGGTGCGATGCGCAGCCTGTCGGGCGCGAAGACGAACCAGTCGGTGATCAGTCCGTTCTTTACGCAGGCGTGTACGATGGCCTGGTTCAGTTCCGCTGTTTTAAATTGAAGCGACATCCACAAACCTGCACTGCGTGCATCGATGATGGCGGGATGTTGCAATGCACGTTTGAGTATTGCCTCTTTCTGTTTAACCTGCTCAATATACTTTCCCGCCAACAATACTTCCATGGCTACCTTTCCGGCTGCACAGGAAACAGGATGACCTCCGAATGTGGTGATATGGCCCAGTACCGGGTCGTGCGTCAGTTGTTGCATCAGAGATTGATCGGCAATGAAAGCTCCCAGCGGCATCCCGCCTCCCAACGCTTTTCCTAATAGTAAGATATCGGGTAACAGATCCAACTGTTCAAAAGCCCATAAGCTGCCTGTTCTGCCAAAGCCTGCCTGTATTTCATCCAATACCAGGAGCGCTCCCTGTTCGGTGCATTTCTTCCTGACGGCTTGTATCCAGGCTGTATCCGGTTTTACAATACCACTCTCTGCCTGTATTGTTTCCAGGAATACACATGCCGTATTGCGATCGATCGCATCGATCAGCGCCTGGCTGTTATAATCTAAATGATCAATATCCGGGAGCAAAGGCCTGAACGCATTGCGCCAATATTCATCTCCCATCATACTCAAAGCGCCTTGTGTGCTGCCATGATAAGCTTTATTAGCAGCAATGACCCGCGTGCGGCCCGTAACCCGCTTGGCCAGTTTCATAGCACCTTCTGTGGCTTCAGCGCCGCTATTGGTAAAGTATACGCAGTTGAGAGAAGCCGGCAAATGATCTGTAAGCATTTTGGCATATCCCACCTGCGGCGCTTCTATGAATTCGCCATACACGATGAGGTGCATGTATTCAGCAGCCTGTTCCTGCACGGCTTTCACCACAGCAGGGTGACTGTGCCCGATATTACACACACTGAACCCGGAGATGAGATCAACGTACTCCTTTCCTTCTATATCCCACAAATGAATACCCGCTGCTTTTTTCATCTCAATGCCAATCGGCGCGGGAGAAGTTTGTGCAATGTGCCGGAGAAATAACTGTCTGTTCGGTGTAACACTCATCATTTATTAGTTTTCCTGGGTTTAAAATTAGAAATTTGAACATTGAAATCTCAAACTTTATGGCAACCATACTACCTGTTCTCGGCAAACATCCCCAATTCGGCGAAAATTGTTTTGTAGCGCCCAATGCCACCATCGTGGGCGATGTGGTGATGGGCGATGAGTGCAGTATATGGTTTAATGCTGTTATCAGGGGTGATGTGCATTATATCAAAATGGGTAATAAAGTCAATGTGCAGGATGGCGCGATCATCCATTGTACTTACCAGAAAAACCCTACTGTTATCGGCAACAATGTTTCTATCGGTCATAATGCACTGGTGCATGGTTGTACGGTGCACGATAATGTACTCATTGGCATGGGCGCCATTGTAATGGATCGCTGTGAAGTACATAGTAATGCCATCATTGCAGCGGGTGCGGTAGTGTTGGAAGGAACAGTGGTAGAAGCAGGCGCTATTTATGCCGGTGTTCCCGCTAAAAAAGTAAAAGATGTTTCACAGGATCTCATTCATGGCGAGATAGACCGCATATCGAATAACTATGTGAAGTATGCTTCCTGGTTCAGTGAATACAATGAACTCCCAGGAACTATCACAAATCAGAAATGATCTAATCAGCAATCAGACATTATCCTTAATAGTTTTTGTCATCCATAGTATCTAATATATTGAGGTAACTGATATAGCGGTTTTCCGATACAGCTCCGCTCAAAACTTCTTGCTTTACCGCGCATCCCGGCTCTTCAATATGCATGCAGTTATTGAACTGGCATTCGTTCAGCAATGCCCTCATCTCGGGGAAATAATGCGAGAGTTCCTGTTTGGTAATATCTACCAATCCGAATTCACGCACACCCGGTGTATCAATGATATGTCCCCCATTATCGAGGTCGAACATCTCGGCAAAAGTGGTGGTATGCATGCCTTTGCCGCTCCAACTGCTCACTTCCTGTGTGCGCAGGTTGAACCGGGGGAATACGGCATTGATGAAGGTGGATTTGCCTACACCGCTGTGTCCGCTCAGTAAGGTAGTTTTATCTTTCAGTAGCGCTTTCGCTTCTTCAATACCTTCTTTCTTCAACACACTGGCCAACACTACCTGGTAACCGATCGCCTCGTACATCTGCTTGTATTCCTGGAACCGTTCCAACTCTTTTTTGCGGTAGATATCTGACTTGTTGAATACAATGATGGCCGGAATATGATAGGCTTCACAGGAAACCAGGAAACGGTCCATGAAACCCTGTGAGGTGCGTGGCTCTTTCAATGTAGCGAACAAAATGCTTTGGTCGAGATTGGAAGCAACGATATGATGCTGCCGTTTGTTGTGAGGCGATACCCTGGCTACATAATTACGCCTGTCGGCAATAGCAGTGATCACAGCCGACTCCTCCTGCACCGCTTCAATGTCTATGTCTACCTCATCGCCCACCGCAATGGGGTTGGTGGAGCTGATGGCGTCTATCTTAAAAATGCCCTTGATACGGGCATTATAGAAGTTTCCGTCCTCCCCTTTTACGGTATACCAGCTGCCAGTAGACTTGTAAACACGTGCTTTCATGCCCAACGAAGATAGTAAGCCCGTGGTGATGAAATTCAATATCTTTGCAGCCTATGGCAAAATTTGCGCACGATGAAATAGTGCCTTACCAGGAAAGTGGGATGGAGAAGAAAGAGCAGGTAGCGGAGATGTTTAACAAGATCGCTTTCCGGTATGATTTTCTCAACCGTTTTCTCAGCGCAGGCATCGATGTACGATGGAGGAAGAAAGCCATCCGGCAGCTGGAGTCACTGCATCCGCAGCAGATACTGGATGTAGCTACCGGCACCGGTGATGTAGCCATCATGACTTACCAACTGTTGCATCCGAAAAAGATCATCGGTATCGATATTTCGGAAGGAATGCTGGAACTGGGTCGCAAGAAGCTGCAAAAACTGCATTTAACAGATCATATTGAATTATGCAGCGGCGATAGCGAGGTTATTCCGTTTGAAGACAATAGCTTTGACGCCATCACCGTGGCTTTTGGCGTGCGTAATTTCCAGCACCTGGAAAAAGGATTGCGTGAAATGTATCGTGTATTGCGGCCGGGTGGTAAATTAGTGGTGCTGGAATTTTCGAAACCGGCGGGACTGTTCAGGGGGTTGTTCAACCTTTATATGAATGTGATCACTCCGGCGTTTGGTAAATTATTCGCAAAAAACAAAGACGCTTATACTTACCTGAACCATAGTGTACAGGCATTCCCCGAGGGGCAAACCTTTTTAAACATAATGCATGAAGCAAGATTTACTCAAACTTATTTGAAAAAGCTTACTTTAGGCGTATGCACCATCTATTGCGGAAGCAAATAGTTCTGCTGATCCTTTTATCCGTTGGCGTCCTGCATGTGCAGGCGCAAAGAGAAATCTATCGTATCAACCACGATAACCTTCCCTATTATTTCGGCCTTACACTGGGCTACAACAGTTCATATCTGCAGGTGAGTAAATCACCCAAGTTCCTGCAAAGCGATAGTATACGCAGTGTAATTCCCGGATCCAGCGGAGGCATTGCCATGGGCCTGCTGGCCACCCTCAGGCTGACCGATCATTTCGAAGCGAGGGCCAATCCGCAGTTGGTCATCGGCGGTTCCAAATTCCTGTCGTATACACTGGGCATTACCAAACCGGGAGAAGCTTCCTTTCAGAAACAGATACTTCCCTCCACCCTGGTGAGTTTCCCTTTTCATATCAAGTTCAACTCCGACAGGATCGGGAATTTCAAGACCTATCTGCTGTGCGGGTTCAAATTCGATATGGACCTCTCGAGCAATTCGGCCGTACGGAATGCCGATGACATTATCAAATTGAAAAAATACGATTTCGGATTGGAAGCGGGTATGGGCTTCAATTTCTACCTGCCCTTTGTAACCGTTTCGCCCGAGATCAAGATCAGCTATGGCTTGTCAAATATCCACCAGCTCGATCCTACCCTCAAATATTCCAATGTGCTCGACAAAATACAGTCGCGTATGATCGTTTTCTCCATCCACCTGGAAGACTAATCGCGCAATGAGACAATTCGGCAATTCGACAATTGCTGAATTGTCTCATTGTCCCATTGTCGAATTGCCGAATTGTCTAATTGTCTCATTAAATTGCATTCGCAATTAAAAGGATATGGCAAACAAAGACTACCTCATCAAGGATTGTTGCATGGTGAATGAAGGTCAGCGGACCTTTGGCGATCTGTGGATCAAAAACGGGCGGATTGAAAAGATGGGCGGCGTGATTACACTGCCCGGTGTCGCTACCGAAATCGATGGCAGTGGCCAGTTCCTCCTGCCCGGCGCCATTGACGACCAGGTGCATTTCCGCGAACCGGGTCTTACACACAAAGCCAATATCTATTCCGAAGCCAGGGCAGCCGTGGCGGGGGGAGTAACCAGTTTCATGGAAATGCCCAATACCAAACCGCCTGCCCTCACCCACGAACTGTTGGAGCAGAAGTACGCTATTGCCGCACAGACTTCCCTGGCAAATTATTCTTTCTATATAGGCACTTCTAACGATAACCTGGATGAAGTGCTTAAAGCCAACGACAAAAAACAGGATATCTGTGGTGTGAAAATATTCATGGGTTCCTCCACCGGCAACCTGCTGGTAGATAATCCGCTGCAACTGGATAAAGTCTTCGCCGGCAGTGAGCTGTTGATTACCACCCACTGCGAAGAAGAAAGCATGATCAGGGCCAATCTGCAGGCGTTAAAGCGGCAAAAAGACAAGCTGGAGCCATCCGACCATCCCATCATTCGCAATGAAGAGGAATGTTTTGAATCTTCTTTCAAAGCCATTCAATATGCTAAGAAACATGGCAGTCGTTTGCACATATTGCACATCAGTACAGAAAAAGAACTGCAGCTATTCACCAATATGATCCCGCTCGAAGAGAAGCGGATCACAGCTGAAGTATGTGTACACCACCTGCATTTTACCAGCGACGATTATGCGAGATTGGGCAACCAGATCAAATGCAATCCCGCCATCAAAGCGCCTCATAATAAAACTGCATTATGGCAAGCGCTGCTCGACGACCGGCTCGACGTGATCGCCACCGATCATGCGCCGCATACCTGGGCCGAAAAACAGGAAGATTATGAACATGCACATGCAGGCCTGCCACTGGTGCAACATTCGCTGGCATTGATGCTGCATTATGTGAACGAAGGAACCATCAGCCTGGAGAAAGTGGTGGAGAAAATGAGCCATGCCGTTGCCCGGTGTTTCCAGGTAAAAGAGAGAGGTTTTATACGCGAAGGATACCATGCCGATCTGGTGCTGGTCAATCTCAACGCATCTGCAACCATATCCAAAGAAAACATCCTGTACAAATGCGGATGGAGTCCGCTGGAAGGCTTCAGCACCCCGGTGATCACAAATAGTTTCGTAAATGGCCACCTCGTTTATGGAAATGGGGCATTCGATGAATCTCAAATGGGAATGCGGTTAAGATTCAACAGATAATCCTTAGCTTGTTATTCCATTTAAGACTATGCAAGTAGACAAGACTACCCTTTCCGACCTCAACATATTCCACCGTGAAGAGGAACTATCCTTATTCCACCACCTCAACTACACACAGACCAACGACGGGCGCGAATACCTGCGCTTACTGCTGGGTAAGCCGCTCGACAATATCGAAGATATGCTGGACACCCAGCAAACGATCCGGCAGCTCATGGCGGTTGCCGGTCACTGGCCTACTACTATCACCAACGGCACCATGATGGTGGTAGAGAAGTTTTACGACTCTCAGATCAACAGTTACCCGCACAGGCCCGATCATGTGGGCAGTTTTCTTTACAAACTCTTCAATAAAGCCGACTATTCCCTTACCAGGTATACCGTTGGACATTGCATTGATTTTGTAAAAGGGTTGAATAACGTAGTGACCCTACTCAGGCAAGGCCCCATGAGTGATCTTTTGCAACTGTATGTAACGCGCATAGAAATATTGCTGAGCAAGGGAGCTGTTCCTTACATGATGGAAAGTGATGCGAAAAAACTGAATAGCAGAACAGTACTGGTTTTCGGCGCCTTCCTGAAATACCATTTCAAAACTTCCGCATTTGAACTCTTTGATATTTACAGCCGTCTTGATGCTTATTTGAGCCTGGCTGTTGCCTGTAAGAAATATGATTACTGTTTCCCTGTTCTAGAAGCATCTGTCGAACCTTTCATAGAAGCGAAGGATCTGTATCATCCTTTGTTGCAAACACCCGTGAGTTACGATACAGGATTGGATATAGACAGGAATTTTCTTTTTCTCACCGGCGCCAATATGGGTGGGAAAAGTACTTTCATCAAAGCGGTAGGTGTAAGTGTATACCTCGCGCACCTGGGTATGGGCGTACCAGCCAAAACCATGCGGCTGAGCCAGTTCTACGGACTCTTGAGCAATATACAGGTGGAAGACAATATCATCAAGGGTGAAAGTTTTTTCTTCAATGAAGTGCAGCGCGTACGCAATACCATTGAAAAGATCAGTGATGGCAAGAAATGGCTTATACTCATCGATGAGCTGTTCAAAGGCACCAATGTACAGGATGCCATGAAATGCAGTACCACCGTGATCCAGGGTTTATTGAAATTGAAAACCGCCTTATTCATCTTATCGACTCACTTGTATGAGATCGGTGATGAACTAAGGCGGTATCCGAATATTCAATTCCGTTATTTTGAAACCAATGTCGAAAACGATCAGTTGGTATTCAGTTATCATCTCAAGGAAGGCATCAGCAACGATCGCATGGGTTATTTCATCCTTCGCAAGGAAGGCGTGGTTCAGATGCTCGACCGTTTGTGATATTAATGGAACTCTACTCCACTCATAAACCTCAGGTTGGCTACAATGAGCTGGTATATATCGGCATTGGAGGTGCCGCTGATCACAATGCTGCCACTGGTTTGAGTTGCATTATCCAGCAACGTAGTGGTCACATTCTTCAACAGTAAGTCCAGGTGCATCGTAACCAGACTGGTATAAGTGATGGTTTGCGCCTGCCATTTGGTTATTTCAGAGTTGATATCGAAGGTTTCGTTTATCTGTATGATAACGGGCGTTACAACACCTGCTACATTTTTGTAAGTTCCTTTCAGGTAAAAGTTAGGATCACCTGAAGCAGATTTGATACCCTCTACTTCTACCTGCACATGATCATAGGTAGCTGCCGGTATATTCAGAGAAGCCAATGTAGCAGGAGGTGCGAACAGGTCGAACTTGAAGGGGCCTTTGGCTTCGTATTGTACGTGCATAGTATCGGTCTGGTTGTTGTTGTTTTCTTTCTCTGCCTCGAATTGAAATTCACTAGCCACTACATATCCTGATGTCCAGTTAACGGTAGCAATACCAGTGGTACTGGAGGAAGATGATACGGGGGTAATGCTACTGCCGTTCATAGTATAAGTGCTGTTATTGGCTTGTGCCTGGAACTGAATAGTAGCATTTCCATTATCGGCTTTCTTTGTGCAGGAAGCGAACAAGAGAGCTCCTAATGAAAGGGAGAGCAGAGAAATTTTAGTAAATCTGTGTTTCATGACTTTTTTTTTAGATAATAAATCGGTTCTTGTACGCAATAATGCATGAACT
This sequence comes from Sediminibacterium magnilacihabitans, assembly GCA_002973575.1. Taxonomy (GTDB): domain Bacteria; phylum Bacteroidota; class Bacteroidia; order Chitinophagales; family Chitinophagaceae; genus Sediminibacterium; species Sediminibacterium magnilacihabitans. The sequence continues at coordinate 101,246 of PVEQ01000012.1, forward strand.
GTGCCAAACTCGGTAGACAAATCAATCCTGTTAATGATTGATTGATTATAAATAAATTACGAATTATTTTTTATCGAAAATGTTACCGATTTTAACAATTACCGGATTGCGTATTTGTTTTAAGTAGAAATACCCGTTTCTATTTTTAATACATCAACTTGCTTAATTTCCCCGTTTATCTTTTCAAGCAGCGATATATGTTAGTCAAGACTTTCGGCAGTGCCGTCCAGGGAGTAGAAGCCATTCAATACAGGAGCCTGGATCGTGAAGGATGGGCTGGTTGAATTGAAGAATAAGCAGATTGGCTTAAATAATTTTGTAAAAAACACCATAAAATACAGTGAAAACAACGGATAAATTCAGTGTTTTTCACGATACATATACAAAAAATATTGCCTTACTTTATTTTTGGAAATTACTAGGGAGTTGACGGTAATACCTGCTTTCTCCGTGAGACGCTATTTGTTACTTGTCTCCTCTTCATCTCGTTAAGAATATCCCACCAATTCTTAGGGCATCAATATGTACAATCAACATAACATTATGTTGCAGGTACCATTATGTTGAAAACGACACTAAAAATAAACCTCCTATTATGAGACCCGTTTTAACTATTGTAATCTTTGTATTAATCTCAATGTCTGCTAAAAGCCAAGTAACAAAAGGTAACTGGCTGCTGGGCGGTACAGTTAATTTCTCCTCTTCCAAAACTGCCACTTCTTATCCTACACCTACTCAGGAAACAGATGTTGACATAACTAATGTTACTGCTTCACCGACCATCGGGTATTTTTTAATGGACAAGTTTGCTGCGGGATTGAAACAGAGTTTCTCATGGAACAAAGCTCAAGTAGCTACAAGTGGAGGCCTATCTTCAAATATACGTCGCTATACGATCGGGCCATTCTTCCGCTATTATTTTCTAGATGCTGAAAAACCATTTAATCTTTTTACCGAAGCAAGTTACCAATTGGGCGTTATAAGCAATACGCCACAAACGGGCTCGATCAAGCTACTTTCAGTGGCTGCCGGCCCTGTCATCTATTTCAACTCCAGTGTCGGGCTGGAATTTACCATTGGGTATTCTCAGAGAAGCGAAGAAATCAAAGGTAGTTATAAGGAAGACAAAAAATCATTTCAAATAGGTATTGGTTTTCAAATCCATTTAAATAAATAAAACAAAACCCTATGAAAACAAAAATTCTACTCACTACATCCCGGCATTTACGCCAATGCGCAGATCAATACTCGACTGATGCATGAACTATTGCCGGCTGAACAGGAGCGCCTCAACTTAAGCGCGCGCGCATACGACCGCATCCTAAAAGTGAGCCGGACCATTGCCGATTTGGAAGCCAGCCAGGAAATTCGCCCTGAACACTTAGCCGAAGTCATTTAATACAGGAGCCTGGATAGAGAAGGATGGGCAGGTTGAATTGAATAATAAATGAGCTGATCCAGATCCTTTTTGCGCAAAACACCATAAAAAACCGTGTAAACAACCACATAAATTCAGTGTTTATACGGATGAAATATTGAAAAATATTTTTTTATTTCGCTATTTAGAATAAGAATCCCACCCTCAATTCTTAAGTCATCAATTAGTATATACGATCAGCCTAATACTATGTTGTAGGCAATATTGTGTGACATAAACACTAAAATAAACCTTTTCATGAGACTCATTGTAACTATTGTGATTTTTGTATTATTCTCAATGTCCGCTAAGAGTCAGATTACAAAAGGAACTTGGCTGCTGGGAGGCACCGTTAATTTCTCTTCCATTAAAACGACAAACGCTTCTTATCCTAATACCGTATATCCGGAAAGTAACACTATCCATCTTGGTGTCTCGCCAAACGTTGGCTATTTTTTAATGGACAGGTTTGCTGCGGGACTGAGAATAAGTTTTGATTGGGATAAATTTAAAACAATAAATGGATTGATTACTTCAAATAATAGCCGCTACACGGTCGGGCCATTTGCCCGCTATTATTTTCTGGATACTGAAAAGCCTGTTAATCTTTTTACCGAAGCCAGTTACCAATTAGGTTCTGTGAATTTTCATCCACAAAATGGCCCGATTCATATTTTTTTAGTAGCTGCCGGGCCTGTCGTTTATTTCAATTCCAGTATCGGTCTGGAATTCACCATTGGCTATTACCAGAGAAGTGAGGAGATAAAGGATAACTATAAAACCGAAAAAAAATCGTTTCAGTTAAATATTGGTCTTCAAATTCATTTATCCAAATAAAACAAACCACTATGAAAAACAAAATTCTACTCATTCCCTTGCTTTTGATAACAGCAATGCAGGTAAATGCCCAAAGCATCGCTCCTCAGGAATCAACTGAAGTTTGTCTGGGTGTAGATATGGTATTTACCGTTACCGTCCCGGCTATTATGGCGATTACTTTTTACTCAAACCGTTAAACCAGACAACAACCGGACAGACTTACTATGATTACTTAAGCGTTGTGGCTACAACACCATGCGGTAATTCAGACCCCAGTCCAACTTCTTCCATTACTATTGGGCCCATAACAGGAAGTTGCTCCGGTAGAATAGTAAGAACACCTCCCCAATCACTAACTGCAACAGCATCCGAAGAAAATGTATCGGAAGACAGGCTATTCCCTAATCCCGTGAACAGCGTTTTAAAGTTGCAGGTAAAAACAAAAAATGTTGGCAAATATGCCATAATACTCGATGCATCAGGAAGAATCTTACAAAGAATCAAACTGGTTAATACAATAACACAGGTTGATGTATCAAAGCTGCAAGGCGGAACTTATTTTATTAAAATTCCGGGTGAGGCCAATAAACCATTGAAATTTATTAAATAAGAAACCTTATTATATCGACAAACTCCTTATCAAAGCTTGTTAAGAAGCCTTTCTACTCAGATAAACTACCGATTTTTGAGCAGAAAGGCTTCTTCAATAACATCGCATACCTGGTATAAAATCACGTTCAGGTGCGATGTTGTTGCAAAAGGTATCTGTTTTGTGATTGAATCATTCTGGAACTGTTTCCAACAAGACATTTATTGCAAACAAAATTAGTTACAACTATTTAATTGTCTCCAAGGGAAGTTCCTATGGATACATGTATGATTCCTTGAATTCCTCTACAAGTAAAAAAACTAATATTGATACATTTCTTTTTCAAAAAGGTTTTTGGGGATGCAACTTTTATAATGGCTTTTTGACTAAAGCAACCGACAGCCTCCTTCAACGAACATTTTTGAACAAATCGAATTTGTTGGAAAAATATGTAACAGTAAATAAATCCGGCGATTCTTATAATGATACTACCTATCTATACTTTACAAAAGACTTTAATGATGTGGATTTCTCTTTTTGCAAGGAACTCGACAAAGCAAAAAACATGAGGCTATATAAGAGTCCGTTTATTTTCAATAAAACCTTTAGCAATAAATATCCATTCCCTCTACCCGCAAGAGAGTTATGGTATTCTATTCGGAGAGTTATGATCAAGGATAAAATGCAACTCATTGCATTGATCAACTCAAAAAAACAATCATAAAAAACGCCTCCCATACAATTCAATTACAGGAAGACTATAAGGAGAGTGCATTTTTAGACGATCACATAGGTTACTTAGCCCTCCGTAGCGAGGGTGTAGTCAAGATGCTGGAAAGCCTGTAAAATCAGGTATAAATACTGCTTTTCAGCGCGCTAATTTTCTTAATTTCCACTTTTACCCTTTACGAAATCATCATTATGCTGGTAAAAGCCTTTGGCAGCGCTGTGCAGGGAGTGGAAGCGATTACGATTACAATAGAAGTGAATGTTAGCATGGGACAGAGCTACAGCATTGTAGGTCTGCCCGATAATGCTGTGCGTGAAAGTTTGAAACGAACTGAAAGCGCCATCAAGAGCAACGATTATCACATGCCGCGCACCAAAGTAATTGTGAACCTGGCGCCGGCTGATATTAAGAAAACAGGCTCTGCTTTTGATCTGCCCATTGCTGTGGGAATACTGGGAGCCAGTGAGCAATTGCACCACATAGAGCGACTGCAAGAATTTGTGATCATGGGAGAATTAGGGCTCGATGGTAGTATACAACCCATCAAAGGTGCATTACCCATTGCTATACAAGCACGCAAAGAAGGCTTTAAAGGATTGATCATTCCCAAAGCCAATGCGCGTGAGGCGGGGATGGTCAACAACCTGCTGGTGTATGGCGTTGCTCATTTGAATGAAGTCATCGCATTTTTTAAAGATGAACAATCGCTGCAACCCGTTGTGGTCAATACAAGAGATGAATTTTTCGACGACCAGTATGCGTTCGGTATGGACTTCAGTGATGTAAAAGGGCAGGAACACATCAAACGCGCGCTGGAGATTGCTGCCGCAGGGGCGCACAATGCATTGCTGATTGGTCCGCCCGGCGCCGGAAAGACCATGCTGGCCAAGCGGTTGCCTACCATCATGCCGCCATTGAGTTTGCACGAAGCATTGGAAACTACCAAGATCCATAGTGTGGCGGGCAAATTACCCGAGAACAGTTCGCTCATCAGCAGGCGGCCCTTCCGTTCACCGCATCATACTACCAGTGATGTGGCATTGGTAGGTGGTGGAAGTGTTCCGCAGCCCGGAGAAATTTCATTGGCACATAACGGCGTTTTATTCCTGGATGAGTTGCCCGAATTCAAAAGAACAGTATTGGAAGTAATGCGACAACCCATGGAAGAAAGGAAAGTGAGTATTTCACGAACCAAAATGATACTTGATTTTCCGGCCAGTTTCATGCTCCTGGCTTCCATGAATCCCTGCCCTTGCGGTTATTATAATCATCCGGAAAAAGCCTGTAGTTGTCCGCCCGGCGCCGTACAGAAATACCTCAATAAAGTATCCGGTCCACTGTTAGATCGCATAGACTTGCATGTAGAAGTAACACCCGTGGCATTCACAGCGTTGAATGATGACAGGCAAGCAGAAAGTTCCGCCTCCATACGCGAACGCGTAGTGGCAGCACGTGATCTGCAAGCTGAACGCTATAAAGAACATCCCGGCATTTACGCCAATGCACAGATCAATACTCAGTTAATGCAGGAACACTGTCAACTGAATAACATTTGTAACAACCTGTTACGAAAAGCCATGGAACGCCTCAACCTGAGTGCCCGTGCATACGACCGCATCCTCAAAGTGAGCCGCACTATTGCCGATCTGGACGCCAGCCAGGAAATCCGCCCTGAACACTTAGCCGAAGCCATTCAATACAGGAGCCTGGATAGAGAAGGATGGGCGGGATAAAGTAACCAGATTGGAGGACGCAGATTGCGACCTTCAAAGCAGTATCTGTTTTATTTACAAATAATAAATGTCTGCACTAATGGTGAAAAACGAAATATTCGAGGCATTATTGTCCACCGATTTCTTTGCAACACAGGCATAGTATAATGTACCCTAAAAAGAGGGCAGGTAGTTAAGAATGAAATTTTCATCTTAAATTACCAAATATGACAAAGAAAAGCAGGCGCAAGTTCAGCGCCGAATTTAAAGCGA
>PVEQ01000013.1 GCA_002973575.1 Sediminibacterium magnilacihabitans
TCAACCCAGGATGGGCGTGAACTCAGAAGATATAGAAACCGATGGAAAGTGGAAAGACTTTTTGCCTGGATTCAACAGTTCCGCCGATGTCAAACGAGATATGATTATCACGAGCAAAACTTTTTAGGGTTTGTTCAACTGGCTTGCATCGTTATCCTTTTAAGAAATTACTTTTGAGATAAGCTCTAGTTAGCAAAAAGCTTATCCACAGATTGGTATCGAGAATAATTTTATCTCTTTTGCTTGGCATATTGCTTGGCTCTAACCGATTCTACTTCTTTCGTAATATCTTCCAGTGATGGAACGGTTTTATGTGCTTTTTTGCGTATCTTTTTTACAATAGCTAAAAAACCATCGTCTGACATTTCCTTGATCGAAATCAATTTCATATCAGCAAGATCTTGTAAAAGTTTGCCTGCTTTCGGGTTCAATATGTCCACTTGCACTGTGCTCATAATTCAAATTTAATGTATTTTATCCTTTCATCTTCCACTATTGTCTGCAAAATTTGGTGAAATCAATACTTCTTCTGCGACTGAACCCCAAGTATTGATACAACCGGATGGCCCTTTCATTGCTTTGGGCTACATGCAAGAATGGAACGATGCCTTGTTCCAGGTTTTTATTAGATACAAATGCTACCAGTTGTTTTGCAAAACCACGGCCGGCAAAATCAGGATGTGTAACAACAGCACTGATTTCTGTAAATCCATCCATTCGCATCCGTTCACCGGTAACTGCAACCAGGCGGCCTTCAAACCGGATACCGAAATAATCTCCCATCAGACGGGTGTTATGTTTATAGTAACCTGGTTGCACTAAGTTGATCAGTTCGTACACCTCATCTTCATTGGCTTCGCCTAAAGGTATTATGGTTTCAGTAATAGGTGCAGGGATATGGGCACTACAAACCATTTGTTCGCACGCCAATCTTGTCAGTAATGAGTAATGCGCAGGTAGCTGTGGCAGATCACCGATGATGAAAAAGGGTTCATGCTGTTGAATCAGTTGATCAAACTGATCTTGCACACTTTCATTTCCAGTCTGATACGCTGTAAAGGCAACCACATCTGGCCGGTATCTTTTCACGACTGTATTGCCTATCGCAAATGCTGCATGCGTTTCTGTAAGCGCATACCAGGCAGGGTTATCTAGCTTATGGTATTCCTTGCTCATCTATTCAGATAACAAGTTAGCACATTTTCAAAATTGCATGAATCCCTTATTAACTTTACCATTGTATGTCCGGCGTTTATCATTGGTTCACCAGGTTATCGGTCAGGCACAAAACTTTACTGTTACTGGCTATAGGCTTGCTGTTGGCCGGATTGATCAATTATTATCTTTTTCAACCACGAATACTGATCCTCGAACCATTCCATCCTGTTCGAAGGTCATTGAATGATCATTCTTTTTTACAGCTGTTTTTAATTGGCTACTTTTCCGATGCTGCATGGTGCAGCGCGCTGATGCTGGTAACCGTTGTACTTTCCGAACACAGGGTATTGTATTTCAGGAATAAATTGCTTATCTTCCTATTGCCATTCGCCATAGAAGCAGCACAGGGGTTCGGATTGCTCAAAGGAACATTTGACTGGTACGACCTCCTCACTTACGGATCAGTGGAATGCGCATCCATTATCCTTTTCCCAAGTCTAATATTCCCCCTGTATGAAAAGAAATAAAGCAGACCTGCTGTCGTTTACCATTGTATTGACTTTTCTGTTGATGGCGGTTGCCAGCGCGCCTCCTCGCCAAACTTATCATTCCAAACCCCAGCCTTGCACCAAACACCAACCCATCAATTATAGCCCCGTGTTGGTGAAAGTCAACATCACTGGCAGTTATAACATGAAGGATATAACAGAGGTACAACGCATACGACCCACCCTCGTACTGGACGATCTCAACATTGCAAATTATTCCAAGTACAAACTGGCCGATGGCGTTACACCCAACCTCAACCTGTACATTACGCTCAACAATGATAACTACGGGCACTATGGCGCTTCCGTAACCGCTTATGTGTATGATGGTGATTTTAACTTTACCATCAATACCGATTATGTGACCCTGGAAAAACTCTATTCCGATATTGCCTATAAGATCAATGGCTATGTCACCGGGGGATGGTGTAAGAATTGCCCTAGCCCTTGTGTAGTTAACTGATCATCAGAGCCTTGAATAACCCATCAAAATAATGCTACCGTCATCACCTGGGCTTCATGAATAAAATCAGTATATTCATTTCATAAACCATCGCTATGAAAAAAGTAAAAATCGCTTACTGGATCGTAACCGGAATCCTGTGCCTGATGATGACTTTCAGCGGCATAGTGAATGCCATGAGTACACCTGAATCAATTACATTATTCAAACACCTCGGCTATCCCAACTACCTCATTCCCTTCCTGGGTATTGCCAAATTGCTGGCAGTAGTTGCCATCTTGTTTCCAGGGTTTCCGCGACTCAAAGAGTGGGCCTATGCCGGTTTGATCATTGACCTTACCGGAGCGCTTTACTCATCGATTTCCGTAGGTGATCCCGCATCGCAATGGAGCTTCATATTGATTGGACACCTGCTGGTATTCGCGTCTTATATTTTATATCACAAGAAGAAAGCGGTACCTGCCAGTTAAACGGCGATCATTTCTTTATTGTACCGGTTGCGATAAGCCACCGGCGAAAGACCTGTTACCTTACGGAAAATGGTTCTGAAGGCTTTGGTATCGGAATAGCCTACTTCATACATGACTTCGTTGATGTTTTTGCGGCTGAGTTCAAAATCTTTCTTGGCTGCTTCTACTTTCACACGCTGGATGTATTCGGCAACCGTATTGCAGGTGGCTTTCTTGAAGCGTCGTTCAAAACTGCGGCGGCCTAATGAGAGCATAACAGCTAATTGGTCTACCGTTATTTTTTCCTGGAAATTGGCTTCGATGAATTCCTGCGCTTTTTTGATGGGCTCGTCTTCGTGTTCCTTCTGACCTCTGAACACTGTAAAAGGCGATTGTGTATTCTGGTATATCTCTATGAGGAAATATTTGGAAGCCATCACCGCCATCTGCCTGCTGGCATATTTTTCTGTCAGATAGATCAACAGGTTCCAGTAAGATTTGGCGCCGCCGCTGGAGTAGATGCCATTTTCGTCGGTCACAATTTTATCATCCACCAGGTTCACCTGTGGGAACATATTCCTGAACTCTCTGGCGTACATCCAATGCGTAGAGCATTTTTTACCCTCCAGCAAACCGGTGGCAGCCAGGAGAAAAGCGCCGATACAAAGGCTGGCTACTTCAGCGCCTGCGCGATGTTGCTGCACAATCCAGGGTATGAAATCCTTGTTGATCTCAATGGCGTCTTTCATATCACCACTCAGCGCCGGGATAATGACAAGGTCTGTCTTTTTCACTTCATCCAACAAGGCATCGGTGTTTACTGTAAAAGAACCATCGTGCAGGGGAACCTTGCGGTCAAGGCCCACCAATTGTATCTTGTACATGGGCGGTTGCCGGGCCGACAGGAGAAAATCATTCAAAGATTGAAACAGGTGCCTGGGGTCGTCGACACTGCCTAATACGGCTCCGCGAGGTACGATAATGGATATATGTTTCATCCGTTGTCTTTTATTTTATTTTGGTCGGATGGAACCTCGCAATGACATCCCGCTAAATGTAAGATAATGATCATGCTCGGTTTCATGTTATAAAGATACAAAAATCGGTGTCGCAATCAACCCCATAGATTGCCGTATTACCACCACTTTTCTCTGGAAAAGCCTGTTAGCTTTGTGAAACTATCAATCCTTAAAACAAAAATCATTGCCATGCAACACATGAATCCTTACATCAACTTCAACGGCAATACCGAAGAAGCCTTCAATTTTTATAAATCTGTTTTCGGCGGTGAATTCGCCTTCGTACAGCGTTTCAAAGACGTGAAAGACCAGCCCGGCTGCTCCAATGTTCCCGAGCAGGACATGAACAAGATCATGCACATTGCACTGCCCATCGGTAAAAGCGGTATGCTCATGGCAACAGATGTACTTACTTCAATGGGCCAGCCGGAGGTTACAGGCAATAATATTTCTATTGCGTTGAGTCCGGATAGCAAAGCAGAAGCCGATAAGGTTTTCAGCGGCCTTTCTGCAGGCGGACAGGTAATTGTGCCGATGAGTGATATGTTCTGGGGCGCTTATTTTGGCATGTTTATAGACAAGTTCGGTATCCAGTGGATGCTCAATTTCGATCATAAAGTCAATGGATAATGGTGGAAGTTTTTAAAACGAATGTTGTGAAGCAGGAGCAGGCCCGTCAATTGCTGGGCCTGCTCCTGCAACGTTTTCCTTCAAGCAAGATCAATTTCGACCTGGAGGATTGCGATAAGATACTGCGCTTGGAAGGGCACGATTTCATCGTTGATGATGTGATGCGCCTGGTCAGGAGGGAAGGTTTTGCCTGCTCGGTGTTGGATTAAGCTCATCTGATACAATATTTACAGTACCGGCTTTCATTTTACGGGCATAGGAGCGAATCTGTACTGCATATACCAACGCCTTCACCAACACCAGCACAGCACCGATGTAAACGATGAAGAAAGTGCCATCCTGCGAAGAAGGGGGCGTATAAGCTGCTCTCTTACGTCCGGGTTTGGCAAACGGCGCCTTGGCTTCTCCTTCCGACTTAGCGCTTTCCAATTTGATATAAGCAACAACATGCTTGATGTCTTCTTCACTCAGATCGGGATGATCGGGCATGGTTACTTTATTGAACTTTTCAAATAAGGCCGTTGCGTCCTTATCGCCTTTACGGATCATCCCCTGTGAAGAGTGTACGAAGCCAATGATCCACTCGATCGGGTGGCGCTGATCTACTCCTCCGAGAGAAGGGCCAACCACTACCTTATTCACTGCATGGCAGGCGCCACAGCGTGCATTGAAGATCGTTTTACCATGATCGGTATCACCGGCTTTTGCTTGTTGCAGCCATCCGGCAAGACAGAACCATAAGAAGAAAGTTAGTCTTTTCACTTTTAGAACTTTTAATCTTGAACATTCAATTTTCTTATATCCGCAATCAGCTGTTGTACTTCTGCATCATCTGTTCCGGTATAATATCCCCGGATTCTTTTCTGCTGATCAATGAGTACCAGCTTTTCCGTATGAATAAAATCTGTTGGCCCGCCATCGCCATCTGTTGCCACCACCATGAAACTGTTACGGGCCAGTTTATAGATATCTTTTTTACGCCCTGTTAGCAATTGCCAGTTACGGGTATCCAGACCGAAGCGGACAGCGTACTGTTTCAACGCTGTCGCGCTGTCGCGTTCCGGATCAACTGTAAAAGAGCAAAACAATAACCGGTTACTGGAGCGATAGTGTTCCTGTATTTTTTTCAAACTGGCGGTAAGTTTGGGGCAAATAGCCGGACAATGCGTGAAGAAAAAATCCACTACCACTACTTTGTCTTTCCACTCACCGGCCGACACCATATCCCCTTCCTGGTTCACCAGCCTGAAGTCTGCAATGGTATGCTGCCATTGCCTGCCTGCGCTGTCTGTTGCCGGTCCCAGTACCGGCAAAGTCTGAACCCTGCTCTCATACCAATCCATTCCCACCCAGGCGATTGCCGGTATTACAAAGACCAATATCACAAAAAACCATATCGTCTTTTTAGTTCTCATTTGTTGTCACTTGCAAGCGGTGTGGGGTTATCGATATTGAATCGGGGAGCGCCCGGTCCGCTGTTCTTATTAACATTGATCAAAGCAGGCGTATAAGCCAGTACCAATATGATGATCATGGCAATGATCCAGGGTTTGAACTGGTCGAACAAAGGCACTCTTTTTTCATCGTGATAAGCTTCGCTTACCGGAATTTCCAGCGAGCCTGCTGCTTTTCTCTTCCGCAGAATGGTTCCGAAGAAAGCTATAATAAACAACATGCCGGCAGTGAACATTACAATGCCCCCCATCATGGCCAGTGTGGTCGTAGGAACCCAGTCGCTGCGGAATAATTCGCTCTTAGGGTTGAGATAACTGATGCCCAGGTTGGTCCTTCTTGGTTCTCCGCGCAACCCTCCCCAGCTCATACCGAAAGAAAAGACCAGCATACCCATCATCCACAAATAGGGAACGATGGTAACGATCTTACGCATGAATACCGGTTTTCCACTCATACCTGAATAGAGATACAGGCTCATACCCACAATAGCAAGGAATACCGGTCCGGCTACCGTCATGTGAAAATGCCCGGGTAACCATGCTGTATTGTGCACTACTGTATTCAGGGAATAAGAAGCATTGATGATACCGGTAACGCCACCGAAAATAAAAAGGATGAGTCCGCATATAAAATAAGAGAACAGGAAATTGTTTTCATCGAACCAGGGTAGTTTTTTCATCCATCCGAACAATCCTTTCGCGCCTCTTTGTCTTCCTGCATATTCCAGTGATGCTGCTAATGTAAACGCAGTGATGAAACTGGGAATAGTTACGCCATAGGTAAGCATTCCCTGGAAAAATTTAACTCCTTGTGTAATGGAAGGATCGCTGTATTGATGGTGCACACCTACGGGAACAGAGAAGAGCAGGAACAGGAACAGCGCCATTCTGCCGGCCAGATCAGAGTAGAGCTTTCCGCCCGCCACTTTAGGCAAAATGGTATAGAACATGATATAAGCCGGTAACAACCAGAAATACACCAGTGCGTGGCCAAAGAACCAGAACAGGGTCCTGGCGAGGGCCACATTTACAGTGGTTGTCCAGCCCAGCGACCAGGGTACCAGTAATACCAATACCTCATATGCCACTGCCAGGGTGCACACAAACCAAATGGTGAAATTTATCAATGTACCGATAACAGCCAACGGCGTCTTGGTTTCGGCATGAACTTTCTTCCATTGCGTGTACATCACGGCCCAGTTAAAAAAAGGCACCCAGGATCCTACGATGAGCAATGCCGTTCCGATATAAAACAAAGGATGCGCTTTCAATGGCGGGTAAAAAGTATACAATACCGATGCTTTTCCTGCCAGCATGGCCCAGGATGCCATCAACGTTCCGCCCAGCATCAGTGCAAAGCTGAACCACATTAATTTTTTATTAGGCTCCTGTTTGAGGTAATAGGTCATGGTGGCGTGACCGAACGCTACTGCAAAAAAAGTTGTAAGCACAATGGCGTTGATCACACCATGCAGGGTCAGGCCCTGGTAATAACCCAGTTTGGCAAAAGAAGTGTCCTGTAACACACCGGCACGGTAAATGGTTTGCATCAGTCCGTGGTAGATACCAATGATCAGCAGCGCAACGGGGATGGACAATTCCAGGAAAATGATTCGTTTAAAAGTCTTTGATACTTGCATGACGTTGGTTTTACTTAGCATCGGGATAATTCACGTATACCTGTGCGTGCATGTTCTGGTGTCCTACGCCACAATATTCATGGCATACGATATCATACACACCGGGTTTATCAAATTTGACAGTTGTTTTGTTGATGGATCCGTATACTGCCATCATGTTCACATTCTTCTGTGCAATATTGAATCCATGCACTACGTCTTTGGACGTTACATAAAAATCCACTTCACTGCCCACAGGAATGTATATCTCAGCCGGCTGGAACTGCCACATGGAAGCCACGCTGAAAACCTGGTAGGTCTTATCGTCCAGCTTATTCACTTTGGGTTCTGCATATGCTTTATCATAAGGCAGGCATTCGGGTACATTACTCTTATATTTTTTCATAGCATAGAGCAATGAAAAAACAAAGAGGCCCATGACTGCCATGGAAGAGAAGATGATACGCTTTTCTATTTTGTCTATGGCCATGGCTATTGATTTTAGGTTCTGTTAATCATTAAAAAATAAATACTGTACCAGAAGATCAGAGCCAGCACTACGAGCGCAATGAAAAATGCGATGGCGCCGGAAGGGAAGAAGGGTTTTTCGTTCGATGCATCCATAAATTGAAGTATTGCTGAAAATGATTGCACAAAACTATTCAGACCCCGCTGCGTTAAGCATGACCTGGGGGATTTAGAACACCTGATTTTAATCAGTTGGCATCTTGAGGTGGGTCAGTTTTATCCCGGGCTGATGAATATCTGTTGCATTACTAACATCCGTCACCTGCTGCACAAAAAGTCAATGTTAGTTTTGGGCATGATGAATGAAATAACCATACCTCCTTTGTTGATCAAGAAATACAACCAGCCTGTTCCGCGTTACACCAGTTATCCAACCGTTCCTTTCTGGCAGAATATTATTTCCCGGCCTCAATGGACCGACCGGTTCCAGCAAGAGTTCTCACTCGAAAATGTGCGCAACGGAATCAGCATATACATACACCTTCCTTTTTGCGAATCACTGTGTACTTATTGTGGTTGCAATAAAAAAATAACTTCCAATCATGCAGTGGAAGAGCCCTATTTGCAGGCCATAGAAAAAGAATGGAAACTTTACAGGGGGCTGATGCAGCAAACACCGGTGATCAGGGAACTACACCTGGGCGGCGGCACGCCTACTTTCTTTTCTCCGCTGAACCTGCGCCGGCTAATTAACACTATACTAAAGAACAGCATCGTACACCCCATGCATGAATTCAGCATTGAAGGTCACCCGAATAATACCACACCGGAGCATTTGAAAGTACTCGCGTCTTTGGGATTCAAACGCATCAGCTATGGCGTGCAGGACATGGATCCGGAAGTGCAACGCGTTATCAACCGGATACAACCGTTTGCAAACGTGCAACATGCAACAGAGGAGGCGAGAAAAGCAGGCTTTAGTTCTGTGAATTTTGATCTCATTTATGGCTTGCCGCTGCAAACAGCAGCAGGACTGCGAAACACTTTCAACCAGGTACTGGCCCTGAAACCCGACAGGATCGCTTTCTATAGTTATGCGCATGTTCCCTGGACCAGTAAAATGCAGCGGCTATTCAACGAATCGCAACTGCCGGCTCCGGAAGAGAAAATGCAACTGTACCTGGAAGGCAGGTCTTTATTGATAAATAATGGCTATCATGATATTGGCATGGATCATTTTGCATTGCCCAACGACTCCCTGTTCCTGGCCAAAGAAAAAGGCAAGCTGCACCGTAATTTTATGGGATACACTACGCAAAATAATGAGTTCCTGGTGGGACTCGGTGTATCCGCTATCAGCGATATCGGTAATGCCTTCGCCCAGAACGAAAAGAGCCTGCATGATTATTATCATGCTATCAGCAATGGCATGCTGGCAGTAAAAAAGGGGTATTTCCTCAATAAAGAGGACCTTCATTTCAGGCGTTATATCAAAGAGATTACCTGTAACGGCTCCACATCATTCAATAAAGAAGATAGGGACCCCTTGGGGACTTATTCTTTTCCGGTACTGGCTCAATTGCAAAAAGACGGGCTGGTCGATTATGATCTGAAAGGCGCTTCGCTTACAGCAATTGGTCATTATTTTATCCGCAATGTCTGTAGCGCTTTCGACATGTACCTACAAAGAAGAACGGCCGCAGATGGCAGAACATTATTCAGCAAGGCTATATAAAAATTTCAGATCATATATGCGAGGCCGTTGTTTGCCAGGTTGCACAGGTCCGAGATCTTCCTGCTGGAAATATGAAATCCGCCCCAGGCCTCGTATATGACCAATCTCAAAAAAGGGGATGATCTTTATCAGGATGGATGGAAATAAGTGCTTTTATTTTTGTTTTTATGACGTCGTTCAACATTCCAGGCAAGGAAGACCAGTTGCCTCTGATAAATAAAAAAATGCCTGTTACGGATATTGTGCAGAAAGATTATCGCACAGCCGATGTGTTTCTCAAATACGATATCGAATTCTGTTGCGGAGGCAAGTGGCCGTTGGAAATAGTGTGCGAATCCAAGCAACTGGATACCAACAGTGTATTGTGTGAATTGGAAGAAGCCTGCCGGTTGATGCAACTTCCCCAGGGATGCCGGTTTGAAGATTGGAGCACCGGCTTTCTGATCGATTTCGTTCAAAATGTTTATCACCCGTATTTTAAGAGATCGCTGGAGCTAGCCGTCAACTATACCAATCGCTTCCTGGAAGGGCACCTCAAAAAATTTCCAGAGTTAGAAAAAATGAGAGAGATTCTTGACAAGCTGTCGTTGGTCGTCAACAAACGCATGAACAACGAGGAAGAGTCGTTCTTTCCTTATATCAAACAGGTTACCAATGCCTATCTGCGCAATGAATCGTATGCAGGACTGCTGGTAAAAACATTGCGCAAACCTTGGCAGGAAACTATGCATCAGGAATACAGCGAAGCAATCAAATGGTTAGATGAACTGCGTTCTGTCACAAAAGATTATTATTTACCTGGCAATGCCTGTACCACACACCGTGTTAGTTTTTTAAAATTGCAGGAGCTGGATCATGAACTCACACGATACCTGCAATTAGAGCATACCATATTATTACCCAGGGTTGTTCAGGTGGAACAGGCCCTTCTGGCCTGATGCGGGTTACAATCACTTTATTATATTTACAAACAGATTTATTCCTACATATTTGCTCTATGCTGGACCAGGCTCACATGACGTCTTTATTCGAGAATGCTACCGAAGGCATCATCCTCACGGGGCACGATGGGAATATTGTGCTCCTCAACCCGGCGGCAGAGCGCATGTTTGGTTACCAGAACAAGGAGATCATTGGCCAACCTGTTGAAATTCTAATTCCCGCCCAGTTCAAAGCACACCATCATAAGCTGAGAGACGGTTTTTACCAAAAACCTTCCAACCGCGTTATGGGCCAAGGACGAGATTTGTTTGGCAGAAAAAAAGACGGCTCAGATATTCCCGTTGAAGTGAGCCTGAGTCATTATAAAAAAGACGACGAACTGTTCGTGATCGCCTTTATCGTAGACATTACACGCCGGAAAGAGATTGAACAGAATATGCTGGAGCAGCAAAAAGAACTGCAAAAAGTATCTACCGAGATCAGGAAGCTGAACGCCGAGCTGGAAGTGAAGGTAGAAGAACGAACGGTTATCCTTAAAGAAGCCCTTCAAAAACTGGAACAGTCGCAAAGAGAGCTGAGTGAAGCGCTTGACAAAGAAAAACAATTGAGTGAGATCAAGAGCCGCTTTGTTTCCATGGCTTCGCATGAATTCAGAACGCCTCTCAGCACTGTTTTATCTTCCGCTTCGCTATTAGCTAAATATACCACTACCGAAGAGCAGGAAAAACGGAGCAGGCATATCGATAAGATCAAAAGCTCTGTACGTCACCTGAATGATATACTGGAAGATTTTTTATCCCTCGGAAAGCTGGATGAAGGAAAAGTAGCAATATCCATTTCAGGATTTGATCTCAAATCATTCATCGATGACACCACGGAAGATATGAAGGGTCTGCTGAAAAAAGGGCAGCATATCCGGGTAGATTATACCGGAGAGCATTTCATTCATTCTGATAAAAAATTATTGCGGAATATTATCATTAACCTCATTACCAATGCCATTAAGTTTTCCGATGAAGACAGTGGTATCAGCATACAGACCTCCGTTAACGATGAAATTGCCTCCATTAGTGTAGCTGATCATGGTATCGGTATTGCACCTGAAGACCAGGTGCATTTATTCTCCAGTTTCTTCCGGGGAGCCAATGCCAACAATATTGCCGGTACCGGGATGGGGCTGCATATTGTGAAACGCTATACCGATCTGCTGCAAGGTCAAACAAAATTGGAAAGTGAACTCCAAAAAGGAACACGTGTAACCATATCCATTCCTGTAAATCATCCTGCTTCATGAAAACCATCTTAGTCATCGACGATAATACAGACATACGCGACAATACTGCGGAAATCCTGGAAATGTCCGGTTACAAAACATTTACTGCCGAAAACGGTAAGAAGGGTGTAGAGGTAGCCATCAGGGAAAAGCCAGACCTGATCGTTTGCGATATTATGATGCCCGAGCTCGATGGATATGGAGTACTGCACCTGCTCCGCAAAAACCCCGAGACGCAATTCACCCCCTTTATTTTTCTTACAGCCAAAACAGAGCGTGCCGATCTTAGGAAAGGTATGGAGATGGGGGCTGATGATTATATCACGAAGCCTTTTGAAGACATTGAACTGCTCAATGCTATTGAAGTGAGGCTGAAAAAAATACAGTTCCTGGGACATCATTACGCTATGTCGCCATCCGGCATCAGCCAGTTCCTGAAAGATGTAAAAGATACAGGGAGTTTTGGTCAGCTGGCAGAGCAATACAGCATCGAAACATACAGCAAAAAACAACCTTTATATCATGAGGGCAAGCGCCCCCGCTATCTCTATTACCTCGTAAGGGGCAAGGTGAAAGCTTTTAAAATACATGAAGACGGCAAAGAATATATTACCGATATTCTCAGCGATGGCGATTTCATCGGATACCATGCATTGATCAATGATTCGAATTATGCAGACAGTACCCTGATACTGGAGGAAGCGGAGATCATGCAGATCCCCAGGGAAGACTTTTTGCAGATGATCTATAAAGACATCCAGGTAGCCGCCAAATTCATACACATCATTACACAAAACATTAAAGAGAAAGAAGAAAGGCTTATCAGCCTGGCTTACAGTTCTCTCAGAAAACGTGTAGCAAAAGCCCTGGTAGATATTCATAGTAAATACAACAGCAATGGGGGTTCGAACCCCATTGAAATATCCCGGGACGATATTGCGCATTACATTGGTACTGCAACGGAATCACTCATTCGCACCCTCAGCGATTTTAAAGCAGAAAAACTGATACAGATCAAAGAAAGCAAGATCATCATTACCGATATCGGCAAGTTGCAGAACCTGTTGTATTAAAACCACGACTCAATACTGTCTTCTTCCTGCGGCACTCCTTTCTGAACGCCTGTTACCGGCTCGGACTTTAAAGGCGCGCTGTTTTTTGGACGTGTTTTTTTATGTTGTATCCGGGCTGCTTCTACCTGGGCGCCTTCTTCAATATCCAGTACAGGGCAGTTGAGTTTACCCCTGATACGCGCAGTATTGGCAATGACGGCCTTCTTACTGCTGGAAATATCTCCTTCCACTGTTCCGAATACCAGCAGGTCAGACGCATCTATATTCCCATTGATCACTCCGGTTTCGCCAATTACCAACTTATCCTCTGCAACGATATCACCCATCACCGTGCCATCGATCCTTCCTGCTGTGGCAGCGTTGATGTTTCCGTGTACGATCACTCCCCTGGAAAGAAAAAAGCCAGCGGTATGTGCACTTTGTAAAATATTTTTCAGACTTAACAGGCTCATTGCTTGTGGGGAGTGGGTGTGGGAGTAGCTGGCGTCAGGTCTTTATCCTGGAATACCGATACCGTAGTGCTTGAATTCCCAATGTCGATGCCCACACTTCGCTGCTGCTTGCCATCGGATATACGGAATGAATTATACAGGTACCCAATGCTGGCCAATTTTTCAGGTTCTGGCGCCACTTCCACCTGGATACTTCCATTGAATTCATTTTTAAACGCTTCTACCAGCTCCGGGTAATAAGCGCCACCAC
This sequence comes from Sediminibacterium magnilacihabitans, assembly GCA_002973575.1. Classification (GTDB taxonomy): domain Bacteria; phylum Bacteroidota; class Bacteroidia; order Chitinophagales; family Chitinophagaceae; genus Sediminibacterium; species Sediminibacterium magnilacihabitans. The sequence continues at coordinate 13,534 of PVEQ01000013.1, forward strand.
CCATGAGGTAAATTTTTTCACAGATTTCAAAATCCTGGTCGTTGAAATACTTGTTCAGCAGCAAATAGATCACTTCCCTGAAATACTGGTTGAGTATACTTTTGCGCAAACCTTTGATATCTACATTTTCACGGTTGATGAAAATAGAACCCTTACGAAACGCATCATCCAACTGGTGCACGTTTTTCATTTTGAGGTAATAGCGTTTGCTTAGTTCCTGGTGCAGGTTATCGATGGCATATTGTAATCCATAAGAGCTGAAGCAGGTACGATGTACGAGCCCGTTTTCCGTTGCCATCCCCCCTTCAATGGTTCCAAAGCCCAGGCTGATGGCAATGAAATTGGTAGGAGGTTTGTTGCCGAGTATTTTTTTCAATCCGATGATGCATCCTACAATTTCCGGTATGACATCAAAATTATCAACATCGAATGTAGTTCGTTTGACACTTCCATTCACGTTATAGGTTTGGGTATCATATTCAGCCATGAAATGCCTTTTACTGAGGAATTGTTCAGCGGTTGACTTGTAAACACTGTACGTAGAAAACGGAAAACCCATTGTAACAGCAACGGGTTGTTCTACTTGTGCGGCTACGGTAACAAGCGCCGATTTAAACAATACTTCATAGTCTTCCAGTTGTGGTGAAGCATTGGTGACATGGTTGGGATTGACACCGGCTCTTTTTGCCAGGTTGCCCACCATGTACCAGGTGTCTTCTTTTTTGATTTTTAATCCGTTCAGCAAGTCCTTAGCAGAATTTTCGGTATTGCCGAAGGTGGTTTCCAGCACACTGGGGAAGTTAACAGTTAATACTTTCATCTAATACTTTATTTTAATAGTCAGGTAGACAGGGGAAAGGGCACTCAATTCAGAGTAAGTAGAGTTGATGCAATAGCAAGTGTTCTTTAAGTATTAGTATGGGCAGAAATATGCTACCAATATCAAGCCAAATTTGTTTTGGCAAGTAATTATTCTAATAAATAATTGATAAATTATCTTGAATTTCATTAAAATCAAGGAGCCCTGGCCAGCATGCTGCACTGACCAGGGCTCCTTACCGGAAGACTTTTCTTTATTGCAAGGCACCAAAGTCGATCATTGGCTTCTCTTTACCCGGTGCATGCGCGAACACAGATCGCAACACCGTATTGTTACTGAAAAATCCGCCGTTACGCAGGAAGAAAGCGCCATTTTCTTCTCCACCGCTATAATCTATGCGATACCCTTTTTGCGCGGTGGCATCGCCGGTGAACACCATTTTGGTAAGCGGTAACCAATCACTGCTCTTGGGTTTTACCCATTGATTTTGGTAAAAAGCTTTACGTGTAACATTCCCCATAGAGGGATCGAAATTTTCCAGGAAAGAATGCAAACGCGTTAAATAAGTATGGGTATGCGGACGGCTGAAACTGGCAATCAATAACCACTTATGCTCTTCCGGTGCATAGAAATAAGCGGTATAGTTGGTATACTCATTGGCAACCGGCTCTGCATGCAACAGGAAACGATAAGTCTCACCGGCTTGCCAATTGTATTTCAGGTAACTCTGTCCCCCAGCGCCTTCGTTGCCAAATTCTCCTGCGTGTACCTGTTCTCCTTTTTTCAATAACCTGATCTTTTGATCTTCGGGTATGGACCTGGGGTCATCGGTTTTGAACGGACTCCACACAGAAAACAATACACGCCTTTCTGTTGTTGAATTTACCTGTATCCCAAAATAGCCTTCGGCAAATCCATCAGCCATAAAATAAGAACCAACAGGATCGCTTCCTATGGGCACTTTTATTTCATTATAGAACCATTCTATTTCGTTGCCGGTTCCGGAGAGATCATAATTGATATGCACCGAAGGGCCTCTTCTTCCCCAATAAAAATAATTGCCCTGGTTGTCTTTTACATACTTTGCTTCGGCATCAACCGATGTACCACTGAGGTGCAACTCGCTGATCGTTGCAAATTCAGCTCCTGTTTTTTTAAGTCCCGCTATGTCTATTTTAACATAGCCAGCTGGAACAGTCCATTCGCCGAACTCGTATTCTTTTGCAGCATCGCCACTTACCCTGACTTTTTTTGCAACACTATTAATAGTGCACTGTAGTTCCGATTGCCCTTTCTCTACTACAACAGGAGCTGTTATTTTCAATGTTCCCGGCTTGGCCAGTTTCACATAAGTGCTGAACACGGCTTTTGCATTCCGCCATTCTTTCCATCCTTCATTGGTTATTTTTTCCGATGCATTTCCTGCACATACAGTAACCCAGGAATTACCACCCACAGGAACTGTAAGCGTTGTATCGCCGGTTGCCCGGAAAGCGGATAACCCTGCCACACACATAACAACAATGATCAACCAATATCGCTTTCTCATTTTTTGATTTTTAAATTTCGCTTTACCTGATCGGGCTGATCCAGTAACTGTATTCATAATTTGCAAAAGGCAGCCTGTATTCTTTCAATGGCCATGCACCCCAACTATCCATTCCTTGTACACCTGTTTGTTGCAGGTCAATGTGCAGGTATATTTCATTACGTTCTGTAAGCTCTCCGGAATGGTACTGTTTTTTATCTGCACCCGGATCCAGGTCGTTCATGCTGTAGGGCAACACAGCCGCATTCAATAAACTATCACTAGCTGTAACGCGCAATCCTTTTCCTTTATCGTTGGTGAAGTTCACCCAACGCAGGTCTGACTTATTCCCGCTTTCCTGCGGCCTTGCATAAGGGAAATATTGTTCATTGACTGTTTGCTTGTAAATGCCCACCAATGAAGCCGATTTCCTGTCCCAATAACTTTCACCCGGGCCTCTGCCATACCATTCCATGTTACGGTATTGCTTATTCAATTGCAGGTCATTACCTATTCTCATCAGGAGCGGATATTTTCCTTTTACTGCAGTGAAGCGGTTGTTGATCTTTACTTTTCCATCTGCATACACAGTAAATGTTTGCTCCTGTATCGCATCGCCATTCAATAATTCTTTTTTGAACTTCACTTCATAAGAGCCGTCTGCGTTGGCATTATTAGCAACTGCTAACATTTTCCCTTCATTGTATGCATCACGCCACATACGCAGGTTGTGGTTAAAGCCGGCTCCTATATCGTTATCGGTAGGTGCGCGCCAGAATGCAGGCTGCGGGCCTTGTTGCAACAATTCCTGTTTTTGCACGCTGTATTGTTGCATGGTTCCGCTGGCCGCATCAAATTGTATGTTGAAGTCTTTACCGCTTACCGTAATGGTATTACCCGATTTGGCTCCGGTAACATTGCCTTTGCCGGTAACAGTCATTGGCAGGAGCGCTTTGCCCAGTGCAAATTGTTCATACGCTGTTTCGTATCCTTTTTCCAGGAACGGCTCCGCTTCTTTTAACCGGTAATGCAGGTTGAGAAAATGTTCTTTTCCTTCTTTTTGTTTTACCTGTATGGGTAAATTGATAGTAGCACTTTCACGTGGAGCAATGGAGAGTGTAGCCACTGTTCCTTTTTCAATCAGCTTACCATCTTCCATCAATTCCCATATCAATTCCACATTGTTGAGATTGCGGAAGAAATAACTGTTATTGATCGTAATACGGTTATTGCCTTCGTAAGTCGTTTTGATGTACTGGTACACTTTACGTATCTCCACAGCCATCGGTGTCATTTGTCGATAAGCCGTTACCACGCCTTTGATACAGAAATCATTATCGCTGAAGTTCTCATTTACCGGTCCTTCCAAAGGAAAGTCGCCACCATAGGCTTTGATGCGTTTCCCGTTTTTCACGGTATCGATAGACTGGTCGATCCATTCCCAAATAAAGCCGCCCTGTAATTTGGGATGGGTCTCAATCACATCCCAGTACTCTTTGAAATTGCCCAGGCTATTCCCCATGATGTGTGCGTATTCACTCATGATGAGCGGCCTGGTATTTTTACTTTTCGAATAACCGGCCAACCAGTCAGGCGACGGATATTGCGGCACGATCATATCGGTATTAAAATCGAATTCCGCCCGCTCGTATTGCACCGGTCGGGTATCCTGTTGCTTCAACCATTCATACGCTTCGTAAAAATTGGCGCCATTACCTGCTTCATTTCCCAGCGACCAGGTAACCACGGACGGATGGTTTTTATCTCTTTCATACATACGTGTAATCCTTGCCAGGTGCGGCACGCGCCACAAGCGATCGTTGGCAAAAGTGGTTTCCAAACTATAATAGCGGCCATGTGATTCAATGTTGGCTTCGTCTACCACATAGAGTCCGTATTCATCACAAAGATCCATCCAGTAAGGATCGGGAGGATAATGCGAATGGCGGACTGCATTCACGTTCAGCTTCTTCATCATCTCCATGTCTTTCCGCATATCTTCTTTTGTAAGCGTATGACCCTGTGTAGGATTGTGTTCATGCCTGTTCACGCCTTTGAGGAATACGCGTTTGCCATTCACCAGGAAATCGCTCTCTTTTATTTCGATGGAGCGGAAACCTACTCTTTGTGGAACCACTTCCAGTACATTCCCATTCTTGTCTTTCAAGGTGAGGTACAAAGTATAGAGATAAGGTATCTCGGCCGACCAGGTATGCACACCGGACAATTCTTTGCGGAAAGAAAGTTTTGCATGGTAATTACCCAGCGACTGTAGCAAGCCACTTTCTTCTTTTGCAATGCTGTTTCCACCGGCATCGGTCAGTTCCATGCTCACGAAGAAACTATCAGGTTTGCTGTGTAGCGTGTGTTGGTCTATCCTGTAGTTTTCTACTGTGATATCAACATTCAGCAAGCCCTTCGTATAAGTATTATCCAATCCTGCCGCTATTTTGAAATCGCGCAGATCCAATTTAGGTGTTGAATAGAGATAGACTTCCCTTTCAATGCCTGAAATACGCCACATATCCTGGCATTCGAGGTAAGAGCCATCACTCCAGCGGTATACTTGCAATGCCACCAGGTTCTCTCCCGGATGCACATACTTAGTGATATCGAATTCTGCAGCCAGTTTGCTATCCTCGCTATAACCTACTTTTCTTCCATTTACCCATATAAAAAAAGCAGACTTCACCGCACCCAGATTAATGAATACCTGGCGGCCATTCCATGCATCGGGAATGTTTACCTTCTTGCGATAAGAGCCCACCGGGTTGTTGTCTTCCGGTATATCATAAGGCGGATCGAGTTTAGCGCCTGTTTTAGTGCTCCCTGCAAACTCATAAGGTTGGTTTACATAGATCGGCAATCCGTATCCATTTAGTTCCCAGTTGGCGGGCACTTTAAAATTTTTCCAGCCGGCATCGTCAAAATCTGTTTTATAAAAATCTGCCGGTCGCTTCCGCGGATACTGCACCCAATTGAATTTCCAATCGCCATTCATTGAAATAAAATAGGCCGATTGTTCCTTTTGTTTTTTTGCTGCCAGCTCCCTGCTTTCGAAAGCGAAAGCGCTGGCGCGCATGGGCAGTCGGTTCTCCGAAACAATATCGGGCGTCTGTAATTCAGTGGGAAGTTGTTGCGCTCCTGCCTGCAATAAAAGCAAGAGAGCCGATCCTAAGAGCAATTGTTTTTTCATGACGTATTTAAGATGATCGAAAGACTATTTTGATGCCACACAACGGAAGCCTGTATGCTCCAGTCCCGTATCGGTAGAAGTTTTCATTCGCGATGTTACCCTGTACCCTTTACAATAAGAAGCGTTGCACATGAACGACCCGCCGCGCACCACTTTCTTGGGAACAGTAGGTTCCATAGGATCATAGCTGGACGAAGGGCCTGTTGGATTTGCCGTTACTGTATTTTTTAATGATTGATAATAATCAGGACGATACCAGTCTGCCGTCCATTCCCAAACATTACCGGCCATATCGTACAAGCCATATCCGTTAGAAGCGAAAGACCGCACGGGCGCCAGCCTGTCGAAATGATCCCAATCGGTATTCTTCACAGGAAAAACGCCCTGCCAGGTATTGGCTTTGGGTTTACCCGATTCAATGGCTTCATTGCCCCAGGGATATTTGGCATTGGCCAGTCCACCCCTCGCTGCATATTCCCATTCCGCTTCGCTGGGCAAACGTTTACCGGCCCATTTGCAATAGGCTACGGCATCATCCCAGGAAATATGTACCACCGGGTAATGGTCCTTGCCATTGATATTGCTGTTGGAGCCTTCAGGATGTTTCCAGTTAGCGCCTTTTACCCAGCTCCACCATTGCGATACATCTGTTAAAGGCACAGGATGATCCGGCTGTGTAAACACAAGCGAGGCAGCTACCAACTGGCTTTCATCGGGCTTTGGCGTACCAGGAGGTAATTGTTTTTTCATCTCTTCCCAGTCCGGCGCTTTTTCTGCTGTAGTGATATAACCGGTAGCCTTCACGAATTTTTTAAAATCGGCATTGGTCACTTCATTCGCATCCATCCAGAAACCATCCAGCTTAACCTGGTGCTGCGGGTATTCATCGGGTCTTCCTTCATCATCCGATGCGCCCATTGCGAATGTACCTCCGGCAATCCACACCATGCCTTCATGCGAAATTTTTCCTTCGGTAATAGTGATACTGTCTGTCTTCTTTACTGCAAAACGTTGCGGCAGATTCTTTTCGCAGGAAAGCATGCTGTCTTTTTTACCTGCGTTCGCTGCCTGCTCTTGTTGATGGTTCTTACAGGAGCCGAGCAACAGCGTTGCAATAAAGAAATATGTTTTGAACTGATATTTCATTAGTCCTTAACCTCCTGCTCAAAAATTTTCATTGCTTCATCATCATGGTATTGGTTGATCAGATCCTTTAGTTGTTGTTTTAATGAAGCAACCAGCCGGCTGTTCTTTTTTTCTGTATAAAGGTTCTTCATTTCGGCAGGGTCTTTCTTCAGATCATAGAGTTCCCATGCATCTGCCGGTCCGTAAAAGCGGATCAGTTTATACTGAAGGGTGCGGATACCAAAATGAGGCGATACACGATGCGGCTCGGGATATTCATAATAATGATAGTAAGCTGCTTTGCGCCAGTCTTTCGAATTGCCGGTTTGCAACAAGGGCAGGAAAGAATTTCCTTGTATAGAAGCAGGTGCTGTTACCCCGGCAATATTCAATATGGTAGGTGCGAAGTCGATGTTCACGATCATATCATTCACCGAGGTTCCCGGTTTGATAACACCGGGATAACGCATCACCAACGGTGTTTTCATAGACTCTTCATACATGAACCGTTTATCAAACCACCCATGTTCTCCCAGGTAAAAACCCTGGTCAGAAGCATAGATCACCACCGTGTTTTGTGTGAGTCCGTTCTTATCCAGGTAGTCCAGTATTTTACCAATGTTGCGATCCAGCGACCGGGCGGTGGACAGGTAATCTCTCATGTAGTGCTGGTACTTCCATTCTACAAGCGCTTTTCCTTTGTACTGGCGTTCGTCAAAATCCTTACTCACTTTATCGTAATAAGCTTTGAAAGCATTTCTTTGTTCCGGTGTCATGCGGCCATACATGCCTCTTTCGCCATAGTTGGCATGCACTTTCAGATCGTAATCGAGCAGCATGGTCTTATCAACCGTCATGTCCTGGTTCTTTGCTGCAAGACGGCCTTTGTAATCATCGTAAAAGTTAGCGGGCAATGGGAATTGTTTATCATCAAAAGCGCCCAGGTCTTGTATATCCGGTAACCAACTCCGGTGCGTAGCTTTTTCTCCTATCACCATACAAAAAGGTTTGGATGTATCCCTGTGATCGAGCCAATCGAAACTCAGCTGGGTGATCACATCGGTGATATAACCTTTGAGACGAACGGTATCGTTTTGCTGGCCAATAAAATCGGGATTGTAATACTGTCCCTGGTCGGGCAATACACGCCAATAATCAAATGCATTACCCGGCAATGTTTGCAAATGCCACTTGCCGATCCAGCTGGTCTGGTAATTTTTTTGTTTGAGCAGACGGGAGAACACTTCCTGCCGGATATCAAAGGGGTTGGAAATATTATTCACTTTCAATCCATTGATATGGCTGTATTTGCCGGTAAGCAATGTAGCCCTGCTCGGTGCACAGAGGGAGTTGGTAACGCAGGCATTTCGAAAAATGGCGCCTTCCCTGGCGATGCGATCGATATTGGGCGTTTGCATCAACTTACTTCCATAAGCACTGATGGCCTGGTAAGCATGGTCATCGGAGAAGATGATGAGTATGTTGGGCGCTTTTTTATTTTGCTGCGCCGTCAACGTCAAGCAGCATAGCAAACTGCTCAACACCAGTATTGATCTGATCATAAACTGATTTTTTTAGACTGACCTTTTATTGTTGGGAAGCTGATTAATTTTTGATTCACCATGATCTTACATTCACCACCGGCATGCGAGACTATTTTACAACCGGTTACTCTGCCTTCTTTCCATTCCATGTCTACCACAAATCCACCTCTTGCACAAAGCCCTTTTACGGAACCGCTGCCACTCCATGCAGCAGGCAGGGCAGGCAGCAGCTGTATATAATGCTCCTGCGACTGGATAAGCATTTCTGCAATACCGGCCGTTCCCCCAAAATTACCATCGATTTGGAAAGGCGGATGGCCGCAGAATAAATTCGCATAAGTACCGCCGCCGCCAGACATTACAATGCCCATACGTGTTACCGGCTTGAGCAACTGGTTCAATAAGATCAGTGCATGATCGCCATCACCCAGTCTTGCCCAGAAATTGATCTTCCAGGCTTTGGACCATCCCGTACCCCCATCGCCCCTGTCGGCCAGGGTTTTCCTCGCAGCTTTTGCCAGCTCAGGTGTTCGTACAATGCTGATCTCATCATAAGGGTGCAGGCCATACAGGTGAGATACGTGCCTGTGCTGGGGTTCCGCATCTTTCCAGTCATCAAGCCACTCATTCAGATCGCCCGCTGCACCTACCTGGTCAGGCGCGAGTTGCGGAAGCAATTGTTGCAACTCCTTACTCCAATCGCTGTTGGTATTCAGAATAGCCGATGCATGAATACAGGCATTGAATAATTCGCGGCATATCTGCATATCGATGGCAGGTCCCATGGCAGTCTGGCCATGAAAACCATCGGGCGTGATATAAGTATTCTCGGGAGAATTGGAAGGCGCTGTAACCAGCCAGCCATGTTTGGGTTCGCGTATCAGTACAGATTGCAGGAATTGCGCAGCGCCCTTGAGTACGGGAAAATACGTTCTCAAAAAAGCAGTGTCTTTGGTAAACCGGTAATGTTCCCAGATATGCTCGCAAAGCCAGGCGCCTCCTGTAAGCGTAGAGCCCCATTCAGCACCTTCGCCCGGAGAAGTATAACGCCATGGATTACTGATCACATGCGCTACCCATCCCTTTGCATTGTAATAAGCCTTCGCCGTTTTCTCACCAGGTATCACCAGGTCTTTGGTAAAACGGTGCAATGGTTCTGCCAGGCTGCTGAGATTGGTAGTCTCTGCGAGCCAATAATTCATTTGGATGTTGATGTTCAAATGATAATCGCCATTCCAGGGTGTTTGGTATTCTGTAGCCCACAATCCCTGCAGGTTCGCGGGCAGCAGGCCAGGGCGGGATGACGAGATCAGCAAGTACCTTCCGAAATTAAAATACAACACCGGTAATTCTAAATCTTGTTCGCCTTTATTATAACGGATCAGCCGCTGGATGGTAGTCAGCCCCGATACCGCATCGTTAGCAGGCATCTGCCAACGGCATCGGTTAAAATATTTTTGATAGGCAGCAGCGCTTTTGCTTGCTGCAACCGCATATTGCATGGCCTTTGTTGCCGATAAATAATGTAAGCATTGTGCAAGTGGATCCGGTGCGGTGAGTTGGGAAGTATTCCAGTTAAAATTCGTAGCCGCTGCTATTTTGATCCAGCATTCTGAAGCGCCTTCTATGTGCAATACATTTTCTTCTGCCGTTATTTTACCATCCTTAATAACAAGTTGTACTACCGATGCAAAGCGCATACCCTTCTCTTTACCCGATGGCAATTGTCCCTGCATGATCAGCTGATTTGCATTCGCTGTTACGGTTGCATGTTCTTTCCGGTAAAGTGATAACCTGGCATTGATGCCGGCTTTGCCGGAACTGCTCAACTTTATCCAAATGATATCATTCACAAAATCTGCAAATAATTCTTCTTTTATTTGCTGTCCATTACGCTTGAAACGGGTAACTGCTTTGGCATTTTCAAGATCCAATTGCCTTGTATATTCAGTAACAGGCATTGCACTGTCTTTCCATTCAATAAAAAGATCGCCGAGTGCCTGGTAACATCCATATTTCACATGGGCTCCACTTCCAAAACCCGAACCTTCTCCTTTTGCAATAAAATGTTTTTGCAGCAATGCCTGTGCTTCCCTGTTTTTTCCGGCGAGCAGCAAATCTTGTATGGGTTTCAGGTATTGATAGGCTTCCCGGCTGTCTGCATCCTGCTCTCCGCCAGACCATAAAGAGATCTCATTGAGCGCGATCCTTTCTTTGCCAGTACTGCCATACATCATAGCGCCCATTCTGCCATTACCCAATGGGAGGCTTTCTGTAAAAACTTTAGCAGCCGTATCAAATACAACCGTAATAGCTGCCCGTTGTGCATGCAATGCTCCTGTCAGCAACAGCAGTGTGGTGGTAGCAATTGTTCTTACTGCAAAATGCATCATCCGATGTTTTATTAGTTATCAGCTTTTACTTTATCCAATAAAGCAACCAATTCTTTTACGATCTCCGGGTGCTGTTCTGCTACATTGTACTGTTCACGAATATCTGTTTGCATATTGTACAATTGCGGCTTGGGTAAATTGCCCAATTCTATATTCACCACTTTGTCGTAAGCCGCTCCGTTATTGGGTACAATGTATTTCCATTGTCCTTTGGTAACGGATAACCCGCGCGCATCTTCTACGAGGAATGCCCTGTCTTCATCATGCTTACCCAACAAAACACGCAGCCGTTCAAAACTATCGGGACCATCGCCATTATTCAATGAGTGGCCAGCCAGCTTTGCCAATGAAGCATAAAGGTCAACCTGACTGAACAATGCATTCGTTGTTTTACCTGCTTTCACCTGCCCGGGCCATTTCACAATCAATGGCACCCTTGTGCCTGCTTCAAATATGCTGTATTTGCCTCCGCGCAATGCACCGCCGGGGTGATGATCGCCCAAATGCTCTACCGACCCATCAAGGTAACCATCATTCACCACCGGTCCGTTATCACTGCTGAAAATGATCAGGGTATTGTTGGTCAGGTGCAGGCTGTCCAGTGCATGCACAATTTGTCCAACCGTATAATCCAATTGCAAAATCGCATCTCCCCGCAATCCCATACCACTCTTACCCCTGAACATACTGTGCGGATAACGCGGCACATGAATATCGCCTGTTGCAAAATATAGAAAGAAAGGCTGTTGTTTGTTTTTGCCGATGAACTGTATCGCCTTTTGTGTGATCGTTCCGGCGATGTTTTCATCTTTCCAGCGTGCACTGTGACCGCCGCTCATCCATCCAATCCTGCTGATGCTGTCGATGATGGTCTGGTTATGCCCTTGCTGTGGATCGGGCTTAATGCGAAGCATTTCGGGATTTTCCTTGCCAGTAGGGTCGTTGCCGATCTTGTGTTGGTAATTCACTGCTATCGGATCGCTCGGATCGAGGTTCACCACGCGATGATTCTCTACATATACACAAGGTACCCTGTCGAGTGTGGCGGGCATGATGAATGAATAAGTAAAGCCTACTTCATTGGGGCCCGGTTTGATATCGCCATTCCAATCGATCGTACCATTGGTACCAAGACCCAGGTGCCATTTGCCGATGGCCGCCGTTTGATAACCTGCCTGCTGCAAAGTCAGCGGCATGGTTCCTTTATTCATGGGAATAATCAGCGAGGCATCGCCGGGCGCTATGCCGGTTCCTTTTTGTCGCCAGGGATATTTACCGGTAAGGATGCCATAACGTGAAGGTGTGCAGGTAGCCGAAGTGCTGTGGGCATTGGTGAATCTCAATCCTTGAGCAGCCAGCCAATCAATATGAGGCGTTTGGATCCTCGTCATTCCATAACAACTCAGATCGCCATAGCCTACATCATCGGCATAAATGATGATGATATTAGGCTTTCGTTGTGCAGATACGGCACAGACAAGAAAAAGAGCAGCAAACAGCACTAACTGTTTACTGGCAGTAAACCTGGTGGTCATGATATTGCGGTTGGACTTTGATACTACCTGCTAATATAGCAAATTGACCTCCCGTCTGTGATTGCAAACGATTGCGCCAATTTAAAGGTACTTCTCGCCTTTGTTGCGCTTTACTTCAGCCACATATTCTTTGATGGCCTGTTCTTTTTCTTTTTTACACACCAACAATACATCTTTGGTATCCACTACAATGAAATCGTCGAGCCCCTGTAATACCAACAGCTTATCATGCGATGCCGAGATCATGCATTTGGTAGCGTCGATCACAATTACATTGTCTCCTGCCACAGCATTACCCAGGTAATCTTTTTCCAGGTTGTCATAAGCGCTGTTCCAGGTGCCCAGGTCACTCCAACCGAAAGAAGAAGGGATCACATATACATTATCTGCCTTTTCCATGATGGCCACATCGATGGAAATATTCGTACACAAAGGATAGATTCCGTCCATCGCCGCTTTCTCGCGAGCAGTATTGTAATCAGCCTTCACCCCATCGAAAAGTTCATACATCTCAGGCTGGTACATTTCAAAAGCTTTCACCACATTCTTTACCCGCCACGCAAAGATGCCGGCATTCCATAAAAAATCTCCGCTGGCCAAAAAGGTTTTCGCCAGTTCGAGATTGGGTTTTTCGGTGAAGGTTTTTACTTTATAAATACCATCGGCAACCGGCAACACATCATGCTGGATATAACCATACCCTGTGTTAGGATAAGTAGGATTGATGCCCAGCGTAACCAATGATTTGATATGACCCACAAAGTGAAGCGCCTGCAGGGTGATCTCTTTGAAACGTTCATTGTCCAGTATGAGGTGATCGCTCGGCGCCACGATCAAAGAAGCTTCCGGATCTTTCTGTAATAATTTGAAAGAAATATAAGCAATACAGGGCGCTGTATTTTTTCTGCTCGGCTCCGCAAGGATATTCTCTACCGGCAGCGCTGGCAATTGCTTTTTTACAATAGATGTATATTCATCGGAGGTAACAATGAAAATATTCTCTTTAGGAATAAAAGTGGCATAACGCTCATAAGTCCATTGGATGAGGGTCTTGCCGGTATTTAAAATATCGAGGAATTGCTTGGGATAACTGGTTCTGCTCTTAGGCCAGAAGCGACTGCCGATACCACCCGCCATGATCGCTACATAATGACTTTTATTCATCTCAATCCTATATTAGAAGTTGCAATATTAAAGGAATGCAACGAGTTCTTTGGTTAAATAATGCCTTCTTTTACCAGGTCATGTATGTGCAATATACCCAGGTATTTTTCGTCCTCGGCCACGATCAACTGGCTGATATCGTATTTCCGCAATACATCCAGCGTATCCACTGCCAGCATATCGGGTGGTATGGTTTTGGGATGAGCGGATAAAATATCAGCCGCTTTTATATCCTGTATGTTGTTGCTCTTTTCCAGCATACGCCTCAGGTCTCCATCGGTAATAATACCCACTACCCGGTTCTGTTCGTCGGTTACTGCAGTTACACCTAACCTTTTTTCGGTGATCTCCACGATCACTTCTTTCAATGTGGCAGTGGGTAACACATGCGGACGTTCATTATGTGTATAGAGATCCGCCGCCCGCAAATACATCCGTTTGCCCAGGTTGCCGCCTGGATGGTATTTAGCAAAATCTTTGCCGCTGAAACCATTCAGTTCCATCAAACACACCGCCAGCACATCGCCCATGACCATCTGTGCCGTAGTGCTGCTGGTGGGGGCCAGGTTATTGGGACAAGCCTCTTTACTTACAGTTGTATTCAGCACCAGATCGCTCTGGGTAGCCAGGAAACTGTCGGTATTCCCCACCATACCGATCAATGCATTGCCGAAATTTTTAATAAGGGGTACCAGCACTTTGATCTCCGGACTTTCGCCGCTCTTGCTGATGATCATCACCACATCATCGCGCTGCACCATGCCCAGGTCGCCATGGATGGCATCTGCCGCATGCATAAAGAGGGAGGGGGTACCCGTTGAATTAAGGGTGGCCACGATCTTCTGGGCTACAATGGCGCTTTTGCCAATACCACTGATCACCAATCGTCCTTTAGACCCATGAACAACCTTTACAGCCTGCTCAAAAGAAGGGTCTATGAAAGCAGCGAGTCCTGCAATCGATTGAGCTTCTAACTCAATGGTATTCAGCGCTGTTTGATAAATCGATGTATGCATGCCGTGCAAAGGTAAACTTTAACAGCAAAGAGTGGATAATCCCCCTATACTTCGTTAACTTCGCGGTCCTTTTTAATGTTCCCGAACCGGATATATCCCGCCTGGCGGAAAGTTTGCATAAAAATTCCGGTAAAATGAGCTAACTTATCTATTTGTAAGATGTGCCGTTTGATCGGTACCAAAATTGTTTGTATAAATGGCAACAAGTACTAAAAAGACCCCTGCGAAGACTACAGGCAAGGCAGCCAGCAAAGCTGCTGTGAAAAAGACCGGGGGTGCCACTAAAAAAACTGCCGGTAACTTCGATATACATGCCGGGCTTGAACAATATTTCGGGTTCCGTGAATTCAAAGGAAAGCAGGAAGAAGCCATCAACAGCCTCTTATCCGGACAAGATACTTTTGTGATCATGCCCACCGGTGGCGGCAAAAGTTTATGTTACCAGTTGCCGGCTATGCTTTTGCCGGGCTGTGCCATCGTTGTTTCCCCGCTTATCGCCCTCATGAAAAACCAGGTTGACCTGGTAAGAGGTTACAGTGAAAAAGATGAAGTAGCCCATTTCCTCAACTCTTCACTCAATAAAGGCCAGATCAAGGACGTAAAAGACGACCTCGACAATGGTAAGACCAAATTGTTGTATGTAGCTCCTGAAACACTCACTAAACAGGAGAACCTGGAATATTTCAGCGATCTCGATATTTCTTTTTTTGCAGTAGATGAAGCGCACTGTATTTCGGAATGGGGCCATGATTTCAGACCCGAATACCGCCGCCTGCGGGAGATGATGGACATCATCAATCCCAATGTACCGGTGGTAGCGCTTACCGCTACCGCTACGCCCAAAGTGCAGAGCGATATTGTAAAGAACCTGGGATTGCGCGATCCGAATATTTTCATTTCTTCTTTCAACCGGCCCAACCTCTATTACGAGATACTGCCCAAGATCAAAATGGACCAGACCGTAAAGAGCATCGTTAAATTCATCAGTCAGCATAAAGGCAAGAGCGGTATCATTTATACCCTCAATCGCAAAACCACTGAAGAGCTGGCAGCCCTGCTGGTGGCCAATAATATCAAAGCCGTGGCCTATCATGCCGGGCTCGACCAGAAACTGCGTGCCGACAGGCAAGACCAGTTCCTCAATGAAGATGTGCAGGTGATCGTTGCCACGATTGCTTTCGGTATGGGTATCGATAAACCCGATATCCGTTTTGTGATCCATTTCAACATCCCCAAATCGATTGAAAATTATTACCAGGAAACCGGTCGCGCGGGCAGGGACGGACTGGAAGGTTTGTGTATTCTTTATTACTCGCATAAAGATGTAGCCAAGCTCGAACACCTCATGCGCGATAAGCCGTTGAGTGAGCGGGAAGTAGGCGGCCAGTTAATTGATGAAACGGTAGCGTACGCCGAGAGTTCCGTGTGCCGCCGCAAAATATTGCTTCATTATTTTGGTGAAGGATGGGATACGAAGAATTGTGGTAACTGCGATAACTGCCGCAACCCCAAAGAAAAGATAGAAGCGAAGGAAGAAGTGGTGAAAATACTAAAAGTGATCAGTGCGCTCGACGAACGCTTTGCCACCGATTATGTGGTAGGTGTAACGATGGGTAAGCTTACACCGCAGATGACCATGTTCAGGCACGACGGACTGGAAGTATTTGGTATTGGAAAGGATAAAGAACCACATTTCTGGAACAGCCTTATCCGGCAGATGATGCTAGAGAACCTGATCCGCAAAGACATTGAAGAATATGGGCTGTTGAAGATCACAGAAAAAGGCGAAAAATTCCTGAAGAAGCCTGCGTCTTTCAAGATCGTGCTCAACAATTTGTTCGAAGATGCCAATGCCGATGATGAAGAAGGCGATGGCAATGCACAGGCCGGCGCTGCAACAGACGAAAAGCTGTTTGAAATGCTGAAAGAGCTGCGCCAGAAAGAGGCCAAGAAAAAAAGCCTGCCACCATTCGTCATTTTCCTGGAAACTTCTTTGCAGGATATGGCTACACTGTATCCTACCACATTGGCAGAGCTGGAAAAATGCCAGGGCGTGAGCAAGGGAAAAGCATTGAAGTACGGTAAGCCCTTTGCGGAGATGATTGCCAAGCATGTGGAAGAAAACGACATCGTGAAGCCCGATGATTTTGTGATGAAAAGCGTGATGAATGCAGGCAACAACAAGATCTATATTATCCAGAACGTAGATAAAAAAATCCCGCTGGAAACCATTGCCAAAAACAAGAGCCTGCGCCTGGATGAACTGCTCGAAGAAATGGAAACCATTGCCGCCAGTGGAACCAAACTCAATCTCGATTATGCCATCGACGAGTGGCTCGATGAATACGAACAGGAAGACATCATCGAATATTTCAAAGGTTGCGAAACATCTTCATTGCAGATTGCCCAGCAGGAACTAAGCGAAAACGACTTCACCTGGGAGCAACTCAAGATCATGCGCATCAAGTTCCTGAGCGTTTACGGCAACTAATTCAAGCGTTGCCTTCTTTGTCTTTATTATAATGAAATAACAAAGCGCCCGAAGGACACTGTTCAACCTGTTGCTTGATGCGTTCTGCACTGGCGCCATCTACATTCACCCATTTCTTTTCGCGTGGATCAAACACTTGTAACAGTTGTTTCCAGCAACGGGTGGAATGCTGGCAGTAGCCGGGTTTCCAATCTACAGTTATTTCATCATTACTGTACTTGACTGTTTTTTCACCCGGCGTGTCGCGGAAAACAAAAGTTCGCACTTTGGTATTCCCTTCAAGGATTTTTGAAACAGGACAACGGCTGGCGATCTCCTGTAGTTTTGTTTTTGTTTCTTCCGATACTGTTCCTTCAAACACAATATCACGATCAATGCTGGTAACCAGTTCTTCATTCTGTATTTCCTGGAAAAGATTGGTATTTACACGTATCGCGGGTATGTCCAACTCCTTTCGCTCAATATACATGCGCAGGGTAACCAGTGTACAGGATGCCAGCGAAGACAATAACAAAGTAAAAGGATCGGGCCCCAGGTCTTTCCCACCCGATGATTCAGGCTCATCTGCAATAAACTTTCCGTTACGCCATTCAATGGTACACTGATATTTTTCGGTACCGATACGGCCATGAACCGGTTCTTCTAATTTGTATTTCATAGGGGGTCCATTTTCTTAAAAATAAACTTAATTACCGGTATATTAACCCATATTAGAATTAATCGGATACGGCTTATATTTTCCTTAAAATGCAATATATTCACGGCTCCATTTTCTATCAAAAAACGCCTAACGACAAAGCAAAATGAAAAAGAAAACCGACAACAAGCCACAGGACAGCGGCGCCAATGATTCCAGGAGAAAGTTCCTGCGTAACAGCGCTACTGCACTGGCCGGCTTTTACATTCTTCCCCGCCATGTATTGGGTGGAACAGGTTATACCGCCCCCAGCGACAAATTAATCATTGCCGGCGTTGGCGCCGGTGGTAAAGGTGAAAGCGATCTCTGGAATTTTTACCAGAGTGGAAAAGCTGAAATCGCCGTCCTCTGTGATGTAGACGAAAGACAATTCAAAAAAAGCCGCGAACGCTACCCCAAAGCGAAGATCTACAAAGATTACCGCGAGATGCTCGAAAAAGAGGGCAAAAACGTCGATGCCGTATCTGTTTCAACACCCGACCATATGCACGCTGTGATTGCCATGGCTGCCATGCAACTGAATAAGCACGTATACGTGCAAAAACCGCTTACACACGATATCTATGAAGCGCGCAAGCTCACTGAAGCTGCCCACCGTTACAAAGTGGTTACGCAAATGGGTAACCAGGGCGCTTCGGGCGATGGTGTACGCCAGCTAATGGAATGGCACAACGCCGGCTTATTGGGCGATGTGCATACCATTTATTGTTATACCGACAGACCTGTTTGGCCCCAGGGTATTGCCTGGTCTGCACAAAAGCCGCCAATTCCCCAAGAGCTCGACTGGAACCTCTGGCAGGGCACCGCTCCTTATAAAGATTATGTAGAAGGGCTCGTTCCTTTCAACTGGCGCGGCTGGTGGGATTACGGTACCGGCGCCCTCGGCGATATGGCCTGTCATATTATGGCACCTGCTTTCGCTGTATTGAACCTGGGTTATCCCGTATCGGCAGAATGCAGCGTGGCTACCCGTTATGTAGAACCCTGGAGAAAGGCTTTCTATCCCGAATCAGGCCCTGTATCATCTCATATCATCCTTACATTCAAAGGAGAAAAGGGCAAGCCCGATGTGAAACTGCATTGGATGGATGGTGGTATACAACCCGAACGTCCGCCAGAATTAGGACCCAATGAAGTAATGGGTGATGGCGGTAATGGAGCCATCTTCATCGGTACCAAAGGCAAGATGATGTGCGCTACCTATGGTAAAGACCCCCAACTGTTACCAACCTCACGTACCAACCAGGTAAAAGTTCCGAAAACGCTGGCGCGCGTACCCAATGGAGACAATGGTCACTATGCCGCCTGGGTAGAAGCTGCTATTGCAGGTTATAACAGTGAAAAAGCCAAGAACCTCAGTTCTCATTTCGATATCGCAGGTCCGCTTACCGAAAGCGTATTGATGGGTAACCTGGCCATACGCAGTTACGATATCCAACACAAAGAGAAAAAGGTGGATGGTAACGGTAAAGAAAGAGAGAATATCACCTATCCCGGCCGTTATATCAAGTTGATGTGGGATGGTCCGAATATGCGTATCACCAATTTCGACGAAGCCAACCAGTTTGTGAAGAGAAGTTACAGGGAAGGCTGGTCATTAGGTGTATAGCATCAGCAATGCATAATAAAAGAGGCCGGTAATTTAATCACCGGCCTCTTTTATTTAAACAACGCGTTAATTTAAATAGCGAACGCTTTCATATATTTCGCATCAGCCGCAGCGCTATCCAGCGGGTTGCTTCCGGTGAAAGCTTCCTGCTCTACAATATAGTTCCGCAATCCGTTGGCAGTACCTGCTTTCAGTATCGAGTGAAAATCAATGGTACCCTTACCCAATTGAACAGATTCATGTCCATTGGCTGTTTTAGCATAATCTTTCACATGACAAAGACGGAAACGGTTCGGATGCTTTTTAAACCATGCTTCGGGGCTTTCGCCGGCAGCCACTACCCAGTAAATATCCATTTCAAAATCTACCAGGTCCTTATCAGTATTATTCATCATAACTTCCTGCGGTAATTGACCATCTACAGGTTTGAATGAATAATCGTGGTTGTGGTAAGCGAAACGGATGCCATTCTTTTTACAGATCTCACCCGCTTTATTGAATTCATCGGCAAATTTTTTGAATTGGTCGATGCTCTTCTGCGGTCCTTTATACGGACAGATCAGGTATTTCATACCGATCTCTGCCGCTTCAGCAGCCTTTTTTTCAAAGTCTGTCGAAATATTGCAATGAGAGAAAATGATGCGCGTACCCAGACCATCCAGGTATTTTGAAAAGTCTTTGTTACTCATCCCCCAAAACATACCGCTCTTACCTTCGAAGCTTTCTATTTGTTTGTAACCGTAAGACGCAACTTTTTTCAAAGTGTCTTTCGCATCCCGGGCCATGTCTTCTTTTACGGTCCACAGCTGAAGGCCGAATGCATTCAGCTTTTTGGAAGCGGCAAAGCTTTCGATCAAAGAAGATTTCCCTTTAAATGGCAGTGCTAATCCCAGTGCAGCAAATGCGCCGCCCCTTAAAAAATCCCGCCTGCTAGACGATGACATACTATTGATTTAAGAGTTAATAATTCCAGATCCGAACAATTCACAATGTCGAATTACCTAATTGTCAAATTACCGAATTAACTAGGTTGCCCAAGCTTTATCTCCTTTTTTATAAGGAATACAGCCTTCGTATTTACCGGGAACGGCCACATAGCGCAAAGCTTGTTTGGCGCCTATTTCCGATGTGAAGTAACCCCAGAGGGTCAGTTCTTTCATCATACGGAAATAATGGGTAGGCTCTTCTTTCTTCTTGTTCTTCTGGTAGTCTTTCTGTTCTTTGTCCAGCGCTACCAAAAGGTTGTGGCGTTGTTCGGGCGTGCTTTCCATGAAAGATTTGCTGTTCATTTTCTTGCTCGCTTCATCCAGCTTCTTCAGGCCTTCCATGAAAGTCGTCTGGTCTTTGGGCTCATAACAATCCCTTACGATAACTGTCATGAAATCGCCCACTTTAGCAGCTTTGGCGCCGGGTGTGCTGGTAGCAGGAAGAATGGTCTCGGCTACTTCATTCAGAAAACTCACATCATCTGCAGAGAAATTAACAGCGCCTGCTTCTGTTGTGCTTTTGGTTTTACAGCCCGACAAAAAAGCTTCTGCCCCGAGGATGGTGCCTCCTAGCAGTAATGCTACACTGGATATGGCTTCTCTTCTGTTCATTGCTTAATTTTTTTAGTTGATCGTTTATAGATTCTGTTTTTTCAATTCAGATACGGCATGATCCACTGCCCTGGCGGTGAACGCCATATAGGTCAGTGATGGGTTCACGCAAGCTGCGGAAACCATGAAAGAACCATCCGTTACATACACGTTGGGAGCATCCCAAACCTGGTTGTATTTATTCAATACGGATGTCTTCGGATCGGCGCCCATACGTGCAGTACCCATTTCATGGATACCACGTCCGGGAGTACCATCTCCATCGCGCCCCTTCACGTCTTTCACACCGGCTGCTTCCAGCATTTCAATGGCGTCTTGCAGCATGTCTTTGCGCATCTTCAGCTCATTCTCTTTCAATTCGCAATCGATGGCCAGTACATTCAGACCCCATTTGTCTTTCTTGGTTTTGTCCAGCGTAACTTTATTTTCGTGATAAGGCAGTATCTCACCAAAACCGCCGATACCCATTGACCATGGACCCGGTTCGGTAAGCGCATCTTTGTATGCACCACCGATACTCAGTTCAGCGATCTCGCGGCCATAACCCTGGCGGCTGGCGCCTCCCTGGTAACCGAAGCCACGCAGGTAATCGCGCTTATCTCCAAACAGGTTGCGGTAACGGGGTATGTAAATACCGTTGGCACGGCGACCGAAATAATATTTGTCTTCGTATCCGTCTACATGTCCGCCTGCACCCACACCCAAGTGATGGTCCATCAGGTTGTGTCCCAGCTCTCCGCTGCTACTGCCCAATCCGTCGGGCCATACATCGGTGGCAGAGTTCATCAGTACCCAGGCTGAATTCAAGGTAGAAGCATTCAGGAAAACGATCTTTGAGTTGAATACATAAGTCTTGTTGGTTTCTGCATCAAGTACTTCTACTCCGGTAGCCCTTTTCTTGTCCTTATCGTACAATATCTTGGTAACGATAGACCAGGGACGGAGTGTTAACCTGCCCGTTTTCATAGCGGCGGGCAGTGTGGCAGACTGTGTACTGAAATAACCGCCGAACGGACAACCCAGCCAGCATTTATTCCTGAACTGGCAGTTGGTTCTACCCTCATGTGGTACTGTAATATTAGCAGTACGGCCAATGATCATGGCGCGCTGGCCTTTATAATAGTCTTTCATCCTGGCCGAGACATCTTTCTCCACACAGTTCATTTCCATCGCCGGCATGAACTGGCCATCGGGCAATTGTGCAAGACCATCCCTGCTACCGCTGATTCCCGCAAATTTCTCTGCGTAATCGTACCAGGGTGCGATCTCTTTGTAACGAACAGGCCAATCAATAGCAATACCGTCTTTGGCATTGGCCTCGAAATCGAAATCGCTCCAGCGATAGCTCTGGCGCCCCCACATCAGTGAACGGCCGCCCACATGATAACCGCGGAACCAGTCGAACCGCTTGATCTCTGTATAGGGACTTTCCTTGTCATTCACCCAATAATCGAGATTGGTTTCATTCAAAGGATAATCACGTTTGAGCACAGGATAGTCTTTCTCCATCTGCTGTGTTCTCCGGCCGCGGTGCGGGTAATCCCATGCCTCTTTGTTGGCATTGACATAATCTTTGATGTGCTCGATGTTGCGGCCTCTCTCCAACATCAGCACTTTAAGTCCTTTTTCCGTAAGCTCTTTGGCAGCCCATCCGCCGCTGATTCCTGAACCAACGACGATGGCATCGTAATTTTGATCGGACATTGTTTTAAATTTAATGATGCTTTATATAGTTACGCAGTTTAGATAGACAAAGCTTATTATACATCGCAGATTTTGATGGCCGCCCTTAAAGAACCCAGCTTATCGGCTGCAGCAGGGATGAACTCCTGTGCTACGTATCCTTTGTGGCCCACGCCTACAATCGCTCTCATGATGGCAGGATAATACAATTCCTGTGATTCATCTATTTCATGCCTGCCTGGTACACCTCCGGTATGATAATGGCCTAAGTATTGGTGGTGATCACGGATGGTGCGAATCACATCGCCTTCATCAATTTGCATGTGATAGATATCGTATAATAACTTGAAGTTGGGCGACCCGATGCGTTTGCACAACTCCACACCCCAGGGTGTTCTGTCGCACATATAATCTTTATGATCCACTTTGCTGTTCAACAATTCCATCTGTATGGTCACACCTTTCTTTTCGGCCAGCCCGATGATCTGCTTTAATCCTTCAGTACAATTCTTCAGCCCTGTTTCATCATCCATTCCGTTACGGCTGCCGCTGAAGCAAATCAGGTTGGTATATCCTGCTTGCGCCACCAATTCAATATGTTCTGTATAATTCTTAATAAGCGTGTCGTGGTATTGCTTATCGTTCCATCCCTTGGTAAGACTGATCTCTGCACCGTTACACATGGTAGAGATCAGGTCGTATTTTTTTAATGTTGCCCAGTCTTTGGGGCCCACAAGGTCTATGCCAACCAATCCTATTTCTTTTGCTGCTGCGGCCAGTTCATTCAGTTCAATACCGCCGTAACACCAGCGGCAAACAGAGTGCTTGATGTTCCCTTTTAATGATGTCATACTATCTTTTTCCTTTTTTTCTGCCGGAGTGAATGCCGAAAGCGCCGGCCCCGCTGCAACGACAGCGGATCCCGCTAAAATATGCTTGATCGCATTCCGCCTGTTTTGATCTGTAGCCATGGATAATTTTATAAAAGAAATAGTTAATGATTAAGCCAATGCGGGTTGCTTTTTTCTGCGCATATAAATGAGCAGTCCTGCAAATGCAACAGTTAGAATAACAGGAATGAGCAGGGTTGTGTTTAGTATTTCTGGTCCGGCCGCTTTTTTGGCCTCCGCCAAAGCAGTAGCCATCTCGGTTCCCGCAGCCGCGTCCATATAACTTTTCAGACTGGCGCCGGCAGGAAGTTTGGAGGCCAGCAATTCATCGTAGCGTCCGCCCATGAACATCATATACACCGATACGGCAAACATACCGGCGCCCCCCATCAGGTTCAATCCTACAGCTCCTGTCCTGGGCAGGTTTTCTGAAACGAATCCCAGCATGGTGGGCCAGAAATAACAAACACCCATTCCAAACACCAGTGCGCCAACGAATAACATATTACCGGTACTGTGCCCTAATAAATACAATCCCAGGGCCGACAAGATCGCCGACATCAATAACACGCCCTGCGGAGAAAACCGGTGTACTACAGGTTCGGCCAAACCGCGGCCTACCACCATTACACCTGTTTCAATAGTCAGCAACAAAATAGCATTGTCCGATACGTTCTTCAACAATACATCTATCCATTGGCCGGTGAACAATTCGGTAATAGCTGTACCAAACATGAGAACGATCATCAGTATAAATAATGGATTGAGCAGGGCCTTATACATGTCACCGGTAGAAATACCTTGTGCTACACGTTCTGTTACCGGGAAATTCAGTTTGCTGAAAAGGAACCCGTAGATCAGTGTGGGGATGATCATCAACCCTACCTGCACCTGCCAGCCGATATTCATTTTATCAAGAATAAATACCAGCAAAGTGCCAATTACAATACCGCCGGGGAACCAAAGATGGAAATGGTTCAGCTTGGTGGTCTTGTTATCGGAGAAGATGGTTGCTACCAACGGGTTACAGGCCGCTTCCACGGTTCCGTTGGCAATACCTATACACAAAGTGGATATAAAAAGTGTCCAGTACCCGCCTGCAAAAATGGTAAGCAGGATACCTACTAAATGAAACACAAAAGCAACAAGCAGCAGTCGTTTCATGCCAATCACATCTACTACAAAACCACCGATCACTACTGCCAGCGGGAACCCCCAGAAGGCGGTAGCAGCGATAGAGCCCAGCTGTGCTGCGTTGAGCTCGAATTGTACGCCAAGTCTGCTTAAAATACCGGCGCGAATACCAAAAGAAAGAGAGGTTACTAATAAAGCGAGGCAGCTCGCTACAAAAAGCTGGTTGCGTTGAGGAATGGCTTGCATCATCGTAGGGGTTGTTTAAAAAAGCAGCTAAATGTAGATTTTTATTTTCAAAGTCAGTGTAAAAAATACACTTGTTTCAAATTTTTTTTACCAGTTTTACAGCAAGTAAAAGCAAAACAAATGAATCGAAAACTAAGAATGGGAATGGTTGGCGGAGGCAAAGATGCCTTTATCGGCGCCATTCACCGTATTGCAGCCAATATGGATGGCCTTATTGAATTGGTATGCGGCGCATTAAGTATTAACCCTGAGATCGCAAAGGATTCAGGAAAATCTTTATTCCTGCCTGAGGACCGTATTTACCTCACTTTCGAAGAAATGATCAAAAAAGAAAGTGAGCTGCCCGCAGATAAGCGAATGGATTTTGT
Source organism: Sediminibacterium magnilacihabitans (assembly GCA_002973575.1). Classification (GTDB taxonomy): domain Bacteria; phylum Bacteroidota; class Bacteroidia; order Chitinophagales; family Chitinophagaceae; genus Sediminibacterium; species Sediminibacterium magnilacihabitans. Next base: position 38,571 of record PVEQ01000013.1, read on the forward strand.
TACGATCGTTACACCCAATTTTGCGCATTTTGCTCCTGCAATAATGGCGCTCGATCATGGATTCAATGTGGTATTGGAAAAGCCCATCACTTTCACGCTCGACGAAGCATTGCAACTGAAAAAGAAAGTAGATGAAACCGGCCTGACCCTTTGCCTCACCCATACCTATTCCGGTTATCCGATGGTAAAACAGGCCCGTGCCATGGTAGCAGAAGGACAACTGGGTAAGATCAGAAAAGTATGGGTGGAATATCCGCAGGGATGGCTGAGCAAATTATCTGAACGCGAAGGAAATGCCCAGGCAGCCTGGCGCACAGATCCCAAACGTTCGGGTAAGAGCGGCAGCATGGGAGATATCGGTACACATGCGGCACACCTCGCCGAATATGTAACCGGACTGCAGATCACCGATCTCTGTGCCGATCTGAATATCATGGTAGAGGGACGTGCCCTCGACGACGACGGTAACGTATTACTGAAATTCAATAACGGCGCCAGGGGTGTATTGATGGCCTCCCAGGTAGCGGCAGGAGAAGAGAATGCATTGAAAATACGTGTATACGGAGAAAATGGCGGCCTCGAATGGGCGCAACAAGAACCCAATACACTGTTGGCAAAATGGTTACATAAACCTACAGAGATCCTCCGCGCAGGCGGTAACTATACCGATCGTTTATCCAGTTATGCCACGCACAATTGCCGCACGCCGGGCGGACACCCCGAAGGATACTTGGAAGCATTCGGTAATATCTACCGCAATTTTGCCCTCACACTGTCAACCAAATTAAATGGTGGCACACCTACCAAAGAGATGCTCGACTTCCCCTCAGTAGCAGACGGCATCCGTGGTATGACATTCATTGACTCCGTAGTGGCTTCTGCACAATCAGAACTGAAATGGACAAAATTCGGATCTTAAAAAATCAATAAACACAATATTCATTCATGACCACCATCAAAGGCCCTGGAATATTCCTTGCACAATTCCTGGGTGATCAAGCACCTTTCAATTCTTTGGATTCTATCTGCAAATGGGCGGCATCATTGGGTTATACCGGTGTGCAGATCCCTAGCTGGGACAGCCGCTGCATAGACCTGCAACGTGCAGCAGAGAGCAAGACTTATGCCGACGAGATTAAAGGCATCGTGAAAGCAGCCGGATTAGAGATCACTGAACTGTCTACCCACCTGCAGGGACAATTGGTTGCCGTGCATCCGGCTTACAATGAGTTATTCGACAGTTTTGCTCCCCAAGCTGTGCGCAACAACGCCAGGGCACGTACCAAATGGGCTGTTCAGCAACTGAAATATGCAGCCAAAGCGTCACAGAACCTGGGATTGAATGCACATGCCACATTCAGTGGGGCATTGTTATGGCATACCGTGTATCCCTGGCCCCAGCGGCCGGCCGGACTGGTAGAGACAGGCTTTACAGAACTGGCCAAACGCTGGTTGCCTATCTTACAGGTATTCGATGAACATGGTGTGGACCTCTGTTATGAAATCCATCCCGGCGAAGACCTGCACGATGGTGTGAGCTATGAAATGTTCCTTGAAAAAGTTAACGAACATTCGCGAGCTTGTCTTTTATACGATCCTTCACACCTGGCATTGCAGTGCATCGATTACCTGGGTTATATAGACCACTACCACGAACGGATTAAAATGTTCCATGTGAAAGATGCTGAGTTCAACCCCACGGCCAAACAAGGCGTGTATGGCGGCTACCAGGGATGGGTGAACAGGGCCGGGCGCTTCCGTTCGCTGGGCGACGGACAGGTTGATTTCAAATCGATCTTCAGCAAGCTGGCAGCTTATGATTATAAAGGATGGGCCGTTATGGAATGGGAATGTGCACTCAAACACCCGGAAGCCGGCGCGGCCGAAGGCGCGCCCTTCATCAAACAAAATATCATTCGTGTTACCGATAAGGCATTCGATGATTTTGCAGGAAGAGGCGCAGACGAAAATTTTAACCGCCGCATTTTAGGAATAGATCAATAACTTGCCGAATAATCATTTAACCGACAAAGTGAACTTTATGAAAAAGTATTATGTAGCCTTTGCAGTGCTGGCAGCAGTGATGACCGCCTGCGGAGGTAATGATGCAAAAAAAGAAGAGAAAACTACTGCAACAACAGCCGCCGCTCCGGCAGCAACAACCGATCTCAGTGCTAATCCCGATTATCAAAAAGGACTGGAACTCGTAGCTAAGAATGACTGTCTCACTTGTCATAAAGTGAGTGAAAAAAACATCGGACCCGCTTATAAAGATGTAGCCGCCAAGTATGAAAACACAGATGCCAACATCAGCATGCTGGCTAGTAAAGTAATCAAAGGCGGGCAAGGTGTATGGGGTACTGTTCCCATGACGCCGCATCCGCAATTGAGCGAAGCCGATGCACAACAGATCATCAAATACATTTTCTTACTCAAAAAATAATAAACCATGCATCATCTTATTGCAGGTAGTTTGATTGCCGCCGCCGTACTTTTCAATGGCACTGCTAACAATCACACCTATGAAAACACCACTGCCGTAGTAAAAAAGAAAGGCTGGGTTTCCTTGTTCGACGGAAAAACAACCAAAGGCTGGCATTCTTACGGTAAGACTACCGCAGGAGAAGCCTGGAAAGTAACAGATGGGGCTTTATACCTCGATGCATCTAAAAAAGATAAGGCCGACTGGCAAAGCAAAACCGGCGGCGACCTGGTAACCGACGGGGAGTATGAGAATTTTCACCTGAAGCTCGATTGGAAGATCTCTAAAAATGGCAACAGCGGCATTATCTTCTGGGTGCAGGACGACCCTTCCAAGTACAAATATGTATGGAATACTGGTCCTGAAATGCAGGTGCTCGATAACGACGGCCATCCCGATGGAAAGATCAATAAACACCGCGCCGGTAATCTCTATGATCTGATCGCCGGAAAAGAAGGCGTGGTAAAAGCTGTTGGCGAGTGGAACACAGCTGAGATCATCAGCAACAAAGGGAAGCTCGATTTTATTTTGAACGGCGTAACCGTTGTATCTACCACTTACGGCGATGACAACTGGAGACAAATGATAGCGGGCAGCAAGTTCAAAAGCATGCCCGACTTTGCCAAAGTCTTCAAAGGTCATATTGCTTTACAAGATCATGGCGGTGATGTGTGGTTCAGGAATATTATGATCAAGCAACTGTAAAAAAGTAGACCTTATATAATCTTGAAGCGAAAAGCCCATAGAGCTTACGTTCTATGGGCTTTTTATTACGCTGCAAATAAACGCTATTTTAAAATTAAGATGCAGATCACTGCAACATATCAAACACAATAGCCGCCAGCAGTCCTCCAACAACAGGCCCCACTACCGGAATCCAACTATAGCTCCACCCACTGTTACCTTTGTTGGGAATGGGCAGCAACGCATGCATAATACGCGGCCCCATATCCCTGGCAGGATTAATGGCATAGCCTGTAGGACCACCCAAACTGAGACCGATGCCCAATACCACCAACCCTGCCGGCAACGCATCCAATGCACCCAAACTTGCAGCAGGCGCGGCCATATACAACACAGCGAACACCAGCGCAAAAGTGCCGATGATCTCCGTTGCAAGGTTGGCCGTTGTGTTGGGTATGGCAGGCGAATTACAAAAAACACCCAGTTTAGCCGCTGCATTGTCTGTTGCTCCAAAATGTTTGTAGTAAGACAACCATGCCAGCGTAGCGCCAATCATAGCACCCAGGAACTGGCCCGCAATATAAACAGGCGCCTGCGACCATTCTATCTTATGCAACCAGGCAAATGCAAGGGTTACAGCCGGATTGAGGTGCGCGCCACTTCCTTTGGCTGCAACAAAAACACCTACGAACACAGCCACACCCCAGCCAAATGCAATCACAATCCATCCACTGTTGTTTCCTTTGGTTTGATTGAGCACCACATTGGCCACTACGCCACAGCCTAAAAGGACCAGCATGGCTGTTCCTGCCATTTCAGATAAAAAAATCGACATAGATAAAATCATTATAGGGTTAAAGGAATAAGATTCTTAATCGTGTGTTACATAGGAAGCCGTTGCATGCACCGCCTGTTTCCATCCGGCTGCTTTTCTTTGCGCTTCTTCATCTGCCATTTGCGGATGAAAAGTGCGGTCCATCTGCCAGTATTTTTCCATCTCCTCCATGCTCTTCCAGTATTGCACTGCAAGTCCCGCAAGATAGGCCGCTCCTAATGCTGTGGTCTCAGTAATCACAGGGCGTACAACTGTAGTGCGCAACAGATCACTCTGGAATTGCAACAACTGGTTGTTCACCGTAGCGCCTCCGTCTACCCGCAGCTCGCTGATCTTTACACCGGCATCCGCTTCCATAGCAACCAGCACATCCATGGTTTGATAAGCGATACTCTCTACGGCCGCTCTTCCGATATGACCGGCCGTAGTGCCCCTGGTAATCCCTACAATGGTGCCTTTGGCGTGCTGGTTCCAGTAAGGCGCCCCCAGTCCTGCAAACGCAGGAACCATATACACACCGCCATTATCAGCTACTGAATTAGCGAGCGCTTCTATATCGGCCGATGTTTTAATAATGCCCAACCCATCACGTAACCATTGCACAACAGCGCCGGCAATGAACACACTTCCTTCCAATGCATAATGCACCGTGCCATTGATTTTCCAGGCAATGGTAGTAATGAGGTTATTTTTTGAAGCGATGGGTTTGGTGCCCGTATTCATGAGCATAAAGCACCCTGTGCCGTAAGTATTCTTTACCATGCCGGGATGCAAACACATTTGTCCAAATAAGGCCGACTGCTGATCACCCGCCACACCTGCAATGGGAATATTCGCGCCCGTCAACACTTCCTGTGTATGACCAAATACTTCACTGCTCGAACGCACTTCGGGCAATACCGATGCCGGGATATCGAACAGGTCCAGCAACCAGGGATCCCATTCCAACGTATGAATATTGAACAACATGGTACGCGATGCATTGCTCATATCCGTTGCATGCACTTTACCATTGGTGAGCTTCCAGATAAGCCAGGAATCGATGGTACCAAAACATAACTCGCCTCTCACCGCCTGCTCTCTTGCACCTTCTATATGATCCAGTATCCATTTCAGTTTTGTAGCAGAAAAATACGCGTCGAGTATCAGCCCCGTGCGCTCTTGTATAGACACGTGTTTACCCGCAGCCCGCAACGTATCGCAATAAGCAGCGGTACGTTTATCCTGCCACACAATGGCATTGTAAACAGGCTCACCGGTTTTGCGATTCCATACCACCGTTGTTTCGCGCTGGTTGGTAATGCCAATGGCTGCAATATCACGCAAAGTGAGTCCGGCCTTGAGCACCGCTTCTGTTGCTACCGATAACTGTGTGTACCATATCTCCGCAGCATCGTGCTCTACCCATCCTGCCTGCGGAAATATTTGTGTGAACTCTTTTTGCGCAACGGCTACTACTTCGCTTTTCTTATTGAAAACAATGGCGCGGGAACTGGTGGTTCCCTGGTCAAAAGCAAGAATGAATGTTGACATAGGCTATCTAAGCAATCTGATTAAAAATACGGTTATTCTATTGGTTTTTTCAATCACGCAGTTTATACGATGCAGCCAGTTGACTGAATGTTGCCACCTGGTCTTCCACCCACTGCGCATCTTTCTGCATTTGCTTTGCCATCAGTTCCGCTACCGGCCTTGCCATACGCATACTCTCGCCCGCATCGAGCAACAGCGCCCTCGTTCTGCGCGACAATACATCTTCTACTGTTCTGGCCATTTCCTCCTGTACCGCCCATGCCACCTGCGCTTCATGGATATGCAATTTTTCACTGATCCACTTGCCGGCATCATTCATCTTTTGTTGCAAAGCCATTGCATCGGCCCCGTAGAAATACAAAGGATCATCCCAGTTTATGCCCGTAGTATATCCATGTATAAGAAGTGTTTTGGTAACCGACTGTTTAGGCATCCATCCCAATTCTTTTTCTATACGGTTGACCAGGTCCTCACCCATTCTCCGGTAAGTAGTCCATTTACCGCCCAGGATGGTGAAGAGCTTCGATGCGCTCACCATGATCTTATGACTTCTCGATATCTCTTTTGTTTTCTGTGCACCATTCGCTGGTATAGCCAGTGGCCGCAGTCCCGCGAACACGCTTAGCACATCGGCACGTGCAGGCTTGCGGGTTAAATAGCTACCGGCCGTATCCAGTATAAATCCTATCTCTGCTTCCAGCGCAACCGGCTCCAGGCTGGCTGCATCTACCGGTGTATCGGTGGTACCAACGATCAGCTTGTTGTGCCAGGGTACTACAAAGAGTACCCGGCCATCGGCTGTTTCAGGTATCATCAAAGCGCTGGTGGAAGGATGAAAGGTTTTATCGAGCACTACATGCACACCCTGACTCGCGCAAATACTTTTCGCTGCAGTGGGATCATCCATTTGCAGGATATCGTCTGCAAACACACCAGTGGCATTGATCACTGCTTTTGCTTTGAGGGAATAATGCATTCCTGTTTCTTCATCGCGGGCGGTTACTCCCCGCACATGTAATCCTTCTTTGATCAACCCGGTAACTTTCATGTAGTTGATCGCAAACCCGCCTTTTTCAAAAAGGGTCTGTACCAGGTTGATGGCCAGGCGTGCATCATCAAATTGCCCATCGTGGTATCGAACGCCGCCAAGCAGTCCTTCTGTTTTGATATTGGGTAACTGCTCCAGCGTTTCTTTCCGGGAAATATGTACGGACCGCCCCAGGCTCAGTCTGCCCGAGATCCAATCGTACAGCTTCAATCCAATAGTATACTTGATGCTATCCCAAAAATCATACAGCGGTATTACAAATCCCAGGTTCTTTACCAGGTGAGGGGCATTGCGGCAAAGCAATCCTCTTTCAATACTCGCTTCACGCACCAGTCCAACGTTTCCCTGCGCCAGGTAACGAACACCGCCATGCACCAGCTTGGTGCTTTTACTGGAAGTGGATTTGGCAAAGTCGGCCTGCTCCAGCAATAAAACCCGGTAACCCCTGGCAGCGGCATCGAGCGCTGTGCCCAGTCCTGTAGCGCCTCCGCCGATCACAACGATATCCCATTCTGTAGTGTTTGATAAAGCCGCTATGGCCTGTGCTCTTTTTTCAACTGTTTCGCTCATGGTGGTAGTTACCGGCATTGGTTTGTCTTCCAAATTATCTTATTTTGTTAAAATGGAAGATTATTTATTAGAGAAGTCCCACGAATACTTCATGCAACAGGCATTAAAAGAAGCGCAGCTGGCCTATGATGCAGATGAAGTGCCCGTTGGCGCCGTGGTGGTCATGAACAACAAGATCATTGCCCGTGGCCATAACCAGGTTGAAATGCTGAACGATTCCACCGCCCATGCCGAAATACTGGCGCTTACTTCTGCCTTTAATATGCTCGGCGCTAAATACCTGCCCGAAGCCACCCTTTATGTAACCCTGGAACCCTGCCTTATGTGTTGTGGCGCTTTGTACTGGAGCAAGATCGGCCGTATCGTTTACGGGGCTTCGGATGAAAAGAACGGGTTCAAACGTACTACAGGGGAGAACTGGCCCTTTCATCCCAAAACAGAACTCATCAAAGGCATCATGGAAGAAGATTGCGCCCGCCTGATAAAAGCGTTTTTCAAAAGCAAACGTTGAGACTTTTCGATTTCAGAAAGAAATCCATCGGTTGACGCGTTATCGACCGAACAACAGTAAATTTGTTCTCCATCAAGATCCTAAAACAAAAATCAAATTATATGGCATTTACACTCGCACCGCTGCCCTATGCACACGACGCATTGGAGCCTCATATCGACACTACTACCATGCAAATACACCATGGCAAGCACCACCAGGCTTATGTTGACAACCTCAACAAAGCGATTGCCGGTACACCTAACGAAGGAAAATCACTGGAACAACTGGTGGCAGCTGCAGGATCTATCAGTCCGGCTGTTCGCAACAACGGCGGCGGTCACTGGAACCATACTTTTTTCTGGGAAAGCCTGGCTCCTAAAGCAGGCGGCGCGCCCTCTGGTGCACTGGCCGACGCCATCAACAGCGCTTTCGGTTCTTTTGATGCATTCAAAGAAAAATTTGCGCAGGCTGGCATGACCCGCTTCGGTAGCGGCTGGGCATGGCTGATCGTTAAAGACGGTAAGCTGGAAGTTTCTTCTACACCCAACCAGGACAATCCCCTGATGGATGTAGCCGAAGTAAAAGGCACGCCATTGCTGGGTGCCGATGTGTGGGAACACGCTTATTACCTTAAATACCAGAACCGCAGGGCCGATTACCTGGCTGCTTTCTGGAACGTAGTGAACTGGAACAAAGTAGCCGAACGTTTCGCAGCAGCTAAATAAGGTTTTGGAAAATAGTATTATTTTGAGGTCCCGCTACAACATAGCGGGACTTTTCATTAAACATGTCATTATGAAAAAACTACTCTTCGGTTTATCAACGCTTGCATTACTCAGCGCTTGTTCCAGTAACAACAAGCGGCTCATCGTCATGAGCAAGGGCGCTGCAGATGTGAATACAGATACCCGAACCATTACAGCCAAAGATGGCGCCGGACACGATGAAAAAACCATCGACATCGCCGGTCAAAAGCTCAGTTTCCAGCTCAGCTCTCCCGCAGGTAACAGCAGTGTTGACATCACCGATAACGGCCTCTATGTAATTAATGTAAAGAACGATACCATTGTAGGCGGCTACCAGCCTTATGCAGATCCTAAAACATTGAAGCAGGTGTTTTCTCAGGATGATGTGAAGAAGCGGATCGATTCACTGGTTCAGGTAACAGAAGGGAAGAACATCAGCGCAGCCAACCGTAATTTCTTTTTACTTCCCAATACCGCTACAAAAATCAGCGCCAATATAGACGCGATAGTTGTAGGCCCTTATCATAAAATGACTTCTGCCGAAAAAGTAGGCGATAAAGACCCCGAAGTATACCGTTTCTTCAGCATCAAAGAAGTACGGGAAGAAATTGCCAGGTTACAGGCAATGACCGTTCCGGTAAAAAAGTAATAACGCATCAGGGAACAGGATCGTAACCACTGCCGCCTCCGGGATGGCATTTGCTGATACGCTTGATGGCCAGCAAAGTTCCTTTGATCAGCCCGTGTTTTTGCAAAGCAGTGATGGCATACTGCGAGCAGGTGGGCGTGAACCGGCATTTGGGGCCGATGGCAGGGGAGATCACGTACTGGTATATTTTAACCAGCAGTATCAGCGGCCAGCTCAGTATCTGAAGTAGGCGTTTCATGTAATGCTTTGATCAGCTTATTTACCAGCAGGGGCATTTTTTTTTGCAGCAGGTCTATAGATGGCAGGGTTTTATCAATATACAGGAAAAAAACAGCCAGTTGCTGTTTGCGTGCCTCCATACAATCGTAAAGCGGTTGTTTATGCAGGCGGTATGTTTCGCGCAGTAAACGTTTAACACGATTGCGGTCCACCGCTTTTTTGAAATGGCGTGCACTGACGCCAACACCCGCTTTTACCGGCTGCACTTCCTTTGTATCAACAGGCAGGTAAAATACTTTCACCGGGAATACCAGGAAACTGCGCCCTTTTGCGAACAATCCATCGATCTGTTTACGGCTCTTGAGCTTTTCCTTTTTATTGTATGAAAATGAGGCGGACATTCTTACACTAAACTAAAAAAGTCCCGCGATCGCGGGACTTATATTTTCAATACCTGGCTCCCGGAAGAGCCCCGGTTTTATTTTAAACCTTTCTCGCTTGAAACAGTGAGTTTCTTACGACCCTTTGCACGACGGCTTGCCAGCACTTTGCGGCCATTGGCAGTTTGCATGCGCTTGCGGAATCCGTGAACGGATTTGCGACGACGTTTGTGCGGTTGAAATGTACGTTTCATAATGACGTTGTTTAACTAACCCGGAAATTTTGTTTCATTTCATGCTGCAGTCACCATACTGCCGCCTGTGAAAGGACGGCGAAGGTAGGGAAAAGTTGTTAGTTGTTGGTTGTCAGTTGTTAGATTTTTTAGGGATCAACATTTAAATAATTGGAGATCAAGGTGTTTTGATGTAACCGGTTTGCCAAAGAAACGGGTGGCATGGTTGTCAAAATCAGCAGGAGAATCGGTAGTATAAAATTGTAACTGTCCGCCAGTGGTGCATTTTGCCGCCATTTCAGGGTGGTTGGCCAGGTATTTTTCAAGACTGGGCGCTACAATGGCTCCCTGGGAAAGAATGGTCATTCCTTGCGGAGCAAATTGCCGGATCTTATCAATGAGCAGCGGATAATGAGTGCAGGCCAGCAATAAAGTATCTATCCTGGGCGATTGTTCCAGTAGCCTGTTGATGTGCTGCCTGATGAAATAATCCGCTCCCGGCTTATCATACTCATCATTTTCTACCAGCGGCACCCACATAGGACAAGCTTCCTGGTACACTTTCAGGCCTGGAAAGAATTTAGCTATTTCAATAGGATAACTTTCACTCTGCACGGTTCCCACGGTTCCCATAATACCCACTTCACCCGAATGCGAATAATTGCCTACCACTTCTGTTGTAGGCCTGATAACACCCAACACTCTCCTGGAAGGATCTATGCGGGGCAGGTCTTTCTGTTGAATGGTGCGCAAAGCTTTGGCGGATGCTGTATTGCACGCCAGCACTACCAGCTCGCATCCCTGTGCGAAAAACCACTGAACACACTCAAGCGTATAATGATAAATGGTTTCAAAAGAACGCGGACCGTAAGGCGCACGGGCATTATCGCCCATATAGATATAATCGTATTGCGGTAAACGCTGAACAATCTCCTTCAGCACGGTTAAACCGCCATAGCCGCTGTCGAAAACACCAATGGGACCTTTTCCTTGCATGGCTCAAAAATAAGAACCCCGTTGGTATAACGGGGTTCGAAGTATCATTGATTTTATCAATTATCCTTTGGGTTTTACAGCACCGCCGGAAGGCCTGTTGCTGGGAGCGCCACCGCCTGACTGGCGTTTCCATTCTTCTTCGAGTTCTTTGGGGATGGCCAACTTCAGTTTCATGGCTACACGGATGGTAAGATTATCCAACAACGGGGGTTGAACATAAGGATACAATGCATCCTGCTTTAAAACATACGCGTATTTCTGCTCTACCACCACATCGTGCAAAGCATCTACTATTTTCTTCATGAAAGGAGCCAGCAGCTCTTCTTTTTTCTGCTCAGCCAGGTTGTTGGAATATTCCTGCCACCTGATCAATTTGATCTTAAGGGTATTCAGGTCACGCTGGGCCAGTTCCCTGGCTTTGGCAGGCATGGTAGCTGAATCTTTTTTCCAAACGCTGTCCTGGCGCATGTACATGCCCAATGTATAATCATACTCTTGTCTGAGTGAATCTTCGCTGAAACTTCTCAGGAGCGTATCCACTTTCTGGATACCCGGCATCAGGGGTAAGATAGACTGCTCATCAAAATACCCGATCTTAACCTGCTGTGCACTCGACTGGTTGGCAAACAGGAAACCTGCTCCAATAGCAACACACACAATTAAAAACTTCTTCATTGTAGTGAGAATTTATGTTTGTTTTTGTTTTAGACTAATTTTTGATCCCCAGTTCCCTTAACACATCTTCACTCTTGTCTAGTTTGGGGTCGGCAAATATAACGGTAATTCCTTCACTTTTATCGAGTACGAAATCGTAGGCTTTGGCTATTGCCATCTTCTGAACGGCGGTATATACCTTGTCCTGCACAGGTTTAACAAGTCTTTGTCTTTCTTTGAAAAGATCCCCTTCAAAACCGAAGCGTTTTTTCTGCAGGTCGCGTATCTCTTTCTCCATCACAAACAATTCATCCTCTCTTTTCTTCTTCAGCGCATCGCTCAACATAAACTGTTCAGCCTCATAGCTTTTATACATTTTATCGAGTTGCGCCTGTTTATCGTCGATCTCTTTCTGCCATTGGTCGCCGATTTGTTTTAACTTTTTATCGGCGTCTTTGTATTCAGGAATTTTCTCCAGGATATACCGTGTATCGATAATGGCATAACGCTGCTGTGCAACTGCGGTATGGGCCAGGGCCATCCATATAACGGCAACAAAGAATAGCTTTTTCATAATATTGGTTTAGTTAAGGGTTGTCCTATTCCGGTTCAAATCCTAACATGAAGGTAAACCTGGCAGCATCTTTCAAAGAACCGCCGGGCGTGAACCTGTCTAATCCTATACCATAATCAAATCCAAGTAAGCCAAACATCGGCAGGAAAAAGCGCATACCCAAACCTACCGAACGCCTTAACTGGAAAGGATTATAATCTTTCATGGAATACCAGCCGTTGGCCGCTTCAAAGAAACCCAAAGCATAGATGGTGCTGCTGGGACTCAAACTGAGCGGGTAACGCAGTTCCATGGTATACTTATTGAATATGGTAAAGTACTGGCTGGCCACTTGCTTATCGGGGTTGATCTTCGGATTCGAATTATCATACACAGGATAACCTCTGTGCGCAATGATATCGTAACCCAACAGCGCGAACTGGTTACTCAGACCGGCATCGCCCACCTGAAAACGTTCGAAAGGAGAGATACCCAGGTCTGAATTGAACCTGCCCAGGAAGCCGTATTTGGCCGCCATTTTCAGCACAAACTGCTTGCTCTTGTCTTCACCGTGTGGTTTGCCCAGGGGCACATACCATTCTCCGTTGAAACGCCATTTGTGGTATTCGATCCAGTTATATGGATTGGAAGCCGTCAGGATATTTTTATCAATCGCTGAGTACGGCGGCGTTACCTGCAAGCTCAGCAGGAAAGTAGAACCGCTGGTAGGGAACATCGGCTGGTTCACAGAGTTACGCTGTAAAGCCACCCTGAAGTTCAGGTTGTTCACGATACCATTCTCAAAACCGGGCAGGTTGGTGGGGTCAATGGCATAATTGCTCAACTTATAACGGGTATAATTCACACCCATGGAAAGTGAGAAAAAGTCATCGGGCCATTTCAACTGCTTCGACAGGCTCACGGTGGCGCCGGTAGTAGAAATATACCGGCTGTCGGCTACGTTCGGATTATATGCACCGGTAAGCGGGTCGTAAGTTTGTCCGTATTTGGTATTGAAAATGCTGAAAGTAAGTGCATTCCTTTTTTTACCGCCCAGCCAGGGTTCGGTGAACGAGAAGTTATAAGAGCGGAACGCTTTACCATTACTTTGCACGCGCAAGCTCAGTTTTTGCCCGTCGCCCATTGGTAAGGGATCCCAGGCCGATTTCTTCCAGATATTGCGGATAGAAAAATTATTGAATGTAACGCCCAGTGTTCCTGTTAAGCCAATATAGCCTCCCCATCCCGCACTCAGCTCCAGCTGGTCGCTCGATTTTTCTTCAACAGAATAATTGATGTCTACCGTTCCGTCGTCGGGGTTGGGTACGGGTACGGGGTTGATCTTTTCCTGGTTGAAATAGTTCAGCTGTGCAATCTCACGAACAGAACGCACCAGGTCTCTGCGGCTGAATTTTTCACCGGGGATGGTACGCAGTTCGCGGCGTATCACATACTCTTTGGTACGATCATTACCACTGATGCGCACATTCTTGATCGTGGCTTGCGGACCTTCCATGATCCTGATTTCGTAATCAATGGTATCATTATATACCGCCGTTTCTACGGGGTCAGTGCGGAAGAACAGGTAGCCATCATCCTGATACAGGTTGTTGATATCACCTCCTTCAGGAGTGGAGGTTTTACCCAGTTTGTTGTTCAGCAATTCCAGGTTGTAAATATCTCCCTTCTGAATACCCAATATACCGCTGAGCAATGAATCGGAATATTTGGTATTACCCCGCCAGCTGATGTTACCGAAATAATATTTACGTCCCTCATTCATCTTGATGTCAATGTTGAGGTCGCCATTGGCGTTGTGGTATACGGTATCTTTTTCAATCACTGCATCGCGGTAGCCCAGCGAGTTGTAATAAGTTACCAGGCTCTCTTTGTCTTCATTGTACTTCTTCAAATCGAATTTGGCCGAAGAAAGTTTGATACGGATATAAGGATCGAGTACTTTTTTGGTTTTGCTGAAAGTGAGGAAGCCATTGTCTTTGATGTATTCATCAAATGAATAGCGCTTCACGCTTACGATCTGCCCACTGTCTACAGTAGGATGCAGGGTAAGCCTGGACTGCTCTTTGGTTCCCTTGAGTTGTTTTTTCAACTTGCCGTTATCTACTGTAGTACCGCCGAAGTTGATGTTATTGATATGGACCTTGTGTCCCTTTTCAACCAAAAAGTTTAACACCAGTGAATTATCGAAAGTAGAGTCTTTCGTTTCCGATATGGTTACTTTGGAATCCTGGAAGCCTTTCTCGGCATAGAATTTTTTGATGGCTTCAATAGCGGTGATCTTCATGTTCTCCGTTACCACACGGTTGGGCACGAGACCCGTTTTCCCCTGTAGCTCTTCCGCCTGCCCCTTGCTGATGTTGATGAAATGGAATTTAGACAAGCGCGGCCTTTCCGTTACAGCAATTTCGATATCGATGTTTTTTCCCTGTAGTTTGGTGATATAAATTTCAACATCGCTGAAATAATTCTGTCCCCAGAGCTTGGTAATGGCTTTGGAAAAATTATCGCCACCGGGAATGGTCACTTCATCGCCCACATTGATATTGGCAATGGAGATCAGCAGGTTCTCATCGAAAAAGCGGTTACCTGTTACTTTGATCGCAGACACCTTGTATTTTTTAGGTGTCTTTTGGTTGAAGATATTCAACAAATCGGCATCTATGGATGTGATCGTAGTGTCTACCCCTGTTTTTTGTTGCGCCTTTGCAGAAAAACCCACCATCGAGGTAACGAAAGCCAAGACTAAAAATTTGTACACTTGCTGCATCCGGTTTGGTTTGTTAAGTTGCTGTGCTGAAAGTACTGCAACAGTATCTTCCTGCCATATTTCTGGTTTGATAAGCGGGGCAAATTAACGGGAATTATTAAAAGTGTTTGTTAAATCACCCCGGATAAATTAAGGTATGCGGTTGAGAATGGGATCAGGTCAATGGGGATTCCTCCTTTATTTGCTGACCTGTTTTACCAAATCTGCGTTCCCTGTTCTGGAAGTCGATAATGGCTTCATACAGGTTTTCTTTGCGGAAATCGGGCCAACGGGTGTCGGTGAAATATAATTCGGCATAAGCCAGTTGATACAAAAGGAAATTGCTGATGCGGTATTCCCCACTGGTACGGATCATCAGTTCCGGATCGGGAAAATCACTGGTGGAAAGGTATTGCTCCAGGGTCTCCTGGTTGATGGTCTCCGGGTTGATCCGGCCCGCCTTCACATCGATGCCGATATTCTTTACGGCATTTACCAGTTCCCACCGGCTGCTGTAACTCAACGCCATCACCAGGTTCAGTCCTGTATTGGCTTTGGTCATTTCTAATGACTCTTCGAGTTCCACGCGCGCAAAATCGGGCAGCATATTCAGGTCGCCGATCACATGCAAGCGTATATTGTTCTTATTGAGCGTTGGCACTTCTTTACGAATGGTGTCTACCAATAATGACATCAATCCTTCTACTTCCTGCTGCGGCCGGTCCCAGTTCTCGGTACTGAATGCATACAGCGTAAGATACTGTATACCCAGCTCTGCCGCGCCTTCTACGATATTGCGCACGCTTTCCACCCCATGAAAATGGCCATACAATCGATCCTGTCCTTTCTCCTGGGCCCAGCGCCCGTTGCCATCCATAATGATCGCTATATGCTTGGGTAGTCGGGCTTTATCGATCCCTGCTACAAGGTCTTCCGGCATAGTGCTTCCCTGCGTTTAGGCAGCGAAATTAACGAAATCAGCGGTTTGCGTGATTAATTCTTGCCATTAGGCGAAGGACATTTGTAAGATTGCAGGTTGAAGGAAACACCCACTTTGAGGGTCACAAAAGAATCTTTTCTGGTACTGTTTCCCCTTTGTACCCCCTTGGTTCCTATGCGGGAACCCGTTTCATAGCTCCTATCCTGCAATAAGAAAGCAGGCGAGGGTGACCCGTCAGGCAGAGGCGAGAAGGCATCCGGGGCATAATTGCCGCTCACATCATCGAGGTAATCGGTACTGGTAAAACGGTAAGTAAGCTCGGCGAAGTAGTTCATACGCTCACTGATGGCATATTTGAAGCCCAGGGTAAAGGGGATGCTGATGGCGATGGGACTATAAGGTTTGAGATTGGGATAAGCGGCGCTGCCCTGGCCTTCGGTACCCAGGGGACGCAGGTAGTATTTCTGGCCGTTGAGGTACGCATAAGGGTCGAAAGAAAACACACCGATCCCCAGTCCTACATAAGGTGTATAATTATAGCCTTCGAAAGTGGGATTGAATTTGAAAAAGTTGAAATCACCTGCCAGGGCCAGTTCCCATACATTGGTATTGAAGCTGAGGTTGCGCCTGCGCTGAACAGGGTTATTGCTGTACATATCGGAATAGCCCAGCATGGCAAAATCTCCGGAAATGCGTAATCCTATATACTCGCTGAGTTGCCTCCGGTAAAAGACCCCGGCAGCCATTTTAGGCCTGTTCACCCGCAGGTCGGGGTTCAGATCGCCAAAATAATGGGCGGCTCCCACAGCCACCCCCACTTCGCCCAGGTGCCTGAAACTTTCCATGAGTTGGGCATCCGCTTTTTGCAACGCTAAGGTAGTAAGCAGGAAGGTTAAGGTCTTTCTCAGTATAAATTTAACCGGCATATTAGCATATTGGATACGTAAAATAACACCTATTTTAAATACGATCAAGATTAATTTCTTTTATCGAGGCCCCAGGTAAGTTTGGTCCGGAGGGTCGACAAGAAGCTATTTTCGTTCAAACGCACCAAATTCACCCTGAATTGTTCCTTTTTTACGGCCAATTGGATGGTTTTGTCCACGATTTCCCTCCGGGCATCCAGGGCACAAATGAATTGGTCGGCCCGCCCCTCCACTTCAAACGAAATAACACTGGTATCCGGCACCACGATCGACCGCACATTCAGGTTATGGGGCGCTACCGGCGTGATCACAAAACTGGACGATTCCGGGAACAGGATGGGTCCGTTGCAACTCACATTATATCCGGTGGAGCCGGTGGGCGTACTCACGATCAGCCCGTCGGCCCAGTAGCTGTTCAGGAATTCGCCATTCAGGTAGGTATGTACCTTGATCATGGGCGAAGTATCCCTTTTATGGATGGCGAACTCGTTCAGTGCAAAGGGTGTCTGGTCAAAGAGCGGCTCGTTGGAGTCGAGGTGGATCAGGGTTCTTTTATCCACGACAAACGTATGATTCACCAAAGCATCCACTGCGCTGCCCAGGTCATCGCGACTAATGCTGGCCAGGAATCCCAGGCGGCCGAAATTAATGCCCAGTATGGGTATATTATAGTCTCTCACCAGGGTTACAGCGTCGAGCATGGTACCATCGCCACCCAGGCTTATCAGGCAATCGATATCGGGCGTAAGGTCGCCCGATGTCTGGAACAACACGGTTTTAGCCAGCAAGTGCTGCGGCAGGGAAAACCGGTGCAGTAAAGGTTCGTACAGGTGAACGGTGGTATCGTAACGCGCCAATTCTTCCAGGAGCGCCAATAATGGGTTTTCCTGTTCATAATCGATGCCCCTGCTGTAAATCGCAACCTTCATATCACTTAAAAGTCGTTTCTCGTCTGTAAATATAGTCCATTGCGCCCCAGTTGGTTAAAGCTGTACTCGATTTTAAAGACAAAATCATATATGGAAACAATGTCCATCCCAAGACCCCAGGTGCGTAATAAACCATTATTCAGTGTATTAGTAGGGTTTGGCTGGGTATTGTAACCATAGCCCAGATCGCCATAAGCTTTCAGGAAAATACGGAAAGGTATCCGGTCATGCGTTTTGCTGGGGAAAGGATTTTTGAAAACAAAGCCCAGCAGTTGGTGGTGGATGGTACTCTTCAATATTCCTCCCGCCACGCCATCCACTACATTGTATTCCAACCCGCGCATTTGCGTAAACCCATACCCAATCAGCTTTTCATTGAAGAAATAATTGCTGAAAGGCAGTTTAACGGTTGCGATCGCTTCCCAGTGCAAAAAGGTTTTAGGAGCTATTGGTACGGCATAAACAGCCCGGGTGCTGGCCAGCCATAGATTGGATGTTTTATCGAGACCCCGTTTGTACAAATTGGCTTCTATCTGGAATCCTTTCGAAGGATAAGATACCTGGTCTACATTGTAATATTTGTATTGATAGGCGAAATCAATGTGCTTCATTTCTGTTTTCCCATCCGGGTAATAAAGCGGGTTGATCTGCAGAATGGTATCGGCCACCGATTCGTGGTTATACGATACGCGGAAATAATGCCGCTCTTTTACATTGGGCCGGTAAGAATAAGTAAAATCGGCGCGTGTAACCCTCCGCGCCACTTCCTCCTGTTTATAAAATAGTTGTTTGTTATTGCCCGTTGCGTAGTTCACTTCTTTTTGCGTGGCATACACAAATCCTACATTGAAACCATTCCTAAGCTTACGGTCAAAAAAGGGCAGCTCGTACCGCAGTGTGATCTGTTGTGTATAACCCGTGATGAGCCATACATCTAAATTATCGTTGCGTCCGCTGACATTGTTCTGCGTGAATTTCATTCCGTAATTCACCCTTTCCAGGCTTCGTTTCTGGTCTACCCACCATTGGTTGAAGTTGCGGTCTACCAGTCGGAAATAAGGTAACGGGAACAGGTACCAGCGTTCTTTCAGGTCTACATTGATCCTGACCAGGTTGCCTTTTCTTTCGGCAATGTAGATGGCTACATCTACAAACAACAGGGTATTCATCAGTTGCTGGCGCGCCTGGTTGAACAGGGCGGGCAGGTTGGCGCCGGACAATTCATCGCCTTTTTTAAAAGGCAGTTCCCGCATTACAATGAACAGTTTTGTTTTTTTATTCCCCGAAACAACCACATCTGTTACCAGTAAAGCCATGTTTTTGAGGGAAGCCATTTCCGGCTTTATAGCGCTACTTGTATCGGCAGTGATGGCAGATACCGTATCCTGTGCATCCAGGCAATTAAATGAAAAGAATAAAGCAAGGAGAAGCAATACTGGTAATACTTTCATCTGATAATATTCATTTTTCATTGTCAGATGGAATTCGTCATTTGCAAGGACTCATTTCATCGTGATTACCATTTATATGTTCAGGTAAGCGATCAGGTGATTGTAGTTCTCTTTGAGCTCATTGGCATATTGTTCTTCGCCAAAATAATAGCGAACGATGTATTCATACCGTTGGAAAGAGGCTACGATATCAGATACTTCTACCTTGTTGATCTTGATGGTTACCACTACCAGCCCCGTATCTGCTTCGGTATAAGTATTCAGTTGGGTGATATAGGCATCGTTGGTTTCTACCAGCCGGCTGATCTCTCCAAAAGAAAAATGCCTTTTATCTGTTTCCAGTACAATCACACCGCCCGGTTCATCATTGCCCAGGAAATGCGAGAGATGGCGCAGGAGGTCTTTGGCAGGGATCACACCGGTCAGTTCCGATTGCTCATTGACTACGGGTACCAGTGAAAGCTGGTGTGCGGCGGCCTGTTTCACAGCCAATAAAAAATGTTCTTCGGTCTTAACAGATACTTTAACCAATGAATGCTCCAGTGAAGCCACCAATGCATCTTCATCGGCATCGAACAAATCGTCTTTGGTTACCAGGCCAATGAACTTTTCTTCGCTCAATACCGGCAGGTGCAACACGTCGTAATCTTCCATCAGTTGCAGTGCCAGCGCCACCCTGTCGAAAAGGTTGATGGCGGGAAACCCGGTATGGATCAATTGCGATGCCAGCATGCTGTTCTTTCTTTACTAATACGTAAAAATCTATGCTATGGTTGCGGCAGGTTTTTTCAGTTTATTCAGAAAGCCGGCCAGTATTTCGTTGAACGCTTCCGGCACTTCCATCATGGGTGCATGTCCGCATTTGTCAACAAAATGCAACTCGCTGTTGGGGATCAGCCGGTTGAATTCACGTCCTACAAAAGGAGGCGTAACCGAATCATTATTGCCCCAGATCAGCAAGGTAGGTTGCTTAATTTGGTTGAGTTCTTCACCGAGGTTATTACGGATGGCGCTTTTGGCAAGGGCAATGATCTTGATCACTTTGATCCGGTTATTGGTGATCTCGAACACTTCATCCACCAGTTCTTTGGTAGCGGTGGCGGGATCGTAAAACGTCAACTCCGTTTTCTTTTTGATATAATCATAATCGCCCCGCTTCGGGTAGCTGTCACCCATACCATTCTCAAACAACCCGCTACTGCCGGTAAGGATCAACGACTTGATCCTTTCGGGATGTTTTAAGATATGCAGCAGCGCCACATGTCCGCCCAGCGAATTGCCCAGGAGATGAATTTGCTGGTAGCCCCGCATCTCAATGAACTTATGGACATATTTCTCCAATCCACTTACGGTAGTATGGAAAATATCCAGGTCGAACAGTGGAAGTATGGGAACCACTACTTTGTAATTCCGCTTAAAGTGCTCGATCAGGTCTTCAAAATTGCTCAGTGCGCCGAATAATCCGTGCAGTAGCAACAGGGTTTCTCCCTGGCCTTCTTCAATAAATCTGAACTTATCCTGTTGTTTGATCTCGTAATTCATTACTTCATTTTCATTTTCTTATGCCAGCAGATTGGCTCGGTACAAATAAAAGGAAATCCATTCAATAAAATACGGAAACGTTACAATGCTCCTGTTATATAAATATGATGGATGTATGCTAAAATACTGATTTTAACATTAAAAACAGCAGATTGGCTTCATAAGCGAAACCACACAATCGATCGTATATATAATAATAAGAAAGCTTTACCTGATATGCTTGCCAATGCTTTCAAAGAATTGGGTAAGCTCATCAAAGAGTCCTTTGAAAACGGGGATCACCGCTCCAAAACCATTGATGATCTTACTTCCCCAGGGCGCTACAAAAGGATAGGAACGGGAGGCGGCCAGCGTTTCGGGCTTGATCAGGTGCATGTTCACGGCATAAAAAAGCAGTACGCTGAATACGGTGATATAAAGACAGGCATATAAAACAACACCACACAGTTTATTGACCCATCCCAGGAAAGCCAGTTCAAGTGTGGTTTGAACGATTGTGGCTCCTACCCTTATCAGCAAGGCTACGCCCAGCATTACCAGCAGGAATGAAACGATGGGTAGCCAGGTGGCTGTTAATTGCGTGCTCTCTTTGAGCTTGCCCGCCACAACAGCCGAAAGTTTAAGTGCAGCCGCAAGGCCAATGATAATGCCCAGGAATGAAAAGGCGCCCACAACCAAACCGTTGCGGTAGCCCTTCCAAAGAGCCATAAGCATTAGTATCAGAAATATTGAATCTATGAGCATGAGGTAGATGTCAGTTGTTAGATGTTAGTTGTCAGTTGTCAGATAAGGTTGATTCTAACAACTGACAACTAACAACTATCAACCCAATAAGGTCTTTACTGCTGCCGAAATAGCTTTCCCATCTGTTTTACCGGCCAGTTGTTTTGTAGCTACACCCATTACTTTGCCCATGTCTTGCGGACCGGCAGCTCCTACAGAAGCAATGATGGATTTAAGGGCTTCTTTCAATTCTTCCTCGCTCAATTGTTGGGGAAGGAATTTTTCTATGATCGCTATCTCTTCCTGTTCTTTCTGTGCCAGGTCTGCACGGCCCTGTTGCTGGTAGATATCGAGTGAATCTTTTCTTTGCTTCATCATCTTCTGTAACAACTTCAATTCACCTTCAGCTGTAACCTGTCCGTTCGCACCCGGCTCTGTTTTCGCTTTGATGATCTCTGCCTTGATGGCGCGCAAGCCGCGCAGCATGGCTTCGTCTTTGGACTTCATAGCATCTTTCATGCCAGACATCACTTGTTCTTCTAAGCTCATAACGAATGGTTTATTGGTTTTCTTTCAATTGTGTTTCCCTGAATTTCTTATAAAAATCCTGGGCGAATTTTTTCATATCGGCCGCCAGTTCGGTCTGTTGTGTGGACCGCATATAAGAGTCGGCCATACCCATGAGGGTCTGGTAATAAAAATCAGCCATTTCATCTACCATCATGTCTTTGGTCCAGAGATCGATGCGCAGCGCGCTTTTATCGGCCGCATCCCAGAAAGCCACCATCATGGCTTTAGCGTGCTGCGCCATATCGGCCGTACTATCGGTGGCCGACCAGCTGATCTCCTGCGGCACTTTGTTTTCATCTAAATGAACGTCTATTGAAATCGTTGAAGTATGCATCTGAATTGATTGAGAACCGCAAAAGTACTAGGAATCCCTGAATCGCCCATTTTCATGAAACCAGCAGTTGCCAGAATGCTGCTGCAGTAGTTGCCCAGCTAAATTGTGCAGCCTTTTCTTTTCCTTTTTCGATATATTGTCCGCGCAGGTTTTCATCCTTGTACAGCGCAAGCATTTGTTTGCCGATGGTTTCCGGGTTGGCCGGATCTGCATACAGGACCGCATCGCCACCTGTTTCCGGCAGGTTATTATTTTCTGCTGCAATAACAGGGATACCCGCCTGCATGGCATCCAGCATGATCAGCTCCGATGCACAGGGTGCAGTGGTATGAACCAGCGCATACGCTGCCGTTATCAACCGGGTGTTCACTGCTGCCGGAAGCAAGCCGGTCAATACCACATCTTCCCTGTATTTATAAGTAGCAAGCTTTTCTGCAAGACCGGCGTGTTGTTTGGATACCGTACCGGTAATGATCAGCTTCATATTGCTATGTTGCCATTTTTTGAACTGGGAGAAAGCTTTCAGGAGATTTAATAAAAGCGTATCGTGGTACATGCCTCCGCTGACCAGGAAATATTCCCGCCCATCTGCATAAGCAGCTTTGATGGTTTCTTTCTGCTGCCAGTCGGCCGGCTGCAATAAAGGATCAGGCGCACCGGGCAATACCGCTATCTGTGATGCCGGGATCCGGTATTCATTCACCAGTTTATCTTTTACAAAAGCGGAGAGTGTTATTACCTGTTTTGCTTTGCGCAGTTTCAGCGGCACCAGCCATTTGCGAAAAAAGCTGCCGGGCACCACCCAATCATCGGCAATCAATATTTGTGGTATGGTGGTTCGCATACTGGCATCGGCGAGTTGTTTCACCCACAGACCGGGTTGGGGTTGTGGCGGGTTGTTGTGTTTCTCATCAATAAAAACAAATTCTTCAGCCGGCCGGTCAAGGCTCAACCGCCTGAAGAGTTGTTCAATATAATGATGGTATGTAGCGGGCTGTTGGCCAGCCTGTGAAAAACGGTTAACAGCAATGCGCATACGCAAAATTAGAGCTTCGCAGCCCAGGCATCCATTTTTTTCTCCAGCACATCCAGGGGCATATTACCATCTTTCAGGATATTATCGTGGAAGTCTGAGAGGCTGAATTGATTGCCCAGTTGTTTTTCATACTTTGTACGCAGCTCCCTGATCTTGAGTGCGCCAACCTTATAACCCAATGCCTGCGCCGGTATGGCCATATACCTTTCTATTTCGGCGGTGGCTCCTTCTTCACTGATTGGTTCATTATCCATCATATACTGGATAGCCTGCTCACGTGTCATGCCCTTGGCATGCATGCCTACATCCACCACCAGCCTGATGGCCCGGTGTATCTCATCACCCAGCGCTCCCATGTACTGGTAAGGATCGGTGTACAAGCCCAAGTCTTTTCCCAGGCTCTCGCAGTACAGCGCCCATCCTTCTGCATACGCATTGTTGCCGCCAAAACGCCTGAATTTGGGCAGGCTCTGGTTTTCCTGCTGCAAGCTGATCTGGTAGTGATGCCCCGGAATGGCTTCGTGCAGGAACAGGCTCTCCATACCGCTGGTGGTATTGAATTTGGTAGCGTCGAGAATGGGAATATAAAAGATCCCCGGACGTGTGCCATCGGCACTGCCCTGGTTGTATTCGGCGCTGGCGCTGGCTGCGCGGAAAGCTTCTGTTTGCCTGATCTCGAAAGGTGTTTTGGGCGTATGGCCGAACATCTTTTTCAGGTTCGGCTCCATGGTCTGGTGTATCTTTTCAAATGCAGCCAATATTTCCTGTGGCGTTTTGTAGGGCATGAATTTTTTATCGGTCTTCATGTATTCGAAGAAAGCCTTCAGATCACCATTGAACCCAACTTCCGTTTTGATCCGCTCCATTTCTGTGCGGATGCGTTTCACTTCAGAAAGCCCTGTTTGATAAATTTCATCGGGTGTTTTATTGGTAGTGGTTTGATCTTTGATACGGTACTGGTAGTATTTCAAGCCGTTGGGTATATCGCTGATACCGGTTGTTTTTCTTGCTTTGGGCAGGTATTCCTGTTTCAGAAAATCGGCCAGCCGCTTATAGGCCGGTGTGATCTGTTCGTTGATGAGCTTCACATAATCGTTGGTGAATCTTTTTTTATCGGCCTCGCTGAAACCGGCAGGCAGGTGGGTGATCGGCCCGTAAAACAGGCTGCTCTTCGCATCAGACACTACCATCGATTCCATCTGGGGAATCATTTTGATGACCAATTTTTCCGGTAGTACCGTGTTGGCTGCAATGCCCTTCCTGAAATAAACAATGGCGCTGTCGGCATAGCCGCTGAATGCCGTTGCCCGTTTGATCCAGTCTTCATAATCTTTCACTGTTTTGAAAGGTTGAATCACACTGCCGCTGCCGAACTGGCCAAATACCAGGTGCATGCTTTCGAATTGGTCCATGGGCATCAGGTTGTCGTTGAAGCCAAGGCCTTCCAGGTTGATGTCCATTTCACGCTTGAATATATCATAGCTCAGGCGGTCGTTGTCATTGAGGCTCTCCCTGTTGAAATGCGTGATGTACACAAGGTAGTTGCTGTAAAAATCTTTTAGCTTTTTGCGATAGCTGTCGGTGAAATCGGCGTAGAGCTTGTCGTTATACCGGTTATCACCATCAACAGTGGCTTCTATGGGAAACAATTGCAGGCGCTCTTCGTAATATTTATCGAGCATGGCGGCCAGTTCTTTATTGTCTGCCCCGTTCTGGTTGTTGTTGCTCAACTTGCAGGAGGCAAAAAGGGAAACGATCCCTAATAAACAGGTTATTGTTTTCATATGACGATTGTGTGCTTAAATATATTCATAAAATCCTTTGCCTGTTTTCCGGCCCAGCTCCCCCGCATCTACTTTTGATTTTTGCAAGGGTGAAGGTTGGAGCCTTTCGGGTTTACCCAGCGCTTCCCAAACGATCCGGCTCACGTTGTAATTGATATCCATACCAATCAGGTCCATCAACCTGAATGGCCCCATTTTAAAGCCCGATGCCTCCATAATACTATCTACAGTAGCTATATCGGCCTTGCCGGTCTCCACCAGCCGCATGGCTTCGAGGTAATAATGGCGGGCCATCCGGTTCACAATGAACCCCGGTGCGTCTTTGCATACCACCGGTGTTTTATCCATCTGTTTTGATACGGTCAGTAACTGGTTGATGGTCTCTTCACTAGTCTGTTTTCCTCTCACCACTTCCACCAGTTTCATCAGTGGGGCCGGATTAAAAAAATGCATCCCTGCAAATCTCGCCGGGACTGGTATGGTTGTTGCTACTTCACTTACAGGTATGGAAGAGGTATTGGTAGCCAGTATGCAATCATACTGGTTGATGGCCGCCAATTGACGGAAAAGTGTTGCTTTGGCTTCTCTTTCTTCAATGATGGCTTCAATAATCAGGTCGGCACGGCAATGGTCAATAGATGCAGTGAACAGCATACGATCCAGTATTTTGTTCACTTCATCAGGCGGCAACTTTCCTCTTTCGGATAGTTTCAGCAGATTCTTTTCAATAGAAGCTTTGCTTTTTTCAAGCATGGTTTCGTTGACATCGAAGAGGATGGTGGAAAAGCCTGCTGCGGCCGAAACCTGGGCGATACCACTGCCCATGGTGCCGGCGCCGCATACGCATATCGTTTGGATGGGTGCCATATGGAAGAGATGGATCTTATTGCAAGATACTTAACATTTTTTCCACTTACACGCGGCTGAACAATATGCTGACATTTTGTTGTAGTACTTTTATACCATGCGAAAGAACCTTTTGCAATTAGACATGTTTTCGGCAATGCCGGAAAGTCCTGTGATGGAGGAGGATGTCATGGAAGAACCAGTGACGATAGTACCTATACCGGAAGAGCCAAAAGCCATCCCGAGTGAGCCGGTGATCTTTGCCGATGAGCGGATCGTGGTAAAGCTCAAGCAACAGGCAGCCGTTCCTGTTTCACCGCCGCCTGCTGCTGTTACCAGAACCAAAACGACGGGTAAGAGAGGACGTAAATCTTTCAAGGAGATCGACAGTGAAGTGGATCTCATCAACGTACCGGACGAAGAAGTGCTCAAACAGAAACTCTATTATTCTATCAGCGAAGTAGCTGGCTGGTTCAATGTAAATACATCGCTTTTGCGTTATTGGGAAAACGAGTTCGATATATTGCAACCGCGCAAGACCCGCAAAGGCGATCGTTTATTCCGCGCGGAAGACATCAGGAACCTGCAACTTATTTATTACCTGCTGCGCCAGCGTAAGTTTTCGATTGCCGGTGCGCGTAATTACCTCAAGACCAATAAAAAGAAAGTAGATACCCAAACCCAGTTGGTACAATCACTGACCAAATTCAAATCTTTTTTGCTGGAACTGAAAGCAACCCTTTGATATCAGGCGTTGCTTTTGTTGTTGTGCACCACTACATCGGTTGATGAAGCAGCCAGGCCAATGCCATTCTTTTCCAGCAACCCGATCACTTCCAGGTTCACCTGTTCGCGCATGCGGAAAAAATCTTCTATGGGCTGTTCCATGGTAGAGAAATAATCCACTGCCATGATATGTGCATTCTTGCCCGTATCCATCAGGTACACCACTTTGTTTTCTATTTCGGGCTTTTGCAGGATGTTTTTGATAGCCGGCGTTAGACTTGCCAGTTGATCGGCAGTAGCGCTGAGTTCCAGCTCCAGTCTGAGTTCCACTTTTCTTTGTGTGCGAAGGGTAATATTGTCAATGATGGTGTCTACCATTTGTTTATTAGGCACCGTGATAAAAGTTTTGTCCATGGTGCGGATGCGGGTGCTGCGCAACCCTATTTTCTCAATATTACCGGTAAAGCCGCTCACTTTTACAAGGTCGCCTGTTTTAAAAGGTTTATCAAAGAAGATGATGAAAGAAGCGATCAGGTTCTCCATACTCTCTTTTGTAGCCAGGGCAACCGCGGCACCCACGAGGCTTAAGCCGGTGAGCACGCTGCTGATATTCTGATGAAATGAAGCGCGTACGATGAGTAGTACACCCATGATCACCAGTATGGCTTTCACGAAATCTTTGATAAAACCGATCAGTTGATTATCTGCCTGCCCCGTTGTTTTATGGGTCCTTTCTTTTAATATCAAAGCCAGGAAATCGATGATGCGAAGACATAGCCATATAAAAACACCGATCAGTATCCCGTCGGAAATGGAATCGATCAATTGCCTGGAAGTAACATGAAATATCCTGAAGTCAAGGGCACTTGGAAAGGTTAACTTATCCAATGCAATCATGGAAATGAGTAGTACCAGAAAAGTCTCTAAGGGCCCCACCACCAGGTCGAGGAAGGATTGTGGGCCAACAGCCTTGCCTTCTTTGGCCATTGTCCACCGGTAAATGAGCCTGGCCAGGAATTTGATGATGATCCTTTTGCAAAGCAGCACCAGCAATATCGTACCTGCTACATATAAATAAGCTTCGAAGGTATTGTTCAGGAACTCTTGCTGCAAGAATTTGTTCATACCTGCAAGTTACGAAGAACCGGTCTTAGTGCTTCCATTCGTGCAGTTGCACATCGGTTCCGTCGAAACTGGCATAAGTGAAGGTGCGTATCCAGTCGCCCAGGTTGATGTAACGGCTGGTATCACTCAGCTTAAAATCAATGGGGTAGTGGCGATGCCCGAAGATGAAATAATCAAAATGCTGTTGCCTGAGCACTTCTTTGGAATAAATGATCAGCCATTCGTTGTTTTCACCGAGGAAATGTTGGTCGGCAGAACCCGTCTTCTCACGGCTTTTACGGCTGAAATAATTGGCCAGTCCTATGCCCCAGGTAGGGTGCAGTTGTCCGAATAACCATTGGCACAGCGGACTGCGGAATATTTTTTTGATGAATTTATAGCCTTTGTCGCCCGGTCCCAGTCCGTCGCCATGGCCAATGTAGAATTGCTTGCCGTTGCGTTCGAATACTTTCGGCTCGTGGTATACCGGGATGTTCAGTTCTTTTTCAAAATATCCGCTCATCCACATATCGTGATTGCCAACGAATACATGCACTTTGATACCACTATCGGTCAATTCTGCCAGTTTACCCAACAGGCGTGTATACCCTTTGGGAACCACTGCTTTGTATTCATACCAAAAATCGAAAATATCGCCTACGATGAATATCTCCGCAGCATCCTGTTTGATGCTGTCTAAAAACCCCACTACTTTTTTTTCTCTCACCAGGCTGCCATCAAAATCAGGAGCACCCAAATGAAAATCTGATAAAAAGTATATTTTCTTCCCATTTATATCCATCTATTCACTCTTCGGAAAGTTATTAATAAGGGATTGCACTTTCTGCTTTAACGATGGCAAATCTAATTGTATTGATCTCTCATAGTAACACATAGTCAAGCCCAAAGTATTCGTGAATGATTTTATTCCTTAAATCAGCTGCCTCCCTCCATTCAACCTCCGGATAATTGGCCTTGTATGCTGACGTTACTTGTTTCGACGCTTCTCCTATGATCTCAAAATTCCGTACTACCGCATCTTTGGTCTTTCTGTCATTATAAAAATCATCTTCCGTTAGGTCATGTACATACTCTTCGATAGTTACTATCGCTTCCAGTATGTCATTCAATAAAAGAAGATTATTGCGTTTAGACATAAATCAGATCAGGCTCAATCGCTGCAAAATACTGCGGGCGTATTCCTCTTTTTGAAACCAGGTCTACCTTTTTGTGCAGCAATTTTTCGATATCGTAATTCAAATGAAGGAAACGAAGGCCCAGTGGACCATTGAGTTCTACCATGATGTCCACATCACTGTCTCTTTGTTGATCCCCCCTGCTGTAAGAACCAAATAGGGCCATACTTTTAATGGGGTACTTATTGAAAAGCTCCCTTTTGTGTTGTTGCAGTATTTGAATCACTTCACTCATCTGTGTAAAGCTACGTATTATATTTTATCAGCGTTCTACCAGGAAGCAGAACACTTCTTTCGGACCGTGTACCCCTACCACTAGTGTTTTTTCGATATCGGCGGTACGGCTTGGTCCGCTGGCCAGCGTAATGAGTGATGGCATTTGTGTGTTGTATTTGTGCCGCATTTTTTCTATCGCGTCAGCAATATCGTATACCAACTGATCGGTGTAGGCGATACAAATATGTACCGGGGCGTACACACTTACGGTACGCCCGCTTTGCTGGCCACTGCTCATCAGCAGGCTGCCTGTTCTGGCTACCAGGCATTCACAACCCGTAATGGCCACATCACAGCTTTGCACATCGGGTGCTGTCATGGCCGCAAAACCTGCATCTGTAAGTCTTTTTTTCAAATCGGCTTCCCTGCAATAAACCGACGTCCACTTGCGCTGTATGGCCAGCATACCCAGTTGAGACGCCAGCTCTTTTTCACTCGTGCAAAATGAAAACCGCCCCTGCAGCTTGTTGAAATTCTCTGCAAAGGCAATCTCCAGCTCCTGTTGTTGTGGCTGGAATACGCTGGAACTGCCCGCACTTTCAGGAAAGGGAACAGGCACTGGTTGACCCAGTGCCTGTTTTATTTTTTGCAGTATATTTTTCTTAGCCGTATTTGTCATTATGAGATCACTGTGGTTTCAGGAGGCGCAATGGTTTCACCGGGAATATTCTGCCCGGCATGGCCGTTGCTCTGTTCTGCCGATATTTCCAGCAGTTTCTTTTCTTCAAAAGGTCTTCTTCCGATCAGTTCCTCCACATCACTCTTGTGCAGCACTTCTTTGTCCAGCAGCTCTTTCGCCAGTATCTCTACTTCCTGTTTTTTCTCAGTCAACAATTGCAAAGTGCGCTTATATGCTTCATCAATGATGTTCCTTACTTCTTCGTCGATGATCTTGCCGGTTTCTTCGCTGTATGGTTTGGTGAAGGTATTCTCCTGCGAAGGATCGTAGAAACTTACGTTTCCTACTTTGTTATTCATACCATAAGCCGTTACCATACTGTAAGCGATCTTGGTAATCTGTTGCAGGTCGTTGGCTGCACCGGTAGATATTTTACCAAAGAATATCTCTTCTGCGGCACGGCCACCCAGGGTCATACAGATCTGGTCCATCAATTGATCGGTTGTATAGAGGTATTGCTCTGTAGGCGTGTATTGGGCATATCCCAATGCTGCCGTACCACGCGGTACGATGGTTACTTTCAACAACGGGTAAGCATGTTCCAGGAACCAACCGCAGATAGCATGTCCAGCTTCATGGTACGCGATCACGGCTTTCTCGTTCGGCGCAATGATCTTGTTTTTCTTTTCCAGTCCGCCGATAACCCTGTCGATCGCATCCTGGAAATCGCTCATATCCACCGCTTCTTTATTCTTACGGGCTGCTATCAGCGCCGCTTCATTACATACGTTGGCAATATCCGCGCCTGCGAAACCAGGTGTTTGTTCGGCCAGTTTATGCAGGTCGAGCGTTTCGGAAATTTTGATCGGGGTCAGGTGTACTTTAAAGATCGCTTCCCTCCCTTTTACATCGGGCCTGTCGATCGATATCTGCCTGTCGAAACGGCCGGGGCGCAACAACGCGCTGTCCAGCACATCGGGCCTGTTGGTGGCCGCCAGTATGATGATACCGGTATCGCCGCCAAAACCATCCATCTCTACCAGCAACTGGTTCAATGTATTCTCGCGTTCGTCGTTGCTCATGATGGCATTGCGTCCGCGGGCACGTCCTATGGCGTCGATCTCATCAATGAAAATGATACAGGGCGCTTTTTCGCGGGCCTGTTTGAACAGGTCGCGTACGCGGCTGGCGCCTACGCCCACGAACATTTCCACGAAATCGCTACCACTGAGGCTGAAGAAAGGAACCTGCGCTTCACCCGCCATGGCTTTGGCCAGCAGGGTTTTACCGGTTCCGGGAGGACCCACCAGTAGTGCGCCTTTGGGTATCTTTCCGCCCAGTGAGGTATATTTTTTAGGGTTTTTGAGGAAGTCCACGATCTCCATCACTTCCACTTTGGCTTCATCGAGACCGGCTACATCGGCAAAAGTGATGTTCACTTTGGCGCCTTTGTCGAACAGGGTGGCTTTCGATTTGCCAATGTTGAAAATACCACCCGGACCGCCACCGCCTGCGGGGCCGCCCATCTTACGCATCAACAGTATCCATACAACAATGATAAGGCCGAGAGAGAATACGGCATTGATAACGGGACTGAACCATTCCGCTTCTTCAATCGCATTCTGGGGTACTTCTTCTATTTTGTAGGTCTTATATACATCGGCCAAACCACTCTGGAAAGCGGTCCAATCGGTCACTTTAAACACAAACAAGGGACTCTGCTTTACTTTATCTTTCGTAAGCACCTGCTTGAATTTCTGTACATAGAAATCCTTTGCCAGGCTATCTTGTTTGATATAAATCCTTACCTCGTGTTTATTGGTCACCATATCCAGCTTCTCCACATCGCCCTTGATCAGCATTTTTTGTTTGAACTCCTGCTCCGTGGTTCGGGTGAGGTCGGGCGCAAAACGCATAAACTGCGCCGAAAGCAGGATGATGGCAATGATGGCGTAAACCCAGTAGGGGTTGAATTTGAATCCCTTGCGTGGTCCATCGCCTTTGTCCTGCATGCCCGGCTTCGTATTCTTATTTTCCTGTAACATAACGGTTCTTCTCTCTGGTAATAATAAGGTTTATTGGTGGTAAACGTTCGGCGTTCCCTTTTATTTTAACAATTACAACTCATGTAACTGCGATTCTGCATCGCTCCACATCTCTTCCAGCCTGTAGAACTTCCTCGATTCAGGATGCATAACATGTACTACAATGTTCACATAGTCTATCAGCACCCATTGTAAAGCCTGCTTACCTTCGTGTTTATAGGGAATTTCTTCACATAGGAGTTTTACCTGTTCTTCGATATAATCGCTGATGGCCCTCACCTGTATGCTGCTGGAAGCCTGGCAAACGATGAAAAAATCGGCCGAAGCTTCGGGTATCTTTCGCAGGTCCAGACTCACAATGTTCTCTCCCTTCTTATCTTGTATAGCTTTGATAATGGTCTTGAAGATCTTCGAATTGCGTGAGAGCCTTGTTACGGTATTCTTTTTACGGCTTTTTAAAACAGAAAGTGGTTCCAATCATTATTAAATTAACTTCGTCAAAAATAGTAATTCTTTGTCACCAATGGCTGCTAAACGTCACGTCGGTTTACCATTCGTGGAATTATCTAATACAGACAGTACCAACATCCATGCCATCAGGCAGTTACAGGCAAATATGGCCGCTCATGGCACCGCTTTTTTTGCTTATGCACAGCATGCCGGCAAGGGGCAAAGGGGTAAAGAGTGGGACAGTGAACCCGGAAGCAATATCATTTTATCGGTTGTGCTCGACAGTTCTTTCCTGCTGATTACCCAGCAGTTCTACCTAAGTGCGATGGTAGCCCTGGCCTGTCACGATTTTTACAGCAACTATGCCGGAGAAGAAACCAAAATAAAATGGCCCAACGATCTTTACTGGCGTGACAGAAAGGCAGGGGGCATCCTCATCGAAACCCTTGTGAGAGGCCATAAATGGCAGTGGGCGGTTGTAGGAATGGGCATCAACATCAATCAAACGGTATTCCCGCCACAGGCCCGGCGCGCTGTTTCACTGAAACAGATCACCGGTAAACAATACGATGTTCCCGCATTGGCCCGCGAGCTTTGTGCCTGCCTCGAACGCCGCTACCAGGAGCTCCTCGGAGGACAGTTCGAACCCCTGCTCAATGAGTATAACCGGCTCCTGTTCATGCGCAATGAAACCATGAAATTGAAAAAAGAGAGCGTAAGTTTTCAGTGCACCATCAAAAGTGTGAATCCCGACGGGGCCTTACTGGTAGAAGGGGGAATACAGGACCAGTTCAGGTTCGGTGAAGTAGAATGGATATTTTAACCCTTGCTTCAGAGTAAAGCATCGATCTTTTTAGCAAGTGCATGATCCTTTTCCGTGATCACATCGCCTGCATCATGGGTGTTGAGCCATATCTCTACGCGGTTCCATACGTTGGTCCACAACGGATGATGGTTCATTTTTTCTGCTTCAATGGCCACCCTGGTCATGAAAGCAAAGGCCTCCGAAAAATTCCTGAACTCGAATTTCCGGTACAGGCTGTTGTTTTGTTCAGTCCACATAAGAGTAGATTTCTGATTTGATCGTTTTGTTAAAACACCATGTTCCCTTTGTTCTTAATCTGCTCATTGGTGAGTTCCGCTACCAGTTGAACGCCATTCAGGTTCTTCACCGACTGTTTGATCCAACTACATTTTTCATCGTCCACCCAATCGCCTTTCATCAGCCAAAGAAAGTCCATATGCCTGAACTCGGGCAAAAGGTATTCACCATCGAACTGGTTATGGTACAGGTAATGCGTTAAAAAACTGTTCGGCTCTTTCGACTCATACACTGTAAAATAATAACTGCGGTCTTTTTTCTTCAGGTGCACTTCAATGCCGGGATTCACGCGAAAATCATAACCCAGCAAATGATTCAATTGCAAACAGAACTGGTAATTTTTCAGTGGGGCCGTTATACCCAGCAAACGGGTGTCTTCAAAGAAGTCTTCATTGAGTTCTTCTATGTTCAGGCGCAGTTTCATTCCCGCAAAGTTAGAATTCCATTTGAGTGGATGGAAGTTTTCCCTGTGTATCCGTTGAAAGGATCAGATCGTATACCTGCTTTACCCTGTCTTTTTCTGCTTCGTAATTGATGGGGCCGCTGGAAACCGGGGTTTTTGTAAGCCTGATTATATAGTTTGGGGCAACGGGAAGATTGAGGTGCCCATACAGCGGTTCTTTCTCTCCATTTGCATGGTCCCTGTTCAGGGAGTGCACTACGAGGTAATTATAACGTGGTGTCGCATTCTTTTTCAGTTGCCTGGCAATCTCCATCAGAACAGCCGCATCCGCGCCTGCATCATCTTGTTGACTGAGAGCAGCAAAGAGCAATATGGTAGTTGTTGCATGATGATTGATAAACCCGAGCAGGTTTTTCACATGGTAGGTCCGGGGAGTAAAACCCGTTTTCAATTCTATGGAAAGTGTTGCTGAACGGTCGGGGAAATGATTTTTCAATCCCTGAGCTGTTATATAGATCACCGGGATCTTTGCTGTTGCAGTGGTATCGCGTTTGTTGAAACTGAGGTTATCTGGAATGGATGAACTGTTGTACACGAAGTAAGCACTGGCACCTTTTTTAAAAGCGATGTCTGCCATTTTCCTGATCTCCGCCTCCAGGTTGAACTGCGCATTGTCTTTCTGGTCTTCCAGCAATTCTTTCAGGTCCCTGAACCACGGCTGCCTGTTTTCATTCAACGCCATAGCGGCTTCTCCTTTTATCTGCTTTGAAGCACTGAATGCGAGAGGGGTGTAATCGGTTTGCATATCCAGGAGTTGGCCATCTATTTTCAATTGTGTGGCCGGGTCGATCTGTTTGCCTTCGCTGACATCAAATTCCTGCAAATATCCGTGAACCCCTTTCGGCTCCAGGCCTATTTGCTGGTACTGCTGCACCAGGTATTGCATATTGAGGGGCCATTCCGTTAATTGCCGGGTATATCCTTTCAGGTTCGCAACCATTTCTGCATTGGCCCTTTCTTCGGCCTTTCTTTTCTTTCTTTGGCTTTGGGAATAGGTAACCGCCGGTATCAGCAGTACCATCCATAAAAATTTCTTCATATGTACAGTTAGGATGGCAAAAATAATGCCGTTGTTATTCTGTTCCCAAACTCGTAAGCACGTGCTTTATATTGCAGCTACTTTTGCAAACATTTCAGACTTTGGGAAAGAAATCGGTACATATAGCCCTGGTTGGTAATCCCAACAGCGGAAAAAGCTCTTTATTCAACGCCCTTACCGGCCTGAACCAGAAAGTGGGCAACTTCCCCGGTGTTACGATAGATAAGAAAACGGGTTCGCTCTGGCTGGATGACCAGCAGCAGGCTGAGCTCATCGACCTGCCCGGGACTTACAGCCTCTATCCCCGCCGGGCCGATGAATGGGTGGCTTATAAAGTGCTCATGGGTGCCGATCCCGATATCCAAACCGATGTGGTGTTACTGGTAGCGGATGCCAGCAACCTCAAGCGCAACCTGCTTTTCTGCAGTCAGATCATCGACCTGAAAATACCGGTGGTGATGGCGCTGACCATGAATGATATTGCTGCAAAAAAGAACATCAACATTGATATCAGCGGACTCGAAGCCGAACTGGGTATACCCGTTGTAGCCGTAAACCCGCGCAAGAACAAAGGTATCGGTAACCTGAAAAAAGTATTACAGCAGGTAGCCCGCATCCATGCAGCCACGCATACCCGTGATTTCATCGATACCAAAAAGCTGGCGCCCGAAGCTATTCATGGCGTGCAGCAACTGGCGCCGCAACTGAGCGATTATGCATCGGTGCATTACCTCATCAACCATGAACAGTTTCCGCTGGACAATACTTTACAGGCGGCCATTGAACAGGTAGAGATCGATCACAAATTCAACCCCACCAAAACACAGGCTGAAGAGATCATGCAGCGATACCATCGCATCCGGCAGATCATGCAACAGAATGTGGTGGAGCCTGGTCCGCTGGAGAAAAAACTGTTCACCGACAAACTCGATAACCTGCTCCTGCACCGTACCTGGGGTTATATCATTTTATTGACCGTACTGTTCCTCTTGTTCCAGAGTATCTTCTGGCTGGCACGTTTTCCTATGGATGGTATTGAATGGAGTTTTCAGCAGGCCAGCAGTTGGTTGGGTAATGTGCTGCCGCAAGCCTGGTGGAGCGATCTGTTCATCAACGGTATTGTAGCCGGACTAAGCGGCATATTGGTGTTCGTTCCACAGATCATGATCCTGTTCGGACTCATTACTTTACTGGAAGATACGGGCTATATGGCGCGCATCAGTTTTTTGAGTGATAAGCTCATGCGCAAAGTGGGACTGAACGGTAAAAGTGTGATGCCCATGATCAGTGGCTTTGCCTGTGCCGTCCCTGCCATCATGAGCACCCGCAACATAGAGAATCGCAAAGAGCGGTTGCTGACCATCCTTATCACACCGTTGATGAGTTGCAGTGCGCGTTTGCCTGTATATACCATATTGATCTCTTTGGTGATTGATGATAAATATTATTTCGGTTTTCTCAGCCTGCAAGGATTGGTGATGATGGGTCTCTACCTCCTCGGAACTACTATGGCATTGATTGTGAGCTATGTGATGAAATGGTTCGTGAAGATCCAGGAAAAGAGTTTCTTCATACTGGAATTGCCGGTATACCGGGCTCCGCGCTGGAAAAATGCGGCCATTACCATGGTGGAAAAAGCCAGGATTTTTGTAACCGATGCCGGTAAAGTGATCATGGTAATCAGTTTGTTGCTCTGGTTCCTGAGCAATTACGGACCCGATCACCGGATATCAAAATTGGAAGACAAATATGCGGCGCTGATGCAGCAGATGCCGGCACAAAAAGACTCGTTGCAAAAACACCTGTCTACCGAAAAATTGCAGAACTCTTATGCAGGTATCCTGGGCAAGACGATTGAGCCGGTGATTGCTCCATTGGGTTATGACTGGAAGATCGGCATTGCTCTTATTACTTCTTTTGCCGCCAGGGAAGTATTCGTGGGTACCATGGCCACGCTATATAGTGTGGAAGAATCTGATAATTCTTCTCTGCGTGAAAAACTGCAGTCGGCCCGGCATCCCGATGGCCGGCCTGTATATACGCTGGCTGCCGCTTTATCGTTGATGGTGTTTTATGTACTGGCCATGCAGTGCATGAGTACATTGGCAGTGGTGAAACGTGAAACCAAGTCGTGGAAATGGCCTGTATTCCAGTTCACTTACATGACCATACTGGCTTATTCCATGAGCTTCCTGGTATATCATCTCTTCTAGTTATAATATTCCCATAGCAGCTTCGATAATTTGCGCGTGAGCACCCAGGCTTCGTTGGTAGATTCATCCCAACTGATATCTTTATTATTCTTGGTGCAGATGCAAAAAACATAACTGCATTTCTTTCCGTTCACAAACAACACCTCATTCCGGGTAGCGTCTACCGCACCGCTTTTACTGGCAACAAAAACATCGGACGGTATCTGCGAAATAGCATTCTCATCCCAATAATTCCTGCCCAGCAAGCGCAACATCATCTGGCTGGTGCTGTCGCCGATCACCTGCTTCTTCACAATCATTTCCATGAGCGATGCCATTTCCCTGGGCGATGATTGTCCCCATCCGTACATATTCCTGTTGGCTTCCCTTCCCGGCGTGCGGCTGTTCACCCTGGTTACTTTCAGACCGAGGCTATCCATGAGCTCGTTGATGCGTGTGCCTTTACCTGCCAGGGTTTGTAACCAGAGGCTGGCTGTATTGTCACTCATAGTAAGCATGAGCATCATCACTTTGCTCAGTTCAATCTTTTCGCCGTTCTTGAAAGAACCCAATATGTCTACCCCTTCGTACAGGAGCGAGTCTTTATAAGTGAGTACCTGGTGGTAATCCAGTTCTTTTCTATGAATCTTATCCATGATACCTGTCAGAATAGGCACTTTGACCATGCTGGCCGTAGGAAAAACCGTATCGGCATTGATGGACACTATGCGGTCCCTTTTGAGATCGTGTACATATATGCCAATGTCGCCATTGAATCCTTTCAGCAACTGGGTCACCTGTTGTTGCAGGCGTTGATCTGCTTTCTGTGCAAAACAAGCAATCGTTAATAAAAGGTAACTGAAGAAAACTGTGGTTTGTTTCATGGTAACAGTAGTCTGATGAAACAAGTTAAGCATTTTTAGGCATTAAGAGGACTGTTGAAAAATGAGAGATGAGTCTTGAAGAATTTCTTGAGTCGGATAAAATGCAACAATTATTAGTTGCCAAAACCAACATTTTGAGGGCACTTTTGGCAGGAAATAAATTTATTGGCTGCCAAAACCAGAGTGAATTATTGTCCATCCCAGGCTACGAGTATTTCTTCGGTATGTTTTTTTGAAACCGGTTTTGCGATGATCTTTCTGATGATGCCTTTTTCATCGATCAGGAAAGTAGTGCGTTTGGTGCCGATGATGGTACGGCCCATAAACTGCTTCTCGCCCCATACCTTGTATTGATTTACAATGGTGAGGTCTTCATCAGCAATAAGTGAAAAAGGCAAGCTGTATTTGGTTTCAAATTTCTTGTGCTTTTTCACACTGTCGGTACTCACACCGATCACTTTGAATCCTCGTTTGGTGAGTTCGCTATAATTGTCGCGCAGGTTGCAGGCCTGGTTGGTGCAGGTAGGGGTATCGTCGTGCGGGTAAAAATAGAGTACTACTTTGCTTCCTTTGAAATATTCCAGTGAAATCGCTTTCCCGTTCTGGTCAACCCCTTTGAAAACAGGGGCTTTGCTTCCTTCTTTTAGCATAGTCGTGCTTCTTTATTGAAAGGGTAAAATTAGCTTGTTTGCAGTGTCAAAAAAGCAATATATTGAAGAAAAAATAATATTTTAGGCTTATATAACGAAGGCCTCATCCAGATCGGGTTTTGAGAATCTGTTTAAATTCAAAACTTACTTTTAAAAAGCTAAATTAGTATTGCTTTTTCTCAGAATCGAATTCAATTGCAGAAATCATTCCTCCAAACTAGGCCGCACCAAATTTGTAGTTAAATCCAGGAAAGTATGATACAATTTGAAGGTTTTAAAATCATAGGTCTTACCGTAAGAACAACTAACGAAAATGATCAATCGTCAAAAGATATTGGTCAGCTTTGGGAACAATTTTATGCTAACAATGTACTTGCAAAGATTCCTAATAAAATCAATAACGAAGTTTATTCAATATACACTGACTACACGAGCGATCATACTGGCGAATACACAACTATTATCGGCGCAGCTGTAACCAGTTTGGATAACATTCCCGATAAGCTTATCGGGCGTATATTTCAACCCGACAATTTTGAAGTCTTTACAGCTAAAGGGCAAATGCCCCAAGCTATCATAAACACCTGGTTTAATATTTGGAAACAGGATAATGAATTACAAAGAAAATACAGTTACGATTTTGAAGTTTATGGTGACAATTCACAAAAAGACGACTGTTCGGAAATACAAATTTTTGTAGCGACAAATAAGATGAAATGACGCTTTAAATTCCTAATTCGCTATATGAATCTGTTTTTGGAACCAATTCATATAGGCCTCGAGTTGGGTGGCTAGAAAATATGGCAGGTTCAACAAATAATAGGTCTTTCCCGAAGGAGTAACCAGCTGCGAGATATGAATATTGCCGGCATAGAAACGAATAGCCATATTATGCGGTACCATATCCATAAAAATATGCAATGATTTAAGCTTCCCTGTTGCACCTGATTTTACTTCTATGGGAATCAACTTCCCTTCATAAGGATATAAATAATCTACTTCGGCATTCGAAGTGCTTTTTTCACGCACCCAAAAATAGAGACTGCTTAAGGATAAATATTGGTGTGCCAGTATTTCTTGCCCTACCAGGTGTTCTATCATGGTACCATTATATACGCTGTTTAAATCCTCGCTTTGTATGATATCGGTCTGAATCCCTGCCATATAATTAAGCAATCCTGTATCCAATGCCTGTAACCGCGGCTTCTTTTTTTGATCAGGCATTAGCGGTAACGTAGCATTCGTTTGAGGATAGATAAGTTGGATCAGAAAGGTCTTTTCAAGCATTATCAATGCCTCCTTTACATCACGCGAGCGATAAGAAGAATGTCCAAAACCTTCAAAAGTGATCCGCTTTCCTGCTTCCCCGAAAACAGACCGGATGGCATGCCTGATCAGTTGAACCTGTTGAGAAGTATTGGCATATTTTTCTACATCGTCGGCATACGATGTCAGCAATGAATCATAAATAGATACCAAAGCGGTGAGATCTTTATTATGTGCATAATGACTCACCACTTCGGGCATACCGCCTGTTAAAGCATAAGTATGAAATAAACGCTGAAGTGTATCCTGTGCATAATCGGGTAAGGGTATTTCCTGTAGCTTTTCCAGTGCAACCATTTCGCCATTGGCACCTAGAAATTCGAGGAATGAGGCAGGTCGTAATATTTTGTATTCCACTCGCCCTACCGGAAAATGTATGTTTTTATCGAAGGCCGTTTCCAATGTACTGCCTGCCGCTATCACCGGTAATGCAGGCTCCTGTTCGTACAAATACCTGAGTATATTCAATGCAGGGGGATGTTCCTGTATTTCATCAATGAATAATAAAGTATTTTCTTTTTCAGATAATAACTTATTCTTTAAAAGGAAAACGGTTTGCAGCAATATAGGTACATTGGTAAACTGCTCAAATGGCTTCCTGTCTTCTTCCAGTTCCAGGTTCAGGTAGATAAACTGCTTGCATTGTTTTCCCAACTCCCTGACGACCGTAGTTTTGCCCACCTGCCTGGCCCCCCTAAGAACCAGGGGCTTCCTATCTGGCTTTTCAAGCCATAACTGCAACTCTTTCAATATATTACGATCGAACATGTAATAAAATTAGGGTAATTTTTACTCAATTTTGTAATAAAATTAGGGTAATTTTTACTCAATTTTGTAATAAAATTAGGGTAACTGGACTTAATCGAGCAATTCAAGCGCCTGCATCTGTACGTTTACAGCAATAGCCATAACACGAAAATAATCCCCCATAATTCCCTTATCAGTCCTACATTTGCACAATTTATTTTTTA
Source organism: Sediminibacterium magnilacihabitans (assembly GCA_002973575.1). GTDB lineage: Bacteria > Bacteroidota > Bacteroidia > Chitinophagales > Chitinophagaceae > Sediminibacterium > Sediminibacterium magnilacihabitans. The sequence continues at coordinate 79,537 of PVEQ01000013.1, forward strand.
GCAACCATGCCCAAAGACCTTTCCATCAAATCTGTGCTCATCATCGGTTCTGGCCCCATTGTAATTGGCCAGGCCTGTGAATTCGATTATTCCGGCTCCCAGGCAACCCGCAGCCTGCGTGAAGAAGGCATCAAAGTGATCCTGATCAACAGCAACCCCGCTACTATCATGACCGACCCCATGATGGCCGATAAGGTATACCTGTTGCCCCTCACCGTGGAGAGCATCGAACAGATACTCGACGAGAACCAGATCGATGCCGTACTGCCTACCATGGGTGGTCAAACAGCCCTCAACCTCTGTAAAGAGGCCGACGAGCTGGGTGTTTGGGAAAAATATGGCGTTCGTCTGATAGGGGTAGATGTTGCCGCCATCGATACAGCAGAAGACCGCGAGAAATTCCGCCAGCTGATGGTGAAGATTGGTATGGCTGTGGCTCCCAGCAGGGTGGCCAACAGCTTTTTGGAGGGCAAGGAGTTTGCACAGGAAATCGGGTTCCCCCTCGTAATCCGTCCTTCATTTACCCTCGGCGGTACCGGCGGCGGTTTCGTACACAGCAAAGAAGACCTTGATGCAGCCCTTGATAGAGGTTTGAAAGCCTCGCCCATCCACGAGGTGCTGGTTGAAAAAGCAGTTTTGGGATGGAAAGAATATGAGTTGGAGCTCCTGCGTGACCAGAAGGATAATGTGGTGATCATCTGTACAGTGGAGAACCTCGACCCCATGGGCGTGCACACCGGCGATTCCATCACCGTAGCGCCCGCTATGACCCTCAGCGATACCGCTTTCCAGGAAATGCGCAACAAAGCCATCCTCATGATGCGCTCGCTGGGCAATTTTGCCGGCGGTTGTAACGTGCAGTTCGCGCTTAACCCGGCAACAGAAGAACTCATCGCCGTGGAAATAAACCCCCGCGTGAGCCGCTCTTCCGCCCTCGCTTCCAAAGCAACCGGTTATCCCATTGCCAAGATCGCAGCCAAACTCGCCATCGGTTATTCACTCGATGAACTGAAGAACCAGATCACCCAAACCACTTCGGCTTATTTTGAGCCTGCACTGGATTATGTGATCGTAAAAGTACCCCGCTGGAACTTCGATAAATTCAAAGGCGCCAATGATACCCTTGGTCTGCAAATGAAAAGTGTGGGTGAAGTGATGGCCATCGGCAGAAGTTTTTCAGAAGCTATTCAGAAAGCCTGTCAGAGCCTGGAGAACGATGCAGTGGGATTGGGTTATTATGGTAAAAGCCTTATGAAAAGCGCCGAGCTGGTAGAATACATCAAAACCCCGAAATGGGATCGTATCTTCCGCATCAAAGATGCACTGATGCAAGGTTCTACTGTTAAATCCATCGTGCAGGCAACCGGTATCGACCGCTGGTTCATTTACCAGATACAGCTCATCTGCAATATGGAAAAAGAAATTGCTAAATATTCTATCGCTACCATACCTGATGACCTGTTGAAAGATGCCAAAAAGAACGGCTTCTCCGATGAGCAGATCGCGCGCATCCTGCATGGCGACTGCACAGACGAGCAAGTGTATGAGAAAAGAAAAGCATTGGGTATTACCAGGGTGTACAAGATGGTAGATACCTGCAGTGCCGAGTTCGAAGCCAAAACACCTTATTTCTATAGTACCTTTGAGGGATAGCCCAGTAAACCTGACTGCTAACCCTGTACATGAATAGAGAAACCGCACAAATTTTTCAGACAAACAATGCCTCCCGTTGGCAACGAACCAAATGGGGCAGCCGGCTGGTTCTTTTTTTACTGCTTATTGGCGCTACCGCTTTTGTCATCGCTTATAATTACTCTGCTAACAAACCGCAGCAATTACCTGTTTTTCAGGATGAGATCAAGAAAAAGGTATTGCAGCCCGATAAGCCCACAGAGCCTATCACCAAAGAATACCAGGGCATCCGCAAATTCATCAATGATAAGTGGGCAAAGGGGCTTGGCTGCGGGCAGAACAATCAGGTGATTGACCTTTCCAGTTCGCCATATTTCAACGACAGCGTGGGTATCCGGGCGGCTTTTTACGTAAACTGGGACCCCCAGTCACTCATCTCCCTTCAAAAGAATATTGACAAGATCAATCTCGTAATACCCGAATGGTTTTTCCTGGATACCAAGGGCGACAGCCTGTTGCTGGATATAGACAGGAATGCCCTCGGTATCATGAAAGCAGCGGGTATCAAGATCATGCCGTTGCTCACCAATAACTTTCAGAAGACATGGCATGGTGATGTAGTACACCGCATCATCAATGATCCAGTGAAGAAAAGTAAGCTCATCAACGACATCATACGGGTTTGTAAGATATACGATCTGTCGGGCGTGAACATCGACTTCGAAGCATTGATAGAAGCCAAAAATGAAGTGCTTACCGCTTTCCAGAAAGAACTCTATGAAAAAATGCATGCTGCAGGATTGATGGTATCGCAGGATGTGAGTCCTTTCAACGAAGACTACGACCAGGCGGCATTGGCCAATTACAACGATTACCTGTTCCTGATGGCTTACGATGAACATTCGGCGGACAGCAGGCCGGGCCCCATCAGCAGCCAGCGTTGGGTAGAAAAAGCACTCGATCAGGTTACCAAAAAGATACCACCCGGTAAAGTTGTATTGTGTATGGCCGCGTTTGGATACGACTGGGTGAACGGTGGCGGCTCGGGTTCCACTACCACCCTCGCTTACCGCGATGCGATCACCGTAGCAAGGGAAAGTGAGGGTCAGATACGGTTCGACAACGACACGTATAACCTCAGCTATCTTTATTACGATGAAATCAACGACCTTCACGAAGTGCATTTTACCGATGCAGCCACCAATTTCAATACCCTGCGTTTTGCTACCGAATACCAACTGGCGGGTACGGCCCTGTGGCGGCTGGGGAGTGAAGACCTTCGGCTCTGGCAGTTCTACAACAAATCCATGAACAAAGATGCCCTCCGCCAGTTCGATTTTTCGATCTTCAACAAGATGGCAGGAAGCAACAACGTGGATTATATTGGCAGCGGCGATATCATGAAAGTGATTGCCATGCCCCGCAGTGGTCATATCAGTATCCAAATAGACTCGGCAGCGGGCCTCATTGCAGAAGAAACCTACGATTCACTGCCTTCCATGTTCATGGTAAAACAAATGGGCGCGCCTCAAGGCAAAAAATTAGTGCTCACTTTCGACGACGGGCCAGATCCTAAATACACCGGTAAAGTGCTGGATATTCTTTCACATTACCATGTGCCTGCCGCTTTCTTCCTGGTAGGTATCGAAGCGGAAAAGCATATCCCGTTGGTGCAACGCATCTACCGCGAAGGACATGAAATAGGCAACCACACTTTCACCCATCCTAATATTGCCAAAGTGGGTAAACAGCGGGCCGATCTGGAGATCAATGCCACAAGGCTGCTGATTGAATGCATTACCGGGCACAGCACCATTCTCTTTCGCGCGCCATACAGCGATGCGGATAATGATAACCCGGGCGAGATGGAAGCCTTACTGCCCATCAGCCTTCGCAGAACCAAAGATTACCTCACCATTGGTGAGAACATAGACCCGAAGGACTGGCAAACCGATGCCGACTATACTTTGACAGCCGATACCATTTTCAACAGGGTGGTAAGGCAGAAGGATACCGGCAATATCATCCTGTTGCACGATGCCGGTGGCGACCGCAATGCTACTATTGAAGCATTACCACGCATCATTGAATATTTTCAGAAAAACGGTTATCAGTTTGTGTCCATCGCCAACCTGCTGGGCAGGAAAAAGGATGAAATGATGCCCCCTCTCCCCAAGGGAAGTGGCTACGATCTCATGCAGGTAGACCTTTGGTTGTTCAAAGCCGGCTTTTACGGCGGCAACTTTTTCTCGGGCCTGTTTATCTTATTCCTCGTACTGGGTATTGTGCGCATGCTCATCATCCTGGTATTATCTATACTGCAAAGACGGAAAGACAAACGAACGGTACTGCCTCCGCTGGCGGGCTCTCCACTGGTATCTATTATTGTACCCGCTTATAACGAGGAAGTGAATGCCGTTGGCTCGCTGCACAATCTCCTGCGTTGCGACTATCCCAATTTCAATCTCATTTTTGTAGATGATGGCAGCGGCGACCATACGTTCGACCAGGTGAATGAAGCATTCAAAAACCATCCGTTGGTGAAAGTATTCAGCAAACCTAACGGTGGAAAAGCTTCTGCATTGAATTTCGGCATCAGTCATACCGATGCCGAATATGTGGTTTGTATTGACGCCGATACCAAATTATTACCCAATGCCGTGAGCCTGATGATGCGGCATTTTGCCGATGAGGACGCCGGCGCTGTAGCAGGTAATGTGAAAGTGGGCAATGAAGTGAACATCCTCACACACTGGCAGAGCATTGAATACATTTCAAGCCAGAATATCGACCGCAATGCATTTGCGTATTTCAACGGCATCACCGTTGTTCCAGGCGCCATTGGCGCTTTCCGGAAGCAAGCCATTGAAGACGCAGGCGGGTTTACCACCGATACACTGGCCGAAGATTGTGATCTTACTATTCGTATCCTGCGCTGTGGTTATAATATCAAAAATGAAAACAAAGCCATTGCATATACTGAAGCGCCGGAAACATTGAAACAGTTCATGAAACAACGTTTCCGCTGGACCTTTGGCGTAATGCAGACTTTCTGGAAAAACAGGGATGCGCTCTTCAATTTCAAAACAGGCCGGGTGGGCTGGATTGTTTTACCCGATATGCTGTTGTTCAAATACATTGTGCCTTTTTTAACACCTATTGCCGACCTGCTGATGCTGATTGGTTTATTAACAGGGAATATCGCGCAAATAGGCGCCTATTACCTGCTTTTCCTACTGGTAGACCTGGTCATCGCCATGGTTTCCTTCCGGTACGAGCGTGAAAACATGCTGAAGCTGGTATCGCTCATACCACAACGGATCATTTACCGCTGGCTGATGCTGATTGTACTGCTCCGGGCCTTTAAGCGGGCCATCCAGGGCGAGCTGCAGCATTGGGGCGTTTTAAAAAGAACCGGAAATGTAAAGGAAGTCGTGACGGTCAATTAAGCGGTTTTCCTTTACTTTGCAGCACTTTCAAGCAAACAGCTCCCGATCATGAAGTTAAAAGACATACAGGTACTGAACGAGAAAGAAACCCGTGGCGGTTTCGGTGAAGGCATTTATGAAATTGGCAAAGAAAACGAGAACGTGGTAGTACTCACGGCCGACCTTGCCGGCTCACTCAAACTGGGCCCTTTTATCAAGGATTTCCCCCATCGTTTTGTACAGGTAGGTATTGCCGAAGCCAATATGATTGGCATTGCTGCCGGTATGACGGTAGGCGGCAAGATCCCTTATACCACCACCTTCGCCAACTTCAGCACCGGTCGCGTATACGACCAGATCAGGCAGAGCGTAGCTTACAGCGGTAAGAATGTAAAGATCTGCGCCTCACATGCCGGTTTAACACTGGGTGAAGACGGCGCTACCCACCAGATACTGGAAGATATTGGTTTGATGAAAATGTTACCAGGCATGACGGTGATCGTTCCCTGCGACTTCAACCAGACCAAAGCAGCCACCAAAGCCATCGCCTCTTATGAAGGTCCCGTTTACCTTCGTTTCGGAAGACCCAAATGGCCCAACTTCACCAAAGAAGACGGCAGCGATTTTGTGATTGGCAAAGCACAACAACTGAGCGAAGGAACCGATGTTTCTATTTTCGCCTGCGGTCACATGGTATGGAAAGCCATTGAAGCCGGCAGGATACTGGAAGAAAAAGGTATCAGCGTAGAACTCATTAACATACACACGATCAAACCACTCGATACAGAAGCCATTATCAAGTCTATCAGCAAAACCAAATGTGCTGTTACTGTAGAAGAGCACAATGTTATTGGTGGATTGGGCGATGCTATTGCACAGGTAGCTGCCAAACACCAGCCTGTTCCTATTGAGTACATCGGCACCAACGATACTTTTGGCGAAAGCGGTAAACCCACTGAACTACTTACCAAATACGGCCTCGATACACCTTTCATCGTTGCGGCCGCAGAAAAAGTAATGAGCCGGAAATAATTCGCTGTTACGGCGCCAGCCTTTCTCTTTTCCATTTGTGCGCACCGGAAGCTGTGTATCGTAGCCGGTCGTGCAACCGGCTGCCGCGTCCCTGCCAGAATTCAATAACACTGGGCTTTACGATATAGCCTCCCCAGTTCTCGGGCCTTGGGATGTTTTCGTAACCAAATTGTTGCTCGTATTTGCTGTAATTGGTTTCTATCTCTGTACGGTTAGCCACCACACGGCTTTGAGGGGAGGCCCAGGCGCCGATGCGGCTTCCGGCAGGCCTTGACTCGAAATAATCATCACTTTCTGCAGTACTTGTTTTAGATACCGTGCCTTCTATGCGTACCTGCCTTTCCAATTCTTTCCAGAAGAATACCAGGGCTGCATGCGGGTTCGCTTCCAGTTCCATGCCTTTGCGGCTTTTATAATTGGTGAAAAAAACAAAGCCCTGTTCATCGTATCCTTTGAGCAATACAATGCGCGCGGCCGGAAGACCTTCGGGGGTTACCGTGGCAAGGGTCATTGCATTCACTTCATCAATATGACTGGCAATAGCCTCTTCCCACCAACGGGTGAACTGTGTAATGGGATCGGCGGCGATATCGTTTTCGTCGAGAGATTGTAATTTATAATCACGCCTGATGTCTGCAATAGATGATGCTGCCATAAGCCTAGGGTTTTAGTCCCATAAAGGTATCACAAGCAGGAACATAAAATTGCACTATTCGGTAATATCTACACTCCTGGCCTTGTGCTTACCCGATATGAATGTGTATACAGCCGGTATCACAAACAAGGTAAGGATCAGCGAGAAAAGGATACCTCCTACCACTACGATACCCAGCGGTATACGGCTGGTGGAAGCGGCGCCCAGGCTCAACGCAATTGGCAGGGCTCCCAATGATGTAGCCAAACTGGTCATGATGATGGGCCTCAACCTTTGTGTGGCGGCTTCCACTACCGCCTGCATCTTGGGCAGGCCATTGGCCCTTTTCTGGTTGGCAAATTCTACGATTAAAATACCATTCTTGGTTACCAGTCCTATCAGCATAATCATACCAATCTCCGAGAAAATATTGAGGGTTTGTTTGAATACGAACAAACTCAACAACGCCCCAGCCAGTGCCAGCGGCACGGTGATCATGATGGTAAGCGGGTCGAGGAAGCTTTCAAACTGTGCCGATAATACCAGGTAGATCAGTATCAACGCCAGTATGAAGGCAAACACAATATTGGAAGAACTTTCAGAATAATCACGCGAAGGGCCGCTCAGGGAAGTTTGGAAACTCTGGTCGAGCAATTTGCCGGCAATGGCATTCATTGCGTTGATACCATCTCCAATGGTCTTGCCTTCGGCCAGTGATGCTGAAATGGTTGCCGCTTTGTACCTGTTGAAGTGATAGAGCGTTGAAGGATTACTGCTTTGTTCCAGGTGTACCACCGCATCGAGCGGGATACTCTTTCCTTTGTTGTTTTTTACATAGAGGTTCCTGATATCGTTTGGATTATCGCGATTGCCGCGGTCTACCTGTCCAATTACCTGGTATTGGTAGCCATTCATAATAAAGTAGGCCATCCGCCCTCCACTGAATGCCGCCTGTATAGCCGATACCACATCGGCAGTGCTGAGTCCAAGGTCCTTTATTTTCATACGATCTACCGTCAACTGTACTTCCGGGCGATTGAATTTCAGGTTCACATCTGCATTGGAGAAGGTTTTGTCTTTCCGCACTTCATCCAGGAATTTAGGTATGATCTCCCGCAACTTGTTAATATCCTGGTTTTGCAGGATGAACTGCACGGGCAACGAACCCCGCGAGCCAAGTCCCACCGAAATGGTCTGCTCCTGTATAGCAAACACACGCATCTGGTTAAAACGGCTCAGTTTCTTCTGCAGGTCGTTGGCAATATCGTTCTGGCTCCTGGTTCTCAGTTGAGGGTCTACCAGCCCAATCCTTGGCTGCGTGGTATTTGTACCGCCGAACGACGGAGTACGGGCAAACACAAAATCCCGTTCAGGTACCGAATCATACAGGTAATCGGTGAGGTTATCGGCCAGCTTCTGCATGTAGTTGTAGCTGGTACCTTCTGCCGCTACCACGCTGAAACGTACGCTGCTCCTGTCTTCCAGTGGTGCAATTTCACTTTGCAATCCTTTCATGATCCACCAGATCATGCATCCGCACACCAGCACAATCACCCATGCTATCCATCTCACGCGCATAAAAGCTTTCAGCAAGTTTTTATAGCCGTTCTCCATGCCGGTGAAGAAGGGTTCTGTTTTTTTATAGAACCAGCCTTCGTGCGCATTTTTTGTATTCAGGTAAACGTTGAGCACCGGCGTGATGGTAAGCGAAACGAAGGCGGAGATCAGTACTGCTGCAGCGAGTGTTACACCGAATTCGCGGAACAGCCTGCCCACGAATCCCTGTAAAAAGATCACCGGCAGGAACACTACCGCCAGGGTGATCGATGTAGAGATCACCGCGAAAAAAATCTCACGGCTTCCTTCCAGCGCCGCTTTGCGGATGGGAAGTCCTTCTTCCAGTTTCCGGAATATGTTTTCCGTTACTACAATACCATCGTCTACCACAAGGCCCGTTGCCAGCACAATACCCAGCAGGGTCAATATGTTGATAGAGAACCCGGCAATGTACATGATGAAGAAAGTGGCCACCAATGAAATGGGGATATCTATCAAAGGCCGCAATGCGATCAGCCAGTTGCGGAAGAAGAAGAAGATCACAAGCACTACCAGTCCGAATGAGATCATCAGCGTTTCCTTCACTTCCGAGAGCGATCTTCTGATGATGGTGGTATTATCGATGAGCACATTGAATTCAATGTCCGATCTGTTGGCCGCTTTGATCTGTGCCAGCCTTTTGTCGAACTCATCGGCGATCTCAATATTATTAGCGCCTGGTTGTGGAATGATGGCCAGGCCTACGGCGTTCACACCGTTGTATTTCCATGCCTGCTCCAGTTGTTCTGGTCCCAGTTCTACCTTGGCCACATCGTTCAGGCGAACGATGCCCGATGAATCGGATTTGATGATCAGGTCACGGAATTGTTGTTCGGTGGTGAGGCGCCCCAGTGCCCGGATGATCAGTTCAGTATTGTTGCCATAGATCTTACCGGGTGGCAATTCAATGTTTTCTGTGTTGAGCGCTGTTCTGATATCGGTAAACGCCACATTGTGTGCGCTCATTTTATCGGGGTTCATCCAGATACGCATGGCGTATCGCTTCTGGCCAAAAATGTTCACGGAGCTTACATCCTTGATCGTTTGCAGCTGTTGCTGCAATACGTTCTCTGCATAATCGCTGAGCTCGAGCAGGCTCTTGGTGCGACTCTGCACCGCTAGTATTAAAATGAAGTCGCTGTTGGCATCTGCTTTGGATACTACCGGTGGCGCGTCTATATCCTGTGGCAGGCTTCGCTGCGCCTGGCCTACCTTATCACGCACATCGCTGGCCGCCGCCTCGAGGTCTATCCCCAGGTTGAACTCCACAGTGATCTGCGAGTTGCCGAGTGCGCTGGATGAAGTGATGGTACGAATACCCGGAATACCGTTGATCTGCTTTTCCAGGGGTTCTGTGATCTGGCTCTCGATGATATCGGCATTGGCGCCTGTATAGTTGGTGCTGATGGTGATAATGGGCGGATCGATGGCCGGGTAATCACGTACTGCGAGAAAGCTATATCCCACCACCCCGAACAGGATAATCAGGAGGTTCATTACGGTAGCCAGTACCGGCCGCTTCAACGATAATTCAGAAATATTCATAGGGCTATCGCGCTTAATTCTTGAGCAGTTCCAGTGTTTTTACGCTGCGCACTTTCAGGGGCGATTGGGGTCTTGCAAACAATACGCCGGTTACTACAATCGTATCGCCTTGTTTCACCCCATTGGTGATCTCTACAAAATCTGCCTGCGTAACACCTGTCTCAACCGTTATGAAATTGGCCTTGCCGCTTTTCACCTGTATCAGTTGTTTTCTGCGGTCGTCCTGTATGATGGCGTTGGCAGGTACCATGATGGCTTTGGTATCGGTGCCCGATTGAACAACGACTTTTACAAATGCGCCGGGATTTACCTTGCCTCCATCGAGTAAGGCCCTTACTTTCAGATTGCGGGTATTCTGATCAACCTGCGGCTCGGTAGCAATGATGCGGGCCTTGGTTTTGGTCTGGCGGGTGGCATCTACTGTTACATCTACCGTATTTCCTTTTTGTATCAGCCTGCTGTATTCTTCGGGAAGGGTGAAATCGATCCTGATCTTATCGAGCTGTTGCATGGTGGCTACCGTGATGGCCGGACTCAGATAGGCGCCGAGGCTCACCTGGCGTAATCCGATCATCCCGTCGAAGGGAGCTTTGATTACTGTTTTATCTATGAGTGACTGGGTGTATACCAGGTCGGCCTTGTATCCGTTGACGGTGCTCAGCGCTGCATCATAATCCGACAGGTTCACGCCATTCACTTTCAGCAGCTTGGCCAGCCGCTCTTCATTTTTCTGCGCGAGGTCGAGCAGCACTTTGGTCTTGTTCAGCTGTGCCTGCAGATCGGCATCATTGATACGGGCAATGACCGTTCCTTTTTTTACCAGGTTTCCTTCCGGCACATAGAGGTAAACAAGCCGGCCGCTGGTTTCGGGGCGGAGTTCTACGTATTCGTTGGCTACCACGGTACCGTTTGCCTCTACCTGGCTGGAAATGGTTTGCGATTGCGCTACCATCACATCAACGATGGTTTCGGAAGGGCCTTTTTTCTGTTTATCTGCGGGGGGGTCGCCTTTGCTGTTTTTACAGGATACCATGACCAGCAAGACCAATAAGGAAACAAAATATTTGTTCAAGGGGCTTAAAAATTTAAAGCCGCTAAAGATAAAATTATTTTGATGGCTACCGCAGAACAATATATAAATGGTTGAACGGGCGAATTATTCCTCCCTACGCCACAATGTGCCCTTCCATCCTTTTCGCGGAAGGGCTTTATATTGCTCAAAACATTGCTGAATATAATAGCCCAGTTCGAGGTCGTTGAGGGCCGTCACTACTTCGTATTCGGGCCGGTACCGTTTCATGAAGCTGTCAAGCTCGGGCGATTGCAGTTGGGTAACCTTGTGTACAAACTGCTTACTGAAACGATGGTCAATGTATTTATCGCGCTCCTGTTGCAACAAACGTTCTTGCAGGGTTAATATGCTTCGGTTGTGTTTGGTACGGAACATATTGATGATGGCATCGAGGTCAAAGCCTACCGTAAGGCCACCAGGGTTATAACCGTAGTCTTTGCTCAGGCTGATGGTGGGCTTTTTGAAATCGAAGATCTTGGCGTAATCGCGCCTGTTCATCATAGAATCGTACTTATAGTAGCTATTCCGCACCCTCACTTCGGGCAGTTCGGTCACTCTTATATGGATCATAATATTGAAATTATCCATATTGCTGATGGTGTCTACCGCGTATTTCATGGTGGATTTGCCAATCAGGGAAAACCAGATGGAATCGTGTTGCAAAACAGTGATGAGGTACCTGCCGGAAGAGTCGGTGAGTGCCGACCTGCCCGAATTACTCATAACGGCCACAGCCTCGATGGGCCGCCGGGCGCTGATATCGTATACTGTTCCCTTTACCGTAACGAACTGTGCTGCCGCTCGCTGCGACAGTACAAAGCAAAGGGTCAGTAATACGAACAGAACGGGTAGCCTTTTGATCAAATCCTTCAATTGAGCTGTAATATTATAACAGCCCCGGCAGACTTCCGCAGAATTAACTACTCTTTTACAGGGTATGCGCCCTTGCAATTATGCAACACGTACCGTAAATTAACATTCATTATCTAAAACCTCAAACAATGCAAGGCCGAAATGCGCTCTTTCAATTCTTCCTGTGGTGGGCGGTTCTGGGATTCAGCATTTGGGTAGGGGGTACTTTATTCAGCATGGCTGTGGTGGTACCCATGTGGAGTGAATCGCTTCCAAAATCAGCAGTGGATTTTTTTGGAAACACCAGTTTCAACAAACATATTTTTAACTTTTTTGGTCCGCCATGGATGGCTGCCAGATCCCTGCCGTTACTGGTGGCGCTGGCGTTGGGCTGGAGCAGTCCATTGCACCGGCGCTATTTGCTCGTCCCCACCATCGTTCTGATTATAGCGATTATTTTCACCCTTGTGTATGTCTATCCCATCAATGATGTATTGTTTGCCCAGGCAGGTGGCGGCAGGCCGGGAGAAGAAATTCAATCCATGGCACACCGGTGGATCATTGCCGACCGCGCCCGGTTTGCATTCATGCTGATCGGCTATTATTTTCTGCTGAAGGCTTTTCGTTTACCCAATCCTTCCGCTTAAAATTTCACATCAATGATATAAGGGAGCATAGCACGCCAGGTGGGCCAGTCGTGATTGATCTCTACGCCCCATACATCGAGGTCGTAGTTGATTCCTTTGTTGTACAGGATACCTGCAAAGCTGCGCGATGCATTGGGGTCTTCATAGGCACCGCTGCCTGTATAAATATGTATGTGGTGGCTGGCTCTGATCTTATCTAAATACCAGGGGTCGGCAAGATTAGGCAGGTAATGCTGGGGACTGTTATAATACACCTGGTCGTCCCAGAAACCCTTGGTGTATTCAGTGAGGTCATATACGCCGCTCATGCTGATGGCGCCATTGAGGATATCGGGTCTCTTTAAAAAAAGGTTCATGGCATGCAGTGCGCCAAAAGAGGCGCCGCAGGTATAGATCATTGTTTCATTGCTGGTATGCGTGCGGATATAGGGAATCACTTCGTTGAAAACATATTCGTTGAACTGGTTGTGCCGGATGGCTTTGTGTTCCGGCAGCATTTCATTGTTCATCCAGCTTTCACGATTCATGCTGTCGATACTGAACACGTGTATCTTACCGCCGTTGATATAGGGAGCCAATGATTCTATCAATTGAAACCGTTCGTATTCGAGGTAATCTGCGGCGGCGGTAGGGATCAACAGCAGAGCAAATCCATAATGCCCGTAAGATGCCAGGGGCATATCTTTTCCCAGGGCGGGACTATACCAGGCAGTGATCTCTCTTTTCATAACGCACAAAATTATTCAATACAGGTTTTCCGGATCTCTTTCCAGAGATCGCGGTAGCATTGCGCGGCATAGCTGCTGGCAGCATAGGTTTCCAGCGGGGCTTCGTGTACGCCCATCTTCTCTACATCACTGAGATAGGGTATATAACTTTTCAGGAAATATTTGTCTTTATAAAAATCATGCATCACTTCGTGGTGCAGGTTCTTGCGATGATCTACCATGCTGAAGAAGCATTTCAGTTTAGAGCGGTCGAAATCGTTCTCTTTGAAATAGCCATCTACCGTTTCATAAGAACGGATAGACAAAGTAGTAGGGATATTGGGCATCAGCACCCAGTCTGCCGCCACGAAAACCGCATCGTGCAATACAGAAATGCCGGGCGGACAATCCAATATCACAACAGCGTATTCTTTCTTCAAAGCTGCCAGCATGGAAGCGAGCTTTCGTTTCGATTGTTTCATTTCATTCAACAGAATATCTGCCTGCCTTGAAGAAATATCTGCCGGAATGATGCTGAGGTTTTCATACGGCGATGGCAGGATGGCTTCTGTGAGTTCCATTTCATCGTTCAGCAATTTACGGGCTTCATTTTTTACCGGGGCTTTGGCGCCGAGGTAAAATGAAGAAGACCCCTGCGGGTCTAAATCCCATACCAATGTTTTATATCCTTCCCTGGCAGCTAAATAAGCCAGGTTAATTGAGGCGGCCGTCTTACCAACACCACCTTTCAGATTGTAGAGTGCTAATGTGACCATACTCTAATATACAAGTTTTTTGTAAACAGAAAATGATTCAAGCCAGTACACCCAATAAAAGGCAACCCATTACTATATAAGGTGCCGGTATACGGTTGCGCGAAAGGATGAAAAAAGTAACCGCGATGATGGCAATATCCCATATTGCTACTGCCTGTCCCTGCCATAATTGGGTAAGAAAAGTATCTTTCATCAGGTAACAGGTAGCGCCCGCCATGATGCCCACCACTGAAGCGTTGATACCTTCGAGCGAACGGAAGATGACCGCATAGCGTTTGAGGTTATGCCATACGGGGAAAAAGAACAATACCAATAAGATGCTGGGCAGAAAAATGGCAATCGTTCCAATGAAGCAACCTAATAACTGGAAGCCCTGCCCCTTGCCCCGCAGCAACATACCACCCGTATATGCGTTGATGGAAAACACAGGGCCAGGTATAGCCCTTACCATTCCCGAACCAGTGAGGAATTCTTCCTTGGTCATTTTAAGTACATCGGGCCTTTTTTCACGTATATGCCTGGTAGTGGGGCGTGTTACGTACTGCTCATACATATAAGTCATCAGCACATCGCCGCCTCCGAATACGAAGCTGCCGGTACGGAAGGAGTTTTCAAAAAGGTTGAACTCTTTGCGCGTTTTCCAGTTTTGTGTGGCGGCTGTTTCAGAGAAATAACCGGCGATACCGAAGATGGCAAAGAAGATGAGCAGGTTGCCCCAGTTCACTTTCTTGGGTGGGATGCCTTTTTGCGGGATGCGTTTGTCGCTGAAATTGGTGGCGATACCCGCTGCTATGATCAATGCAGGGAATATCCAGGGTGTTTTGAACCCTACAAACGTAGCTACCGTGGCCACTACCATGATCACGCGTGTAATGGTATTGTGTATGGCTATGCCAAAGATGCGGAAAGTAGAATAGGCAATAAAGCCGATGGCCATGGGTTGGATGAACTGGAAAATATCTTTCCGGGTGTGTTCCATTGAAAAATATTCCAGTAAAAAAGAAAGCCCGCTCATAATGGTGCAGGCGGGTAATATCCATATCATTAAAGTAAGGATGGCCAGCGGAATGCCTCCTCTTTTATAACCTATCAGTGTGAGTGTTTGGGTAGACGAAGCGCCGGGCAGCAGCTGGCAGAAACCATTGTATTCCATCAGCTCTTCCGCGGTAATATCGCGCCGCTGCTGTACAAATGTTTTCATCATCATGCCCAAGTGGCCTTGCGGACCGCCGAAAGCAGTGATGCTGTGCCATAATACAGCCCGTAAAAAAGATATGTGTCGAACCAGTATCAAGCTATTTTTTAAGTCCTATCTCGCGTAAACGTTCGTCCAGGTATTCACCGGCAGTAGCATCGGGGTAAGCTTTGGGATGTGATGCATCGATACAGCTCTCCAAACAGGCAAGGCTCATTTCGCTGCGCGGATGCAGGAAGAACGGCATAGAGAAGCGGCTGGTATGCCACAGGTTGCGGGGTGGGTTCACCACACGGTGTGTGGTACTGCGCAACTTGTTATTGGTTAAGCGTTGCAGCATATCACCCACATTCACCACAATTTGCTCGGGTAAGGATGTTACGTTCACCCATTCGCCTTGCTTGGTGAGTATTTGCAAACCATCGGCCGAAGCGCCTACCAGTAAAGTAATGAGGTTGATGTCTTCGTGTTGCTCGGCACGAATGGCGCTTTTGGGTTCGTTGGTAATGGGCGGATAGTGTATGCAGCGCAGGATGGAATTACCATTCTTGATGTGTGCATCGAAATAATGTTCATCGAGCCCCAGGTAAAGGGCGATGGCCCGTAACAGCGCCTTGCCGCTTTTTTCAAAATTGCGGTAGGCTTCGAACAGGGTTTTATTGAAAGGGGTAATTTCTTTTACCGATACGTTATCGGGGTATTCAGCTTTGATGGGGTCGTTGTCTTCCACGGTTTGTCCGTATTGGAAGAATTCTTTCAGATCGGGAGCCTCACTGCCTTTGGCATGTTCACGGCCGAAACTGGTATAGCCCCGCTGGCCGGCCAGCCCGGGAATTTCGTAAGTCAGCTTTTTCTCGAGAGGCAGCGCAAAGAATTGTTGAACGTGTTCGTATTGGTCGGCGATCAATGCATCGGGTATGCCATGATTTTTCACTGCAACGAAGCCTACTTCTTCGTAAGCTTTTCCCAGTTCCTGTACAAAGGCCGCCTTTTGTTGGGCGTTGCCGCTCAGGAAATCGGCAAGGTCTACCACCGGAATAGCCATGGATTTGGTTTTAAGAATCAGGAATGCGGTTTAGCCTGGAAAAATACAAAACTAACGCAAATTAGTACCTGATGTAGATAACTGAGGGGTTATTGTTTTTCGAAACGGATCGATTTGATGAATACATCTTCTGCAAAGGCGTTGATGATGTAACGGCCGGTTCCCAGGTCGCTCATATTCAGTACCAGTTGCTGGATACCTTCGGTGATACTGGTAACCATGGTTTTGGCCATGCGCCCTTCCACATCCAGCACTTTCAGTACCAGCCGTGCGTTTTTATCCGACTGCACGGTGAGGTAGCTGCTATGCTCTACCAAAATGGGTTGTAGACTCTGGATGTACATATTAATGAATGGTTTTACCATAATAATAGTATAAACCGGGAAGGGGGGTAATTAATATGACAGTGCTATATTCCCCTTCGCTGCATATACGTTCAATTATAATGCCACAAATGATTAAATTTGAGCGCCGGGCCGGTTGAGTTTCCTGCCTCATACGCTAATCATAATGCCATGCTGCTATTCAGAACTGTTATTACGGGTATAGGAAGCTATATCCCCCCGCATATCAAGACCAACCAGGAATTCGTATCGCAGGATTTCTACACAGAAGACCACGAACGCATTGTAGCGACCCCCAACGAGATCATTGAAAAATTCCGCGACATCACGGGTATTGAAGAACGCCGTTATGTGGGTGATGAATTCAATGCTTCTGACATGGCCATTGTAGCTGCCAAGCATGCCATTGAAGATGCGGGCATAGACCCCGAAACACTGGACCAGATCATTGTTGCACACAATTTTGGTAATGTAGTCAAGCATACCATCCAGACCGATATATTACCTGCGCTGGCCTCGCGCGTGAAACAAGCGCTGGGCATCCGCAACCCCAATTGCGTAGCTTATGACCTGTTGTTCGGTTGCCCCGGTTGGATACAGGGGGTAATACAAGCCGACGCTTTTATTAAAGCGGGCATTGCCAAAAAATGCCTGGTGATTGGAACAGAAACACTGAGCCGGGTGATAGACAAATACGACCGCGATAGTATGATCTTCAGTGATGGCGCCGGCGCCAGTGTAATTGAAGCGCTGGAGCCTTTGGAAAATGGCAGCGGCATCCTGGCTTCGAGTGTGCAAAGCCATTGCGTAGATGAAGCTTATTACCTGAACATGGGCAAGTCTTACAAGCCTGGTGCCGACCCTTGTGTGCGGTATATTAAGATGAAAGGAAGAAAGGTATACGAGTATGCCATGAAGCATGTGCCGCTGGCCATGAAAGCCTGCCTGGAAAAAGCGGGCATACATGTAACGGAAGTAAAAAAATTCTTCCTGCACCAGGCGAATGAGAAAATGGATGAGGGCTTCATTAAAGTACTGTACAAATTATACGGGTTGAAAGATATTCCCGAGCATGTAATGCCTATGAGCATTCACAAGCTGGGCAACAGCTCTGTTGCCACCATTCCTACGTTGTTCGACTTAGTGAAAAGGGGTATACTGGACAATCATGATATTCAGCACGGCGATGTGATCTTGTTTGCATCGGTTGGGGCGGGGATGAATATCAATGCTGTTTGTTACAGAGTTTGATAGCACTACTATGGGGGAGTTGTTCCAATTGCAGGAAATATCTGTAAAAGAGTGGTAAGGGGATTTAATTAAGTCGGAGCGATTTTATTATAAAGAGTCCATCAGCATTTAAACAGCTCCGTAGCATGATAACCTATACCAAGGGTATAGCGCGGGGGAATGCAAACAATATAGACACTTATTTACAGTGGTGAGTTAGGTATAAATACCTGATTTGAGCTAAAAACAGTTAAAACCGAACTGGTAGACCTGATTTACCTGTTATACTGACGGAGTTTGCATACTATGCAAACCGGAATTACTTACTGTGCAGATCAAGTTTACCTGTTATGCAACGAGGTTTATACAACAGGCAGACGACAATTACCTGTTGTATAAACGGGAATTGCTTGTTATACAGACGGCATTTACTTAACAGGTAAACTTCGTCTGCATAACAAACAACCGAGACCTGCATAACAGGTAATTGCCAGCCACTAGCTAAGCAAATTCAAGGGACTGGGCAAATTTTCGGTATGCAAATAGAAGACTTTTGAATATCTTAAAGGCTCAATCTGCTTTTATGAAATCAACTTCAGTTGCCCTTTGCTTCCTGTTGTTTTCTTTTTTCACCAGCAAAGAAATTTTTTCCCAAACACAAACCAACGACGACAAATACAACCGCAGTGAAATAATGATACCCATGCGCGACGGCATAAAACTGCATACGATTGTTTTCACGCCAAAAAATCAAACAGAATCCTTACCGTTCTTACTTACACGAACACCCTACGGAGTCAGTAATTATCCAAGCCCCGAAAAAATACAGTATACAAGAGACATGGCCGAAGACGGCTATATTTTTGTTTACCAGGATATACGGGGTCGCTATTTATCGGAAGGCCAATTTGAAATGCAGCGCTTCAACAGGAATAAAAAAGATCCCAAAGCCATTGATGAAAGTACCGATACGTACGACACCTTCGAATGGCTGCTTAAAAATATTCCCCACAACAATGGCAAAGCCGGTATGTACGGCATTTCTTACCCGGGCTGGACAACCGTCATGGGCGCCATTGACCCGCATCCCGCACTGGTGGCGGTTTCTGAACAGGCAACGCCCGCCGATATGTTCTTAGGCGATGACTTTCACCACAACGGCGCTTTTCGCCTGAGCTATGGTTTTGAATATGCTTTTATGGAAGAAGCGTCTAAAACCGATTCGCTTTTTCCCTTCCATCAATACGATACCTACGACTGGTACTTAAAACTGGGTCCTCTATCGAACGTCAATAAAAAATATTTCTTCGGAAAACTTCCTTCCTGGAACGATTTTGTGCATCACCCGAATTACGATGCATTCTGGCAAAAACAAAGCTTACCTTATCGCCTCGACTCTCCCAGGGTATACATCATGAACGTGGCCGGCTGGTGGGACCAGGAAGATTTTTATGGTCCACAAAAAGCCTATGAGAAATGGGAGAAAACCGATGTGCACCATAAAAATTATATCGTGCTCGGCCCATGGAACCATGGTGGCTGGGCATTTGGTCCCGGGAACAAGTTGGGCAATATCCAGTTCGATTCTGCCACAGGTGAAACATTCAGGAAAAACATCCAGGCCCGCTGGTTTGCCTATCATTTGAAAGGCAAAGGCGACGGAAATTTTGCCGAAGCCATCACTTTTCAAACAGGTAGCAACCAGTGGAAAAACTACGATAGCTGGCCGCCCAAAGATGCCGTGCAGAAAAATTTATACTTCCATGCCAATGGAAAGCTTTCTTTTGAAAAACCCACCTCCTCCTCCGAAGCTGGTTACGACAGTTATATTTCCGACCCTGCCCATCCTGTTCCCTATCGCACCAGGCCCATTGAAGAAACTTACGGACCCGGCTCCCGTTGGTACACCTGGCTTACTGAAGACCAGCGCTTTGTTCAAAACAGGCCCGATGTGCTGAGTTGGGAAACAGATACGCTTTCAGAAAACGTTATTGTTACCGGAAACATTTTTGCAAAACTATTTGCCTCCACCACCGGCAGCGATGCAGACTGGGTGGTAAAACTGATTGATGTATACCCGGAACATTATCCAAAAGAACCCAAAATGGCCGGCTATGAATGGATGGTAGCCAACGATGTGTTCCGGGGCCGGTTCAGGAAAAGTTTTGAAAAGCCCGAAGCCGTTGAGCCCGGCAAAGTGGAAGCGTACACTATTGACCTGCACAGCCTGAACCATGTATTTAAAAAAGGGCACAAAATAATGGTGCAGGTGCAAAGCAGCTGGTTCCCCATCATTGACCGCAATCCGCAAAAATTTGTTCCGAACATTTTTGAAGCAAAAGAAGAAGATTTTCAAAAAGCCACCCACAAAATTTACCGTCGCGCCGAAGCACCTTCGCATATTGAATTATCGGTGATGGAAAACTAAAAAATTGATCATCATGAATAAACAAACCATTCAATTAGGCCAGATTACCATCGATTTCCTGCTTGAAGCAGCAGACACCAATGGCTCAATGGCCATGTTTGAATTCACCGTTCCTGCAGGTGCCCGGGTGCCTGTACCTCATTACCATGAAAGCTATGATGAGATCATTTATGGTTTAGAAGGCATCATCACTTTTACAGTGAATGGAAAGGCCATCGATATTGGCGCTGGTGACACCTGCTTTATTCCCCGAGGTGCCGTTCATGGTTTCAACAACCTGCAACAAGCGCATGCCGAATGTTTAACTGTTATTACACCCGGACTGCTTGCCTCTGCTTTCTTCAAGGAAATGGCTGAAATTATCAACGCCGGCGGCCCGCCCGATATAGAAAAATTAAAAATGGTAATGGCAAAGCATGGGCTTATTGCGGCCAAAAACTAGTCAGTTATATGCTTATTACATCTCTTCTTTTAACCTGCTTCTGTACCATGAGCACTTCACTGAATTTGACAACGCTAACCTGCGGGTGCAGTGTTTCTGCAAGCGCATGTTCATTATACTGCTTAACCGTATCAAATCTTAGCTGCTCCTCCATAACTAAACTTTTCAGTATCAAATTTAGTGATTGCAGTAGGGTATTGCTATACAGCCGGGCAAAATCAGTAAAACTGGTAAATAAACCAGTATCTTGTATAAGCCGGATGCAGCGGGCGTTAGTGAAATTTGCGATATGAAAAAAACGCTACTTCTATTTTTCTTATTGCACTTTAGTTTGCTTGGTTTTTCACAAAAAACCGACAGTACAAAAACGCTTGTTACAGGTTCTGTTTCTGTTACCAATAACGGCATATCAACAGTACCTACATTCAGTCTTGAAAAACCTGCTGCCATTTTCAACCTGTCTGTCAGAAGAAACAGGTTCAGCTTTGAACCGGAATTGGCTTTTGGATTTAAAGACGCTAAACCGTGGTATTTTGTTTTTTGGTTTCGCTACAAGCTGGTGGAAACAGCGAAATTCAACATGGGTGTAGGTTTTCATCCTGGGTTTGTATTTAGTACAACCAACATTTTAGACAATGGGGTTAATAAAGAATATTTTACCACATCCAGGTTTTTCGTAGGCGAACTCACACCCAGCTATGCGCTTTCTAAAAATACCAGTATTGGCTTTAATTACCTGCACGCCCGTGGCTATAACAGTGATTTAAGGCAATTGAATTTTCTTGGATTGAGCTGTAATTTTTCGAACATCGGCCTGGGCAATCGGTTTTTTATCAAGGCCGTACCACAAGTATATTATCTTAAAACAGATGATACAGATGGAGTTTATCTGACTTCAACATTTACATTCGCCAAAAGAGGTTGCCCTTTTTCTGTTTCATCGGTTATGAATAAAACACTCCGGACAACCATACCAGGCGATGATTTTCTTTGGAATATCAGTTTGACTTATTCTTATTAAAGATTCCGCAAGTTTCGGGTTGTGCTACCACATGCTTGTTTTGACCTTTGAGATCAAAACATAGCATCATGAACAAATTCAGAGTAGTACCTCTTTCAAAAGAATATGCGGCAAAACTGCGCAGCAGCCGGGTAGATGATTTTGGCCACCAAATTGTAGAAGAAGTGGCAACCGGACTAGGCCCCTGCAGGGTTTCCCTCCAACCTTTTACGCATGGAAAAGATAAGCGCCTGTTACTCAGCCACAGTCCCTTTGCCATTGACAATGCATTCAACCAACCCGGACCTGTTTTCATTTCAGCAGCAGATGTAGAACCTTATGCCGATGTTTACCGCTTCCCTCCAGCCATCAAAGAAAATCCGAGTTTCCACCTCACACTCATTGGTTACAGCCATGAACAACGCATGGTGCATACTGAGCTGGTGCCCGACAACCTAGAAATTGAGCACCAGATCAACCAGGTTCTTGAGAACAACCCCAATATCGATTTCCTCCATGTAAGAAGTGCTATCGCCTGCTGTTATATCTGCACCATTGTTCGGGCCTGAGCCCGGATGATTGAATCAATGGTTACAGCTTGGCATCTGCTGTTTTGATGCGCTCGCCGGTGGTATCGTAGGTGTCCAGTGTGCTGCCGGCGGTATGGTCGTCGTCTTTCTTATCCAGCCTGATGTATACATCGTTTCCATTGTAAGCAAAATACACGGTCACGGATTTTTCTTTTTCTTCCACTTTAGAAAACTGAACGGTATCGGGTCTTGCCTTTGAGGTATAAAATCCAACCAGCTTGCCGTCTTTGCGCTCCAGGTGAACGATCAGGTTTTTGTCGCCCTCGGGTGTGGCTTTCACATCAACATTCCATTTGCCTACAAAATAATCGTTGGTCTGTGGCGACTGGGCCTTTGCGTGAAAAGATAAAAGCAGTAAAAACAATCCTGTGAAAAGTGTACAGATCTTTTTCATAATAGTGGTGGTGTTATGAACAATTATTCATTAATAATACAAAAAAAGGACTTACCAGGTTATGAATATTATTCATTAACGCGTTGTGCTATTAAGAAGTGTTGATAAATAAAGTGATAATGTATTGAAACGAAAGATGTTATGCGATTGTCTAAGGATGTAACCACACGC
>PVEQ01000014.1 GCA_002973575.1 Sediminibacterium magnilacihabitans
CTTCCATGGCCATTTTACACTGGATCAACTATCTTAATGGCAGAAAAATCGCTCAAATCAAACATGCTCTCAGTTTCTAATAGCACAACACGTTAGTTCTTTAAGTATCTTTTTGAAAATGCGCCTCTGAAAATTATGGTCATCTATCGCCAAACCAGTCGGAGATTCAAAAACTAGAGCTTCTTTACCCCTGCCCTCTATTAGGGGATACAAGATAGAATGTAAGTCGGAGGTTAACGGTAGATATCGCTCCTTGCCGTTCTTCGTTTCTTTTCTTATCCTTTGTGCGGAACTTGTGCTTCCCAGGGAACGCGCCATTACTTCTTTTATAGCAACGGTTTTATTTGCTATATCGACATTTCCCACTCGTAGACCAATAGCTTCTGCATTTCGCACGCCTGTTTTGAAGATGAAATAGATGAACGGGTAGTAATGCGAGTGCTTGAATGGTGAGTATTGGGAACAGTATGCATCTGTTCTAAAAGCTTCCAATATCCGCTTTATTTCATCCTCCGCAAAAGGTTTCCGTTTAGACTGCTTGGGCTTCTTGTACCGTTTAGGGCTTATATCCTCAAGTGGATTGCACTGCCAAACTCCCGATTTCACAAGCCACTTCACAAAATCCTTCAGCATGGTGAGTCTCCTGTTATACGTTGCCCCACAGAAAGTTTCAGCATTTAATTTCAGATGAATATTAGTAACGTCGATTTTATCCCATTTTCTTAGCATATTTCGAACCGAATTGTAATTGGTATGTTTCTCACAATCCATCTGTTTATATACACGTGTCCATTCCTCGAAATACTGGACAATGGTCCCCTTTTCCTGTTGTGGGTTTTGCTGTTGGAGTAACTCTTCGGGTTTCCCATTGTACTTGTTAAGTGTAGTATCGAACTGCTGGTGTAAAATATCCTGCTCAATTTGAAGGGCAGTTTTCCTTGCTTCTGTGAGATTTGATCTGCTGTAATGGCGGTCAAGATTCAGGGAATACCTTTCTCCCTGATACCTCCATCTCAATCTGATCCTGCCCCTGTCGTTCAGGATGCTGATAGTTCCTTTAAGATTTTTCCGTCCCATTTCCGTCCCAATTTTTGTGAGTCGGAACGGATTGAACCCAAATGAGCATGAAAAAGCCCCGAAGCATCGAGGCTTTAGTGTGGAGAATACCGGATTCGAACCGGTGGCCTCTTGCATGCCATGCAAGCGCTCTAGCCAACTGAGCTAATCCCCCAATAGAGGACTGCAAATGTAGGACCTGGGAAGAAGCTGTCAAAATTTTAGTTTGCTAGATCGTTATTACAGCATAAAAAAGAGCCTTAAAAAGGGCTCTTTAAAAACTTAACCTGCAAACTTAATTAGCACAAAAGCTAAACAGCGGCATCGCAGGGATTCACTGCAAAGCTAGAAGATGCAGTAGATACGAAAAAATTTATTCCCATATCTCTCCCTTGCCTTCGAGCCAAAGCTTCACGGATTGTGTAGTAACAGATTTAGGTCTTTCGAGCGGGAATCCGAGGGCACGATCCCAGCAGAGACTGGCCAGTACGCCCAATGCACGGCTTACGGCAAACAATACGGTATAGAACTCGTATTCTACCAATCCATAATGCACCAGTAAAGCGCCGCTATGCGCATCTACGTTGGGCCAGGGGTTTTTGATCTTACCCAGCGACTGCAGAATGGGCGGCACCGTATCGTAAATTTTCCAAACTGTATTTACCAGTTTATCATCGGGCATGTGCTTCTTACCAAATTCCATCTGCGCAGTGAAACGCGGATCGGTCTTACGCAATACAGCATGTCCGTAACCGGGCACTACTTTACCGGATGACAAGGTTTTACGAACGTACTCTTCTATTTGTTCTTTGGAAGGATCATCGGTACCCAACTCTTCCTGCATCTCAAATATCCACTTGATCACTTCCTGGTTAGCCAGTCCGTGCAAGGGACCCGCGAGTCCGTTCATACCTGCGGCATAACTCAGGAAAGGATCGCTCAGCGCAGAACCCACCAGGTGTGTAGTATGTGCCGATACGTTTCCGCCCTCATGATCGGCGTGAATGGTCATATACAAACGCATCAGTTCTTTGAAGCTTTCATCTTCAAAGCCCATCATGTGGGCCAGGTTACCGGCCCAGTCGAGCAATCCGTTCGGCTGTATATGATCGTTGTTCTTGTATTTCCTGCGATAGATATAAGCGGCGATACGCGGCAGCCTGGCAATCAGGTCCATCGCATCGTCGTAGATAGCATTCCAGTAATCTTTTTTATTGATGCCCTTGGCATATTCCTTGGCAAAATTGCTTTCTGTTTGCAAGGCCATCACGCCCGTAACGAACATGGTCATGGGATGCGTATTGATAGGCAATGCATCAATGATATCAAATACATGATTGGGCACATGGCTGCGGCGTTGCCACAAACTGGTGATCTCCGCGGCATCTTCTTCCGTGGGCAATTCACCCATCAACATCAGGTAAAACAATCCTTCGGGTAAGGGCTCACCGCCTTCGGGCGCTTTAGGCAATTGCTGTTGCAGTTCAGGAATGGAATACCCGCGAAAACGGATGCCTTCCTGTGCATCGAGTAAACTGGTTTCTGTAACCAGTCCGGTCATACCCCTCATTCCCTGGTAAATCTGTGCAAGTGTTACTTCGCCAATTTTCTTGCTGCCGTGTTCTTTTAATAATTCTTTGATTTCTGTGTTAGCCGCGTCCGCTGTTACCTTGAACCGCTCTTTGATCGTCCCCATGACACTTTTTTTATGAAATGTAACAGATTATATACAATCTGTTCCTGATGTTAAAAAATGGATGGCTAAAGGTAACGCAACTTGCTATTGGTAACAAATGAATTAGGACGAATCACTTTAAATAAAGGTAAATTCTACTTGGGAGCCCGCTTATAAAGTCGCATAATTACAAAAACAAATATGATATTGGGTATCCAGGCCGCCAGCAAGGGAGGCAGGCTGCCCTTAGTGGAAAAGATGGTAGAAAAGCGGTCGGTGATGATGAACAGGGCAGCCGTTACAAAGCCCACCGCCAGGTGTACCCCGCTTCCACCCCTCACTTTACGGCCGCCCACAATCGCACCAATCAGGGTCAGAAGCAATACCGTTACACAGGTGGCATCGCGGCGATACCGTTCTACTTTGAGGTCGTTGAGTCCCTCAGAGCCACGCAATTCTTCCAGTTTGATGAACCGGTCGAGGTCGGGTGTGGTCAGTTTATCTTTCGTGTATTTATCCCTGCTGAGATCGTAGGGCTTGAAATTGAATTGCATGCTTTGGTTGAAATTCATGCTCATCTGTTCTTTCAATGGCTCTACTTTACGGTCTACCAGGTACTCCAGCTTCCATTTTTTAGTAGGCGCATCCCAAATAATTCCATCGGCCCGCATATTCTCTATCACTTTTCCATTCTTCACTTTATAAGCAAAAAAAGGCCCGCCTCTTTTACCCAGCGTATCATACGAATAAATGCCCGCATAGGTAAACGAATCTATCCGCAGGTAAATATTACTGCTGGTGCTGAGCAAAGCATTGTAAGAAGAATTGTTATCGACATACCTGGCTTCAAAAGTTCCCCTGATCTGGTTCGCGCGGGGCACTACATATCGATTGGCAAACCACAATAATACAGCCAGTATTACGCCTCCTATCCAATAAGGCCGCAGCCACCGGTTATAGCTGGTGCCGCTGGCCAGTATGGCAATGATCTCACTTTTACCCGCCATTTTGGAAGTAAAAAAGATCACTGCAAGAAATACAAACAAAGGAAACAGCAAGGCAATGATATGCGGCACAAAGCCATAATAATAATCGGTGATGATACGCCCGGCACTCAGGTGCGACCTGTTGAAGTCTTCCGTCTTCTCACTGATATCCACCACCACGGAAATGATGGTGAAGAGAAAGATGGCGAAGAAAAAAGTGGTAAGGAATTTCTTCAGTATGTACCAGTCGAGTTTCTTCATTTATACAAATATACTGTTCTGCCCGGCAGCATCGCCGAACTATAACCGCTGTTTAACAATCTGCACCATTTCATTTTTCCATGAAACAAAATCGCCTCCCAGGATGTGTTTGCGGGCTTCGCCCACGAGCCAGAGGTAGAACGACAGGTTCTGCAGGCTGGCCAGTTGCAAGCCCAGCAGTTCTTCCGATACGAACAGGTGCCTCAGGTAAGCTTTCGTATAATACTGGCTCATTTCATTGGGAAGGCCGGGATCAATGGGACTGAAATCGGTGGCCCATTTTTTATTCCGGATATTCACAACGCCCTGTGTGGTAAACAGCATGCCATTGCGTCCATTGCGCGTGGGCATCACACAATCGAAAAGATCGATCCCCCGGTGAATGCATTCCAGTATGTTCCAGGGCGTACCTACTCCCATGAGATAACGTGGTTTGTTGAAGGGCAGGCGGCTGGCACAGCTTTCGGTGAATTCATACATCATGTCTTCGGGTTCACCCACACTGAGTCCGCCTATGGCATTACCCACCGCATTTTTCGAAGCGATATAATCACAGGAAGCATCGCGGAGGTCTTTGTAAGTGCTACCCTGTACAATGGGGAACAGGTTCTGTGTATAGCCGTATTTATCGGGTGTTTCAGCCAATCGCTGTATGCACCTGTCGAGCCAGCGATGCGTGAGTTCCATGCTTTTTTTCGCATAGTGGTATTCGCTGGGATAAGGCTGACATTCATCAAAAGCCATCATGATATCGGCGCCGATGGACCGTTGTATATCCATCACCGATTCGGGTGAGAAAAGGTGACGGCTACCGTCGATATGCGACTGGAACCATACGCCTTCTTCTTTGATCTTACGGTTACCGGCCAGTGAAAACACCTGGTAGCCGCCGCTATCGGTGAGGATGGGCCGGTCCCACCCGTTGAAACGATGCAAACCGCCCGCCGCTTCCAGCACGCCGGTGCCGGGCCGCAGGTATAAATGATAGGTATTGCCTAAGATGATCTGCGCCTGCACATCGTCTTTCAACTGTTGTTTGGTAACGGCTTTCACGCTTCCTACCGTTCCCACCGGCATGAAAATGGGGGTAATAATTTCCCCATGATCGGTACGGATCTTACCCGCCCTCGCTTCGGAGCCCGCTATTCCTGATGCCTGCAATTCAAAGGTCAACGCTGCCATAGGGCGCAAAAATAAGTTGAAAGCTTTATTTTTGCCGCATGACTATACCGCCGCTGACCTGGGACATTGCCTACTACCTGTTCTGTGCAGTGATCGCCATCCAGGTCTTTTACTATCTCTTCTTTTTCCGCAGACTTGCTTTTTATACCGCGCCCCAACGTTCCCTCAGCATTGAACACCCTGTGTCCGTTATTGTGTGCGCGCGTGATGAAGCGCATAACCTGGTAAAGACATTGCCGGGCATACTGGTACAGGATTATAAGACGAGCTTTGAGGTAGTGCTGGTGAACGATAATTCAACCGATGACACCAAATACCTGGTAGATGAGTTCATGAAATCGTTCAAGAACATCAATTATATACCCCTCACCCAGGAAGCCAAAATGATCAGCGGCAAGAAATTCCCTTTATCCATGGGTATCCGCAGCGCCAAATACGAGATCGTGTTGCTTACCGATGCCGACTGTGTACCGGCCAGCGAATTCTGGATACAGCAATTGCAGGACAGCTACGATGAGCAGGTAGAGATCGTACTGGGTTATGGAGCATATCATAAAAAACCCGGCCTGCTGAACAAACTGATCCGTTTCGAGACCTTCCATACCGCACTGCAATACCTTTCGTATGCGTTGGCAGGCAAGCCCTATATGGGTGTGGGGCGTAACCTCAGCTATAAGAAAGAAGTATTCTTACGCAATAAAGGTTTTTCTTCCATCAACCAGATACCCAGTGGTGATGATGATCTCTTTATCAACCAGGTAGCCAATGCAACCAATACGGCGATATGCATTGATCCGGCATCGCATACATTGAGCGAACCCAAGACCACCTGGAACGACTGGATGTCGCAGAAATACCGTCATTATACTACCAGCAAATATTACAAAGGGGCACATAAAAGGTGGCTGGGATTGTATTCGCTGACCTTGTTTTTCATTTATCCTTTATTGGCCGTTACCCTCCTTTCTCATTATTGGTGGATGGCGTTGGCGGTGTACGGGGTTCGTTTCATCATCCAGGCCATTGTGTTGTTCAAGAGTATGAAAAAGTTAAACGAAGCCGATCTCTGGCCCTGGTTCCTCTTCATGGATATCTGGATGTTCTTCTATTATATGTTTACTTTACCTGCTATATGGAAAGCGCCCCGCAAAAACTGGAACTGATCTTACAATACTTCGATGATTTCAATGAAGTGCAGTTGCAGCAACTGGCTGCACTCGAAGAATTGTATAAGGAATGGAACGCCAGGATCAATGTGATATCACGGAAGGACATCGATAGCATTTACCTGCACCATGTATTGCATTCGCTGAGCATTGCCGCTATTGCTAACTGGCAGCCGGGCACCCATGTGATCGATATCGGTTGTGGCGGCGGTTTTCCCGGCGTACCGCTGGCGATCTTTTTTCCCGAAGTAAAATTCCATTTGGTAGATAGTATTGCCAAGAAATTAAAAGTGGTGGATGCTGTTGCTGAAGCCACAGGTATTCAAAACATCACCACACAACATACGCGTGCCGAAGAAATCAAAAACAGAAAATTCGATTTTGCTGTTTCGCGTGCGGTAGCGCCTTTGAAAGACCTCTGGCAATGGAGTGCGCCTCTGTTGAAAAAAGGCGGCAATCAGGAAATTGCCAACGGACTCATCTGCCTCAAAGGCGGTGATCTAGCACAGGAAATCTCCGAGAGCCGTTTACGACCGCGCATGATGCCGGTGGACAAGATTTTCCCGGAAGCTTATTTCGAAGACAAGTACATACTACACGTAGCGAAATAACCCCTTCATCGTCATCCCGAGCGAGCGAACGCGAGTCGAGGGATCTGCTGACAACTTCATGAGATCCCTCGGCTACGCTCGGGATGACGGTCGAGTATTAATCGGGTATCACCAGTTTATTATTATTCCTGTTCACATCCGCCATGCGTTGAGAAGGATCTATTTCAATGGATTTAAGGTTTTGTATATTTCCCTTGATCGTGAGCATGTACTCCGGATGTGTCCAACGCCATTCAGTATCTGTGATCACCGGCATGCGGCTCTCGGGTAATTTACTGCCGAACATCAGATCAAGCGGAATGGTATGTGCTTCCTGGGTGCCGTCTTTGTATGTGATGAGTACATCTACCGGCATGGGCATCTTCCCTAATCGGTGCAGTGTTACCTGTGTTTTGCCATCCACTATATTGATATCGCCTACTGCATAGTCGATGGTCTTGGTAGTGTAGATCCAGTATTCCTTGTACCAGTTGAGTTCAATGCCGCTTACCTGTTCGGCAACACGCATGAAATCATTGGGGTTCGGATGTTTGAAATGCCATTCTTTGTAGTAGGTCAGCAATATTTTATCACGCACACTATCACCTACTATATATCCCAGCTGTGAAAGGAATACAGCTCCTTTGCTATACGCAGCCGCAGCGTACGCATAATTGGTATTGTAATGATCGGCATGGGTAGAAGCCGGCTCTTCATATCCGCTTTTGGCCAGGTTGAAATAACTTTTATATGCCGCTTCGTACCAGAATCCTTCTTTGTTGCGCAGAGTCGATAATACACGGGTGCTGGAATAATCTGTAAAGCCTTCATCCATCCAGGGGTACAACGATTCATTCGTTCCCATCATCATCTGGTACCAACTATGCATCCATTCGTGCAAAGCCGTGCCTACGCTCGCACTTTTGATGAGTGTGGCCATGGGATATTCCATACCGCCATCGCCTCCCTGGATAAATGTATAGGTCTTATAAGGATAGGCGCCGAAAGTTTTGCCCATGATGGGATAAGCCAATGCAGCCGTATCGGCCATTTTCTGCCAGCGGTCTTCCAGTGAGTCCACGGCTTTGTATACTACCCTGATGAGCGGGCCATTAACCGGTTTGCGCGTGATCATTTTGTATTGTGGATCTGCCGCCCACACAAAATCATGCACGTTATTGGCCTGCCAGTTCCAGGTAACCGTATTGCCGGTTGCCGTAACAGGCTTAACGCCGCTTGCTTCATAACCTCTTCCTATTTCATTGGCATTGAGTAAATCACCTCCGGCGGCAACAAAATAATTTTTGTCGATGGTGACGCGCACATCATAATCGCCCCACACACCATAAAATTCGCGCGCGATATACGGATTGGGGTTCCATCCCTGGTAATCGTATTCTGCCAGCTTGGGGTACCATTGGCTCATGCTGTACCGGATGCCTTCTTTGTTATCGCGACCTGAACGACGTACCTGGAGTGGCACCTGAGCTTCAAAACTCAGTTCCATTTCTGTTTTACTGCCGGGCAATATGGGTTTATTCAACTTCACTTCCAGGATGGTCTCGTGTTCTTTGGTTGTTTGCACCACACCATTCACCTTAATAGCGGTCACTTTCTGGTAACCGATCTCATCTGGTTTCAGTTTGCTGATGCGGTCTTTTACGCGCTGGTCCCAATCGCGCCCGTCAAAGTCTTTTTTAGGTTCAGTAAGCACTGTTTTGCCCAGTTCTCTGCTGCGCACATCCATGCTGCTGTTGGGCTGAAAGGCATTCCAATACAGATGAAAGAAAAGACGTGTGAGCGTATCGGGCGAATTGTTCCAGTAATCGATCTTTTCATGACCGGTGAAGTGGTTGGTTTCCACATTCATCTGCACGCTGATATTATATTTGATGCGTTGCTGCCAGCGGTTGGACTGGGCAATGGATGCACTTAATTGTAATACCATGAACAGCAATAATGCCGCACGAAGTAATTTCCTTTCCATCATCGGTTGATCTTTTGGGAGGGTAAATGTAGGCCTTCTAAGCTTCCGTACCAGCAAGTACAATCACAATCTCGCCTTTAACGGCCTTGGATTTAAAATGTTCACAAAGTTCCTGCAAGGTTCCCCTCGCGTTTTCTTCGAACAGTTTGGTGAGTTCGCGGCTCACGCTGCAGCGCCTGTCAGGACCGAAATAAGTAATGAACTCTTCCAGTGTTTTCACCAGCCGCATGGGGCTTTCATAAAAGACCATGGTTCGCTCTTCCTGCACCAGTTGTTTCAATAAAGTTTGCCGGCCCTTTTTCAACGGAAGAAATCCTTCAAATACAAAACGGTTGGCAGGAATACCGCTGTTAACCAATGCCGGTACAAAAGCGGTTGCGCCAGGAAGACATTCCACTCGAATGCCTTCTTTTATGCATTGCCGCACCAACAGAAAGGCCGGATCCGATATGCCCGGTGTTCCTGCATCGGTGATCAATGCAAAAGTTTTCCCGGCATGCATCTGTTCTGTGAGGTGTTCAACGATCTTATGCTCGTTGTGCTGGTGATAAGGCGATAAAGGTTTCTGAACCTGGTAGTGTTGCAGCAGTTTCGAAGAAGTACGTGTATCCTCGCAGAGGATCACATCTGCCTGTTTCAGCACTTCGAGTGCGCGCAGCGTGATGTCCTTTAAGTTACCTAAAGGTGTGGGAACGAGATACAGCATTCAGCAATTTAATTCACGAACTCTATTTCATAAAACTCCATCACCGGGTTGGCGAGCAGTTTTTTGCTGGCCTCATCGGCAATTTGTTTGGCAGCGGCTTCATTTTCTGCATCGATCTGTAAAGTAATATGTTTGCCTACCCTTACATCGGCCACATTTCCAAGGCCCAGGTTCTGTAAACCACCCAGTACGGCTTTACCCTGGGGATCCAATAAATCTTTCAAAGGCATTACTTTGATCTGCACGTTATAAGTCATGATTCCTGTTGTTTGAGCGACAAAGATAAAATTACATACGCAATAAACGTCACCGGAACTGCCAACCATCCAACCAGCAACGCTCCCACCACGGCAATACCTGCCAGCAAGATAAAGGGCCACAGCTTTTTAAAGCTCAGCGCTTTGAATTTCAATGCCATCATGGGCAGGGTAGATACCATGAGATAGCTGAGTACTACTACCAGCAGGTACCAGAACCACTTGTTCAGTAATAGTTTCAGCATCCAAAGCTGGCTGCTATTCCAATAGATCAGCGGGAAAGAAGCCACCAGCAGGCCTGCGGCGGGGATAGGCACTCCCGCAAAACCATTGCGCTGGGTAGTGTCGATATTGAAACGGGCCAACCGGTAAGCCCCGGCGCAAGGCAGTAAGAAAGCCGGTAATAACCAAAGGGCATTGATGTCCAATCCGTTTTCCTGCTGTGCAAAACACAGGCGGAGGAACTGGTAAGCAATCAGTCCGGGCGCTACACCAAAACTCACCACATCGGCCAGTGAATCCAGTTGCTTGCCTATGTCGGACGACACTTTGAGCAACCTGGCAGTGAACCCGTCGAAAAAATCAATGAGGGCGGCCAGGCCAATGAACAGACTGGCCATATAAATACGCTCGGGAATCATCACCAGGTCTTCCCCATCGGGCTGGGGCGCTAGAGTAAGACCTGTTTGCATGATACACACAATGGCCAGGCAGCCAAACAAAAGATTGAGTAAAGTAAAAAGGTTTGGTATCTGTTTCATTTTTTCATCAATGCTTCTATGTCTTCCGCCGTGATCGGAATATTTTTCATGAGGTCTGTATTGCCTGTCTTCGTGAGCCATACATTGTTTTCGATACGAACGCCCATCTGCTCCTCTTCAATATAAATGCCCGGCTCGATGGTGAGCAACATGCCGGCTTTAAGCGGAGCTGTGCGGGTGCCGAGGTCGTGCACGTCGATACCCAGGTGGTGTGAAATGCCGTGGTAGAGGTATTTGCGGTAAGCACGGTTCTCGGCGTCTTCGTTTTTGAGGTCGCTTTTATGCAACAAACCGATCTTCAAAAATTCCTGCGTGGCTTTCTCTCCTACTTTTTCTGTGTAATCCACCACCGAGATGCCCGGCTTTAAAATGGTCTTGCAATAATTGTGTATGTTCAAACAGGCGTTG
The DNA here is from genome assembly GCA_002973575.1 of Sediminibacterium magnilacihabitans. Classification (GTDB taxonomy): domain Bacteria; phylum Bacteroidota; class Bacteroidia; order Chitinophagales; family Chitinophagaceae; genus Sediminibacterium; species Sediminibacterium magnilacihabitans. The sequence continues at coordinate 11,036 of PVEQ01000014.1, forward strand.
TACACTGTTTTCTGCCGCTTGGTGAATTTACCGTTCACCGGAATCGTACGCGTGAGATCGGCACAATAGCCGCCGTATTCAGCGCCAAAATCCATCAGTATCAATTCTCCGTCTTTGCATTCCTGGTCGTTACTCACATAATGCAGCGTGCGGGCTCGGTCGCCACTGGCAATGATGCTGCTGTAAGCGGGGCCGGTAGCGCGGTTACTGAGGAAGCTGTGCCATATCTCCGCTTCGATCTCGTATTCCATCACACCCGGATGAATGAATTTGAGTAATCTGCGGAAAGTGGTATCGGTGATATCGATGGCTTTTTGTAATACTTCTACTTCTTCTTTTGTTTTAACAGCGCGCAGCTCTTTCATGATTTTTGCTGCGCGATGGAATTGGTGCAAAGGATAACGCGATTTCATTTCATCGATGAAACGGTAATCGCGGCTCCTGATGAGGGATGCTTTGCGGTCGTTCTCGTTGCTGTCGAGATAAATATGATCGGCCAGGTGTATCCATGTTTGCAATAACGCATCCAGGCTGTCTACCCACAATACAGTAGAAATGCCCGAAACAGCAGTGGCTTCCGCGGCGCGTAAGCGCTTGCCATCCCATTTTTCCTTGAGTTCATTCGGACGAACCAGTACCAACACTTCGCGGTATTTGGGATCGGGATTATCGGGATACAGGATCACCATGGAATCTTCCTGCTCGATACCCGAAAGCCAGAAAAGGTCGCTGTTCTGCTTGAAACGGTGCAGGGCGTCCCCATTGGAGGGCCATTCGTCGTTACTCACAAAAATGGCAATACTGTTAGGCAATAATTGCTTGGTAAATCTTTCCCGGTTATGTATAAAAATAGCAGGTTTCAGTGGCAGGTATTTCATAAATAAGTATTGAGCGTGTGCAAGATAGATATTAAATCAAAAAATTCAATTGTTAAAAAATCTCTAATATGATAAGTGGTAGTCAACAATACGAATATCATCGTACATTTACTACGAAATAATTCGTCTATCAAATAAACACTATTGTATGAAACAATCAAAACCCATTCATTGGCCATTATTAGGCGGCTTAGCGCTGGGTGTAGTGATGCTCAGCTCCTGGACATTGCCCGAACTGGTAATGCCGGCGTATTTTTACGAAGTTTCCTCATCAGGCGACACTTCCCTGCCCCGGAAAAAAAGTCATTTTAACAACCGCGATTACAACCAGGCCGATCTCGACAAAGCCATGACTGAATTAGATAAAGCCATGGTTGACCTGGACAAGAACCTCAAGATCGATTTTTCCAAAATGCAGAAAGAGCTCAAAGAAGCCATGGACCAGGTAAACAAGATCGATTATGAAAAGATCAGCAAAGAAGTGCAGGCATCACTGAAACAGATCAACTTACAGCAAACCAAGGCAGAAATAGACAAAGCCATGCACGAAGCACAGGTACGTTTGCAGGAAGTGGATATGAAAAAGATCCAGCAGGAACTGAACAAAGCGCAGGAAGACCTCAAATCGCAGAAACTCGCGGTGCATATTGATGCCGATAAGATCAGTCGTGAAGTAACTGAAGGTCTTTCTAAAGCGAGGCTGGGTATAGAGAAAGCAAAAAAAGAACTGGCAGAGTTGAAAGCCTTTACCAATCAACTGGAAAAAGATGGCCTCATCGATAAAAAGAAAGGCTACAAAATAGAGATCAGGAACAAAAAGCTCATCATCAACGGCAAGGAACAGCCAAAAGAAGTGAATGAGAAATACCAGAAATACCTCGACAAAGAAGATTTCAGCATCAGCAGTGATGGGGAAGGCACTGCATCGGTGTAAAAATGATATATGGGAGCTTCTTATTTGTGATAGTATCATATGATACTATCACTTTTAGAAAGTCTCCCTATCTCATTACTGAAAAACCAATTTGCAAAGTCTGCCAACTCACTTGGATAACAGTTTTTTAAAGATTAAATTTGTAGAAACAATATAGTCATGAGTTCAGTAGCAAAGAGCATTGACCAGGAAATCACCCGTTACCTTCCCAGATTGAATGAGAGGCAGAAAAAAACCATCTTGACAGTGGTGAAAAGCTTTATGGATGAGCAAAAGGACTGGTGGGATGAAATCGGTGAAGAGCAGCAACATGCGATAGATAAATCATTGGCAGAAATGAAGGCCGGCAAAATGACTCCACATGATGAGGTTATGAAAAAATACAGGAGATGATTGAAGAAGTAGTGCAAGATGTACAATGGACACCGAGCGCGAAAAATAGCTTTAATAAGATCGTAGTGTATTTGAGGCGAGAGTGGACAGAAAAAGAAGTGGAACGATTTATCGATCGGACAGAAAAAATGATAAATTCCTTGAAATGTTATCCTGACTGGATTCAAGTATTAAAATACAGGAATACTAAAACCGCACAGTAGGGCATTTCACAGACCTTCCGGCAGAGGAGTTGAATACACCGCTTTTAATAAGTGATATTTCATACGCTCCTCTGCCCCCGTTGAGATTACGGAGAGAGGAAATCGTAGCATCGTAACTGGCAATAACCTTGAGGTCATTCACTTCATAACCCAGCATGGGAATGATGGCGTCGTTGTTGCGGTAGTAGAGTCCGAATACCATTTGTTTTTCTCCATCGCCACTGAGGTTTCTGTTGGCATTGAAGCCCAGCACCGCTTCCCAGGCCGTACCCATCTTGCTTACATATACGTTCGGATTCACGATCCACAAATCCTGCAATTTGATGCTGGCATTCACGAACCCGGTATAACGCCTTGAAAGCGTAGCGTTGGAAACAGTAGGGTCGAAAAAACTTTCTCTTGGTGTGTTGATGTGCATGATGCTTACTCCGGCATTGAAATAAAAATTATCAGACGCGAAATAGGCATAATTGAGTCCCATTTGCAAATCGAGGTATGACACACTGGTATTTGTAAATGGTTCATTGGAAGGAATCGTGACATCAAAAAATTTTCCGTTCCACTGGTTATCGAAAGTGAGCTTGTTTACATCCACCCGTTTGTTCACATAAGCCAATCCAAAGCCTCCACTCAACAAACTGTTATAACCCAGCATCTGGTGATAAGCAATGGTAGCAGTAGCATGTGTAGCGCTCAGGTTGCCGCTGCCTGCCACATCTTTCATCAATGAGCCACCGATACCCATCCAGCCGCTTTCGAACCGGTCGCGGAATACTTTCACATCACCCCAGGCGCTCATGGTCTTATAAGGATTGCCCACCGATGCCCACTGGTTGCGGTAATTGACTCCCACGCGATAATCATAATCAGGATTGAAACCCGTGTTGGCCGGATTGATGAGCAAAGGCGTATTGAAATATTGCGAAAAATGCAGGCTCTGCGCCCTGGCCATCGAGCCGGTCAGCAGCGCCACACAACATCCCGTTATTTTAATCAATTTCCGCATATCTCCTTTTATCTGAGTAAAGTAATATCTCCTTTCTTGGTGGCTTTGGTTCCATCGGCAAATTCAACCAGCAATGTGTAATGGTATACTTCCTGTGGTTGCAATACACCTTTGTAAGTGCCATCCCAACCTTCATCCTTATATGTTCCCACATATACCAATACACCCCATCGATTGTAAATACGCCATATCATTTTAGCAATGCCGAAACCTCTCACATAGATCCGGTCGTTGACACCATCGCCGTTGGGCGTGAAAGCATTAGGCACATCCATTCCCGGTATAATGGTAATGGAAATGAGCTGGCAGGTAGTATCTGTACATCCCGCAGCATTGTATGCAACAAGACAGGTATTGAACTTGCCAGAATAATTGTATAGGTGTGATACAGTGGTATCTTTTCGCCGCGTAGCCAGTGTATCTCCGTCGTCGAATATCCATTTATAACGGGTAGCTGCCAATGAACTGTTGGTGAACACAACAGGCGTGTTCGGCAAAGTAGGCTCCGGTGAATAACTGAAACCTGCCTGTGGTTTGGGGTTCACAGTAATAGTGAAGAAAGTGGAGTCTTGCATATTACAAGTGTTGCTGTCCACTGCTGTCAGCTTCACCAGGTAACTGCCTACATTGTTGTACAAGTGGATGGGATTGGTTTGCGTTGACGTGGTACCATCGCCAAAATTCCAGTTGAATTGTTGTCCGCCCAATGATGTATTATCAAACACAGCAGTATAAGGCGCACAGCCCGCTGCAGGTGTGGTAAACTGTACCTTCAGGTTATCGGCAATCCTGATCTGCACGGATATCGTATCATCGTAATTACAATAAGTGGTATCAACCAATACCAGTTTGATGGTGTAGGTACCGGGTGCTTTATAACTATGTACCACTTTACCTGTGCCTGCATATTGCGTGGTACTGTCTCCGAACATCCACAGGAAACTCTGGTTCTGCAATGGTTTGCCGGGAGGCGCTACGGACGTGTTGTTGAATTCGTATTGAAGCGAAGTACAGGGCGGCAGTTTGCGGTTGGTGAAAGACATTTTCACTTCATCACTCCGTACCCGCATGGTTACAAAAGAGCTGTCTGCCAGGTTACAGGACGAAGAATCAACAGCAATAAGCTTCACCCGGTAATTACCTACAAGATTGAATATATGTGAAGTATTGGGAGCGCTGGTAGTTACCGGTGGCGTACCATCGCCAAAATCCCATATATAGTTTTTACCCATCGCCAGTGTATCGCGAAAATCTGCGGTAAGTGGCACACAGCCGGTAGTATCCCTGATCCTGCCATTGACAGAAGCCTGTATACCGGCTTCCACGCCGGCAAGATTGAAAGCAATTTTTACCATGGCCAGGTTACAGCCCGATGGTGCGGCACCATTGTTAGGAGCCCATACACCGCTGGTAGTGGGGAAACGCGCACCGCCGCCACAGTTGGCACAGATAGCCTGGTAAATGATCCCGTTGCGGTCGAAGCGACTGGTACCTCCATCTACATGTTCACCGGTGGCACCTCCTTGTTGTCCGAAGAAACTGCCAAAGAGCTGCGATTTGGCATCACGTTCCAGTACAAAGAAATAAAAATCCGCACCATCGGTGATGGTTTGTCCGCCACCGACGACAGGCAACCCTACGGTAGTAGCATTCGGAAAATTATTGTTGTGCGAATCGATACCTCCACCCCATCCCGACATATACACGTTTTCGCAACGATCCACCAGGAAAGCCACAGGCGAGATATTGGGATAAGTAGTATTGGTGCCGAATACAGTTGAATATACAAAGTCCGATAAATCGGGCATCAGCTTGCTGATGTATTGCTTGCCGTTGGTTTGCATGAAAAAGTTGCCGGCATTCGCAGGCTTCTTGATGGGCCAGGAGCCGGTGGTAGTGCCCATGACATAAGGGAAACCGAATTTATCGAACTGGATACCATAGAGCATGTCATTGCCCGATGTACCGATATAAGTACTCTTCACAAACGTACCGTCGTTATGGAACCTTGCCACAAAGCCATCGCAGATACCCTGGTTGAAACTGCTTGAAATGGTGCCGGTTTTATCGCCCGGAAAATCGTTACTGGCGGTAGTGCCACCCACATACAGATCTCCGGTAAGCGGACTGATGGCCAGTACAAATGCTGCATCGTCGTTACTGCCTCCGATCCTGGTGGAGAAAATAACGCCGGAAAGATCGGATTTGAGTTTGAGCACCACACCATCCTGGTGATTTCCGAGATTGCCTCCTGAAGCAGATTGAAAAGCGCCTGGTGTGGTAGGAAAACTATCTGACTGTGTACAGGAAGCTACATAAATACTGCCGGCGGCATCAATGATCACTTCACTGCGCGCATCATCACCATAATTCCGGTTGATGGATTGCGCACCGGGTGTACCGGAATATTTGGGTTTGATATTCACGCCATCGTCCTGCAGGCCGCCTATTTTAACCGATGCCACCAAGTCTGTTCCATTCTGGTTGAGTTTGGTTACAACAATATCCCATCCTCCTCCGGGGCCATAAGTTTTTAACGCACCCTTTACCGGGTAGTCGCTTGAATTGGAGCGCCCTGCCACCACCAGATTACCGGCGGGATCTACAAAAAGACTGTGCGGCTGTTCGTTGCCAGCAGCACCTCCCAGGTAAGTAGCATATATGCGGTTAGTACCAAGGGGGTCTAATTTGATGATACCGATGTCAAAGCCGCCGCCTTCGCCGGTATTCACTCCTCCCTGGAATGTAGTTTGGAAAGCGCCATTGCTGGTGGGGAATTTTCCATTGCCACTGAAAACAATACCTCCTCCATAAAAATTTCCCTGTCCGTCGTATGTAGCGGTATAACCCCAGTTACTCGCCGTACTTCCCGAGAAGGAAGAAAAAACGAATGAAGGATCTATCACCAGGGTAGCGGTTTTAGAATAGGCGCCGTTGATGCGGAAGCGTACGATGTTTCCTTTCACTTCATAGCTGCAGGGCACTTCCGTACGCTCGTTGTTCAGTAACTGGTAACTATAGGGAGGAAATTCCTGCACTTCTTCCACGGCGGTTTTCACCATCAGCCTACCGTCTTTCACGCGCAAGCCGTTGGCGCCTTCATAATACATGGCCACATTGGATATATCGCCGCCGGGATGCACAATGAGGTCGTATTTCAATACACCACTGGCCGTATAATAACGGATATCTATGTTCGGATAAATATTTTTATAAGTGATGGCCTGGTAAGAAGCGCATCCCGAAGCCCATTGGGTAGAATCCCTGCCTATCAAATAATTAACCTTACCTGGCAGGGGTTTTTCAGGAATGACCTGCGCATGTTCATTCGCATTGAGGAAACGCACTTGATAAGCATGCGAGTGTAGTATAAGAGGCTGATCGTTGTCACGATCCGGTCCTGCCCCACCTATATTTACCGGATGTTCTGTAGCAGCATTGGTTTGAGTCTGGGCAGGTTGATCGGCATGTTCACGACCTGAGCCACCGCCTGAGCCACCAGAAGTACTACCAGATGAATAACTGGGTCCATGCCCATGTATTTTTTCGGTGAGACTCTCCAGATCGGCCCCCTTATGCAGCAGCACCCTGTAACCGGTAGCTTGCAAGGCGAAAGCACCGGTGCTCATCTCGCCCTTATATTTAATGGAAGGCTCCCACTGCCCCTTATTTTCAACGAATTCAAGATAACCCTGCGCCGAGCCATATACACTGATCAGCATCAATACCAATATCCTTGCTATTGTTCTTCCCGACATCAACCTTATTTTATTTAAAAGTTACGACATATATACGTGATTCAGATGCTTTGCACTAGGTTTATTATGAGCGGACCTTCAGGATATCTTGCCCCAACCATTCTTCTGAGGTTGGGATTGCAAATAGGCTTTGAGTATCAAATTCTTTGCCATCTTTAGCTCATTATCTTCTTCACATAATTTTTCCGCCGCTGCCCTCGCTTTTTCCAGCAACTCCTTGTCATTCACAATACTGGCCACCTTGAAATTCAACGCCCCGCTCTGCCTCGTGCCTTCTATATCGCCCGGTCCGCGCAACTCCAGGTCCTTCTCCGCGATCCTGAACCCGTCATTCGTGGCGCACATAATCTTGATACGTTCCCGGGCTTCTTTGCTGGCCCGGGATCCTGTTAATAATATGCAAAAACTTTTCTCACTGCCTCGTCCCACCCTTCCCCGCAACTGGTGCAGTTGGGAAAGCCCGAATTTTTCAGCGCTCTCTATCACCATCACAGTGGCATTGGGCACGTTCACCCCTACCTCTATCACCGTAGTACTTACCATGATCTGTGTATCGCCACTCACAAAACGTTGCATATTGGTATCTTTTTGCTCCTGCGGCTGCCGGCCATGCACCATACTGATCCGGTAAGCTGGCTCGGGAAAAAAGCTTTTTACCTGCTCGTATCCCTGCATCAGGTCTTCATAACTCAGCTTTTCACTTTCTTCTATCAGCGGGTAAATAAAATAAGCCTGCCTGCCTTTGGTGATCTCTGTTTTTACAAAATCCATCACATTGGCCCGCGCCATCTCCGACCGGTGTACCGTTGTCACCGGCTGCCTGCCTGGCGGTAACTCATCCATCACACTGTAATCGAGATCGCCATAAGCCGTCATTGCCAGGGTCCTGGGTATGGGGGTAGCGGTCATCACCAGCACATGCGGAGGGACCGCTGCTTTCTCCCATAATTTTGCCCGCTGCGCAACACCGAAACGGTGCTGTTCGTCAACGATAACGAGTCCCAGGTTTTTAAACTGCACGGTGTCTTCAATCACCGCATGTGTGCCTACTACAAAATGGATGGTATCTTCCCGCAGACCCTTTAATATTTTTTTACGTTTGGCCGCCTTGGTGCTGCCGGTAAGCAATGCTATTTCAACAGGCATTTCCTTGAGCAATTCACTGAGCCCGGTATAATGCTGCTGCGCTAAAATCTCCGTGGGCGCCATCATACAACTCTGGTAACTGTTATCGGCTGCCAGCAGCATACTCAACAACGCCACCATGGTTTTTCCACTACCCACATCTCCCTGCAACAACCTGTTCATCTGATGTCCGCGCGCCGTATCGGTGCGTATCTCCCGCAGCACTCTTTTTTGTGCACCCGTTAATTCAAATGGCAAATATTGATTGTAAAATGCATTGAAGTAATCACCTACTTTTTCAAACACCACCCCTTTACTGGCCCTGTGCCGTTGTATGCGCACCAGGTTCAACCGAACCTGCGCCATGAACAACTCTTCGAATTTGAGTCGATGCAAAGCCTGCTGGTATTGCATAGGATCGGCGGGAAAATGAATGGCGCGGATGGCTTCGTAACGCGGCATCAGTTTGAGCGATGTGCTGATGGCATCGGGAATATTTTCGGGCAGGTCTTCCGGTCTGATCTGCGTCAGCAACTGGTAGGTAAGCTTGCCCAATTGCCTGCCGTTGAGTCCGCGTGCTTTTAATTTTTCTGTAGCGGGATATACCGGTTCGAGAAATGCTTTGCCCTTTGCCTGTGCAGGTACATAAGGCTCTATTTCCGGGTGCACGATCTGCGGTCTTCCGTTGAAAAAACCGGTGCGACCGAACACCAGGTATGACATGCCCGGCGTAAGACTTTTCTGCACCCAGTTGATGCCCTGGAACCAGGCCAGTTCCAGCACACCTGTATCATCTTTCAATTGCGCTACCAGTCTTTTAGCCCTTCGTTCACCTATTATTTCTGTATGCACCAGTTTACCTGCCACCTGTATGAATTCTGTGTGAAGATTGATCTCACCGACCTTGCTCAGCTTCGTCTTATCGATATGCCGGTGCGGATAATGTTCCAGCAGGTCGCCGAAGGTATAAATGTTGAGTTCTTTCTTCAACATATCGGCACGCAAAGGACCTACGCCTTTGAGGAATTCGATGGGGGTGGATAGTATGGAGTTGGTAGTTGTCAGTTGTTAGTTGTTAGAAGACTAAAGACAAATATCCGTACAAAATATATAATCTGACAACTAACAACTGACAACTGACCTAACCACTGATTACTTATCTTCGCAGCCTATGACAAAAGAGGTAGTAGTAAGCGGCATCAGGCCGACCGGTTTTTTACACCTGGGGAATTATTTCGGCGCCATGCGCAATTATGTTCGCATGCAGCACGAGTATAACTGCTATTTTTTTGTGGCCAACTGGCATAGCCTTACTACCCACCCCGATACTTCTGAATTGAAAGCAAGCGTTCACCGGGTGATCGCTGAAAACATCGCGTGCGGACTCGATCCTGAAAAAGTATCGCTTTACATTCAAAGCGATATCCATGAAATAGCCGAGCTCTACCTTTATCTCAACATGCTTGCATACAAAGGCGAGCTGGAGAAAACGCCCACTTTCAAAGACAAAGTACGTTTGCAGCCCGATAACGTCAATGCAGGATTGCTCACTTACCCTGTATTGATGGCCGCAGATATTTTAATTCATCGTGCGGTAAAAGTGCCGGTGGGTAAAGACCAGGAACAGCACCTGGAGATCACACGCAATTTTGCCGAACGGTTCAACCACCGTTATGGAGAAGTATTGCCGGCGCCTTATGCTTTTAATTATGGGGGTGAGCTGGTGAAGATCATGAGTCTCGATGGCAATGGCAAAATGAGCAAGAGTGAAAACCAGATGAATACGCTTTACCTGGCAGATGATGGAGACTTGATCCGCAAAAAGATCATGAAAGCCAAAACAGACCAGGGACCTTCCGAACCTAATTCGGCTAAGCCCGATTATATAGAGAATCTCTTTACGTTGATGCGTTTGGTAAGCACTCCCGATACCGTACAGAAATTTGAAGATGATTACAATGCCAGCAGCGCAGGCCATACAGTTATCCGTTATGGCGACATGAAAAAGCAGTTGGCAGAAGACATGGCGGCATTCATTGCACCTATCCGTGAAAAAGCAGCTGATATCCAAAACAACCAGGAACTTTTGTCGCGGATCATCCGCCAGGGAGCAGAAAAAGCAAGGCACAGCGCTGCTGAAACAATGAAACTGGTGAGGCAGTCCATAGGCATGAATTACGCCTGATGGTAATATAAAATCTTCGTACATTCACTCCTATGGCCAAACTAAAAAAACCCAAACATGTTGCTGTAGCCGGCAATATCGGCGCCGGTAAAACTACTTTAACTGAAATGCTGAGCAAGCATTACCGTTGGATTCCCCAGTTTGAAGACGTGGACCATAATCCTTACCTGATGGATTTTTATGAAGACATGCCGCGTTGGAGTTTTAACCTGCAGATATACTTCCTGAACAGTCGCCTCAATCAATTACTCGATATACACCATGGCACCGAAACCGTGATACAGGACCGCACCATCTATGAAGACGCCAATATATTTGCTCCCAACCTGCATGAAATGGGTTTGATGAGCAAACGAGACTTCGATAACTATTTCTTATTCTTCCAGACTTTGAAAACAATGGTGCAGCCGCCCGACCTGCTCATCTACCTCAAAGCTTCCGTGCCCACACTGGTTGCGCAAATACAGAAAAGGGGCCGCGAATACGAAGAGAATATTCGTCTCGACTACCTGAAAAGGCTCAATGAATATTACAACAAGTGGATTGAAAGTTATAAGGAAGGTCCGCTGTTGGTGATCGACTGCGACAAGAACAAGTTTGCAGAGAATGAAGAACATTTCGGAGAGATCATTGGCAAAGTAGATGGCATGTTGTTTGGACTTTTCTAAAATAAAACTCCACCAGGTGGTGGAGTTTCGCGTAACAAACAAAGCAATCGAAGAGACCGAGTTCTTGTCCCGCAACGGGACAATTATTTTTTAGGGTGTAGGCGCTGCAGCCAGTATTTCTTCGCTGACACCTCCCGCATATTTTTCAAAGTTTTTAATGAATTGCCTGGCCAGGTCTTTACATTTCGCATCATAGGCAGTTTGATCGGCCCAGGTGCTGCGTGGATCTAAAATTTCTGACGGCACACCGGGGCATGCATCGGGTATCATCATACCAAATACCGGGTGCGCTTTGTATTGTGCCTGATTGAGTTGTCCGTTCAATGCCGCAGTGATCATAGCCCTTGTGTACGACAGTTTCATACGACTGCCCACACCACAGCATCCGCCAGTCCATCCGGTATTCACCATCCACACATTCACGCGATGGGCTTTCATTTTTTCGCCCAGCATTTCGGCATAACGGCCGGGATGCAAAGGCAGGAAGGGCGCGCCGAAACAGGCGCTGAAAGTAGATTTGGGCTCTGTAACACCGGCTTCTGTTCCCGCCACTTTAGCCGTATAGCCGCTGATGAACTGGTACATGGCCTGGCCGGGGTTCAGCTTGCTGATAGGCGGTAGTACACCATTGGCATCGCAGGTAAGAAAGAATATATTTTTAGGCAAGCCTCCCATCGCGGGTTCCTGTGCGTTGCTGATATAATGCAAAGGATACGATACCCGCGTATTCTCTGTGATGGCTTTGCTGGCAAAATCTATGCGGCGGGTTCCATTGATGAAGCCCACATTTTCTACCAGTGCACCGGGGCGGATGGCGTGATAAATTTCCGGTTCTTTTTCTTCATTCAGGTCGATGGTTTTAGCATAACAGCCACCTTCGAAATTGAAAACACCCTGGTTGGTCCATCCATGTTCATCATCACCGATCAGTTTGCGGTCGGGGTCGGCACTGAGTGTAGTCTTGCCTGTGCCACTCAATCCAAAGAAAATGGCTACATCGCCTTTCTCCCCCATGTTGGCGCTGCAGTGCATACTCAACACCTGCCTGTTTTGTGGCAGTATATAATTGAGGATGGTGAAAATACCTTTCTTGATCTCGCCGGTATAACCGGTACCGCCAATAAGAATGGCTTTATGTGTAAAAGAGATCACGGCAAAATTATGTTGCCTGGTGCCATCTACTGCAGGATCGGCTTTGAAGCCGGGTGCATGGATGATATGCCAGTCGGCCTGAAAGCCTTCCAGTTCGTGCTCTTCGGGGCGCAGGAACATATTATGCGCAAAGAGATTGCAAGATGGTTGCTCATTGATGACCCTTATGTTTATACGATAAGCCGGATCGGCACAGGCATAAGCGTCCCTGATCCACACTTCCGGCTGACGATTCAGGTAATCGAGCAGCTTTTTTCTGAGTTGGTGAAAATATTTTTCTTCGATGGGTATGTTGAAATTATTCCAGTCAACCGTGTTTTCGGTGATGGCATCTTTAACGGTGAATTTGTCGAGCGGACTGCGGCCGGTGAATTCACCGGTACGGATACACAAAGCGCCGGTATCGCTTAAAAGTCCCTGTCCGCGTAATAGGGTCTGTTCGGTCAACTCTTCGGGTGAAAGCTGGTAGTGAACCGACCGACAGGATCCAAGACCCAGAGAAACCAGTGTTTTGTCTGATAGCATGATGGGGGTACTGAGCATAATACGAACAATCGTTTGTTAGCCGACAAAAATAAGTGTTTGCCCGTTGTCATCATTTCTTTATGTGGGTCTTACACGTTGGACTTTATCAATTGTTTTTACCGATTTCTGTAGAATTTCAAAAAAAACTGTAGCGGCTTTGTAGTTTTTTGCACGCATCTCGTTGAAAAATTGAACGATTTGTAAAAAAAATTGCCGCAAACAATGTCAATCGTCCTTCAGTTCTCCTGTTAACCATCTATTTTTACAAAAAAAATAGATGCAGGCTATGGCGACGAAAGGATTAGTGACTACCGATCATTTGAAACAATTCAAAGCCATTATAGGAGAGCAGTTTGTGCTGGCCGATGAGGAGACCCTGACCCATTACAGTCATGATGAAACAGAACGTTTATCCTATCTCCCCGAAGTGGTACTGAAACCGCGTACTACGGAGGAAATAGCAGCCATCATGCGTTTGTGCAATGAATACCATATTCCTGTTACCCCAAGGGGTGCAGGAACCGGATTGAGTGGTGGCGCACTGCCACATTTAGGCGGTGTGTTGCTTTCGAGTGAGCGGATGAACAGCATCCTGGAAATAGATGAACGCAACCTGCAGGTAATTACCGAGCCGGGTGTGATCACTGAAGTATTGCAGAATGCAGTGAAAGAAAAAGGACTTTTCTATCCACCCGACCCCAGCAGTCGCGGCAGTTGTTTTATTGGCGGCAATATTGCCGAGAACAGCGGCGGCCCCAAAGCGGTGAAATACGGAGTGGTGAAAGATTATGTGCTGAACCTCGAAGTGGTATTGCCCAATGGCGAGATCATCTGGACGGGCGCCAATGTATTGAAGAATTCAACCGGTTATAACCTTACGCAGTTGCTCGTGGGCAGCGAAGGCACATTGGGCATCGTTACCAAGATCGTACTGAAGCTGGTACCCTTACCCAAATACGATCTGCTGATGCTGGTACCCTTTGCCTCTTTGGAAAAAGCCAGCGAAGCGGTGAGCGCTATTTTCCGTGCAGGATTTGTGCCCAGCGGATTGGAACTGTTAGAGATCGATGCATTGAAAATTGTAAGCCAGTCTGTAGACAGCAGCGCTGTTCCGGTGAATGATGATATAGCCGCGCACCTGATCATTGAAGTGGACGGCAATAATATGGATGTGCTCATGGGCGAGATGGAAGCCATTGCCGAATTGCTGACGCAATTCGAAGCGGGAGAAGTATTTTTTGCCGATGATGCCCAGCAGAAAACTGAATTGTGGAAACTGCGCCGCCTTGTGGCCGAAGCAGTGAAAACATCGGGCTATACCATTGAAGAAGATACGGTAGTGCCAAGGGCCGAACTGCCGGCGCTGATCAAAGGGGTGAAGCAATTAGGTAAGCAATATGGTTTTCATGCCGTATGTTACGGACATGCCGGGGATGGTAACCTGCACATTCGTATCAACCATCCTACTATTAAAAACAGCCACGGCAATGCGGAAATGACGGCCGCTTTGCAAGCTTTGTTTGAACTGGTGAAAAGCCTGGGTGGCACCATCAGTGGTGAACACGGTATTGGATTGATACAAAAACCTTATCTCCATACTGTTTTCAGGGAAGCCAACCTGCACCTGATGCGCGAGATCAAGAAAGTATTCGACCCCAATAATATTTTAAACGCCGGTAAAATATTCGACCTCAATTAAAGGAGGTGTAGATTTGTCTTAAATCCTATGATGATGAAAAAAGGACTGATCACCTGTTTAACATTGCTCTTGTGTGCGGGGCTTTTTGCACAAGACAGCACTGAAACAGAACAAAGAGGAAAATTCAAAAGAGAAAACATTTTTTTGGGTACCGGCCTCAATTTGGGTTTTGCCAATGGGTCTTTCAATGTAGGACTGAACCCCGAAATTGGTTACAGCCTTAACGACTGGCTTGATTTCGGTATCGCACTTAACGTAAATTATTTTTCCCAGAACGCATCGGACTACTACCCTACCCGGTTTAGGAATTTTAATTTTGGAGGTGGTACTTTCTTACGGATATGGCCCGTAAGTTTTCTCCATTTGCAGATTCAGCCCGAATACAACTGGATCAATTCTTCACAGAAGACTGGATCGTTACCCAGTGCCACTTTTCATTACGGTGCAGGCAGTTTGTTATTGGGTGTGGGTTATGGTACGAGAATCATTGGCAGGCAATACCAGTATATTACCCTGATGATAGATGTACTGCAAGATGCTCATTCGCCATATCGCAATAACAATTCAAACGACCCCTTACCCGTTTTCAGAGCAGGCTTTGGCATTTATCTCAATAAAAAACACTGATGGCCGCTGCGGGTGTATCATATACCAGCAGTCTTTCCTGCCAGTTCTCATAAAGGAATCCTTTTTGCCACATGGCTTGAAGATGTGTCACCAGTGTATCGTAAAATCCTGCTGTATTCAGCAGGATTATTTTTTTGTTGTGTATCTGTAAAGTGTTCCAGGTAAGCATCTCAAACAATTCATCGAGTGTACCATTTCCGCCAGGCAATGCCACCGCCATATCGCAGAGATCATACATCATTTTTTTACGCGTGTGCATATCGGATACTACATGTAATTCTGTAATGCCTTCGTGCTGGTGTTCCCAGGTCAGCAGTAGTTCGGGTATCACACCGATCACTTTCCCACCTCCCTCCATAACCGAATTGGCCACAGCGCCCATCAGTCCTTTGTTACCGCCACCATACACCAATGTGATATTACGTTCGGCCATAAGCCTGCCCAACGCTTTCGCATCCTGCTCAAAAAGCGGATCCGATCCGCTTTTCGAACCACAGAAAACGGCTATTCGCTTCTCCTGCATACTAGGGTTTTGCCAACAAAGTAAGAGAATTGGATATAGTCTTGTGCATTATCTTTACTTAAACCAAATACAGATGTCTCCCTTTCTGCTCTTTTCTTTTGTTATAGGTTATTTTTTGATACTGCTGGTAGTGGCCTGGTACACTGGAAGAAACAGCAACAACGATTCTTTTTTTATTGGTAACCGGAACAGCAACTGGATGCTGGTTGCGTTTGGTATGATCGGCACATCGCTGAGCGGTGTTACGTTTGTAAGCGTACCCGGCGCTGTGGCCCGGGAATCGTTCGCTTATTTCCAGATCACCCTGGGTTACCTGTTGGGCTATTTAGTGATCGCTTTTGTTTTATTGCCATTGTATTACCGGCTCAACCTTACTTCCATTTACAATTACCTGAGCAGCCGGTTAGGGTTCGTTTCATACAAAACAGGCGCTTCTTTTTTCATCCTTTCACGCACCCTCGGCGCCACGGCGAGATTATACCTGGTGGTAAAAATATTACAGGATGCCATCCTGGAAAGTTTTCATGTTCCCTTCTTACTCACCACACTCATCATACTGGCCATGATATTGCTGTACACTTATGAAGGAGGTGTGAAGACCATTGTATGGACCGATACATTGCAGACCTCCTGCATGCTGCTGGGTCTTGTGATCTGTGTTTATTATATCCTGAATCACCTGCACCTGGGTGTGGGCGAAAGTTTGACCGCTATGCAGGAAAAAGGATATGACAAGATATTCTTTACCGATCCGCACAGCAAGCTCTTCTTTTTAAAACAGATCCTGGCCGGCGCTTTCGTTACTATTACCATGACGGGGATGGACCAGGAAATGATGCAGAAAAACATTTCGGTTAAAACACTGAAAGATTCTCAGAAAAATGTGGTTACCCTTGGCTTCATTATGCTGGTGGTGATCTTTTTGTTCCTCTTCCTGGGCGGGCTGCTCTACCTGTTTGCCGGAACGCAACAAGTAACAGCTACCGGAGATGCACTCTTCCCTGCGATTGCCCTGAATCACATGCCTAAAATGGTATCCGTGATCTTTATCATCGCACTGATCTCGGCCCTGTTTCCCAGTGCCGATGGCGCCATTACTGCACTCACTTCTTCTTTTTGTATCGATATCCTGGGTATGCAAAGGCGTAACGACTGGAATGACGCACAAAAGAAAAAGATCCGCCAGCGCATACACCTGGGCGTTGCCTGTCTCTTCCTGCTTTTTGTGATGGTGTACAAATGGGTAGACAGCAGCAGCAT
The DNA here is from genome assembly GCA_002973575.1 of Sediminibacterium magnilacihabitans. Taxonomy (GTDB): domain Bacteria; phylum Bacteroidota; class Bacteroidia; order Chitinophagales; family Chitinophagaceae; genus Sediminibacterium; species Sediminibacterium magnilacihabitans. The sequence continues at coordinate 27,972 of PVEQ01000014.1, forward strand.
GATCGGGGTGATTTTGAAAGTGGCTGCTTATACTTATGGTCCCTTGTTGGGTCTTTTCACTTTCGGTATACTGCTCAAAAGAAATGTGCAGGACCGGCTGGTGCCCTTCGTTTGTATACTCTCGCCATTGCTCTGCCTGGTGATTGACAAATACCAGAAAGCGCTTTTCGGCTCTTTTGAGATCGGACTGGAGCTCCTGATCATCAACGGGTTGATCACTTTTACAGGCCTATGGCTCATTTCAAGCCCTGCTGTTAAGCAAAAAGCATAGATATTTGCGCAATGGATATGATCTCCCCCCTCGTTGATGCTTATGCGCTGCAGTATACATCGCCGGAAGAAGCGTTGATGCAGGAGATCAATGAATTTACCATGCGTAACCACCCGCAGTCGAATATGCTGAGCGGACATGTGCAGGGAAAATTATTAAGCTTCATCAGTACTATTCTGCGTCCCAAATACGTTTTAGAGGTAGGGACTTTCGTTGGCTACAGTGGCCTCTACCTGGCACAGGGTTTGCCGCCAGATGGTGAGTTGCATACCCTGGAGTTAAGGGAAGAAGACGCGCAAACTGCCCGTGGGTATTTTGCCAGGAGTGAAAAAGGCAAGCAGATACATTTACATACAGGCAATGCGCTGGACCTGATACCCCAGATCGACAGGAAATGGGACCTGGTGTTCATCGATGCAGATAAAACCGGCTATATCGATTACTACGAGCTGGTGGTTCCCCGCCTGAGCGACCGCGGCATGATACTGGCCGATAATGTGCTCTTTCATGGCGAAGTATTGGAGGAACCCATAAAAGGTAAAAATGCCAAAGCGATCCAGGCTTTCAATGAGCACGTGAAGCAGGATCCCAGAACAGAACAAATTTTATTAACCGTCAGGGATGGTTTGCTCCTTATAAAAAAGAAATAGGCATGATGAAGAAACTGATTTTGTTTGTTTGCCTGGGTTTATGTTTCAAAGTGGCTGTGTCGCAGAGCGAAAGGGCAACGGCTTATATCAATACGTATAAAGAGCTGGCTATTGCCGAAATGATGCGGTCGGGCGTGCCGGCATCCATTACCCTTGCGCAGGGCATACTGGAATCGAATTACGGCGAAAGTGAGCTGGCGCAAAAATCGAACAATCATTTCGGTATCAAATGCAAAACGGAATGGACAGGTCCCAAAACCTATCACGATGACGATGAGCGTGGAGAATGTTTTCGCGTATACGCAACCGCAGAAGAATCCTATCGCGATCATTCCGATTTCCTGAAGAACAGGCCCTATTATACCGATCTTTTCAAACTCGATCCCACCGACGACGCAGGGTGGGCTTATGGTTTGAAAAAAGCAGGCTATGCCACAGAGCGCGATTACCCGCAGCGCCTGCTGAAACTCATCAACGATTACGATCTGCACAAATATAACCTGGTAGCCCTCGACAGGATCAAAAACGGAATGCCTGCTTCTAATACAACTGCGCCTGTTAAAGCAATTTCCGAAGATGCTGTTCCCGGTTCTATCAATCTTGCTACAACTACAACCGCTACAGAAGAAAAAGCAGAGGAAGAACATGCAGAGGCAGAAAGCGTAACACATGCTACAACTGTTACAAGCAAAAAAGCCCGGCCCGCCAATTATCCGGCAGGAAGCATTTTTACCATCAACCATACCAAAGTGATCTATGCCGCAGAAGGCACGTCCCTGCTGGCTTTGGCCGGGCAATACGATATCAGCCTGGGTAAACTGCTTGATTTCAATGAGCTGAACGAGATGGATGTATTGGATACCGACAGACTCCTTTTCCTGGAAAGAAAAATGAAAAGAGGCGCTACCGATATTCACATCGTAGCCGAAAATGAAAGCCTCTATGATATTGCACAGAAAGAAGGCGTGAGGATGGAAAGCCTGATGGAATATAACAACCTGAAAAAAGATGCGCGGCTTTCTGCTGGTCAGAAATTATACCTTCGCGCTGCCAGTCCCGTTGTGGTCAAATCAACCAAAGCTTCTAAATAACTGCTTATGTCAGTGATCACTGTTCACGATAAATCCTTTGTTTCTTACCTGCCCGAATCATTGATCCTGGAAAAGATCAAAGCGCTGGCGGATGAATTGAACCGGGATTATGCCGGCAAAAAGCCTTTGTTCATTGCCATACTGAATGGTTCTTTCATGTTCGCTTCCGACCTGTTCAAGGAACTGCACATCGATGCAGAGATCTGCTTCATCAAACTGGCTTCTTACAAAGGCACCAAGTCTACCGGGCATGTGATCACCGCCATTGGACTGGATACCGATATTACCGACAGGCATGTAGTGATACTGGAAGATATCATCGATACGGGCAAGACCATGAATGAGTTCCTGCCCCAGATACGCAACCAGCAACCTGCATCCCTGAAAATTGCGGTATTGCTGCACAAGCCCGATGCCACCGTATTTCCTATACAGATTGATTATTGCTGCTTTTCCATTCCCAACAAATTTGTGGTAGGTTATGGCCTCGATTACGATGGCCTGGGCAGGAATATCCGCGAATTATACCAGCTCAAAACAGATGCCTAGCGTGTAAATACGCGCTTTTTTCAGTAAATTGTAGTAAATCCATGCATACAGATGAAAGCTGTCGCCTGGTTATTACTTGCTTGTTTACTTCCCTGCCTGCTCATGGGGCAGAATTACCTGCGTGGAGAAGTGAAGGATGAGCAGGGGCGTTTATTACAGGGCGTACGCATACAATTGGCAAGCACCGGCACTTATCCATATTATACCGGCAACCTGGGCAGCTTTGGCATCCCTTCTTCCAGGCTCATTGATACCATCACATTGTCTTACGAAGGTTATGATACCCTGCGTACTGCCATCGATACCAGGAAGCCCCAGTTCTTTGTTTTGAAAATGCAGCCTGAGTTGGCAAATTTTTACAGGGCCAGGCTCAGCTCTCTCACCAACCATCTCCAAACAGAACCAGTTGTACCTGCTTCTGTAATGGGCGAGAGCTACAGCGACATTATGGAAAACCGTTTTATTCAGGCATCGCAATATCCGGAAACAGGTTTTGCACTGAACATCGACAAAGCTTCTTATAGTAATATCCGTCGTTTCATTCACAATAATATGCGGGTGCCTGTGCATGCGATCCGCATTGAAGAAATGCTCAATTATTTCAGTTACCCTGCTGCTGAAAATTCCCGTGCCTTTACCTGCCAGACAACCGTTACATCCTGCCCCTGGCAGCAGGAACATCAACTGCTGTACCTTCATATTCATGCACCGCAATTGCAACTTGACAGTGTGCCTCCTTCCAATCTTGTTTTTTTGATCGATGTGTCTGGCTCGATGGATAAGCCCAACCGGCTCCCCTTGCTGCAGTCGGCATTCAAGTTACTGGCAGATAATTTACGTCCGCAGGATACCATCAGTATCATGACTTACGGCGGCAATGTGCGCATTGCATTGGCGCCAACAGGAGGCGCTGAAAAGAAAAAGATCAAAGCAGTCATCGATTCGCTGAGTGCTGCGGGTGATACACCGGGCGCCGGAGCCATCCAGCAGGCTTATGCATTGGCTTCGCACACTTATATGCGCAATGGCAACAATAGGGTGATACTGGCTACCGATGGGGATTTCAATGTGGGACAATCATCGGAAAAAGAGCTGGAAGACCTGATTGTTCAATATCGCAAAAGCGGTATTTACCTTACTTGCCTGGGAGTAGGCATGGGCAATTATAAAGACAGCAAGCTGGAAGTGCTGGCTAAAAAAGGCAATGGCAATTTTGCTTATCTGGATCATTTAGGCGAAGCACAAAAAGTATTGGTAACTGAATTCACACAAACATTATATGCTGTTGCCAACAATGCAACGGTTATCGTTCGCTTCAATCCCAACCTTGTCAAAACCTACCGCCTGATTGGCTTTGACAACAAGAGAACCGCTTTGAACGACAGTACCCGTGAATTGGAAGGTGGAGAAATCGGCAGTGGGCATGCCCTGATGGCTTTGTTTGAAATAGAACCGGCAACTACTCATTCATCAACGGAAAACCTGGCCTCCATTGATTTGCGCTACCAGCTTCCCGACAGCGCATCTTTTATGCATCATGCATTTACAGCATCTAATCAACCCATAGCAATTGAAAAAGCCGAACATGCTTACCAATTCGCTGCGGCAGTAAGCATGTTCGGCGCTGTATTGAAAGGTTCTCCTTATACAAAAGACCTCACTTTAGAGAAAGTGCTGGCATTCGCTGAACCTGTTGTTGATCCTGCTAATATTCAGCAAGAGGAACTATTGCAACTTATCAAACAAGCTATTGAAATATACCATCCTTCAAAGAAGCGAAAGAAGAAAAAATAATCGAATGATCAGCAGTTTAGTTTACTGCCAGCATTTTTTGTATTTCTTTAATTGAATGTGTGCGTGTGGATAGTAACAATATTCCTTTGTGGTATTTTTTTGAATAATCGTTTCCAGCGGCCTCAACAAAATCATTTCGCTTGTATGATGTGTTAAGTTCGTCAACACTCACCCGCTTTCCGTCTACCAATACCAGGTCTGTGACACCTTCTATCCAAACCGTCTGCCCGCTTTTGGTAGTGATGACGGATTTACCATCAATCTCGAAATAAGATTTCTCATTATCTTTTTTCAGCTCATTCAATTTTTTCATCATCAGATCAGCTTTACTATGCTGCTTTGTCGTTGTAGAGTCAGCTACTTGCTTTTTAGTGGTGATCTCTACAACTCCGTTTTTGCCTTCCTCGCCATACTTTTTAAAGGCGGCCTCATCTTTTAAAACACTAATATTGTCAATATCATTTGGATCCAGTTTTAATTCTTTCAAACCCTTCCGACCCATTTTTTCTCCGTCAACTACAAACAAAGGATGAGCAGCCGTATCTTTTACTTTCACTTCTATGGTAGTATCTACCGGAATGAAGGTGGTTTGATTTTCATGAGCCGATAAATATTGCTGGATACCGGTCAATATAGCGCCGGCCATTTTCTGCTGGTAAGCAGTGCTCTTCAGATTGGACATATCAGATGGGTTGGACATGAACCCTGCTTCTATCAATACAGAAGGGCAATTCACTTCCTGCAATACCCAGATGCCCTTGCGGCTGGATTGTATGCCGCGGAATTTGTTCACTCCCTCGAGTGAAGACGCCATATAATTGGCCAGCCTGTAATTCGCCTGGTAGTCCTTCGCTTTTTCTTTACTGGCAATGAACAGTTCGATGCCTTGGGTTGAAGTGGAAGCTGTGTTATCGCAGTGCAGTGAAATGAAAAGATCAGGATGTTGCGCATTCGCCAGTTGCGCTTTTTCTGTTACCGGCTGAAAAAAATCGCTCTCCCTGGTGAGCACGATCTTAACACGATCATTGCTATTCATGGATTTAATTTTTTGCGCCAGCTCCAACGCAATGTCTTTTTCAATGGATCCGTCCACACCTACAGCGCCACGGTCTTGTCCGCCATGCCCTGCATCGATAACCACTGTGTATTGTTTATCCAATTTATACACTGCGTTTGAAACTGCTTCCTGCTGACCGGCAGCGGCATCATTTACGATGTTGTTCATCACAGTTTCCATCACGGTTCCCACCGATATGGGTTGGCGTCTTTCTTTGTTACGAAAAGCAAAGAGCATTACTACAACAGCCAGCAGCGGCAGTACCACCAGCCTTCTTACATAGGTAAACCTCGGATTTTTGTTGTTGGTGAGCATTTGTAACCTCCTTTTAATGGGTGAAAAAAAGAATGGATTAGTGAGTGCAAAATGTTGTTGCGGGTAAGCTGCTGTAAGTAGCATCTGCGCCAGTGAGGCAGTATCGCCGTTCACAACGGCTTTCTTATCGGCAATGAATTCATGGATCATATCCATTTCTCGTCGCAACAACCAGAAAAAAGGGTTAAACCATCCCAGCACCAATACCAATTGCATCAACAGTTTATCTATCGAATGTTTTTGGCGCACATGTGTTAATTCATGTTGCAATATCTGTTTACCTGATTCGCTGTACAGGTCAATGGCTTCATTCCAGAAAATATACCGGAAGAAAGAAAAAGGAGTGCCCTTGGCACGGGTAATGATGAGATAAACATCTTCTACATTGCGACAGGAATGCATTTTCAGCAAGCGATACAAACGTATCAGGGTTTTGATGGTGAACAGCAGGATAAGTCCTGCCACTGCAACATAGAGTGTTGCTGCCACCGTATCCCAGTTCCACAGAAAGCCTTTATGCTGTATCGTTTCTTCCATTTCGGAATTGCTATCGGCTACCACATACAACCATCGCATCATATCCTGGTTACTGGCCTGCGGCCTGTTCCATTGTATTTTGATCAGCGGAACCGTCCAGGATAAAAGCGCTACGGCCAGCAAATAAAAACGGTTGTACTGGTGAAACCGTTTATTACGCAGTACCAGCCAGTAATATCCCATCATAACAGCGCTGCATACGATCACTTGCAGGAAATAATAAGCAATAGAAAGCATGGCAAAGGGTTTTATGATTTTTTATTTTTGAGCTGTTGCAGCAGTAATTCCAGTTCTTTCACGCTGATATCTTTCTGTTTCAACATAAAAGAAACAGCGTTGCTGAAAGAACCTTCGAAGTAGCCCTCTACCATGTTACGGATATAACTGGATGAGTACTCCTCTTTCGATACCAGCGGATAATACTGGTGTACCCTGCCAATAGGCGTAATACCTACAAAGCCTTTATCAACCAGTATTTTCACAATGGTGGCCACCGTATTGGAATGAGGCCGTGGTTCCGGCTGTGCTTCCACAATGTCTTTGAGGAATGCTTTGTTGAGCCGCCAGATACTCTGCATGATCTGCTCTTCTGCTTTTGTTAAGGATCTCATTAGGGGGATGTGTTAATTGAATTCAAACATAAAACTATTTATTTAGTTAAACAACTATTTTTTTAGTTTTAAAAGTCCGTTAACATTTATTCCCGGCAAAAACAGTCTCACACAATCTTTTGAAAGCGGTATTTTGCAGCCCGATGAAATACTATCTTATTGCAGGAGAAGCCAGCGGCGATTTGCACGGCGGCAACCTCATCAAACAATTATTGCAAAAAGATGCTTCGGCCGGTATCCGTTGTTGGGGAGGCGATCTCATGCAAGCTGCAGGAGCCACACTGGTAAAGCATTACCGCGACCTGGCATTCATGGGTTTTGCGGAAGTAATCATGAACTTGCCTACTATCCTGGGTAATATCCGGTTCTGCAAACAGGATATCCTCGCCTATCGTCCCGATGTGTTGGTACTCATCGATTATCCCGGCTTCAACCTGCGCATTGCGCATTGGGCTAAAAAGCAAGGGTTCAAAGTGGTGTATTATATCTCGCCACAGGTATGGGCATGGAAAGAGAACAGGGTGAAAAAGATGAAACAAAGCATCGACAAAATGCTTTGCATCCTCCCCTTTGAAAAAGATTATTACCGTACGAAATGGAACTGGGAAGTAGATTATGTAGGCCATCCATTGGTGGAAGTGGTGAACCAGGCCATTACGTCCCGCGGTGAACACAGCAGCGAAAAAAAGATCATTGCTTTGTTGCCCGGAAGCCGCAAACAGGAGATTGGTAAGAAGCTGCCCATTATGCTGGAAGTGGCGGCTCATTTTCCCGATTATCAGTTTGTAGTAGCGCAGGCGCCCGGACAGGATGAAAGTTTTTACGCCCCCTTCCTGGCTCCCTATTCGAATGTATCGGTTGTTCGCAACGAAACCTATTCTTTGTTGTTGCAGGCCCGTGCCGCGCTGGTTACCAGCGGCACAGCTACTTTAGAAACCGCACTCTTCGGTGTGCCCGAAGTGGTTTGTTACAAAGGAAGCAATATCAGTTACCAGATCGCCAAACGGTTGATCAAAATAAAATACATTTCACTGGTGAACCTTATCATGGATAAGCCCATAGTGACAGAACTCATACAGGATGATCTCACGGTTCCGAACCTCATCCGCGAACTTCGCCTGCTGCTGACCGATGAACGGCATCTGCAAATATTAAAAGAAGATTATGCCAGGCTGAAAGCCATACTATCTGAAGGAGGCAATGCCTCAGAACAAGCAGCTACTATCATTCATCAGTTTGCCCTAGTGTCGCAGTAGCGGTAAGATCAGGAGTTTGAAAATAGCAATGATCAGCACTATGATGAACATGATGAGCGATATACGGTTCATGCCATGCATGTATTTCATCCACTTGGTGAGTGGTTCTTTCGGGTCTCTTTTCTTGATATAGAGGTATTCTGCCAGCTGCCGCAAGATGCCCATGAAATCGTTTTTTGTAAAGCTACTTAAATTAGTTGTTAGATGTCAGTTGTTAGAATTCTTTTGCTTACGATCTGACATCTAACAACTGACATCTAACAACTCTTCAACCAATGACTTAAATGCTCCGTGATCTGCTTCGCTTCAATAATAAAGCCATCATGTCCGTAAGAAGAACCGATCTCTATCAATGATGCATGCGGAATGTGTTCGGCCATGAATCTTTGCTCTGCCAACGGACAAAGTATATCACTATCGATACCAATGATCAATGTTGGTTGTTGAATGGTATTCAATGTGCCGATCAGATCGCCACCCCTTCCCCTGGCCAGGTGGTGACTGTCCATCGATTTCGTCAGCAACCAGTAACTGAACGCATTGAACCGTTTCACCAGTTTTTCGCCCTGGTATTGGATATAGGAAGAAGCCCTGAAATGATCGATCTTCTCCGGGTCGGGGTCCGTCTGTGTATCCTGAAAAATACCATAGTTGCGGTAAGTGAGCATGCCGATGGCCCTTGCGGCTTTCAATCCTTGCGCGCCTGCATGCGCATCGTGGTTGCGCCAGGTATTATCGGCTTCTATCGCCAGCCGTTGCGCTGTATGTACTGCCACTCCCCAGGCACTTTCAGAAGGCGATGTGGCAATCAGAAAGGATTTTTCGATCCTGCCGGGTTCCATCATACACCATTCCAACACCTGGTAACCTCCCATGCTGCCGCCCATCAGTAAACCGATCTTTTCAATGCCCAGGGCTTCGCGCAGCAGAATGTGGGCTTTTACCATATCGCGGATGGTAACGGTAGGAAAATCGGAATAATAAGGCGCCCCGGTTTTGGGGTTGATGCTTGTTGGGCCGGTGGTTCCATAGCAGGAGCCCAATATATTGGCACAAACAATAAAGTATTCCTCGGGGTTGATCAGGCAGGAAGGGCCTATCAATCCCTTCCACCAATCGACGCAATCGGAATTAGCCGTCAGTGCATGACAAACCCATACCACATTGCTTCCATCGGCATTCAGCTTGCCATACGTGTGGTAAGCAATTTGCAATTCGGGTAAAACGACTCCATTTTCGAGCGTAAAGGGCTGGGGGTAGTTAAACACATTCATACTGATAATTCCGCATTTCAACGCAAAATAAGGGCATGGTTGAGTTACATTTGCATAAATATTTCAAAAATCGTCCCATGAGGCCTCAAACCAAAGCCATCCGCACCCGTGTTGACCAGACAGATGAAATGGAACATTCCTCCCCTGTGTTCCTTACCAGTAGCTTTTCATTTGATAATGCAGAAGAGATGCGGGCTGCTTTTGCCGATGAAACGGACGACAATATTTACAGTCGTTTCAGCAACCCCAGTGTACAGGAGTTTACCGACAGGGTCTGTGTTCTGGAAGGCGCTGAAGCCGGCTTTGCCACTGCATCGGGCATGAGCGCGGTGTTTGGTTCTTTCATGGCTTTGATGAAGCAGGGCGACCATCTCCTGTCATGCAATGCCATTTTCGGCAGTACCCATACGGTGATTGCCAAATACCTGCCTAAATTCGGCATCGAACATAGTTATGTGAGCGCCACGGCCACGGAAGCCGAATGGGAAGCTGCCATCCGGCCCAATACAAAGATGATCTACCTTGAAACGCCCACCAACCCGGGGCTTGACATACTGGACCTGGAAATGATCGGCAAATTGGCTAAAAAGCACAAGATCATCCTGAACGTGGATAATTGCTTCGCTACCCCGGTGGCTCAACAGCCCATTGCCTATGGCGCTGATCTTGTGGTGCATTCCGCCACCAAGTGGCTCGACGGACAGGGACGCGTTTTGGGTGGTGTGGTAGTTGGCCGCAAAGATCTGATCAAGGATATTTATCTTTTTTGCCGCAGTACCGGCCCCGCCCTCTCTCCTTTCAATGCATGGGTATTGAGCCGCAGCATGGAAACGCTCGAAGTGCGCATGGAACGTCATGCAGCCAATGCACACTATATCGCAGAAAAGCTGGAGAAACATCCGAAGCTAAGCTGGCTCAAATATCCTTTCCTTAAGAGCCATCCGCAGCATGCAATTGCTGTAAAGCAAATGCAGAACGGTGGCGGGATCGTCTGTTTTGAACTAAAAGGAGGCATTGAAGCAGGCCGCAAGTTCCTTGATGCGCTCGATATTTTATCATTGACTGCCAACCTCGGCGATACACGCAGCATTGCTTCACATCCTGCGAGCACCACGCATGCCAAGCTTAGCGAAGAAGAAAGGCAGGCTGTGAATATTACGCCCGGACTGATCCGCATCAGCGTTGGCCTTGAGCACAAAGACGATATCCTCGAGGATATTTTGCAGGCATTGGAAAAATGCTGATGCATAGGAATTACGTGCACAATTAATAACCGGACCTGGCCACTGCTATTTTGGAATCGGCCGTGCCATAATACAGAAACCACTGGTTATGGAATTGAGCCAATCCCTCTAAAAAACATACCCGGTTTACCTGGCCATTGATTTCATAAGGTTTATCGGGGTGCATGAAATGATGCGACAACCTTTTGTTCAATTGCAAAGGGTTGTCTTTATTTAGTAATGCCTGTCCTGCTGCATAAGTGCCTTCAGGCAAACTCGTATCGCCGATGGCCGGAATATTGCGGCTGTTATAGATCAGCAAAATGCCGCTGTCTGTAAGCATGGCAGGTGGGCCGGATTCTACAAGATCGCAGTCGAATTTACCATCGCGTGTAGCCACCACAATTTTTAACCGTGGCGTTTGTTTCGCTTCTCCCTTTAAAGGAGCCGAAGGTTGTTCACCAGCAGCCATTTCAACAGGAGTCCAGTGAACCAGGTCATCTGAAGTAGCTGCATAAATGAATTTATCGCCCCAATACATCCAATATTTACCATGAATCTTTGTTGCGATGATCTTTCCTTTTGTGTAACGTGATACAATGGATCCCGATTTCGACCATGCATTCAGGTACCTACCCTCATAAGCGGTTGCAAAAGCCGGTCCCTGTTTGGTCCAATGCAGCAAATCATTTGAAACCGCGACCATTAACCTGGCTGTTTTGCCATCGAAAGCAGTGTACGTCATATAATACATGCCTTTATCATCTTCTATGATCCTGGGATCTTCGCAGCCTCCTTCCCATTCATATTGTTGATAGGCATCTTTATCTGGATACAGTACCGGTGTGGCCAATCTGGTAAAATGCACGGCATCGGTACTGTATGCCAATCCAATGCGGGAAGTGCCGCCGGGCAATCCGATCTTGTCCTGCGCACGATAGAGCATGTATACGGTATCATTGCGCACTACAATGGCAGGATTGAATACATCTTTTTCTTCCCAAAAGATTTGTTGTTGACGTATGGGATCAATGAACCGGCCGGTACCTGGCACCAGCACCGGATTAACACTATCGAGTTTTTCGAAACCTAACAACGCCCAGGAACTGTCTGACACCGGCGCTGTTGTTTTTTTACCTGGCATTTGGCAAGCTGCTCCCAAAAGAAGTCCGCATCCGATTATCCAGGAAAGCCTTCTTGAATCACTGCTTTTCATGTACAAGGATTGATCTCTATTTTTTCATTACCGATGCAATGCCTCCGTACAAATGTTGCAGGTACAATGGATCTTCATAGGATTCGTCGGTATGGCCCAACTCTGTATAAAAAGCATGTCCTCCATCGAAATCATGATACCATGCCATTGGATGGAGATCGCCGTTTTCTCCTCCTGTATAAGATTTTTCATCGATAGTGATCAGTATGTGCAGGTTGGGTTGTATGCTCTTGAAATTATACCATTCGTCTTTACGCTTCCACTCTGCCGGTAAATGTTTGGTAGAAAGATGCGAATGATCTACAATATGGAGCACAGCTTCCTGTTGCTTGGGGTGACTCTTAAAATAGGCTCCTACCAGTTGATTATACCAAGGCCAGTCGTATTCGGTATCGGTGGCTGCATGCACACCTACAAAACCTCCACCTGAACGGATGTATTGTTCAAAAGCAGTTTGTTGTTCATCGTTCAGCACATCCCCTGTGGTGCTCAGGAAGATCACTGCTGCATATTTCTTCAGGTTATCGGCAGTGAACAGGTTGGCATCGGTAGTAGTATCCACATCGAAATGATGTTCTTTTCCCAATTGCTGTATTGCTGCGAGTCCCTTGGGTATGGAAGCATGATGGTATTTTACGGTACGCGCAAACACCAATACTTTCGGTGTTTTCTTAAAATTGATGAAAGACAAACTGATCAGCGCCAGTAAAGCAAGGCAAGACGATAATAATAACTTTTTCATGATGATGGTTATGGATTGGTTCTGTTTAATTTTTCTCTTCTTTCTTTGACTTCCCGCCAGGTAGTAAGTATGATACCTTCATCCCGGATCGCTTTTTTCAATGCCGGGTCTAGCATCGCCAGCATATCGCCCCGGCGAACGGGACCTGAATCGGAAATATACGGAAACACTTCTGTAGTAGCGGTACAATGCATGATCATCATGGTAAGTCCGGGTAGCAATGAACGGATACCTTTGATGTATTGCTGTGTTTTAAACGCTTGTATTTTGGCATCATCGCCCTGCAATTCCTGTGGAATTTTATCGCCATAACTGCCGTTGTGCAGGTCATCCAGCACGGGTAGTCCGCTGGCCCAAAGCATTTTACCTGCCTGCCGCATTTGTTGTAATAACGCATCGGATCCCTGTGCCTGTTCACTGATCAGTTTCGCATGACCTCCGGGCACCATAACAGGAATATGGTTCCTGATGCCCAATTCTATGTATTGTTGTGCGAAATCCGGTTTGGCCAGTAATGTTCCCATGTGTGTATCGAGATGTGTAGGTTCAAAACCCATGTTGCGGGCTCTTTCCAGCTGTGCGGCAATTTCTGTTCCTACTTCCGCTGCACTCGCGTGTTGTACCACTGCTGCAACAGAAGGCCAGAGCGCGCCTTCCCCATCTACCAGTCCGGGCGTGACCTTCTTTCCCGAAAGCGGTCCCCACCGGTAACCCTTCCATTCTGCCGTAAGTGTGAGGTGTAATCCTACATCCAGCTTCGGATGTTCTTTGTAATAATGCACAAAGGCCGGAACCCAGGGACAAGGCATCATTACACTACAGGAAGTAGCGATGCCTTCTGTCATGGCTTTGATGGCTCCTTCATTGGAATCATACGACATGCCTACATCATCTACGTGTAAGATGAGTACCCTGGCTCCTTTGGGGAAGCCTAGTTTTTCAGCGTAAGTACTATCGGGCTGTTGTGCGGCAACAGCCATACAAACCATACAGGCTGCCGCAAACACAAGCAATCGTTTTTTCATGGATGGGGTTTGATATCAAGAAATAATCGTGATGGGTTAACTTTTACTTGTCAATTATCCCTATATTGAACACGCACAAAATACCGTTAAACACGGATTAAATCTAACGAAAGAAAATGAAAAACAGAACTGGTTTCCTGCTGGCCATTATGATGTTCTTCGAATATTTTATCTGGGGCGCCTGGTATGTGACCATGGGCACTTATATGGGCGAACATTTACACGCCAGTGGCTTCCAAATCGGCGCTGCTTACAGTGCACTGGCCATTGCCACCATGATCTCTCCTTTTTTTGTGGGATTGATAGCCGACCGCTTCTTTGCCGCACAACGCATCATGGGTGTATTGCACCTGGTTGGCGGTGCGCTGCTGTTCCTGGCCACCAAAATAGAAAACAACGATGCTTTTTATTGGATCATCCTGGCCTATTCCCTGCTCTACATGCCTACCATTGCGCTGAGCAATAACGTAGCTTTCACACAAATGAACAATCCCGGCAAACAATTTCCCTGGATAAGGGTATTCGGTACGCTGGGCTGGATCGTAGCCGGCCTCTTCATTGGCAAACTGGGTATCGAAAAAACATCGTCCACTTTTTATATGGCAGCGGCCGTATCTGCCGGATTGGGCCTGTTCAGTTTCGTGTTGCCCCATACGCCACCCAAAGCGGCGAGCGACAATGTTACCGCATCCAAAGCGCTGGGAGCAGCCGCTTTTGTATTATTCAGGAACAGACCTTACCTCATCTTTTTCATTGCTGCCATATTGGTGTGTATTCCGCTTTCTTTTTATTATGGTTTTGCCAATCCGTTCCTCAACGATATCGGGTTTTCGAATGCGGCGGGTAAAATGACACTCGGACAGGTATCGGAAGCTGTTTTCATATTAGCCATCCCTTTTTTATTCAACCGCATTGGTGTAAAAAAAATGATCCTGCTGGGCATGACAGCCTGGATACTGCGCTATCTCTGTTTTGCTTATGGCAATATCGATACCGGCGCCTGGATGTTGTATGCCGGTATTATACTGCACGGCGTTTGCTATGATTTCTTTTTTGTTACCGGTTATATGTATACCGAGAAAAAAGCAGGTGAAAAAATCAAGAATGCCGCGCAGGGGCTGTTTACCTTTGCTACATACGGATTGGGCATGTTCATCGGCACCGGTTTTAGCGGGTATATTGTAGACCGGCATAAGAATGGCGAACTGCATAACTGGCAACAAATCTGGTTTGTGCCTGCCTATATTGCCATGGGCGTATTGCTGTATTTTATTTTATTCTTCAAAGAAAAAAAGGAAGCCTGATCTTCCTGATTTAAAAACGATAAATACTAAGAGATGAAAAGAATTGCCATGCTTGGCTCGGGGTTCATTGGCAGGTTTTATGCCGATTCCCTGCAAGGTTACAGAAGCCGGGATAAAGTGATCAGCATTTATTCCCGTCGTGAAGAAAGCGCCCGGAAATTTGCGGCAGATTATGGATGCACGCACTGGACCACGAAAATGGAAGAAGCCATTGCGCATCCCGATGTGGACATTGTATGCATCTCTTTACCCAATAACCTGCATGAAGAAGCGGTGATGTTGTGCTGCAAACACAAAAAAGCGGTAATGACCACCAAACCTCTCGGACGCAATGCCGAAGAAGCCAAGCGCATGTTACTGGCCGTAGAAGAAGCGGGTATTTTTAATGGTTACCTGGAAGACCTGGTATACACCCCAAAATTCATCAAAGCTTCTGAGAGCGTGAAGAACGGTGCGCTTGGAAGGATATTGTGGGCCAAGTCGAGGGAAACACATCCTGGTCCGCACAGCGAATGGTTCTGGGATATTGAACAGGCAGGCGGCGGCTGTATACTCGACCTGGGTTGTCATTGCGTGGAGATCACCCGCAGTTATATTGGCAAAGACATCAAACCCGTTGAAGTTATGTGCTGGGCCGATACACAGGTAAAACCCATCGATGCCGAAGACCATGCCATTGGATTGGTGAAATATGAGAACGGCGCTATTGGCCAGTTTGAAGTGAGCTGGACTTTCCGCGGCGGCCTCGACCTGCGCGATGAAGTGATGGGAACCGAAGGCACCATCTGGATCAACAGTTTCCTGCGCACCGGCTTTGATATGTTCACCACCGGTAAGGGCGGCGATTATATTGCCGAGAAAGCGGAAAGCAACAGCGGCTGGTTATTTCCTGTTGGCGATGAACTGAATGAACTGGGCTATAACCACATGTTCATGGACATGTTCAATGCGATGGAAAAGGGTGTTGCACCTAAAGAAACTTTTTACGACGGTTACGTGGTGAATGCTATTTTGGATGCAGCTTACCGCTCAGCGAAATCTAAAATATGGGAGCCGGTGAAACTGGATATCTGGCGCGGACAAACAGGATTGACCAAAGAAAGTCACCTCGTACCTTACGACGCCGAACATTACCTCATCAAAGAAGAAATGACCCACTTCGGTGCAAAAAAATTGATTCTCAAACACAAGGAAACCGGAAAAATAACAGAAAGAACAATAGAATAAATATCATGCTAACACAAGACCTTTTCGTACACCATGTTTATTTCTGGCTGGGCAATCCAGTCAGCCAGGAAGATCATGCAGCGTTGCTGGCGGGCTTACAGGCATTAAGTAAAGTGCCTTCTATACAACAATTCCATATTGGCATACCTGCAGGCACCAACCGCGACGTGATTGATACCAGTTATGCATTTTCCTGGCTGGCAATATTTGCCAACCAGGAAGATCAGGATGCCTATCAGATCGATCCGATTCATTTACACTTTATAGACACCTGCAAGCACCTCTGGAATAAAGTAGTGGTCTACGATTCTATCCAGGCGCGGTAATGCATACCTATTCATCAGCTGTTGTTTATTGCAACAGCTGATGAATATTACGATAGCTGGTAGCGATGTTCTCAAAAGGTTTCGGCGCGCCATCCTGTTCTACAAAGAAATATTTCATACCGGATGTATGGGCATGCGCAAAAATGCGCTTGAAATCGATGGAGCCTGTTCCTACTTCGAGTATGTGTTCGTGCGTTGCATCGAGGTCTTTCACATGCCATAAATGGAAGCGGCCCGGATGTTGTTTGAACATTTCTACGGGATCTTTTCCTGCCTTGATGGTCCAGGCCAGGTCCAGTTCCATCTTCATTTTATCGGCATCGGTTTCTGATAACAACAGGTCATAAGGAATTACGCCATTGTGGTCTTTGAATTCCCTGTCGTGATTATGATAAGCAAACAGCAAGCCGGCTTTCTGGGCAGCCTCTGATGTTTTATTCAACACTTCTATGGAAGTTTTGAGCTCCTCTGTTGTTTCAAACGGTGTGCTCGCACATACCAGGTAAGTAGCGCCGCCTTCAGCAACTTCATCAACCAGCTCCTGGTAATTGTCGCGCAGGTTTCTCATCGGTGGTATGGTGATGGGTTTGCCATCTGCGCCTGTTGGCATCTTGGCGCCGGGCGGCATTTTAAAAGGAGCGCCCAGCACATGATGCGACCGCCAGTTCATGCCTTTGTCTTTAAGCATGGCAGCAAATTCTTTGGGCTTCATGCCATAATATCCGCCCTTTCTGCTGAACGCCGATTCGATCTCTTTGTAACCTACATCGGCTATTTTTTGCAAGCTGCCGGGCACATCCTGGTCTATCACACCAAAAAGTGTGAACAGTTGTAACCCTACACCAGGATATTTTTTCTTAAAATCTGCGGCCAGCATTTCCTTGTTCAGCAGCAGGCTGCCAAGCGCCAACGCAGATGTTTGTTTGAGGAAGGATCTTCTGTTGTGCATATTATTTTTTTAAGGATGAATAATGTAATCCAAACCCGAAAGGATACAATGGATCCTTGGAGTCATAGGGCAGGTCTTCTTTCTGATTGCGAACAGCTTCCATGGAAGAAGGCAGTTCAAAAGGCAGTTTACCACCGGGGTGGTATTTACCAAAGATCACATCGAGTACTGCGGCATCACTGGCACCGAAATCTGCCAGCAGTCCTTTAGCCTTGGCGCTGATTTCCGGTATCACGGCCGGGCGGTCGAGAAAAATATCCACGATCGTAGGCACTGTATTCAGCAAATGAAGGATATTATCTTTCACCGCTCCTTTGAAATCGAGATCCCCATGATGGAACATTTTGGCCAGGAAATTAGCAGTGTCGGCCGGTACCCAGGGTGTATTCAACCGGATGATCGCCAGATCGGCCTGTTCAGGTTTTTCTACCACTGTACCATATTCCGCAGCTACTTTGGGGTCGATGTGCTCCACATAGATTTTCAACTTTCCTGCTGCTAAAGGAAGGGTATTCGATTCATTCTTCAATAAGACCATGGACTTGCGCTGAGATTCTTCTCCTAATTTACGGAAGGCTTCTTTTCCTACGGTCTGCGTTGCTTTCTCCACGTCTACATAAGGATTATCAAACAATCCCAACTCGAATTTCTGGCGTAATAATCTTTTTACAGAAACATCGATCCGGCTTTCTTTCAGCTTGCCTTCTTTCACCAGTTGAATAACGATCTCCGGCAGGTTTTCTCCGCCGAACTGGTCTACGCCGGCATTGATGATCTTCAATACCCTTTCTTCTGCGGATAAATTTTCAACACCCCAGGCGCGCGCCGGCCATACATAAGAGCCGATATGCGCATCTGTGACCAGGCCCCAATCGGTACATACCACGCCATCATAATGATATTTGTTGCGCAATAAACCTGTGATGATCGCTTTATTATAAGAGAAGCCTACATTCTCATCGGTCTGGTTCATCGGTACGCCGTAATAAGGCATGATGGCAGCCGTATGGGCTTTGAAAGCGGCTTCGAATGGGATCAGGTGATAATTGAAATTCTTGCCGGGATAAACCTGTCCTTTCTGGAATGCAAAATGCGGATCGAGTCCTTCTTTCTGAGGACCGCCGCCGGAAAAATGTTTGGTCATGGCAGCTACACTGGTGCTATTGAGTTTAGCGCCCTGCAATCCCTCTACATAAGCATAGGTCATTTTTGCAGATAGTTGTGCGTCTTCTCCAAACGTACCGCTGATGCGCGGCCAGCGCGGTTCGGTAGACAGATCGGCCATGGGATGCAACGCTTCACGTATGCCTACGGCAACGTATTCCTGTCGTACTACATCGGCAAATTTCCGGGTGAAGGCTTCATCGCCGATAGCGGCCAATCCTAATGGCTCACACCAAAGCGAGAAACCATTGGCAGCCATGGCAAAAATGCTGCTGCTGAATGCATGCCTCGGATCGGAAGCGATGGTTACCGGTATTCCTAACCGGGTACTTTCTGCGAGGTGTTGCACATTGTTGTACCAAGTGGCCAGTGCACGGATGCCCGGTACCTGCCAGAGATTGAAATGGTTCATCATTTTTTCGCGCATCAGCTTGGGAGCCGTGGGTGCGAAAGCGAACATGCCTTGTCCGGGCTTCTCATCCAGCGAACCATCGTCGTTGATCCTTGCACCATTGATGAACAGCATACCTGCTTTTTCTTCCAGGGTCATCTGTGAAAGCAGGTTGTTCACGCGCGCTTCGACAGGCTGCGTTTTGTCTTCATACACATCCATCTTCCCGTTCTTATTCAAGTCTCGGAATGCAGGCTGGGCCTGGGTAATAATGGGTTTCCAGCAAAAGGAAACCAGCAGCAGGGGGGCAACCATCCACCACCTGAACTGCGTAGAAATGGCAAGCTGTTTCATGGGGTTATTTTTTCATTGCGTCGTTATGACACAATGATAATCATTTCTGATCCAATTTCAAAATTGTTTGGCAGGAAGGTTTCGCTTATTTTCGATGTGGTATGCGAACACTAAAGAACATTCGTGAGTTTATGGAAAAGGGTGGCAAATTGTTCCACCCGGGCCTTTCGCTGGACTGTGTGATCTTCGGTTTTCACGATAACCAGTTGAAAGTATTGCTGCTTAAAATGGAGCACACCGATCACTGGGCCCTTCCGGGGGGATTTGTTTATAAGGATGAGACGCTGGAGGCGGCGGCAACAAGGGTATTGCAGGAACGCACCGGTATCAATGATATTTTCCTGCAACAGTTTCATGTGTTCGGCGACCCTGCCAGGTCGGACCGGAAATACCATTCAAACCGGCTGAAAAAATTGGGCATAGAGGCAGAAAAAGACCATTGGTTGCTGAACCGTTTCATTACCGTGGGTTTTTATGCACTGGTTGAATTTTCGCACGTGACGCCCACGCCCGACAATACTTCTGTTGCCTGTGAGTGGCAGCATCTCCACAACATCGGCAACCTGTTCATGGATCACAGGCAAATCCTGGGCAAAGCATTGGAGACCCTGCGCCAGCAATTGAACTACCAGCCGATCGGTTACAAGTTGTTGCCCGATAAATTTACCATGCCTGAATTACAAACACTATACGAAACCATCCTTGGTAAAAAACTCGATCGTAGAAATTTTCAGCGGCGCATGAACAGCTATGGCATCCTGCGAAGGTTGAAAGAAACACGAAAGGGCGGCGCTCACAAAGCGCCCTATCTTTATTCATTCAATTTACGTAAATACCAACAAGCCCTGCTGGAAGGATTGCAGGGAGGATGGTGAAGCAAACTAAAAACAAAGTATGTCGGCCCCTATTATCAAAGCAGTCATTTTCGATCTCGACGGAGTGATCATTGATTCCAACCCGGAAATTGAAAAATTCTGGCACCGATGGGCTGCCAGGGAAAATGTAGCGCTCACAGATGAATTGGTGCGCATGCACATCCATGGCAGGAAAGGTACTGAGACCATCCAGGTTTTGTTTCCTCATGTTACCGAAGCTACCAAACAAGCCATCAGGCATGCAGCCGATGCGCTCAACAATGAAATAAATCCGGCCGCCATTACAGGTGTTGTATCATTCATCCAGTTCCTTCGCAAACAAAAAATCACCACCGGGGTAGTGACCAGTTCCCACAAAAGCCGCATGGTGCAGATGTTGCAAAAGCATGGGCTGGAGCAATCATTTATTTCTTTTGTTACGGCGCATGATGTAACAAAAGGCAAACCCGATCCTGAACCTTACCGGAAAATGGCTGAGCAGTTGAACCTGTCTCCTGCTCAATGTCTTGTCTTTGAAGATGCCGTGAGTGGTATCCGTTCAGCGGTTGCCGCCGGTATGCATGCCATTGGCATCGGCAATGCTGCGGCCGAAAAAGGATTGCTGGCCGAAGGCGCTGTGCTGGTGATACCTGATTTCACACACCTGCGTTTGTCAGAAACATCACTGGGTTTGCCCAATGGTTTTTCTTTTCAATGGGGTTGAAGACGGTTTTATTTCAACAGTTTATCTACTACCAAAGCGCCTACTTTTTTACCGGACTCGGCGCCAATGTCTACACTATGACGGTAATGGATACCTCCGTACACACGGCTGATAGAAGCTTCTGCCGCTGCATCCTGAAATGAATTGAAATGACGTTGCATACCTATGTAATGCAAGTCGCTGGTATCCTGGAAAGCAAAATGATCGCCATACAAAGCAGTGAGCGCTGTTGCCGCCGATGCAGTGATGGTACTGTGCCCGCTGGTATATTCCGGAAAGGGCGGTGTTTGCAGGAACGGAACCCAGTTCCTGTCGATGAATTCATTGATCACGGTAACCGGCCGGATCACATTGCTGCGATATTTCTCATCCCAGCACGAAATAAATGCATCATACAAAGCAATGGCCGTAAGCGCATAAGACTTAGCTGTTTTAACAGCATCGGCATGCGATTGTTTTGCTGCAATTGCTGTAATGCCCATCCAGTGGCCGGCAGGCGTGATCTTTTTATTGCCGAACATCATGTGCCCGGAATGTTCTATCACGAACGGATTGTCATCCCAATACCTGGCAATGGTCTTTTGTTCGCCTGTGAGCGTCTTTCCAATCGTATACACTTCTTTATTGGCCCTGAAGAAAGCGCTGTTGGTATCTGTGCTATATGCAGGAGGCCGGGGCGGCATGAACTGTGCAGCGGAGTCCAGCACCAGGGGTTTCATGGTATTCCAGCACCATTCTACGCCATCCATATAATCAGGAGGCGTTGGGCGCCATTTGCCCGGCGCATTGCTGCCGAGGAATTTGGGTTTGCCTCTCGACTTAATATACCCGTCTGCATTAGCCCTCTCCAACACTGCTTTACCAACCGCTTCACCAAAAGCAACAGAGCGTTGATACGTATCTGCATCCATACGGTCTTTGAAATCGTTGAAAGTAGTTTCTTCGAAATGCTTTAATGAATCCAGTGAAAACACCACTTTGTGCACCACCGTAAAAAAGGCTTTGGTGGCCGCCAACGTGAAGTTGTAGTTCTTGTTTTTTTCCGGTTCAGGCATAGGCTTAAATCCACGCAAACGGGCAGTCAGCGATGCATTCCCTGGTTTTGCATAGCGGATGGCTTCATAGGCGGCCAACGAAGAATAAACATAAATACGGCTGCTCACCGGAGGAGTAAACACGTCATAGATAATGATCTGCGTAAGCAAATCCTGGCTGTTGTGCATTACCTGGGCATCATCCATAGGTTTTTGGGATTTATTTCCGCAGGCAGTTACCAGTGCAATGCACACGCTTGTTATCAGGAATAGTGATATTAATTTTCTTGACATAAACAGTTTGTTAAAGAGGAACTGAGCGTGTCTTCCCCATATTGTCAGTAATAATAACGGATTGAACACCGGCCTCAATATTCAGGAACCTGGCAGATTGTGAGAGGAAAGAAATGCCATAGCCAATTTCCCTTTTTTGCTTTTTCCCGTTTTTGTATTGAATAACAGCAACTGCATCATTGGGTTGCAGCGCCACGCAACGAACGGGTTGTTTTTCTTCAAAGACTTTCAAAGGCCCCCTGTTCTGCGTGGCTGCTACCAGGCATTTACCGGAAGCTGACCGCAGTTTGGCCAACGCTTTACCGTTGCCGGGTATGAAAATGCCGCTCTGCAAAATAGACATCGGCGCAAAATCTCCTTTGCCGTTTCCTTTCAGCAGCAAGCCGTTTAAAGCATCATAACGCCCTACGGAAACCTCCGTACCATAATCGTTGCCATTGATCAAAACATCCAGGTTGCCGTCTCCGTCGAAATCTTCTACCAGCATGCCATTCAGCACAGAGAATTGCGCCTGGGCTGGTAAAGGATGCAGGCTGAAACGGCCATTACCTTCATTTTTTACAAAACAGGAATTGAATTGGTTGGCATGTAGTATCAATGCTCCCTGCAGTTGTTCTTTGGTGAACAACTGGTCCATAGTAGCGGTAGCAAATGATTTGTAGTTCTGAAATTTCGTTCGCATACTAATCATCTGCTTCACCACATCATCCCGGTTCTGCGCGGGGAATTCTTTCTTCGTTGGATCGGTGATGGTAGCCGGCAGGTACAATGATGGAAAAGCATCGAGGCTGCCATTGTTGTCAAAATCTTTGGCGTAAATGGAAACAGGGTATTGATCAGAAGCACGGTAAAATGAGTTTTGTCCCAGGTTGCCCACAACATAATCAATACGGCCATCGTTGTCAAAATCACCGGCTGCAATGGTATTCCACCAGCCTAATTGGTTGCTGATACCAGATTGAGCGGTTACATTGGTAAAGACTCCTTTGTTATTTTTCAGGAAAGTCAGCGGCATCCACTCTCCTGCCAGCACCAGGTCGGGCCAACCATCGTTATCAAAATCGGTAAAGACTGCGTCGCATACCATGCCAATGTTGGTGAGGTCTTTGGCTACTTGTTGGGTAATATCGGTAAACTTGATATGGCCGTCTTTGGAGTCGTTACGGTAGATGAAACTGGAAACTGGTTTGGGATAGTTCCAGGGATCTACACGTCCTGCGATGAAAAGATCAAGGTCTCCGTCTTTATCGTAATCAATGGCACGCACACAGAATTTGCTGGTAAAATTTTTCGGGAGCGCTACTGTATCTAATGTAAAGTTTCCTTTACCATCATTTACATACAGTTTGTCCTGATATACAGGTGTATTGTGTTCATTCTCGAAGCCGCCCGCAGCAATATATAAGTCCAGATCACCATCTCCATCGGCATCAAATAACAACAATCCAAGGTCTTCCCATTGTTTGGCTCCAAAGCCTTTATCAGATTGAATATTTTTTTGTACAAACTTACCATTGGGTTGTTGGAGCAATATCTGAGTAGCGTTCCCAAAAGATCCTCCTATTATAATATCATCTAATCCATTACCATCAACATCGCCAACAGCCATACCGGGACCATATTCAGATAGTTTATGCGGTATCAGTTTCTGAATATTAAAATCGATAAAATCTCTTTCTTCGTGTTGATAATGAATATCAAGCGAGCCCGTCACTTCTTTGAATAGCGCGTCTGATGCTAATAAAGCAGGAGGGGGTAATGTATTCATTTGAGCATCTGATGCTTTTATTGTCAACCATTGATCCGCCCGCACATGATCTAGTCGCTGTTTTTTCCCATCCGGCCATGTGATGCAAACCGAATCGATCGTAGTAGTAGTTCCCAGTCCAAAATGAATGCGGTTATCCATAGATGAGAGGTATCCCCTATAAGGTGTATTTTCCCATACCTGGTGTTGCCCGTGGTCATAATAAATATCGGCCCAGACACCCAGTCCGTTTTTGTTCTGCGCTGTGCCATCAAAACGAATATTCAGGAAACGGGTGGTGGTACTGTCTCTTTCCCTGCTGTTATTTTTATACACCATCGCTTCGTCGTTGATGTTGTTGACTACCAGATCAAGATCACCGTCATTATCCAGGTCAACATAAACCGCTCCATTTGAAAAACTGGGTGTATTCATGCCCCATTCACTGGATGCGTTGGTGAAATGAAGGTTCCCATTGTTTTTAAATGCATAATTGTGAATTTTCACAGCAGGTATTTGTTCCAACAGCTGCTTCTTTGTTGCTATCGAATAAGACTCATTGCGGAATGTTACAAAGTCATGATCCGTGACATCTTTTGGAAAGCCATTGGTAATGATGATGTCCCGGTTGCCATCATTATCAAAATCTGCCACCACCGGTGCCCAGCTCCAGTCGGTTTCAGCAATACCTGCATAAAAAGAGACCTCGCCGAATACAGGATCTCCAATGGTATCATTTTGCAGTACCCTTGGCCCTTGATTCAACTGAAGCGTATTACGCACATACTGGTAAGAGTAGCCAAAATAGTCGCTATTCTGATAAGTTTGATAACTATTGGGATTGAGCATCATTTTTTTCCGGTAATTATCTTCCGGGTTCATGTCCAATGTAATCACATCTGCCAGCCCATCGTTATTAATATCTACAATATCATTCCCCATGGCATTGGCAGATGTATGTTTGAAATAGGTAGAAAGTTTCTCTGTAAATGTGCCATCATGATTATTGATCCATAACAAATCGTTCGACAGATAGTCATTCGTCACATAGATATCTTTCCATCCATCTTTATTAATATCAGCAATCGTTACTGCATGTGAATATCCTTCTATCAATATGCCTGCTCCTTTGGATACATTGGTGAATACCGGGTGCCCAAGTGATGAATCCCAATCGTTGCGATACAACTTATCAGTACTCGGATGGCTCCCGTCTTTCAAAATAGGCCTGAATCGATTGGGATAATCGTATTTGATGATTTCGTTCGTCGCAATGTACACATCAAGATCTCCATCATTGTCGTAATCGAAAAAAGCAGCTTGTGTATTGTGACTGGTATCGGCCAACCCGTATTCTTTTGCCATCTCTTTGAAATGGGGTATTCCTTTTTTGTCAACCCCTTGATTGATATATAGCAAACTTTCTCTCAAGGCTGGATTTTTTTTCAGCGTAGCACACACATAGATATCCATCCAACCATCATTATTGATATCAACTACGGCAACCCCACGACACCATTTCCCACCTCCTGTTACACCTGCCTGCGCAGTAATATCATCAAATTTGAATCCCCCTTTGTTCAGATAAAGTTTATTGGAAACGAGATTGCCTGTAAAATAAAGATCGGGTAGCCCATCGTTGTTGAAATCACCCACACCTACACCACCGCCGTTATATACATTTTCAAAATCAAGCACATTGATCGAGTCCGTTTCAGTGATCTGATTATTGAAATGAATATTCGTTTGATCTGAGGTCAGACGGCTGAAAAGAGGAGCTTTACTTTTGCAGGACGATAGCAAAAAGAAGGGTATAGCGGCGAATAGTAATATAAGATACCTGGTATTCCGTAGCATTTGTGCAATGTTGAATCTGGAAGTACTAAAATAAATGAAAAGAGGTAGAGCAGTACCCTACCTCTCACATAATTTAATCAATCAATTGATCAATAACCAGGATTCTGTTTAAGTGTTCCTTTACTAAGATCTATTTGTGATTGCGGAATAGGGAAATACTCACTTACTCCAGCAGTAAAGGATTTACCATTAAAATAAGTGCGGTATTGTTTCTCCTTAGCCATATATGCATTCAGTTCTGTAGCCGCCGTACCATAACGCACGAGATCGAAATGGCGGTGTCCTTCCATAGCCAGCTCCAGTTTTCTTTCAAAACGGACAGCTTTACGGGCATAGGCCTGATCAGGGAATACCAGATAAAGGCCAACCATATAATTAGCTGCGGGCGAGCCGCTCGAGTTTTTCACCCATCCATTGGGATTAGCAGCACGGCTCCTTACCTGGTTCACATAGTTCATTGCATTGACCAGGCTACCTATTTCCACTTCACACTCAGCTGCCCAAAGCAATACATCAGCAAAACGGATAATGGTATAGTTATTGGCAGTAACGCCATTGGTCCAGAATGATTTGTCGGTTAAGGAACCTTCCTGGCGTTTATAATACACATTTTTCTTCGGAGCATAAGGGCCACCGTTGTTCTGATCACGAATCCAGTCGTTACCGGGGTGATTACCCCAATCCAGGTAAGGAAGGCCTCTTCTGCCTACAGTCCAGTCAAGACGGGGATCCAATGGTCCCGTTTCGGGTGTAAACGGATCTGTAGACTTCAGGCCCTGGTCGTTCTTAACATCGGTACTGTTCCAGGTGTCCAGCAAAGGCAAACCGGTAATCGGATCTACCTTGTAAGAGTTCACCAGGCTTTGAGAAGGCTGGTAGAATCCGCAACAGCCACCCGGGCCTCCATTATAAGGAAAGTTCAATACATCGCCCCAACCACCATTATTGCCATTAGAGTTATCATTAACAGATTGTTGTACAGAAAATACGGCTTCCGCACTATTCTTTGTTTCTGCATTGAAGTTATCAGAAAAATTTACCAGGGCATATTTTTTTCCAGAAGCTGTAGTTCCATTAGCTATCACATTATTCAAAAGGGGCAATGCTTTAGCGTATTGCTTTTCAAACATGTACACTTTGGCTAAATATGCCATTGCAGCCCATTTGTTGGCACGCCCCACTGCAGTCTGCGTAGCAGGAAGGTTGTCTATTGCATACTGGAAATCGGCTTCTATGTTGGGCCAGATGTCTTTGTCATTAGGCACATTGTAATTGCCCGCTGCATAAGTGATGCTTTCATCTATATAAGGCACTTTATTCCACATTTTCTTTGCCTCAAAATGAAAGTGCGCCCTTAAAAAGCGGGCTTCAGCGGCAATCCTTTTTTTATCTGCATCAGAAATGTCAGAAGCTTTAGCCATTACACGCAACACAGAGTTACACCGCTGTACAGCATCATACACTGCCTGCCATTTCTGGTTAAAGTAGCCGTTGGATGCGTTGGAAGTATAGGTTTCAATGGGTACAATATCTGGCTGGTCTCCAGGGTCAGATCCTTTGTAAGCATCATCACTTGCCACGCCACCATATACCCAGTTGGAAGCTGCTGTTTGCCAGCCGCCACCTGCACCACCAAAGCCGCTCACTAAGTGATAAGCGCCAATCAGCAATCCGTCAACACCCGCTTTGGTAGCCAGTGTTGATTCATCCAGAGAACCCAATGGAGCTTTCTCCAAAAAGTTTTTGGAACAAGCATAGAACATGGTAAGTGTTGCAGCTATTCCAACGATTAATATTCGAATTCTAAACTTTTTCATATTTAATTTTTTTCATTTAATGGATTAAGGTTAGAATGTAACACTTACACCCACATTATAATTTTTCTGATTATTGGGGTAGTTACCATAATCGATGCCGAATGCTGCGTTGGAACCAGACAGCTCGGGATCCAGACCCGTGTACTTGGTAATCGTAAACAGGTTAGCCGCTTGCAAGTATATCCTGAATTTTTCGATACCCCATTTTTTCAGTGTGGTAGAAGGTATGGTATAGCCCAGGATCAGTGATTTACACCTGAGATAAGAACCATCCTCTTTATAGTAAGAGTTCACAACGCCATTGTTGCTGAAGTTAGATTCGTTCTCAATAATGGGTGTTTTGGCCCCGGTGTTGCTGGGTGTCCAAGAACCGTACAGCATATCCTTGCTCTTCACTCCCTGGAAAGAAGGATAGAAATCCGTCCAGTAACGGACATAGTTAATCACGTCATTGCCGAAAGAACCATACATGAACATGGACAAATCAAAATCTTTATACGATACGTTCAGATTTAACCCACCTGTGAACTTGGGGTTGGGGTCACCGAAAAAGGTTCTGTCATCAGCAGTGATCTTGCCATCTCCGTTCACATCACGGTATTTGAATCGACCCGGAGCAGCAAATTTTTGAGTAGCAGATTTACTTACATCATCGGCACCGCTGAACAGCCCTACTACATCATAGCCATAAAAAGCGCCAATGGGGTGACCTACTGCATTCCGAACAAAATTTCCGATACGTGAGCCACCCGCTTCAAAGTATTGTCCTGGAATATCAGTGATATTGCTCTTATAAGTGGTTACAATCAAACCGATATCGAACTTGAGGTCTTTTGAAGCAGTTCCATGATAAGTAGCGGAGAAATCAAAACCTTTATTCTCAATATTACCGATGTTTACAACGGGCAGGGTAGCACCACCTACTGTTGCAGGAGCCTGGTCAGTGAACAATAATCCATTGATCGATTTTTTATAGTATTCAAAAGAGATGTCCAGTTTGTTTTTGAACAATGCCGCATCCAAGCCAAAATTCGTTAACACATCCTCTTCCCAACCTGTTTTTGGGTTACCGATACGGGTAGCAATAAAGCCTTGTACAGAACTGGTGCTGGTTCCATTGATATCATAATAAGATGATCCCGGTCCACCACCATAAAGACTGAAAGCATTGGCCGGATTTACGTTCAACTGGTTGCCCAGTTTACCCCAGCTTCCACGCAGTTTCAGGTCAGATATCCATGATACATCCCTGAGGAAAGATTCACGGGATATACGCCATCCCAATGAAAAGGCCGGGAATATACCATAACGTTTATCTGCACCAAACCTGGAAGATCCATCTCTTCTGATGGTTCCGCTAAGCAGGTATTTATCATTATAAGCATAATCCACTCTGCCGAATAAAGAATACAATGAATTCTGGTATACGTTGCTGTAATTGGTAAAACCAGATGAACCATTGCTAAGGGTGCGGAAATTCGGATTATCCGTAAAGAATCCCAATGCTCCACCACCTACACCACGGCCATACGACTCTACTGCTTCTATACCCGCCAGCGCTTTTACATTGTGTTTCTCAGCAAAAACATTGCTATAGGTTACTGTATTGGTCCAGGTCCATGAACGGTTGTAGCCGGCATTTTCGCTGAATGAATTGGAACCGTTGTTCTCCGCATTCTCATAACTGCGGTAACCATAATAGTAATAATAGAAGTTATCAAGTGTACCACCAAAAGAAGTCCTGGCAGTCAAATGACGCAGGAAATCTACTTCTGCATAGGCGTTACCTTGTATGTCCCAGGAATATCCTTTGTTATCAGCGGCCCTCACTCGCATAGCTACAGGATTCTGCGCATTACCCAAGCCTTTAGCAGCAGTACCCGCAAATCCTCCTTTGATATCATACACCGGGATGATGGGCTGCTCACGATAACTCATAGAGATTTCATTTCCCTCACTTAGGTTGCCGATCTGAGGGTTTTCCCTGGCATAGATGAACAGGTTTTCCCCCACCCTGATGTTGTTCTTAATATTAAATGTAGTATTTACACGTGCTGAATACCTTTTCAGATAAGTATTCATCAAGGTGCCCTGTTGGTTTAAATAACCCAGGGAAAATAAATAAGTGTTTTTTTCATTACCCCCACTGGCAGAAACGGTATGACTCTGTATCATTGCGGGCTTGAATATCTCATGAAACCAGTCTGTGCCCACCTTGTTGGCCTGTACAATCTGATAAATGGGTTTACTGAAATCAATATTATACAAAGATGGATCGGTAGCCGGACTTGATCCAACAATTCCTGCAGTACCACCTGCCAGGATGTAATCGGGGATAATTGGAGTAGCTCCTGAACCGTACTGGGGATGGGTTAGTGTTTGTCCGGAATTTTTTAAAGCTGCCCAGGTAGCTGTTGCCATTTCCTGCGTATTCAGCAAATGGAATGGATTACCTGAAGCCGGGCGTTGGGTACCCACATAGGCATCATAAGTAACAGTGGCTTTACCTGATTTTCCCCTTTTCGTAGTTACAATGATAACTCCATTAGAACCACGCACACCATAAATTGAAGCAGCACCCGCATCTTTCAACACCTGGATAGACTCAATGTCATTGGCGTTGAGGTCGCGTATGCTTCCCTGCACACCATCAATGATGTATAAGGGATCCACATTACCGAATGAAGTAATACCGCGGATACGGATATTACTGCCCGATCCTGGTTGACCTGAAGTGATAACGTTGACACCGGAAGCCCGGCCTTGCAGGAGTTGTTCGCCACTTCCTGCCGGCACTGCTTTCAGGTCTCTTACATTCACCACAGATACTGAACCGGTGATGTCTTTTTTTCGCTGGACAGAATAACCGGTAACCAGTACTTCATTCAACTGGCTGATAGTTTCTGATAGCGCAAAATTGAAAGTGATTTTTCCACTGATAGACTGTTCTACAGGTTCAAAACCGATAACAGAAACTACCAAAGTACCGCTGGTACCCTTGGTAGGAATGGAAAAAACACCTTCAGCATTGGTAACAGCAACTGTGGTAGTACCTTTCAATTGAACGGTAGCACCTGCAATGGGCTGGCCATTGGCTTTGTTTGTTACCTTACCTGAGAGGCTTTTTTGGGCGTACGCGCCCGCGCTGAGTAGCGCAAAGAGGATCGCAAGCATGACGGTCCTTGCGAGTAGTTTTTTTCTCGTTGGCATAGCAATGTTGGGTTAATTAGATATAGACGAATAGCGTTACAACACGCAATTTAAAACGATTGCTTAAGAAGCATCTGTCCTTTTTTAACATTTTGTTGTAGTATTTTGCCCTATTGATAGTGTAAAAAATACACAATAAAATCAGGGATTTACAAATTCCCTTTCTTCAATTCCTCCACCGCATGATTGGCTGCCCTGGCTGTAATGGCCATGAAGGTCAGCGAGGGATTCTGTGTACTCACAGAAGTCATACAAGCACCGTCAGTAACAAATACATTGTTACAATGGTGCAACTGATTCCAGCGATTGAGTAAAGAAGTCTTGGGGTCATGTCCCATGCGTACACCTCCCATTTCATGTATATCTAATCCAGGCGCCTGTTTACTGTCGTTCGGCCGGATATCCGATGCCCCTGCTTTTTGCAGCATCTCAGCACCCTGTTCCAGGAAATCTTTGAGCAGCTTCTCATCGTTTTCATCATACTTTACCGAAACAACGAGTTGCGGGATACCCCATTCATCTTTCTGGTCTTTACTCAAACGCAGGTGATTGGTCTCTTTGGGAATGGTTTCACCCTGCATCATCATAAAAATATGCCAGTCGCCTGCTTCTGTGATGGCATCTTTATAATTACCACCAATACCCTCTGCTGAAGCCCGGCCCCTGCTCGCGCTGAAATGCACCATATAACCGCGGAGAAAATCCATTTCCTGCCGGTACACATTCCTGAAGTTGGGCATCATGGCCGCCGTTGGCTTGCGGCCATAATAATATTTGTCTTTCGGCCCATCATAATTGGCCGTAAGGGTTCCCCGGTAATTGTGAAAAGCTACGTATTTGCCCAATAAACCACTGTCATTTCCCAATCCGTTTGGAAAACGCCGTGAAACCGAATTCAATAAGATCAAATTCGTATTCAAACATGCAGCATTCACAAAAATGATTTTCGCAAAAAATTCCGTTGCCTTCCTGGTAACTGCATCGATCACCCGCACACCTGTAGCTTTACCCTGCTGCTCATCATAAATGATGGAATGCACAACCGAATCGGGCCGCAGCGTAAGGTTTCCTGTTTTTTGCGCCCAGGGAATAGTAGAGGAATTGGAGCTGAAATATCCTCCGAAAGGACACCCCCGTTCACACAAATTCCTGGCCTGGCACTGCCCCCTGCCTTGTTGCAGGTGAATTGCATTCGGTTTGGTAAGATGCGCACATCGCCCCTGTACCACGTACCGGTCTTTATAATTTGCCATTATCTTTTGCTGCAGTTCTTTCTCAGCACAATTCATTTCCCAGGGTGGAAGAAATTCACCATCCGGAAGGGTTTCCAACCCATCTTTATTACCACTGATACCGGCAAAAAGCTCTACATGGGAATACCATGGCGCCAGGTCTTCATACCGGATGGGCCAGTCCACCGCAAAACCATCCCTGGCAGGTCCCTCAAAATCAAAGCGGCTCCAGCGCTGCGTGGCACGCGCCCACAATAAAGATTTACCACCTACCTGATAACCACGTATCCAATCGAAAGGCGCTTCCTGGATATAAGGATGCTGGTGGTCTTTCACAAAGAAATGTTCACTAGCTTCGCTCAACGCATAACATTTGGTAAGCACCGGATTTTCCTTGATAAATGCATCCGGCATTTTACCGCGGTGCGGAAAATCCCAGGGGTTCTTGGTGGCAGTAGGATAATCTTTCAGGTGTACCACATCGCGCCCTCTTTCGAGCAATAATGTTTTCAAGCCTTTTTCACAGAGTTCTTTGGCGGCCCATCCGCCACTGATACCCGAGCCAATCACAATGGCATCATAAGAATGAGACGCAGTAGTAGTTGAATGAACGGCTGGAGCAACCGAAGAAGTATCTGGCATAATCGTTACAGTATGAGGTGTAGAATATAAGTTAAAGATAAAAATATTTTATTGTCAATATTATACTAACAAGCATTCATAAGCATTCCAGCTTCTATTATGGTGCAGCATATCAAAAGCAAGTTTTGTCTAAATAATTACCGATATTAGAAAACGAGTTCGTCCTGAATAAAACTATCGCATAAACTTTTTTCTATTGGCTGCACAAAGAGAAATATTGCAGGAGTTCACACCGCTTGCTCAATCTGATTGCTTCCATGTTTTTTTCAATAAAAACAAGAGTGTTTTCGATTTGCCCATTCATTACCACAAAGCGTTCGAACTGAACTTTATCACAAACGGCAAAGGAATCAGGCGTGTGGTAGGAGATAATATAGAAGAGATTGCCGATCTTGAACTGGTGCTCATTGGTCCGGAGCTGCAACATGCCTGGTTTCAGCATAAATGCGATAACACCGATATCACAGAAGTAACCATCCAGTTTCACCACGACCTTTTCGAAGAAAGTTTTCTGCAACGTAGCCAATTGGCTGCTATGCGTAATATGCTGGAGAAAGCACAAAGGGGTGTTTTGTTTTCTTATGAAACAGCGAAATTGCTTTCCTATCGCATCATGCGCCTCTATAAAAAAGAGGGCTTTGAATCGGTGCTTGAATTAATGTCCATCCTGCATGAATTATCTATTTCCCGGCATACGCGTTTGCTCGCCAACACCACTTTCAGTAATACCGAACACCTTTCTTACAACAGCCGGCGTATAGAAAAAGTAATGGAATACATGAATGAACATTTTCAAAGACCCGTTTCCCTGTCAGAAGTAGCTGCCCTGACCAATATGGCGGAATCTGCTTTCAGCCGCTTTTTCAAAGCCCGTACCGGCATGACTTTTATTGAACGCATGACCGATATCCGTCTTGGTCATGCCTCACGTATGCTCATCAATACCACACAATCTGTTGCAGAGATTGCTTACACCTGCGGGTTCAACAATATCTCTAATTTCAACCATACCTTTAAAAAGAAGAAAGGCTGTACTCCCAAAGAGTTTAAAGAAACCTATACATCTGAAGCCAGGATATTTTTCTGATCCTTGCTTCTTACAAGTTTCCCTTCTTTAATTCGTCTACCGCATAGTTGGCTGCCCTGGCCGTTAATGCCATATAAGTGAGTGAAGGATTCTGGCAGGCTGAAGAAACCATGCACGCGCCATCGGTAACGAATACATTCGGCGCATCCCACACCTGGTTATGGCCATTCAGTACCGATGTCTTCGGATCTCTTCCCATACGGGCTGTTCCCATTTCGTGGATACCATGTCCGATCGCATGCCCCTGGTCCCA
The DNA here is from genome assembly GCA_002973575.1 of Sediminibacterium magnilacihabitans. Taxonomy (GTDB): domain Bacteria; phylum Bacteroidota; class Bacteroidia; order Chitinophagales; family Chitinophagaceae; genus Sediminibacterium; species Sediminibacterium magnilacihabitans. Next base: position 62,049 of record PVEQ01000014.1, read on the forward strand.
GGTATTCACTTGTTTCACGCCCGATGCTTCAAGCATAGCTTTCATTTCCGCTACAATATCTTTCCGCATTTTCAATTCGTTTTCCCTCAACTCACAATCCATGGCCAGCACCGGTAATCCCCATTTGTCTTTCCGGTTCGCATCCAGCATGATCTTGTTTTCATGATAAGGCAGGATTTCACCAAACCCTGTAGCGCCAATGCTCCAGCCGCCCGGCTCGGTGAGCGCTTCTTTGAATCCCGCACCTATCTCTAATTCTGCAACGCTCCGGCTCCATCCTGCCCTGCTGGCCCCTCCCTGGTAGCCAAAGCCTCGCAGGTAGTCTCTTTTGTCGCTGCCGATATTTACAAACCGGGGAATATAAAATCCATTGGCCCGTCTGCCATAATAATATTTGTCTTCATAGCCTTCTACCTGGCCACTTGCCCCCAGGTTATAATGATGATCCATCACATTATGCCCCAATTCGCCACTGCTGCTGCCCAGTCCGCCCGGCCAAATATCCGTGGCGGTATTGAACAATACCCATGCAGAGTTCAACGCAGATGCATTGAGGAATACGATCTTCGCATGGTATACATAAGTCTTGTTGTTGACAGCATCCAGTACTTCCACGCCTTTCACTTTTTTACTGTCTTTATCGTATAGCAGCCTTGTTACAATAGCATCGGGACGCACCGTTAAATTACCCGTTTTCATGGCTGCGGGTAAAGTAGAAGATTGCGTGCTGAAATAGCCACCGAACGGACATCCCTCCCAACACCTGTTGCGGAACTGGCACTGGGTCCTTCCCGGAATGGGCGCCGTTAAGTTGGCCACCCTGCCGATGATCAGGTGCCTGGCTCCCTTGTATTGTGTTTTGATACGGGCCGCTACATCTTTCTCCACACAGTTAAGATCCATTGGCGGAAGGAATTGCCCGTCGGGCAGGTGCGGCAAACCTTCCAGCGAACCGCTGATGCCCGCAAATTTTTCTACATGATCGTACCAGGGTGCAATGTCTTTGTAACGAATGGGCCAGTCAACCCCAACGCCTTCTTTGGCATTGGCTTCAAAATCAAGATCGCTCAACCGGTAGCTCTGCCTGCCCCATAAAACAGATCGTCCTCCCATCCGGTAACTACGCCACCAGGTGAAGGGTTTGATTTCCGTATACGGACAATCTTCTTCATTTACCCAGGCATCCATCACAGCTTCGCTGGCCGCCCACCCCCTATGTATAACCGGATATTTTTTTCTTTGTTCTGCAGTGGTCCGGCCCCTGTGTTCAAACTGCCAGGGATCTTTATTCGCAGTCGCATAATCTTTGATGTGCTCATGTTGTTTTCCTCTTTCGAGCATCAATACTTTCAACCCTTTTTCGGTCAATTCTTTTGCGGCCCATCCGCCGCTGATGCCCGAGCCTATTACAATGGCGTCGTAAGTATTTTGTGTAGTTGCTTTGTTGTTGATGTGCAATGAATCGTTGGGCATAGCAATGATATTTTAGATAAGATTGTTGATGTTAAATGTATAATCAACACTTAAATCTAAGGCATTCTTTTGGTTTTGCAACGAGTCCACCTTTTTTTTTCAGGATCGCTCTTCCCATACCTGCACAAGCTGCGTCAACACATCAACCGCTTTTTCCATATCACGCACACCGATCCATTCGTGTTTGCTGTGAATGGCTTGCATGCCGGTGAAAATATTCGGACAGGGCAATCCCATAAAGCTCAGCCGGCTGCCATCTGTTCCGCCCCGGATGGGTTCTTTGATCATATCCACTCCCGCGCGCCGGTAGGCTTCAGCTGCATATGCACTGATGTGCGGATGCAGGTCCAGTATTTCTTTCATGTTCCGGTACTGTTCCGTTACTTCAAATTCCATGGTGGCGCCAGGATATTGACCCAGCACGGCTATTGCCATCTGCTTCAACCTGTTTTCATATACTGCCAGTTTCGCAGTATCAAAATCACGCACAATGAATTCGATCGTTGCTTTCTCAGCAATTCCATTTATGCCAACAGGATGTACAAATCCTTCCCGTTTCTCCGTAACCTCAGGAGCCCATTCGTTCTTAGGTAATGCAGCGAGTATCTCTCCTGCGATCTTCAAGGCATTTACCAGTTTGTTCTTTGCATAACCTGGATGTGCAATGACACCTTGTACCGTAATACGCACACCATCTGCGCTGAAAGTTTCATCTTCAAAACTACCCAGCTCACCTCCGTCCAATGTATAGGCAACGGATGCTCCCAATTTTGACAGATCGAGTTTGGCCGTACCTTGTCCAACTTCTTCATCGGGCGTGAATAACAATTTGATGGTACCATGCTTTATTTCAGGATGCGTAACCAGGTAATGCGCCAGGTCCATGATGATGGCTACGCCGCTTTTATCATCAGCACCCAGCAAAGTGGTGCCACTGGCCGTGATCACAGGCTGGCCAATATGTGTTTTGAGATAAGGATAGGTTGCAACACGGATTATCTGTTCCTGGTCATCGGGCAATGCAATATCCCTGCCATCATAAGATTCGTGCAGGATCGGCTTTACACCTGTACCGCTGCAATCCGGCGCTGTATCTACGTGACTGCAGAAACAAATGACAGGCACTGGTTTCGAAGTAGTAGCAGGAATCGTGGCATATACATACCCATATTCGTCCATCATGGCATCTTCAATGCCCATGGCTTTCAATTCTGCTGCCAATATGGAAGACAGGTCTTTTTGCTTATTGGTACTGGGGAAAGAATTGCTGTGCGGATCGCTTTGGGTATCTACCTGCACATAACGCAGGAATCGTTCTGTAACTGTGTATGGGTAACCAGTTGCCATGTGAGTTGTCAGTTGTTGGATGTTAGTTGTTAGAAAAATTTCATTACCCGTACAAAATAAACAACATCTGACAACTATCAACTAACATCTAACAACTATTGCAAAAGCCAATCACATTGTTTATTTTGTTTGCATAACCAAACCCCTATATATGAAAAAAACCATCGTCGGCGCCCTCGTAGGCGCCATCATCATTTTTCTCTGGCAGTTCCTTTCCTGGACGGTAACCGGTTTGCACAGACAAGGTGCACAGTATACGCCGAAGCAGGACAGTATCCTGAGTTACCTCAGCGCTCAATTCTCAGAAGATGGCGCTTATATGCTGCCTTCTTTCCCTGACGGAACTTCCATGGAAGACCAGAAAAAAATGGGTGAAGCGGCTACGGGTAAACCATGGGCACAGGTTTATTATCATAAGGCCATGAAGAGTGACATGGGCAGCAATATGGGAAGAGGATTTTTGGTAAACCTGGTGATGGTATGGCTGGCTTGCTGGATATTCTCCAAACTGAATGGTCCGTCGTTCGGAACCATCTTCCTTTCTTCTGTGTTTATCGGGTTGATCGTGTTCCTCAACTCGGCATATACGATGCATATCTGGTTCCAGACGAAAGATATCAATGCGCACCTGATCGATGCTTTGGTAGCTTGGGGCGTAACAGGTATCTGGCTGGGATGGTGGATGAAGAAAAAGAGCTGAGCGTTAGTTGGGCTATAAAAAAGCGTGAGGAGATGGATCAATAGATACTCCTCACGCTTTTTTTTATCAGGGCATGATGATCAAAGGACTTCCTCCTTCGATCGCTACCAATTCCAGGTCGAAGACGAGATCTTCTCCCGCCAGCGGATGGTTGGCATCCAATACCACCACCTCATCTTTTATTGCAACAATACGTACCGGGATATGTTGTCCTGCACCATTGCTCATGTTCAATTGCATGCCCACTTCCGGTACCATATCGTCAGGGAAACGGTCTTTGGGAAAATCCATGATCATATCTTCCTGCTTGGGTCCGTATGCTTCGGCTACCGGAATATGAATGGTCTTTTTCTCTCCAATGGCCATTCCTGTAACACCATTGTCGAAACCAGGTATCACCATTCCGCCTCCCACTTCAAATTCAAGTGGCTCCCTTCCCGCTGAAGAATCAAATGTGGTACCATCGGTTAATTTACCGTGATAATGCACTTTTACTTTATCACCTTTTTTTACTTGTTGCATGTGTCTTGTATTGTCATTAAATTATGTGTAAAAGTACAATCGGGGCTGCATGTAAGGAGAACTATTTTGGTTTCATCAACTAACGGCTACTTTTGCAGCATGACAAATACCCTTTCGCCCCTCACCAGGAAGGATTTACGTATTGTATTCATGGGTACTCCGGAGTTCGCCGTGGCTTCATTGGATGCATTGCTCAACGCCGGATTTTCGGTGGTGGGTGTTGTGACGGCTCCCGATAAACCTGCCGGCAGAGGTATGAAACCAACCACCAGCGCCGTAAAAAAATATGCGCTTGAAAAAGGGTTGACAGTATTGCAACCCGAAAAGCTGAGAGACCCTGCTTTCCTGGCAGCGCTCAGCGCTTTGCAGGCACATGTTCAAATAGTAGTAGCGTTCCGGATGTTACCGGAGGCCGTTTGGAATATGCCTCCTGTGGGTACCATCAATGTACATGGTTCTTTGTTGCCTCAATACCGTGGCGCCGCTCCCATCAACTGGGCCATCATCAACGGAGAAACAACTACCGGTGTTACCACTTTCAAATTGCAGCATGCGATCGACACGGGCAATATATTGCTGCAAAAAAGTTTTCCTATTGGTGAAGATGAAACAGCGGGCGAAGTACACGATCGCATGAAAATCATCGGCGCCTCCTTGTTGGTAGAAACTTTACAAAGTTTACTGGACGGATCATTGGAAGAAAAAGATCAATCGGCGTTCCCCGGACCGGATCAATTAAAGCATGCGCCCAAGCTGTTTACAGAAGATTGTCGCATCAACTGGACGGAGACAGCAGCACAGATCCACAATCGCATCCGCGGCCTTTCTCCCTTTCCCGGCGCACTGACCATGCTGGATGGAAAAATTTTGAAACTCTTCAAAAGTTCAAAAGAACTGGTTGATCACCAACATATACCCGGCGCTGTATTTACCGATGGTAAAACTTACCTGAAGTTTGCCTGTAAAGATGGCTTTATTCACTTGCTGGACCTTCAGCTCGAAGGAAAGAAAAGAATGCCCGTAGCCGAATTCCTGCGCGGTTACCGGTTGCAGGCATCATAAACTGTTATTCAAAATAAGTAACGGAAACCGTCGATTTACCATCCGTCATGTCGAGCGCCACAGCCGCCGCATTACTCATGCGCAGCAACAAGCCCGCCCCTCCTTTGGTTTCCACGAGTTTGTCGAGCACTTTGGCGCAAATACTTTTGTTGCTAGTAGAAGTGATGCGAACAATGGTTCCCGGAGGCACATCATTCATCAACACATAAAACTTACGGTCTGTCCACCCGCTGATGGTCTTAAAAATGCCCGCATCACCCGAATGGAATTGCTGCGTCGCTGTCTCGGGGTGGTTGGCAAATTGAAGTGCGAAATATCCTTCATCACCCGGTTTGGGGTCGTATTTGATATCGGCATTGGCAGTCTGTTGTTGCGGCGCTTCGTTTTTTACTTCAACCGATTCTTTTTTCGGTTCTGTAACCGGTGGTTGCTGGTTTTTCTTCGCAACCGGAGCAGGTGTGCTGGTATTAACAGATGCAGGAGGTGCATCAACTGGTGCTGTTACAGCCGGAGCAGCCGCCACTTCATTTCTTTTTCCTCCTTTGAGATAGCCTACGATCAACAACTGTCCATCGCGGATAACATCTCTTTTCAAACCGTTCCAGTCGCGCAGTAATTGTATGTTCACATTATTGAACGACTGGCTGATATGAAAAAGATTATCTCCTTTGGCAACCGTGTGATACACCGGTTCGTTGAAGCTGGCTGACTGCCCCTGCGCCAGGTTATTGCGCGTAAGGGGTATCTTCAGGATCATTCCTTTTTTGAGCAGGGTAGCTACTTTGATGCCGTTGAATTTGGCCAACTGTATGGAAGTGGTTCCATAATGACTGGCAATACCTGACAGTACTTCTCCTCCGGCCACTTTATGTTTAACATAGAGCGCAGGCGCTTTCCCCAGGGCTACCAGTTTTTCCTGGGCCTGCGCGGTACTCACAACAAAAAAACAAACGATCAGCCAACCAAAATTTTTCATACGTTTCTGTGGATTGCAATGTTGCAAATCTAATCTTTTAATATTCTCCATGCTGCCGGGTAGTAATTATTGATGCGGTTCGGTAATATTTTCACCCATCCTAACGGCAAATGGTCATATCTTATTATATTCCATCCATGTTTGGCATCTACCCGGAACTCTTTCCGGCGGAGGTATTGTAAAGCCTCTTCCCTTGGCAAATCAATAGCCGGGAAATGATCGATGGGTAACAAACTTAATGCCAGTTCATGCGATGGAACGATATCACGCCCTTTGATGCTGCCCAGTTCTGTTCCTGCTTTTTTAATATACAACTGACCCGCCAACAGTTTCAGGTCCTGCCACCAAGGCTCGGATATACAACGAATGGCATCTGCCTGTTTGAAAAAAACAACATCGGTCAGGTTCGGCATGAATGCCTGCAGCATTTGCATCTCTTGCCGGGATGGTTGGGGTAAAGCCGGTTCCTTTTGTTTCTTTCCTGCACCAACGATACCTTTCTTTTGCCGGAATACACTTATAAAAAAACCTTCTCCTTTTATTTTATCGGGATAGAAACGATAACCCTTTGCCTGATGCCGGGGAGAATTGGTTTCTACAATAGCCCATGCTGCCGGTAATTGCAGTTGCACAGATTCCATGCCCATTTCATCAACGAGCCAATCGGCAATCGCTTCATCTTCTTCCACCGAATAAGAACAGGTAGAATACAGGAGCAATCCATCCTGTTTGAGTGCAGGCAGCACATCGGCCAGTATCCTTTGTTGCCGCTGGCTGCACAACTGCACATTGTCTTCACTCCATTCCGCTATGGCCGAAGGATCTTTCCGGAAAAGGCCGCTGCCGCTGCAAGGCGCATCCACCATCATTACATCGAAATAAGCAGGCAGTGATTGAAAATGTACCGGGTCGTTATTCGTAACAACCACAGGCGTTGTTCCCCATTTGGTGATGTTTTCCACCAACACAGCCGCGCGTGTTTTGATCACTTCGTTGGCCACGAGCAATCCGTCTTTAAAATAAGTACTGAGCAATGTACTTTTGCCTCCCGGCGCAGCACAAAGGTCCAGCACTTTTTTTCCGGCCGTTTTACCGCCAATCAACTGTTCCAGCACATACCAGATGAACATACTGCTGGCTTCCTGTACATAATAAGCGCCCGCATGAAAAGCCGGATCGAATGTGAAAGAGGGGCGTTCTTCAAGGTACAGACCTTGCAGACACCAGGGCACCTGCACTCCTTCGGGTAACGAAGCATTATTTTCCTTTTTGAAAGGATTCCGCCTGATAGAAGTTACCTGTTCACCGGTTGTATGCGCTGCTTCAAAAGCAACCCGGTCGAAGCCTTTTGCTTTTTCCAGCGAATCCAGGAATGACTGGGGAAGGGTCATCTACAAATGTAATGTGAAAATGGCGCAATGATAGAAAGTCAGGCATTCTTGATCTCCGCTACCAGTTTCTGCAAAGCCGCTTTGGCATCGCCAAACAACATCGAGGTTTTGGGTTGAAAGAAGAGTGCGTTTTCAATGCCGGCATAACCGGGCTTCATGCTTCGTTTGTTTACGATAACCGTTTTGGCCTGCTCTACTTCCAATATGGGCATTCCGTAAATAGGAGACGCAGGATCTGATTTAGCGGCAGGATTGACTACATCATTGGCGCCTAATACCAACACTACATCGGAGGTTTTGAATTCGTCATTCGCCTGCTCCATTTCAAGCAGTTTATCATAACTCACATCGGCTTCCGCCAACAATACGTTCATGTGTCCGGGCATCCTTCCGGCTACCGGGTGAATGGCATATTTCACTTCCACTCCTTTTTCTTCCAGTAATTTTTCCAGTTCATGGCATACATGTTGCGCCTGTGCCACTGCAAGACCGTAACCAGGCACGATCATCACTTTATTGGCATAGCTCATACATACAGCAGCATCTGACAGGGATATTTCTTTGTAGCTACCCTGTTCTCCTTTGGTACCTGCCGCAGCGGCACTGCTGCCGCCAAAAGAACCGATGAGCACATTGGTAAGACTGCGGTTCATGGCTTTGCACATGAGCATCGTAAGCAGGGTACCGGCAGCGCCTACCAATATACCTCCGGTAAGCATCACCTGGTTATTATACAGGAATCCGCCGCAGGCAGCTGCTACGCCTGTGAAAGAGTTCAATAAAGAGATCACGACCGGCATATCGGCGCCACCGATGGGTAGCACAAACATTACACCATATACCAATGCTGCAACAAAAATGATATAGAACAACCAATAATTATCGTTGTTCAGGTTGAAGAGCAGGTATGCTGCCGCAGCCAGCGTCAACAACAGCAATATGATATTGCCTATCTGTTGTCCTTTGAAAGCAAAATCTTTGATGCGGCCGTTCAGTTTACCCCAGGCAATGATACTGCCGGCAAACGATACCGATCCTATGATCAGTCCCAATAAAATAGTAAGCAGGGTTCCTTGTGCTGCATCACGACCAACGAGGTGACCATATTCATTGATGGAAATCAGTGCCGCGCAGGCGCCGCCCATTCCATTGAAAAGACTGACCATTTCGGGCATGGCCGTCATCTTCACTTTCTTTGCGGCTATCCATCCGGTAATGCTGCCGATGAGCAATCCGCCGAATATCCACAGGTGATTGTGCAACCGTTCTCCATTTTCTTCATACAAGAAAATGGTGCCGATAATGGCCAGCGTCATGCCGGCCGCGGCTACCAGGTTGCCTTTCCTGGCCGTATCGGGATGCGATAACATCTTCAACCCCAGGATAAAAGTTACCGACCCTACCAGGTAAATGAATGAAAGCAGGCTCAATCCCATAGCTATTTTTTCTTCTTAAACATTTCAAGCATCCTGTCTGTAACCATAAAACCTCCCACCACATTCAACGTTCCTAAAATCACTGCCAGGAAACCTATGATCAATGCAATGTAATTATCGGGGTCAACCCTTCCCATCACAATAATGGCGCCGATGATCACCACGCCGTGTATGGCATTGGCGCCGCTCATCAACGGGGTGTGCAACACGCTCGGTACGCGTCCGATCACTTCAATACCCAGGAAAATAGATAAGATCACGATGTAGATGATCGCATGATTGTCGTGTACCCAATCGAAAAAACTTTCCATAAAACAATATTAAGCGTATGATGAACCTACCAGTTGTTCCACTCTTTCGTGCACGATATTACCTCCGTGTGTGATGCAGCTTCCTTTTACAATATCATCGTCAAAATTCAGTTGGAGTTCCGCATCGGCACCAGTGATCAGTTGTAAAAAGTTCAGTACGTTCTTTCCATAGAGTTTGCTTGCATCGAAGGGCATATCAGCTGCCAGGTTGCTGTTGCCAACAATGGTAACGCCGTTGCGTTGCACTGTTTCGTTGTTACGGGCAGCGAATACATTTCCCCCGGTGGAAGCAGCCAGGTCTATGATCACGCTGCCGGGTTTCATGGTATCCAGCATTGCTTCCGAAATTAATAAGGGCGCTTTCTTTCCCGGTATCTGTGCGGTTGTGATGATGATGTCGGACTTTGCAACCGAAGCAGCCAATCGCTCCTGTTGTTTCTGTTTGTATTCTTCTGTCTGTTCTACTGCATAGCCCCCTGCTTTGGAAGCATCGGCCGCTCCATCCACTTCTATAAATTTGGCCCCAAGGCTCATCACTTCTTCCTTTACTGCAGGCCTGGTATCCGACACTTCAACTACTGCTCCGAGTCTACGCGCTGTAGCAATGGCCTGCAATCCTGCCACACCGGCTCCCAATATCAATACCTTGGCCGGCGCAATGCTACCTGCGGCCGTCATGAACATGGGAAAATAACGGGGAAACAAAGTGGCTGCCAGCAATACAGAGCGGTAGCCGGCAATATTTGCCTGGCTGCTCAACACATCCATGCTTTGTGCACGTGTGGTGCGGGGAATCATATCGAGGCTGAATGTAGTGAGCGAACGCTGTGCCCATTCTTTCATCAATGCATGGTTAAACAGGGGTTGAAAAACACCAATGACAACAGCATGCGGTTTGATCAGTTCCAGGTCTGTGGTGCTTAACGGATGAATGGAAAGGAGTACATCGCTCTGTTGTAATAACTCTTTTCGCGATACGGTTGGAATATGTACGGCACGATACGCATCGTCGGAAGCGAAGGCAGCAGCGCCTGCATTAGACTCAACCATTACCTGCACTTTTTTTGCTGCCAATGCCTGTGCCTGTTCAGGTAAGAGAGAAACTCGCTTGTCGCCATGCTGCTCTTTCAGTATTCCAACAATCATGGATTCAAATTATGCTTTTTTTCGTTCAGATATCAAAAACGAATGCTAAAATGTTGCTTTTCCCTGTTCTCTTTCCTGAAAAAAACCAACCCGATGAAAAACAGGTCGATCGTCAGGTTAACCGCCTCGTGTTTGCAGATATCATTCCATGCCTGTTCCATCTCTTTGCTCCAGTGTATATCGTCAAAAACCAGTATGCTGTATTCGTGTAAGGCCGGCAAGAGTTGGTGAAAATAACGCACTGTGGGCTCGTAACGGTGATTGCCGTCAATGAATACAAAATCAAGTCGCTTTTCGCGGTCCAGCAAGCCCGGCAGGGTATCATCGAAATTACCTTCCAGCATTTCTGCATTACTGATCTGCAGTTTTTCAAAATTCTTTTTTGCCAGCGCGGCCACTTCTCCGGCCCCTTCCATTGTAATGATCCGTGCATTGTTGCCAGCAGCAGCAAGATAAGCAGTGGTAACGCCCAGGGAAGTACCCATTTCCAGCACAATGCGTGGCTGATAAAAATCCACCATGCGAAACAGCAACTGGCTGAAGCGTGCGGGTTTGAGCGATGAATGCGCTATCTGTTTCACCAACCGGCTTTGTGTTTTTTCTACACGTGACCCTGCTCCAAGGTCTTTTACAGCAACCGTTCTGGTATCGGCCAGCAATAACTTGCGCAGGTTCTCTATGGGTTGATAGGCATAAAACTGCCGGTCGTCGTTCAGCACCCGGGTGATGAATTCAAATACAAAAGGCGAATGCACCCCATGCCCCTTTCCGTTGGATGCTGTTGCATAATATTTCAGGTATTTGATGCCTAGTTGCAGGGGAGAATACATACGAACCGTTTTGTCATTTTCTTTTCCATAATTGAAAGCTGTAGGCGTATGCATGTTTGGCATCGGCTTCCATCCGTTCTTCGGATGCCAGCTCCCATTGTTGTTCGTCTATTACCGGAAAAAAAGTATCACCCGCTATTTCAGTGTATACCCTGGTAAGATAAATACGATCTGCCCTGTTCATCGCCTCACGATAAATTTCGCCGCCACCGATCACAAACAGCTCCTCATAATTTGCTTTGGCAGCCAACGCGATGGCTTCATCGAGGTCGTGTGCTATGGAAACACCTTCTGCCGTCCAACCGCTTTGTCTTGTGATCACAATATTCATCCTTCCTTTCAAAGCCTTGCCCGATAAGGACTCAAAGGTTTTCCTCCCCATCACTACCGGCATCGCCCAGGTAGTGTCGCGAAAAAATTTCAGGTCATTGGGCAGGCGCCAGAGCAACCGGTTATCCCTACCGATTACATTGTTTGCTGCCGCTGCTACAACAAGAGAAATGATCATGCCATCTGTTTTAAATCTATACCGCTACCGGCGCCTTGATATGCGGATGGAACTGGTAGTTCTCTAATGTAAAATCTTCGTAACGGAAACCAAAAATGTCTTTCACCTCCGGGTTCAGTTTCATCACCGGCAATGGATAAGGTTTGCGGCTCAACTGAAGCGCAGCCTGTTCAATATGGTTGTTGTACAGGTGCACATCACCGAAGCTGTGTACAAAATCTCCATACTGCAAACCTGTTGCCTGTGCCATCATCATAGTAAGCAAAGCATACGATGCAATATTGAAAGGCACGCCCAGGAACACATCGGCGCTGCGCTGGTATAACTGGCAACTGAGTTTGCCGTCGGCCACATAAAACTGGAACATATTGTGACAAGGCATCAACGCCATTTTGGGCAGGTCGGCTACATTCCAGGCGCTGACAATCAGGCGCCGGCTATCGGGATTTTTTTTGATCTGCGCCACCACATCACTGATCTGGTCAATCGTTTGGCCATCGGTCCCTTCCCAACTGCGCCATTGCTTGCCATACACCGGCCCCAGGTTCCCCTCGGCATCTGCCCATTCATTCCAGATATTCACCCCGTGCTCATTCAGATAATGTATGTTGGTTTCCCCTTTCAGGAACCACAACAACTCATAAATAATGCTCTTGAGGTGCAGTTTCTTAGTGGTCACCAACGGAAACCCTTCTTGTAAGTTGAAGCGCATCTGGTAACCGAAACAACTGATCGTGCCGGTACCGGTGCGATCGGTCTTCGCATGACCATGATCCAATATATGTTGGAGTAATTGAAGGTATTGTTGCATGCCTGCAAAGTACGCCACTGTTGGTGATGATAAAAAGAATGATTTGAACAGCCTGGGGAGAACCTGTTTACACCTGTTTCCGGCGCAGGAGTTCTTTTTTGATCAATCCCAGTTCACGGCCTGTTTGTCCGCTTACACTGCTGTTTTCCTGGGCCCGGCGCATAAGGTACGGGATCACATCACGAATGGGACCAAAAGGCAGGTATTTGCTTACACGCAGTCCGTCTTTAGCCAGGTTGAACGTGATGTTATCGCTCATACCGTACAGCTGTGAAAAATGAACATGCGGATGTTGATGGGAAATACCTTTTTCGTTCAGCAATTCCACTACATAGAGACAACTGGCTTCGTTATGCGTGGCTACAATGATGGCGATCTCTTCCAGGTGTTCGATGCAATATTTTAACGCCAGGTTATAATCCCTGTCGGTACTGTCTTTGTCGGGCTGTATGGGTGAAGGATAACCTTTCTCTGCTGCACGCGCCCGTTCTTTTTCCATATAAGCACCCCGCACCAGTTTCATACCCAGCTTGAACCCTTTCTCTTTAGCGATCTGTTGGGATATGGTAAGAAAATGCAATCTGTCGTGACGGTACAACTGCAGTGTATTGTAAACAATGACTTTATCCTTGTTGAAGATTTCCATCATCTCCATGGTAAGCCGGTCAATCGGGTCCTGTATCCAGCTTTCTTCCGCATCTACCAGTACACCGATATTTTTTTCTGCAGCTACCTCACAGATGGCGTACATTCTCTCCCTTACCCTGTCCCACTCGTTGATCTCCGCTTCATGATCATGAATGCCGCTACGCAGGCGTGGCGCCTCATTCAGCGTTTGCAGAAGTTTGAAACGTGCCAGGCCGGTGATCTTAACACTGATAAAGGGGATATTCTTTTGTGTAGCTGCATAATTGATCACCCGTATGAATTCATCGGTGGCATGATCGAAACTTGCTTCTCCATCTTTGCCTTCCACGCCATAATCCAGGATCACATCTACGCCATATTTACCCAATATTTCACCTACAGCGGCTGTCTCTTCCAGGGTCTCTCCGCCCACAAACTGTTTGAAAATGGTCTTGCGTATGATCCCATGCACCGGCAGGCCGGTTCTCATGATAAAAGGGGTAAGACGGGTACCCACTTGCACAAACCAGGGATAACCCATGGTATTGAATAAAAACCTGGCTCCTTTCAGGTCCTTATCGCTCTTATATGCGAATGCATTTTCGGTATTATCAAAGGATATACTCATTTTCCAATTTGTCATTCGAGCACGAATATCGGATGCTTCCTGCTAAGTAAAAAAGCTTTTGGGAAAAAATCCGCAAATTCGCAGATGCTTATTACACGAACGGAAATTTACAAATACTCCATTCCCATGGCGCCCTTTACCATTGCAACCGGCACCATGCGTTCGGCACAGAACCTGTTCATCCGCATCCATACAAGCGAAGGGATAAGCGGTGTGGGCGAATGTTCCGCTTTTCCCATGATCGCCGGTGAAACACAGGCTACCTGCTTTGAAATGGCCAAAGATTTTGCAACGTTATGGAAAGATAAGTCCGCCCTTGCCATCAGTGACCGGATGCAGGAACTGGATCTTTTCACTGCCGGCAACTATACCGCTAAAAGTGCGTTCGACCTGGCCCTGCATGATATTGCTGCTAAAGCGGCCGCTCAGCCCCTGTACCGCTTCCTCGGGGGAAAACAAAAGTCCATCGAATCCGATCTTACCATCGGTATCGACACGCCCGAAAAAATGGCGGAACAGGCGCTTGCTTTCAAAGCCAAAGGCGTGAACATCATCAAGGTAAAGCTGGGAAAAGACCCCGCCACTGATATAGAAAGGATCAGGCAGATCCGGCAATCCATTGGCGGAGACATTCAATTGCGCATTGATGCCAACCAGGGATGGAGTTATGAAGAAGCCCTTAAAATCCTCACTGCCCTGGCCGGGTACGGTATTGAATTTTGCGAGCAGCCCATGCGCAAATGGAATGATGAATGGCTGCCGGAATTATGCCGCCGTTCACCCATTCCCATTATGGCCGATGAAAGCGTTTTCACTCATCATGATGCCGAGCGGCTCATACGTAATAAAGCCTGCCACTATATCAATATCAAATTCGCCAAAAGTGGCGGCATACAAGAAGCCAGGCAGATCAACCGGGTGGCTGAAAGCAACGGTATCAGCTGTATGTTGGGCGGTATGCTGGAAAGCCGGCTGGCCCTCACCGCCAAAGTGCATTTTGCCATGGCACACGATAATATCCGGTTTTATGACCTCGATACCTGCCTGCTGGGCCACCTGACCGATCCCGTTACCGGTGGTGTTAGCTATCAGGGTATGCAACTGCTGTTGCCTGAAACACCCGGCATCGGCGCCGATGTAGATGAAAGCTACTTAGCAGGCCTTGAATCAGTAATCGTGTAAAGCTTAACTCTTAACTCTCTTATCTTTGCGCTCAAATCATCCCCATGGAAGTTAAAAAGCCCTCAGAGAGTTTCACCGCTATGAACGAGCTGGTATTGCCCAACGATACCAATACTTTTGGAAACCTCATGGGGGGACGGCTGATGTACTGGATGGACATTGCCGCCGGAATAGCTGCCGGTAAACATTGCAATGCACCCAGCATGACCGCTTCGGTTGATAACCTGAGCTTTAAAAATCCCATCAAACTGGGCAATGTAGTGCACATTGAAGCCAAGGTTTGCAGGGCTTTCAACACTTCCATGGAAATACACCTCAAAGTATGGGGAGAAGACCTCCTCCATCAGTATAAATACGAAAGCAATGAAGCATTCTTCACTTTCGTAGCCCTCGACCCCAATGGGAAGCCTCGTCAGGTACCTTCCCTGACCCCCGAAACAGATGAAGAAAAACTGCTATACGATGGCGCCCTGCGGAGAAGACAAATCCGCCTGATCCTGGCCGGCAAAATGAAACCCAATGATGCCATAGAATTGAAGGCTTTCCTCAATGCCAAATAATACGTAAGGGTTTTCACCTATGGTATTCTAAGCGTAAAAGAGTATATTTAAATACTGCTTAGACCGCATGGAAATACTGAACAAATACGTCTATGATCCGCAAATGGATCTGCTGGGGAAAGGTGGCTTTGCTACCGTTTACAAAGCGTATGACAAGATACTGGAAATGCCGGTGGCTTTGAAGTTCTTCCATCCGCAGGAGCAGTCCAACAAGTACACCATCATCAACGAGATCAAAAAAGCCATCACTTTATCTCATCCCAACATCGTTAAATATTATGGTGTGGAAACCCTGGCCAGCCGCAATTTGCATGGCCAGGAAGAAGACGTGCAGATCGGTGTGATGGAATTTGTGCAGGAAGGTCAGCTCAAGACCTATATGAGCCAGCATCCGCTCACCACCGAGCAACTCAAAAAATTGTTGATTGATGTATTGGAGGGATTGAAATACCTGCACAATGAGGGCATGATCCATCGCGACATTAAGCCGCAGAATATCCTGCTGGGACGGGATAAGCAGAACAGGCTGGTGGCCAAGATCGCCGACTTTGGTATCAGCAAGAATGCCGATTCCAGCCAGGCCAGCGCCTCCATACTCCTGGGTACTATTGAATACATGGCGCCCGAGCAATTCAACCCGGAAAAGTATGGCATCAATAAAAAGATCAGTTATAATGTAGATATCTGGGCTTTTGGCGTTACTGCCTATTACCTGCTCACGGGCAATATGCTTTTTGGTTCCCGTTCCGGCGATACATCGGCCGCGCAAATGATATCTAAGATCGTCAATGCTGAAGGCATTGGTGATAGGTTGGATAAACTGGAAGAGCCTTTCAGGTCGGTACTGCGCAAATGCATTGTTTCCGATGCCAACAAACGGACCAGCAACATCGATGAATTGATCGGTCTTTTCAAAAACCAGCAGGATCAATCCACAGCGTTGCTGCATTTTGTTGGTACTTCCACTGATTCCAACGATGAAACACTGGAAATTTCCATACCGGTAGCCACTCATATTGCTAAGAGTAAAAAGCAGGCAGGCAAAAAAAAGACCGCCGAACATATCGTGCCAGATGAAAGCAATGGCGCAGTGACTATCGTGAAAACAAAGAAGCCGAAAGAACTGGAAACAGTACCTGTTAAAAAGAAAAAAACAGGGGCCGTGTTGTTTTCAATAGTGATAGTACTCGCAATGGCGGGATTCGGATACTGGGCATACAGCAAATATTTTGCACCGGGCAATCTTATCAATAAATCCATAGTAGATACAAAACAGGAACAGGTATTGTCTGCATTGGCTTCCTCTATGAAATATATCCGGGGAGGCAGTTTTACCATGGGCACCAATGATCCCAAACGGAACCTCGATGGTCCGGAGCATCCCGTTACTGTAAAACCTTTCCTGCTCGATGCCTATGAGCTGACACAGGCTGAGTGGAAAACGATCATGAAAGACAACCGCTACACAGATACCAGCCTATCGCTTTTCCCGGCCGACAGTATTTCATGGGAAGATGCGAAAGCTTTCATTGCGCAACTCAACAAACTGTTATCGGCAATGAAAGCACAAGGCAAAACATTTCCTTTCAAACAATTCCGTTTACCTGCCGATGCAGAATGGGAGTTTGCAGCGTTGAATACTGCTGCTACGGAAGAACAAACTGCATTGAATATTGTTAGCTGGAATGTTACGAATTCCAACAAAAAAGCGCACCAGGTGGGTACCCGGCAGGCGAATGCGCATGGCATCTATGATATGCTGGGCAATGTGTATGAATGGTGTGAAGATTGGTATGGCCCGTACCTGCAACCCTCCCCCATGCAGGGAAAAGTGTTGCGGGGCGGCGATTATGAGAATGATATCTTTTTTGTTCATGCCAAAGCACGCAATGCAGAAGTAATGAGCAAAAGAAATAAAAACATCGGGTTCAGGCTGGCAGCGGATCCAGCTGAATAAAAACAATTACTAACAATGAACATCAGGGCATTCACATTGAATGAAATCGGTGGCAGAAAAAACCTGGAAGACGCCATTCTTCCTAAGAGATACCTGCCGCAGGATATCCCATTGTTCATTGTATGCGATGGCGTTGGAGGCAGCAGCTTTGGCGAAGTGGCTTCTGATATAGCCACGCGTTGTTAT
This sequence comes from Sediminibacterium magnilacihabitans, assembly GCA_002973575.1. Taxonomy (GTDB): domain Bacteria; phylum Bacteroidota; class Bacteroidia; order Chitinophagales; family Chitinophagaceae; genus Sediminibacterium; species Sediminibacterium magnilacihabitans. Next base: position 79,702 of record PVEQ01000014.1, read on the forward strand.
TATAACATATTGGCCACAGCGATGGTCGATTCAGAGCAGGCTTTCAAAAACAAACTCGATGAAGCGCTGGCTTCCTTTCAGCAGCAGGTACACGATTATATTCTTACCCACCCTGCGGCTGCAACTACCAGCACTACGCTTGCTTTGCTGCTCTTCAGTCAGCACAATGCCTATATCGCCTGGTGTGGCGATAGCAAGATATACCAGCTTCGCAATGGCATTCCCGTTTATAAAAGTAAAGACCATTCACTGGTAGCCACACTGGTTGCACAAGGCGTGATCACAGAAAAAGAAGCCCTCGTGCATCCGCAGCGGAATGTTATCACCCGCAGCCTGAGTACACATACGCATCCATCCGATATTACTTATACCGTGCTTAGCGATATCAGGGAAGATGATTGGTTCCTGCTTTGCACAGACGGACTGATGGAGCAATTCACAGAAGATCACTTTGCAACAATATTATTTCCTTATAACCCCGTTAGTAATTACAGCGAGGTCATAGATGCGCTTTGCCGCAATAACACAAAGGACAATTATTCTATGTACCTCCTGCACATAAACAGCCTGAAAAAAAAGGTTGCCGCAAAAAGCAGGTTATTTCCCGTTTTACTTCTGTTATTATTGATAGCAGGAGCTTGGTACGCTTACCAGCGATCATCAGGTAACCGCCATACACAGATTTCCTCCCCTATGAAGCCAGATACCAGTAAATCAATTATGATGACACACCCGCAGAAAAAGGAGGCGGTGCAACAAGATTCTGTTGCAAAACAACCTGGCAAGCCCCATTGATCCTGTAACAGGGAATCGTGTGGCCATTAAAATACAGTGATTATGACAAGAAACGAAGTGCTCGAATTTTTAGAGCTACCCGAGTCGGCTTCTGATGCCGATATCCGCGTGCGCCTGAACGATAAGCTAGCTTATTTTCAGCGCCTTTCTGAAAATGCACCGAATGAATTCCTGCGTCAGCTGCACATTGCCAATACCGAAAAAGTAAAGCAGATGAGGGCAGAGTTCATTGGGGCGAAAGGATCTGAAGCGAAACCAGCATCAACTGCCGCTAAAACAGAGATCGGTTGGCTCATCCGGCATACCGAGAACCAATCTGCCAAAACCTTTCCCTTGTATTATGGCAAGAATTACATTGGCAGGAATTCACAGCCCGGCAGTCCTACCATTGTATTGGATGACGATCCTTATGTAAGCAGAACACATGCATTGCTTGAAGTGACCAATGTAGATCCTTTGCAGATTGTGATCAGCGATGATGCCACCGGCAATGGAGGAAAGCCCAGCAAAAACGGCACTTATATCAATGGCAACAGCCAAAGGATTGCGCAGAAAGTAACGATCGGGAATAACGACACCATACAGGTGGGCGTTACCAAACTGATCATCCGGTTGAATAATACCAGCATACATAAAATTGTGCAGGAAGTGGAAGAAAGCGAGTACATGAAAACGGTGGTGATCGATGTATTCTAAACAACAGCTATCATGAAAGAATTGCTTCATATCGCTGATGGTTTCAATGAATTACTGAAGGAATTACCTGTATCCAGCTTCGCCGGTTTCCTGGAAGAGTCTGGCCGGAAAATCAGGCGTATTGCCGATAACACCGCTTTTCATATCGACCTGTTCTGTTGCACCAATGCTAGTGCAGCAGGCAAAAAAATCATGCAATCGCTACAGGAAAATGAAACTCCTTATAAACTCCTGATCAAAAACGAACTCAATTATACGGTGCGCGTTTTTGAAGACCCAATCCCTTCCATCGCATTCATCATCTGGGATGAAGCCATGCAGGAGTGTGATGCACTGATCCGTTATTTCAAAAAAGAAAATAATGGTTACCGGGCCATGTTCCTGGTTGACCTGTTGGGAAACACCCACAACATTCAAAGCCTCATCGCTCAATCGGAACAATCGGTCAAGATTTTTTTCCTGCCGCCGGAAAAAGTTAATAGCGGACACCTTTCAACTATTCTCACTGCTGATATTCATCCGTCTTCGCTTGAGCAGTTGCAACAACTATCCTGTCTCAACAGTATCCGACCGGCCTTCCTTTTTTTAGATGAGATACTGGCATCGGAAACCAGGGCCGCGCAAACCCGTAAGCTACTGGTGAGTCAGAATACCCATATCACACGGAAAGAAGAGGAAGCGCTCAACAACAGCGAGCTGACCATCAACCTCAGGCAACTCATCCGGAAAACCGCACAAGAACTGGAAAAAAGTTATACTGCCAAATACGAAGACCTCAACAAACCCAATACAGGCCGCTTTTCTATGGTGGCCGTTGAACAAAGCAATCGCCTCACAGAACTGGAACAAAAAACGGTAGCGGAGAAAAAAGAGAAGCTGGATGCATCTATCCCTAAAGATTTCCTGGAACAATTTATTGCTACTGTATCAGCCAATATCAGGACTGAACTAGGCAAAGACGAAGCTTTCATCAAAAGTTCTTTTGAAGATATGCTTACACAGGCGAACATACAGCTCAGGAGCAAAGGTATTAAAGCGGTGAATCCTGAGGGGATTTATCCCCTCTTCCCCGATAAAGAACAGGCCATTCATTCTTTCTGCTACATGAATAAAACCTATACTGGTGAGCTCGTTAAAAAAGGCACTATGGAATATTTGGTAGCGCTGAAAGATTATACAGGACTAACAGTGGTGATCGGCGGATTGCTGGCGCCGCTCTCGGTAATTGCAACAGCTGGCGATATGAGCCTGTTCAAGCACATGGCCATGTGGGTTAAAGTGAGCACCGGACTGATCTCTTTGTCGCTGATCGGCTATGGCATATCCGACTTACGCAAACGCATTCCCAAAAGGAGAGCGGAAGAATTTCAAAAAGAACTGAACAAAGCCAAAGAGTTACTGCAACAAGAAGCAAAGCGCATGTTCAGCGACAGCAGTCAAGACTGGACCTCGCATATTGCCCGGTGGTTGGTAGACACCAACCAGAATATCGGCCAGCAGATGGAGAAAAATATCCGGGAGGCACAGTTGCAAAAAGCCAACCGGATGCGTGAAGAAAAAAAACAACAGGCGAAACAGCAAATGAGCGTGGACCTGCTGCTGCGCAATGTGCAGGCAGCTGCACAGGTTCGAGACAAACTTGTTGTTCAGTACAACAATATGGTAACAGCAATTGAAAAAGATTTAAAACTTTAGCTATGGTATTGGGCATTGACCTGGGAACCAGCAATACAGTAGCCGCCACCCTCAGCAGGGATGGAAGCCCTGTGCTGATACCCGACGCCAACAACAAAGACCAGCAGATCACACCTTCCATTGCCATCATTGAAGGGAACCGGGCTTATGCGGGTGGCTTTGCAGAAAGTCTTTACGAATCATTGCCGGATAAACAGATCATCTCCTATTTCAAAAGAAGTTTCGGAACGCAGGACCCGGTTTATTTCGACGATGACAACAATGCCTGGTTCAGTGAAACAGTAGCCTCACTGATTATTCGAAAAGTGAAGAACGATGCGGAGCTGTACCTGCCCGATGGTTTCAAGCAGGCTGTGATCACGGTGCCTGCCCATTACAACGATGTGCAAAGGAAATCTGTCATTGAAGCCGCCAGGCTGGCCGAACTGGAGCTCAGCGCCATCGTGGAAGAGCCCGTGGCCGCAGCGCTGTTTTACGGGAGCAGTAACAAAAAAATAGACGAAGAGATCATACTCATTTATGATTTTGGCGGCGGCACATTCGACCTTACACTCATCACCAAATCGGGCACACAACTGAATGTGATTGCCAAAGATGGTGTAAACAAATTAGGTGGAAAAGAGTTCGATGAGATTGTACAGGAAACCATCCGGGCCGACTATGAGAAAGCATTTGGCGTACCCTTCCCTTCCGATAAACTCACCAATAACCGTGTTCAGAAAATTGCAGAAAACATCAAAATAGAATTGAATGATGCAGCTACTCCTGCCAATATCAGTAAATGGATCATGATAGGCAGGGATGCTTTCGAATCTACTTTCTATTACGACGGCTATGCTGCGAGAGCTACCCAACTCATTACCAAAACAGAACAGGCCGTCAACAGGTGTTTGCGTTCCCTCGGTATGCAATTTACCGATGTCAGTAAGCTGGTATTGATAGGCGGCACATCGAGCAGCAAGCTGGTGTATAATTTCTGGAAGCAAAAGATCGCTCCGCACCAGGAACTCATTTATCACCAGCCTTTAAGCAGCGTGGCCAAAGGTGCAGCCCTTTATGCTGCTTCGTTCAGCAGTGGCAGCAGTTCGCTGGTAACACCCATTGAGCTGAGAAGTGTTAGCACCTATAATATTGGCTTATTATTATCGAACAGCAACAGGCAACAAATCGATCTGTTGATCCACCGGAATATACCCCTGCCTGTTTCATCTAAAAAAGTGTATCGCATCAACCCCAGCAAAACCGATTTCGTTTTGATTGAATTATGTCAATTCTGGGATCCGCAGGAAGACCTGCACAAATTGGGCACTATCAAAGCAGGGCCTTTTGGACCGGTCTCAGAATTTCTGCTGGAAGTGAATGTGGAAAACAGGTTGAATGGCACCATTGGCATTAAACTGAAAAATGCAGAAAACGGCCGTGACATCAAATTCGAATTCATCCGCAAGGAATCGGGATACAAATACGATTTCCTGCAACAAAAATCTTTGCTGGACAATATTTACCTGAACAATTATCTATAACCCGATTGCATGCTTATGAAGCGCTGTTTACTCAAATCCATTTTCTTACTGGCTGCCTGTGTGATGGTCATGGATGCTGCTGCCCAGCTCATCAAAGCCCCTACCAATACCAAGACAGGTACTGATTCGAAGAAAAAAACAGGTACTAAACCGCAGGTAAAATTCCGGGATGATAATGAAGAGAAAAAAGAAGGTGCATTTGCTTACCTGGTACTCAAGGCCAGCAAAAGCACTACCATCAACGTAAGTATCAATGAGAGCGAAGCAGGTAAGATCAAGGCTGGGATGTCTAAACGGGTCCCGCTCAACAATACAGATGAAATGCGCATTTCACTCAGTGATGGACAGGGAACACAGTACGATACTTCTTTCGTTGTGCAGGATAAAGACGCAGGGCGTAATATCGTTATTACTTTTCCGGAAGTAGATGATACCCCTGTTAAAGATGATCAGTTACACCAGGAAAAGCTCGAAGAATTGCGCAGGATAAAAGAAGCACAGGAAGCGCTCAAACAACAACATATTGCTTCTTTAAATGAAGCAGAGGGCCGCATCAGGGATTGGATCAAACAAATTTTCAATGATAAAACCGCGTTGCAAACGCTGATAATAAAGATCAGGAAAGGCGAAAGCGGTATTACTGACCAGGTATTGAAATCCAGGGATCTTTTTCTGAACGATAAGAATCAACTGGCATCACTGGTTAAAAACTATTCCGATTCTGCAGTGGCTTTCACCATGAAAGATGAACGGGATCGTTTCTTCAAAGAGATCAAAATTGACCAGGACAAGATCACGAGGGACGAATCTTACCGTTTCATTGATGCCGTTCAGGCAGGTAAAGCGCCGCTAAGCGATAATATCGAAATTGCATTGAAGGCATCGCGAAGCAGCGATATTGGTTTTTTTATCCGGAAAGACAGCCTGGAAGAAGCGATCATCGGCGGCAAAAGGATCATCGATTATGCACTCGATGTAAAAAGCGATACCACTGTTTTTCGTTACCTCTTTGAACACGGCGTGGGCGTCAACAATTACGGCGGCCGGTTTGCAGAAAATAAAGAGATTTACGCCACACCCCTGGCGCATGCATGCATCAATGCAGATACCGATGTGATCAAATTGTTCATCGAAAAAGGAGCCCGGTTCTTTCCTGCAATCATGAGCCGGATAGAAAAGAAAAAACAACTCAAGGTGTTACTTACCAAATTCGGCAGCCGGTCTGAAGTTATGGCCCTGCTCAAAGCAAACAATTATGATGTTGATGATGGTACGGCAGCACTTTCAGCGGCCTTGCAGGAGCTCGACAGCAGCATGGTATTGGTAGAAGGCGGACAGTTTACGATGGGTTGTACCAATGAAGTAGGCGTGAGTTGTTCTACACGGGAAAAGCCGGCCATTACTGTTACAGTGGATAGTTTCTATATCAGTAAGTATGAACTCACACAACATATTTGGGCGGCGGTTATGGAAGACGATAATCCCAGTTTCTTCAAGGATTGTCCCAATTGTCCCGTAGAAATGATCAGTTGGAAAGCAGCGAACGATTTCATTGAACGGCTTAATAAACTATCCAACAAAAAATTCAGGCTGCCTACAGAAGCCGAATGGGAGTATGCCGCAAGAGGTGGAAAGCTGGAAGACAAATCATATTACTATGCCGGCAGCAGGGATGCCAACGAAGTGGCGTGGTATAAAGACAATGCCAATAAAACATCACCGGTTGGTGGTAAGAAGCCCAATCCGTTGGGTCTTTACGATATGAGTGGCAACGTATCGGAATGGTGCAGTGATTATTATGCAGAGGATTATTTTTCCCATAGCACACGTGTCAATCCCATAGGCCCTGAGTTAAGTGCGCAAAAAGTATTGCGTGGCGGCTCCTTCATGCAATCATCCTGGTCGTCTCGCATATCCAACCGCGAAGGACATGAGTTGGATTTCAGCAACAATGCCACCGGGTTCAGGCTCGCCATGAGTAAATAAGTTATGATAAAATAGCAGCTTGTTCTACGCATCTATGCTTTGCTACCAATACTTTTGCTCCTCAATAATTTATTATGCAGTTAACAAGCGTTATTTTCGATATCGACGGTTTGCTGATCGACAGCGAGCCACTATGGAATGAAGCAGCATCAGAAGTATTTGCAGCTTATAGCGTATCCTTTACCGATGAACAATACAAAAGCACTACCGGCTTGCGTACGAGAGAGTTTGTACAATGGTGGCTGGCCTGGTTCAAAATCGACCCTTCTGAACAATTACGGGCAGAAAAAAAGATCATTTCACTTGTACTTGATAAAATTGAGCGCAAAGGACGGGTGATGCAGGGTGTACCTTATATTTTTGATTTTTTCCTAAAAAAAGAATTCAAGATCGGTCTGGCTACTTCTTCACCACCGGAATTGATTGAGTTGGTGGTGCGCATGACTGGTATAAAAGATGTTCTTTCCGCTGCCTGTTCTGCCGAATTACTCGATTACGGTAAACCTCATCCGCAAGTATACCTCAACTGTGCACAGGAACTGAATAGCCATCCTACTGCCTGTCTTTGTTTCGAAGATTCTTTCAACGGATTGATTGCTGCCAAGGCAGCACGTATGAAATGCGTGGTAGTACCCGCCGCTGCAGAATTAAAAGAAGAAAAATGGGGCGCGGCCGATTTACGTTTGTCTTCGCTTCAGAATTTTGGCGAGTTACATTTTGGACTGCTCAGTTAAGACATACTACTTATCAAATACATCTTCACAAAAAGAAAGCCCCGCATCTTACGATACGGGGCTTTTATTTTTAATCCTTACGGTAGGAACCGTTCAGATTATTTTCTGCTTTTCAGGTTAGGGTGAGGAGCCGGTACTGAATTAGGACCTTCTTCAGTTGTACCCTGGAGGTCAACAGTGTTGGCATCGCCATTCTGACCATAAGTGAAGATGAACCTGCTTTCAGCAACACCTTGCTTTTCAACCAGGTATTTGATCACAGCGTTTACACGCTCCCAGCTCAGCTGTTGAGCAGCTTTGCTTGAAGCACCGTAACCGATCACTTTTACTTTACAGTTAGGATTAGCGTTGATCTTAACAGCTGCATCAGCCAGTAAAGCTTGTGCTTCTTTAGACAGTTTAGCGCTTGCTCCTTTGAACTGGATGCTGGGCAATCCACCGATGGTGCACTCAGCTTTAGCAGCTTTCATGTTAGCCATCATGTCTTTGATTTCTTTGCAGCATGCAGGCTCAGGACAAGTACCTACGCCATCAGCATTCACAGGGAAGCAGTTAAGCGGAGTCAGCGGCTCTTTATCCCTGTAATCAGGAACACCATCACCATCAGTATCCATTGCTCTGCCATGTGTATCAACACGTGCACCTTTGGGCGTGTTGGGTTCCAGGTCGAACTGATCTGTAACACCATCACCATCAGAGTCAGGCAGAACCACCGGAGGCATCTTCATGTGCTTGGGTGAGTTCAGCTCGTTGTATACATAGTTGTTGGGGTTGAGCCACCACAAAGGTTCCACTCTCTTAGAAGTGTTGCCGATGTTGATGTTCAAACGGGCAGTAGTGAAAGAGATGAAGTCGTTTTTAGTACTGTTAGCACCTTTGTAACCGTCGAGGTAATCATAACCAGGAACGGCCATGTAGAACTTCTGTTCAAGACCCAGATTAACCTGCTTGTTCAGCTTGAAAGCAACACCTGCACCGGCAGTAGCCATGTGCATAATTGCCCAACCTTGTCTGCCGTTAATGTTGGCACCAAACCAAGTGTTGATCAGACCATTCTGTGAGTTAGGATCGCCAATACCATAATAGGTGTTGTAGCCACCAGGCTGGGCGAAAGGTCCAACAGGTTTCTTATACAATACCCTGTGCCCTACCAGGCTGTAACCAGCCAACACATAAATGTTGGTCTTGGGGTTGCCCCTGTAGTGACTGGCGGAGTTCAAAGAAGCGATCAGGTCTACACCCAGTGAATGTGTTTGGCTCTTGTAGGCATACTGACCAACAGAAGTGCCATAAACAGTAGGTTCACCGGAATTCAACAGACCAGTGTAATTAATTCTGTAAGAGAAAGTATGACTGAAGGCCTTTCTCAAAGAGATAGTACCACCAAATCCTACTTTACTTTTTACCTCTCCGAAAATGAAAGAGGGGCCTGCACCAAATCCCAGTTCCCACTGAGAACGGGGCTGCGCCGGGTACGGGTATTGATTGTTCAGAAATTCATTGTGTTGTGGAAGGTTTTTCACAGCGATTTTAGATGTGTCTTTCCAATCCCAACCCCAATCCGTCTGAGCAATACCGACCGACTGTAACAGCAGGACCAGCGCTGCGGCTGAAAGTAACTTTTTGCTTGCCATAAGATATAATTGATATTTAAGAATTTAACCGATCTCAAGTAAAACATGACAAAAATATGCTGTATATGACATTCATCCAACTTTTATCAGGTTTTTTTTATTCACAGCCAAAAGGGCCATCGAACAGGTTTACAGACATTTATAAAGTAAATAACGCTGCCTGACCCCTGTTTATTGTATCTGATATTGTATCTATCCTGCTATATTGCAGCATATTTGGACAATGAATTTAGCAAAACAGGTCATATCAGAGGAATTGGTAAGGTTTGAATCCCATTTCAGGGAAGCTGTGAAGAGCCGGGTTGCCCTGCTGGACCGGATCATGCAGTATATAGTAAAGCGTAAAGGGAAGCAACTCCGGCCTATGTTCGTACTCCTGAGTGCCAAGCTGGGCGGGGATATCAACGATAGCAGCTACCGCGCCGCCTCCCTGGTTGAACTGCTCCATACCGCCACCCTGGTGCACGACGATGTAGTAGATGATGCCCTGGAAAGAAGGGGATTTTTTTCCATTAATGCGCTTTGGAAAAACAAAATAGCCGTGTTGGTAGGAGATTATTTGCTGTCGAAAGGGCTCCTCCTGTCACTCAATAATAAAGATCATCGTGTATTGGAAATCCTCACCGAAGCAGTAAGACTAATGAGCGAAGGAGAACTGTTGCAGATGGAGAAGTCACGAAAACTTAACCTGGAAGAAGCCACTTATTACGAAATTATTAACGGCAAAACCGCCTCTTTGCTGGCATCGGCTTGTGCGGCCGGCGCTTCTACTACCTTCGATTCGCCGGTACCTGTTGAAAAAATGAGGCTTTTTGGTGAAAAAGTGGGCATGGCCTTCCAGATAAAAGATGATCTGTTCGATTATGGCAGCCAGGATATAGGCAAGCCCACCGGTAACGACATCAAAGAAAAAAAACTGACCCTGCCTTTGATCTATACCCTCAATCATTGCGAAAAAGAACTGAAGAAAAAACTTATTTACATCATCAGGAACGAGAACCAGCAAAAAGATAAAGTGAAATTCGTCATCGACGCGGTTACCCAGTCAGGCGGTATCCGGTATGCTACGGAAAAAATGCTGAGCTACCGCAATGAGGCCCTGGCCATTCTGCACGAATTTCCCGAATCGCCTGTGCGAAGCGCACTTGAAGAGCTGGTGCGTTATACCACAGACCGGGAATATTGATGCAGAAACGATGGCAAATAGCGAAGCAGGATGAGGCCAAAACTTTGGCACTCCATGAAGCGCTGAAAATCAATCAGACGCTCTGTGGTATACTGGTGCAGCGCGGCATCGATGACTTTAATAAAGCAAAACAATATTTCCGTCCCCAGCTATCAGACCTGCACAGTCCCTGGCTGATGAAAGACATGCAGAAAGCCGTTGACCGTATCATGCTGGCTTTTGAACGTCATGAAAAAATCATGGTTTACGGCGATTATGATGTAGATGGAACTACTGCCGTAGCCTGTCTTTTTCGCTATCTTCATACTATTTATGACCGCATAGATTTTTATATTCCACATCGTTACCGTGAAGGTTATGGCATTTCACAACCGGGTATCGATCTTGCAAAAGAAAAAGGGTTTACACTGATCATTTCGCTTGACTGTGGAATCAAGTCGGTAGAACTGGTTGAATATGCACAAACACTGGGCATCGATTTTGTCATTTGCGACCACCATTTGCCAGGACCGGTATTACCTGCAGCGGCAGCCATACTCAACCCCAAACAAGCCGACTGCCCTTATCCTTATAAAGAACTTTGCGGCTGCGGCGTAGGATTCAAGCTGATGATGGCTTTGAGTGAAAAACTATCGCTGCCTGCCGATACTTATCTCCCCTATCTCGACCTGGTGGCTACCGCTATCGCGGCTGACATTGTACCCATCACCGGAGAGAACAGGACCTTGACTTTTTACGGACTCAGGCAGGTGAATGAATCACCAAATAACGGGATACGGGCACTCATGCAGTTGGCAGGTATCAGCAAACCGCTATCTATCAATAACCTCGTTTTTGTGATTGCACCCAGGGTCAATGCAGCGGGAAGGATGGACGATGCACGGAAAGCCGTACAACTCTTCATTGAACAGGATTACCAAACTGCGCTTGGTTATGCCGAAATGTTGCACAACGATAATGCCGATCGCCGGGAAGCCGACAGCACCATTACCGAAGAAGCATTAGCGGTGATCGAAAACGATGAGAAAAACCTGCAGAGGAAAACGACTGTCGTATACCAGGAGCATTGGCACAAAGGTGTAGTGGGTATCGTAGCGAGCAGACTCATTGAAAAATATTATCGTCCCACTGTGGTACTCACACGCAGTGGTGATTATGTTGCCGGCAGCGCCAGAAGCGTGGCTGGTTTCAATCTTTATGAAGCCATCTATGCCTGCCGCGAATACCTGCTGGGATATGGCGGACATTTTGCTGCTGCCGGCATGACTTTGCTGCCTGAAAATGTGCAGCCTTTCTCAGAAGCATTCGAGAAAGTAGTGGCCGCTCAGATCACTGATGATTTGTTGATACCGGAGATTGTCATTGATGCAGCCATTCGTTTTTCAGAGATCACTCCATCGCTTTATAAAATACTGGAACAGATGGAGCCTTTCGGGCCCGATAATGCGCGGCCCGTATTCATTGCCCGTCGCGTAACCGATACAGGTTATTCGCGTGTTGTAAAAGAACACCATATCCGCTTTGTAGTAAAACAGGAAAGGATCAGTTTCACCGGCATTGGATTCAACCTGGCTTCCAAATTCCATTTGTTGCAGATGAACGCACCTGTCGACATAGTTTTCACCATCGATGAAAATGAATGGAATGGGGAGAAGCATTTGCAGTTGAAAGTCATCGATCTCAATCTAAGCAACCCGGAACATCATTAAGTTCCTACATGCAACAATACATCTCCTCCTACTGGATATCCGGTACAAGTGAGCGTTCTTCCGCTGGCTACCTCATCGTCTAACAACACATCATTGTGCCACATCCAAACCTTTCCTTCCAGGCAAGTAGCAGCACAGGTTCCACATTGGCCGCTTTCGCAACTGTAAGGAACAGGTATTTGCAACGATTTGGCTGCTTGTAAAATGGTAACAGGGTATTGCACTTCGAATTGATATTCCTTGCCTGCCAGCAAAAGCTTTACCTGGTGTGGCTTCGTATCGGGAGGGGCAGGCCTTTTCTGTGGCTTCTCTACATTGAATATTTCCTTTCGGATATTGGCCGGCGGCACACCGTGACCTTGCAATGCAATGGTGATCATGCGCATATATTCAAAGGGACCACATAAGTAGAACAATTGCTTTCCCAATTGCTCAGTAGGTTGACTACCAAACAATCGATGCAGGAGATCTACATTCAATCTTGCTTTAGAAAGATCGGCAACCGTGCTGAATAAAAAGATCACCTGAAACCTTCCCGGAAAAGCCTGCTGCAATGCTTTCAGCGATTCGTAGAATATGGTGGTTTCGGGAGAACGGTTACTGTAAATCAATACAACACGAAGTGTGTCGTTGCTGTACAATACGGTCTTGATAAGCGCATAGACCGGTGAAATACCACTACCTGCCGCAAAAAAGATCAGTTGCCCGTATTGGTGCCACCTTGCTGGTAAAGTAAAGAAACCAGAAGCGCCTATCGTAAGCAATTCATCGCCTTCTTTCGTTTTATCAACCAGTCTTCGGGAGTATTCACCGTTTGTTGTGCGCTTAACAGTGATCATCAGTGGCTCGTTCAATAAAGGTGTTGAAGAAAGGGAATAACTACGCCTCGCTTCCGCACCACCGCTCTGCCTGAAAAGAAAAGTAAGGAACTGGCCTGGCATGTATTGCAAGGGCACATCTCCTATAGTCTCTAAAATAAAAGAGCGGGTATCCTTTGTCTCACGAATGACCTGCTTCACTTTTAAGCGTATGGATGATGGGCCTGCCTGTTCCTGCATAAATTGAAATTAACAAAAAGGCCACTTACTTTTCGTAAACGGCCTTTCATTATTTTGCATCGTCTCATTGGCATATTGAGCTATTTGTACAGTGCCAATTAATTTCCTTGCATCAATTCCACATTACGGTTGATGAAACTGGTAAGGTCGTTGCCTTTCAGCAATCCTTGCGAAAGCAATGCCAGGTCGGCAAGGGTTCTCACTTGTTTCTGTTGTATATCTGCATTGGTTTCTTTCAAAAGCTTCTGGTAAATAGGATGGTTACCATTCACTGTCAGGGTCACTTCATCGGGCATTTGTGCATAGAACGCAGTCATACCGCCACCGCCTACACCTGCCATATCTTTCATGCGGCGCATGAATTCAGGGCGTGTAGCCACTACAGGCGCGCTGTTGGTGCTCAGTCCCTTTACTTCTGTCGTAACATTCAGATCGGCAATTTGTAAAGTGAACAACGTTTTCAATTGCTCTTCTTCTTCTTTGCTCAATACGGTATTGCTGCTCTCCTGTTTGTCAATCAGGTTGTCTACGATATCTGCATCCACTCGTGTGAAACTGGTATTTTCCCATTTCATCTCCATGTTATTGATGAAAGCGGCATCCACCAGGGTTTCCATTTTCACCACCAGGTATCCTTTTTCTTTGGCTGCCTGTATGTATGCATCCTGCTGAACCGGGTTGGTCGTATACAAGATGATCTGTTTACCTTCTTTGTTTTTCTGAAGGGTTTCGGTAGCCGTTTTGTATTCGTCCAGTGTATAGAACTTTCCGTCAACATCTTCCATTACCAGGAATTTGCTCGCTTTTTCCAGGAACTTATCATCGGTCATCATACCGTACTTCACAAACAATCCCAGGCTCTCCCATTTCTCTTCGAAAGATGTTCTTTCGTTGCGGAATATTTCTTCCAGCTTATCCGCCACTTTCTTGGTAATGTGCGCATTGATCTTTTTCACATTCGGATCGCCTTGCAGGTAACTGCGGCTCACGTTCAGCGGAATATCCGGACTATCAATCACGCCATGCAGTAACATCAGGAATTCGGGAACAATATCTTTTACTTCATCTGTAACGAATACCTGGTTGCAATAGAGTTGTATTTTATCTTTCTGTATTTCGTAGCTCTGCTTGATCTTGGGAAAATACAATACGCCGGTAAGGTTGAATGGATAATCTACATTGAGGTGTATCCAGAATAAAGGCGTTTCACCGAAAGGATACAATTCCCTGTAGAATTTTTCATAGTCTTCCTTGGCCAGTTCCGAAGGCTTTTTGATCCAGATGGGATCGGTATTATTGATAGATTTCTCTTCTCCTTCTTTCTTTTCACCTGCTTCTGAAAAATAAATGGGGATGGGCAGGAACTTACAAAACCTTTCCAGTATGCCTTTGATACGACCGGCTTCAAGAAACTCCGCGCTTTCCTCATTGATATGCAGCACGATCTTGGTGCCGCGCTCGTTGTAATCTACATTGTACAATTCAAACTCGGGACTTCCATCGCAGCTCCAGAAAACACCACTGCCTTCCTTGAAACTTTTGGTATAGATTTCCACTTTATCGCTCACCATGAAGGCGCTGTAGAAACCCAAACCGAAATGCCCAATAATATTAGCGTCCTTGTATTTATTCACGAACTCTTCAGCGCCGCTGAAAGCTACCTGGTTGATGTATTTATCTACTTCTTCGCCCGTCATACCCACACCACGGTCGATAATGCTGAGCGTTTTTTCTTTGGCATCCAATACCACATCGATCCGCAGTTCTCCCAGTTCTCCTTTTGCCTCCCCGATGGAAGACAATGTTTTCAGTTTCTGGGATGCATCCACAGCATTACTCACCAGTTCACGCAGGAATATTTCATGGTCACTATACAGGAATTTCTTAATGATCGGGAAGATATTCTCCGTCTGAACCCTTATCTGGCCTTTTTGCATATCAGTTTTTTCGGTGCAAATGAACAAAGAAAATACCAAAAAGGCTATGCTGACAGGATGACATTAGTTTCCCACAACGGTAATATCGCTGAGTTGGAACAAGGTAGTCCTTTTAAGGGCCGTCTGTGGCGGATCGGCACCTTCGTACCGGAAAGCAATATATACCTGTCCCCGGTAGCTGCGCAGACTGATGTTTCCCGAACTGACCCAATTGGCAGCTATGTTTGTAACAGACCCTTTGGCAACCTGGGCAGAAAGTACGGTCCATTTAGCTTTCCAGGGACTATTTCCCCCATCGTAATTGGTAGAGGCCAATACTTGCAGCGTAGCTCCGTTATCGTAGCCATCCCTTGTTTTGAATTGTAGCTGTTCATTGGAACTGCTGCTGAAATTCAGGGGCGGACTGATCAACCAGGTGGTTACCTGCGGTTGGCCGGTGGCGAAGGCCGATAATTCGGCATAGGTTTTTCCTCCGGTTTTTTTCGCTATGAATTTTTTGTCGCCCGCTTCCGTTATCTGTTTCCATCCTGGCAGTTGCACAACAGTATCTGCAACCTGTGATCCAAAATTTTCACTCAACAGTGTGCGTGTTCCGTTTCCAGTACAACGGAGCTCATTCATTTGCACATCACCCGTATCCCTGATGAGCAATTGCTTTTCGGTTTTATACACGGTGTAAATTCCTGTGATACTCCCATTGCCCCTGGGTGTATGTAAGGCGGCAAATTTGGCATAGGGGCTGGTCCGCACATAAATGCTTCCGCCACCGCAAGCTTTGAGTACATGGTTAACAGGCTGTTTATTCAACACATCTGCATAAGGTCTCCCAGTATCTGATGCAGCAAATTCTACCTGCTCGAGCCGTATGAGCTGACTTTGCCATGCATCGGACAGTTCATCTATCCGCACCGTTTTAGGCGTTACCGTCTGTTGCAGTTGGCCTCTTACCAAATACCTGCTGAATAATGCCTGCGGAATTCCGCCCAGCTCCGGGGAAGTGGGATTTTTACGGTTAACACTACCACCCAATTGCAACATTTTCCCATACTCACCCAGCCAGAGGCCGCGTAACCTGATGAACAGTTTACTGCCTTCGGGAAAAGTGTTGTACAAAGAGTACCCATCCATTTTGATGGTTATTCCCGCAGTGCTATCCTGTATCACCACAGATTTATAAAAATTATCCTTGCTGTCGTCTGCCACTACAATTCCTGCAATGACCTGTTCGGAAGTAATTTGCTCAAAACCTCCTGGCGCATGCAGTTCACGCAGTTCTTTGATGGTCATGGTAACACTGATCTGCGGCCCGGTAAACCCGGATGGTTCATCCCATTTTTTATTACAGAAGATCACCAACAGCACCATGGGAGCCAACAACAATGTTGTACCTGTCAATTGATGGTAAGGGTTTTTCATACAATTATTTTTAGTTAGAGACGAAAACTGAGTCCTGCTGAAAAAAGAACACCCTGGTTGAAATAAAATTTGGGCGGGAACCTGTCCGCATCCTTCTCTGTCATATCGAACCGGAGTTGTTCATATCCTCCCGTTATAAAAACTTGGTTGAGCAGGTTGCTGACACTGATATACCCCTGTAATGTTCTGTATTTGCCTTTTTGTGCTGTGCGCAGCAACCATGACTTACCAGTAAACAGGTTCATGATCAATGCGGGTGGCAACACAGTCTGGCCAATGATCTTGTTCCATTGTTCACTTTGTTCCGTTATGCCCTGCAACGCAGTATAGGTTCTGCGAAACGGGTTCATGTCGAGCCATCGCTGCCTGCTGTAATTGGCAGCCAGGTTAAAAAAGAAAGAGCGGGACGACTGATAACGCAGTTCCGTGTGATACGCTTCCTGCGGCGATCCGGGCAATCGGAAATTCCGGATGTATATTTCTTCTTTGGCCACTATATAATCATCATTGTCCAGGCTCACTGATACCTGTTGCCGGCTGTTATAATAATGCCGCCCCAATGAGACCGCAATAGCCAATGACCAATTCGTATTTAGTTGTGCTTCTCCTCCGATTTCAACACCGTAGTATAGTTTGCCGATGTTGTTGATGGCATAGTTCACAAAGCTTTTGTATTCATCGTGGTAAAATGAAAGAAGGTCGAGTCCGTTTTGTGACCGTGTGATATAACTTGTTAGCCTGAACCTGATAAGTGGTGTATTCCATGCATAGCCTGCCTCGGCTGATTGCACTTGTTCATTGACCGGTACATCCTGCCTGGTATCCCTGGTGCGCGGTGAAATAAACAAGTCGGCAGCAAGCGGCGCCCTGGTAAGTAATGCTGCATGCAGAAAGAAATACCGCCGCCCGTCCAGCTTATAAGTACACCCGGCTTTTACAGCATGGGTATTGAATGTAACAAGATCAGATTTGCCAAAGGAGGCGCCGGGAAATAACCCATTGCGTACATGTCCTTCGCGCTGGTAAGCAGTATGCGTAAGCGATACAGCAGCAAAACCATCGATCTTATTTCCGGTAAAAGATGCTTGCATCCATGCAGTTCCCGAACGGCTGAATAAACTGTAATCATATCCAAACACATCTCCTTTCCTGATGATCCGGTTGGGTTGATCCAGATCGTACTGAATAGCATCGGCATTCTGTATCGCATCTCTTTCTGCAAACTGGTTCCAGTTCACATAAAACTCACCGCCCAGCAGGTCATTCAATTTTTTGTAATGATGCTGTGCCTGGTATTGGAGCTGTATCCCCCCTTTCAACATAAGACGTTCACTGGCTTCCATTGCTAGTAAACTGCTGAAATGTATCCGCTGCTGGGCATTCATCCTTTCTTCGATGATATAACGCGATCGTAGTCCCTGTACATTCCTTCCCGTTACGCCATTGACATCAGAGATCGTTTCAACAGACTCCCTGTTTGCCTGGTATAATTTTTCCCAGTTGATCTGCTGGAGGGATACTTGCTCCCTGATGGCATCGGCCGTAAGCACACGCAGCGATGAATCTGATTGGAAAGAAGGCAGGTAACGATAATAATCTGGCCTTGGATCGGCCGCTTTGTACCAATCAAGTCCCGTGCTGCTGCGGCATCCGCTTATCCATGCAAAAGAATTCAACCAGTTGATGTGATGGTTCAATTTCATCTCATGTGTAAGCAATAACACAGGCTGGTGGGCTATGCTGGTATTGGCATTCCTTTTCCGGCTGCCCTGGTAACCCCAATAAGGATTATACCTGGTTGTTCCCAGGAGCGCTATGGATTCCATCAATATGGCAGCTTGCCTGCCATATTGCAAAGGGGAACCGAAAAAAGACAGCGAGAGTGATTGATGTTCGCTGAGTTTTTTATCGATGCCCATAAAATAGCTCCATCCATCATAAAAACTTCCGGGTGCATGCCCCTCATCTGCCCATCGCCTGCTGCCACTAAAAGAAAAAGCCCATCCGTTTTTTTGCATACCGCTATGATAAGTGAACATCCAACGGTGTGTGTAGCTGCGGTTGGACATGCCATAACTGAACTGCATTCGCCGGCGCTGGCTGGCAGCTCGTATATTCATTGCAAGCGAGCCTCCGATACCACCAAATACATGGTCACTGTTGCGTAAACCTGCTACTACTTCGGCATTTCGAAATACATCGTTTAGTCCACTCCATAGCGACCAGGGCGTATTTCCATCTTCAAGAGTGTTCATGGATAATCCGTTAATAGTGGTTTGAAAATAATGTCCTTCATAACCCCGGATGCGAAAGCGGAATGCACTGAATTGAAAAGTTGCCGCTGCATAGAAAGGATCCCGCGCAGCGGTAAGCAATGGAGCCATATATGAAGGTCCGGATTGTTTACCCTCCGTTTCATCCATCAACAGCACAGGCATGGCATCTGCGTCATTCACTTGTACAGACATCATGCCCAGTGTATCCACAGGTTTTTTTTGAGCCCGCAGGTTCCCCCATAACAGGCAAGCGGCCAGGAAGAGCAAATATTTCAGCATAAGGTGCATTGATTTTGATATTCAAAAATGAGTGCACTGACTACGGCCAGACTGGTACTGGAAAAATTTGCGGTAACTACTTAATGTCAGTCGCCATGCAGGAAATAGTTTTATTGAAAAAACAAACGTGTTGAAAATCATTCTTTGCTTTTGCTTGTTGTTTTGTTGCGCTGCTGTGCAATTGAATAGATACAGGGTTTACATTGCGGGGTTTTACAACCTGGAAAACCTATACGATACGGTTGACAATCCCATTGTGAACGATGATGAGTTCACACCGTCAGGTGATAAAAGATACAATGGGAAGATCTATACCGATAAACTCACCAGGTTGGCAACGGTGATCCGGGAAATAGGAACGGATTATTCTCCCGATGGCGTTGCGTTACTGGGTGTTGCCGAAATAGAGAACGATACCGTATTGCAAGACCTGGTAAATCACAGTTTGCTAAAGCAACGGCAGTATCGTTTCATCCATTACGATTCAAGAGACAGCCGCGGAGTGGATGTGGCTTTGTTGTACCAGCCGAAATATTTCAAACCACAGGAAAGCATCCCGTTGCAAGTGACGCTGCCGGGCAAAAGCAAGGATGCTGTTTTCACACGCGATATTTTATATGTCAGGGGTTTGCTCGACGGGGAAACTGTGCATATTTATGTCAATCACTGGCCGAGCCGGCGTGGTGGCGAAGCCCGGAGCTCTCCTGCCCGGGAAGCTACAGCCGCCACCTGTCGTGCTCATTTTGCCTTAATCCGGCAAGCTGATCCGGCCGCCAGGATATTGGTCATGGGTGATCTGAACGATAATCCCGACAATAAAAGTGTAGTGGATGTACTGAAGGCCAGGGGGGATCCCCGGAAATTGGCGCCGGATGAACTGTACAATCCCTGGTTGGCGCTTTACCGGAAAGGGATCGGCACCCTGGCGCACCGCGATAGCTGGGGTTTGTTCGACCAGATCCTGCTTACCCCTTCCTGGTTGCGCCGAAAGGAGGGGTTGTTCTTTTACCGGCAACACATACACATCAAACCGTATATGATGCAGAAAAGCGGCAGGTACAAGGGCTATCCCCTCAGAACCTGGGAGGGGAACAGCTACCAGGCGGGGTATAGCGATCATTTTCCTGTGTTTATAGTACTCTTGAAGAATTCATAAGTTTTTCCTACTTTTGCAGCCCCAAATCTGTTTTGGCAGATTTCCCGCCCTGGCGGGATCCACTGGGAAAAACCAAATTATAAACTAAAAATTCAGGTAATGAACCATTACGAATTGATGGTGATTTTTACTCCGGTACTGTCTGAAGAAGATTTCAAAGCTTCTCAGAAAAAGTACGCTGATTTCATCGCTGAGAATGGCGGTGCAACAGTGCACAGCGCTCCCTGGGGTTTGAAATCACTGGCTTACCCGATCCAGAAAAAAACCACTGGCATCTATTGGGTACTGGAGTACACAGCTCCTTCTGAACTCAACGAAAAGTTGAAAATTCAAATGTTGCGCGATGAGCAGATCATGCGCCACATGGTAACCCGACTCGATAAATACGCCGTCGAGTACAACGACAAGAAAAGAAATGGCGGATTTGCTGTAACTGAAAAAACGGAGGCTTAATCATGGCAAAGAACGAGATTAAATACCTGACCGCGATCAAGCAGGAGAAGCCCAAGAAGAAATTCTGCCGCTTCAAAAAATACGGCATCAAATACGTTGATTACAAAGACATCGAGTTCCTGAAGAAATTCGTGAACGAGCAGGGTAAATTGTTGCCCCGCCGTCTCTCCGGTAACTCTTTGAAGTACCAGCGTAAAGTAAGTGACGCAGTGAAGAAAGCCCGTCAGATGGCACTGCTTCCTTATGTAACTGATCTGTTGAAATAAACTTTATTAGTAACCTTCCCTAACTTGTCCGCCGTAGCCTTGGCGTAGGTGGACTGAGGACAGTTTATCATAAAGACTGGGCTCTTGGGAACTAAACAATCAATCATGCAAGTAATCTTAATTCAGGATGTGGACAACCTGGGCGGCCGTAATGAACTGGTAACAGTAAAGAATGGATATGCCCGTAACTTCCTCATTCCCGGGAAATTTGCGGTAGAAGCCAACCCTTCCAACCTGAAGCAGCTCGAAGAGCGCCTGAAGGTAAAAGCCAAGAAAGAAGCTATTATGCTGGCTGAGATCAACAAAGTGATCGAGGTATTGAAGGCAGCCCCTGTGAAAATTGGCGCTAAAACCGGTACCAGCGGCAAGATCTTCGGTACTGTTACCTCTCTGCAGATCGCACGTGCTATTCGTGACCAGAAAGGTTACGAGATCGACCGCAAGCGTATCTCTATTGTAGGTGAGGTGAAGGAATTGGGCGCTTACAAAGCTACTATTGACTTCGGCAACGGACAGGTTACCGAGATCGATTTTGAGGTGGTGGGCGAATAAAAGCTCATTTCACTGTTTTGACATTGAAATTCAAGCCCTGCCGGTCATGCTGGCGGGGCTTTTTTGTGGGTAAAAAATAGCCTGACGAAAAAAAAGTTGCTTTTTCCATAAAAACACTACCTTCGGGAGTCCAATGACAGTTCTTCCATGTCTCAGAACGTTTTTACGTAAATGTTTCAGGGTTCTTGGTTACTGGTTTTTCATTGGTTTTTGATCACTTAATTTTTTTTTCAAACATGAACATTTACGTTGGAAACCTGAACTGGAACATGACCAGCGAAGACCTGCAAAATCTTTTTGCGCCTTATGGAGAAGTAACAAGCGCTAAGATTGTTACTGACAAATTCAACAACGACCGTAGCAAAGGTTTTGGTTTTGTTGAAATGGCGGATGATGAAGCTGCGCGTAGCGCGATCAGCGGACTGCACGATACAGAAGTGCTGGGTCGCAAGATCGTTGTAAACGAATCTACTCCTCGTCCTGAAGGCGAGAGAGGCGGCTTTAAAAAGAAAAGCTTTGGTGGCGGCGGTGGTGGAAGCCGTGGCGGTTATGGCGGCGGCGGAAGCCGTGGCGGCGGTGGCGGATACAACCGCGATCGTGGCGGCAATGGTGGTGGATACAACAGGTATTAATTCCCAATAACTGACACTACATTTTAAGTCTGGCTATTAATTAGTCAGACTTTTTTTTGCGTCATCCTGAGCGAACGCAGTGAGTCGAAGGACCTGCTGCAGCTTTGAGGAGGTCCCTCGGCGCGCTACGCTTGCTCGGGATGACGGGGTGGGG
>PVEQ01000015.1 GCA_002973575.1 Sediminibacterium magnilacihabitans
TTTATTGTATGATAACCTATATCTTTTTATTCACCTCCATTGTGCACAAACCCACCCTTAAAAATAAAAAGAGGCTGCCCTTTTGAGACAGCCTCCCCTCGATTCAGAAAATAATAATACCCCTTGATTACTTACTCGCTTTGATCAGTTGTACGACCTTACGCTTGGATCCCTGAATAAATTCTGCAAAGTAGGTCCCGCTCTGGTAGTTTTCTCCTACCTGCAAGCTACTATTGCTATGCAGTCCTGATCTCGCTTCTATCGCTCTTCCTGATGCATCCATCACCCGTAAATTCACCGGTGTCTCATACCTGCTTTGGATCTTCAGTGTGAAGTAAGTGCTGGTTGGGTTTGGAGCTACCGTTACTTTCAGTTCTGATTCTTCTGAGCTTACTTTCACTTTGTCTTCAGTAGCTGTTTGTGTAAGGGTGGTATTGCCCCCAGTTGCTGATGACGTTACTACCGGTCCAACACTGCAATCATAACTGTTCCAGATCACATTGCGGTTTTCACTCTGTATCTCCCGGGCTATAAACAGACCCGTCATATGCGTACTGTCCCTGTTACCCTGTACTTCCAGCTGGCCATTCGGCGCATATACATTCGCATTCACCCAGGTATCCGTTTCCCTGGTACCGCGGCCATCCTGGTGGTCTCCACCCTGCTCCTCTCTATAACCATCATCTCTTCCATGTTCATCTCCTTCTTCGCCTCCATGCACCGTGAAGTAACCTCCTCCATCGCCTTCATCACCTCCGTCAAACTGGTGACTCTCTTCTCCCTCATGCTGGTGGTCTTCTTCCACCCTTGGTTTCTGCCCTACATAGAACGTAACTTTATAACGATCTGCATTGATCTTGCTCTTCTTACCTATCTCTACCCCATTGCTTACAAGCACCTGGCTGTTGCCTGCAAAACGTACATTCGTATAGGCTCCTGTAGATGAACCGCCGCTTACATGCAACCTGCCTATATTGATCACAGGGCTCGTAAACAATACCGTTGCTCCCGGGCCTATCTCTATCGATCCAAATACCGTTCCACCCAACGTAACAACTGCACCTTGACCAATATTCACTTCTTTGTAATTACTACTTAGCGTTACTGTTGTATTCTTGCGAACCTTAAAATTGGGCAGTCCTCTTGTGCTTGTCGTGTTATACACCATCGTTGGTAAGTCAACAGCAGCTACCTCATAGATCTTCTGGTTGATCACCGCTCCACTCTCTGCGTCTATTCTTGGTGCTTTTACAAATGCCCCCGCCGATGCTACGGTTGTCTTTTCTCCAAACTTAGCCCTGCCCCTTGCGCTCATCACACCCACACTGCCGCCGGACACTATATTGTGGTCGCTCAACTCTACCTGTCTGCCTCCCAGGATCGTGTAGCTGCTTACGAGCGTCTCTTTGGCATACATGTAGGTGGCCGCAAATTCACTCCTGCAACCATTACCATCTGTAGTATACAGGCTGTATACGCCATCCCCATTTGTTAAGTCTAAGCTGATCTGCTGTGTAGCGGCAAAGCTGCCCATACTGTACAGCCACTGGTAGCCAAACGGTCCGTTTAACGTACTGCTGCCAGTAAGGGTTAGCTTATTACAGAACGCATCCGCATTGCTCGGTGCGATACTGGCTACCGGTAGCGGGTTCACTTTCACTGTGAAGCTGCAAGTACTTACATTACCATGTATATCCGTTACTGTATAACTTACTGTTGATGTACCGATATTGAATACACCACTTACATCGATACCCGCGCCGTTTCTTGTTGTGGCGCCTGTTACCGTATACAGGGTACTGGCTATTCCGCAATTATCTCCCTGGCTTAGTACAGGGATTGTGTAATTGGTATTACCGCCAGTATTAGCACAGAATACCTGGTTGCCCGCGCAGGCTATCACCGGCGCTTCATTATCTGTAACAACCACTGTCTGTACAGTGCTATTCGTATTGCCATGGATATCTGTTACCGTCCAGGTTACTACTGTAGTGCCTACAGGGTAAGTAGCCGACGGATGGTCATTCACTACACGCTGTACACCGCAGTTGTCTTTGGTAACCGGGATGCCTAAGCTCACCGTGGCCGAACACTTGCCCGGGTCATTGCTCACACTGATATTCACCGTGCTGATCGTTGGATTCTCAGTATCAGCAACTACTATGGTAAAGGTTCCCGAAGACGCGTTACCACTTACATCGGTAGCGGTCACATTTACAGTAGTAACACCTACAGGGAAAACTGTTCCGGGATTCTGGCTATACGTAATCGCAACCGGACCGCAAATATCCGAAGCCGTTGCAGCAAAGTTGATTATTGCTCCGCATATACCTTTATCATTCACTGCGTTTATGGCAGAAGGTGTAGTTAATGTTGGCGCAGTAATATCATGAACGGTGATCACCTGCACTGCAGAAGAAGTATTTCCACATGCGTCTTTGGCTGTCCAGGTTCTGGTAATAGTATAATTGTAATGACCCGCATTATTGATATCGGCATTCTGCGTGCTTGTCTGTGCAAATACTACTACAGGCGATGCATCACAATTATCTGTTGCTGTTAAAGTAGCTGCTGCAGGTACTGCGTTACAGTCTACAGTAATGTTAGCAGGCGCTGCACCCAAAACTGGCGCTGTTCTATCCAGTACCGTAATGGTCTGTACAAAGTTATTGGCGCTTGTATTGCCACTTGCATCGGTAAAGTTCCAGGTTCTTACCTGTGTATAGGAACTACCACAGCCTGCGGTCTTTACATCGCTTAAAACATGTATGGTTGCTGTACTGCAATTATCAGTAGCTACTGGGGCCAACGTCAATGCTTTGGCCAGAGAAGTAGCGTCGGAACACTCAACCGTTGCATCCAGGCTACCCGGCGCTGTTGTAATCACAGGTGGAGTAACATCTTTGATAATAACGGCCTGTGTTTGAGTAGCGGTATTTCCACTGGCATCCTGGTATGTCCAGTGCATGATATAAGTACCCTGATTGCTATAAGTAAGTGGATCACTGGTAGTTCCTGTTACCATACCCGAGCAATTGTCTTTAGCAGTAGGCGCTGTAATTGTTGCAGCGCATTCGGCCGTAACAGCGGGCAGGGCATTTATCTGGTAATTTATCGTAAGTGTGCCTCCTCGGAAATAACCTACCCAGCCAGGATAACCGGTGAAATTCATCTGCAAAGTATTATTGCCGCCATAATTATATCCAGGGATACTTCCGTTATAATTGATGGTGAATGACTGCGCGTAATGGAATAACTGGTTATCGCCGATATGGGTACCCGAAACATACATATGATCGTAATCACCGGTTCCGCCCCATCCCTGGTCTACAGCTGTATAGGATAAGCTCGCGCCAGTTACAACAGCTCCAGCGGGTAAAGGATCAGAAAAATTAAATATCCACGGACTCCAGCTATTGGTATTACCATAAGGCACTGAAATGGTCTTTGAACCTGTTACTGAAGTGGTTGGTACCGGCGCTTCATTGTCTTTTACCGTTACAGTGAACGAAGCGCTGGCTGTATTACCTGCCGCATCGGTTACGATAAAACTGTTGGTAGTGGTTCCAACAGGGAATACCGAACCGCTGGGCAAACCAGCCGTTTGCTGCATGGTTGGAACGCCGCAATTGTCGCTATAATTTACTGTATATGCTACGCTCGCGCCGCATTTACCGGGATCATTATTGACCGTAATGGGGCCCGGGCTCGAAATAGTTGGTGGTACCATATCTTTTTCCCCTAGGTACTGGCCATTGGGTATGGAAAGACCATGTGTTACCTGGCAAGGGAAAGCAGCATCTATTACTTTAACCATAGTACTGTTACTGGCCCCATAGGGTATGGAAATGGTTACATCTGTTGTTACCCCGGCATTGTAATTAAACGGTCCATAGGAAACATTCGCCCCTGAAGGATCGTAAATTACCTTAAAGCTTTTGGTACCTGTAATGGATGCACAGGAAAGATGGTTGACCCTTATGCTAGCAGTGGTATAATCATCTGTAGGATTACAGGGTGTTCCATTATTATTACCTGGCAATATAACTGTATTGCTCCAGCCTGTTATCGGGCAACTTGTACAAACCGGGGGTGGAGGTGGTGTAAAATTACCGGAGCCTCCTACCAAAAAAGCCCAGCATACATTGTTTGAATAAGGGGCTACGCTCAGTGTAGTACCCAGGAACGGGGTATGAACAGTAGCATAGCTGTTAAAGCCAAAGCCCAGGTAAATAGATGATGCCGCAGCAAAAATAGTGGGACTCAATGAAGATGCATTTCCGGCAAATTCTGCGTCAATAGGGTAATTGACCCCGTTAATAGTGAGCCCCGCGCCCGAATGGCCGCATTCATTTACCTGATGGTAGGTCATCAGATACCATGTTAAAGAGCCATCTTGGGCCTGGTTAACACGTATTTCCGTAACGTGTGCGAACGAAAGGATTGTAACAAAAAGGCATGTTACAAAGAGTAGAATTTTTTTCATAAATTAATTTTGATAATGACCATTAATCATGATCTCAGAAAATTATCCTTCTAAGCATTCTGTTGCACTTAGTTTTTATATGTTTTTTTTACAGACAGGCCCGAAGGGTCAAATCCAGTGGGAAGACTGATCTTCAAATCATTCAAAGCATCGCTATCGCAGTCAGGCTTATTGAACACGCCTTTTTTGCTGGCGAAGTTGAAATCTTTCGACAAATTCTGACCGTCTCCTTTATTTGTAATAGTGATGGCAAACTGCGCATTTTGATCTGCAGGACCGTCATTAAAGACGCTGATCTGTACCTGGTTTGTGTTGTTACATTTAACAACACGGTAAAAGATCTCTATTGAGTTCCTGGTTTCAGGAAAAACCTGCCAGTTTTTATACACGGTTTCAGAAGACTGGCCAAAAGAAATGCTTACAGAGCCCATAACCAGCATAAAAAAGAGTAATCGTTTTAACATAATCAAGTTTTTAATTATTAAAAAATTATTGAATACAGTTGGAAGCCGCATATTCGATAGGAAATAAGGTTGGGGTAAAAAGCACAGGTACTTTTCAATTGAACAGCGCAAGGTTCATATGCAGGTTTTTAGTTAGGTTGATTGTAGTAGCGTCTGTAAATTACTGTAGAGAAATATCTACAAGGATGTAATTTGACAAATTGCCAATTCCAGTCAAAATTGAGTTGATAACACAATGATTTTAATAGACTAGGGCATTGATTTCGTAGATGAGAAGAAAAAACAGCTTAATTTCAGGCAAAATTCTAGCTCAGTACCCTTACTAACCTCTGCGAAGATGAAATACCGTTGTATCATAATAGATGATAACATTATTGAATGCGACTCGCTTGCGCTGAAACTGAAACAAATTGCCTGCCTGGAAATATACGCTACCCTGTCAAGTGGATTGGAAGCAGTGAATATTTTGAGAGACAACAAAATAGATATTGTTTTTTCTGACATAGATATGCCGGGCCTGTCTGGCATAGAACTGCTGAAAAGCACCAAAAATCACCCCGTTTTTATTTTTATTTCATCCCATCCGGAGTATGCTGTGGAGAGCTTCAGCCTGAATGTGATCGATTATATTGTAAAACCGGTTAAACTGGAACGACTGATCCATGCCGCCAACAAGGCGATTGAATACATCCAGTTAAAGAAGTTGCTGAATAACCAGGCGAGCCCTAAAGCATCTTCTCCGGATACCGGTAACAACCTGATCAAGACCATCGACGCTCAAGCCTATTTCTTCATCAAAGATGCCAGCGGTTATACCAGGCTTGATATGGGCGACGTGTTATATATTGAAAGTATGGGGGATTTTTCCAAAATACATACTACGAGCCAGAAAACACATTTGGTCCTGGTGAGTTTAAAGAACCTGGAAAAGCAATTGCCCGCCAGCTTCTTCATACGCGTTCACAAACAGTATATGGTTAATCTGCTGTATATTAAAAATATTACAGTGGGCGAAATACTGCTGAAAGACAACAATATAATCCCAATCAGTACAGCCTATAAACAGGCATTGCTGGATACGGTAGTACATAAAAAAACATTGACCCGCTTTGGGGAATAATACCTTCATGCCGCGGGTAAGGTTATATGAAATATACTGCCTGCCCCGGGACGGCTGTTCACAGTGATATTCCCATGTAATATAGCTGCAAAATGCTTGCTTAACAGTAAGCCAAGACCGGTTCCTTTTTCTCTATTGGTCCCGTGGGTGCTTTCAATTGATTTTATGGCGACATCATTGATCTGCTGCACTTTTGTTTCGCTGATTCCTACACCATTATCTCTTACTGAGAGCACCATCCCTTTGCCGTCTCTCTTCGCAAAAATTTCCAATAACCCATCCTGGCCGGAAAATTTAATGGCATTGCTAACCAGGTTACGAACGATCAGTTCTACCATGTTGCGGTCGCCCAATACCCTTACCCCCTCCTTGACGCTGTTGTTCACCGTCAGGTTTTTTGTTCCTATTGTATGGTGCGCACCATTGATAACATGTTCCACAATAGCTGCCATATCAATATCTTCTATAACGGGTGCAAAACCCTGCATCTGGCTGGCCGACCAGTTAAGCAGGTTATCCATTAAGCTGGCAGTATGATCCAGTGTGCCTTTTATCAATTCTGTATATTGAGCCAGTCTCTTTTGCTCAATATGCCCGTTTGCCAGCAGTGAACTGAAAGAGATCAGGTTATTGACCGGCGTTCTGAGATCGTGACTCACAATACCGAATATTGTATCTTTTACCGATACCAGCTCTTCCAAAGTCTGCTTTTGCTTCGAGACCAATTTGTTTAGCTTAACGGTTTTATAGTGGTTGTAAAATACCAGTATTCCAGCAACAAAAGTGGTAATGGCAATTATTGCCAGTGCGGTTGATAATTTTGCATCGAATTCGATCTGTGCCTGCTGGGCGCTGATCCTGCTGTCTTTAATCTTTTTATCGAAACGAGCCCTTAATTGCTCCTTTTGCAACCGGGTGATTTCCAATTTCTTTGCGTTTTCCAGGTCTGCCTCTTTTTTAAGAAAGGCAACCCTTTGAAGGCTTTTTTCCTGATCACTGATCTCTAATTGCTGCTTTCTGAGAATGATCTCCTGCTGTTGTTGTTTTGCCAGCAGTATCTGCTGTTTCAGGCTTTCATCGGTCAACTGCTGGGTCAGTTTATATTCCCTTTCCTTAATATTAAAATCGAGTTGCAATTGCTTGTGCGTGATCTCCCTTTCCTTTTCATTATTATAGATGCTGTCACGCATGACAATATACTCCCGGTAATAAAAAAGCGAACTGTCGAAACGGCCTGTTGTTTCATATAAATTACTCAGGCTTTCCAATGCATTTTTTTGTACTCCTGAAACATTAATCTGTCTTGCTATATCCAGGCCCTGTTTCAGGTTAATAAAACCATTCCCATAATCTTTATTTTTTGTATAATACCTGCCCAGGTTTAGGTAATTTTCTGCCAGCGTAAGTTTTTCATTGGCTTTCTTGTTTACTTCCATGGAGGTCAGGTAATATTTCAGCGCAGTTTCTTTGTTTTGCCGGGCTTCGTATATTTTGCCAATACCCGTCATAATGGAAGATTTCATCGAATAATCCTCTTCTTTCTCTGCTATTGGCAGTGCCCTGTTAAATAGCTGGAGTGCTTTTTCATATTTTTCCGCCGGCCTGATCCGCATGTTCATAAGCTCGTTATCTGAGGCCATCATTAAGATATTTCCAAGTGCTTCACAGGCAACAGCCACTCCTCTGCTTGTACTGCTTGCATCCTCAAATATTTTTAAAGCTTTGTGTATGTATTCCGATGCCTGTTTAAACTGGCCAAGACCCTCATAGATTTCCCCGATATTCATGTAACAACTGGCCACTTCGCCTTTTTTCCCCAAGTGCTCATATAAAATAATTGCATTCTGATGGGCTTCCAGCGATTTAGCGTAATCCGGAATATCATTGTACAGCGCTCCCATATTCAGATACGTATCAGCCATATGCACTTTATCGGCAGCTTCCTTTCCCACTTCGAGTGCTTTCTCGTAATAAGAAAGGGCTTTGAGATAATCTGACACGCCGTGATAAGAGGCGCCCAATTTATAATAGGTAACTTCCAGTATACTTTTATTGGGTAGTTTTTTTGCGAGGGAAACAGCCGCTTCGCCGAAGCTTTCCACTTTATCGAACTGTTTCAAAATTGCATACTGTCCGAAAATATAGCGCAGGTAAATAACCTTTAAAGAATCTTCTTTCTGATAAGCCTCGTTTACGCGTAATAAGCTATCTAATTTTGCCTGCTGTGTCCATCCCACACCTATACAACCGGTGAGTATCACAAGCATCAACAATATCTTCTTCATAAAAGGTTCAGTAGTTTCGACGCCCTGTTTAAATCAACCAGGGTTAGTTCGTTTAAAATTAAACGAATAACCCATAACATTGTCTAACAATATAAATAAAAAACAATGCAACCTTTCGTATGTATTAAAAAAAATATTCTTTGAATAAAACACCTCTTTCCTCTGCTATCCCTCGAAGTGTTGCATTCTGTTCAAATTTTTTCAATACGTTTTTTGTAGTAGTAACCTTATTGAGTAATTCGTATGCGTCGCGGCTGGAATGTATTATTCGGTCAATTTCTTCAATTCAAGAACCAGCCTTGTCTCTGGTAACTGGTGATTAAAAAATTGCCGGTAATGCTTTTTATTGTTTACCATCAGGGTCACCGGGATGGTGCCGTCCCAGGATTTGTCTATCATCGGACAAAAAACATTGGGATCTTGTTCATCGAGCCATATAATACTGGAATGGTAATGCTGCTTTTGGGCAAAAGCTGCGATCGCTTTGGGATAATCATCGGGGAAGTCGAGACTCACGAGCACCAACTTCACACCTTTTGTTTTGAAAGCTGCCACCTGTTTTTCGAACCAGGGGATCTCGTGCACGCAGGGGCCGCACCAACTTGCCCAAAAATTAAAGACCGTAGGGGCGGAACTGGTATCAACCATCTTCAACAGTTCACCGATCTTCATTTTAGGGATCGACTGGGCCTCCGTCATTACTGATAACAGGCAGCAGAATAAGCAAATAAATAGTTTTTTCATGGCGATACATTCAATAATTCTGGGTTGTAATACCCCATTCGGTCATTAGTTGATCTGATTGAGCTTTCGGCAGAGACCGCTGCTCATAATGCCCTGCAAGGGTTTTCTGTCGCATGGCTTCATAAATACTCACAGCGCAAGCAACAGACACATTCAGGCTTTGGATGATGCCAACCTGGGGGATGATGAAATTACCGTCAGCCAGCAACCTGATCTCTTCACTCACTCCGGAATGCTCATTGCCAAACACAAGCGCTACACTCACTGTAAAATCGATATCATACACACTTACAGCATCGGCGGCAAGATGCGTGGTAAAAATGCGACTGTATTGCTGTCTTAATTGCGCAAAGCATGCTGCAGCATTATCGAAATGATGCACGGTCAACCATTTGGCTGCGCTGCTGCTGCTTTTAGGTCCGAACTTGTCGTGACGTGGAATTTTTGTATTTAGAATATATATATCCTGTATGCCTACCGCATCACAGGTTCGCATGACTGCGGCAATATTATGCGGGTCCTGTATATTTTCCATCACTACAGTCAGGTTGGGTTGGCGTTTATTCAATACTTGTATCAATTTATTTTTCCTTTCCGGTGTCATGCGCTTGTTCTTGCCTCGAAATTCGACAACAACAGAGAAGAAACCAAATAAAAACCCTCTTGCCCCGGGCTTAAGCCCGGGGCAAGAGGGTTTTTATGGTCACTGTCAAAACCATGCGTGTTTAGTCTCTTTCGCGACGGTCCCAGCCTCTGCCGTGTTCGCGCTCACGTTCACCGCGGTCTCCCCAACGGCCACCACGGTCATCATCGTCGCGGTCTCCCCTGTCCCATTTGCGGTTATCGTGGCCATTGTAGAATTTGTCTTTCCTTTTTCCGCCATAACCATAACGATCGCCACCATAAGCCGGGTATCTGTTGTCCACTACCACGGGCCTTCTGTAGGTATTGTAATAATCACTATAACGATCTCGGTAATAATCGCAACGATACCAGGGTCTGGGTTCATTGATTGCTACTTTATATCCGCCATAAAGATCATAATCACTATACATAGCAGGCAAAGAAGCGCCGATCACCCAGCGTCCATCGCTCAGGTAAATGAATGAGCGATGGGGAATATCGTAATAACTATCGATCTCAGGGAGGTAATAATAATCGCCCTCATATTCACCGGGCAAGCCCCAGGCAGGTCTTCCTATGTTGAGGTTCACATTCAGTCGAACCTGTGCTTCTGTATAACTGCTCATCAGCACAGCTGCGAGCAACAAGGTGGGTAGAATTAACTTTTTCATGGTAGAACGTTTTATACTGTATATAAGCCAAACGCAATGCCAGAAACGACTAAATCTGTTAAACAAATGTAAATCTGCATCTTATAAGGGACTGATACCCAGGCCAGGTTTTCCTGATACACGAACAGTTCCGAAATCATAAGTAAGCCCTTGTGCTACATCTTGTGATAACAGCAAGGGGCCGTCCAGGTCTGCATAATCCAGTTGCGGCAGAAAATGCGCAATAGCCGATGAACCAATTGTAGATTCGTTCATACTTCCCATCATTACCTGCATGCCCAATGAACGTGCTTTTGTGATCATTCGCCTGGCAGGCGTGATGCCACTGCATTTGGTGAGCTTGATATTGATCCCGTGAAAATGGCCATGGCATTTTTCCACGTCTGTTTCCGATACGCAACTTTCATCTGCAAATAATGGAAGTGATGATCGTTCAAATAAAACTTTCATCCCCTCCCAATTGTCTTTCGCAAGTGGTTGTTCGATGAACTCTACCCCCAGTTCGGCCAGTTGCGGTATTTTTTCCAATGCTTCTTCGGTTGTCCATCCGGCATTGGCATCGATCCTGAAACGGGCATCGGTATTGACTCGCAATGCTTTTACAATGGCGATGTCTTCATCGGTTCCCAGTTTGATCTTGTATACCGGCCAGGGTTTTGCTTTCATTTTGCCCACCATTTGGTCTATCTGGTCAATACCAATGGTATAGTCTGTGATAGCAGTGTGTTCCCATTCCGTATCCCACAAGGCATAGAGCGGCCGGCCTTTCATTTTTCCGTACAGGTCCCAGCAGGCTATGTCCAGTGCACATACAAGGAATGGATTGTTTGGAAAAAGATGGTGCAGGTAATGCCAGTATCTTTCGGGGTCGGTGAGTGCAAATTTCTCCACCAATGTTTTTTTGCTTTCCAGGTCTGCCATCATTTGTTCCACTGTGATATTGTAATACACAATGGCCGGCGCTTCGCCGATGCCGGTAAAAGGCCCCAATTCCAGTGTTACTACCAATGCAGGCTGATGGGTTTTGGTACGTCCGTTCGAAATGGAGAACGGGTATTGAAAAGGGAGGTTCTGCTGCCAGTATCGAAGTTTCAAAGCTGTTAGTTTAAATTAATCAGACAATCTGCCACTGGCTATTACATAACCATGAAATTCTTCATTGAATGCATTGGCCGCAAGTAATGATTCCAAAGTAAGGTGCATGCGGTATTGCCAGTAATGGCGGGGATTGGCGGGTACGTTGATGCGTTCTTCACCGGGGTTCTCACGGCGTAATTGCTCGCTTATGCCCAGGATATCCTGCAATTGAAAAATGCTCCACATGGCAGGTGAATGTAGGTGCTGCAATACAATGGCTTTGTTGATCCATGGCTCACAATAATAAGGCGCCGTTCCGGGCTCCCCAAGTTCCTCGTTGTAGAATTGCTGTATCGTTGTTTTGTCTTCTTCCCACCAGCCACGAATGGTGCTCATATCATGCGTAGAGGGCGTTACCACGCTCAGGTAAGGCGCATCTTTTGGGTTGAAGAATTTTATATGATTAGCCTTAGGCATCCGCTGTATCTCAAGGCTCAGCAGCCCCAATTGGTGCATCACATCGGGTACACAAGCCGGTACAAGACCCAGGTCTTCTCCACATACCAGCATATTGGTCACCCGCTTCAAAGCAGGCAGCTTCAGCAACGCTTCTTTCTTCCAGAACTCATCCTGCCTGCGGAAAAAATAATCTATGTACAGCTCATGCAGGGCTTGTTTTGTCTGCTCATCGAGGTGGCGATATGAACTGGTATTTTCCATCCCGAAACGGAAATGAAAATGCATGCCATCAGCCTGCTCCGCTTCGAACAATATCACATTGCTGATCAAATCGAAAAGGCCGGCCTTGACTTTCTGGTGATGCTCATCATTTTCCAGCGTTGCGAAATAGGTCTCTACCTGCCGTTGTGTAGCAAAAGCAGGTTTGAGAGAATACGAGCCATCTCCGGCAGATTGCAGGAATTCTTTTTTAACCAGGTTGTTGTCGTGCCCGAATATTTCCCATAATACCTGGTCTGAAATATACGGCTGGGTAAACCGATGCAGATCGGTGTTAATCTTCCTGCTGTGAAATTCATTGATGTGTACCGGAATAGCGGGCACAAAATGTCCCATGATGCCTTCTATCGCATGCATAGGTATACTGAATATCCTGAAGAAACCCAATATATGATCGATGCGAAAAGCATCGAAATAGTAACTCATCTGTTCGAAACGCTGCTTCCACCAGGCGAAGCCATCTTCACGCATACGTTCCCAGTTGTAAGTGGGAAATCCCCAGTTCTGTCCCTTCACTGCAAAATCATCGGGTGGTGCACCCGCCTGCGCATCCATGTGATACAATTCAGGGTTCTGCCAGGCATCCACACCATGCCTGTATACACCAATGGCGATATCCCCTTTAACAATGATGCCATTCTCATGTGCATAAGCAGTGGCTTCTTTCAGTTGCAGGTGCAGGTTGTACTGGATATAATAATGCAACCCAATTTCATCGCGGTGTGAACCGATCAATGTTTGAATAGCTCCTGCATCGTAACGTGTATATTGAGGCCATTGGTTGAAATCAACTGTTCCATAGAGGTCGCGCAGGTAACAAAAAGCTGCATATGGTTCGAGCCAATGTTTATTCTGTTCAAAATAATCCTGGTAATCCTTGAGCAGGAAAAAATTATTTTTAACTTCTGCATACAGTTCCTGGATGATCGACCACTTGGTCTTGATTACCGATTCATAATCGACTACCGGCAAATGGTTCAGCCGCTCTCTTTCTTTGGATATTTTTTGTCGTATGGTTTTGTTTTTAGCACCGGCAAGCGCTTCCACATTCAGGTAAATAGGATGCAATGCAAAAGCCGAAATCGCTGCATACGGATAAGAATCTGTCCAGCTATGTGTAGCCGTTGTATCGTTCACCGGCAACAGCTGTATCAGTTTCAAGCCGGTAGTACGTGCCCAGTTGACCAGCAGTTTCAGGTCGGTAAACTCTCCTACTCCCAGGCTCTGCTCACTGCGCAGGCCGAACACAGGAATAGCAACGCCTGCACCCTTCCAGGTATTATCGGGCAATATGGTGAATCCATCATTCACAGTCACCTGCTTGTTTTTGGCGCCAGGGTCGTTCAATATCCTGTTGTCGCCATCTTCATACAGCAGGAAAATATTTTTCTCCGTATCGTATACACCATACTTGTAAGCAATCGGGAAAGACGCGTGGCCCAGATCGAGCGATGCTGTAAAGCAATCCTCCCCTTCCTGCCTGTTCATCAATACCGGTGCAACAGTATCCCAATTCCCCAATTCAACAGTATTGCCCAGTATGCAGAGGGTTTGGCCGGCTTGCAAGAGCGGACTCTTTACCATCAGCACATGCGTTGTTTTTCCAACATGATCGCTTTTTATAGCTGTATGGTTGTGTTTCAGTAAAACCTGCTTGAAGGGCTCTGTATAAAATGCGTTCTCAAAATAACCGGCGTAATTCCAGGCATCGTAAAAAATAGTCTCTGCTTTACAGAGTTTGGCAGGATTGAATTTTTTATCGGCGCCCCAGTCAAAACTGATGAGGCCATCTGCATTTTTCAGTACATAATTATACGTAATCTCCTGGTCGGTGCATTGCGCCTCATTCAATTCGATAACAGCCCGCCAATAATCGCCGTTTTCATATTCCATGGACAATGCACCTGCTAAATCGTTATTGCCTAACAACAAATGATTTCCCACGATGAACAGTTCTTGTCCGAATAACGTATGAAATTTCAGTTGGAAGGTTATTTTCCGAAATACGCCTGGCGCTTTTTTTACCACAGCAGTTGCAGGCACAGCAGGAGCATGATATTGTCTGGCAGAAGGCAAGCGATCCGTTTTCAATTCTTACAATATAGGGTTAGGGTGCTAAAGTAGTAAATAATGTGTATTTATAACACAATAAAAAGATCCAGCTTGCAAAATAAGCTTTCGCTCGCATTTATCCTGTTTTCGTGCTAACAATCCTAGCCCTATCTTTGGCATACTAACAATTGTTCGTAGATGAAGCATGAATTCAACCGCAACGAAGACTGGATGAAGTTGGCTGTATCGCAGATGCGCAGCCGGTTTGAGCAGGTTTGCCAGGGAGGTGGTAAGAAAGCCCTTGCCCGCCAGGCAGAGCGTAACAAACTCACTGCCCGCGAAAGGATCACTTACCTGTGTGACAGTGACCAACCTTTTCATGAAATAGGCGCTTTCGCCGGTTATGATATGTATGAGGCTGAAGGCGGGTGCCCGGCCGGCGGAACCGTTGCCGGCATCGGTTACATCAGTGGCAGGCAATGCGTGGTGGTGGCTAATGACCAGACCGTGAAAGCGGGCGCCTGGTTTCCCATCACCGGTAAAAAAAACCTGCGCTTGCAGGAAATAGCTATGGAGAACAGGTTGCCCATCATTTACCTGGTGGATAGTGCAGGTGTATTCCTTCCCATGCAGGATGAAATATTTCCCGACAAAGAACATTTTGGCAGGATATTCCGCAACAATGCCCGCATGAGCGCTATGGGCATTACACAGATCGCGGCTGTGATGGGCGCATGCGTGGCAGGTGGCGCTTACCTGCCCATCATGAGTGATGAAACACTGATGGTAGAAGGCAACGGCAGTATTTTTTTAGCAGGGCCATATCTTGTTAAGGCAGCCATTGGCGAAGAAGTGGATGCAGAAACATTGGGCGGCGCTGAAACACACAATGCCATCAGCGGCATTGCCGATTATAAATTCAGCAATGAACAGGAATGCCTCGATCACATCAAAAAAATGGTATCTAAATTAGGGCCGCAACCATTGGCCGGGTTTAACAGAACAACTGCCCTGCCACCTAAAAAAGATCCTGCGCATTTATATGACATCATTCCCGAAGGTAACCTTAAACCTTACGATATGCGCGAGATTATCGCCTGTATTACGGATGACAGTGTATTCGAAGAATTTAAACAGGAATATGGACAAACCATTCTCTGTGGATATGCCCGTATCGACGGATGGGCAGTAGGTATTGTGGCTAACCAACGGCTCATAAGCAAAACAAAAAAAGGAGAAATGCAATTGGGCGGTGTTATTTACAATGATAGTGCCGATAAAGCAGCCCGTTTCATTCTCAATTGTAACCAGAAAAAAATACCACTTGTTTTTTTACAGGATGTGACCGGCTTCATGGTAGGCAGCCGCAGCGAACACAGTGGCATCATCAAAGACGGCGCCAAGCTGGTGAATGCAGTGGCCAATTCTGTGGTGCCCAAGATCACCATCATAGTAGGCAATAGCTATGGCGCCGGTAATTATGCCATGTGCGGCAAAGCCTATGATCCGCGTTTCATTTATGCATGGCCTTCGGCCAGGATCGCGGTGATGGGTGGTGAGCAGGCTGCTAAAACTTTATTACAGATACAGGTAGCGGCCATGAAGCAACAAGGCAAAGAAATATCGTCCGAAGAAGAACAGCAATTGTTGCAAACCATCAAAGACCGTTACGAAAGCCAGACCTCTCCTTATTATGCAGCGGCCAGGTTATGGGTAGATGATATCATTGACCCCATTCAAACACGCGAACTGATCTCTGCCGGTATTCATGCAGCCAATCAAAATGCCGTCATTGACGAATTTAAAACCGGTGTATTTCAGGTCTGAGATCACATTGAAAATATTGCGCTAATTTTAACGCCTCATTCATTATCTATTCCATGTCATTACCCATTTATATTGTCAATGCATTTACACATACGATGTTCGGCGGCAATCCGGCAGCTGTATGTCCGCTTGAGTCCTGGCTTCCCACCGATACCATGCAACAATTAGCCAATCAAAACAATTTATCTGAGACTGCTTTTTTTGTGCAACGGAAAGACGGCGCTTATGATATCCGTTGGTTCACTCCTGAATTTGAAATAGACCTTGCCGGGCATCCAACACTGGCTACTGCATTCATCATTTTCACAGAACTGGGATACGATCGGCCATCTATCCGCTTTTATTGCAAAAGCGGCGAACTCAACGTTACCCGTAAAGAAGATATATTGGAAATGAATTTCCCTGCACGCATGCCCGTTGCTGTAGAAGCGCCGGTTGAATTGCTGAAGGGACTGAGTATCCCTCCTGCCCGTGTACTGAAGTCGCGCGATTATTTTTTGGTGTACAACACACAGGAAGAGGTAGAAAAAGTAGTACCCGATTTTTTACACCTAAACCGGGTGCTCAATACAATAGGCATTATTGTTACCGCCAAAGGGCATGAAGCAGATTTCGTTTCACGATTTTTTGTCCCCAACTCCGTTATCGGAGAAGACCCTGTTACCGGATCAGCCCATGCTACACTCATTCCATTCTGGGCCAATGAACTACAGCGAACAGATATGAAAGCCATTCAAATGTCTAAAAGGCGGGGGCATCTTTGGTGTGGTTTTCTGGGAGAAAGGGTTACCATTGCCGGACAGGCCATATTGTACATGAAAGGAACTTATTCGCTGTCATGAGTGAACAACTACAGGGACACCAGTTACTCATTTATACCGATGGCGCTGCAAGGGGTAATCCCGGGCCTGGCGGTTATGGTGTGGTACTGCTATGGGGACAACAACGCAAAGAATTATCGGCCGGCTATCGTCTTACCACCAACAATCGTATGGAATTGCTGGCTGTGATCGTGGCACTGGAATCGCTCACTAAAAAAAATATTCCACTCACCATCTATACCGATAGCCAGTATATAGTGAATGCCGTAGAAAAAAAATGGCTAGACAACTGGATACGCACCGATTTCAAAGGAGGAAAAAAAAATAAAGACCTCTGGACGCGTTATTATCAACTCACGCGCCATTACAAACCGCGCTTTGTATGGGTGAAGGGACATGCCGATAATGCCCTGAATAACCGTTGTGATGAGCTCGCTACAGCAGCGGCCGACGGCAAGCATTTATTGATTGATGAAGGATATGAGCGATCACTCAACGTCTGATGATCCGCCAGGCACGAATGCTTTGAAGATGGTACAAGGTCCGGATGCATAAATAGTATATTCCGCCCCCGGCAGCATAGCCACTGCTTCTCCCCTTTTCAGCACAAGGCTGTTATCGATCAATGCGCCGCCATCTGTTACAATGCATATTTCAAGCGAAGCAGCCCGGCTGGTATAAAAAAGTCCGCTATTGAGTTCAATTTTGCTGATACCAAAATCAGGCACAGGGCATGGATAAACGGTTTCTCCCGGAAGCACTGTTTTTCCATTCAGAATTTCAGGCACTACTTCTTCAAAAATGGTATGCTTCATGAGCTCCGGCACATCAATGTGTTTGGATGTGAGTCCGCCCCTTAACACATTATCGCTATTGGCCATCAACTCTATGTTTTGTCCCTGCAGGTATGCATGCGGAATACCCGCACCCTGGAATATGGCCTGGCCGGGACTGAGCCGAACAATGTTGAAAAAATAAATCGAAAAAATACCTCTGTCAATATCCGCTCCTTCAGGCTGGTAAGCATACCATTCCGCCACCCACCATGCAGGGTGCGACGGGTCGATGGTCCCTTCCTGTTTCAACCGGATGGCTCTTTTTACCAATGTAGCCAATAAAGCACTTACTTCGGCTTGTCCCATTTCCATCACCAGCTGGTACAAAGCCTTAACGCCCGCTTTCTTGAAATAAGGCAGGAACACATTGAATTCGGGCACTTCACTCAACAACTTTTCCAGCGCCGCTTTGGATTTAAATCCATGTAATAGCCAGAACTCGCTCAACGCTACCATCACTTCGGGTTTATGGTTGCGGTCTTTATAGTTGCGATGTGGTGCGTTCAATGGTATGCCCTCCGCTTCTTCCGCATCATATCCTTTTTCCGCTTCTTCCTTGGTAGGGTGCACTTGTATGGAAAGCATCTGCTTCACATCGAGCACTTTGAAGAGATAAGGCAATTCACCAAAAGCCTGGTACACTTTTTCACCCAGCATAGTTACCGGGTGATAGCTGATGGCTTCATATAATGATTGATTCCCTTTAGAAGAGATGAGTTCAGAAGGTGCAGAAGGATGTGCGCCCATCCAGTATTCTGCAAAAGGTTTTTTCTGTTCATTGGAAATACCCAAAAGATCCGGAATAAATTCAGCTCCGCCCCAAGCGTAGTGTTGCACTTTACCTTGCAGTCGTATGATTTTATCGCTTTGTTGTTGCATCGATGAAACCCGTTAAACTTTAAAAAAACTACACATAGCAAATATCATACACAAGAACGAGAATTTAATGAAATCAAAGTTAATATGTTACACCATTTACACACTGGCAAAATGGGCGAGCAACTCGCGGCAAACTACCTGTACGAGGCCGGGTATACCATTCTCCATCGCAACTGGCGTCACCGGCATTGGGAAGTGGACATCATTGCCTGCCGCGGCAACCGTTTGCATTTTGTAGAAGTGAAAACCCGGCAAAACCTCAGCTATGGCCTGCCCGAAGAAAGCATTACCAAAGAAAAAATGCAGCACCTGCGCAATGCGGCGGAAGCCTACCAATACCTCCATCCGCAGTGGCAATACCTCCAGTTCGATGTATTGGCCATTACATTGAACAACCAACAAGCCGCAGCATTTTTTTTGATCGAGGATGTTTACTTTTAAGGATGAAAACACGTATTTGCCTATTGATATTCTTATTGCTGGGAACCCTGCATACAGGCCATGCTCAGATGAAAGACCCGCTCGATACGTATTACCAGACCAGTGAAGTGCAGCCGCTGATGGCCATGTACGAGGCGGATAAAGGCAGCCTCAGCCGTTTTTATACGATTATTAATTCGCCGGAAAGAAGAGAACGTTTTCAACGCTTCAACCGCGATTACCTGGCCAGGCTGGAACAACTGAATTTCGATTCAATGCAGGTGAGCAGCCAGGTAGACTTTCTGTTGTTCAAGCGGGAACTCAACAATGAACTGTACCAGCTTAACAAAGAAGAAAAAGAGTACAAAGCCATCCATCGCTACCTGTCTTTTGCCGACAGCATCTACCGCTGGGAACAACTCCGGCGCCGCGGCGCTTATATGCCTGCTGAATCCATAGCATTACAAATGCAACAGATGTTGCGGCGGCTCGACCGGCAGGTATCGATCCTGCAAAACCAGGAAGCCCCATTGCCCATGCCACTGGCCCTTCGTGCAGAAGGCACCGTCAAAGGATTACAGGCGGCACTGAAAAGTGTTTACAATTTTTATTATGGTTACGATCCGGCTTTTACCCGCTGGATATATGGTCCCTACCTGGCGCTTGACAGCGCGCTCACCTTTTATGCTACACTGTTAAAAAATAAAGGCAATAAGACCGGATTGCAAAAACCAGATGGCAGCGGCATTGTAGGAACACCCATTGGCAGGGATGAGCTGATACGCCAGTTGCAGTATGAAATGATTCCCTATTCACCCGAAGAACTGGTAACCATTGCCAATAAAGAATTTGCCTGGTGCGATACAGAGATGCTGAAAGCTTCGCGCGATATGGGTTTTGGAAACAATTGGAAAGCCGCACTGGAAAAAGTAAAAAACACTTATGTGCCCGAAGGACGGCAGCCGCAGATGATCATGGATCTTTATCACCAATCCATTGATTTCATCAAAAAACATGATATGGTGACCATTCCGCCGCTCGCCGAAGAAACCTGGCGCATGACCATGATGTCGCCTGCACAACAACTGGTAAGTCCTTTTTTCCTCGGAGGAGAATTGCTGCAAATCTCTTATCCTACCAATACCATGGATTCTGCTTCCCGCATGATGAGCATGCGTGGCAATAACCCGCATTTTTCAAGGGCTACTGTTCACCATGAACTCATTGCCGGGCATCATTTGCAGGGGTTCATGAACAACCGCTTCAAATCGTACCGCAATTTCGAAACACCATTCTGGACAGAAGGTTGGTCGCTGTACTGGGAATTCCTTTTATGGGATGCACAATTCCCACGTTCCCCTGAAGACCGCGTAGGCATGTTGTTCTGGCGAATGCACCGTTGCGCGCGCATCATCTTTTCGCTCAATTATCATTTGGGTAAATGGACACCCCAGCAGTGTATCGATTTCCTGGTAGCACGTGTGGGACATGAAAGGGCCAATGCAGAAGGTGAAGTGCGCCGCTCATTTACCGGGGGATACGGACCACTTTACCAACTGGCATACATGACAGGCGCTTTCCAGTTTTATGCGTTGAAAAAAGAACTGGTCGACAGCAGCAAGATGAGCCTGAAAGCATTCAATGATGCTATACTACGGGAAAACAATATGCCTGTTGAAATGGTAAGGGCTATCCTCACCAATCAACCACTCAAGCGCGATTTCACTACATCCTGGCGTTTTTACGACGTAGCACACTGATCGGCTATTTTCCAAATTTCTTTTTCAGAGCAGACAGCGCATCATTCACACTCAACGTACTAAGATCTTCTTCTTTCTTGGTAAAAGATTTAGGATTCCTGCTGTTGCCCTGCGATGCGCGTTGCCCTCTTGCAGGCGCTTCTTCAGTTTGTTTGATGGAAAGAGCGATACGTTTGCGGGGCACATCTACTTCCAGCACTTTCACATTCACTTTCTGGCCCAGTTTCAAAGCCTCACCCGGATCGCTGATATACTGGTGTGCAATTTCACTTACATGCACGAGTCCGTCCTGCTTAACGCCGATGTCGATGAAAGCGCCGAAGCGGGTGAGGTTGGTTACTACGCCCGGCACTACCATGCCTGTAGATACGTCTTCTATTTTGTAGATATTGGCAAACTCGAACTGTTCCAGTTCATTTCGTGGATCGAGGCCCGGTTTCTTTAGTTCATTGATGATATCACGAATGGTTAATTCACCAAATTGTTCAGATACATATTTTTTCGGATCAATCTTTTTCAGCAATTCTTCCGACCCGATCAAAGCCTGTACATCTACCGCCAGGTCGCCTGCCATCTGTTGTACCAATGTATACGCCTCGGGGTGCACAGCACTTGCATCAAGTGGATTGCCACCTTCCTTGATACGCAGGAAGCCTGCGCACTGTTCGTAGGCCTTACCTCCCAGCCTGGGCACTTTCAGTAATTGTGCACGGTCGTTGAATTTTCCAATTTCATTCCGATACTTCACAATATTATCCGCCAGCGTGCTGCCGATACCACTCACATAACTCAACAAATGTTTGCTGGCGGTATTCAGGTTCACGCCCACACTGTTCACACAACTTACTACCGTTTGATCGAGCCTTTCTTTTAGGCGAAACTGGTTC
Organism: Sediminibacterium magnilacihabitans; assembly: GCA_002973575.1. Lineage (GTDB taxonomy): Bacteria > Bacteroidota > Bacteroidia > Chitinophagales > Chitinophagaceae > Sediminibacterium > Sediminibacterium magnilacihabitans. Next base: position 21,692 of record PVEQ01000015.1, read on the forward strand.
ACATCGTGCTGGTATTGACCAACGCCGATGCTCTTGGGATCTATTTTCACGAGTTCGGCCAGTGGGTCCATCAGGCGGCGACCGATACTCACTGATCCACGAACCGTTACATCATAATCAGGAAATTCTTCACGGGCGGTTTCAGAAGCGGAATACACAGACGCTCCATCTTCATTTACCAGGAATACCGGTAAACCCAAAGCCATCTTCTTGATGAATTGTTCTGTTTCCCTTCCTGCCGTACCGTCGCCAATAGCAATAGCTTCTACCTGGTATTGTTTCACCAGTTCTTTGATCTTGTGCTCACTCTCATAAATACGGTTGTTCTCGTGCACATAGATCAGGTCTGTTTTCTTCAATTCTCCTTTTTCATCCAGGCATACCACTTTACAACCGGTACGATATCCGGGATCGATGGCCAGTATACGTTTGCTGCCCAAGGGAGCGCTCAGCAATAACTGGCGCAGGTTTTCTGCAAACACATTGATGGCTTCTTCATCGGCCTTTTGTTTCAGCGCTGTTCTGAATTCACTTTCGAGACTCGGCTGTAATAAACGACGGTAAGCATCTTTAAGCGCTTTCTTCACATGTTCATTCCAGGGATTCATGCTTTTAACATAAGATTCTTCCAGCATCAGCAGCGCTTCTTCTTCAAGTGGTGCAATGCTCATGCGCAGGAATCCTTCCAGGAACCCGCGCAATATGGCCAGTGTACGGTGCGAGGGTATCTTATGAATGGGCTCCGAAAAATCGAAATAATCTTTGTATTTAACGCCTTCTGTTTCTTTATCGGTCAACACTTTGCTCTGCATGGCGCCGGTTTCTTCAAACAGCTTACGCAGTTTGGCTCTTACCTGTGCATCTTCATTAACGGTTTCAGCAATGATATCACGCGCACCTTGCAGCGCTTCTTCAGAAGTTTTGATTTTTTCGTTGATAAAAGAAGTTGCTATTTCTTGTACATCTCCCGGCTCCTGCGCCAGCATCAGTATGGATAAGGGTTCTAAACCATTCTCTCTCGCCGTTTGCGCTTTTGTTTTGCGTTTGGGTTTATAGGGCAGGTAAATATCCTCCAGTTCTGCAATGGTAGTAGCCGCATTCAATTTATGCTGCAAAGCCTCCGTCATTTTATCCTGCTCATTGATGGCTTTTTCAATAAAAGTCCTGCGTTCAGTAAATTCTTTCAGGAATTTGGCCTCGTCTTGTACTTGTTGTATCTGCACTTCATCCAGTCCGCCTGTTTTGTCTTTACGGTAACGCGCAATGAAAGGGATGGTGGCGCCTTCTGCAAACAGCGATAAAACGGCTTCAACCTGGGTAGTTCTTACATTCAGCCTGGAAGAGATCAATGGAGCAAATTCGGTCATTGGATTCGTGTTAATTCATTACGTGATCAAAATAAGGGCTGCGAATGTAGGCAATACCTGCAATAATATAATTTAGAATAATGAGGCAGGATTAACAGATAAAAACTCCTCCCATGACAACCCTGCTTTGCCAACCAACAGTACCTTATGAGGATGGAATTGTTTTTTCAAGAGTTCCATCCCTATCGACCTCCGCATTCCGGTGCCGCCAATAATGTATCTGGAATTGGGGGTTTGAGCCCCGCGTTTTGCGTATAATATCTGCTGCATAGGCTTCTATGCCAGCGATAAACCTGCTATCTTCCTGGGTTGCCCTGTAAGTGACTGTAAATGAGGTCTTTCAAACATGATTTACAATTTACTCAATAAAATGAGGAAAGTTATTCAATGGTTTATAATAACGGATACTTACTTCCACTTAAAACGCAATAAACTTCGTTTTTAAAAGTAAAGTACTGGCTTATTTCAGCAAACAATAAAAAGCAAATTTTAATTCGCTTTTTATTGTTTGCTGCGTATTATTAGTAAATTTGTGTTCAAAAGCGAAGTATAATGCAGAATTATGCTATCAAAATAGGGGAAATCATTAAACAAAGACGGGAACTCCTGGGTTTATTACAGCCCCAGCTTTCAGAATTATCGGGCGTGAGTACCCGTACTATCCAACTGGTGGAACAGGGCAAAGGTAATCCTTCCCTGGATACCCTGCTCAAACTGGCTGAACCGTTGGGGCTTTTTCCTATGCTGTTACTGAAAGACACCACTAAAATAGATGCATCATGAGAGAAGCGAAAGTTTTTTATAATGGGCGCTTCGCAGGCATTCTGACGCAGTTGAAAAACGGCTACCGCTTTCGCTACGACCCGGAATATCTTGCCGGGAGCCATAGCCGCAGCGTGAGCCTGACCCTGCCTTTACGAGCAACAGTTTACGAAAGCGAAACGCTGTTCCCTTTCTTTGTAAATATGCTCAGTGAAGGGGCCAATAAAGCTATGCAAGTGCGCCTGCTGAAAATTGATGAAAGAGATTATTTTGGCCTGTTGCTGGCCACCGCGGGCCATGACAGTATCGGGCCTATCACCTTAGAAGAAATAAAATGAGCTTACCCAATATTCAATACTGTCCTTCAACACTGCAATCGGCATTTAACACCTATAGCCCGGCTGCTCAACTGACTTTGTTCGGCAGCCGCTCCAGGAAGGTTTCGCATGTTCTTCCGTTTACAGCACCCGGTATTAATGCCATACAAACCCAGGAGTTTAATGAGAAGAGAAAGCGCATCAGCATCAGTGGCGTACAGGAAAAATACAGCCTGAAGCTGGAAAAAAATGAATTGCTATTGACTGATACAGCCGGCACTCATATCCTCAAGCCTATCCCCGCAGAACGGCTGGACCGGGTGGGCGACCTGTCCGCCAACGAGCACCTGACCATGCAAATTTCCACGCAGATATTCGGTATTAAAACTGCTGCCAACGGGATGATTTTTTTCGAGGATGGCTCGCCCGCCTATATCACCCGGCGCTTCGATTATAAGCCCAACAGCCGGGAAAAATACCTCGTTGAGGACTTTGCTACACTGCTGGCTAAATCACCCGAAAAAGAAGGCCATAATTTTAAGTATAATGCATCTTACCTGGATATTGCAGAGCATATCCGGCGGTACTGCGCAGCCACGCCTGTGGTGCTCCTTGGCTTCTTCCGGCTATTATTGTTTAATTATTTGATTGCCAACGGAGATGCCCACCTAAAAAACTTCTCGCTGATGGAAACAGACCAGGGAGATTTTGTATTATCGCCGGCCTACGACCTGCTTTGCACGGCCCTGCACCTTAACGACAGCCCGCTCGCCCTGCACGGGGGATTGTATGAAAAGGATTACGAGGAAGCAGGCTTTGCCACCTTCGGCTGTTATACAGCTTCTTCTTTCAAGGCATTTGCCAAAAAAGCAGGGGTAGCGGATCGTTTGGCCAACCGCGAAATTGAACGAACACTAGCTTGCGTCCCTGGCGCCATAGAATTGGTGAAGCGTAGTTTTTTGAGCGATGATGGTAAGGCGAAATATATATCAATGGTGGAGGGACGAAAGAACTGCCTTTTGCTCAATTCGTAAAACACAATATCAAATAAGCCTCGTCGTTACAAATTTATCTCCATACGCTTCGATGAAATGCTTGTCTTCGTGCAAAACAAGAATCACTTTGACATGCTCTTTATAATAACTGATACTCAGCCTTTCTGCGATAAAAAGGCCATTCTCTAAGTAGTTCTCGAGTTTGCGCACCTCCTTTTTATTTTCGATGAATTCGGAAAACTCAAAGTCTACTGTGTCACCCGTATTAGGGATAACAGGCGGGTTAACAATAGTAAAGCATTCACTGGTAATTGAATTAAAATTAACCTGTAAAAAAATATCCATAGCTGATTTTTTTAATGATAAGATAAAATATGCTAATCAAGGATTGAATTGATGAGGTCACTGGACATCACCGAACGCTTGACACTGAAGCCTTATGATTTTCTTGTAATGTTTATTGTCATGATGTCTTACCCTTGTTTGTCAGCAAATTGTTTATGATTAGCCCATACGCACTACTTTAGCCGGGTAGCGTTCTGTGTAATTCCGGATCATGGAGCGGATCACTTCGTTTTCCGGGTAATGCGTGAGGTGCGATTTGAGGGTATTCAGTTCCGTAATGCTGATATCCTCCGTAATGGTACCCATTCCGTAGAATACACCCTCTTCCACTAATACACAACTTTGTTTATCGCGGATGAGGAAGGTTTCTTTTTGAGAATGCAACCAGGCGATGGAGTCTTTTACCTGTTGATTATATTCGGTAACATCCGGTAAAACAGCCGGACTGTTCTGATCGAGGAAACAAAGCGAGGGATCCAGTGCAAATTGTTTTACCAGTTTCCACAACGCACGATGCGCATCTACCAGCAAACCATAAGAAGCCAGCGGTTCCAGGTGCTTTCTTTTTTTATCGATGGCCAGTCGCAGGTATCCGCGGCTGTCTTCGAAAAGATAGATGCCCCATAACTGCTCGAATCTTTTCTGGCTCTTGTTGTGGATGGGCCAAAGGCGTTTGATCTCTACGCTTTCGAACAAAGAAGCAATGAATTCCGTTGGACAAACCGTACACGTAACCGAATGGATGGTCCTTAGGAACTCCTGTCTTTTTTTGCTCGTATCCAATCCGGAAAAATGGCTCAATACCCTTTTCTTCAGGTTTTTGGCCTTGCCCACATAGATCACTTTGCCCTTTACATCGTGAAAATAATAAACCCCGGGTTCTTTGGGGAGGTTTACCACCTGGTCTTCGGGCAGGTTAGCCGGCAATAACTGGCTGTGGTTCTCCTTTTTCAACATTTCCTTGATCAACCGCAGGCCGTTGTTCTGTAGTACCAGGTCCAGCACCTGCGATGTGGCCATCGCATCGCCCCCTGCCCTGTGGCGGTTTTCAATAGCTATACCCAGCTCGCGGCAGAGATGGCCCAGTCCGTATTTGCGATAACCAGGGAACACTTTCCGGCTTAAGCGGATGGTACACAGCTTTGGCGTATTTAACTGAAATCCAGCCTGTTGCAAGTGATATTTTACAAAAGAAAAATCGAAGTTCACGTTGTGGGCCACAAAAACCCGGTCGTGCAGCAAGTTATAAATATAGGGTGCTACTTCCTCAAAAGAGGGTGCGGCAGCAGTCATGGTATCGGTGATACCGGTCATGTTGGCAATGAAAGCCGGGATGGGTTGCTGCGGGTTCACCAGGGTCTCATATTTTCCCTCCACTTCGGTGCCATTATGCAATACAATGGCGATCTCGGTAATCCCGTGTTGCTGGGGAAATCCGCCGGTGGTTTCTATGTCAACAATTGCAAATTGCATCTGCTTATAAAACTTGTAAATTCGGTAATAATGGCGTATCTTACAACTAAGATTTAAAACGCAAGCCTGGCATGAATTTCAGCCCCGGCACCCTCTATTAGCTTGCGACGTTTTCGATGTTATAACCTGTATCCTGTGACAGCCAACCCCCTGTCCATGTCTGAATGAAACACCATCAACAATCATTTTTAAAATTGTTTGTTATGGAAAAAGCTCGACACCACCATCATGTTCACTTATCAGCAGAACAGATCAGGAATGGCATCATTGTTATTGTAGTTGCTGTTACCGTGATACTGATTTCTTATTTTGAATTAAAAGGAAGACTGGGTTAATAACCAATCTATTCCTTCTGCCGGTCAGTGAGCCAGTCCGCGGATCCTTTCGCGGAGAAGGTAATGTATTCCCCCTGCCATGCTGAAAAATATTTCAGGCATCTGTGTAACTTTGTGCCCCAACAAACGTTTACTATTATTAAAAAAGTTTAACCTGGAAATCAGGAAACAGCGGTTAATTTTGAAGAAGAAATCGAGTACCATGAAATATTCCTTATTGGTTTGCTTATTGGTAGTTGGATTGATGGCCTGCTCCGGGGGTCGCAGCCGTCTAGAAGACCTCGGCAAAGAAGCTTGCAGAAAAGCTTCTTCCTGCTGCCAATCAATTCGGGTAACCAGAACGGTTACCACCGAAACCGATCCCGGTAATGAAACCCCTGCTGTTACTCCGGCAACGCTCGTGGAATGGAATCCCGAGATGCTTACCTGGTAATGTAATAGCCTTCCCCCCATCCCCCCATTTTTTATCACCTGTTGCCCTATTGCTGTTCTCCCCTTCAATCAAAATGAGGTGCCCGTATTTTCATTACTTTTGCACCCCTTATGTTAAGCAAGAATTTTATCCACGGAGAAGCAGAAGCCCTTTGGTATGATCATTGGCTGAAGAAAGGCTATTTCAGCAGCAAACCCGACAACAGGGAGGCATACACAGTGGTGATCCCGCCACCGAATGTAACCGGTGTGTTGCACATGGGACATTGCCTGAACAATACCATACAGGATATACTCGTACGTCGCGCCCGCATGCAGGGGAAAAATGCCTGCTGGGTTCCCGGAACCGATCATGCTTCCATTGCCACCGAAGCCAAAGTGGTGGCCATGCTGCGCGAAAGAGGCATTGCTAAATCCTCGATCAGCAGGGATGAATTTTTGAAATATGCCTGGGAATGGAAAGAGAAATACGGTGGTATCATTTTACAGCAGTTGAAGAAAATGGGATGCGGGCTCGATTGGGACCGTACTTCCTTCACCATGGATCCCGATTATTCCCGTTCTGTACTACAGGTCTTCATCGACCTTTATAAAAAAGGATATATCTATCGCGGCAAGCGTATGATCAATTGGGATGTGCGCGCTAAAACTGCGTTGAGTGATGAAGAAGTAATTTATAAAGAAGTACAGAGCAAGCTCTACCATGTACAGTATAAAATAGACGACGACAGCAATACCTATATTACCATTGCCACGGTGCGGCCCGAGACCATTCTGGGCGATACCGCTATCTGCGTGAACCCGCAGGATGAACGCTACAAGCACCTGCACGGTAAATACGCCATCGTTCCCCTCATCGGAAGGCGCATTCCCATCATTGCAGATGATTATGTGACGATGGACTTTGGTACCGGCGCTTTGAAAGTAACGCCGGCGCATGATATGAACGATTATCAACTGGGGCAGAAATACAAGCTGGAGATCGTTGATACCATGAATGATGATGGTACGATGAGCGAAGCCGCGCAATTGTTCATTGGCGAAGACAGGCTTGATGTAAGGAAGAAGATCGTGCCGCAATTGGAAGCCGCCGGGCACCTGGTGAAGACCGAAGACTATACCAACCAGGTTGGCTTCAGCGAAAGAACCGATGCAGTAGTTGAACCGCGCCTGAGCCTGCAATGGTGGGTAAGCATGAAAAACATTTCCGTTCCTGCACTGGAAGCAGTGATGAATGAAGGCATTCACTTCCATCCTGCTAAATTCAAAAACCTCTACCGCCATTGGATGGAGAACATCAAAGACTGGTGCATCAGCCGGCAGCTTTGGTGGGGTCATCGTATCCCTGCATGGTATGCGCCCGATGGATCGTTTGTGGTGGCTATTTCGAGGGAAGAAGCTTTTGAACAGTTCAAGAGCGATCATGTAAAAGTCAGCATAGAAGAGATCAGGCAGGATGATGATTGCCTGGATACCTGGTTTTCGAGCTGGCTCTGGCCTTTTGAAGTATTTAAAGGATTATCTAACCCTGGCAATGCAGCAGTAAAATATTATTACCCTACCAGCACATTGGTTACCGCGCCGGAAATCATTTTCTTTTGGGTGGCGCGCATGATCATGGCGGGTTATGAATACATGGATGAGAAGCCTTTCAAAGATGTTTATTTCACCGGTATCGTGCGTGATAAGCTGGGAAGGAAGATGAGCAAGAGCCTGGGCAACTCGCCTGATCTGCTTGCATTGATTGATCAATACGGCGCCGATGCCGTTCGCTTCGGTATCATGATTGCCTCTCCTGCCGGCAATGATATTTTGTTTGATGAAAGCGCGCTGGAGCAAGGCCGCAACTTCAACAACAAAATATGGAATGCGTTGAAGCTGGTGAAAATGTGGGAAGGGCGCCAAGCACAAGCAACTGAAGATACTGCATACAACTTTGTACTTACCTGGTTTGAAAACAGGCTCAACCAGGTGAAAGCTGAAGTGAATGAACTGATGACCCAGTTCCGCCTGAGCGAAGCCCTGAAAACCCTTTACTCACTTATCTGGGATGATTTCTGTAGCTGGTATCTCGAATGGGTGAAGCCTGGTTTTGAACAACCTATCGATGCCGTAGTTTACGAAAAAACGGTTCAGTATTTTGAAGAACTGGTACAATTACTGCATCCGTTCATGCCTTTCATTACCGAAGAGATTTATCATCAGTTGAAAGAAAGAACCGATGATCTCTGCGTAAAACAATACAGCAAGCCCGCTGATGCCGATGCCCTGGTATTAAGTGAAGGCCAGCTCCTGAAACAGGTGATCTCTGCGCTACGTGATGCCCGGAACAAGAACCAGGTAAAACCCAAAGACAGCATCCAACTGCATATTCAAACAACCAATAAAGCAGGCTATGAAGCCATTGAAAATATATTGGCCAAGCAGGTGAATGCCGCCTCTGTTCAATACACTGCCGATGCTGTTGCCAACAGTATTGTAGTAGCCGTTGAAAAAGACCGGTTTTTCATTGAATCGGAAAAACAAATCGATGCTGATGCATTGAAAACCGAACTGCTGAAAGATCTCGAGTACCAGCAGAAGTTCCTGGAAAGTGTGGCGAAGAAACTCGGCAATGAACGCTTTGTGCAAAATGCCAAACCCGAAGTGGTGGAGCTGGAAAGAAAAAAACAGGCCGATGCCCTTGCCAGGATCAAGACCATTGAAGAAAGCCTGCAACATCTTTAACAAGACCGAATGGCTTTGATGCATTAATATTACACCATGAAACAACCTTCTTTAATGATAAAAAGCATCTTACTGATCGTAGGATGTTTTTCTTTTATCCAGAGCTTTTCGCAGGCTTCCTGGGAAGTGGACATGCTGCGTAGCATCAATCACAATCCACCTTCGAGCGATTTCTGGAAAGGCATTTCCAGCACTACCAAACCCCTGGCTATAGCAGCGCCGTTGGGAATGGCAGCGGTAGCCCTCTTCAATAAAGACAAACAATTGGCACAAAAGGCTTATGAAGTAGCCGGCAGCCTGGTGATCGCTACTATTACCGCACAAGGACTCAAAGTTATTGTGAACAGGCCTCGCCCCTATGCTACTTATACTGGCATTTATCCCGACGTAGTGGAGACTGATAAATCTTTCCCTTCCGGGCACGTATCAACCGCTTTCTCCACCGCCGCTTCGGTTTCCATTCAATGCAAAAAATGGTATGTAACTGTTCCGCTCTATGCATGGGCTACCGGCGTAGGCTATTCGCGTATGTATTTGGGACAACATTATCCTTCTGATGTGATTGCGGGAGCCGCAGTAGGTATTGGTAGCGCTTACCTGGCGCATTGGCTCAACCAGAAATTCTTCCAAAAAAAGAAATAAATTAGTGCATGAACAGCACATTACTGATACGGGAAGCCACACATGCTGATATCCCTGCTATTCGACAGATCGCCTTCGATACCTGGCCCTCTACTTATGGTTCCATCCTTTCACAGGAGCAGATAGATTATATGCTGACATGGATGTATTCATCCGAAACATTACAAAAGCAAATGCTGGAGGGGCATCAGTTTTATATAGCAGAGCTGGATCATGCAACACTGGGATTTGCGGGTGTTTCGAATGAAGGGAATGCCAAATTCAAACTGCACAAACTCTATGTGGTTCCCACCACACAAAAGACCGGCGCCGGCAAAGCGTTGCTGCAAAAAGTAATGGAGTTTGCCAGGAGCAATGGTGGCACGAAGCTGATATTGCAGGTGAACCGCCACAACAATGCAAAAGGCTTTTACGAAAAACAAGGATTCACTGTGTTGGATGAAGTGAAACTCGATGTCGGCAACGGTTTTTACATGGACGATTACATTATGCAGTATAATCTATAACTCCCCATCCGAGTTAAGCGTTAAGCGTTAAGCATTGTGCGTTGCGCGTTAAGCATTGTGCATTGCGCTTTAAGCATTCATCAATGCACCAGCACATGCGTTTGTTTGATGATCCCCATCACAAACACGCTTTGTACATGCCCGATATTCTCCGACAGGCTCAGCTTGTTCACATGAAAATCATAATAAGCATCCATGCTCTCTGCTACCACTTTGAGCATGAAATCAAATTCACCTGAAATATTGTAACACTCGATCACTTCATTCAGTTCCTGTACGAGTTTGATGAACCGCGCACCCGCGTTTTTATTGTGCTGTTTCAATGAAACATAACAGATCACCATCAATCCTTTCTTCACTTTGGAATGATCTACCAGGGTAGCGTATTGCCTGATCACGCCCGACTCTTCCATCCTTTTGATCCGTTCGTGCACAGGCGTAGTACTGAGGTGTACGGCATCGGCAATCTCCTTTACCGTAGCCCGGGCATTCTGTTGTAAAACCCGCAAAATGGCCAGGTCCTTTTCGTCGATGGAATGGCCGCTAGTGGATTCCTCTTTTTTTGCCAGTTTTGCCATGAATAACTATTATTTTATTCTTTTAAATGTACAATAAAAAAGTATTTATCCCAAATAAAATTAAATAACTGGTATTTTATTCTACTATTTCTATTTTTGTGGTTCCTAAAAACAGATCTATGTCAACGCTTACCAAATCCATCGATTTTAGCCTGAAAAATAAAGTGGCTGATATCAGCCTGGCCAACTGGGGCCGTAAGGAAATCCGCCTGGCCGAAGCAGAAATGCCCGGTCTGATGAGCATCCGTGCAGAGTATGGCCCTTCACAGCCACTGAAAGGCGCCCGCATTGCCGGTTGTCTGCACATGACCATCCAAACAGCTGTGCTGATTGAAACACTGGTTGCCCTCGGCGCCGAAGTGAAATGGAGTTCTTGTAATATCTTCTCTACGCAAGACCATGCCGCTGCTGCTATCGCCGCTGCCGGCATTGGCGTATTTGCCTGGAAAGGCCAGTCACTGGAAGATGCCGACTGGTGTATTGAACAAACTTTATTCTTCGGTAGCGCCGAGCGTCCCCTGAACATGATCCTCGATGATGGTGGCGATTTAACCAATATAGTACTCGACAAATACCCCGAACTGGTGCAGCACATCAAAGGCTTGAGTGAAGAAACCACTACCGGTGTTCACCGCCTGTACGAGCGTATGGCCAAAGGCACACTGCCCATCCCCGCCATCAACGTAAACGACTCTGTTACCAAATCTAAATTCGATAACAAATACGGTTGCCAGGAATCACTGGTAGATGCGATCCGTCGCGCTACCGATGTAATGATGGCCGGTAAAGTAGCGGTAGTAGGTGGTTATGGTGATGTGGGTAAAGGTTCTGCGCAATCATTGCGCGGTGCGGGTTGCCGCGTGATCGTTACCGAGATCGATCCGATCTGCGCGCTGCAAGCTTCTATGGACGGCTTTGAAGTAAAACGCATGGTAGATGCAGTGAAAGAAGCTGATATTGTTGTAACCGCTTCCGGTTGCCGCGACCTGATCACTGAAAAGCATTTCCGTTCCATGAAAGACAAAGCGATCGTATGTAATATCGGTCACTTTGATATTGAAATTGACATGGCCTGGTTGAATAAAAACTATGGCAATACCAAAGACACCATCAAACCACAGGTTGACCTGTACAACATCGATGGTAAAGACGTGATTGTATTGGCTGAAGGCCGCCTGGTGAACCTGGGTTGCGCTACTGGTCACCCTTCCTTTGTGATGAGCAACTCTTTCTCTAACCAAACACTGGCCCAGATTGAGTTGTGGAACAACCACAAGAACTACGAGAACAAAGTGTATGTGTTGCCCAAACACCTGGATGAGAAAGTAGCCCGTTTGCACCTGGCCAAAGTAGGCGCTCAGCTGGATGAACTCTCCGACGAGCAGGCTGCTTACCTGGGCATACCACAGCATGGTCCGTTCAAAGCAGAACACTACAGGTATTAATACCTGATTTATATTGAAAGATTACTGCAAAGCCCAACCCATCGTGGTTGGGCTTTGTTTTTTATTTCATTACTTTCGTTTATATCCAACAGCTTACGCAAATAATTGGCTTGAAGAAAGAGATAACCCATATTGTCTGCTCTACCATCTTATTCTATTTCAGTTTTACGCTTTCTCTCTCCGCACAGACACAGGTACAACCTCCTGCACATCCCAAACCGCCCAGAGATATTACGCCCGTTTCTTCAAAAGCAGCAGCGCTTGCGTTCATGAAAAGTATGGACACTTTATCAGCAAGTAAATACTGGCCGCATGTAAGTCCCAATGAGTTCCTCGAAAATATGAACAACAATATCAATGAGCCGCTGCGCATCCACGAGGGCAACAATACCAATTTTTGTTCCTATGCGGCTTTGTCGTACCTGCCTTTGCATTTCGACCCATTGGGTTATGCAAAAAACATGGTCGATCTATACCGCAATGGCAAAGTACAATACGGCCGCGTACTGCTGACTCCATCTCCTGAAATCAAAGAAGCCGCAGGGCGACTGGCTTTTAAAGGAGAACTGGACATCCGGCCGGCCGACCAGATCTGGTTCCTTACCCTGGCCGATCATTTCAAGGGATATCTGAACTTCTTTGACCGGCATTTTGATATGGGTGATGAGAATGGTTTTTGGGCCGCTACCAATTTCAGTAAGTTCAACAGGATGATACGTGCATTGTTCAACTTTAAAGTAAAGGCCAAAGGCAGCGATCTCATCCGCATCCGCACAGATGATCTCTACACTTATCTCAAAGAAAAATTGCAAACCGGTACCGTGGCCCTGTTTGTGAATAACATGACTTTATACCAAAAAGACCACCGCGTTATCAAGCCGGGTGTACCCACGCATTATATCATACTTGAGCAGATTGACGAGGCCAGCAATGGTATGATCAATATCACTTATTGGGATTATGGCGCCCTGAGCCTGCAGCAGGTCACGCGCGCATTCCTGGAACGGCTGATATTCGGCGTTTCTCATTGTACACTAAAAAAATCAAGGAAGCATGCGCCCTAACTGCCCACTCATATTACTATTGGGCTGCATGATCGTTGTATGCAGTTCCTGCTTTTCCAACAAGAAGCTGGCGGCCAATTATTATTATGAAAATGAAGCAGCTTTGAACGATATCGAACAATCGTACAGGGAATTATACAAATACAAACCCTTTTCTGTAGAATTCACCGACAGAGACCTGGATTATGTATCCATTACTTTCATTACCGAAAAATTGAAATACATATACGAGTTCGGATTCAATGAGCCGAGGTTGGCAGATTCTATCCAGCGCTTCCAAATGGATACGGCAACCGTACTGCCGCTCCTGCGAAAAATGCGTGAAATTCATTGTGTATGGATCAACAACCTCGACTATTATGTTGATGGTCAGAAAAAGAACATGACCTTCCTTTCCATGAAACCCATTTTATGGAAACTGCCGTTTACCAATAAGAAATACTATATTCTCACATTCTTCAACCAGCCCCAGTATTTCGACGGCGAAGGAAGGCTTCTGGCCAATCGGAAACAAAGGAGACTGCGACGCATCAACGATGACGTTTTCAAACGCATCAACGACAAAGTATGTTATGCGCTTTCAGAAAGGTTCAGATGAGTAAATACAATATCTTTGCGTTCAACATCGTTGATATACTATGAACCCAATGAAAACATTTTTGTATGCCGGTCTGGGCATTGCGTTATTGGCAAGTTGCAAGAGCAAACCTTCATCTGACAAAGCCGCTGCTGATTCTGCGAAAACCGCTTCTGCCAAGATGATGCCCGGCAGTGTGATCAAGTACGACAGTTCTAAAAGATATATTTTCCTTACCTGGGACGATTCTCCGCAGCCCCCCGGAACCACCAATTGCCGGAATATTTTTCGTGAAGAAGGTGTTAAAGCTACTTTCTTTGCCGTGGGCTTCAACCAGGTAGGACCTTTCAAAAAAAGACTGATCGATTCTATTCGTAACAGCTATCCCCAGTTCCTGCTGGCCAACCACAGTTTCAGTCATGGGTTCAACGATAAGTACAGCAAGTTTTACTCCATGCCGGACAGCGCTTTCCAGGATTTTATGCGGAATGAAAAAGAACTGCAGGTACCTGTTCATATCATCCGCCTTCCGGGTAACAATACCTGGGCTTCGAATGGTAACATAACCGGACAAAAAGCGAACAACCCGCTCATCAAGCGTCTCGACTCACTTGGGTACAAGATCATTGGTTGGGACCTGGAATGGGGTCAGCAGGCTAAAATGAAAGCACCCCGTGAGGGCGCTGCTGAAATGGTAAAAAGGATCAATCAGCATTTCGATGATGGCAACACCAATGCAGCAAATGCCATTGTTATTCTTTCTCATGACAGGTTATTTGAAAAACTGCAATTTGCCGATTCTCTCAGGCAGTTCATCAAAATGCTCAAGCAGGATCCGAGGAACGTATTCGAAACCATCGACCACTATCCTACCGTACAGGCAGGGAAAAAATAACGTTAATTAGAAGTATATAAAAAAGGGCCGGCATGCTGGCCCTTTCTGGTTGATCATAGGAATAAATAAGATATTGAGTAAGGATTCACTTTTATTTAACCAAATCCATGCCAAAATCGAACCCGGCGTGCGTGTACCGGGCTTTTTTAACAGTTTTGGCATTCCGAATTGTTGCAGATCAATGACGATTGGTTAACTTGACGCACAAGTGATACATTTATACACACGCATGCGGCACCCGTCTACCCATACCTCCCAAATCCTTTTATTGGTGTGCATATGCCTGTATTGTTTTACCGGCTCCCTGCTGGCACAGGAGCAAAAAAAGGATACAGCTTTTTTCCTGGCAAGTAAAAAAGGGTTGTTGGGCCGTATAGGCAAAAGTGTTTCCGTAAGCAATCCCGATATCATTGTTCCTCCTAATGGCGCTGTGCGGAACGATTCGGCTTTCAGAAAATTCCAGGGTAAGATCATCCGTAACATAGAAATTGAGAAACTGGGCTTTAGTAAATCAGTCAACGATACCACACATGTAGTGCACAATATTTTCAACGACCTTGGCGATGCATTGCATACCAGCACGCGAAAGCATGTGATACTGAACAATCTTTTCTTTTCAAAAGGTGATACACTCTATGCTCCCCTGCTGGCAGATAACGAAAGGTTCCTGCGTGAGCTTTCTTATTTACAAGACGCGCGAATCGTAGTGAAAGAAACCGATTGTTGTCCCGATTCAGTGGATGTGGTCATCATTTGCAAAGACGTCTTCCCCATCGGCGGAAGCATGGATGCCGGCTCTATTACCAGTGTGGGCGTTCAATTGAACGATGATAATATCGTGGGCTCGGGCGACCGCTTACAGGTACAGGGCCTCTATGATATGGATCGACGCCCTAATTACGGAATGGGCGTTGAATACCTGAAACGCAATATTGCCGGCACTTTCCTAAACATGGCGCTGGGATACGAAACAGAAGCTCCGGCATTCAACAGTGGCCGCAGGGAAGAGAAAAATTTTTACGTGCGGGGCGATCTGCCATTGGTGAGTCCTTATCATGTTTGGACGGGCGGGTTTGGAGCAGCGCTTCATTATACCGACAATGCATATATTGGTGACTCACTCTACCAATCTGACTTCAAATACACTTACCGGCAGGCCGATGTATGGGCGGGTTACAATATCGGTGCCCGGAGCAATATTCATGAGAACCTGAAGTCACGTTTGAAGCGTTTCATTGCATTAAGAGGCTTGCACCAGGATTTTGATCATATACCCGATATTTATAAAACCAGGTACAACGTTGCTTATTCCAACCAGGTAAGCGTATTGAGCTCTTTTACCATTTTTGAGCAGGATTATTATCATACCAATTTCCTCTATGGTTTCGGCCGGAACGAAGACGTTCCCGAAGGTTTCAGTCTTTCACTAACGGGCGGCTGGAGCAACCGCAATAATTTATCGAGACCATATTTTGGCTTCGATTATCAGCGAAATTATTTTTCCAACCGGAAAAACTATATCAACTACATCGTACGCGGAGGTACTTATATTGATGAAGGCAGCCTGGAAGACATGAGTTTTCTTACGAGTGTTGAATATTTTACCCGTTTGCGCAAGTTGGGCAACAGCCAGTGGTTCCTGCGTCATTTTATCAGCGGCAGCATTACCCAGCAGGCACGTACAAAACTGAACGGCCCCCTGTTCCTTTCCAGCATCTATGGTATTCCGCAACTAAGCAATGAAAACATCAGGGCCTCTACCAGGGTTACTTTCAACATGGAATCTGTTTTCTATAATACCTGGCGGTTTTTCGGGTTCAACTTTGCGCCCTTTGGCTTTGCCAACGTTTCCTATCTCAAGCAAACCGGCGTGGCCAACTTCAGCAAGGGCGATATTTATACCGCTGTTGGAGCCGGCGCCCGTACCAGGAATGAGAACCTGGTATTTGGGACCATGGAACTGCGGGCATTTTACTTTCCGCGTACCACCGGCACTTTAACCCCCTGGAACATTGAATTTACTACCAACCTCATTTACAAATACAACAGCCAATTCATCAAGAAACCCGATTTTGCGATCACGAACTGATGACCGCTTATCACTATTTCCGGGTTGCCGTTTGGGTTTTTATTAAATTGTTCTTTCAAACAAGCACCGTTATGAAAAACAAATCTTTGTTGGCTATTGCCTGCTCGCTCTTGTTAACAACCACTGTAACTTTTGCGCAAAATGCCAAACCCAGTCCGGCTGCCACCACCAGCGAAACCCTGGGCAATGGAGCCACTATCACCATCAATTACAGTCAGCCTGCTTTGAAAGGAAGGACCATGGGCAAAGATGTAGAACCCATGGAGGACAAAGTATGGCGTGCCGGTGCTAATGAAGCCACTGTATTCGAGACCAGCAAGGATATCACCATTGATGGGAAATCATTGCCTGCAGGTAAATATGGCTTCTTTGTATTGGTACATGGCGGAGAATGGACCCTGATCTTCAATAAGACCTGGAAACAATGGGGCGCTTTTCAATACAAAGAGGCTGATGATGCATTGAGGGTAGCCGTAAAAGCAGGGAAAACAAAAGCTCCTGTAGAAAGGCTCACTTATACCATATCCAAATCAGGTGCCGTATCGCTGGCCTGGGGCAATACGGAAGCTACTTTTCACGTACGCTGACCTGCTTCTGCCTGATATGAGGCAAGCCGATCCTGGCCATCTGCAATACAACTGAGAGTGCAATCAACGCAAAGCCTGCATAAAAGCTGGCGTTCAGGTTTTTATTTTCATGGAACAGTATGAATGCCATGAAGATACCATATACCGGTTCCAGGTTGAGGCTGAGGTTTTGCGTGAAAGCCGATACTTTTTTCAGCGCTTGCAGCATCAGGTCCATCATCAATACGGTACAGAGCCAGCTCAGGATGAGCAATCCGATCCAATCTTTCCACCCGGGAAATATGCTCGTTACAGGAAAATAAGAGAGATAGAAGGGCATGAGCAGGGTAAGCACTACCAGTCCCCCACTCAATTCGTACAACATCATGGTTTGTGGCGGGGCGATGTGCACGTATTTTTTATTGAGTACTGTAAAAAGCGCTGCCAGTACTGCGCATGCAACACCTAAGGCAATGCCCACGCGATAGCGCGCATCGAAGTGAAAAATGAGCCAGATACCCAGCAGGCTGATCAATCCCAACAGGGTTTCTATCCAACTGAATTTCTTGGGCGTAAACAACGGTTCGAGTAAAGCGGTGAAAAAGCCCACCGAAGCAAAACATACCAGTCCAATGGAAACATTGGAAGCCTTGATGCTTCCATAAAAAAGCACCCAGTGCAAAGCGATCAATGCACCGATACCAAACATCCACCACACTTGTACCGGCGTTACATGATGGAGTTTTTTCTTCCATTGCAGCAAAGCGAATAAGCTGACCACCGTGATCATGAGCCGGTACCATACCAGCAACCCTTCATTCAAACTGATTAAAATACCCAGGATACCGGTGAAACCGGCCAGGAAAACCGAAATGTGTAACTTGATCAACGCCTCTTTCATCGGCGCAAAAATAATCAGAAAACGGTAGGCGTTACATTTTTTACCCGTTTGCGGTAATTGGTGAATAAGCTATGCCATTGCACCCTCAACACACCTATTACGCCTTCCTTGATGATGCCTTTGCTCATTTTGCTGACGCCTACTTTGCGATCGACAAAAGTGATGGGTATTTCTTTGATCTTGAAGCCGAGTTTCCAGGTGGCGAATTTCATTTCTATCTGGAAAGCATAACCCACGAACATGATCTCATCGAGGTTGATGGTTTCCAATACGGTATTGCGATAGCAGACAAAACCCGCCGTGGGATCATTAACGGGCATCCAGGTAATGAGTTTGGTATAAAGGGCGCCACCTTTGGAATATAATTTCCTGTCGAGCGGCCAGTTCTCTGTTTTTCCTCCAGGCACGTAACGACTGCCTACCGCGAGGTCGGCTCCGCCTGTTTTGCAGGCTTCGTATAAACGTTCCAGGTCATTGGGGTTATGGGAAAAATCGGCATCCATTTCAAAAATGAACTGGTACCCGCGTTCCAGGCTCCATTTGAAACCGTGGATATAGGCAGTTCCCAATCCCAGTTTTCCCTTCCTTTCTTCCATGAACAACTGATCGGGATATCGTTGCATAAGTGCGCGTACAATATCCGCCGTACCATCCGGTGAACCATCGTCGATCACCAGTACATGGTAACCCTGGTTAAGATCGAATACCGCCGAAATGATGGCTTCGATGTTATCCTTTTCATTGTACGTAGGTATGATAACGAGTTTTTCCAAACAGCCAAGTAAATTGAGTCGCTAAGGTACAATTCAGAAGCGTTTCAACATGCTGCCGGCAAAAAAATTACGGTAAATACTCAATGTGTAACGGTCAGTAAATAATGCCTAACCTTTTTTTAACAAGGTCCGGTTCAGTATCTCGGTGAGTTTCTGCTTGGTATTCATGGCAAAATCTCCTTTCATCATCCAATCGTAATACTGGGGCTCTTCTTTGAGCACTTGTGCCACCGGCTTGCCTTTGTGTTTGCCAAAGTTGAACACTTCAATCCCTTTTTCTTTCACAAAGCGGCGGGCAAAATCCACAATATCATCTTCCCCGGTGAACTTCACAATACTTTCTACTGTGTTACCGATCTGCGGATAGCGCTCTATCTGCGCTTCCAGTACTTCCCAGGTAGCTGTAGCATCTGCTTCTGCGCTATGCGCATCATCCAGTGTTTTCTGACAATAGAACTTATACGCCGCGCTCAAGGTCCGTTGCTCCATCATGTGAAACACTTTCTGTACATCCACCATCTTTTTTCCTTCCACAGAAAAAGCGATCCCTATGCGCAGGAATTCTTCAATGAGCATGGGTATATCGAACCGGTTGCTGTTGTATCCGCCCATATCGCAATTGTCTATGAATTGTTTGACTTCGTTTGCCACCTGTTTGAAACTGGGAGCATCCTTCACCATATCATCGGTGATGCCATGTATGGCACTGGCGCTGGCAGGGATGGGCATCAACGGGTTGATCAGCTTGCGCTTTACCTGCCTCGAACCATCCGGCATTACTTTTACGATCGCTAATTCAACAATGCGATCAACACTGATATTGACGCCGGTGGTTTCCAGGTCGATGAAAGCAATGGGTCTGCTTAGTTGGAGTTTCATGGGTAGCAAGGGTAATTATTCTGTGATTTGTTTTGCGAATGTAAGCATATCCAGGCCATCATAATTGCCACTGCTCATGAAAAGCAGCGTAGCATCCTGGTAAGCCTGTTCTTTCAACCATTGCTCCAGTGCAGCACGGTCGTTCAGCACCAGCAGACCTGGTTTGGCAAAACCTTGCTGTACTTTGTCGACAGGCAGATCGGGCATGCGTTTGAGTGCAAGGGCATGCTTGGAATAAAATACAACGGCCTGGTCGGCCTTATCCATTGCACCCTGGTATTCCTGCATGAATTTTTCATTCAGGCTGCTGAATGTATGCAGCTCCAGTACGGCCAGTAGTTTCCGGTTGGGATATTGTTGCTTCACGGCTTCAATAGTTGCCTTCACCTTACTCGGTGCGTGTGCAAAATCACGGTATACACGGGTATGTTCATTCGAAGTAACGAGTTCCAGTCTTTTGGCGGCGCCTGTAAAACTACCGATGGCCTGTACAAAATCCGGCGCTGCAATACCCATTTCTTTACACGCATAATAAGCAGCATGCAGGTTCATGAGGTTATGGTTGCCAAATACCTGCAGAAGACCGCTGCTGTTTTCAATCGTAACCTTCGTTTGTCCATCGCTGATCGTATGTACCGGTACACCATAAGGCTGGTAGCGTATGTCGCTGCGTTGGTGATCGTTCACCAACTGACGCAATACCGGATCTGTTTCGTTGTAAATGAGCAGGCCGCCTTTTTCTATTTTTTGAATGAAGAGCACAAATTGCTCCAGGTAAAAATCGAAAGTGGGAAACACATTGATGTGATCCCAGGCGATGCCGGTAATAATGGCTACATGCGGATAGAGAAAATGGAACTTCGGTCTTTTTTCTATGACGCTGGCAGGATATTCATCCCCTTCACATACAATGACCGGCGCATGCGTAATGTTAACCGATTGGGCAAAGCCTTCTACCCTTGCTCCTACCAGGTAATCAAAATCGCAGTGCAGTTGCCTGAGCACATGCATGATCATACTGGTAGTGGTAGTCTTGCCATGACTGCCTCCTACCACGATCCTTTTTTTATCCCGGCTCTCATGGAAAATATATTCAGGAAAAGAATATATTTTTAGTCCAAGCTCCATCGCTCGCAGTAGTTCGGGGTTATCGGCTTTGGCATGCATTCCCAGGATCACCGCATCTATATCCTTGGTAATCAGACCGGGGTGCCAGCCCATTTGCGCCGGCAACAGTTCTTCTGCAGCCAGGTTGGAACTGGCCGGTTCAAATACCTCGTCGTCGGACCCAGACACTTCATAACCCTTGTGTTTCAGGGCAATGGCCAGTTGGTGCATCACACTGCCACCTATTGCGATAAAATGTACCTTCATCGGATGCTTATTATTGTTATCTTTGGAGCAGCCGCAAATTAAGGGCTAAATATTTTATATACCTATCTGTATGAAAAAGATTCTCACTTTATCTCTTTTGGTTATACTGGGAATGAGTCTCCTTTCGTCTTGTAGTTCGTCCAGGGGCCGGGGCTGCCCTACTACCAATCCCCGTTATTTCAGAATGTAAATGGTGCATCGTAGCATGAATTGGATTCCCCTTACTTCGCCGGAGCAACTGGCCGCTATTCAACAAACGTCATTTTCCAGGCCACAGGTTATTTTCAAACACAGTACCCGCTGCAGTATTAGCTCTACCGTACTCAGCCGGCTCGAGCGTGCCGCAGCGCCGGAAGCCATTGATTTTTATTTTCTCGACCTGCTGAACTACCGGTCTTTGTCTGCACAGGTGGCCGAACAATTCCGGGTACACCACGAATCGCCGCAGGTATTGATCATCCGAAATGGCAAATGCATTTACGATGAGAGCCATACAGCCATTACCCCCGAAGAAATAGCCGAGCAGGCCGCCGCCTGATCCTTTTCACTGCCTTTTATTTTTGTAAATTGCCTTAAAACAGGCAATATGATCATACCTGTATTCGGCGCTACCGGACAAGTAGGCAAAAGAGTTGTTCAATCTGCATTGAATAAAGGATACCAGGTACGTGCATTCGGACGTAACGTGGAATACCTCTTCGATAAAGAAAATGCCAACCACCAACTGGAAGTCATCAAAGGTTATGTGTTCGATGAAGCAGAAGTATTAGATGCCGTAACAGGCGCCGATGCAGTGATCTCTGTATTGGGCGGCTCCATCGACGGGACGGATAAGACCAGGAGCCTCGGCATCAAAAATATCATCACCCAAATGCAAAAGGCGGGCGTAAAACGGATCGTGGCGCTTGGCGGAATGGGTGTGTTGAATGATGCGTCCGGGCATTTCATCATTGAAGCGGAAGATTATCCCGAAGAGTACAAAGCAGTAGGACTGGAACACCTGCATGCTTACCAATACCTTCAACAGTCTCCACTCGAGTGGACCTTCGTTTGTTCTCCCGATATTCTCGACCAGGACCATACCGGCAGGTATGTTACCAATGCCGATTATCCTCCCAGTCCCAATCATTTTCAGGTAGCAGCAGGAGATATTGCCGATTTCATGGTGAATGAAGTAACAGCCGATCATTACCTGCGGCATAGGGTTGGCATCAGCAGGTTGTAAAAAAATAATGTGGTTACGGTATTATTCTCCATCTTTGCTTCAAGAAACAGCATGGAGATTGCCGGATATTTTACAGCTCTTCTCACAGGAATCTCGCTGGGCCTGATCGGTGGCGGAGGTTCGATCCTGACGATCCCTGTTTTAGTCTACCTTTTTCATATAGAACCTGTTTTAGCTACGGGTTATTCTCTTTTTATCGTGGGAGGCAGTAGCCTGGCCGGCGCTTATCTCAATTACCGCAAGCAGCTGGTTAACCTGAAAGCAGCTTTTTATTTCGGATTGTCTTCTATTATTACGGTAGTGATCATGCGGAAGTTTGTGGTGCCTGCTATTCCAACGCAATTGTTTTCCATAGGCAGTTTTGTGATGACCAAGTCCATCGCCGTTATGCTGCTGTTTGCAGTGGTGATGTTTGTTGCTGCGCTGAACATGATCCGTAAAGAGACAGATTGTACTGTGGAAGGAAATGACCGGCAACTGCATTTGAGCAAGGCATTGTTACGAGGTATTGAAACCGGCATACTCACCGGCTTACTGGGAGCCGGTGGCGGGTTCATTATCATACCCGTTTTATTATTCTCTTTTCATCTTGAAATGAAAGAAGCGGTGGGCACTTCCCTGCTCATCATTGCCATGAATTCTTTGTTCGGTTTCCTGGGCGATCTGGCCCATCATCAATTTGACTGGACCTTATTGCTGGCGATCACCGCCACTTCCATTGCAGGTACTTTTATTGGCGATCACTTCAAAACGAAATTACAGGGCAATGAATTGAAAAAGGGATTCGGGTGGTTTGTATTGGTGATGGGTATCTGTATTGTTGTGAAGGAGCTTCTGTCTAATGTTTGATCGTCATCCCGAGCGTAGCCGAGGGATCTGACCGAGTGTTTAAGCAGGTCCTTCAACTCGCTTCGCTCGCTCAGGATGACGATCTTTTTTTATTTTACATTTTCAATCACCATCGCGCTGGCGCCGCCGCCGCCGTTACAGATACCAGCTACTCCTATTTTTCCTCCGTTTTGCTTGAGTACGTTGATCAGCGTAACAATGATGCGGGCGCCACTGCAACCCAGCGGGTGTCCCAATGATACCGCTCCGCCATGCACATTCACTTTAGCCGGATCGAGATTCATTTTCTGTATGTTGGCAATACCCACAACAGAAAAGGCTTCATTCAATTCCACATAATCGATGTCTTTCATTTGCAATCCCGCTTTGGTCACTGCTTTGGGAACAGCCAGTGAAGGTGTGGTAGTAAACCATTCCGGTGCCTGTTCTGCATCGGCATAGCTGTGAATCACTGCTAAAGGTTTAATGCCCAACGCATCCGCTTTTTCTTTACTCATCAACACTACTGCTGCAGCGCCATCGTTCATAGTAGAAGCATTGGCTGCCGTAACCGTGCCGTCTTTGATGAAAGCGGGTTTGAGCTCGGGTATCTTATCGAACTTTACATTGAAGGCTTCTTCGTCTTTTGAAAATGGAATGGGCTCTCCTTTACGCTGCGGCACGGCTACCGGTATCACTTCTGCATCGAATTTTCCCTGGTTCCAGGCAGCCTGACTTCGTTTATAACTTTCTACGGCAAACGCATCCTGTTCTTCGCGTGAAATGTGGCATTCTTTTGCGCACAGTTCGGCTGCATTGCCCATGGCATATTGATGGTATACATCGGTGAGTCCGTCTTTGGCCAGGCCATCAACCAGGTTCACATTACCATACTTATTACCCCAACGCATATTGGAACTATAAAAAGGAACATTGCTCATACTTTCCATACCACCGGCCACTACAACATCCGCATCGCCCAATAAAATACTTTGCGCTCCTTGCGCAATGGCTTTCATACCACTCGCGCAAACTTTATTAACGGTTGTGCAGACTACACTGTTGGGTAGTCCGGCGAATGTAGCCACCTGCCTGGCGGGCGCCTGGCCCAGGTCGGCCTGCAACACACAGCCCATTAATAATTCCTGTACATCGCCTGGTTGTATGCCTGCCCGTTCAACAGCTGCCTTCACTGCAATGGAACCCAGCCGTGTTGCTGAAAAATCTTTCAATGACCCCCCAAAACTGCCAATGGGGGTTCGAACGGCCGAAACAATATAAACGGTTCTGTTGCTCATAATAATTAAAGAATTGAAACACAAATATAAGGGTAAAATACTAACAGCCGTTAGCGTTTCAAAAACATGAAATATTATCTTTTGCCTTGTATCTGTGCATTCCAACTGTTATCTTGTAGCAGGAAATACACCATCTCTCTGCATAAAAAACAACAAGCCAGGCACTACTTCGTTTTCATCCAGGTATCTACAAGCAACCATCATTTGCAAGGCCTTTTATCATTTACAAGCGTATTCAAGGCATTATTGAATCTGTTTCTTCATCCGTCATCCTAAATATTAAAACCATGAAAACTTTTACCCGTTTTTCCATGCTCGTACTGGGTGGGATTCTTGTTATGCTTTCCTGCAGACAAAACAAGCAGGCCGGCCATGATTCCAGCAACGGCAATATGGAGAACAAAACAAACCCTGTTACCGCATTTCGCGTTGCATTGTCAAATCTAAACATTGCAGACCAGAAAGCTATTTTCAGCACATTGTCTCCGGCTGTTAAATCGGCACTCTGGCAGAATCGTATAGAGGGAGCCCTTGCCACTTCCCTAAGCAATGAACAAAAAGAAGTATTACAACAGATCTCTTCGCACCTCACCCCTGCCGTTTACAACCCTGACAGTTCCATGCAAAGAGAATCTTTCGGAAGATTCTATCACGAGTGGATTGTAAAGGCAAAAGAGGTATTCCAGAATGATTCAACATCATTTATTTCCATATCTACTTCCCTCGGCGAAAAAAATCAAACGGCCATGATTGCGCAGGCATCACCGGTGTTACCCGGTTGCGATTGTAACCTTGCGTCCAGGCAAACCAATTGCGACGACTGCTTACTTACTAATTGCAAAGCCGTTCCTTGTACTGCTTCCAGTTGGGGCTGCGGTTGCTGGTGGCTTTCGGCTTGTGACGGAGTTTGTAAATAAAAAAGGCTGTCAATTAAATACTGATTGAATAACTGCTATCATTCTTCCTGATGCAGCAGGCGGATACCTGTTTTGGTGAATTCAATCTTTCGTAATTTATATAGGCTGCCGGTGGTCATTTTGAATGCTTTCTTACTCATACCAAAGAAGTCGTAGATCTCCTGCGGGTCTGACTTGTCGTGGTAAGGCAGGTATCCATCGTGCTCCTGTAAAAGACGGAGTATCTTGGCAGATTCGTCTTCTACTTTCTGGAAGCCTGGTTTGCCCAATACCACATCTATTTTATTATCCGGACGAATGGTTTTGATAAACCCTTTCATTTTATCACCGGGGTGCAGTTCCCGGAATATCTCGTTGTTATGGAGCAGGCCTGTATGTTTGTTATTAATGATCATGCTGTATCCCAACTCTGTTGGGCGATAAGCCACCAGGTCTACCAGTTCCATCTCTTTCACCGTCAGCTCATCATTGGAAAGCAGGGCTTCAATTTTCTCGGTGGCAGCCACTCTTCCGGTCATTTCATCCAAATATATTTTCACCAGGTATTCGGCGCCAACACGCATGCCACCCAATTGCTTGGAGGTTGGCACAAACAGGTCCTTCATCAATCCCCAGTCGAGAAAAGCGCCCTGCCGCGTAACGGCCACTACTGTTAATTTTACAATATCTCCAACCGATCCTTTGGCTTCCTGCGTAGTAGCGATCAACCGGTTATCCGAATCGTGGTACACAAAAACCCGTACTTCATCGCCGGCCTTTAACGCTTTGGGGGCAAGCCTTTTAGGCAATAATATGCCTTCCACGCCATCATCCAGGTAAAAACCGAATTCGACTTTCCTGTTCACTTTCAACACCTGGTATGTTCCTACCCTGATCATTTGGTATGGGTTTTGTTCAAATACGAAGATACGCATAGTTACCCGCAACACCTTGTTGGCAACTTTGCAAACCCATCTGTTCAACCTTTACTACTTTACGCACCTTATGAAACATTTTTTCCGCACCACCTTTGTAGTGATGATTTTATTCGTGCAGGCTAAATGGTCAGCTGCACAATCTTTGAACGGCAGTTGGTATGGGTTGGGAACTGTAGTGGCCAATGGTGAGAACAGCAGCTATATGGCCGAATTGAAATTGAAGCAAAGGGGCAGGTTGGTCAGCGGAACTTTCAGTTATTATTTCAGGGACAGTCTTTTTACCGTTAAGCTATCCGGCACTTATGATGCACTAGCCAAAAAGTTGCGCATCAACCCGCTATCAGTGATACATTACCAGTCAACCAGCACCCGTATGGGGGTGGATTGTATCATGTCGGGCAACTTTACCCTGGTCTCTTCCAGGACCGAATCATCGCTTTCCGGCAGCTTTACCAGCGATGCAGCACATAAGTTTACCGCACCCGATCTGAATTTCCGTTTCAGGCTCTCTGCCGATACGGCTACACTCGCGTCTGTTGAAACCGGCCTCGAACCGCTTGACACCGTTGCCAGTATGGCCCGCACCAAGCCTGCCGATAGCGTTCTGCCTGTTCGGGAAGATTTCCTGGCACGTCGCAAGACCTTTACAAAAGAATTGGAGATCGCCGCCCCGACTATACGCGTTGAGGTTTACGATAATGGTGTTATTGATAACGATATCATCTCTTTGTTTTTCAACAACAAAGAGGTATTACACCAAACTTCTCTTACCCACAAAGCCATCCGGTTGAAATTGGCACTCGATTCAACACTTGCATACAATGAACTGAGCATGTACGCCGAAAACCTGGGCACCATTCCTCCTAATACTGCGGCTATGATCATTTACGATGGCAATACGCGGCATGAATTGATATTAACAAGCGACCTGGATCAGACGGCCACCATCAGACTAAAGAAAAAGGAACATCAATAAGCGTTTGAACGGCAACTGAGTAATTCAGCGTTCAATTTACGAGCCAATCCCTTTGCCCCCCAGGCCATCACCTGGTGGTGATTGAATTCGAAAACAGGTTTCAGCATAAAATGGCAGGCATTCATCCATGCTTTCCTGGTAAATACATTCCAGTTATATTGAACATAAGTGATCCCGTCTTTTTCCTCAAAATACCATTCACCAATTCCATCCAGTTCTCCTGCCGCAACACCCTTCATATACCTGTAACGATCTATCACTACCAGTTCCATATCGAATTCCAGCCGATAGGGTAACACGCTCTTCCAGGTATATTTCCGCACGCCCCCTAGGCCTGTTTCATCGCCTGCTTTGATAACCGATACGGCCAATACACCTTTCCACCACTGCGGCCATTGTACCGAATCATAGATCAGGTCCCATACTTCCTCTAAGGGAGCACGCACCTGCCAGCGGGTAATGAATGCATAAGCTTTAGCCATAGCGCTTACTTTTATACAGTATACGCAAAAAGACAGCCAAAGGTTTAGCCAAACAATTCGGGCGCGGTATTTTCTTCTTTGGGGCGGTGCTCCCACTCCATTTCAATGCTCTTATTGAAATCGGTGAGCTTGGCGCCTACAGCTTTCCATCCCATCACTTCTACCATATTGGCTACTTTGAATTTCGCTTTGCGTATCTGGGTACCCTTTCCTGAATGCACTGTCAGTATAGGGTTTTCATCTGTAGTGGCTGTTTCCAGGCGGTTGCCTTTGCCTTCTTTGATAAAGAGGAACTGTGTTTTCAGCGTAGTGGTCTCTATCTTAAAACGCTTGATGTTGAACTGCGCTTTCTCATTATCGAGATAAACAGCGGTGATCACTTTTTCCGGATCGAATTTTTCTATCAGGATGATCTTTTCGGGTTCGAAGCGTTGTGTAAGTTCGGTATCCGTCAATTCATAACTGCCATCTTCGTATAAGACCAATACTTTTTCTTCTTCGAAACTGCCCAGGTATTGGCCTTTGCTTTCCGTATTCAACCTGCCGAATTTGTCATCAAACCACAGTTTTCTGCCGGCCAGTGTGGCCCTTCCCGCTTCTTTGAATTTAATGGTTTTGATGGGATACTTGGTTACCTGGTTACCCATACTGCTCCGGCCTTTGATCTCCAGTTCTTCGAAATAAAAATCGAATTCTTTGATGCGGGCTGAACAATTGGGACTTAATACCACTTTCACTACTTCTGCTTCACCGTTGAGGTTGGGCGTAAAATAATGTACTTTACTTTTCTCCGATCCTTTGGTAAGGTTGTATTCTTTATCCCTGGTAACGCCGGTTACATTAAAGCGCTTGGCATAGCTTACGCCACTGGCTCCATCCACATAGATCATGTTGTAAGTGGTGCGTTCATCGTTCTTCTGGAACACCGCCGCGTGGATGATGTCTTTCCCAATGAAGACTTTATCAGCGACCTTCACCACTTTCATTGTACCTGCTTTTGTAAAAGCAATGATATCGTCGTAGTCTGAACAATCACATAAGAACTCATCTTTCTTCAAACCTGTACCAATAAAGCCTTCGGCCCTGTTCAGGTACAGTTTGGTATTGGCAATGGCCACGTGTTTCACCTGGATGGTATCGAATTCCCTGATCTCTGTTTTACGTTCGCGTCCTTTTCCGTATTTCTTCAGCAGGGTTTCGAAATAAGCCACTGCAAAATCGGTCAGGTGTTCCAGGTCGTATTTCACCTGTTTGATATCCGCTTCAATACCTTTGATCTGCTCGTTGAGTTCATTGATATCGAGCCGGTAGATCCTCCGCACCGGTTTTTCAGTGAGCTTGAGTATGTCTTCCCGCTCAATGGTGCGTTTCAGTTTTTTCTTGAAGGGAACAAATGCTTTGTCAATGGCTTCAATCACTTTATCCCAGGTAGCGTGCTTTTGCTCCAGCTCCTTGTATATCTTTTCTTCAAAGAATATTTTTTCGAGTGAGGTATAATGCCATTTGTCTTCCAGTTCTGCCAGTTTGATCTCCAACTCGCGTCCCAGCAGGTTTTTGGTATTTTCTGTAGATACCTGCAACAATTCATGCACGCCCAGGAATACCGGTCTCTGTTCACTGATCACGCAGGCATTTGGTGAAATACTCACTTCACAATCGGTGAAAGCATACAGGGCATCAATGGTAATATCGGGTGATATGCCCGCCGCGAGATCGATCTGTATTTCTACTTCGCTGGCCGTAACATCAATCACTTTCCTGATCTTGATCTTTCCCTGATCATTCGCTTTGGTGATGCTTTCCATCAGTTGCGATGTGGTAACACCATAAGGTACATCGCGGATGACCAGCGTTTTCTTATCCAGCTCTTCTATGCGTGAGCGCACCCTTACCTTTCCGCCCCTTTTTCCATCGTTATAGTTAGATACATCGATCATGCCTCCCGTTTGAAAATCGGGATACAGTTCAAACTTCTTTCCTTTCAGGCACTTGATCGAAGCCTCGATCAGTTCACAAAAATTATGCGGCAATATTTTGGTTGAAAGTCCCACTGCAATACCATCAGCTCCCTGCGCCAACAGCAAAGGAAATTTCATAGGCAGGGTAACCGGCTCGTTCTTTCTTCCATCGTAACTCAACTGCCAGGCTGTGGTTTTGGCATTGAAAGCCACTTCCAGTGCGAATTTCGACAAGCGCGCTTCAATATAACGCGAGGCAGCCGCTTCATCACCGGTTCTTACATCGCCCCAGTTTCCCTGTGTGTCAATGAGCAGGTCTTTCTGTCCCAGGTTCACCAATGCATCGCCGATACTGGCATCGCCATGCGGGTGGAACTGCATACTCTGACCAATGATGTTAGCTACTTTATTGAAACGTCCATCATCCATTTCTTTCATGGAATGAAGGATGCGCCTTTGTACCGGTTTCAACCCATCTTCTATGGCCGGCACCGCCCTTTCCAGTATTACATAAGAAGCATATTCCAGGAACCAGTTCTTATACTGTCCCTGTACACCGGTTTCGTTTTCAAAAATCCTGTTCTCTTTCTTTTCTTTCGCCATGATCTGCTATTTTTCAATCCGGTAGGTATCGTCCTGTCCGTCTGCCAGTGCATTGAGTTCAAAAACAACTATGTCTGTATCGGCAACCACTTCATGCCAGGCCCAGGGTTCTATCATCACCATCGCCGGCGCTTTTACTTTCAGTGTTCCTTTTTCATCGCCGCGCACATTGAACCAATTTACGGTTGCTTCTCCCTGCATGATGATGATCTGTTCGGGATTCTTCCTGGGCGAAACGCCTTTGTGATAATGTCTTCCGCTGGAACTGCCGGCCTTGCGGTACGACACGATGAATTGTCCTGTTCTGTCGGTTTCGAACACATGCGTGGTCCCTCTTTCATCTGATCCTATCTGTTTTACTGGAATAACCTTTACCATTGTTTCTTTTTTAAACGTTTTATCCTTGTTCTTCTTCTGCTGTTTCCGTTACTACTGCACCGGTACCCGGTAATTTTACTACGATCTCTTTCCATCCTTTATTCCAGTCACCCGCAATCTCCAGTTTTCCTTCTGCTGCCAGTTCTCTGATACGCCATACCAGGAATGTATCGCCGGTTTGCACTTTCATTTTTCCCAATGTAGTGTTCAGCAATTTACCTAGTTTCATGGCTCCGTTGAGGTTGGCAAAGATGTCTTTATCGTAAAAATCCACTTCTTTACCGGTGATTTTTTTACCTCCTTCCAGGAACCGTACCATCGCATTTTCCTGGCACAATTTCTTCCATTCATCCGGATCTACTTCAAACTCACTCAGGGTAATGGGACGAGCCAGGCGCATGGCTTTCCGGAATTCTTTGGGTTGTATTTCGTGGAGATGGGTAGGATAAAAAATATTTCCTTTCTCATTGATGAAGGGAAGATTGTTCAGGTACAATACCTGCACGCGTCCCTGGTATTCTTTCAACTGGCTCATCAGCCAATAATAACTGCATACATCATGCGCATTTTGCCCCATCCATATCCACAATTCCTGTTCCGGCTGTTCATCTATTGCTTTCAATAACTGGTGTACTGCCAGTTTATCATCCACTATATTCAACGAATCGGTATAGGGTGAATATTCCAACAAGGTCTTCCACCAGTCGCGCCGGGCCTGGTATCCTTCCGTTTCATAAATGTTCAGCAGCGGCCCAACCGCATAATCGTCTTTGATCTCTACCACTTCTCCCTGTAAAGTCTCATCGAGTTCCATTGCCTTTTGCAATACTGCTACGTTCGCCTGTTCAAATACTATATGAATCATTATAATTGAATGGCCTGGTTACCGCCAGGCAGGTTTAGATTGGTTAAACGGTTGCTTCCACTTCATCCAGTTCTACCCGCAGGTTATTGATGATGAAGTCTTGCCTTTCCATGGTATTCTTTCCCATATAATATTCCAGTAATTGCTGTATATGATCGCCCTGCTCGAGGATAACCGGTTGCACGCGCATGTCTTCGCCAATGAAACGTCCGAACTCTTCGGGTGATATCTCTCCCAATCCTTTGAAGCGCGTGATCTCAGGTTTGCCTCCCAGTTTGGTAATCGCTTTTTGTTTTTCTCCTTCATCGTAACAATACAAGGTCTCTTGTTTATTACGCACCCGGAACAGCGGTGTTTCCAGGATATATACATGCCCTCTTTTCACCAGGTCGGGGAAGAACTGTAAAAAGAAAGTCATCATGAGCAACCTGATGTGCATACCATCCACATCGGCATCGGTAGCGATGACAATATTGTTGTATCGAAGGCCTTCCAGTCCGTCTTCTATATTCAACGCATGCTGCAACAAATTAAACTCTTCATTTTCATATACCACTTTTTTGGTCAGTCCGTATGCGTTCAACGGCTTACCCCGGAGACTGAACACTGCCTGCGTATCTACATTTCTCGATTTGGTAATGCTTCCGCTGGCACTATCTCCCTCGGTAATGAAAATGGTGCTGTTATTCTGCGACGATACAAACTCTTCTTTGTTCTTAGAAGGCGGCTCATCGTTCAGGTGCACACGGCAATCGCGCAGTTTCTTATTGTGCAGATTGGCTTTTTTGGCGCGCTCATTGGCCAGTTTCTTAATGCCTGCCAGTTCTTTCCGTTCTCTTTCACTCTGCTCGATCCTTTTCTTCAGCGCATCGGCAATGGTGGGGTTGCGGTGCAGGTAGTTATCCAGTTCTTTCGACAAAAATTCCAGCACAAAATTTTTCATACTGGGTCCGTTCTCGTACACATTCAACGATCCCAGTTTGGTCTTTGTCTGGCTTTCAAATACGGGCTCCTGCACCCGAACCGAAACAGCCGCCACAATGCTGGTACGTATATCTGATGCATCGTAATCTTTCTTGAAAAAATCGCGCACCACTTTTACATAAGCTTCCCGGAAAGCCTGCTGGTGGGTACCTCCCTGTGTGGTGAATTGTCCATTCACAAAAGAAAACACGTCTTCGCCATAATCGTTGTTATGCGAGATGGCGACTTCTATATCATTTCCTTTTAAGTGAATGATGGGATAACGCAGTTCATCGGGATTGGTCTTGCGTTGCAGCAAATCGAGCAAACCGTTCTTGCTGATGTATTTTTTCCCGTTCAGGTGTATGGCCAACCCTGCGTTGAGGTAGCAATAATTCCACAACTGGTTATCGAGGTATTCGTGGATGAAGTGGAAATTGCGGAACACCGTTTCATCGGGTACAAAGTTTACCAGGGTTCCGTTCTCTTCTGTGGTCTTTGTTTCTTTGTGTTCATTCACCAGCACGCCTTTCTCGAACTCGGCTGTTTTTTCTTTTCCATCACGGAAAGCCGTTACTTTAAAATACTGGCTCAATGCATTCACGGCTTTGGTACCCACGCCGTTCAATCCCACACTTTTCTGAAAAGCCTTGCTATCGTATTTGGCGCCGGTATTGATTTTACTCACCACATCCACCACTTTACCCAGGGGAATACCCCGCCCGTAGTCGCGCACCGATACCTTTTTGCCTTCGATGTTGATCTCCACCTGCCTGCCATAACCCATGGTATGTTCATCGATGCAGTTATCCACAACTTCTTTGAGCAATACATAGATTCCATCGTCGGGAGCGGAGCCATCGCCCAGCTTTCCAATGTACATACCGGGTCTTAACCGGATGTGTTCCCGCCAGTCGAGCGACCGTATCGATTCTTCGGTATACTCGTTCGTATTCTTCGGTTCGGCCATATATTTCCTGTCTTATTATAAATTAAGTTGAATCGTATTTTTCGGGGTCAAATTTCATACCGATTCCCCAACCCGCAAATCTAACCACCTCGTGCCTTGTCCCAAGTTTTATTTTCTACAAATGCCTCCACAATGTGGATAAAAAACGGAACCCATACATTTGCGCATGGTACAATTTGGCGTTGATATTCTCCTGCAACAATCTCCTTCCTGGAAAAAAGCAGCCATCGGGCTGGTGACCAATCATGCGGCCACCACCCATGCATTACAACCATCACGCCAGGCATTACTGGAAGCAGGTTTCAATATCCGCGTACTTTTCTCTCCGGAACACGGGCTCGATGTAAGGGGTGCAGACGGGCAAGCCATGCAGGATGGCCGTGATCCGTTAACGGGATTGCCTGTTATCAGTTTATACGGACCCAAGCTGGCTCCTTCGGAAGAAGATCTTGCCGGCATAGATATTTTATTGTTTGATATACCGGATATCGGCGCCCGTTTTTATACTTATCTCTGGACACTTTCGCATGTCATCGAAGCTTCCGCCCATTTTCAAAAACCACTGGTGATATTGGACCGGCCCAACCCTGTTTCGGGCAATATGTATTTGGCAGAAGGCCCTGTGTTGGCGCCGGATAATGCTTCCTTTATCGGCCGCTGGCCTGTTCCGGTAAGACATAGTTGCACATTGGGAGAGCTGGCGCTTTACTTCAATGCTACCCGAAAACTCGGCGCATCCATTGAAGTAGTTGCCTGCAAAGGATGGAACAGGAATAGTTTCCAACCCGATTGGGGTATTCCTTTCGTTCCTACTTCACCTGCTATACAGGATTTTCAAAGTATGCTGTTGTACCCGGGTCTTTGCATGCTCGAAGCCACCAATATTAGTGAAGGGCGTGGTACGCATCATGCATTCCGTGTAGCGGGAGCTCCGTGGATCAACGGGCCTGTTTTGGCAAACGGACTGAAAGAAATGAGTGAAGAGGGCTTGTCTGTACAAGCAACTGAATTCATCCCATCCGAAGGTAAGTATGCGGGCAAACGCTGCTATGGAGTAAAGATGGAAATAACAGCGCCCGGCGATTTTCAAACTGTTTGGAGTGGGTTGTTGCTGATCAAACTCATTCAATCTTTGTATCCGAAAGAATTTGCCTGGGCTCCTTATCCAACGCATGTAAACCCTTCTGGTAAAGGACACCTGGATAAGCTAACAGGGTTACGTAACAGTGAAACCCTTTTCACCCTGCCGTTACCTGCTTTCCTTGCAACTATTACGAAACATACCCGCGTTGATGACTGGAAAGCGGCAACGGCTGCATATCTTTTATATTAATCCATCAGGTTTCTGATCACCACGCTGGCGGCGGTGCAGCCAAAAATGGCCGGCATATAGCTGATGGTGCCTATAACAGATTTTTTTGGATAGGCTTTTTCTGTTTCTATCACGCGCGACTGATCTACTTTTTCTGCGCTGAACACCACCGTGATCCCTTTATGGATACCCAAGCCGCGCAGTTTCTTTCGTACATACTTGGCCAGGTTGCACTCGTAGGTTTTGGAAATATCCGTCACTTTTACTTGAGAAGGATCTACTTTACCTCCGGCGCCCAATGAGCTTACAATCGGTATTTTCTTTTCACGGCAGGCTTTGATGAAATGCACTTTGGGTGATAAAGTATCGATGCAATCCACTGCATAATCAAATTGCCCCGCATCCAGGATCTCAATGGTGCGGCTATCGCGTATGTATTCGGTAAGCACTGTCAATTCCAATGACGGATTAATGTCTTTCAACCGGTCTGCCAGCACTTCTGCTTTCAGTTTTCCGGCTGTTGAATGCAGCGCCGGTATCTGTCTGTTGGCGTTACTCAGGTCTACCGTATCTGCATCGATGATGGTCATGCGCCCCACGCCCGACCGCGCAATCATTTCGGCGCAGATACCGCCAACGCCCCCCAATCCTACCACGAGTACATTTTTGTTCATCAGTTTTGCCACTTTCTCATCGCCCAGCATCAACTGGGTACGGCTCATCCAGTAAGGGATCATGATACTCTTAATTTAAATTTGACAATTAGCCAATTCGTCAATTTGATAATGTGGTAATTGGCTAATTGTCGAATTGACAAATTGGCTAATTGATTATTTTAGGGTGCAAAAATGTAGTTAGTATGCGGTTTTTAAAAATTATTTCCTGTGCGGGGTTATTATGGATGGCGCTTGCTGTTCAGGCTCAATCTCCTTCTCTTCAATTGTTGCAGTCGGGCAAACGGGTGAGTTTGCGTGGATTAAGTGTTGTAAACGATAGCCTGGTATGGGCCAGTGGCAGCGGTGGCACGGTGGCACGGTCTGCAGACGGAGGCCGTAGCTGGACCTGGCTTACCGTTCCGGGCTATGAAAAAAGGGATTTCAGGGGTATCGAGGCTTTTGACGATCATACGGCGGTGATCATGGGCATTGCAGAGCCCGCGGTGATCCTGAAAACCACCGATGGCGGCGCCAGCTGGCATAAAGTGTTTGAAGACAGTACCAAGGGCATGTTCCTCGATGCCATGCATTTTGCCAACGAAAAAACAGGCATCGTAATAGGCGATCCCATCAATAAAAAAGCTTTTTTTGCCCGCACTTACGACGGGGGCAATACCTGGGAAAAACTGAATACAGCTTCTTTTCCCGAACTGGCCGAGGGAGAAGCTTTTTTTGCTTCCAGCGGCACCAATGTCAAGCTTACTAGTTTCAACAAAGAGTATACCGTTACTTTTATTTCAGGGGGAAGAAAATCTAATCTCTGGACCGGCTTCTACCACAAAGATTCGCTGCCGTTGATGCAGGGGTTGGAAAGTACGGGTGCCAATTCCATTGCAGTAAACGAATCGGTAAACAGGGCTGTGGTAGTAGGCGGCGATTTCGCCAAAGACACCATCAGCTCGGGCAATTGCGTATTGTTATCCATTCAACCGGGCGGTGTTCAGGTATCGAAGCCTTATACCCCTCCTCATGGTTACCGGTCCTGCGTAATTTATTTGAATAACCAGCAACTGGTTACCTGCGGCACTTCCGGGGTAGATATTTCCACTGACGGGGGAATGAACTGGTTGCTCATTAGTAAAGAAGGGTTTCATGTGGTGCAAAAGGCCAAAAATGGCAAGGCCGTGTACCTGGCAGGAGGCGGAGGGAAAATCGCCAGGTTGTTAATTCCTTAAAATACGATTAAAACAAATACTTCCATTAAACCAATCGATGCCGGTAACGGTCATATATCAGTACTAGCAATACAAAAAAGCTTATAGTTTTTTCCATTTTTTATGCAGCAGGGTAAAACAAGGGTAATCTGGCAACAGGTTACCCTTTGTTCTTTTATTTTTTGAAGGCGAAATAAGCCGCCCCTAATATCAAAAGAAAACTGATCAGGTATTTGATTTCGAAGGGCTCTTTCAGGTACCACACGGCAAATACCGAGAATATAACCAGTGTGATGATCTCCTGGGTGATCTTCAATTGAAATCCTCCAAAACCGTTCTGGAATCCTGCCCGGTTAGCGGGAATCATAAAACAATATTCGAAGAAAGCAATGCCCCAGCTTAAAAGAATGGCTTTCCATAGAGACAGTTCTTTTTTCTCTAATAAACCATACCAGGCGAATGTCATGAAGATGTTGGAAATGATTAGTAAGCTTATTGTTTTCAGCATAAAGATTTGATTACAAGTGGCAAGTTATTATATCATTACAGCAGTTAGATTAAAAAAAGTTGAACATTTTTTTGGCAGTTATTCCACAGTCCCTATTTTTGCACTCCCAAACAACAAAAAGGGAGCATAGCTCAGCTGGTTTAGAGCATCTGCCTTACAAGCAGAGGGTCCGCGGTTCGAACCCGTGTGCTCCCACTTAAAAATCAAACAGTTAGATTATGAAACGTCTAACTGTTTTTTTATTTACACAAGGCTTGCACAACGTTTCTATCCTGTTTGATGCACGCAGGTACTGTGCATAACTTTTTTATAGTTGCAACTACTGCTTTTAGCTTTTTCGGAGGGTTCTTAGTTATTCTGAATTAAAGATTTCTGCAAGACTGCTTTCAAATCTCTTTCCAACTCGCTAAACGATTTCTTGGTTATCGTTCTATTGAAATGCAATATGCTCCAGACTCTACCGATTTCATCCGATTTTTTGATTTCATCTTCTTCAGAATCTTTTGCCTGAGAATACAATTCATATAAATCCGAAACGGTTACGGGCTTTCCTTCATTGTCAAATCGAAGCATCCGCTGGGATAGAACGCTGGTACACAACACGATGAAAAATATCATATAAAGTACTTGAATATTAAAAAAATATTCCTACATTCAATACAGCATCGAAAATGAAGCATACTGCAGGGGTTTCTTTGTAGTATGTCCCCCCGCTTCGTTTTTCTTCACCTCCCATCCATAGAGTGCGGCACACTTTGCTCATACGTAGGATGCCCGGTATGCCGGCACTCGTTAGGTTATGCGTCGATAGCATGGTGTAGCGAGGCGCACATCGTATTGCGTACAAAAGAATAGTGCAATGATTTGCTCCTGCGAACATCCTGCTCGTTGCAGCGGATACTCCGTATTGCACCCGAAGAAAAATCAAAAGGACGTTGGCAGCCACGATACTGCTCCGGGACGGCACCAGCCGGGTACACATATGCATCTGGAACCCTTGCACTACAAGCAAGCAAAAAAGCGCCGAACATGCGCCCTATGGTGTCAGACAAGGGAGCGAAACTTTAAATCCATGATATGAAAAAGTACATTTTCTACTCACTCCTCTTTCTCGTGATCGCTGGTGTACTCTTTGTCGCTTGCAGGCGGCCATATCGACCAACACAACGAAGCTGATGCGCAGGCAATCGTGTATCCGCTCGCAAACAAGGTTGCAAGCTACTTTTACGCCAAATACCAGCGAGATATTCGCCGAGATTTTGTGAACAATCCCCAAGGAATCATAATTTTAGGGTTGCTCTACGCGGCAAAAGAGCGGCATGCGGCAACAATCAATATGAGTGCCTCGCTCCACGCACCGGGGCAAGGGCTTGCGGTGGAATCAAACAGAGCGACATTTGATTGTTTGCTGTCCGTGGTGGGTTCGGTGATCGGCCTTTCTGATGCGCGCAATCTCTGGCAGAGCATTGCTGCGGGCGCGACTGAAGAAACCGCCATTGCCGCATTGAAAGTGATCGGGCGCAGAGTTGCCGGTGTCATCACCGTTGCCATCATGGTGTATGACCTGGGAAGCTGCTTGGATTGGTGGTGATTTATAACCTCATAAATATCAATCGTATGTTGAAACAAATCACGGAATATGTCATCGTCGCGCTCTTGTCAATCGCGACGATTGCACACCTTGGCAAACTCGCGTATCTGTATTTCAAACCCACCTTCTTAAAACGGTTTGACTTCATTTCTAATCCGGTGCCAAGCAAAACATATTTGACCTTGTATTATGTTCTCACGGTCATTGTATGCGTGTATGCGATCACCACGCGAGTGAGCAGCGTGCATTGAGATATATCTATATCGTTGAGATAGGCTGCTCTTATGAGACAGCCTATCTCATTTCTGCATGTATCCAAGGGGTATGCTGATGTCGGTTGCAATTGCGGTCGTCCGTGCGTTGTGCCCAAGCCGAAGAATGACCGGATAGGTGCAATCTTTCTTTTCTCTGCGGGTGTCGAGCAATATGGTTACATTGGTATTCTGCACTTCATAAAGGTACTTTCCCTTGCACAAGATTAGCACAATAACACTGTACAGATACCGTTCTTTTTATCCCCATATTCTCTCTAAAAAGATGGTTTTCTACGGTTATCCGTCAAGTGAGTTCAAGGTGAATTCAGAAATCTTGCGCCTTACAAGCAGAGGGTCCGCGGTTCGAACCCGTGTGCTCCCACAGAAAAGCCTTAATAGAAATGTTGAGGCTTTTTTCATTGTAGTCAGGTTAATATAGGTGAATTGAAAAAATGGTAAATTTAAATTCCCATTGATTCAATCACAATACGTATGGCCAAAGTCAGAAAACTCCTTGCATTAGCTGCCGGACTTAACACCATTATATTCGTTGGCGAAATGATCAGCGGCGCCGAAGGGCATAGCACCAGCTTGATCATGGATGGAGTACATAATTTTTCTGATGAACTGGCGCTGGTTTGTCTTTTTCTGGCTTACCTGTTGCCTGTTACCATGTCGCGGAATTTCCAGCGCCTGGCCAATGCACTCAATTCTATCGGGCTCATTTCTATCAGTGTTTTCCTGATATGGCAATCGGTGAATAATATCATTCATCCTGTACCAACAATTGGCTATATACCATTGATAGCCGGACTACTGGCAGCCATTGCTAACTGGGGTGTTGCCAGGATATTGTATTCCATTAAAGACAGAAACGCTGCTATTCGTCTCACCTATATACACATTGTAGGCGATGTGTATGTTTCATTGGCGCCCGTGGTTGCAGGCTTGCTGGTGTTGTTGACAGGCAAATATATCTTTGACCCCATCATCGCCATTTTAGTAGGCGTATGGTTGATCTGGGCTACGATCAAAGAAATTGCACATTCTCACGATGAGCTCATCTGGCCGGAGCATGTAGCTGATCAATAAACCAGTTCTCCGAATACACCATTCTTGTAATCTTCCATTGCCTGGTTGACCTCTTCCTGTGTGTTCATTACAAAATTATCTTTCGCAGCAACCGGTTCGCCAATGGGTTCGGCGGACAGAAACAATACCTGTGCATTTTCTTCTGCAGTAACGATCACTTCGTCATTTTCTTTTTGAAACACTACCAGGTGATGTGCAGCAATACTTTCCTGGTTGATGTTCACCGTACCTTTTGCTATGTATAGCAAAGTCCAGTAACCCGGCGTGGCCGTGAACTGTACCTGTTTTCCTTTTGCAATGGTTCCAATAATAGATATAACAGGTGTGAAACTTTTCAATGGACCTGTCTTGCCTTCGTATTCACCGCTCACCAATCGCAAAGACACACCCTCCTGTTCCAACACAGTTGGCTGTAATGCCTGCGGCGCCGATTGATAAGAAGGCGGATCCCATTTTTTAGCTTTGGGCACATTTACCCAAATCTGGATCAACTCCTGCGTTCCTCCTTTTGCGAGCAAATCTTTGGTAGGTCCTTCACTATGCAACAATCCTTTCCCTGCAAACATCCATTGCGCTCCACCTGCCCTGATCACTTCATCATGTCCTGCATTGTCTTTATGGTATCCTTCTCCCTGCAATTGAAAAGTAACAGGTGCAAAGCCCCTGTGCGGATGTGGGTGAATACGCAATTCCTGGCCCGGACTAATGGTGTCCGGACCAAGATGGTGTATTACAATAAATGGATTGGCAAACCTGAAATCTTTATGTGGCAGGGGTTGTATCACTTTTTCTTCCCTGGTGATCAGCTTTTCCCTTCCCTCTAATACATGTTCAATTGATTTTTTCATGGTTAACACAGTTTAGGTTATTCCAATACACCAAATTTACCGGATTGAAACTCCTGGATCGCATCGTATATCTCTTCCTGCGTGTTCATCACAAAAGGTCCGTAACTGGCAATCGGTTCGTCGATAGGTTCACCGCTCATTACAAGCAATATAGCTTGTTCTGCAGCTTTGATATTGATATCGGTGCCTTCGTTTTTGAATAATATAAAACTATGTTCCGGCGCTTTCTCGCCATTCACTTCAATAGATCCGTTCACAACAAGTATCGCTGTATTATAATGAGCGGGCAGGCTGGTGCTGACTTCTTTACCTGCATTCAGTTTGATATCAAAGAGGTTCACAGGTGAATAAGTAGCAGCAGGTCCTTTTACGCCATTGAATTCACCGGCAATCACATTCACCACACCGCCGTCATTGGGCAATATCGCTTTCCCCATCATATCGGCTGTAAGCGCCTGGTAATGGGCGGGCGTCAACTTGTCTTTTTTGGGCAGGTTCACCCATAATTGCACCATTTCAAACGGCCCGCCTTTTTTAGCGTATTCTTTTTCATGGTATTCTTTGTGCAGTATACCGCCACCAGCCGTCATCCATTGTACATCACCGGGATTGATCACGCCGCTATTGCCCGCGCTATCGTGGTGTGCCACGCTTCCCTGGTAAGCAATAGTAACGGTTTCAAATCCTTTGTGCGGGTGCACATCTACACCACGGGGAACAGCGGAGGGCCCGAAGTCATACGCAGCATTGAAATCGAGCATCAGGAAGGGACTGATCCTGCGCTGTAAAATATTAGCCCCCGGGATAAAATTATACACCCGGAACCCATCTCCTACCATGCCCGGTCTGGCTGGCCTGGGTATTATTCTGTCGATTGATTTTTTCATGATAAGCTCCTTTGAAATGTTTTTTACAGTGTAAAAATACTCCGGGAGCCTGGCGGTCTCCAATAATCTACCTCAATAAAAAACCTTGACATAGATCAATGCTATTCGATGGCATTTTATTCCAGCAATCGGGATATCCTGATCATCTTCCCCTCTCCATTCACCCCTTCCAGTACTACCTGTAGTTTTTTACTGATGTCGTTATTATAGAACTCCAGTTTTACCCTTGGGCTCTTTTTATTCGTCAGTACATAAGGGTTCCAGTATAAAGTAGTTCTTACATCCGGGTCAAAGCTATCGGGAGATTTTTCATAAGAGGGACTATAAAACTCTTTGAAACGGGAATAACCGCCCAGTATGGTGCTTTCCATACCGCGACTGTTGGCATCTGAGCGGCGACTATCTCCTCCTTTCTTTGTATAAATGGCGATTGCTCCGCCACTGCCTCCGCCTGCAGATCCAAAGAAAGGCGGACGGAAGACTTTGATATAAGCGATATCTGTTACCGGTGTGCTTTGTACCATGCTGATATCAGACCTCATCTCGTTCAGGTAAAGATCGGGAGTACCACCACGCCAGCTGAGGCTTGCCTGTGGCCCTGAACCGGTGATCATCAACCCGGCCACTTTTCCTTGCAAATACCCCAGCACATCCATCGCACCAATGATCGATTTATCGTCTGTAAGATCGAATGAATAACCATCGCCTCCCGAGAACAGGCCGCTGGCATATTTTTCATCCATTACTTTTAGCGGGTCTTTTACTTTGGCCTTAACAGTCACTTCCTGCAAGGTAGCCGCCGCCTTCAGCTTCCGCAGTTTCTCCTGTTCTGCAAAAAAATATTGCAATTTCAGCGAAGCGAGGCTATCGTTCTGCATCTGGCTGGGGCCCAGTTTCACTGATTTGGGAAACTGCCTGAGCAAACCATTCTCTACCTGCACCTGCATCACATCGCTGAGTTTTTCTTTTCCGTTGAAACTGTAAAAAGCCCTCACCGTATCGTAGAAGAACAAACCTTTTTGTTCAAAGCTTCCATCTTTTTCTACCGGAGCAAATATCAACTGTGTGCTACTGTCTTTTCCCCTGAGAATGAAATTCAACTGGAGCGGTATCCTGGCGATACTGCCTTTCACACCATACACTTTACCCGTCAGTTTGAGGTAATCCGTTTCGCGCGGATATTTTAAAGAAGGCATTTCTGCTGTCTTGATCTTGTCCCAATCAAAACGCCGCCATCCGTTTGTCATCATTACCAGGTCGAGCTTTGAGGTAATGCTATCGGCGTCACTGGTGAAATAATACGCAGGATTATACACTTTGCCTTTGATATCATCACTCAATAAAAAATCTGAGAAGATCGTGTGTTTATCCGGAGGCACCACCGAAGCGTCGGTTACGGCAACAGACATATTGGTAAAGGCTGTGTCGTTCACCAGTACTTCGATGATATTGCGGGCCCTTTTTTCTAGTCCTACTATCGGGGTACTGAATTTAACATTGAATTCGTGCAGGTGATTGTTCACAAAAACGATCCGCTCGGCTATCGGTAGCCAGTCGCTCGTAAACAACGAAAACTGCAGGATGCCTGTGGGCATTTCATCAATTGGTATTTGTGCATTGAGCAAGGTTTTTTCCATCATGTTCAATGCTACTTTATAAAACAGTTGCTGGTTCATGTGTACCAGCAGGTGTACCTGCTTGAAATTATCGGTCACATTGGCTGTGCGCTCTACTTTCACCAATGCTTTGTCGTTCGTAGTGCTCACAGACAGCAAACTGCCTTCCTGTTTTTCTATCGTGATGGGAGTAACGCCTTTATTGCCATATTCGTCTGTCCAACTGATCCTGTAAGATTCATT
This sequence comes from Sediminibacterium magnilacihabitans, assembly GCA_002973575.1. Lineage (GTDB taxonomy): Bacteria > Bacteroidota > Bacteroidia > Chitinophagales > Chitinophagaceae > Sediminibacterium > Sediminibacterium magnilacihabitans. The sequence goes on from PVEQ01000015.1 coordinate 65,335, forward strand.
AGCGTGACTTAGCAGGGAAAACAATCCCATACCATCGTGTTTCACTTTGAGTGTATCTAGTGTTTTGCCTTTATCATTCTGTAACAGCGCTTTGATACGTACCGGTACACCAAACTGGTTGGTGGCTTTGAAAGCAACCCGCGTATTCAATCCCTGCACCAGGGTGCCTCCTTCGGGAAACAGTTCCAGCCTGGTTTTCATAGCTGCCGGCATCTTTTTTTGCGCAGGCGCAGGATTATTCACTGCGAGGTCTCTCTCGTATAAAAAAGCAGAATCATCGTTCAGCATCCAACGGGTATATGCTTTTACATGCAGGAAATTACCGGTGTAATTGGCAGGCACATCAAAGCTACCTTTGGCGGTAGACTGGAACAAGGGGGCAACTGTTTGGTAAAGCATCTTGCCCGTGGTATCGTACCATTCTACATATACGTTTTTACTCAGTGTACTCAATTCACCGCCTGACAGGATATACACTTTGTACCAGATCGTTTCGGATTTATTGTAGATAGACCGGTCGAAATGGATATGTATCTTTTCTTTGGGGAATTGCTCCTGGTATGACGCCATCACAGAATCGATCTGCTGCGCCGAAGCTTTATGACAGAGCAGCGTGGTGAGTACAAAAAAGCACAGGTAGAGAAACTTCTTTTTCATTCTTATATTCTTAGAAAAAATCACAGGGCGTTTTAACTGAAAAACGCCCTGTAAGATAAATCGAAGTTTCATATCAAGATGCTAAAACCTTGGGAGGCTTTTTTTCATGCGTTAGATCATGTATATGCTGGTGCTTGAGATGGTCATAAAATGAATGTTTATCTACCAGTACCGAAACAAGCGCCGCTACCATGCCTGCCAGCATGAGATGGAAGATCACATTGTGCCTGTCGGTCATTTCCAGCACCAATATGGCTGAAGTGAAGGGCGAGCGGGTAACACCTGTAAGAAAAGCCACCATACCCGCCAGTATGAGCAGGTTGGAGTCGTTGGCGCTGGCATGTAACCAGCCCGACAATACCGATCCGATACCGGCCCCGGCACTCAGCGCGGGCGCGAAAATGCCTCCGGCTGCACCTGTAGTGAATGTAATTATAGGACCCACAATACGCAACAGCGGCATATACCATACCACATGTTTTTGATCTGTGAACAATACCTGGTTCATGAGATCTTTACCCGAGCCTAACGCTTGCTGTCCGGCCAGTAAACCCATGGTGGCAATTACCAGGGCGCAGCAAAGCAGGTAAAGCAATTGCCTGTATTGATTGGTTGACCGTTTGCGTATGCGCATGATCAGCAGTATGCATTTACTCATCAGGCTGCCCGCTATCCCGGCTACCACAGCAATCACCGCTACACCCAGGAAAACCGAAACAGAAAGATGACTTACATCGGGATATCCCAGGTAGAGATAAGGCCCCAGAAATGCTTGCGCTACCAGTCCTGCTATAATTACCGCAGAAAAAATAGCGGTCTTGAAGAAACTGATATGTGTTTTGGTGAGCTCTTCCACAGCAAACACAATCCCACCCAATGGCGTATTGAAAGCAGCGGCCAATCCGGCTGCCGCCCCCGTCATGATCATATTGCGCTTGGATATCTTAGGCCACCATTCGGGCAGCAACAGGTTCACTTTCCTGAATATGGAACCTGCAATCTGGATGGTAGGGCCTTCGCGACCGGTAATACCTCCTCCGAGCAATACCATGCAACTGGAAGCGATCTTCACTATAATGATACGCACGCTCAGCAAGCGGTCTACTTTATCGTTGTGTTTGGGCGTTGCCAGTTCAATAGCGGCAATTACCTGTGGAATACCGCTGCCTTTGGCAAAAGGCGCCCATTTTTTTACCATCCACCAGGCTATGAGAAAACATACCGGCGTTACAAGTAAAAGCAGGTGGTGAGGCAGTTGAAAAATATAAGCCGCGCCCTTTTCGGCAACGGCAAAAATTTTGGTATAGGCAACGGCTACCAAGCCGGTGAGCAACGAAGCAACCCAGAACGGGATGGCCTGTAATAAATTCCTTTTGATTCGTTCATTGCGGATGCGATCGAAATGCTTCTTTAATTTGGCTCTGATAGCATTGAATAGGGACATAGAAATAACGTTCATCTGTTCTGGTAAATCGGTAAATTCATCCTGACAATGCAACTCGGTAAAATGGTTGCAAAAATAGGCATTAGGTTTTGTGGGGATATTAGAAGCAGATTAGATTTTAAGCGGTTGCCATACAAATTATAGAAAAACCGTATTGTTGACTATGGAAGAGCGGAAATTACTGATCGTGGAGGATGAGAAAAAGATAGCCAATGCCCTAAAAAAAGGCCTATCGGAGAACGGATACCATGTGGAAATGGCATTTGACGGATTGATTGGCAGGAAGTTATTTCTTTCGCACTCTTATGACCTTGTAATACTTGACATCAACCTGCCCGGACTCAACGGTTATGAATTGTGCAAGACCATCCGCAACCACAACCAGCAGGTGCCGGTGATCATGCTCACCGCCCTGAGTTCAACGGAAGACAAGATTGAAGGGTTTGATGCGGGGGCAGATGATTATGTGATCAAACCTTTTGAGTTCAAAGAACTGCTGGTGCGTATCAGGGCCTTGTTGAAAAGAACCATGTACCAGCAGTTACCTACAGGGAATATTTTAAAGGTAGGTGGACTTGAAATGAACCTCGACACCAAGGAGGTGAAACGCGAAGGGCAGCAGATACTGCTGACTGCCAAAGAGTTTCAGTTATTGGAGTATTTCATGCGTAACAGGAACCGCGTATTGTCGAGGGCCGATATCGCAGAAAGCGTGTGGGATATTGATTTCGATACCAAAACCAATGTGATCGACGTATACGTTAATTACCTTCGCAACAAGATCGACAAACATTTCTCTACCCGGCTTATTCATACGCAGGTAGGCATGGGTTATATTTTAAAGGAGCTATAGCCGATGAAGATCAAGTACCGCATCACTTTGTTGTTTACACTGGTGGTAACCATCATATTGCTGATCGTGTGTACTTCCGTTTATTATCTTACCAACCTCAACAGGGAAAAAGATTTCAGGAAAAGATTGCACAACAGGGCGCTTACTACCATCAGTCTCCTCACAAAGGTGGAAGGAATCGATAAAGACCTGATGAGTAAGATCGATGCGAACATGTTCTTCACCATACAGGAGAAAAGTGTGATCGTGTATGATGAGCAAGATCATGAAATTTATCGTCATGTAGACAGTACTGTGGATGCTGAAACAGCCAACAGCGCATTGCTGGCAAAGGTTCGGGCCGAAGGTGAATATGTGTACACAGACCATCGCCGCACCATCGTTGCCATACCTTATACACGAAATCATAAAAGTTATGTGGTACTGTCTTCGGCTTTTGACCGCGATGGTTATGCCAAGCTGGCGCAGTTGAAATTCATACTCACACTCAGCTTTATCACGGGTATATTGGCCACCATTGTATGCGGACTCCTGTTTTCTGCACGGCTTGTGGTTCCCATTAAAAAAATCACCAACGAGGTAAAAGAGATCTCTTCACAAAACCTCTCCAGGCGCATTGATACTATTTATGAGCCGAAAGATGAACTGTATGAGTTGTCTTCTACTTTCAACGACCTGCTTACCCGTTTACAGGAATCTTTCGAGATACAAAGACGATTCATTGCGAACGCTTCGCATGAATTGTCAACCCCCCTGACTTCTATTTCAAGCCAATTGGAGATCACACTGCAAAACCAGCGAAGTGCCGAAGAATACCGTTCAGTAATCAATTCGGTGTACGACGATGTGAAGCAGCTCAACCAACTCACCCGCAGCCTGCTTGAGCTTGCCAAAGCTTCGGGCAGCACCGACGGTATGGAGTTATCGCTGGTACGGATCGATGAACTGCTCATGAAATTGCCTTCCGAGTTGCGGAAAACAAACAAGGATTACACGGTAGAACTGCATTTCAACAGTTTTCCAGACGATGAAGACAAGCTGCTGGTTTTCGGCAATTCCGATTTGTTGTACAGCGCCATTAAGAACATTGCCCTGAATGCGTGTAAATACTCAGAAGATCATTTTGCGGCCGTGGTACTGAATTTTGTTTCCGATGAATTACAAGTGTTGATATCCGATAACGGGCCAGGCATCAGCGAGTTGGACAAACAGCTGGTATTTCAACCTTTTTACAGGGCTAAAAGTACCAGCCAGTCGCAGGGTTTCGGGCTGGGACTATCCCTTGCTTCCCGTATCATTCAATTACACAAGGGGTGTATTGCGATTGAACCAGGCTCGCCCAAAGGCACTCGCTTCATTATCAACCTGCCAGTTGCACGCGCTTTTCACCGCTTGCAGGCATGATGCGCGCGCTCCTTTTATTTCTAATGCTTTTCTAATCCTAGATTAATGCCTCATTAATGAAAATTGGGCATCTTGCCCTCGATAGCAAAAGCGCTCGTACAAGGCGTGTTTTGAATTACAGTTGATTTTAAAAAACTGTTCCAATCGAATTAACGTTGTTATTATTTGCTCAGGGTTTAGTTTAACGCCGCTCTTTTCCAAGAGCGGCTTCTTATTAAATAATCAGTCTGTTTTTTTATTCTAATATCATTTTAACACCGGTCTAATTATCGCCTAATATGAGCACCATAGGTTTGGCGCTTAAAGTCTATTCAGTGGTTCCTTGTAAAAACATATTGATACCTGTCCATACGCCCGAACACGCGCTCATTGCCGTTGAAAGGGCTTTTGAATTATACCCTTTCGCCGATACAACACTTTACCTGTCGGGAACGGGCTGTGTGCAACGCAAGTGGAGCCTGTTGAAATGGAGAAAAACGGTTACAGCAGTTCCCGATCATGCTATGATCAATAAACTCGCTGCAAAGATCCGGTCGGTATACCCGGGTAGTCGCGTTCTGGTGGAGACGCCTGCCGATGAGCAACCAGATGAAACGTATTATTGGCAGTTGATCACCCGCCATAATATCGACCTGGTATTACTGGTAAAAGGCGAGACCGAAAATATGCTGCCTTCTTATGCTTCGTTTCCTGTTCCTGTTTTGGTTATCACACCAGGTTGCCTCAATCATCCTATCAGATCCATTCTCCTTCCGGTGCATGGTTTTGTGCCCGAGACGCAGGTCCATGCTTCGCTCATGTTTGCAAAAAAATTCAATGCGCAGATATACCTCGTAACCATATTGGGTTCAGATGAAACCCATTCTAAACAGCATGTAGATGCATTTTATCTTACGTACAAACTGCTCATGGAATATGGCCATACGCCGTATTATAAAATATTGCAGGGGAGTCATGATACCGAAATGATCCTCCGCTATGCCGACCAGGTAAAAGCCGATCTCCTGTTGACTTCCCTTGAAAGAAAAAGATCCGTGACTGACCTCTTGCATCCGCTCTCAGCCCTCCAGGTACTGATGCTCAAGCCTCATATAAAATAATTAATTATTTTAGAGGCATGAAACTTCAATTATGGTCGGTTGGTAAGGCTCATGAACCTTATGCACATGCGGGTATTGAAGATTTCACCAGGCGGCTCAATAAATATTTTCCGGTGCAATGGCGGTTGATTGCACCACCCAAAAATGCCGCCAGCCTGAATGAGCATGAACTCAAAAAAGAGGAGGCCGAATTGGTATTGTTGCAATTGCAGAAAGACGATTACCTCGTATTACTGGATGAACGTGGCCGGCAGTTGAGTTCACCGGAACTGGCTGCTTTCCTGCAGCAAAGAGCCAATGAAAGTAACCGGCAATTGGTTTTCCTGATCGGCGGGGCTTTTGGTGTGGATGAACGCATCAGGCAACGGGCTAGTTTTTGCTGGAGTTTTTCGAAATTGGTATTTCCACATATGCTGATCCGTTTGATGCTGGCCGAACAATTGTATCGCGCCTGCACTATTTTACGAAATGAGAAATACCATCACAGCTAAAAGACAAAACCCATACCTTACTCCTATGATCACCGTAACCATCGCCATTCTTGCACTCACCTGCGTAATTTCTTTCAGCGCTTTCTCGAATGAGAGAGTGATCAATGACCTCATTTTCGATCCAACAGCTATCAACAAGCGGAACCAATGGTATCGTTTTGTTACCAGCGGGTTTATTCATGCCGATCTGATGCACCTCGCATTCAATATGTATTCTTTCTACCTGTTTGGCGATATGGTAGAGCGTGCCTTTGTTTCTGTGTTTGATGAAAAAGGAAAATTGTTATACGCTTTCATGTATCTGCTGGCGCTGATCGTTTGCCTGATCCCTACTTATATGCAGAACAGGAACAATTACCTTTACAGGAGTCTCGGCGCTTCAGGCGCTGTGTCTGCCGTGATCTTTGCGGGCATTCTGTTATATCCTACTTTGGGTATGGGTATTTTCCCTTTTCCTTTTCATATTCCGGGCTTTGTATTCGGTCCGCTGTACCTGATCCTTTCGGCTTACCTGGCCAGGAAAGGACATGGGAATATCAACCATTCTGCCCACCTCTGGGGTGCCATTTTCGGTATTGTATTCGTGGTTGTTTTCTCCAGGGCTATGTCTGACTTCGACGCGTTTGGGCATTTTTTACAGCAGGTAAGTGGTTATTTCAGCAAGTAACAAATGATGTGAATGTTCCAAGCGTTTTGAGCGCTTATCTTTGTTATGATGAAAGATAAGCAGCAGGGAGATAAGGTAGATGAAAGCGTCATCAAAATTGGATACGAGCAAAAGAAAGAAGCACTGTTTCTGATTGACATTGTTGGCTTTGTTGCGCTTGTAACAAGTTGTTACGATATAGTAGATCGTAAACTAAAAGAAGGGCGCATTAAACAGCTAAAGGCCTGGCCTGATCTTGTTGAAATTTATCATAGTAAACAGTCCGGAAGAAGCGTGTTGTGTGAATCAAGTAATCTGGAACATTTACATGAGCAGCGAACTACAGAACTCCTTGCAGATGTCGGATATGATGTAATTTTTGCACCAAAGGGAATGTTTAGTCGACAGGAGAAAAAGTTTGACGTATTCTTACTTAAAAGCCATATCATTCTTAAAGTAGATTTAAAAGCTGTCAGTAGTAAAAACCCCTTGACAATTGCTAAAAGGATCAAAGAAGGATCTGATCAAGCTCCCTTTATCGTACTTCACATTTGCTCCGACATCGAGAGGATGGCATTGATCGATGGCTTGCGAAGCGGTGTGTATAAAAACAAGTTAATCCGGGAGATCATGTTGATCTATAAAAAGAAACTATACCGTTTGCCTAAAAACCTTGTAGAAAGCAGGGGAATCTTTGATATCATAAAATAAGAAAAGGGCTCCTGTGGATGCCCCTTTCAATTCTTTGTCGTTGGGAAGTTCGAAATGAACTCAACCGCCGATGATGTAAAATTATTACTAATTGTTCACAACGAGTAATAAATCTTGGTCATTACCCCAACAAATATCATTAATAAACCCACCTATCAAATTGCTTATCAACTACTTACAATACAACAAACTGCAAGGCATTGGTGGTATTGTCAGTAATTTTAAACCGATCATCTATCCGGTACCCGATTACCCAAATGATCTTTTTATCCATTTCCAGCACCCATACTTTTTCTTTATCTATAGCGGATAATTTCAGATCAATGAAAAAGCGGCTCAGTTTTTTCTTTTTCTGCATGCCCAGCGGGTAGAAATAATCTCCCTGTTTCCATTTTCGCAATAACAAAGGGAACCTGATCTTAGCGGCATCGAGAAAGGCTTCTGAAGCGGCAGAAGGAATGGCCCTATTTAGGCTTTTGAATTTTGAATTTTGAATTTTCAAAGTCTTGTCTGCAAACCTTACCTCACTATCTGTTTGTTCAATGATAATGTGTGCGGCCTGTTCATTGGCATTTTCGGCAATGATCATCCATTTGCGGTTGCGGATAAGCCGGTGGGTGGGTGATTGTAAATAACTGCCGTTTGAGGCATCCAGTAATTTGATGGCTTCTTCTGTTTGGGCCGAAGTAAAACCATAAGGTTTCAGCAGTTCCCAGGTGAGCGTGTGCAACGGCGTTGCCTGTTTCCATTTCAATACCGGCACGTGTACTTCATGCCCTTTGATCAGTTTCAGTTTTTTGAGTTGTACACCAACAGATTGGTTGTACACTTCCAGCGCTTCATTCAGGTGATCAATGGTGTGCAATATGTTTTCCTCCACACGGGGAAAAATTTCTTTGATGGTTGGTATCAACTGGTTGCGGAAAAAATTACGGGTGTATTTGTCGGAGCTGTTGGATGAGTCTTCCACAAAATCCAGCTGCATTGTTTTGGCATACTCCACCAACTCCTGTTTCCTGAAAGGAAGCAATGGCCTGATCAGTGCGCGTTCTGCCTGCATCGGCTGTATGCCGGCCAATCCTTTGATACCTGTTCCGCGAAAAAGATGCATCAACATCGTTTCAATATTATCATCGGCATGATGCGCTGTTACCAGCCAGCTATCTTCCCGGATGGTATTGAACCATGCATAACGCAGCTCTCTCGCCGCTTCCTGTATGGCCATTTTATGAGCAGCAGCAAAAACTTCGGTATCAAATCGTTTGATCAATACTTCCTTGCCATATCGTTTGCCCAATGCCAATACAAACTGTTCATCGCGTTCACTCTCTTCACCCCGTAACTGGAAATTACAATGTGCGATCCGGAAATCAAATCCGCTTTGCGCTACAAGATGGGTCAATACAACACTGTCTACCCCGCCACTGACAGCTAACAATAGTTGTGCGTTGTTAGCGGTGAGTTGTGAGAAGTTTTCTTTCCAATGATATGTAAAGGCTTCTAGCAACGTTAATTATTCTTCTTAACCTCCTTGGCCCAGGTATCTTTCAAGGTAACAGTCCTGTTGAAGACGAGCTTATCTTTTGTGCTGTCTCTATCCAGTATGTAATACCCTTTGCGCAGGAACTGGTAACGGGCATCGGGCGGATCGTTTTGCAGCGCCGGTTCTGCCAACGCGTTTTGTACAACATGCAATGAATTGGCATTGATATGGTCTTTGAAATCTCCTTCGGCATTGCCCACATCTTCTACTTTGAACAAACGGTCGTACAAACGCACTTCGGCTTTGATGGCATGCGCAACGCTTACCCAGTGCAGGGTGCCTTTTACATGAATACCCGATGTATCGGCCCCACTTTTGCTTTCGGGGATATAGGTGCAATGCAGTTCGGTGATATTACCTGCCGCATCTTTGATCACTTCATTACACTGGATGATATAAGCATTTTTAAGCCTTACCATTTGTCCGGGCGCCAGCCTGAAATATTTTTTGGGAGGCGCTTCCATGAAATCTTCGCGCTCTATATAGATATCTTTTCCGAAATGAAGATCCCGGTGCCCTGCTTCCGGATCTTCGGGATTGTTCTCGCTGGGTAACAGTTCGTGTTCTTGTGTATAATTGGTGATCACCACTTTCAGCGGATCAAAAACCACCATCCTTCTCAATGCTATCTTGTTCAGGTGCTCACGTACAAAGAATTCCAGCAATCCCACATCGATCAGGTTATCGCGTTTAGCCACTCCTATCCTTTCGCAGAAATCGCGGATGGCATCAGCTGTATATCCTCTTCTGCGCATACCGCTGATAGTAGACATGCGGGGATCATCCCATCCGCTCACATATCCTTCATTCACCAATTGCAACAATTTGCGTTTGCTCATAACGGTATAAGTCATGTTCAAACGGGCAAATTCATATTGATGTGAGGGAAATATTCCTAATTGTTCAATGAGCCAATCGTACAAGGGCCTGTGTGGAATGAATTCCAGGGTGCAGATGGAGTGTGTGATATTTTCGATGGAATCACTTTGTCCGTGTGCAAAATCGTACATGGGGTAAATGCACCACTTGTCTCCCGTACGATGATGGTGCGCATGTTTGATGCGATAGAGAATGGGGTCGCGCATGTGCATATTGGGACTGGTCATGTCTATTTTGGCGCGCAATACTTTTTCACCATCTTTGTATTTGCCATCGCGCATTTCGTTGAAGAGTTTGAGGTTCTCTTCCGTGCTGCGGTTGCGGTATTGGTTTTCAACCCCCGGATGTGTGGGCGTTCCTTTTTGGCTGGCTATTTCATCACTGCTACTATCATCTACATAAGCCAATCCTTTTGTAATGAGCAAGATGGCGAATTCGAACAGTTGCTCAAAATAATCAGATGCATAACGTTCATTGGCCCATTCAAAACCCAGCCAACGAACATCATCCTTGATGCTCTCTACATATTCTGTTTCTTCTGTAACGGGATTGGTATCGTCGAAGCGCAGGTTGGTTTTACCGCCATATTTTTTAGCAAGGCCGAAATTCAGGCAAATACTTTTGGCGTGGCCAATGTGCAAATACCCGTTGGGCTCAGGCGGAAAACGGGTCATGATGGATGCGTGTTTTCCACTCTTCAGGTCTGCTTCTACAATTTCTTCAATAAAATTCAGGTTCCTTTCCTCTGACATATACGTGTTGCTATTAGGGCCACAAAGTTAAGCTTTGCGCCCCAACCTCAGGCAGGCAACGGATAGTTATTGAGGAATGTGATGGTTTGGGCCATATCATTGTGCAATACGCGGTCTTCTTTGTTAAAGCTGACTTCCTTGCGCAACCCTGCCACCAGCTCTTCTACGGGGACCGAGCTGGTTGCAGGCCGCCTGAACTCCAGGGCCTGTGCAGCACTCAGCAGTTCAATGGCCAATACTTTTTCAACATTCTGCACTACGCGCAGGCATTTGGTAGCGGCATTGGCGCCCATGCTCACATGATCTTCCTGGTTATTGGACGAGGAAATACTGTCTACCGATGCCGGCGTACACAATTGTTTATTCTCGCTGACGATACCCGCAGCAGTATACTGTGGTATCATGAAACCGGAATGCAGTCCGGGGTCTTTTACCAGGAATAGCGGCAGTCCACGTTGTCCGCTGATAAGCTGATAAGTTCTTCTTTCCGAAATATTGGCCAACTCACTCATGGCAATGGCCAGGTAATCGAGCGCCAGCGCCAGTGGCTGTCCGTGGAAATTACCGCCGCTTACTATGAGGTCGTCGTCGGGGAATATGTTGGGGTTATCGGTAACAGAATTGATCTCCCGCAGGAATATATTCAACACATGATCAAAGGCATCTTTGGAAGCGCCATGTACCTGTGGTATGCAACGGAAAGAATAAGGGTCCTGCACCTGTTGTTTGGAGCGTTGGCTGATGGCGCTGCCCTGTAAATATTTGCGCAGTTGTGCAGCTGTTGTTACCTGTCCTTTGTGTGCACGCACTGCATGAATGTGTTCATCGAATGGTTCTGTGATACAATCGAAGGCATCGAAAGAAAGGGCGCTTATGAGGTCGGCCATTTGCAGCAGGTGTTCTGCTTTCTTCAAGCAATACAATCCGTAAGCACTCATGAATTGGGTGCCATTGATCAGGGCCAGTCCCTCTTTGCTTTGCAGGTGGATGGGTTCCCATTTCAATAGCTGCATTACTGCTGCTGTTTGTTTCTTTACGCCTTCATGGTACACTTCGCCGAGGCCGATAAGCGGAAGGCTAAGGTGACTGAGCGGCGCCAGGTCTCCCGAAGCGCCAAGCGATCCCTGTGTATAGATAACAGGCAACACATCGTTATTGTACATATCCATCAATCGTTTAACGGTGTCGATCTGCACGCCGCTGTGCCCGTAACTGAGCGATTTGATCTTGAGCATCAGCATCAGCTTAACAATGTCACGCGGCACTTCTTCGCCCAACCCGCATGCATGTGAGACCAATAAGTTGTATTGCAGTTGTTCTATTTGCCCGGCGTCGATCTTTACATTCTGCAGGAAGCCAAAGCCGGTATTGATGCCATAGAAAAGGGCGTCTTCGGCGGCCATTTTTTTATCAAGGTATTCGCGGCAGGCGATGATCCTTTCGTGGGCATCAAAGGTGATGGAAACCAATTGGTTGAAATCGAGCAGGTTCTTGACTTGTTGAAAATGCAGCCATTTACTGTCGAGCGGCAAATAGTTATAGCTCATGCAATCATTCGGTTTGGAGCAAAGTAAGGTTTTTTTTACTGGCCTTTTTTTCTTTATTTTGCGCCCGATTCACGTTATCCGGACCGGTAGCTCAGCTGGATAGAGCAGCTGCCTTCTAAGCAGCAGGTCATTGGTTCGAATCCAATCCGGTTCACAGAGTAGGCTCGTTGAAATTTAAATAGTAAGCCAGGGCGAGAACACCCCGGCCTTCTGCACATGAGAAAAAACTATCTTACAATAAATATGTTCAGTTTTCAAAAATAAATTACCCCACCCAAGCCAACGGGCACTTTAATTAAAGACAACTAAAACAGAAGTAAGGGGGTATTTGATCCCATCATTTTCATGAAATTTAAAGGATTTCCACGCCATTGGCCGAGAACGCTTGTTGTAAATCCCAGTTATCATTGTTTATTTGCTGTAATAAACAATGTGTACGATATACAGTATTCAACAACAATGGTCTGCGCCCCATGTCGCCCGAAGCCAGCCAATCCTGGCGGGCAGTTAAATAACTTTTGATCCATATTTTTTCATTACCGCCGTATGCCGGTGTGCGTTCTGCAAACCGGTTGCGCAAGAAGGGCAGTATGCCGCCGCTTTGGATGTAGCTGTCGTAAATAACCAGCAAGCTCAAGGGATGGATGAAAAAGTTGGTAGCAAAAAAATTACAGGCGGGTAAATAATATACTGTATCAAAAAACTGGTCTTCTGTTTTCTGCATCACGGGATCCCGGCCTGCTTTGCGAAGCAGGTCGATAAAACGGAGGTCGTCCGCCAATGGCGCCACTCCGATCTTTGGCAGGTACTCCTGAAAAGCAGTTGCATATATCCCCTGGTGGGCAATGTAGGCTTCTATAAGCCTGCACAGGTTACCCTGTTCAGTGGTTTGTGTTTTGCCGTAAGTGATCTGCCTGGTATTGTTCTTACCATCGTGAAAAATGGTTACGTTGGCATAATCACCACGTGTGCTGCCGGTTTCAAAAGCGTTGAGTACTGCTTTGATCTTATCCTGAATAGAAGCCGGAACCAACCGATTGACATAGGCATTCATGAAACGAAACTTTATAACACAAAAATCATTTCATTCAGATGTCAACTGTCCCGTTTTGATACAAGCAGGCGTGGATGGAAGCAAAGAGGAATGAATCAGGTGCTAAAAAACGGAATTGGGTAATCTGCGCAAGGTTCGAAATACGATTGGCCCGCTGAAGGGGACAGATAGTAAAAAAACGGTCTTTTGTATAGCCGGTCACTAACCCAGCGTTAGAACCGGCTTTTTTTGTTCCCTTATGTATCTATTTCC
>PVEQ01000016.1 GCA_002973575.1 Sediminibacterium magnilacihabitans
TTTTCCCATACTGAATGCTTGACCCATTCTTGAAAACGGCGGTGACAGGTCTGATAGGGAGGATATCGATCCGGCATATCAGACCATGGCGCTCCAGTACGGCAGACCCACAATATTCCGTTTAAAATACTCCTGTCGTCAACTCGAGGGCGGCCAGCTATCTTTTTAGGAATCTTGTTTTTCTCTATGATATCAGTAAGCAAAGACCATTGTTCATCTGTGAGTTCCATTTTACATCGTTTCTTGACAAAACGATCCTTTCCACCAACTTATTTTTCAAATACCTACTTTTGAGATAAGTTCTAATATCTTTCCGCACTTCACTTTTGACAAATGGATGGAAAAGAATTTTCCTTACATCAAGTTTGAAAGATACTGCGATGACATTATTATACACTGTGTAAGTATAAAGCAAGCTGAATTCCTTAAACAAAGAATCTCTCAAAGGCTTACTGAATGTAAGCTGGAACTTAATGCGAGCAAAACACAAATTGTGTATTGCCCCAAAGGTCAGCACCGTGAAAGACACGATCAAACCAGCTTTGATTTTCTTGGTTACACATTCAGACCCCGCTGGATAAATCATGCACAAGGAGGTGAATTAGCATTTACACCTTGCATGTCCAGCGTAGCAAAGAAAAGTGTAAAAGAAAGTGTCAGGAACATGCAGTTTAAACGAAAGAAAATTCCAATACAAAGGATGGCTGTTCTGCTAAACCCGAAATTACGGGGATGGATAGAATATTATTGTAAATGGAATAAGTGGACAACAACAGGGTTATGGTGGTGGATGAATAACCGATTGATGAGATGGGTTATGAAAAGTAGGCTCTTTAGTAAAAAGCGGGCTTATCGCTGGTTGCAGGGAATCTATAAAACACAACCACGACTATTTGTTCATTGGCAATTGTTGAAGCCGTAAAAGTGATTGGATAATGCTTAATCTGGAAGAGCCGTGTAAAGCGAGAGTTTTAAGCACGGTTCTGTGAGGGCTTTGGGGTGCAACTCCCCTTAGCTACTCGACATATCCAAATAAAGAGAAGATGGGATTGAGAAAATTACCCTACGTATTTATAGTCTAGAATCTAAATTATTTTGGGAATCTTGTTTAATAATAAGTTTGAGGGGAATTGCGTAATAATTGCACAATGGTTTACAAGTAAGGGAACTGTATATCATACCAATACCCTTTTCTTTCTTGCATTTACAGAGCGAGGCTTTTGTGTTGGTTTTTGCAATGGCATTTTCCGCCCTGTTGCTTTATAATAAGCAATTATCTCGCTAATTTTTTTCCTATCTTCTTTTGTCAACGGCGTTGGGTCAACTACGAAGTCAATTCCTGCCGGTTCTTTTATGTGTCCCATTGTATTGATAATTTAATTTGGAAAATATTTTTTAATTAGTGCAAGTGCCTCTTTTGGGAAGATCACCATTTTGTGTCCGCCAACATGTGCTGCTCCTAAAGTTCTTTCATAATGCTCAATCAATTTGGTCTTGGAAGTGAAAGAAACGAAGCCTTGATATCCTTTATCCCACGAAATTTTACAAGTGAAAGCAAACAGGTTACCCGGTACACCTTCATACAATTTGTTTTTACCTAAGTTGAATGGCGCACTTTCAATAAGGTGTAAATAATAGTGGTCGGTGTAATCGCTTATACTTAAAAGTCCTTGGATAATTTCAGGATTGTTCCTGATTGTCAGTTTGAAAACATGTCGGTCTGTAAGCTTACACTCACTTGCCCAGTTAAAAAGCCACCCATTTTTCCTGGTCACATTTTTTAAGTCCGCTTTTTTTACAGGATGGACGTCAGTTGGGAAACTGTCGCCAGAGATAGTATTGACTATGCTGTTTGTTAGCTTGTCAATCTCGATTCCCAAGTAATATCTGGTCTGTTTTGCCACTTCTCAAAGATACGAAAAAGTGTCACTGAAAATCAGGGGAGCCGACACTACCATTGACAATAGTATTTGGAATTTTAAAGACATATTGGATTAAGCGAAAATTACATTTTAAACATGGCAGACACCCCCCAACATAGCGACATTATTTTTTACAACACCCCTACTGGTGATGTGAAAATAGAAGTGATTTTTAATGACGAAACCTTTTGGGTTACACGGTTAGATGCTTTCCTTCAATTCAACGAATACAACATACTCAAAGGTGCCGGAAAAGTAAGCCACGATGTAGCAATGAAACTGGCAGAGAAAGAGTACAGCAAATTCACATCAAAAAATCCTTTACATTTTCCGGGGTGATAACCTGTTTAGAAACCGGGTGATACTGATCTGTGAAGGTTGACGGGAATCTTGCTTTCGATGCAGCGCTCCACTTACATTCAAAAGCGTGTAATACACCGGCTTCATGCTCTTCAATCAGATCAATCTCCTGCTGCTGTGTCGTTCTCCAGAAATATTGTTTGGCATCTATGCCTGATTGATACAGGAATTTGATTCTTTCCACGATCACAAAATTTTCCCAGAGAGCGCCGGTATCAGTTCTTGCGGAAAGCGGTTGAAAATTGCGGATCACTGCATTGCGTATCCCGCAATCCAGGAAATAAATCTTCTTACCTTTTTTGATCTCATTGCGGATATTGCCGCTGTAAGCGGGAAGCACGATAATGACAAAAGCTTTTTCAAGCAGATCTATGTATTTTTCGACGGTCTGTTTATTGGCACCGGTAAGTTGAGCGAGTTCATGATAACTTACCTCACTTCCTATTTGCAAAGCAAGTGCACGCAGCAGTTTTTCAAGCAGCGCTGGTTTTTGAATCTGTTCAAGTGAAAGCAGATCTTTATAGAGATAACTTTCTGCCAGCAGCTTCAGCAATTCCTTTTCCTCGCCAGGGTGGGTAACAATTTCCGGGTAATAGCCATAGATCAATCTTGTTTCCAGGAGTTGTTTTTCCTTCAGGTAGCCATGATAACCTACCATTTCACCATAACTGAGTGGATACAGTTTATATTCATATTTACGCCCGGTGAGTGGTTCGTTGACGCGGGCAGAAAGTTCAAATGCAGAGGACCCTGTTGCTATCACCTGAACATCCTTTAGTTGATCTGTAATCAGCTTTAAAGTGAGCCCGATATCCGGTATCCGCTGCGCTTCATCGATCAGAACCAGTTTATGCCTGCCGATGATCCGTTCCAGCTCAACGACACTGGTATTTGAGAGTGCTTCCCTTACAGCGGCCTCGTCTCCATTTAGAGAAAGATATTCCTGCCCCTGCAGTATCGTGGAAACGAGTGTGGATTTTCCGCTCTGACGGGGACCCAATACCAGTACAGCCTTTCCTTTGAACAGGCGCGATTTGATTTTTTCTTCCAGAATGCGGGGTATCATAATTTTCCGTTTGAACACCCAAATATAATAATATTTTTCCGTTAAAACACATAATTATTATAATATTTTTCCGCTCTGATAGGCGGTGGTTCACATTTTTGCAGTAAATCCGTACCATTTACCCTGGTGTCAGGGGGTCAATACAAAATAGGGTAGTTACACTTAATGTATCATTAAACATGAGGCCTTAATTTGTACGCTGTGATTTCACTATCGCTGGCAATTTCAGGATGAAATGTCTGAAGAGTAGTGATCAAATTTGGTGAATTCAATTGTATGAGCTAGATTGCAACTAATATTTAGTTGCAATCTAGCTGTCGTGAAAGGGCCATCAATCGAATATGAAACATTTTAAGGTTTTAGTATGGCAAAAAATGACAAGCTGATTGAGAGATTGTTATCAAAACCCAATGATTTTAGCTGGAACGAGTTGGTTAAGTTACTGACTCATTTTGGTTACAAAGAATTGAAACATAGTAAAACGGGTGGATCCAGGAGAAAGTTTGTAGATGATAGTAAACATATTATTAGTCTTCACAAACCACATCCGGGAAATGTTTTGAAACAATATCAGGTAAAAGAGATCATCGCTTTGCTTAAAGAAACAAGGAAATTGAAAGATGAATGATATCTTAGAATATAAGTCGTATTATGCAACCGTTCACTTCAGTGCTGAAGATGAAGTTTTTTTTGGGAAGATTATTGGTATCAATGATGTGGTTAGCTTTGAAGGAGCAACGGTTGTAAGCCTTAAAAAAGCTTTTCGGGAAGCTGTGGATGATTACCTGGCAGCTTGTGCTGCATTAGGTAAAGATCCTGAGAAAACGTACAAGGGGAGCTTTAATGTTCGTATTTCATCTGAATTGCACCGGGAAGCTGCTCTTAACGCCGCTCAACGTAATATGTCATTGAATGATTTTGTACGCTATGCGCTGGATTATATGATGCATAATCTATAATCTTCCATCCCTGATCTCATCTACCACTCCCGGGTCAAGTAATGTAGAGGTATCGCCCAAACTTTGCACTTCTCCTTCGGCGATCTTGCGAAGGATGCGGCGCATGATCTTACCGCTGCGGGTTTTAGGCAGGCCGCTTACAAACTGTATTTTATCGGGTTTGGCAATGGGGCCGATCACGCGTGTAACGGTTTGCAAAATATCCTTGCGCGTGAGTGATTGGTCGTCCATATGCGTGCCGTTGTAAATCACATAAGCATAAATGCCCTGTCCCTTGATATCGTGCGGATAACCTACTACCGCACTTTCCACCACACCCGCATGCATATTAATGGCATTCTCCACTTCAGCTGTACCAATGCGGTGACCGCTCACATTCAACACATCGTCTACGCGGCCGGTGATGCGGTAAAAACCTTCGGAGTCTTTCAATGCACCATCACCCGTAAAGTACAGGTTCTCATAAGTAGCGAAATAATTCACGCGGCAACGTTCATGATCACCGTAAGTAGTGCGTATGATGGATGGCCAGGGCGCTTTGATACAAAGATTGCCACTGGTAATGCCATCCACGGCTTCGGTTATTTCATTTCCTTTTTCATCTACCAGCATAGGTTGTACACCGGGTAAAGGAAGCGTGGCCCAACTGGGTTTCGCGGGTGTGATGCCTGCTAAATTGGAGATCAATATACCGCCAGTTTCTGTCTGCCACCAGGTATCTACAATGGGACATTTCTTTTTGCCCACATGTTCATCGTACCAATGCCAGGCTTCTTCGTTGATGGGTTCGCCTACGGTGCCCAATACTTTTAAAGAGGAAAGGTCTTTATTCTGCAAAGGACCTAAACCAAAACCCATGAGGCTGCGGATAGCGGTGGGCGCAGTATAGAGAATGTTCACTTTGTACTTGTCTACAATATCCCAGAACCTGCCGGCGTCGGGCCAGGTGGGCACGCCTTCAAACATGAGAGAAGTGGCGCCGGCACTCAAAGGACCGTATACAATATAACTGTGCCCTGTGATCCAACCGATATCAGCTGTGCAGAAGTGAATCTGTCCGGTCTGGTACTGGAACACGTTCACAAATGTGTAATTGGTGAAGAGCATATAGCCTGCACAACTGTGTACTACACCTTTGGGTTTGCCGGTAGAACCGGAAGTATATAATATGAAGAGCGGATCTTCTGCATCCATCTCTTCCGCTTCAATATAATTGAGTCCTTTTTCTTCCACCTGCTTCATTTCTTCTTCCCACCAGAGATCGCGCCCCTTGAGCATGGAAACGGGTGTGCGGGTACGGGTGCATACGATCACTTTCTTAACGGTCTTGTTACCGATCAACGCATCGTCGATCACACTCTTCAATGGAATATCTTTTGCGCCGCGGTAAGCGCCATCACAGGTAACAATGTATTCGGCCTGCGCATCTTCGAGCCTGTCGGCAATGCTTTGCGCAGAAAAACCTCCGAATATTACCGAATGGATCGCGCCGATGCGGGCCGTGGCCAGCACAGCGATTGCCAGTTCAGGAATCATACCCATGTAAATACAAACACGGTCGCCTTTTTTAACGCCGTTGTTCTTCAGTACATGTGCAAACTGGCAAACCTTTTCGTGCAGTTTTCTATAAGTGAGTATGCGATGATGTTCTTCGGGATCATTGGGTTCCCAGATGATGGCAGGCTGGTTGCCACGTGTTTCAAGATAACGGTCGAGACAGTTTTCTGTGATATTCAGCTTCGCGCCTTTGAACCACTCCACTTTGGGTTCTTTGAAATTCCAGTTCACCACTTCATCCCATTTCCGGCGCCAGGTAAAATGTTCCGCAATAGAACCCCAAAAACCGGCGGGGTCTTCTATGCTTTTTTCATACTCACTCTTGTATTCATGGAAGGACTTAATCTGGTAGGGATATGACATGACAATCAGCGCTTTTAAGGGCATAAATATACACTGTGTACAGCGCTTCTAAAAAATATAACCATGAAGAAATAACTAACAATCGTTTGCGTAATTGAGCAAAATTCAATCTGTTACTGTAATGAGAAGCAATACCATCACCTAGCCCATGACTGTAAGCCGTTTTCGTTTCGTTTTAGATTTAACCTTGTCGTTAATGTAATCTGGCATAGGCACAAAAGAAAGACAGGGCGCCACACCAATATGTAAGGATATCTCGATCAATTTCTGCAAGGTAAAATTAAAATGCCCGTTAAGTACCTGGCTGATGTACCCTTTGGATACCCCTAATTCATTGGCCAATGCCGTTTGATTGATCTGGTGATCGTCCATATATTTTTTAACAGCATAGGCAAGATCATTTTGAATGGTCTCCATCCAAAATTCCTGGGTACATGCCAATTTTTGCATTGGAAGCATAACGATAATTATTTGGTGTTAAGATACAATTGTTTACTTATAACTAAACTTTTTATTTTCTCCTATCAAAGCTAAAAAGACTCGCTCCGGGCAAACCGGAGTATAAAATTTCCTTGAAAACAGCATCCATAAGCAGTTGTTTCAACCTCCGGCAGATAAATATCTTTAACAGGGGTTTTGACAAATGAATGCTTTGCTGTAAGTTCAACGCAGATTGCAAAATTTATGAACCAAACGAAAGGTATCTGGCGCGTGATCACCGCGTCGTCTGTCGGCACCCTGATAGAATGGTACGACTTTTATATTTTCGGCAGCCTTGCCACCGTGATCGCCGATCAGTTCTTTCCTAAAACCAATCCTACCGCTGCATTGTTGTCTACATTGGCCACTTTTGCCGCCGGTTTTATTGTGCGTCCTTTCGGAGCACTGGTATTCGGCCGCCTGGGCGATCTGATTGGAAGGAAATATACTTTCCTGCTCACCCTGATCTTAATGGGGGGATCTACATTCGCCATCGGACTGGTGCCGGGTTATGAAACCATTGGTTTTGCAGCGCCGGTAATTGTTTTGCTGTTGCGACTGTTGCAAGGCCTCGCACTCGGTGGGGAATATGGCGGCGCTGCCACTTATGTAGCAGAGCATGCACCTGCGCACAGGCGGGGATATTTTACTTCCTGGATACAAACCACAGCTACCCTGGGTTTGTTCGTTTCACTGGGTGTGATCCTGCTCACACGTCATGCACTCGATAACGACCAGGCACGATCCATTGCCAAGTTCAACAGTTGGGGATGGCGTATTCCTTTCCTGGTTTCCATCCTGTTGGTAATTGTATCCGTTTATATACGGTTGAAGATGAAAGAATCGCCGTTGTTCGCACAGCTCAAGCAGGAAGGAAAAACAGCAGTGAATCCATTGAAAGAAAGTTTTGGTCACAAGACCAATCTCAAAATGGTATTGCTGGCTTTGTTTGGCGCTACAATGGGACAAGGCGTTGTATGGTACACAGGGCAATTCTATGCACAATCCTTCATCGAGAATGTGTGCAAGGTAGAGTTCGATCAGTCGCGCACCCTGCTCATCTGGTCTATCCTGTTTGCGACACCTTTCTTTGTGGTTTTCGGAAGCTGGAGTGATAAGATCGGACGTAAATGGATCATGCTGATAGGTATGCTGCTGGCTGTATGTACATATAAACCATTGTTCAGGCAACTGCTCACCATCACCGATCTCAGCAGCAGAAAAGAAGTAGCAGCTATGGGCGAAAAAAAGTCTACCCTTCTCCCTATTGGCAATACGGGCAACTACCTGCGCACAGTGGTGAACAAAACACATTACGACGATGGTTCGGTATTGAACACTACTACAAAAGACACATTGTACAGCGACCCCGCCAAAACAACGCGAAAACCTGAAATCAAAACAGCCAAACTGATGGACAGCAGCAGTTACTGGAAAATGGTATTTGTGGTATTCATCATGATATTGTATGTGACGATGGTGTATGGCCCTATTGCGGCCTTCCTGGTGGAACTGTTCCCTACGCGCATCCGTTATACTTCCATGTCGCTGCCTTATCATATTGGTAATGGCGTGTTCGGCGGACTCACGCCTTTCATCGCCACCTTACTGGCAACCAGTTATGCGTCTGATAAGCTTGCCGGTCTTATGTATCCTGTGATTGTGGCTACGATCAGCCTGGTAATCGGCTCTTTGTATCTGAGCAACAAGATGACTAAGGAGGTAAGTAATTAAAAGAAGCGCATTAGTATCATCATGCTACAGGTGTTTTTTGAACGAATAATGGTGTGAGGTCAGTTACCGATCAGCTCAAATTTTGATGAAAACATGGGGTGTCAAGTTGTTTTATTGATATGTACAAAAGATTGAAAATCAATTATGAAACAATAAGAATGCAATAATGGGAATACAACAGAAACATAATAATACTACAAGAAACACTGACACCGATACGCAAAATATAAATAATTGTACTACATTTGTATCAACAGTACTCACCACGCTACCCGTTAGATCAGCGTCCCAGGGTGAGTCTTTTGCTTTTATAAGGCTATCTAAATTACACCCTCATTGCATTGTAACAGTATACTCTGAGGGTTTTTTCATGCGCCAGATTCTAACCACTACGACTTATGTACAATAAACCAGCGTCTACAATAAAAGGGCAGGTTGAGCAACTACAACAACGTGGCCTCATCATTTCCGATAAACACAATGCAGCACATTGCTTATCACACATAAGTTACTACCGCCTTGCGGGTTATTGGTGGATTAAAACCTAGCTGGCAAAACGAACCATTATGGCTGTAATACCTATTGATTACATTTAAATTCTGATCATGAACCAACTCAAGCGTATCGCCGGTATCATCTGGGTCTTATTAGGACCCGCCGCTATTTATTTCCTCATCAAAACAGCTGCAGCAGAAATTGCGCAAAAGCCCGATACCAGCACTGTTATTCAATGGAGCGTGTTTGTGCTGGTCTTTGTGCCCATTGCGGTAGGATTGGTCATATTTGGTTATTATGCTTTCAGGGGCGAATACGATGCAAACGATTAATTTTGGTGCATGTCGATTGAAGTAAAAGAACTGAGTAAACAGTATGGCGAACAGAAAGCGGTAGACGGTATTTCTTTCAGCGCAAAAAAAGGACAGATCGTAGGCTTCCTGGGTCCCAATGGCGCAGGCAAGAGCACTACCATGAAAATGATCACCGGCTACCTGCAGCCCGATGGCGGCACTGCTGCCGTTGAAGGGTTTGATGTACGCACAAATCCGTTGGAAGTAAAGCGCAAAACCGGCTACCTGCCGGAAGCCAATCCCCTCTACTACGATATGTATGTGAAGGAGTACCTGGCATTTATTGCCGGTGTGCACAGGGTGAGTAATGTGAAGGGAGAAACAGAAAGGGTGATCGGGCTTACCGGCCTGCAGGCAGAAAGCCATAAGAAGATCGGGCAGTTGTCGAAAGGATACAAACAGCGGGTGGGACTGGCCGCGGCGCTGGTGCACGGCCCGGAAGTGCTGATACTGGATGAGCCCACCAGCGGACTGGACCCCAACCAGATCGTGGAGATCAGGCAGGTGATCAAAGCGCAGGGGCGCGATAAAACGGTGCTGTTCTCCTCGCATATCCTGCAAGAGGTGGAAGCCATCTGCGACCGGGTGATCATCATCAACAAAGGCCGTATCGTAGCCGACGACCGGCTGGAAAGCCTGCTGGAAGGTGGAAAACTGGAAGACGTATTCCGCAGTTTGACCCGCTAAAACAAGGCAAATCCGTAAATTGCGGCCTCAAGTAGCGTAAACCTCAAAAATCATAAACCTAACAAGCAATCGAACATGAGTTACATTATTGAAGTACATGCAAGACAAATATTGGACAGCCGCGGTAATCCTACGGTGGAAGTGGATGTGGTGACCGACGACGGAGCCCTGGGCCGTGCAGCCGTTCCGAGCGGCGCCAGCACCGGTATTCACGAAGCTGTGGAACTGCGCGATAACGATAAAAAGAAATATGGCGGCAAAGGTGTGCTGAAAGCCGTGAACAACGTGAACGATGTTATTGCAGAAGCCATTGTTGGTTTTGATGTTACCGAACAAGCTGCTATTGATGCTGCGATGATCGCGCTCGATGGTACTCCCAATAAAGGCAAGCTGGGTGCGAACGCCCTGCTCGCTGTGAGCATGGCGGTGGCCAAAGCGGCAGCCGAAGAAGCAGCCCTGCCTTTGTATCGTTATATCGGTGGCACCAATGCCAAAACATTGCCCATCCCCATGATGAACATCCTCAACGGTGGTGCGCATGCCGATAACAAAATTGATTTCCAGGAATTCATGATCATGCCCGTAGGCGCTCCTTCTTTCAGTGAAGGTTTGCGTTGGGGTGTAGAGATATTCCATACCCTCAAAGGCGTACTGAAGAAAAAAGGATACAGCACCAATGTGGGCGACGAAGGTGGTTTTGCACCCAATATCCAGAGCAATGAAGAAGCCATTGAAACCGTACTGGAATCTATTACTGCTGCCGGATACAAAACCGGTTCACAGATCGTGATTGCCATGGATGCCGCCAACAGCGAACTCTGGGATGCTAAAAAGAAAAAATACGTTTTCCATAAGAGCAGCGGCAAAGCCCTCAGCAGCGATGAGCTGGTGAAATTCTGGGAGAAATGGGTGAAGCAATATCCCATTGTATCTATTGAAGATGGTATGGCAGAAGACGACTGGAATGGCTGGAAAGCCCTTACCGACACCGTTGGCAGCAAATGCCAGCTGGTAGGCGATGACCTGTTCGTAACCAATGTAGAGCGTTTACAGACCGGTATCGATAAAAAAATCGGCAACGGCCTGCTGGTAAAAGTAAACCAGATCGGTACTGTAACCGAAACCATCAACGCCGTAACCCTGGCACAACACAATGGTTACAATACCATCATGAGTCACAGGAGCGGTGAAACAGAAGATACTACTATTGCCGACCTGGCAGTGGCCCTGAACTGCGGACAAATCAAGACCGGCTCTGCTTCCCGTACCGATCGTATGGCTAAGTACAACCAACTGATCAGGATCGAGGAAATGCTGGGCGAGACTGCGATCTACCCCAAGGGCAAGATCAAGTTCGGAAAGAAATAATTTTTGATCGTCATCCCGAGCAACGTCACCCTGAGCGAGCGAAGAACGTCATCCTGAGCGAGCGAAGCGAGTCGAAGGACCTGCTCGAACGCCCGGGCAGATCCCTCGGCTGCGCTCGGGATGACGATCAATGTCGCTCAGGATGACGATTTTAATTAAGATATTTCTTGTTAATTTTAGGGTATGAAAAAAGCCGCTTCCTTCCTCACCAACAAATACCTCCTGGTATCTGCCTTCTTTGTGGTGTGGGTGCTTTTTTTCGACCAACGCGATTTTTTCCAACAGCGCGAAAAGCTGGGTGAGTTGAAAAAGCTGGAAACCCAGAAAAAATATTACCAGCAGGAAATAGAAAAGGCCCGTAAAGAACTCACTGATATCCAGCATAACCCGGCAGCCCTGGAAAAACTGGCCCGGGAACGTTACCTGATGAAAAAAGACGGGGAGGATATCTATATTATTGAAGATTCCCTGACCGCCGGAAAATAATCCGGTCATTATTTCGTTGCGCTTTTCCTTACAATATTGTTTTCCTCGAGCCGTTTTAATAAGGGTGGTATCTACCGGTATCAATCGCTGTTATTAAATATGAAAAAAATCAAGGAAGAGGACCTGATATTGTACCTCTATAAAGAATGTTCTCCGTCGCTGAAAGCAGCAATTGATCAGGCTTTGGAAACGCACAATATAGAGCTGGAAGAAAAACTGGCTCTGCTGCAACGCAGCATCCGGCAGTTGAATAAGCTAAAGCTCAAATCTCCCTCCCGGTTATCGGTAAAAGCCATATTGAAGTATGCAAAGAGTAAGCATTAGGAGCTGTTTCAAATCAATTGCCAACGCTTACCTTTACTGCGCATGACCAAAAAAGAGCGATACCAGTTTGTTATTGATTATTTTGAAAAGCACATGCCGGTTGCAGAAACCGAGCTTACCTACGACAATCCCTTTGAATTACTGGTAGCGGTCATTCTCTCTGCCCAATGCACCGATAAGCGTGTGAACATGACCACCCCGGATATTTTCAAACGATACCCCACAGCGCAAAAAATGTCCAAAGCAGCATTCGATGACCTGTTCCCGCTGATCAAAAGTATTTCCTATCCCAATAACAAGACCAAACACCTGATAGGAATGGCCCAGATGCTGATGGAGCAATTCAACGGCGAAGTGCCCATGACAGTAGAAGAATTGATAAAGCTTCCTGGTGTGGGGAGGAAGACGGCGAATGTGATCACCAGTGTTATCGATGCCCAGCCCAATATGGCCGTTGATACACATGTATTCCGTGTAAGCAAACGCCTGGCGCTGGTGAGTGAAAAAGCTTCCACTCCGTTGGCTGTAGAAAAAGAACTCATCAAATACATACCGAAGGAACTCATACACAAAGCGCACCACTGGCTCATTCTACATGGCCGCTATACCTGTCTCGCACGCAATCCCAAATGCGGGGAGTGTGGATTGAAGGAAATGTGCAAATACTATAAAGAAGAAAACACTTAATTGTCCGTCATCCTGAGCGAGCGAAGCGAGCCGAAGGACCTGCTTGAACATTCAGGAAGATCCCTCGGCTGCCCCTTCGACTCGCTTCGCTCGCTCAGGGTGACGTTGCTCGGGATGACGTGCCCAATATTATTTTTTCTTCGTGCCCGCCACCAGTTCATACGAATCATCGATATACTGCTTCAGTTGTTTGGATGATAGTACGCCATTTACGATCACCGTATTCCAGTGCTTTTTATTCATGTGGTAACCGGGCAATACGGTATCGGGATATTGTTCCCGCAATTCGATGGCTGTATCGGGGTCGCATTTGACATTGAACTGCAAGGGCTGTTCATCCATACCGCATAATAAGAACATTTTTCCCTTCACTTTAAAAACCAATGTGTCTGGCCCGAATGGAAGGGTTTCTTCCACATCCGGCTTGCTCAAGGCATAGGTTCTGAGTTGTTCAATATTCATATTTTTTATTAATAAGGTTATGCTGGCTATATTGTTTGCATCCCCCTGGAGCGACCTTCTTAGTTTTATTGAATTGCAAAACAATTAGACAACATACGCCTTTTGTGCAATTAATGTGCAATTTGTGCAATTCATTTTAATCGGTAAAATGCCCCAGCGCCTTTATAGCAGCATTTTCATTTGTAATTAGAGGGATAGGGGCGCCGAGCTATACGGCATGGCAAGGCGCCGCAGTGGGTGCTACGGTCGGTTTACCGGAAGGTGTGGTACTGGGGAGCACAAGCCTTCTTTTTAAAAACTCAAAGACTTTTTTTGTCGCTGGTAATCTTGCGAAATGGAAAGTGTTTCAATCTATGATTGCAAACACTGGTGAAATTAGCTACAAAAGGCTTAGCCAATAAGCAGCATATAATACATTGCAAACTTATATATAGATAAAATAAGGGTAAAATAAGGATATTTTGACAGAAATAGCTATCTTTATAGATAAAATAAAGATAAATTAGGGATATATGCATATTTCAAAACTGGATTTCAATAACATGGATATGCAAAAAGTCATCCAGTTAATTGGCAAGATAGATGCTTTTAAAGGACGATGGGGGAGCATTGAAAACAAGAGCGATCGTTATTTACGGGAACTAAGGAAAATTGCCACCATTGAAAGTATCGGTTCCTCAACGAGAATCGAAGGAGCTGTTTTGACAGACGAAGAAGTGCAACAATTGGTAAATAATATCAGGATCACGGAATTTAAAAGCAGGGATGAAGAAGAAGTATTCGGTTATTATGAAGCCCTGGACATTATTTTAGATAATGCATCCAGCATTGAATTATCAGAGTCATACATACTGCAAATGCACGCCATTCTATTAAAGTATAGCAGCAAAGACCAAAGACATAAAGGCGCATACAAGAATTTACCCAACTCCGTTGTTGCTAATTACCCTGATGGTAATCAAAGAACCATATTCAATACAACTGCACCCCACCTGACACAAAAGGAAATGCAGGAAATGATTGATTGGGTGAATACAGCTTTACAGCAATCGTCTGTTCATCCACTATTGGTTATTGGGCTATGCGTGTATGAATTCTTATCTATCCATCCTTTTCAGGATGGCAATGGAAGGACGTCGCGGTTACTGACAACATTATTATTACTGAGAACAGGATATGAATTTGCACAATACATCTCATTCGAACATATCATTGAAGAAAGAAAAAAAGAATACTACCGTGTATTAATGCACGATCAGCAACTCAGGGGAACTGATAAAGAAATTATCAGTGAATGGATGCTGTTTTTTTTAAGTAGCCTTGAAATATTGATAGAGAAACTGGAAGCTAAGTATGCTTCTTACAAAGAACGGGGTAACTACATAAATGAAAGACAGCAACAGATCATACAATACATTGAAGAAAAACAACCCGTTAAGTTGAATGATATTGTAAAAGGGCTCCCCGATCTTTCCGTTCACACCATTAAAAAAGACCTGCAATTGTTAGTTCAGCAACAGATGATTAGCAAAGCTGGTGAGAAGAAAGGCACGGTTTATATAAAACGACTAAATACGTGATGTTTACTTTAAAAAATCATTCAGATAGCCTAATATAGTTTTCGTTTGCATCATTAGGGTAACATGCCCTTGTGAAGGAACAATGGCCAAATGCGATTTTGGCATCGGCGCTAAATCAGCAGCAACACTACCTCCCAATAATTGGTATGTTTTTGCCAACTCAATTTTATCCAGTCCGTCGTTGTCACCAGATATGATTAATTACCACCGGTCTATTTCCGCCATCTCATAATCGTGTCGATACCGGTCAGGGATGTGACCATTTCGCATGCAGCCTGCTTGCAATGAAGGGAAAATATCTTCAAAGGTCCTTACTTCATTCATAAACACCCTGCGGTATATATGCGAGCGGGTAAGCTTTTTATAATCATCGATACCAGCAGCGCCCAACAATTCAACAAAACTGCTCACTGTTGCCGCATGGTAATTGGCCACGCGTTGCTTTTTATCGGCTACTACCAATCCCACTGACAAAGACGGATCCTGTGTAGCAACGCCCGTTGGGCATTTATTGGTATTGCATTGCAGCGCCTGTATACATCCTAAAGCCATCATCATAGCGCGTGCGCTGTTGCAGGCATCTGCACCCAATGCAAATGCACGAACCAGGTGGAAGCCCGATAATATCTTGCCCGATGCGATGATCTTGATATGCTCCCGGATACCAAAACCGGTGAGCATATTGTGCACGAATGCCAATCCGTCGAGCATGGGAGCGCCCACATAATTGGAGAACTCCTGCGGTGCCGCGCCGGTACCTCCTTCTGCACCATCTACTGTAATAAAATCGGGATAGATATCGAGTTCAATCATGGCTTTGCAAATACCAATGAATTCGCTTTTACGGCCAATACATAATTTGAAACCTACCGGCTTGCCACCTGATAGATCGCGGAGGCGTTGGATGAACAATACCAGTTCGCGAGGCGTGCTGAACGCGCTGTGATAAGTAGGAGAGTACACCGTAGTATAAGGTTCTACATGTCGGATGGCAGCGATCTCTGGTGTATTCTTTTTGCCAGGAAGAATGCCACCGTGACCGGGCTTGGCGCCCTGTGAAATCTTCAGCTCAATCATTTTTACTTGCGGCAACAAGGCATTCTCACGGAAACCTTCATTGGAGAACAAACCATCTTTATCGCGGCACCCGAAATAACCGGTACCTATTTGCCAAATGATATCGCCACCATGTTTCAGGTGATAAGGACTGATACCCCCTTCACCTGTATTGTGTGCAAAGCCGCCGATCTGTGCACCGGCATTGAGCGCTTCAATGGCATTCGGACTCAACGAACCAAAACTCATGGCCGACACATTGAAGATGCTGCAGGAATAAGGTTGTTTACATCCTTTATTACCAACGAGCATGCGCGGTTGATGATCGAGTTTGTGAAAATCTTTCGGCGCGATGGAATGGCTCATCCATTCGTATCCTTCTGCATAAACATCCAGTTGCGTACCGAAGGGCATGGTGTCTGTTTGCTGCTTGGCACGTTGGTAAATCGTAGAACGATCAATGCGGTTGATGGGACGTCCGTCGATATCAGACTCTACAAAATACTGGTACAACTTCGGACGGAGATCTTCCATCCAGAAACGCATCCTGCCTACTACGGGATAGGTGCGCATGATGGAATGCTTGACCTGGATCATATCATAAATGCCCATCAACACCAAAGGCAATACGAGGAGCAGCAGCCAGAGCCAGCCTGCTCCGAGAAAATATGCCAATGCAGCGATCAGCAACAATGCCAGGATTGAACCAAGGATAAAGATCTTTCGCATGTTGTATAGTTAAGATGAAACTACTACAAAAGTAAATATCTTTAACAGGAGATGGATTACCTGAAAGAATACCGCAGTTTCATCAGCAGCCATTACCTGAGCGAAGGGGTAAGGATCACCGCGGCGATACTCCTGCCTGTACTGATCTGGAGCTACCTGGGCAACCTGCCTGTGGGCATGACGATGGCCCTGGGCGCTTTATCGGCAAGCATTCCCGATAACCCGGGTCCTATCCATCATCGCAAGAACGGACTCATCGTTTGCACGATCGTGATCTTCTTCGTATCCATCATCACTTCCTTAACAGCGCCCATACACACACTGTTCTTTTTTGTGCTCACCGGCTTCTGTTTCATTTTTTCCATGATCGGCGTATACGGTGCAAGGGCCGGCTCTATTGGTGTTGCTGCTTTGTTGGTGATGGTGTTGCAAACAGAACATCCGGCAAAAGGATGGGATATCTTATTCGATAGCCTCATACTGGTAGCAGGAAGCGGCTGGTATATTTTACTCAGCCTGGTATTGTACGGCATGCGACCGTATAAATTGATACAACAGGCATTGGGTGAATATGTGATGATGGCTGCCGATTACCTGCGGGCGAAAGCCACTTTCTACGATAAGGAATTGGATTACGATAAGAACTACCAGGTATTACTGGCCCGGCAGATCGCTGTGCAGGAAAAGCAGAACCTCGTGGCGGAACTGATCTTCAAAACCAGGAGCATCGTTAAAGAATCCACGCATACCAGCCGGGTTTTAATGATGATATTCATGGATGTGGCCGACCTGTTCGAACGGGCCATGACTTCTCACCAGAACTATGAAAAGCTGCATAAGTATTTTGATGAAACGGGTATACTGGATGAGTACCGTTTACTCATCGTGTCTCTTTCCAATGAACTCGATGAAATAGGCATTGCACTCAAGAGTGGCACCACATCGGGATACGATCAGCGAATCGATGAAGAATTGCTGGAAGAAAGAGATCACTTGCAGAAGTTACGCACCACCATGCTCAACCCTTCGAACATTGAAGGATTCATCAGCCTGCGTCATATACTGGACAGCATCGATGATATCGCTGCGCGGATCAGGACCCTGCATCATTATACCTCCTACGATAAAAAATTACGCAGGAAAAAGATTGACACACCCAACCCCGATGATTTTATTTCGCACCAGGATATCGACCCTAAAATGTTGCGCGATAACCTGAGTTTCCGGTCGAACATTTTCCGGCACTCACTGCGCATCACTACTTCAGCGGTCTTTGCTTACCTGGTAGCGCAGTTCCTGCCGGTGGGACATAGTTACTGGATATTACTGACAGTGATCGTGATACTGAAACCTGCATACAGTCTCTCCAAAAAACGCAACGTAGAAAGGCTTACAGGCACTATTCTCGGCGCACTTATAGGATTGGCCTTTCTGTATTTGGTGAAGGATAAGACCGCCATTGTGATTGTGCTGGCTTTCGCCATGATCGGCACTTACAGTTTTATGCGGAGGAAGTATATGGTGAGTGTAACGATGATGACTTTCTATCTGTTACTGATGTTTCACCTGCTTGACCCGAAAGATTTCGCAGTCATTTTCACCGACCGTATCATTGATACATTGATCGGCTCAGCGATCGCTTTTATTTTTGGTTACCTGTTGCAACCGGTATGGGAGCATGAACAGATCAATGAAACCATGGCTACAGTGCTCAAAGATGGTATATTGTATTACCGGCTCACTGCTGCACCGTTTACCGGTAAACCTTTTGACAAAGCGGTTGCCAATGTAGCCAGGAAAAACAGTTGGGTGGCGTTGGCAAACCTGTCAGACGCGTTTACGCGCATGTTATCGGAGCCGAAGAGTAAACAGATCAATATACCACATATCCACCAGTTTGTAGTGGCCAACCACATGCTCGTTTCCCATATCGCCACACTTACTTATTATGCCGATTCACTTTCGGGAGAATATGTTACGGAAGATTATCAACCACTGATCAATGCCAGCACGCGTTATCTTGAACAGTCTTTGCAGTTGGTAGAAACAGACAAAGGAGAGGATGGCCTGCAACAAGACACCACCGGTGTGCGATTGATGGACCAGCACATCAATGAACTGATGCGGCAGAGACAGGAAGAACTGAAGAAAGGCATCATTGAATCTTCACTGCGCAAAAAGTTGTCGGATTTCAAATCCATTACCGATCAGTTCTATTTCATTTATAAAATAGCCACTGATATACAAAAAATAAGCCTGCACCTGAAACCTGAAAATGATTAAAGCGCTTAGAGCATCGCTTCAATGGCATCTAGCAGTTCGCTTTTGGTAATGGGAACACCCATGATCTTGTTATAACCTTTGGCATCTACCAGGAATTCATCGCGGATGATGCGTACCAATTGCCCGTTGTTGATCTCGGGAATCAATACTTTATCAAAGTTTTTGATGATCTCACCCAGGTTCCTCGGGAAAGGCTTTACATAGCGAAGGTGTGCATGGCTAACGGCTTTGCCTTCTGCCTGCAATTCAGCTACCGCGCTTTTAATGGCGCCATAAGTAGAGCCCCATCCCAACACCAATACTTTTCCTTTTTGAGGTCCGCTGTCGAGTGTTTGCAAAGGAATATAATCGGCAATCTTGTCTACTTTGGCCTGGCGTGTTTTCACCATGTGCTGGTGGTTGTCCTGGTCGTAACTCACATTACCTGTCACATCTTGTTTTTCCAGTCCGCCGATGCGATGCTCCAACCCAGCCGTTCCGGGAACAGCCCAGGGCCGTACCAGTTTCTCATCGCGTTTATAAGGAAGGAATTTTTCTTCCCCTTCATCCAATTGCTTTTTGAATTTCACTTCAATGGGTTGCAATTCTGCCGATACCGGGAATTTCCAGGGCTCGGCGCCATTGGCAATATAACCATCACTGAGCAGGATCACGGGCGTCATGTGCTGCACGGCAATGCGTACCGCTTCATAAGCAACGTCGAAACAATCGCTCGGAGTAGCGGCAGCAATGATGGGCATGGGGCATTCGCCATTCCGGCCATAATAAGCCTGCATCAGATCGCTCTGTTCTGTTTTGGTGGGCAAACCGGTAGAAGGTCCGCCGCGCTGTATGTTTACAATGAGCAATGGAATTTCCAGCATCACAGCCAATCCCATGGCTTCGGATTTGAGTGCCATACCGGGTCCGGATGTAGTGGTTACACCCAATGAACCGCCATAACTGGCGCCGATGGCCGATGTGATACCGGCGATCTCGTCTTCTGCCTGGAAAGTGCGCACACCAAAAGCTTTGTGCTTGCTCAGTTCATGTAAAATATCCGATGCCGGTGTGATGGGATAAGTACCCAGGAAAATGGGCAGTCCGCTTTTTTGACTGGCGGCGATCAACCCCATCGACAAAGCCTGGTTACCCATGATGCTGCGATAGAGGCCCGATTTCATCCTGGCTTTCTCTACCTTGTAGCGGGTAGTAAAAGCTTCTGTAGTATCGCCATAATTATAACCTGCTTGCAGTACTTTGATATTGCTTTGCAGGATAACGGGCTTCTTGCCGAATTTTTCTGTAAGGAAGTCGATGGTACTGTCCAGTGTACGGTTGTACATCCAGTAAATAAGACCCAACACGAACATGTTCTTTGCACGGTCTCTTTCCTTGGTACCCAGCTCGGTAAAGTCTTTCAGCGCTTCACGCGTAAGCTTGGTTACATCAACGGTAGTGAGGTCATAAGCATCCAGGCTGCCATCTTCCAAAGGATTCACTCCGTCGGGATAATTGGCCAGGCGCAGGTTTTTATTGTCGAACCCATCTACATTGGCAATGATCTTGCCACCGGGTTTGATACTCTTGAGGTTCACTTTCAACGCAGCAGCGTTCATGGCCACCAGCACATCGCAATGGTCGCCGGGCGTATATACCATGTCGCTGGAGAAACGCAACTGGAATCCGCTCACGCCGGGCAGTGTGCCGATCGGGGCGCGAATTTCTGCGGGGAAGTCGGGAAATGTTGCGAGGTCTATACCCAATAAAGCGGTATTGTTGGTAAACTGTTGCCCCGTCAGTTGCATTCCATCACCACTATCGCCTGCAAATTTGATCACTACATCCTGGAGGAGCTCTTCTTTTCTTGTCATGCCAAAAACTGTTATAATAGTACGCGAAGTTACTATAAACTGTTCATGCACAGTAATGGAAACAGATCGACTATATTTGACGGCAAAAAAACGGTTAATGCCGATCAGAAATAATATGCTGGGATTCATCCTGATGCTAACGGTCAATAGTATTGCGAGTTGTAATAATGTTTCAACCGGAAAGGAAGTTTCGGACACCGCCTCCATTGTGAAGTCCGCTGCCGCGCCCGCCAAACCTGCGGCCGTTGATCCGCTTGCCCATTGGCAGCCATTGGCATACGACAGCACCAAAAAATATATTTACCTCTCTTTCGATGATGGTCCCCAACACGGTACGGTAACCTGTGTTGATACCTGCCGGAAACTGGGCGTGAAAGCCAGCTTTTTCATGGTGGCCATGCATGCCAAAGCCAAATCGGATGGTATGCAGATCGTTAAGATGATCCGTGACAGCTATCCTTCCTTCCTGCTGGCCAACCACAGTACCACGCATGCAGCTATCGGCTATCACCGGTTTTACAAACAGGTGAGCCAGACGGGCGAAGATTTTACCAATGCCCAGGAGCAATTGCATGTGCCGTATAAAATGGCCAGGCTGCCGGGCAACAGCGCCTGGGTAAGGCAGGGGGAAATGAAGGCTTCGCCGTTGGTGCGGCCGGTTACCGCTTTGCTCGACAGTGCAGGGTACAATGTATTCGGATGGGATGTGGAGTGGAGTTTCAACCACAAGAATGCAAGACCCGTTCAAAGTCCGCAGAAACTGCTTGCGGAGGTCGACAGCGCTTTCGTCAGGAACAGAACCCATGTGAAGAACCACCTGGTGATCCTTTCGCATGACCGGATGTTCCAGCGGCCGGAAGACGCGGCGGCCCTGTCTGCTTTTATCCAGTTGCTCAAACAGAACCCGGCCTATGTTTTCGAAACAGTGGATCACTACCCGGGCATCAAACCTCCTGTATACCAGCCATTCTGATAAAGCTAACATAGATGGACCCTCATTTATCTATGTCCCAGCAACTGGCTGCACCAAGGAGGGATGCATCCTCGTTTAATTGTGCTTTTTTTAAAACGATGTTCAGTTGCCTTTTTTTGAAAAACTGCTCCAGCGTAGGGAGAAAATGTGCATGGGCATTGGAAATATTGCCACCGAACACAACTGCCTCTGTGTTAAAATGACTGAGTTGCGGCAAAAGAAAAGCGCCAAGGTTTTCACTGAATTCAAGAAATAACTGTTTTATGATTGCCTGGTCATTTTCTTCCAGGATTTCTTTTACTCCTGAAATGGATTCTCCGTTTAACTCCTCGTAACGGCCCGTGAACCACCGGGTGGACAGGTAGTCTTCGGCAATAACATTCCGGAATGTTGTTTTCCATAAGTCTGCATCCGTGGCTACGCCTTCTTTGTATATTGCCGAACCAAGTCCTGTTCCCAGGGTAAAGCCCAATACCCGGTGGTAGTGACGGGCGGCCCCGCAAAAGACCTCGCCTTGTAGAAAACTGGCGGCATCATTTACAAATCGGATGCTTTCAGCAGCCATGCCGAGGCGTTCTGCCAACAACAGTTTTATATTCATTTTATAAAGAGACCTGAATTTATCCTGGTCTTCAATCAGCGAAATGCCTTCTTTATAATTGAATGGCCCGGGCATCGCTATACCGATCCTCCTGCTTTCAGCAGGCATGCCAGTAAAAACAGTATTGATCACTTCACACCAGGTATCAAGTATCTGGCTGGCGGAGCCCCGCGCATTCACTAATTTTCTTTTTCCCGATCCGGTTACTACTGACCGTTTATGGAGATCCACTAGGGCGACAGTTATATGCGATCCCCCGATATCAACGCCTAACACAACAGACATGTCTTCTATTTTAACACCTTTTCTTTACCAGCTTAGCTTTATCGTAGTGCCTTCCGGATTGTTTTCAAAACTTAAATACAAAGTTTGCGAACCAGCATCCCATGTTTTTGTCACTTCTTTCAATGCGGCCCCGGTATGATCTGATAACATAATTGCTTTGGGTGCTGCAGGTAATAACACCCGCATGCTATTGGTAGTCTTTGCGGGGCTTTTGGATATAAAGGAATAGCTATTATTTTTTACCAGTTCGTCATAGATCCTCGAAGCAGAAGCCAGCACGCTGGGGTGTTTTTTATCGGCCACCCGCGTCAAATTATACAGGAAAGCCTGTTGACCCGGCTGTACTGTTTTTTTATCGAGTAGAGGCAATTGCGGATCAAACAAATCGATAACTGGTCCCTTTACCACAAAGGGCTCATTGCTGATGCTTTCTTCCATAACCGAAACAATATCGTAGGCCCCTCTTTGCAGGTAAAAATTGTTTTTGTATACCAGCTTGCCCGCTTTTGCATCTTTCTCAAAAGCTTCCCTGATGATACTTGTAAAGCGATAGCTTCCGCCTTCTTCCATTACAAATTCTTTCGGGTTTTTGCGTAACAGGTAAACGGTGCCTTTCCCTGTACTGAATTTCTGGTCATCTGAAACAGGCTGAATATTCAACAATTGAAACAGCTGTTCGGCAGGTGTTTTAAAATGGTTGCCATTGGTATTCCACCATTCTGTTACATTTTGATAAGGGTCATCGTCCCTGCCGCAATAGACCAATACACCGCCTTTTTTCACCCATTCTGCAAGGTAACGATGCATATCGGCATTCATGGGCTTCATATTTGAATAACTCAATATCAATACTTTGAGACCCTTCAGTGTTTCGGGGTAGGCAAGGTTCTCCAGGTGCACGGTTTCCACCGGCACGCCTGCCTTCAGCAATGGAAATGTTTGTC
Source organism: Sediminibacterium magnilacihabitans (assembly GCA_002973575.1). Taxonomy (GTDB): domain Bacteria; phylum Bacteroidota; class Bacteroidia; order Chitinophagales; family Chitinophagaceae; genus Sediminibacterium; species Sediminibacterium magnilacihabitans. The sequence continues at coordinate 23,608 of PVEQ01000016.1, forward strand.
CGTAAAAATTAGAGAATCGCGGGTCTTCAAAACCATTATGTGTGGGGAACCGCTGAAACATCAGGGAATTGCACATCAGTACGCCAATGCCGCCGGAACCGCTGATCTTGTTTTTTGTCAGTGGCATATTGTTCAGCGCATTCACCATGATCTGCATTTGGGTGGAGTAAGGGCGGGGGATCAAGGTACTTTGGTTGGTGCCGGCAATTTTATAGGGATGGGTATAGATGCGTTCTGGCCAGGGCATTACTTCATAATCCGCTACCATAGGGTACAACAGCTTTGCAGTAAAAGTGGCCTGGTAATTTTGCTTGTAATCCTGCCAGTCTTTTTGCCTGTCCTCAATGGGATCGGTCAGGAAAAATAATTTTCGTTTGGTTGGTGCTGTCATGGAAACCATGGAGCCATATTCGAGGAAAGCATTTTCAAACACCCTTTCTTTGACTTTCCCGTTATAGAAAATCGGTTCGCGTGAAGTGCCTGTCCACACCTGGGCGATATACCCATCGATACCGGGCAGGGATGCGAGACTTGCTTCGGGACTCACGATCTGCCAGGAGGAGTAGTTTACAAGGGAGTGCGTGGGGATGAATACTTTCACGTTGAGCCCCTTACGCTTACCGTATTGTTTGGCGTAGGCAGAAACTTCTTTTATGGCGTTATAATACAAGTGATATTTGAGCTTGTTGGACAGATAGGTGTTCTCGGCTGATTCATGCTGGGGCTTCCAGGGAGAACCATAATATTTTTGCCATTCGGCTTTGAACCCCGCGCTGTACCCGGCCCTTGCCCAGAATTCGGGCTCTTCCAGAAAGATGGATGTGATACCTGCGTCGATGACTTTTTTGATCACAGCGGTCTTCATATATTCAATAAAAGAAGCCGATGGTACAATATAAGGAACGTTGTGACCATGCCAGATGGTGTCGCCGTTGCGGGTAACCTGACCATCACTGAAATGATTTTTTCCGTCCCATGTGCCCAGGAAATAATTTTCGTATCCGCCCCAAGCGATGCCTGTCATGAAGTTGGTCTGGTAACCTCTATCCCTCCATGACTTGACGCGTTGCTCAAAGCTCAGGCCCGGCCTGTCGCCCGCGCCATAAATAATAGCGATATCGGAACGCACGTCGATTTCCGGTATCCAGGGACTGCTTGTTTGAAATGCGGTTTTTTCTTTTGGGGCAATGGGTGTAACCTGGGCAAAAGAGATTGATTGCAGCAGCAGGCTTGCTGCAGAAAAATAGATTTTGATGAACCTTCTACACAATCGCATAGTTGTTTTGTTTTTTAGAAAGATTGTATTGCCGGTGTCATATTACCGGCAATACAATCTTGAATAATACAGATTACCAGCCGGTGTTTTGTACCAATTGAGGATTATTATTTATATCCTGTTCCGGTATGGGGAAGAAATAATGCCTTTTGTTGAATACCCTGGTTTCAAAAGGTTTCTGGTTATAGAAGTCCGGCAGGGTGCCATCAATGTTTAAACCCATGGCGGGGCCGTTATCTGTTTGCTCTGCTATTTTCCATCTGCGTGTATCAAAGTACCGCACATTTTCAAAGCACAGCTCTACCTGCCTTTCACGCCAGATGGCTGCCCGCATGGCATCTTTGCCGGCGGGGATGTCCAGTCCTCCAGGTCCATATCCCGGTATACCGGCCCTGTCCCTGATCATATTGAGGTATTTGAGAATGTCGGAGTTTGCCGGATCATATTCATTCAACGCCTCTATATAATCGAGGTAGAGGTTAGCCAGCCGGTATTGCACCTGCACACCCTGACCATTTCTCCAGTCGGTGAGTTTGGCGCCTTTCCGTACGACGTAACCGGTGGGGCAATAATCATTGCTGGTTCCCTTGCCCGAATTACCCTTGAAATATAACCTGGTGATCACTTCACCTGAATTCGTGTTCAGCCATTTCCTGTTATCGTAAGTAATGTTTACATAAAAACGCGGCTCTCTGTTTACCCATTGGTTGAATATATCCCTGTTCTGGTTATCGTCGGGTGCTTGGAAGGGAGAGGTGCCCGATGCCACATAGCCAGAGGCCGGATCGGTGATCGATCTTCCGTTTGCCATGAAGAAAGCATCCACCTGGCGCTGGGTAGCGCCGAGGCCTCCGCTGCCCCTGACTTCTGATGCATAACCGTTATGATAGGGTGTTACTTCGTAATTGCGGGCGTTTTCATCATCAGGTCTGCCGAAGATCACTTCCTGGTTCCAGGGGTCCAGCATCACATCGCGCAGGGAAATGAATGGGCTATAGTTGCCGCTGGCATCGTTTTTACGATACAGTGTATAAACACCGGGTACAAATTCGTCAATAAAAGCTTTATAAGCAGCAGCGGCGCGCTGCCATTTTTTTTCATCATAGGTCTGGCTGATCAGTTGTTTTCCATCCTTATTCTTCAGCGCTGCATAGTCCGTGTTCCCGTTATAGAGGGGACTGGCAGCCTGTAACAAGGCTCTTGCTTTGAATGAAAGTGCTATACCCCTCGTAAGGCGGGCGAAATTACCATCGTTGATGGGTTTTGTTGGCAGATCTTTTGCTGCGAGGTCGAGTTCAGAAACAATGAATTCTACACATTCATCCATTGAATTGCGCGGGAGGTTGATGGAGGAGGCTGGTACATCAACGGGAATCACGTTGTTACCCATCAGCACTACCGGACCGTAAATCCTGGTGAGATAGAAATAGTACATGGCCCTCAATGCCCTTGCTTCTGCCTTGTACCTTCTTTTTTGTTCATCATTAATGTCTACGGTTACCTTATCGATATTGTCGATAAAAATGCTTGCCGAACGGATGCCGCGGTAGAAATCTCTCCAGAATACCTGGGTAAACCAACTTCCTGCATCCCAGGAGCCGATATTGATGTCGTTTGATGCTACAAATCCCCAAAGGTATTCTGCTTCATCCGAAGCGCCTGTCCAGGGTCCTGAGTTGGAGTTGCCCACAAAGCGCTGGCTCCATTCACGGGGAATATAGGAGTAAACACTTGCCAGGAATTTCTCCGCGGTAGATCGGTTCCGGAAGGTTTCTTCGATGGTCAGCCGGTCGTCAGGTACCTGGCTGAGGAATTTTTTGCAGCCTGTGGAAACCAGGACCAATAGTAATAAAACAAGTACTGTATGTTTAAATTTCATAGTAATGCTTTTAAATGATTTAGAAATCAACGGTTACACCAAGAGAATAGGATTTGACGTTCGGATAACGGCCACCATTGCCTGCATTAACAGTACTTTCCACATCCCAGAGTTTGAATTTGGAAAACGTGATGGGGTTAATGGCCTGCAGGTATACCGAGGCATTACGGAAAATACCATTGTACCAGGATTTGGGAAGATTATAACTCAGTTCAAGTGTTTTTAATCGCACAAAATCCGTATTCCTTACCCACCAACTGCTTGGCTGGGTATTGTTCCTGTTACGGTCTTCACCATTCGCGAGCCTCGGATAAAATACATTGGAATTGTTTTGACCATCCTGCCAGCGATTGGTGATGTTGGCATAAACATTGGTAATGCCTGCGCCATTGGCAAAGGGGTAGATACCGTCACCACTCAGCATGATATCGGCCCCGGCCTGACCGGCAAACAGAGCACCCAGGTTGAATCTTTTGTATTCCACGTTAAACCCGAAACCAAAAACCCAATTGGGTACATCGCCACGGCCAATCACCACCTTGTCGTAGCTGTTGATCAGCCCGTCGCCGTTGAGGTCTTTATATTTGATATCTCCCGGCAGTACCTGCGACTTATCGCCTGGTACCGCACTTTTATTGATTTCATCCTGGCTGCCGAACAGTCCGTCGGCCATATAACCCCATCTTGCCAGAATGTTATGACCTCTCTGGTTCATCCAGGGATACTTTGGATTTGGCTGATCATTTTCCAGAATGACATCGTTGTTGTGGGTGATATTACCACGGAGGCTAAGGTTTACATTACCGATTCGGCCATTGTATTCCAGAGTGGCATCAATACCCTTGTTCTCCACCATACCCAGGTTGCCCCAGGGCGTATTGCTAAGTCCCATAAATACCGGGAGTGACTGACGCTGCAGAAAGATTCCGGTTCTTTTCTCTTTGAACAGGTCGACTATAACGGACAAATGGTCCTGCAGGGTTTTTACTTCAATGCCCAGATCCTGTTTCCTCGATTGGGCCCAGGTAACAACGGAACCGTAGTCTGTGATATTGATCCCTCTCATTTCACCGTAGTTGCGGTCGAAGCGGTAGCCGCTTACGTTATCAGACATGAGGGTGAGATAGGCAAACCTTCTGCCGCCGATTCTTCCGATACCGGTAAGACCATCAGAATAGCGGAATTTGAGGTAGGTGATGAATTTTTTAACGGGTGCAAAGAATTTTTCGTTCGATGGAATCCATCCCAGGCCAAATGCAGGGAAAGTACCATATCTTTTATCGGGGGCAAAGGTTTCAGAACCGTTATAACCAAGGTTGCCCTCAATAAAATAGCGATCGTCGTAAGAATAAGTAATCCTGGAAGCCAGGCCGAGATAACGTTCAGGAATCGACGATGTGAAGTCTCCGGCAAACTGGTTCTGGTAATCATCTGTGTAGAAGAGCACCAGTCCGCCTACGCGGTGCTTCCCGAATGTATTGTTGTAATTGAGCGATGACTCGCTGTAAAACCGCCTGTTACCACCGTTGCTTCTGTTGTAGTTCAGGTAATTGCCACTGCCTACATAAGTCCTTTTAAGGTTGAGTGAACCATCAGCGTTACGCGGCTGGTTGGGGTCGGGGAAAAAAGTGTCTTCCCTTTTGCTGCGCGAAATGGTCATGGTGTTGAACGCATCGAATGCGAACATGGTGGTGACAGACAGGCCTTTCAGCAACGATACCAGATCCTGGGTGAGCCGCAGGTTGGAAGCAATGGAATTTTGAAAATCCGTGGCATAACCCCGCCGGGTTAAGTCGGCCCAGGGGTTGCGGTAACCGCCGTTCGGGTTTTTACCAGGAACGAACCCACCTTTGTATTCCAACGGGTATTCAGTCGGTGGTGTGCTCATTGCCGACCCAAAGATATCCTCTGTGGAGAGGGCCGGGCGGTTACTGTTGGTAAACCATCCGCGGATACCCAGGTCCAGTTTGGTGGTTTTGGTAATGTTCATATTTACGTTGGAGGTAACATTGAACCGTTTAAACCGCAGATCAGAATTGTATTTCTGCAGGCTGCCGGTTTTGAGCAGACCGGTTTCATCATAATAGGATACAGAGCCGTAATAGCGGAGGAAATCGGAGCCACCACTTACATTTACATTTGCCCGCCTTAACATACCGAACTTCCGATAAAGCGCATTGAACCAGTCAACATTCGGGTACAGTTCAGGATCTGCTCCTGAAAGTGTTTTCTGGATATAATCGGGCGAATACTTCGCTGTTTGTCCCCTAGTGGTAAAAGATTCATTTGCCGCTTCCATATAGGTTTTGGCGTCGGCCATCTGTGGTAATTTAACAAAAGTGACCAGGCCCTCGCTGTAATCGAGTCTTACCTGGGGTTTGCCCTGTTTACCGATTTTTGTTGTGATGAGGATAACGCCATTGGCGCCGCGTACACCATAAACCGCTGTACCCGCGGCATCTTTGAGAATGGTAAATGAAGCAATGTCTTCCGGATCGATATTGCTGATGGGGCGTTCCACACCGTCTACCAGGATGAGGGGGGCAGAGGAGCCACCGCCGAAAGAAGTGATACCCCTTATCCAGATATCAGAGCTGTTTTGTCCCGGCTGGCCGCTGCGCTGTACGCCGATAACACCTGCAATCCGACCGGCTAGCAGGGTGTTGATATTGGCAACAGGCAGTTTAAGTTCTTCGGGATTGATTGTAGACTGGGCGCCGATAACGCTTATTTTGCGTTGGCGTCCGAAACCCACGACTACCACCTCCTGCAAGCTGCCCTGGGCTGCTTCCATTGTAATATCCATCTCCAGCATATTAACCGCAATGACCTGATTTTTGTACCCTACATACGAAAACTGTAAGGAGCTTTTTTCAGGAACGGTAATGGAGAAGCGACCTTTGGCATTTGTGGTGGTCACTATGTCTGGGCGCCCCACTACCTGTACCGTTACGCCGGACATCGGCGTGCCGAGCCGGTCTTTTGTAGTACCCGAGACCCTTACATCGGCTGGTGGGCGTTTGTTCTGGTAGTCTGGTGCAGGGATACTGTTTTTTACGCTACCAGCGAAAAGGGGCTGATAAAAAAGGAGGCTGGTCAACGTGTACATACATAGGCAGGTGAGCATGCGTCTGCCGGCCGCAAAGTTAGATTGATTCATAAGCAAACAAGGTTACGCTAAATCGATTAAGTAATAAACTAAATCGATTTAGCAAATATTGAAATAATTAACATATCAATATTAATAAAAAAAATTAATAACAAAGAAAAAAATAAACGGAGGCAGGACCCGTTCATGAATTTATTTTTCATCACCTCTACGCACAATCAGGTATATATCCTTGTTGTCTTCAGCAGATTTGAAAATATTACTGTGGGCATTAGACAGGCATGAACCCATTGTATATCAATTGCTCCCGGAACGTTAAAATTAGCGACCTGTCATTTTTTCCGGTTATGAATCAGGCAGGGAATTTGTACTTTTGAGACAGATAAAACGTAAAAACTATGGCAATTTTTAAATCGGGTAACCCTACTCTTTCGGAAAAGATGTTTGACAGGAGTTTGCAGCTGGAATCAGCGGCACAAGGTACCATGAGTGTGCGTGGGGCGATTAACAAGTTCGGCTTTTTGATGTTGATGGTGATTGCAGGAGCCGGTTACAGCTGGCACCTGTACGATCAGTTCAAGCAGGATACCATGATGGTCCTTATGATCGTGGGAGCGATCGGCGGGCTGATCAGCGCATTCGCTATTTCTTTCAAACCCAACTGGGCGCCTTACCTGGCACCCGCTTATGGCATACTGGAAGGTCTTTTTATCGGCGGTATTTCTGCAATATTGAATGCAGCTTTCGCCAAAAGCTATCCCGGGTTGATCATGCAGGCGGTAGGACTCACTTTTGGTGTGGCCATTGCCATGTTCCTGCTCTATAATTTCCGTGTCATCAAGGCTACGGAAAAATTCAAATCCATCATATTCTCGGCAACATTGGGTATTGCGATCTTTTATCTCATTACTATGGTGCTGCGCTGGTTTGGTGTGAACATCAGCTTCATGTACGACAGCAGCCCGCTGAGCATTGGCATCAGCCTGTTTATAGTAGCTATTGCAGCGTTGAACCTGATCCTTGATTTCGATATGATCGAGCAGGGTGCAGAAAGAGGCGCTCCCAAGTTCATGGAATGGTATGGTGCATTCGGACTAATGGTTACCATCATCTGGCTGTACATTGAAATACTCAAATTGTTGAGCAAACTTTCGAACAGAAACTAAAATCATTATCAGATAATGTTGAAGCCGCCTCCGGGCGGCTTTTTTAATTGCATTTCTTTCTATCTTGGAGCAAGAAATCTGATACACATGAATTTCTTCAGAAAGGAATTGAGCAACGATGAATTGATCTATATCTACCGGAATCTTTTACTGCCCAGGATGATCGAGGAGAAAATGCTGGTGCTGTTACGACAGGGCAGGATCAGTAAATGGTTCAGTGGCATCGGACAGGAAGCCATTGCCGTAGGCAGTACGCTGGCCCTTCAGAAAAATGAATGGATCATGCCATTGCATCGCAACCTGGGTGTGTTCACCTCCCGGCAGATGTCGCTGCAAAAATTGTTCATGCAGTGGCAGGGAAATAAAGACGGGTACAGCAAGGGCAGGGAACGCAGTTTTCATTTTGGCAGCAAAGCGCATCATATATGTGGTATGATCTCTCACCTGGGACCGCAACTGGCATTGGCCGATGGAGTAGCCCTGGCGCACCAGCTTCGCAAAGAACAAAAAGTATCGTTAGCCTATTCGGGCGATGGCGGCACGAGCGAAGGAGATTTTCACGAAGCCCTGAACATAGCGGCTGTATGGGATCTGCCGGTGATATTTCTTATTGAAAACAACGGCTACGGATTGAGTACGCCCGTAAGCGAACAATACCGCTGCCAAAACCTGGTTGACAAAGCCAGAGGATATGGTATGGAAGGCGTTCGGATCAATGGAAATAATGTGCTGGAAGTATATGATACCATCAAAGGCGTGCGTGAATATTGCATCAGGAACAGGAAACCTTACCTGGTAGAGTGCATGACTTTCCGCATGCGCGGACATGAAGAAGCCAGCGGCACCAAATATGTGCCGCAGGAGCTGTTCAAAAAATGGGTACAGCAGGATCCGGTGAGAAGTTTTGAACAATACCTGCTCGCAGAAAAAGTGCTCACTCAAACGGAAGTAACCAATATCCGCAATGGGTTTAAGGATTATATTGAAGAAGAACTGCAGCATGCTTTCGATGCACAACCCATGATACCCGATACTGCCGAAGAATTGCGGGATGTATATGCGAAACAATCGGTGATCCACAGCCAATGGTCGTTGGCCAACAGGGTCGATGAACCCGAACCTGCAACGGATGAGCCCGCCAAACGTTTTATCGATGCAATTACGGAAGCGTTGAAGCAGAGCATGGAAAAGCACACACACCTGGTGCTCATGGGGCAAGACATTGCCGAATATGGCGGCGCATTCAAGATCACGGAAGGATTTGTAGAACAGTTTGGCAAGGAGCGGGTGCGCAACACACCGCTTTGTGAAAGTGCAGTGATCGGAACAGCATTAGGATTGAGCCTGGAAGCATTCAAATCGGTAGTAGAAATGCAGTTTGCCGATTTTGTTACGATGGGCTTCAACCAGATCGTCAACAACCTGGCAAAAATATATTACCGTTGGGGACAACCGGCAGATGTGGTCATCCGCATGCCAACAGGAGGCGGAGTAGGAGCCGGTCCTTTCCATTCGCAAAGCAATGAAGCCTGGTTCACGCATGTGCCCGGTTTGAAAGTGGTGTATCCTTCTTCGCCGCACGATGCAAAAGGATTACTCATTGCAGCCATCAATGATCCGAACCCGGTTTTATATTTCGAACACAAAGCGTTGTACAGAAGTATCAGCGGCCATTTTCCAGGTCAGCCTTATGAAGTGGAGATCGGCAAGGCGCGGGTAGTGCAGCAGGGAGAAGATATTACCGTGATCAGTTATGGAATGGGCGTACACTGGACATTGCATTACCAGCAACAACACCCGGAGATTTCCCTGCACCTGCTAGACCTCAGAACCTTACTACCACTCGATTACGAAGCGATACGCAAAGCGGTAAAGCAAACAGGCAAAGTATTGATCCTGCATGAAGATACACTGACAGGTGGCATCGGTGCAGAAGTGGCGGCCTGGGTAGGAGAGCATTGTTATGAATTGCTGGATGCTCCTGTGATGCGCTGCGCTTCGCTGGATACGCCTGTTCCGTTCAACACAGAACTGGAAAAGAATTTCATGGCGGAAAGCCGTTTGGATGAGTGCATAAAGAAACTGGAAGCTTATTAATGCTTCAATCTATAGCTATGCATAAACGATTGTTTCTTCTTTTTAAAGGAATGGTTTTGCTTTGTTCTTTGTGCCCGATGTTATCAGTGGCACAACAAAAAGAACAGTATCATGCACCTGTATTTGAAGACAAAGACCGGCTGCAACGCATGGAAGCTTTGTTCCCTGTTGTAGCGCAACTATATGCTTCCTATGCGGAGAAGAATCATTTTCCCGGATACGCTTTTGGTATCATGCTCGATGGCAAGCTGGTGTACAAGGGCAGCGGCGGCTATATTGACCTGGAAAATAAAATACCGGCTACTACTACGGCTATGTTCCGTATTGCATCCATGTCTAAAAGCTTTACCGCCATGGCCATCCTGCAATTGCGCGACCAGGGTAAACTGCAACTGGATGATCCCGTATCGAAATACATACCTGAGATACGCAATCAGCAACTCACCAGCGATGCACCGGTCATTACCATACGCCACCTGCTTACGCATGCTGCCGGTTTTCCGGAAGACAATCCCTGGGGCGACCGGCAGTTGGCAGACACCCGAGAAGCATTACTGCAATTGATCAAAAAAGGAATTTCATTTTCGAACGTGCCGGGTGTTGCCTATGAATACAGCAACCTGGGCTTTGCCAGCCTGGGGTACATCATAGAAAAAGTAACAGGCAAACCTTATAGCGAATATATTGCCGAACATATCTGGAAGCCATTGAACATGAACCAGGCCATGTATGAATACAGCCGTGTTCCTGCGGCGCAACTGGCGCATGGTTATCGTTGGATAAATGGCGATTGGAAAACAGAAGCCCTTTTGCATGATGGCATTTATGGCGCCATGGGCGGCATGATCACTTCGATAGAATCGTTCAGTAAATATGTGGCATTGCACCAGCAGGCATGGCCACCGCGCAATGATGCAGAACAAGGCCCGTTGAAAAGAAGTTCCATACGTGAAATGCACCAACCCTGGCGTTTCAGCGGCCTCAATGCACAGTTCACTTATCCTGATGGAAGAAAGTGTCCGGTGGTTAGTGCTTATGGATATGGTTTAAGATGGTCCAAAGACTGCGAAGGAAGAACCATCATTGAACACAGCGGCGGATTGCCGGGCTTTGGCAGTAACTGGAAGATACTGCCCGAATACGGTTTAGGCGTGATATTGTTTGCGAACTTGACTTATGCCAGTACCAGCGCCATCAACCTGCAAGTGTTGGATACGCTGATCAGGGCTGCAAAATTGAAACCTGCGTCTTTGCCTCCGTCTGATATTCTGAAAGAAAGACAAGCAGCATTATTGAAATTATTACCCAGCTGGGATGGCGCTGCATCCAGCGGCATTTTTGCGGAGAATTTTTTTGCTGATTACTTGATCGATGCGTTAAAAAAAGAAGCCAAAGAAATGTTTGAAAAAGCCGGAACCATTACCAGGGTAGGCAAAGTGATGCCGGAAAATCAACTGCGAGGCTCATTTACGTTATATGGTACAAACACAAACATCCTTGTAAGTTTTACACTCACGCCGGAACACCCTGCATTGATACAGGAATACCATATCCGGAATATTGCCCGGTAAGCAAAGGCTTATCTGCTGTTGGCCGTGAATACCCGGAGGAAATTCTCGCCCAGTATTTTTCTAATAGCGCCGTTACTATAGCCGCGTTCTTTCAGCGCTTTGGTAACCAGTGGATAACAACTTACATCATCGAGCCCGATGGGCGCGGAAGTAATGCCATCAAAATCAGATCCCAATCCCACATGGTCTATCCCAATCCTTTTTACAATATAATCGATGTGGTCAATCAGGAGTGAAAGGGGTGGCCGCAGTTCTTTTACTTCATCGGCGTATTTCTCTGCCAGGTAACTGTCGGCAAAAAAAGGTTCGGGATTCATTTTAAGTATCGTATCTCTTTCTTCTTTATGCCGCGCATTGAAGAGATCGAGCTTGCGCTGGAAACTACTGTCGAGAAAACCGGAAAAAAAATTCAGGTGTATCACACCGCCATTTTTTCCAACAGCATCTATCTGGTCGTCTTTCAGGTTGCGGAATACCGGGCAAAGCGTGTAGGCACAACTATGCGATACAATAACGGGTTTGGTAGTGGTGTGAATGGCATCCCAGAAAGTCTGTTCACCTACATGCGAAAGGTCTACCATCATACCCAGTTGATTCATGCGTTTCACCACCTGTATACCAAAATCATTCAGTCCTTTTTTAGCGTTGGTGAATTTACCGGAACTTTCATCCATGGCAGAAGTAGCCCAGGGCGTAGAGTTGTTCCAGGTAAGTGTCATATACCGTACGCCTCTTTTATAAAGGCTATCGAGGTATTGCAGGTTGTTCTCTATCATGTGGCCTCCTTCCACACCCATCATGCAAGCCAGCTTTTTTGCTTGCACGGCCTGCTGCAGCTCGCGGGGTGTTCTAACGATCATCATGCTGGCAGGATTCCGTTTCACCCATTCGTACAGTGTATCGATTTCCCTGTTGGCCCTTGCAAAAGCCCTTCCTTTTCCATAAGAGCCATCACACCATACCGAGAATACCTGCACATCAATGCCTCCCTGTTGCATGCGGCGCAGGTCTGAATGGGCGAAGGTTTTCATGTCTTCATCGAAGACCACATTTTTTTCGAGCGATTGGGTAAGCACATCGTTGTGCGTATCCACCACAGTGGCTTTGGCATGCAGTTTCTGGTAAGCCTGCGCCCGCATACCTGCCGGTAGCAACAATGCGAACAACCAGGGAGAGAAATACTTCATACTATTGTTTTTTTAAGACGATGCCGGCTCTTGTGCCGTTATGCTTGCCATCATCAACAGTTAAATGTCCGTTTACGACCACGTACCTGAACCCGGTGGAATACTGATGCGGCTTGTTATACGTAGCATGATCCTGCACTTCTTTTTCATCGAATATCACGATATCGGCGGCAAATCCTTCTCTCAATAAACCGCGGTCTTTCAACTGAAATTTTTGAGCAGGAAGGGAAGTCATTCTGCGAATGGCTTCTTCCAGTGAGAGTATTTTTTCTTCCCGCACATATTTGCTCAGCACCCTGGCATTGGTGCCGTATCCGCGCGGATGTGGATTACCCTGGTTGAAAACGCGGATGCTGGCATCGGAGGCGAACATGTCGTAAGGGTATTGAATGATCGCTTTCACATCTCCTTCACTCATGCCATGAAATACCATCGATGCATCGCCTTGTTCCATCATTTCCACAACAGTTTCCGCTTCTTCGGAAGCTTTGTGTTTTTTGCCTTTCATCAGGTTCACGGCTTCAATGCTTTTGCCATTGTAGCTGCTATCGGGTTTGAATGTGGCTACTACCGGGTAACTGAAATGACTCAACTTTCTTTTTTTCAAACGCCCGAGCATATAATCGATCACTTCTTTTCTTACTGCAGGTCTTGCAAGGCGGGCACGAATCGAATCATGACCATCTGCCAAAACCCAGTCTGGTAACAAAGTGCTTAGCGAAGTACTGCTGGCCGTATAAGGATACTGGTCAATGGTAACGTCCAATCCTTCCTTCCGCGCGCGGATGATCAGTGGAATGGTTTCGCGGCTTCTGCCCCAGTTCTGCTGGCCGCTCAGTTTGAAATGCGATATTTCTACGGGCATCTTTGCTTCACGTCCTATGTGCAGCGCTTCTTCAATGGCCTGTACTACGCTGTCGCCTTCATCGCGTATATGACTGGCATAGACGCCATTGTATTTTGCCGCTACTTTGGCGAGCCGCACCACTTCTTCGGTTTTGGAATAAGTACCGGGTATATAAATCAATCCTGTTGAAAAACCTACTGCTCCATCTTTCATAGCTTGTTCCACGATCCCTTCCATCTGTTGCATTTCGGCTTCATTGGGGTCCCTGTTGGCATTGCCCAGCACAGCTTTGCGTACATCGTTATGGCCAATGAGCGATGCCACGTTGATGGAAAGTTTCAGGCTGTCGAGCATCGCAAAATAATGTCCCAGGTTGGTATTCGATGACCCGCAATTACCGGTAACAGCAGTGGTAACACCATCATAAATGAAGTTGGCCGCTTCGGGTACTTTTTTCTCCTCGCCCTCGAGGTGCGTATGCACATCAATGAATCCGGGCGCTACTACCAGTCCGGATGCATCAATGATCCTGTTCGCTTGCCAATGAGAGAGGCGACCAGTCTGAACAATCTTGCCATTTCGGATAGCAATGTCTCCATAGACCCAGGAATTACCGGTACCATCGATGATCCTGCCATTTTTAATGAGGATATCAGCTTGTTGCGCGTGAACCAGCATTGGACAGCATAGAAAGAGAAGTACTAGTATTCGCATAGGACTGGTTAAAAGTTATTGGAAGAGAATTCTCTAAGGTGAAACATACAAACCCTTCTGTATGGCAAATACAATGAGGTCGGCGGTTCTGTTTACCCTGAATCTTTTCATGATGTTTTTATGGTATCCCTGTACGGTATAAACGCTGAGTCCGAGTTGCGCCGCAATTTCTTTTGATGTGAACCCGGAACAGATCAGGTCCAATACATCTTTTTCGCGAGGCGTGAGGTGGATACGGATGGGCTTGTCGGAGAGGACGAGGTCTGTGAGGCTGGACCCCCATTTTTTTGCAATGTATTGCTTGCCTTCTGTCACTGCCTGGATTGCATCGGTCAATTCTTCGAGGGAGGAATCTTTCGATAAATATCCATTGGCGCCAATCTTGAATGTATGCCTGATGGTATGTACATCTGTGATGGAAGAAAGTACAATGATCCTGGTACTGTTGAACTCGGGCATCTTCCTGATTTTTGCTATCAATTCCATACCTCCCATAACAGGTAATAAAAGATCGGTGATGATGATATCGGGCTTCCAGGAGCCATCGAGCGATTCCAGAAAAAGCGGAACGGTGGTAAATGTTTTTACCTCGGTAATACCGGGGTCTTTCTGCAACATGTAAGTAATAGCTTTCGCTATTAATTCATGATCATCGATCAGTGCAATTGTCATTCAGTAAGACGGATTGGTATCAGATTAAAGGTAATGATTATCCATTAAATTTCAGTTTCATCACAGTTCCTTCGGAAGGCTTGCTTTCTATCTCCAGATCGCAAGGTACCAGTTTTACCAGGTCCAGTACGAGGTTGAGCCCCATGCCCAACCCCAACTCGTCGTTGGTTCCTTTCCTGGATGCAGATGTTTTATTGAAGATATCGCTGATCATATTCTTGCTCATCCCTATGCCACTGTCGCGGATGATGATTTCATTTTTTGCAGTGCCGATCTCTACCGATCCTTTGGGGGGCGTGAATTTGATGGCATTGGAAATAAGGTTACGCAATACCACCGTCATTATTTCAGCATCTGCTTCAATGTTCCGGAGCGCCCCGAACTTGATGGAAGTTTTAAGTTGCTTGCTTTCACACACATTGCGGTATATAGCGAATATCCTGTTGACCAACTGCTCCAGATCAATGGTCGTTTTTTCCATCCTGAAACCACTGTAGTTCGACCTGGCCCAGTTGAGTGTTGTGTCGAGCAATTCCAGTACCTGGAAAGATTGCTTTTGAATGAGTTGGGCCATGCAGGTAAATTCATCGCTGGTGAGGTCGCCGGTAGTGGCCAATGAGGAGATGGTGAATAGGTTGGTGATAGGCCCTCTCAGGTCATGACTGAGAATGGATAACAGCCGGTCCTTGTTGTGGCCCGTCTGAATCAATGATTCCTGCAAACTGAGTTCGTTGTTAAGGTCTACAAACGCAACGATGTGCACGTTGTCTATCACAGAGGCCTTTATCAGGTACCATCGCTGCTCATTCGACTTGCAGGTAACCCTTGACCTGGACATGATAAAACTGTTTCCTTTCCGTGCAGCTTCTTTTTCCAGTTGCTGCCAGTTGTCCATCACTTCTTTCCGGTAGGCGGGATTGCGGTATGCTTTTTCAAACCATGCGGCTTCATTGGGAAGCTCTTCACAGGTGTAGCCGATTTCAGCTACAAATACATTGTTAAAATATATATGTTTGGTTTCCCCATCAGCTTTTTCTGCAATGATAAAAGGATAAGGTAGACAGTCCGAGAGCTTGATCAGGGAATTCAAGGATATTGCCTGCTCTGACAGAAACTTCTTCATACGGGATGAAATTACAGCTTTATGAGCAAACGCCATACTACCAACTATTCTCGTAATTTTGCACTCTTAAAATCAAGGACATGTTGGATAAGCTGGAAGCCATCAAGGCGCGTTTTGAACAGGTAGGTATTGCGCTGACGAACCCGGAGATCATCAATAACCAGAAAGAGTTTGGAGCATACAGTAAAGAGTACCGCACTTTAGAGAAGATTGTCAAGCCTTATGACGATTACAGAAGGGTGGTAAGTGATTATGATTTTGCGAAAGAAAGTCTTTCCGGAAACGATGAAGATATGCGGGAACTGGCCAAGATGGAGTTACCTGCCCTTGAAGAAAAAAAGGCCACACTGGAAAAAGAGTTAACCCGTTTACTCATTCCCAAAGATCCGCAGGATGACAAGAATGCCATCCTGGAGATACGTGCAGGAACAGGGGGCGACGAAGCCAGTTTGTTTGCAGGAGACCTGTTGGGTATGTACCTGCGTTATTGTTCACGCAAAGGATGGAAAACTGCTGTTGTAAGTGAAAGTGAAGGAACAGTTGGTGGTTATAAAGAAGTGGTGGTAGAAATAACCGGTGAAGATGTATATGGAACCCTCAAATTTGAAAGTGGTGTACACCGTGTACAGCGGGTGCCCGATACCGAAACACAGGGGCGCGTACATACTTCTGCTGCAACGGTAGCGGTGATGCCCGAAGCGGAAGAGGTGGATTTTGAATTGAAAGAGAGTGATGTGAAAATGGAAACAGCGCGAAGTGGTGGTGCAGGCGGACAAAACGTGAACAAAGTAGAGACCAAAGTATTCTTAACACATATACCCACCGGTGTAGTAGTGGTTTGTCAAACAGAACGTTCACAGTTGGGTAACCGCGAAAAAGCGATGGCCATGTTGCGTACCAAATTGTATGAAGATCAGGTGCGTAAGCAGGAAGAAGAAATTGCCCGTCGCCGTAAAACGCTGGTGAGCACAGGAGATAGAAGCGCCAAGATCAGAACCTATAACTGGCCACAAGGCCGCGTAACAGATCATCGCATTGGTCTTACTTCTTATAACCTCGATGCGGTAGTAGGCGGCGGAGAAATCGATGAATTCATCGAAGCGTTACAGGTAGCGGAGAACGCGGAGAAGATGCTGGAAAAATAACGTCATCCCGAGCAACGTCACCCTGAGCGAGCGAAGCGAGTCGAAGGGGTAGCCGAGGGACCTCATAAAGCCTTCAACAGATCCCTCGACTCGCTACGCTCGCTCGGGATGACGGCCTTAGTTATTCTTGACTTTATTCTCTGCCTCTTTGACCTTCAGTTCCCATTCCCAGGCAGTCTTCATCATGTCTTTGATGCCATATTTGATTTGCCAGCCCAGCTCGGTTACGGCATAGTTGTTATTGGCATAAATGGCCATGATATCACCTGGACGGCGGGGACCTATTTCATAATTCAGTTTAACACCGCTCACTTCTTCGAAAGTATGGATGGCTTCCAGCACGGTAACGCCGTTGCCGGTACCCAGGTTGAATATATCGCAGGAGGTTTTGTTTTTTCCGGTAGCGAGGTATTCAACAGCCAGTGTATGTGCATGTGCAATATCACACACGTGGATGAAGTCGCGGATACAGCTGCCATCGCGTGTAGGATAATCGGCGCCGAATACCATCATCTTGGGTAATTTGCCAATCGCGGTCTGGGTGATGGCGGGAACCAGGTTCTGCGGTTTGCCAATGGGTAATTCACCCAGTATGGTAGTGGGATGTGCGCCGGTAGGATTGAAATAACGCAGCAGGATGGCTTTGGTATGACCGTTCCTTGCGAAATCACGCAGGATCTCTTCACCCATTTGCTTGGTGGCGCCGTAAGGCGATTCTGCTTTTTTGATGGGAGAATCTTCTGTAACGGGTGTTTCATCCGGACTTCCATACACCGTGCAGGAAGAAGAAAATACAAAATGCGCAACCCTGAACTCTTTTACACATTTGAGCAGGTTGATGAGTGAGAACATATTGTTCTCATAATACATCAGCGGTTGTTCTACCGATTCTCCCACTGCTTTGTAAGCGGCAAAATGGATCACGCCGGTGATGTCGGGGTTTTCCTGGAAAACGGCGAGTGTATCGTCGAAATTTTTCAGGTCCACCAGGTAGTTCTTGATCTTTTTACCGGTGATCTGTTCAATGCCTTTGACGGCATAAGAAGTAGACCTTGAATTGTCGTCGATGGAAATAACATCGAACCCGTTTTCGATCAGATCAACGATGGTGTGAGAACCTATATACCCGCATCCGCCGGTTACCAGTATTTTAGCCATACTACAAAGTTAGTGGCGCAAAGTAAATGCAAGGCGGCGAATCCTAGAGAAATAATTTCATGATATAGAAGAAAGCAGCAGCCATTACCGCCGAAACCGGAATGGTCAATATCCACGCCCAAAGCAGGTTAACGGTAACGCCCCAGCGAACCGCACTGAGTCGTTTGGTAGCGCCTACACCAATGATGGAGCCGGTAATGGTATGCGTGGTACTAACAGGTATTTTGAAATGTTCAGTAAGGAATAAGGTAATGGCACCGGCAGTTTCCGCCGCAACGCCTTCGAGTGGCGTTACTTTGGTAATACGTGTACCCATGGTTTTCACAATTTTCCAGCCGCCGCTCATGGTACCCAATCCCATAGCCAGGAAGCAGGAAAGCGGCACCCAGTCTGGTATAGACTTTAGGTCGGGAATAAAATTCGATGCAACCATGGCGGCACCGATCAATCCCATCACTTTCTGCGAATCATTACCACCATGACCCAGGCTGAAGGCTGCAGAAGATAACAGCTGTAATCTTTTGAACCATTTTTCTGCGCGGTATGGATTGGCCCGTTTACACAGGTGTACAATGATGATGGTAATGACAAAGGCAATGAGCATACCTATGAACGGTGCAAGTACGATAAAAGCAACGATGGGTATTACCTTACTCATTACAATCACACCAAAGCTTTGATAGTGGGCTACGGCTGCGCCGATCAGTCCGCCGATCAGGGCATGGGAAGAGCTGGACGGAATACCAAACCACCAGGTGATCAGGTTCCAGGCGATGGACGAAAGCAAAGCGGCCAACGTTACATAAAGCGCCAGGTGATCGCCTTTTTGTATGGTAACACTTTTGGCGATGGTATCAGCGATACCAAATCCGCCGATCAGGTATTTGGAAATGAAAAAAGCGCCGAAGTTGAAAAGGGCAGCCCAAAGCACAGCCTGGAAAGGAGTCAATACTTTGGTAGAAACAATGGTGGCTATAGAATTAGCTGCGTCGTGGAATCCATTAATATAATCGAAAATAAAAGCCAGTACAATGATAACGATCAGTAAGGTTGCCATAAGTTTCTTTTTCATGCGCAGTATGTTTCGCCGATAGCGAAAACGGGCTGCGCACTATTATGCATATTTAATGATAATGGATTCGATCACATTGGCTGCATCCTCACATTTGTCGGTGGCAATTTCCATTACCTGGTAGATCTCACGTTTCTTGATCACTTCCTTGAAATCGTTCTCCTGCTGGAACAACATTTCAATGCTCATGTCAAATACATCGTCGGCCTGGTTCTCGATGCTGTTCACTTTCACCAGCGCTTCGGTCATTTCACGGAGATGCTTCATGTCGCGCAGACCCAGTACCGCTTTCCTGATCTCGATGGTTCCCTGCAGGATCAGTTCGGCCATCTTCTGGATGCCGGTATCATTGGGGTTTACACTGTAGAAATTGATCTTTTTAGCGGAAGCGAATATATAGTCGGCGATATCGTCGAGTGCAGTAGCCAGGTAGTGGATGTCTTCACGGTCGAAGGGTGTGATGAAGTTCCTGCCCAGTTCAGTGAAAATGCGATGGGTATTATCGTCGTTCTTGTGTTCGAGGTCTTCAATTTGGGAGAGGATGGCAGCTCTTTTGTTTTTTTCAGGCTCACTTACCATTTCCTTGAGCTTGATGCCCATCTCGTAGCCTTTTTCAGCTACATCTTCGAACAACTCATAGAACACTTTGTTTTTAGGCATGAACAAACGGCCGAAGGTATTAATACCCATACAAATTGAAATTTAGCGCAAAAATAACGTTATGCCATTGATGCTCAGGTGGAGATGTAAACTTAATAATAAGATAATATAGCGTCAAGATACAATATCTGCTGTTAATCCCGTTTGGCGTCCAGTGTAAATCCAATCGTGGTTCCCACATCCAGCTTGCTGCGCACATGCATGGTTTGCCCATGGGCTTCAATGATGTGCTTGCAAATGGCCAATCCCAGCCCGGTACCACCCCCGTCGCGGCTCCGGCCGCGATCGGTTCTGTAAAAACGCTCAAAAATGCGGGAAAGATGCTCTTCCGCTATACCAATACCATCATCACTGAACTCAATCAGCACATGCCGCCCGTCGGTTTTGTATACGCTGGCCACGATACTGCCATCCTGTTTCCCGTATTTGGTGGCATTTTCCAGCAGGTTATTGATCACCTGCCTGATCTTTTCCTTATCGGCAAAAACAGAAATGGGCGATTCGCATCCTTTTTTAATAGAACACCTGATATTACGCGCAGCAGTCTTGATGGAAAGGGTCTCGTACACTTCCCTGATCAGGTCCTGGATGATGAAGGTCTCTTTGTACAGTGGTTGCTCACCGCTTTCCAGGCGGGCGATCTCATCAAGGTCCTGCACCAGGTTCACCATACGTTCCACATTGCGGGCGGCATTCTCCAGGAAACGTTTGCTGAGCGCGGGGTTCTCCATGGCGCCACCCAGCAGGGTATCTACATAGCCCTGAATGGCAAAAATGGGTGTTTTGAATTCGTGTGAAAGGTTTTGCAGGAATTCTTTGCGGAAAGCTTCATTGGTTTTCAACTGCTCGATCTCGGCGCTGCGTTGCTCAGCCCATTTTTCCACATCTTCCCTCACTTCATCGATACCTTTTTGCGGCAGGATGTATTTATAATAAGTTTCTTCTCTCTTGGTGGCTTTGGTCTGGTAGATGAACTTATAAATGAGTTTTATCTTGCGATAAATAAATGATTCCAGCACAAAACGGATCAACAGGTAGCTGCCAAAGAAAGTGATGACCAGTGAAGACAGTGCGATCTCCCAGTCGGGCCGTATGATCCAGATGCCCAATGCAATGGGAACGGAAAGGATCAGCGCCGTAAATGCGGATAACTGTTGTGGAGAAAGATTCTTGGTCTTGAACATGGAAACCTAAAGTTAGCTAACAACTAACAACTATCAACTACCCCTACACATCAAACTTATATCCCACACCCTTAACGGTGGTAATGCAGTCGATGCCGAGTTTCTGGCGCACTTTTCTTACGTGCACATCGATGGTGCGATCGCCCACGATCACATCATTACCCCATATCTGGGAAAGTATTTCATTGCGGAGAAAAACGCGGCCGGGGCGGGAAGCCAGGAGGTGCAGCAATTCAAATTCTTTTTTGGCCAGCGCCACTTCTTTATCGTCTACGGTTACCAGAAACTTGACAGGATCGATGATCACATTGCCCAGGCTGATGGCCTTGCCCGAGTCTTTGTTGTTGAGGCGTCTGAACAGGGCGTTCACCCGGCTTACCAATACTTTCGGACTGATGGGTTTGGTCACGTAGTCATCGGCGCCCGTTTCAAGGCCCTTGATATGGGAGGTTTCATCGCTCAATGCAGTGAGGAAAATGATGAGGGTATCCTGAAAGAGTGGCTGGCTACGGAGAATAGTGCATACCTCCACGCCTGTCTTCTTGGGCATCATGATATCCAGGATAATGAGATCGGGGTGTAGCTGGCGAGCCCTTTCAATCGCTTCGTTTCCGTCTTTGGCCGTATATACTTCATATCCTTCCTTGATGAGATTGTAGCTGATGATCTCCAATATGTCCTCTTCATCGTCTGCAATCAGAATTTGCTTGGGCTTCACTTCCATGTTAACGTAATGTTTACGCAAAATTAATTTTAAACCCTTGACCCCGCACCTACTAGTCATTATGTAATTGTTAACACCATGGCCACCCTCGCACGCGTCTTTTCTCCTTTTTTGGCAGTATTTTTGTAACACCCTATGAAAATGAAGCAATTTTACTTAGCCGCGGTGATATTTTTGATGACAGCGGCCAGCTTATGGGCTCAGAAAGAGTTGCCGGTTCCACCCGTTCCGGCGATCCGTCAGTTACATCACGACAAGATCCTCAACTCATTACAGGTCATCAGTAAGCTGCACAATAAAAAGGATACCATTTTTCCTATTACCGGCGACCCCAGGCTTAACGTAGCCATCAACCGTTCTGTGCGGATCACCGTTAATAATATGCGGGCGGAGATCGAACTGGATAAATCACTCGATAACAACGCTAAATTCGGATGGCTGCGGGGCATCAATGAAATGCTCACCGGTTTCATTTCGCAATACCAGCTCAAAGCCATACCCAGTGTGATGCTGCCGGCCCTGGTGAAAGCATTTAAAGATGCGATGAAGCTGGAACAGCAAGGCGCTTCTATTCTTCCCGTGATCACCGATAACGAAATAGAAGTAGGCAATATCCTGCTCGACAACTTTGCTTTTAAAGACAACCCCGATTTCGATAAAGCGAAGAATGTGCTGGTGCTCAAAGCCTGCCAGCGCGATCCCGAAAATATTCTCCCGATCCTGCGCAGGTATCCCGATAATTCTTATGCCGACAGCCTCATCACGCGGGCCGCGTTTCATAACCAGGATAAATTGTACGATTACGCAAAAGCTTCCGACGCGCTGGCCAGGCGGATACGCAGCAATAAAGATCCATTGGTAAAGCTGATCAGTAAGCTGTCTACCATGAATACCGGAAGGATGTATTTTCCTTTCCTCGATGATCTCTATCATGGCAAATTGCCCCTGGAATCTATCCGCCCTTATGTTGAAAATGATTCTACCGATGGGTATTATAAGCTATTGGTGAGGACCCGTATTGGTTATGCAGCACGTATAGAACATGGCGATATACCCATGGCGGAAAACGTATTAACAGAGCGGTTGCGTTTCAAAGCAATAGAGCGATACATCAATGAGATCAATGCTTTGCACGATGTGTCGAATGAGAAAGTGCGTTTTAAAGTACTGGATCCCCTGAATGCGGAAGAGTTGTATTACCTGGCGGTGCTGGCCGAAGAAGATATTTATACTTCCAGTTTTGTGGTAGGCGTATATCCGCGCATATTCCAGCGGATGAAACACCCCGCGTCAGATTCACTGTTGGACCTGGTGCACCATGATTTTTATAAGAAGTTCATCAAAATGTCGGCCTCGTACAATACGCTGGACGATTTCCTGAAGCGGATGAGCAAACCAAGTTCCGTGAAGCTGATGCGGCACTTCGTAGACGGACTGGAAAAGACACCTACACTGGAGGATGCGGTAGATGTTGCCGATTCTTATGCCAGCATTTACAACGATGAGCTGAGGAATCTGATCCTGGATGAAGTGAAGCAAAACCTGAAAACAGCCGAAAAACACGGCACTCCCAAAGGCAAAGTGATCTACCGGTTACTCAATACCATCTTCGAGTCGATGGATTCTGTGCATAAAGTAGATGTTACTGCATTGCTGGGCATCGATCCGGTGTATTATATGCCGCTGAAAGGATTGGAAAATGGCGCCGGTCGCATCATCGTACAACAATTCTCTTATGGCGATAAAGATGCGGCGGTTTATTTCAGCGCCTTTCTCAGCAGATTCAGTAATAATAACTGGAAGATCATCCGTAAACCTTACTGGGTAGAGATCAACTCTGCCAAAGGCACACCTATTACCATCTATGCCAACCTGCCGCTCGATGAAACCAAAGAACTCGATACCAAAGCGCAGGATAGTCTCATCAGCTATCTCGACGTGCAAAACCTTGAACCAACGATCGTGATCCACCGCGGACACAGTTATTACCTGCAGGAAACGATCAACCGGCTGCCGCCCAGCGCCAGGATCGTGTTGTTGGGTAGTTGCGGCGGATACCAGAAACTGAACGATATATTGAAAATATGTCCGTCTGCACAGATCATCGCTTCCAAACAGGTAGCAGCCGGCGTACTGAACCAGGGGCTGATCGATGCGATCAGTGAACGGTTAAGGCAGGGTAAAGACCTGGTCTGGGACGATCTTTGGAAAACGCTCCAGGGCCGGTTCACCGGTGGATACAAAGAAAAGTTCGACGATTATATCCCGCCGCAGAAAAACCTGGGCGCTATGTTCATCATGGCGTATACGAAAGCCATGATGCAGGAAGCGAGATAACGGTACAATCAAAATTTTTAAGAATTAAGCAACTCTTACAAAAGGGTTGTGCCTTTTTTCATGACCGATAGTGGTGGAAGGGCCATGACCAGGGTAAACAGTCACCGATTCGGGAAGAACATATAATTGTTCCCGGATGCTGTTGAGCAGGGTTGCATGATCACCGCCTGGCAGGTCGGTTCTACCGATACTTTCATGAAACAATACATCGCCACCCACCAGAAATTCTTGCGCCGCATGATAAAAACAAATGCTGCCGGGTGAATGACCCGGAGCGAGGATCACCTGTAATTCGTCTGTGCCCAGGTGTACCTTGTCGCCATGCGCGAGGAAATGCAACGGCCCCTTATAATTACTGAAAGGCATACCCCATCTTTCCCCCGATGCCGGAGCCCGCTGCAACACGGCTTCTTCTTGTGCGTGGAGGTACAATTCAAGTCCGTATGTTTCATGCACCCACTTGTTGCCGAATACATGATCGAGATGGCAATGGGTATTGAGCAACTGCACCGGCTCGAGTTTCGTATCTTTTATGAAATTTTTTAACGTTTCCTGTTCAGCGGTGAAGTAGCAACCGGGATCAATTATGATAGCTTTGCGCTGGTCATTATAGAGCAGGTAGGTGTTTTCATGGGCGGGATTGAAAGTAAAAGACTTTACCTGGAGCATGCCTGTATTTTTGTGTAGGGTTTAATGGTAAATGACTAATTTTAAAACACTAAAGTTCGGATATGCAACGGAATTGTATTGCTAAATGGATGGGTTTTGCATTTTTTTTGTCTCCTTTATTACTGACTGCGCAGGTGAATACCGTAGAATTCGGCAAGAATCGTGTACAGCATAAGAAATTCGTGTGGAAGTTCTACCAGTCGCCCAACTTCAACGCCTATGTGTCGCAAGGTGGGGTAGAACTGGGAAAGTTCGTAGCCCAGGTGGCAGAAGAAGAATTGAAATCCGTTGAAAATTTTATCGAATATTCTTTACAACGCAGGGCCAATATTGTGGTGTATAACAACTACAACGATTATAAGAGCAGCAATATAGGATTGGGCAGCGATTGGCAGAGTGCGGGCGGACTAACCAAGCTGGTGAACAATAAGATAGTGGTGTATTTCGATGGAGACCACCAGCGCCTGAAGCGCCAGATACGTGAAGGCATTGCCAGAACCCTCACCGATAATTTATTGTTTGGAGATGATATTGGCGAATTCGCCAGTAACCAGGCTTTGCTGGACCTGCCCAAATGGATGGTAGACGGTTATGTAGCGTATGCCGCAGAACCCTGGAGTACCGAAAAAGATGATGAACTTAAAAGCGCCATACTCAGTGGCAGGTATAATTCGTTCTACCAGTTTGCTTTTGAAAAACCTTTGCTGGCCGGACAAGCTTTCTGGAATTATATAGGCGAGAAATACCGGAAAGAAAATATTTCCTATCTCTTATACCTGGCCCGCATTTACAAGAACCTCAATAATGCCTGCCTGCGGGTTTGTAAAAAGAAATTCAAAGAAGTGCTCAGCGATTTCATGAATTTCGAGCAGGATCGTTATATCAAAGACATCAGGCAAAGAAGAAATGCGCCCAAAGGGCAACTGAATATTTCTGAAGACGTTTCCAGGAACGATTATTTCCGTTTCCAGGCCAATCCCAACCCAAAGAGCGCCACATATGCCGTGGTTGAATTCAAGAAAGGCATTTACAGTGTGAAGCTCATGGAGAACTATTACAATGCCCAGGTGCTGCTGAAGAGTGGTGTAAGAACCAACCAGGCCGATGTAAATCCGCGTTATCCGATACTGGCCTGGGATGGTAAAGGATCGAGGTTATTG
This sequence comes from Sediminibacterium magnilacihabitans, assembly GCA_002973575.1. Lineage (GTDB taxonomy): Bacteria > Bacteroidota > Bacteroidia > Chitinophagales > Chitinophagaceae > Sediminibacterium > Sediminibacterium magnilacihabitans. Next base: position 49,358 of record PVEQ01000016.1, read on the forward strand.
GTTGTGTACTGGGAAGCAGGTAAAATTAAAATGTTTGTGTATGATGTGGTAGCCCGTTACAAGCGTTTCAAGCAGGAAATCACCGGGTTCGAGCAGATACTGGATGCTTCGTTCATGCTCGATGCCAATACACTTATATTGAGCGCTGTGAAGAATGGACATACCGATATCTTCACGTATAAAATAGAGCAGCAGAAAACAGAGCAGATCACCAATGATGTGTACGACGACCTGAACCCTACTTATGTTACTTTTCCCAATAAGTCGGGTATCATTTTCGCATCGAACAGACCTTCTCCGCATGCACCCAGTGGAGATACCGTATTGCCCAGCAATTACCGCTACAATATTTTCATGATCGATATTCTCAACAACAGCAAAGAGAAGCAGATCACACAGCTGACCAACCTCAAGCAGGGTAATGCCAAATTCCCCATGCAGTATAATAACAATCACTTCACTTATGTGTCTGATGAGAATGGTATTGATAACCGCTGGGCTGGATTTTTTGCTACAAAAAGAACAGGACTGGATACTTTATATTATATAGGTGATGAATTGCTGCGCAATCCTACACCCAAAGATTTCGATTCCACCCTGCTGGCATGGCAGAAACAGGAGCCCGATAGTGTGAGCTATTTCCAGGTGTACAAAGATTCTACATATACTTTCCCCATTACCAATTACCAGAGCTCGCTGCTGGAAACAAGGATCGCCGGTAACAACGGACAGGTAAGTGAAGTGCGCAGGGAAGGCGATTATAAATTCCTGTATAAACTGAAAGTAGACGAGCAGGCGCTGAACAAACGAAATGTGAATGCAAGGCCCACCGAATACATGAAAAAACTGATCGAGTCGCAAAAAGCGGCCGAAGGCAAAGCCATCATCTACGATAAAAAAGCAGCTGCCGATACCAGCAGGCCGAAAGCGAAAGGCTTTTTCCAGAATGAGTTTGCCAATGAAAAGCCCGATACTACTACAGTACACGCCAATCAACGTGACCTCACTGCCGCCCAGTCATCGGTACTTGGCAGGTCCAAACTATTCGACTACCGCCTCAAGTTCTCGAGCGATTATGTGATCACCGGATTCACCAACAAAATACTTATCAACCGTTACCAACCCTATGGCGGCGGATCGGGACCGATACAGCTGAACAATGGCAACGACCTGAACTTTAACCTGCAATTAGGGGTGAGTGATGTGATGGAAGACATCAAATTCCTGGGTGGTGTGCGGATGGGTACCGATCTGAAGGACAAGGATATCTTCTTCAGTTTCCAGAACCTGCGCAAGCGGCTCGATTGGGGACTTACCTATTACAGGAGTAATATTTCCAACTCTGCCGATGCCATTCTTACTACACCGGGAGGCGGACAATTCTATACAACCGTTGCGCAAAAACTGGTTACCAACCTGTACCAGGCCAACTTCACTTATCCGTTCAATGAAGTGAAAAGCTTGCGGGCAACCATCGGTTTGCGGACAGACCGTTTCATACTCAAAGCCACCAATCCTGTTTTCCTGCCTTTGCCCGATTCGCTGACAAAATTTGCAGTGGCCCGGTTGGAATATGTACACGACAACACCATCAATCCAACACAGAATATCTGGAACGGGTTGCGGTATAAAGTATACCTCGATATCAACGTGCCGTTTGTAAAATCGGTAGCAAATAACAATGGTAAGCCCACTTATAATTTCGGATTCGATGGAAGGCATTACCTGAAGATCTACCGGAACTTTATCTGGGCAGCCCGTGCAGCAGGAGATTTCTCATGGGGCGGACAGAAGATCATTTATTACCTGGGTGGTGTAGACGGATGGATAGGACCCAAGTTCAATGACCAGAACAAACCGGCGCCCGATGTTTCCTATGCTTACCAATCACTTGCCGTGAATATGCGAGGCTACCGGCAAAACGTGGCCAATGGTAACAATGCGGTAGTGATCAACAGTGAACTGCGTTTTCCGGTATTTGCCACGCTGATCAACAGGCCTATCAACAATGCTTTCCTGCGTAATTTCCAGGTGACGCAGTTTATTGACCTGGGAACTGCCTGGAATGGAAATTATAATGGCATCAAGCGCCCTTCGGAAGTGTATTATAATTATGATGCCAATGGCCTTCCGATTCCTTCGCCTGTTGTACACATCGATGCAGGCGGACTGGGCCCCTTTGCAGGCGGCTATGGTTTTGGTGTACGCAGTACCCTGCTGGGATATTTCATGAAGCTCGATGCAGGCTGGCCTATGAAAGGTGTATTCAGAGGAAAACCCATGTGGTATTTCTCACTGGGATTTGATTTCTAATCGATATAATATGGATCGATATTTAACTGCCCTGCTGTAACATGCGGGGCAGTTTTTTTAGTGTGAAATACACCAGGCTCAATAAAACAGCAAATAGGAAAGTGAACACCCATAATTTGAGGTGATGCTGTGGCGCCAGAATATGATCGGCAGATGAATAAGCCAATTCCTTTGGTTTGTTTACAATATCCCAACTGTTGAAACGAAGATATCTGCCCATAAAAATGCCATAACCGCAAAGGAACAGGCTTGCAAATACGCAGAGTTTTACCCATACCTGTTTCATGTGATTACTTAAAAATGCTTCTACCCGCATCAGGGATACGATGCCCAATATGAGGCCGTTCCAGGTGGCGGATGTTACCAGTATAAGATCGTACCACACCGGAAAATTTGGTTTTTCTTCGTAGTGAAACAGGTCGGTAATAATATAGGGCGCATTGGGAAAAAACAATAGCCATCCTGCCAGAAGTAAAATGGCTACTCCATTTATTTTTTTGCAATGAACCAGTTGATTGCTGCAGAAATAAGGGATGGCGGCCAAAAAGGTATTCCATACATAGAAGCCATATTCCAGCGTGTGTGTACGGAACATACGGAATGCCAATAAAGCCATCGTAAATGAAACCGACAGCAACAGCATTCTGCTGAGACTGGAAAGCCTGAGACTCATAAGATGGCGATTATTTTAGGTAAGAAAATAAACAGCGCGATGATCACACTGATGATGGCCCACCAAAGTACGGCAGCGGCTGCTACATCTTTTACTATTTTAATGAGTGGGTGCGTTTGCGGATGAACGGCATCACAAAATTTTTCGAGTGCATGGTTCAGCATCTCAAAACCCATTACTCCTGCAATACACAACATAACCAGGCACCATTCAACTGCCGATAAGCCAAAAACTATGCCGGCAATAATAACTGCTATTGCAGCCAGGAGATGTATCCTCCCATTCCTGTCGTTGCGCAAAAAGCTGCCCAACCCCTGAAAGGCATGGACAAATGCTTTATAAAGTGTTTGTTGTGGCATAAGCATCTCTGTTCCCTACAAAGATAAAGCCAATAAGACTGTTACTGTATATACATCAGGAGTCTAACAGGTGGGCACAGATATGTTTCACAATAGAAGGCCCTTCATAAATAAAACCGGTCCATACCTGTACCAGTGAAGCGCCTGCCGATAATTTTTCTGCTGCATCGGCGCCGGTAAAAATCCCGCCGCTGGCAATGACAGGAATATTGCCGTTGGTTTGTTTTGAAAGGTATTGTACTATTTCGGTTGCTCTTTCTCTTACGGGACGACCGCTTAATCCACCTGCACCGATTGCTGTGATGCGCGTACCGCTGGTGCGAAGACCTTCCCTGCTGATGGTAGTGTTGGTAGCTACCAGTCCGCTCAGCTGCACTTCAAATGCGAGGGAAACAATATCATCCAATTGTTCCTGCGTGAGATCGGGAGCGATCTTCAGCAACAAAGGCTTGGGATGTTGACGGCCCTGGTTATTGTTTTGCAGGTTGCCCAATATTTTTTTCAAGGAATCTTTTTCCTGCAATTCGCGCAGTCCGGGTGTATTGGGAGAGCTCACGTTCACCACAAAATAATCCACGCAGTCGAACAGTGCATCGAAACAAGTGTGGTAATCTTTCCAGGCATCTTCATTGCTGGTGATCTTGTTCTTGCCAATATTGCCGCCAACGATCAATGCAGATGCAGCCGAACGTTCTTTTCTTTTTTTCAATCGTGCTGCCACAACGGCTACCCCGTCATTGTTGAATCCCATTCGGTTGATCAATGCCTGGTCGGCCGGCAGCCTGAATAGCCTGGGCTTGTCATTACCCGGCTGGCCCAAGGGCGTTACCGTACCAATTTCAGCGAACCCGAATCCCAATGCTTCCAGTTCATCCAGGTACAAGGCATTTTTATCAAAACCAGCGCCCAGTCCCACCGGGTTGGGAAATGCCAATCCGAACAATTCCCGTTTTAACCGGGCATCAGATACCCTGAAATGCTTCTCTATCATCCCTTTAAGCACGTTTACCCGGCAGGCTCCCTGCAACAGGTTCATGGAAAAATAGTGCACATTTTCAGGTGGAAAGCGGAACAACAGTTCACGGACAAGGGGGTAAAGGCTCATGCCGCGAAGATAAGACAGAAAACAGGGATTTAGTTGCATAAACAACTTTATGCGGAAAAGTGTATATTTGATAGAGAAAAAAATCGATCATGCAGGAAGCATATATTGTTGCCGGATACCGTACAGCGGTTACCAAGAGTAAGAAAGGAGGATTTCGTTTCTACCGGCCGGATGACCTGGCGGTGGATGTGATCAAAGGGTTGCTGGCATCCGTACCGCAGTTGGAAGCCAAAAGGGTAGATGATGTGATTGTGGGTAATGCGGTGCCGGAAGCCGAGCAGGGATTGCAGGTTGGCAGGATCATTGCGGCCCGGGCATTGGGTATAGATACGGCCGGCTTTACCATCAACCGGTATTGTGCCAGTGGACTGGAAAGTATTGCCATTGCTACTGCCAAGATCAGGACGGGTATGGCTGATTGCATTGTGGCGGGCGGTACGGAAAGTATGAGCCTGGTTCCAACGGCCGGCTGGAAAACAGTACCGGCCTATTCCATTGCGAAAGAGGAACCCGATTATTATCTTAGTATGGGATTGACAGCAGAAGCTGTAGCGAAAGAATTCAAGGTTAGCCGGGAAGACCAGGATGCTTTTGCTTTCAGGTCTCACCAGAAAGCCATGCATGCCATACAGGAAGGCTATTTTAAAACAGGGATATTACCCATTACGGTGGAAGAAACTTACCTGAATGAAAAAGGTAAAAAAGCAGTTCGTTCTTATACAGTGGATACCGATGAAGGGGTTCGTGCAGATACCAATATGGAAGTGCTGGCCAAACTCAAGCCTGCTTTTGCATTGGGAGGCAGTGTAACGGCCGGTAATTCTTCCCAAACCAGCGATGGTGCGGCTTTTGCTATTGTAATGGGTGAGAAGATGATGATGGAACTGGGATTGAAACCATTGGGCCGCCTGGTGAATTGTGCATCGGCCGGTGTGCATCCGCGCATCATGGGCATTGGTCCTGTAGCGGCAGTACCCAAAGTGTTGAAACAGGCAGGCATGAGCCTGAACGATATTGAGTTGATAGAGTTGAATGAAGCATTTGCTTCACAATCGTTGGCGGTGATCCGGGAACTGGGACTGAACCCGGATATCGTAAACATCAACGGGGGAGCCATTGCATTGGGACATCCTTTAGGCTGTACCGGTTGCAAACTCACCGTGCAACTTTTGAATGATATGAAGCGCCTCAAAAAGAAATACGGTATGGTAACAGCTTGTGTAGGAGGAGGCCAGGGTATTGCGGGTATTATTGAAAACCTGTAGTATGAATAAGATTCTCATTCCCACCGATTTTTCAGCAACGGCAACCAATGCCGCTCTGTATGCGTTGGGTTTAGCCAAACAAGTAGGCGTTAAAAGCGTGGTATTGTACAATGCATACCAATCGCCCGTTACGATTGATCCCATGATGCCTACGGTTCAGTTGTTCGATATCGACGAACTGAAAAAGAATAGTGAAGAAGCGTTGGATCGTTTCAGGTTACAGTTAAAAGAAGCGGCGGGTACCATTCATCTCGAAATCTTCAGTGCTTTCAATGTGCTTTCGGAAGGGCTCGATAGTGTTTGCCAGGAAGCCGGTGCCGATCTCATTGTAATGGGTATCAGCGGAGCAGGAGGAATGGAAGAGACCCTGATTGGCAGCAATGCGGTAAGTGTTGCCAGGCACAGTACCTATCCCGTAATCATTGTTCCTGCGCAGGCTTCATTTGTTCCCATTCAAGAAGTGCTTTTTGCCTGTGATTATAAAAAAGTGGCGGAGACCACGCCGGTAGGATCTATTAAAAGCCTGCTGAGCGCTACCGGCGCCCGGTTGTCTGTACTCAATGTATACCACAACAAAGCGTACGACGACACATTTACTTATGAGAGCCTTATGCTGGACACCTTGCTGGAAGGATGCAGCCCGCATTATTTCTTCGTAGACAATCCCGATTTTACCGATGCCATCAATGCATTCGTGAAAGAAACGCATTCACAGATTGTGATTACCATTCCTAAAAAACACGGCTGGTTTGAAGGGCTGTTCCATAAAAGTCATACACGCATGCTGGCATTCCACAGCATCATACCATTGATGGTAATACACGAATGATCAGTTCAGGTATTTACCTACGATAGGCACTCTTCTACCCACACCAAAGGCTTTGGGTGATATACGAATGATGGGACAGAACTGGTTGCGCTTATACTCATTCGAATTGACCATCTTCAAGGTGCGATCAACCAGTGCATGATCGAATCCCATGTCTTTGATTTCGGAAGGTCCCATTCTTCTTTCTATGTATTGATACAACACCTGGTCGAGCACAGCATAATCGGGCAGGCTATCGCTGTCTTTCTGGTTGGGTCTCAGTTCGGCACTGGGCGCTTTTGTGATGATGTTTTGCGGAATGATTTCCTTGTTCCGGTTGATGTAATGTGCCAGGGCATACACCTGTAGTTTGTAACAGTCGCCCAGTACGCCCAGCCCGCCGGCCATATCGCCATACAATGTACCATAACCTGTTGCCAGTTCACTTTTGTTGGATGTGTTCAGTAAGATATAACCGAACTTGTTGGCAATGGCCATGAGCAGGTTGCCGCGGCTGCGGCTTTGTATGTTTTCTTCGGCCAATGAAAACGGCAGATTCTTGAAAATGGGGTTCAGGGTATGGGTAAATGCCTGGAACACTTCATCAATGCGTATGATATCGTAAGGATTGCCCAGGTTTTTACTCAATTGCACAGCATCATCTACCGAATGTTCAGTAGAATAGGGTGATGGCATGAGAATGGCACGCACATTTTCTGCCCCGAGGGCATCACAGGCCAGCGCAAGTGTAACGGCAGAGTCAATACCACCGGAAGATCCCAGGATGGCTTTGGAGAAACCCATCTTGCCAAAATAATCGCGTATGCCCAATATGAGCGCATCATATACCTGTGCAATATTCAGTTCGGGTTCCAGCGTAGCGGGGTTGAGTTCCTTGTCGGGAACGCGGCTGGCAGGTTCGAGGATGGGTGCATCGAGGCTGCCATCATCATTTAGTACAACGGTTTCAATGGCTTCCCCGAACATGGGCAACGCTTTGCACAGGTTACCCTGTTTATCAAAAATAAGAGAAGCGCCATCGAATACTACTTCAGTCTGACTGCCCACTGCATTGCAGTAAAACATAGGCAGCTTGTATTTGAGCACATTCGATTTGATCACCGCCTTACGGTCTTCATCATGTGTATAATCAAAGGGCGAAGCGCTGAGGTTGAGCATGAGATCAGGTCCCTGTTTGATCAACTCGTCCATCGGACAGATGCGGTACAAGGGGTTATCGCCGAGGTTCCAGATATCTTCACAAATGGTTACGGCCAGTTTTTTTCCTTTGAAGGGAATCACCTTCCACTCGTACGAAGGTTCAAAATAACGGTACTCATCGAACACATCATAAGTAGGCAATAATGTCTTGTGTATCTCGGCTTTTACTTCCTGTTCATACAGGAAAAAAGCAGCATTGAACAGACTCTTGCCTTTGTGTGTGGTATTCCTGGCCGGCCCCCCCACCAATACGCCAATGGTATCGGCATGTTGTTTGATGACGTCGATGGCTGCATACGATTTGTTGATGAAATCGTTGAATTCTACAAAGTCCCTGGCCGGATAACCGCAAACACACATTTCGGTGAAGAGAATGAGATCGGCTCCCTGTTTCTTGGCGGCCTCAATGGCTTCTATGATCTTAGCGGTGTTGTACTCGAAATTCCCAATATGGTAATTCTGTTGTGCCAGGCAAATTTTCATGGTGCAAAGTTCCTGAACTTTTAGCATATTTTTTTCTCCCGTTCATGCATCTTTGCTCAAAGTTTTCGGCATGCGGAAATCAGTATGGGTCGGATGGATATTATTGGTGGCCGTGGCCTGCAAGAGCCACCGGTCAACACCCGATGTTTCGGGAATCAGGATCGACCTGCAGGTGCAACGATTTGAGATACCTTTCTTCGCGCTGGATACCAACCATCTCAACCGGTCGCTGCAACAACTGGCTGAAAAATACCCCGGCTTTACGCAGGACTTCCTGTTCAATATACTGGGAACAACGCCCGACAACGCTTCCAAAGACGTGCCCCGTTTCATCCGTACTTACCAGAGCCTGTCGCAGGCATCGGCAAAAAAATATGCCGATTTCAGTCCGGTTGAAAATTCGCTGAGAAGAGGGTTGCAATTCCTGCATTATTATTTCCCTTCGTATAAACTGCCCGCCCGGCTGATTACTTTCATCGGGCCTATCAACAGTTATGGCAATATCATTACCAAAGATGCGTTGGCCGTAGGGCTGCAGTTGTATATGGGTAAAGATTATCCTTTGTACCAGGATGAACAGGGCCAGGCGTTGTACCCTGCCTTTGTTTCGCGGCGCTTCGAGCCTCAATATATTGCGGTGAACTGCATCAGGAACATCGTAGACGATATGTATCCCGATCAAAGCAGTGGAAAATCTTTGGTAGAGCAGATGATAGAATCCGGCAAAAGACAATATCTGCTGGAAAAGCTGCTGCCTGAACTGCCCGATAGTATCAGAACCGGTTATACAGCGCAACAGCTTGCCTTTTGCCGGCATAACGAGCAGCAGGTATGGAGCTTTTTTGTGCAAAACGATTTGCTGTTCAGCAATGATCCGAATACGGCGCGCGATTACCTCACAGATGCACCCAATACGGCAGCGCTGGGTGAGTCGTCACCAGGAAATATCGGCCAGTTTGTAGGCAGGCAGATCGTAGACAAATGGGTGGATGCGCATGAAAAAACTTCACTGGACACGCTGATGAAAATGCCGGCGGGAAAATTGTTTGAAGAAGCGAAGTACAAACCAAGATAATATATGATCGTCACCCTGAGCGAACGAAGTGAGTCGAAGGGTCTGTTGAAAGCTTGATGAGATCCCTCGGCTACGCTCGGGATGACGAGGATTAGTTCATTTTAGCCGGCACAATCATATCAAAAGAAGGGATATTTACTGAAAACAGCTCCTTACTGTGCTCATTCTGCATTTGGTAAGTGCCATGCATCTTACCCATTTCTGTTCTGAGGTTGCAGCCGCTTACATATTGGTAATTCTCTCCGGGTTTCAGTATGGGCTGAACACCTACCACACCTTCTCCTTCCACCTCGCGGTGCTCGCCGTTGCTGTCGAATATGAACCAGTGACGGCGCAAAAGTTTGACGGTGAAGTTATTGTGGTTCTCAATGGTGATCCGGTAAGCAAACATGTATTCGCTGTTCAAAGGATTGCTGTAATCGGCCTGGTAAAAGGTCTCTACACTGATTTCCACCCCTTCTGAAATTTTTGACACCATGTTTGGGACGATTGCTTTTCATAAAAATAACGAATTAGCGGTTAAGAATATTGTCAATTTGTAAGAACGGGGATGGCAGCAGCTTATCTATTGATCTGTTATTTGCATTTAGACGATTATATATATATATATATATTGGATAAGGGCAGACTTAATCACTTCTTAATGCTTATAATTTTCTCATTGAAAGAATTTGTCAGAATTTACTGCCGAATTTCCTTGCCCTCTGAAAACCAATGCTGAGTTTTTCATTTTTTGACTAGGCCCTAAGACGCTGCAAAATCTTATTTATGTGTTTTTTGAGAAGGTTGGGTATTTCCTGTATAATGGTCTGTTCGTTGTTCTTTTCCGTTAATGGACAGGACCTGTTGAAATCGGGAGACCTGAGCGCTGTTAAAGTAGACCAGCTTTCAGATGCCGATATTACCAAACTGCAACAACAATTGAAATCTTCCGGGCTCACTGTTTCACAGGCAGAACAAATGGCGGCTGCGAAGGGAATGCCCCAAACAGAGATCATTAAATTGCGTGAAAGACTGAGTCACACTGAAACTGCCAATCGCGCAGCACCTGCTGCCAGTGTCAGTGACGCCAAAGAGCCGGTGTTGAATGAATATAAAACTGTTAAAAAACAACACCAGGAAAAGTTTCTGTGTTCGGCTCACAGCTTTTTACGACGGCTTCCCTTTCTTTTGAACCCAACCTGCGAATTGCCACACCGATGGACTATGTGCTGGGACCCGATGATGAATTATTACTGAATATTTATGGCGTTCAAGAAGCTAGCTTCCATTTGCAAGTGCAGCCCGAGGGCGCGGTTACGATACCGCAGGTAGGACAGATACATGTTTCCGGATTATCCCTCGAAGATGCCATAACGCAGATCAAGAATAAACTGGAGGCTACAGTCTATCATTCCATCAAAACAGGTGCCACGCATCTCAGCGTTACTTTGGGCAAAATAAAGAGCATCCGTGTAACCATCCTGGGCGCCAGTAAACCAGGTCTGTATACGGTATCTTCCCTCACTACTCTTTTCAATGCATTGTACCTGGCGGGAGGACCGGAAAACAGCATCGGATCATATCGGGAGATCATCCTGGTACGCAATGGAAAGGTGAACCGGAAGATCGACCTGTACGAGTTTCTCATGATGGGTTATGTGAAGGACAATGTATTGCTAAAAGAAGGTGATGTGATCAATATCCCCGTGTACAAAAAACGGGTGACCATCACCGGGCAGGTAAAGCGTCCCGGAACCTATGAAATGCTGGATAATGAAAATACAGAACAACTGATACACTGTGCAGGCGGGTTTACTGAACAGGCATACACCGCCAGTATCAAAGTAACCTCGCTGACGTCTACGCAGCGGAAGGTGAAAGATTTGATGAATGCGGAATACACCAGTTATATACCGCAAAAAGGGGATGAATTTTTGGTGAGTGGCATACTCGATAAATATGAAAACAGGGTGCAGATCAAGGGAGCTGTATACCGGGAAGGCCAGTATGAGTTGACACCCGGCCTTACTATAAAAGGCCTCGTTAAAAGGTCCGACGGGTTGAAGCCGGATGCTTTCCTACAAAGAGGATTGCTGATCAGGACCAAAGACGATATGACTACTGAAAATATTCCTTTCAATGTTAAAAACGTAGTCGACGGCAATGATGATATTTTACTAAAAAAAGAGGACGTCATCCAGATCGCATCCATTTTTGATCTGAAAGATGAGGCTGTTGTAACGATCAATGGGGAAGTGAGAAAGCCTGGGCAGTTTACCTATCGGGAAAACCTGGGATTGAAAGACTTGCTTTTTGAAGCAGGCGGTTTTACCAATGCAGCCGCCAATTATAATATTGAGGTCGCGAGACGTATCAGGAACAATACAGATCAAACAGTATCCGATTCCATTGCGGAGATATTGAATGTAAGCGCCGATAAAGACCTTGCTGTAGAACAGTTCAGACAGTTTTTACAACCATTCGATATCGTTACGGTAAGAAGAGCGCCTGGATATACTGAGCAGCAAAAAGTAATCATCAGCGGAGAAGTTCTTTATCCCGGAGAATACACGCTTCGGTCCAAAACAGAAAAAGTAGGGGAGTTGTTGGCACGCTCAGGAGGGTTCACCAAAGCAGCTTATCTCGATGGTATATATCTCATCCGGCATCACCAGAACAACGCATCGGAGCAGAAGGAAAAAATTGAAAAAACATCGGCCGTTAATACCAAGGGCAGCGATAGTGCATTGGTAGAAAAAATTATCAATCCTGTTTCCAAGATAGCTGTCAATATACGTGCTATACAGGCTAATTCCCAGTCACCCGATGACCTGCTCCTGGATGAAGGCGATGAAATTGTGGTTCCCAAGCTGAATGAGTTGGTGAAAATCACCGGTGAAGTGTATTCTCCCACCGAAATAAAATACGAACAGGGTGAGCCGCTCCGGTATTATATCAACCGGTCAGGCGGGTACAATGATTTTGCCCGGACTTCTAAAATTTATGTGATATATCCGAACGGGCAGGTAGCTAAAACCAAAACAGCTTTATTCGGACTGGTTCGTTTTTATCCCAAAATCAAAACCGGCACTGAAGTATTCGTACCACGGGTGATCAAAACAGAACACAAACGGTTGAGTACCGGTGAGGTGGTTGGTCTCACCAGTGTTATCGTATCCATGGCGGGTGTGGCCGTAACGCTCATCAATTCTCTCCACAAGTAAAGACCTCTTGTTTGCCGGTTATTGGGTCTGATCGCGTAATTTTGCACCACTTTAAAAAGTGTGGATATGACAAAGATCGCTGTAGCAAAAGGGGATGGAATTGGTCCCGAGATCATGGACGCCGTATTGACCATTTTCAATGCGGCCAAAGTGCCGCTGGGTTATGAGTTTGTGGATATGGGAAAATGGGTATTCGATAAAGGTTACAGCAACGGAATGACCCCGGAAGCCCAGCAAACCATTGAGTCGTTGGGCATTCTTTTTAAAGGCCCTATGGAAACACCCAAAGGAAAGGGAGTAAAAAGTGTGAACGTGACCGCCCGGAAGACCTGGAACACTTATGCCAATAACCGTACTTTTCAAACCCTGCATGGGGTAGATACCGTATTCAGTAAGGCAGGCATACCTATTGATATTACCATTGTTCGTGAGAACATAGAAGATACTTATGGCGGTGTGGAGCACATGCTTACACAGGATGTGGCGTTGAGCCGGCGTTTCATTACCCGTCCGGGTAGTATGCAGGTGATCCGCTATGCTTTTGAAATGGCCAGGAAAAAAGGCGCCAGGCGCATCACCTGCGGACATAAGGCCAATATCATGAAAATTACCGATGGCCTCTTCCTGGAAGTATTTTATGAAGTGGCCAAAGAGTACCCCGACCTGAAAGCCGATGATGTGATCGTGGATGATCTTTGCATGAAACTGGTGAGCCGACCCGATCTTTTCGATGTGGTGGTGCTTACCAATCTCCAGGGCGATATTGTAAGCGATCTCTGTGCGGGACTGGTAGGCGGACTGGGCTTTGCTCCCTCAGCCAATATTGGCGACCATATTTCCATTTTCGAAGCGGTACACGGTACGGCGCCTGATATTGCCGGTAAAAACATTGCCAACCCCACAGCTTTGTTGTTGAGTGGCTTCGCGCTGCTCCGGCATCTTGGGTTGAGGGAAGAGGCGGCCATGATGGAAAATGCGCTGTTGTACACGCTGGAATCGGGTCAGCATACCGGAGATTTTGGCGACAGATCGACTCCATCACTCAATACCACCGATTTTGCCCGGGTGATCATCAGTAATTTTGGCAAACAACCCGTTCATAATCCCAAGCCAATTATTGCCAACCAGGAGGTAACCCCTACCATTTTCAAACTCAGCCGCAACCCCATGCTGGAGAGCAAGGAAACGGAACATGCACATATTGTAGGAGTGGATATGTTCATTGAAAGCAATGAACAGCCGGGAATCGTAGCGGAAAAATGCCTGCAACACACGTCAGACCTGTTCAAACTGGTTACCATCAGCAACCGGGGCACACAGGTATGGCCCAGAGGCTCTTCTTTCACCAACCTGGTGAACCAATATACCTGTCGCTTTGAAAGCGTGGCCAATGAACCCGTTACCCAGACGGATATCCTGGAACTGTACAAACGCCTGACACGGGATTTCAAGATCTGCTCTACCGAGTTGTTGAACGCCTGGGGAGACAAAAAAGCTTATAGTCTGGCACAAGGTCAGTAAGAGAAGCTTCAATGCCAATCGCTTTTTTCCTTAATTTCACGGCTCAATTTAAAAGAGCAATCGAATCAATATGGCTGAAGAGATATTAATGCCCCGGCTGAGCGATACCATGACAGAGGGCGTCATTGCCGCCTGGCATAAAAAAGTGGGCGATACCGTTAAAAAAGGCGACCTGTTAGCTGAAATAGAAACCGATAAAGCCACCATGGAACTGGAAAGTTACCAGGATGGTGTTTTGTTGTATATAGGAACTCCTAACGGTGGCAAATTACAAGTGAACGACCTGCTGGCCATTTTTGGTAAAGCCGGCGAAGATGTTTCAGCGCTGGTAGCAAAATATACAGGTGGTGCATCTTCAGTTGCGAAAGCCCCCGAGCCTGCTGTGGCCCCGGCGCCTGCACCTGCTCCACAGGCAGCACCTGCCTCAGCTCCCGCTGCTGCTCCTGCAGTAGATGTTGCTTCCATGGAGGAAGTAGTATTGATGCCTCGCTTGAGTGATACGATGACAGAGGGCGTTATTGCCGGATGGCATAAAAAAGTGGGCGATGCTGTTAAAAAAGGTGAAGTGCTGGCTGATATCGAAACCGATAAAGCTACCATGGAACTGGAAAGCTATAAAGACGGTACGCTTTTGTACCAGGGAGCCCAGCCCGGTGAAAAAATACAGGTGAATGACCTGCTTTGTATCATCGGTAAACCCGGACTCGATGTGAATGCCATCGTAGCCGCTGTAAAAGCTGGTGGATCGCAGCCTGCTGCTGCTCAGTCAGCACCAGCAACACCTGCTCCCGCTGCTGCGCCTGCTGCCACTGCACCTGTTGCTACCCCCGCGGAAGCTGTTGTAAACGAAGGCAGGATACTGGCATCTCCATTGGCTAAAAAGATTGCATCCGATAAAGGCATTGATCTTAAATATGTAAAAGGTACTGGCGATAACGGCCGTATTGTGAAAAGCGATATCGATAATTTCAAACCCGCTTCTGCTGCTGCACCTGCTGCTCAACAGGCCAAGCCTGCCTCTGCCATTGCCATAGCTCCAGTGGGGCAGGTGAGTTTTGAAGATGTTCCGGTTTCACAAATGCGCAAAACCATTGCCCGCCGCCTGAGCGACAGTCTCTTTACCGCACCGCATTTTTATCTTACCATGGCCATTGATATGGATGCTGCTGTTGCAGCCCGTGGCAAGATCAATGAAGCGGCGCCTGTGAAGATCAGCTTCAACGATATGGTACTGAAAGCAACTGCCCTGGCATTGAAACAGCACCCGCAAGTGAACAGTAGCTGGTTGGGCGATACCATCCGTCACAATCATCACATCAATATTGGTGTGGCTGTAGCGGTGGATGAAGGTTTGCTGGTTCCTGTAGTTCGTTTTGCCGATGGCAAATCACTGAGCCAGATTGCGGTTGAAGTAAAAGACTACGCACAGAAAGCAAAAAATAAAAAATTACAACCCGCCGATTGGGAAGGAAGTACTTTCACTATCTCCAACCTGGGTATGTTTGGTATAGAACAATTCACTGCCATCATCAACCCGCCCGATGCCTGTATTCTGGCAGTAGGTGGAATTTCACAAGTGCCCGTTGTTAAAAACGGACAGATCGTACCCGGTAACGTTATGAAAGTTACCCTCAGTTGCGACCACCGTGTAGTAGACGGTGCAACAGGATCGGCTTTCCTGCAAACGCTGAAATCCTTACTGGAAGAGCCTTTGAGGATGTTGGTATAATAATTTATTTCGTCATCCCGAGCGCAGCCGAGGGACCTGCCCGAATATTGAGCAGGTCCTTCGACTCGCTTCGCTCGCTCAGGATGACGTTCTTCGCTCACTCGGGATGACGGCGGGTAGTAGTCCGTCAGAAATCTAAATCGCAACCGATGGGTGCTCCCGGAGCTATCTCTTTATGTTGGGGTACCGCAATATCTTTTGGTTTGTTGATCCGTTCTACTGCGTAGGAATAATGCGCTTTTAAAGCAGGATGCGTTTGCGCCTGTGTTATTGCATATTGCTTCAGTGACTGCAGCCTGTCGAAACAGATCGATTTTACAATATAGTTGGCATTGTCGTTCTGGCTAAGACCCAGCATCCAGCTGAGTACCATTTGCTGGGTTTGTAATTGAATTTCGCCTTTCAGTCCTTTTTGTAAAGGGGCTTTCCATGTTTTTTCAATGATGGCATCCAACACATTGTCCCAACCCAGTGTGCCGGCTTGCGCTTTGAACTGCTCCAACCGGTTGGCTCTTTCTGCATTGAACAAAAATTCCAGTTCAAAATTGGCCAGGGCTTCGGCAGCTGCTACAGGATCGAAACTCATGCCGGTGCGTTTGGCAAAGAGTTCGCCTACATTATAATAAAGCGGCGGGCGGGGAGGGATCATCGCTATGATCCTTTCGGGAAGCGTGAGTGTTTCAGGCGATAAACAGTCCAGCGCTGTTTGTAATGCTTTCTGTTGAACGGCATTGGGTAAAACCTGGGGAACCTGTTGCTGTCCGCCTCGCACGCTGTAACTGTAATTCATACCACCGATCAGCTTACATACTGCTTCCAGCTGGTAGCGGTGATAGTTGTATACAGGAACCAGTACATCTTCCAGTCTTGACAACGGCGTTCTTTCACGGATGGCTTGTTCAGAGAATTGATCCAGCGCTTTGGAACGTACCTGTAATACGTTCTTAAGTTCCTCGGTGACGTCTTTTCCATTATCCCATAGATGCGCATAAGGATGCATACCGCTGGCGGCACGCGCATCGGCATCGGCAATGAATAAGAGTCCGTTTTTTGTGTTCTCATCCAGTATCGCATTCAATGCTTCATTTTCATTCACGCCTGCTTTGAAATCCTGGTAGCCATAGAGGATGGCCCTTTTATCCCATTCACCAATGACATTGGTATATACCTGCGAGAAATCAATATTTCCTTTGCTATCAAGCGATATATTGGGATGCGGATAGTCCATTACAGAGGCCCGGTCATTGTAACTCGATGCATAGTTGTGCTGGAGCCCGAGTGTATGTCCCACTTCATGAGCCGCCAGTTGCCGTAAGCGCTGTAAGGCAGCCTGCTGCATGGTTTCAGGAGCCGGTTTGCCGGTTTCATAAGGAGAAAGCAACCCGGTGAAAATGAGATAATCCTGCCGCACACGTAAAGACCCCAACGTCACCTGCCCTTTGATGATCTCACCAGTGCGTGGATCGGTGATCGACGCGCCGTAACTCCATCCCCTGGTAGAACGGTGTACCCAGTTAATCATGTTATAGCGTGCGTCCATGGCGTCGGCGGTATCGGGCAGTATTTTAACGATGAATGCGTTCCGGTATCCTGCCGCTTCAAAAGCCTGGTTCCACCATCGGGCGCCATCGAGCAGTGCAGAGCGTATAGGTTCGGGCGTTCCATTGTCGAGGTAATACACAATGGGTTTTACCGGATCACTTACAGCGGCGGCAGGATCTTTTTTCTCGAGCCGGTGACGGGCGATGAACAGTTGCTCAATGGGTTCAGAGAAAGGAGTGCTGTAATCAAAATAAGAAATGCCGAAATAACCGCTGCGTATATCATAGCGACGAGGCTTATAATGATTGTCGGGCAGTTGTACAAAAGAGTGGTGTACACGCAGGGTGATG
Organism: Sediminibacterium magnilacihabitans; assembly: GCA_002973575.1. Lineage (GTDB taxonomy): Bacteria > Bacteroidota > Bacteroidia > Chitinophagales > Chitinophagaceae > Sediminibacterium > Sediminibacterium magnilacihabitans. The sequence goes on from PVEQ01000016.1 coordinate 67,008, forward strand.
GCTTCGTTTGAAGGGGTAACGGTACTGACAAAGCGGCCGGCATCGCTGCCACCTGTAAAAGTGATGGTGGCTTCGAATTCACTGTTCAGGGGAAAGTTGCGGGTATTGGACAGGTAAATGGCCGAACGGGATTCGTTGAAAACATAGGAGCCCTGCCGCATGCTGCGGATGCGATCGGCGATGCCATGGGAGTCACGTACAAAAAAAGAAGTGGCGTCTACCAGTACTTTATCGCCTTCGTCTTCATCGATGGTGAAGCCGCCGATGGCCGACTGGGCAAAGGATTCGCGAACAGCGCGCTGTTCACGGGGGTCGGATGAGGAGGCACGATAATTGTAGTTTGGCTCAACCAGGAGTAATTTTTTGCCTATACGGGAAAAATAAACGATGCGACTGCCGCCGATCTGCCCCCTGTCGAGCCCAATATCGTTCGAACCGAGTCCGGCCGGAAGTGAATTGACATACAGGAATTCCTTGTCAAATTTATCAACCAGCATCCAGATTTTCCCGTTCGCGGCATCCCACCAGAAAGTGAAATAACCGTCGTACCGTTTCATGTTTTTTGTTTTATCGGTAATCTTTGATGCCGGTTGTGCAACAGCACCAACGAAACAAAAACAAAGCAGCCATGCAAATAAAGTGCGCATCGTTTTGGGTTTGAGTAGTAATAAAAAACTCCTGGTATTATTTTTTTCAAACAATAACAGGAGTTGAACTGTTGGTCAATTTCTTTATTAAGATCCTGCAGGTGTCTCGTTGGATGCAGGCATTTCGAACAGCGAAGTAGGAGCGGGCGCTGGCGCGGGAGCCACTACTGTTGCGGGTTTCGCAGCTTTCTTAACAGCAGGTTTTTTAGCTGCGGGTTTCTTTGCCGCTGCTTTTTTCTTGGGCGCTGCTTTTTTGGCGGCGGGTTTTTTAGCAGCTGCTTTCTTTACAGTTTTTTTAGCAGCTGCTTTTTTCTTGGGCGCTGATTTCTTCTTGGCTACTTTTTTAGGAGCGGCTTTCTTCGCGGCTTTTTTTACTGCTTTTTTCGCAGCTTTCTTTACAGTTTTTTTAGCGGCCTTTTTAGGAGCGGCTTTTTTTACTGCTTTTTTCGCAGCTTTCTTTTTTGCTTTTGCCATAGTGATGTGAGTTAGTTGATTTTGTTTATTAGATGAGAAAGGAAAGTTAGAAAATTATTTTAAATAATACATTTTTCCACCGCTAAAAGATATTAGTTGGTGTGCATAATGGCTGGTTGCATGTCAAGCAATGTTATTTTCCCATCCATCGTAGAAGCAATGATTTGCCCGGCTCTGAGGGCTCTTACCGTATTTACCATTGAGTTGTCGATCTTGTGCGCCCATCGTCTTTCCCGCTTTTGCGGGTCAATGGCATAGACAGTTCCGTTTTTGGTGCCGAAAAAAACGAGCCCGTCGCGTTCTATGAGCATAGAAGGTACATGCTCATAACCGAAGCCACAGTTGAGTTTCCAGGCAGCCGGCTGTTTGGAGGGGGAAGTGTGGTAAGCGACGATGGTATCGGTCATGGTCTTGCCGTAGACATATTGGCCATCTGCTGAAATGCCGGTCGATTCGCGCACGGTGGCATCGTTATTACGCCATAAAGTGGTCCCTGAGTGAACGTCTATTGCAGTGATAAAACGGTCGGGCGCTACGATATACACCACATCATCCCAGATAACAGGGATGCAGGATGCGGGTGAATAATTTCGAACAGCAGAGCCGTTATTCCATTGCCAGATCAGCTTTCCGGTGGAGGCATCCAGCGCACGCAGGTGGCGGTCCCAGGCCCCGAAAATAACCATGCCTTTGTACAATACCGGGGTGCTTACTACGGGACCTTCCACGCCGGTATATTGCCAGAGCACGCTGCCGGTTTTCAAATCAATGGCCCTGAATTGGTGATCACTTCCGCCGATATATACCGTATCGCCGCTGATCAGGGGATTACCCAATACAGCAGCGGCTGTTTTCAATGACCACTGCAAACGACCGCTTGATAAAGAGAGGCAATAGACATGGCCATCGCAGGATCCCAGCACAACTTTATTGTCCTTCACCGCGGGAGAAGAGTAAATAGGACCTTGGGTCTGGTACGACCACCGCTTTCACTCCAACCGGTGTCGTGATTGCCTGGAATAATGTACCAGGGTACTTTCAACTGATCCAGGATTTGTTTGGCATGTTTGAGTTCTTCATCAGTGCCCAATTCGGTAATATCCCCGGTAATCACTACAAAAGCGATATCATTCATATTGTTGATATCGGCAACGGTTCTGCGCAGGTCTTCTTCGGCGCTGCCATTGGGCGAACCAATGTGGGTGTCGGAGAAGAACGCAAAACGGAAAGGTTTTATTTGAGCTTTTGCGGAAATGCAACAAGCAAGGATGAATACCAGTACCGACAAATATGATTTCATATGAGGAAGATAACGGAATAGCTTTGCGTGAAACCGCCGTTTATGGAAGCTATTAAAAGCATAAAGATCGTTATTGCAGGTGGAACCGGTTTCATTGGCAGCGCTATTGCCAGTTATTTTGAAAAAGACAATGAAGTCGTACTGCTGACCCGTAACAGCAACAAAAAAATAGCTAAGCAATACAGGATGGTGCAATGGGATGCACAAACATTGTCGGACTGGGTGCAGGAACTGGATGGCGCCGATCTTGTCATCAACCTCACAGGTGAAAGTATACAGAGCAGGCATACTCCGGCCAATCGTAAAAAAATCCTCGACAGCCGCATCGATGCTACCAAAGCCATTGGCAACGCCATCAGGGAACTCGCCATTCCTCCTTCCTGCTGGATCAATGCTTCCGGCATTTCCCTGTATGCAGATGGAGTACCGGGCGATGAGTATACCCGGGCATTCGCCGGCAGTTTTATGGCATCGGTGGTGAAGCAGTGGGAAGCGGTATTTTTTGAAGCAGGCAACAGCGGACATACCAGGAAAATTGCATTACGACTGGCCGTGGTATTAGGTGATGGAGGTATCCTGGAACCTTATCTCAACCTGGTGAAATTCGGTTTGGGTGGACGACAGGGAACGGGGAAACAAATGATCAGTTGGGTGCATGTAGCCGATGTATGCCGCATCATTGCGTTTTTGTATCAACACAAACAATTAAGTGGGGCTTTCAATGCTTGTGCCCCAAACCCGGTGACAAATGCCCAATTCATGCAGACCATGCGGAAAGCCTGTGGCGCTCCAATAGGATTGCCTGCATACGAGTGGATGGTAAGGGCCGGTGCGTGGATGATGGGCAAAGAACCATCGATGATATTAGAGAGCAACCATGCACTGCCTGCCAGGTTGATCGAAAACGGATTTGTATTCCGTTTCCCGGAAATAACAGAAGCGTTGACCGATGTGATACAGGGGTTGCCTCGGAACAGGTATCGGTTATTCTGAGTAACTTGCCTTATGAATCCGAAAAAGACAGTGGTGCTGGGAGCATCTGATCACCCGCAACGCTATAGCTACCTGGCGGTGGACAGGTTGCATGCACACCAGCATCCCGTAGTAGCCATTGGTAACAGGGAAGGAAAGATAGGCGATATCCCCATCATCACTGAACATCCGGAGGAGGCCGGCGTAGATACGGTAACCCTTTATCTTAACCCGGAACGGCAGAAAGCATACTACGATTATATCCTGCAATTGCATCCCAAGCGCGTTATTTTCAATCCTGGTACCGAAAATGAAGAACTGGGAAAACTGGTACAGGCCAACGGCATAAAAGCCGTAGAAGCCTGTACGCTGGTACTGCTGAGTACCGGCCAATATTGATCATTCTATTTACCAATGGTGCCGAAAAGGAAATCGATCTCTCTTACATTCCGGTCAACCAGGTAACTTGTCATCCAGTTGGGATCGGTTGATAAGCCCGTATAAGCGATGGAGCCGGCATTTTGATTGGCCAATGCATAGCGCCAGTGATAATGATCGTACACGGAAAGGATGTTCACCGCATATTGCATAGCCAGTGCCGGGTTGTTCTCAATGATGTTCAGGTTATCGTCGTTTTTCTGGCTGGCTTTGGGGCCTAAATTGTGTGAACCGGTCATCACCACAGGGTGACTGCCAAAAGGATCAATGATGACCACTTTACTGTGGATGGTAACCATTTTAGGTGTGATCTCATTCTGCCAATACGAAAACTCTCCTCCGATGGCTTTGGGTATGATGGTATCGAAATCGGTTGATCCCTTCGGTACATTGTTCTTGTGGATGAATACCAACGGGGTTTGTTTTCCACCAGGGTCCTGGTTCATGATGCCGTGTACGAAAATATCTTCTTTGCCGGGTTTGTCGATCTGTGCCACCACTTCATTATAAAGTGTGTCGTGTGTGCCGGGGTTGAAGAATAGGAAGAGGATGCCTTGTTGTGCATTATCGATCAGGGCTTTGGCCGCGGCGAGGTCTACCTGGTTGGAAACGGGCGCAAACCAGGTAGACAGGTTCGGCTTCGCGTTGCCCTTTGTATTGTACTGGATAAAAGGTGCAGGGTATGCATTGCCGGCGCCTTTTATCTGGTTCCATTCGTTGAGATACCAGTTGGCTACCTGCGGATCGTTGATGAGGATGGCATTGTTCACCTGCGTATAAAGTCCGTTCTGTGTGAGGTTGGTGCTGCCTGTCCAGACTTTATAAGGTTGTCCGTTTTTACAAAACACCATGAACTTATTGTGTGCAAAGTGGCCCATGGGAACGATGCGATCGAACAGGTGAATGCTGGTAGTAGTTTTCAATTCTTTGCGCAGGTCGGCATTTTCGTCGTTCTCGCCGGCTGCATTGCTTTTAAAAGCGCCATTGGCCAGCACCAGGTTCAGCCTGTTGCCGATCTTTTTAAAACGGTTAATCACGCTTTCATCATTCAGTTCATAAAGCGAAGCATAAATACTCAGGGCGCTGTCGGCAATCACAGCGTCGAGCTCTGCGAATAGTTTTTGTGCCAGTACGCCACCCAGGAATTGCGTAACGGGAGCGTCTTCATTAGACAGCGTGGATTTGAGGGTCGTTCCCTTTGTTTTCACATCGGCGCCGGATAGCTGGCGCGACATGAATTGGGAAGAAATGATACCCCGGTTGAAATAAGCTTCGATATCGGTGCCGGTACCAACGGTAACCTCATTACTCCATTCGGTGGCATTGGTCATGTCTTTTACCAGGGTATTGTTTTTGATGTAGAGCGGCGCTACGAGATAACTCATGCTGTCTCCCGGCTTAGCGTTGAAATCGGTCCACAACAAACGTTGGATGGGCCATGCAGTACTGGGCCTTTGCTCGCCGGGCTGGGCCTGCTGGCCGGCAAAGCCAATGCGGTTGTTAAGGGGTTGTGCGCTGGATGGCGGCTGCCCTTTCATTTTTTTATATAGTGCGAAACCAATACAGTTGGGTATGGGTTGGTCGTATTTCCATGCGATGATCGCGTGGTCGCAATTGGCGAATGCTTTGATGCCGGAAGGAATTGGACTGGCCATGGGTGTTTGTTTTTAAAGGATTTGGAGCAGTGAAACGAGATGTGAAAGTAACAGGTTGGTTTCACTATTGCAATGGTTAAAACACCCAATTTTCAGAGGTGTCCGGCAATTTTTCTTTCTACAAATGAAATTAAACCAGTGCGTGAAAATTAATACAAGGTTTATGAAGCAGTGATATATCCTGAAAAACAATAAAGCTTGGGCAAGCATACTCAGATCAATACTCTTTCACAAGGGTATCGTAGGAGATATTCAAGTGGGCATGCAGCTTGCGAATCATACTCAGATTCAATTTGCGGTGACCGTTGAACAGATCCGTTACCCTGCTTTTGTATCCAAGGATACTCGCCAACTCCTGTTTGCTTAAACCCTGTTGCTCCATGCGGTATTGGATAGCAGCCAGCGGATCGGGTATTTCGATCGGGTAATGAGTATCTTCGTAGCTTTTTATTAGTAGGGCAAGCACATCCGCTTCATCGCTTTCGGGTGTACCCGCTTTAGCCTGGAAGATTTGTTCAAAACGTTCCAGCGCTGTGGTATAATCCCTTTTTGAACGTATGATTTTGAATGTCATAGGGTTATCTTTTCTTTGAGACTAAGGCGACTGCAAATTTACATATACTTGAAAATTAAAAATCAAAAATCTTTGAAATATAGTGTTAAGTAAGTATCTTACTTTCTAGATTGCAAAGGTGCCTCGAAGAGAATTACCTATCCCCCCTAATCTTTTAATAAGAGGCTATTAAATTCGGATGTTTTTCAAACGTTAAAGCAATACCGTTCTTACAGCCCCCCCAACGTCGGTTATTGCCCAAATGCGACATTGAAGAATGAAGTATACAAAACAAGCACCGGAAACTGTATAGCGCAGGAATAAATTTATAATGAAATCCCATGGCCAAGTTTGGCGCTGGATTACTAGAACTTATCTCAAAAGTAGGTATTTGAAAAATAAGTTGGAGGAAAGGATCGTTATGTCAAGAAACGATGTAAAATGGAACTCACAGATGAACAATGGTCTTTGCTTACTGGTATCATAGAGAAAAACAAGATTCCTAAAAAGATAGCTGGCCGCCCACGAGTTGAGGACAGGAGTATTTTAAACGGAATATTGTGGGTCTGTCGTACAGGAGCGCCATGGTCTGATATGCCGGATCGATATCCTCCCTATCAGACCTGTCACCGCCGTTTTCAAGAATGGGTCAAGCATTCAGTATGGGAAAA
>PVEQ01000017.1 GCA_002973575.1 Sediminibacterium magnilacihabitans
TTGTTGTTTGCACACATAACTAATCCCTTTTCTTTTACCTTTTATTGTGTCCAATTTTTCCACATATTCACACCTTAATTCTTACCGAACCATTGTTTTGAGATAAGTTCTAGTAAAACAGGGTCTATGTATGGTACCCTGTTATGCCACTTTTTTAATCATCCTTCCAGCCCACACCAAAATGATGGCCCCCACAAATGCAGTAACCAGGTACCCGATGCTTCCACCTAAATGGATACCTAATTTTTCGCCCAGCCAACCGCCGAGCCAGCCGCCCGCGATGCCAAGAATAATGTCAACTAAAACGCCGTAACCGCCACCACTCATTACTTTACCGGCCAAAAAGCCGGCTACTCCGCCTAAAATTAAATGCCAGATCATAGGATTGTTTGTTTTAAGGGGTTGATAAATGAAGTTTATTGGATTGGTTTTATTGGCAAATAGATCATTTAACGGCGCAAATCACTATAATCATATGAAAAATACGATAAAAAAGATAACTGTGAAATATTTATTGGCGCGACTTAAACCTTTTTTTGCACAATAATTGCAGTGCTATTGAAAAAGATACAATGTCTGCTATCGATTTTAATAAGGCAGCATACTTTCCATTGGAAGGTAGCTACCGCGAAACAAATAACGCCACCCGTTTAGGCGATCTGGATCCGCGTATGCCCATCAGCGTAACCCTCCTCTTACGTTACGAGAAAGATCCCGGTAGCTACAAGGTCCGCGCCGCCATCAAAACCCGTGAACAATTCGCCGCCCAATTCCATGCAAGTGAAGCCGATATTCAACTGGTAGAAGCTTTTGCCGGGCATTTCGGATTAAATATAATAGAAGAATTGCCCGAACAAAGACTCATTCATTTGCAGGGAACAGTGGATGCATTTGAAAGGGCTTTCCGGGTACAACTTTCTACCTGTTGTAATGCAGAAGGTATTGTGTTCCGTGGAAGAATAGGTAATATCCATTTACCCGAACAACTGTTGCCGGTAGTAGAAGCGGTATTCGGACTCGATGATCGTCCCGCCGCCGCCCCCAAATACCGTATTGCAAAAAAAGACGGACAGTTCATCGTGCACAGCGCTTTACCCGGCAGTTTTTATCCCAACCAGTTATCAGACATCTACGGTTTTCCCAAAAAAGGGACGGGGGCGGGACAAAGCATCGCCATTATAGAATTAGGTGGTGGCTACCGCATCGAAGACATCAATACCTATTTCAAACAATTGAAATTACCCATTCCCAGGATCATAGAAGTATTGGTAGATGGCGGAACGAATGCGCCCACTACAGCCGATAGCGCCGATGCTGAAGTGATGCTCGATATTGAAGTGACGGCTGCTATTGCACCGGATGCTGCGATTGTGGTTTATTTCGCACCTAATACAGACAAGGGTTTTTTCAATGCCATACAAACGGCTATTCACGATACAACACACAACCCTACTATTCTTTCGATCAGTTGGGGCGCTTCGGAAAAGAACTGGACCGAGCAATCGCTTAAAGCCTTTAATGAAGCCTTCCAGGCCGCAGCCATGCTGGGCGTAACGGTATGCGCTGCAGCAGGCGATAATGGCTCGGCCGATGGAGAACAGGATGGGAAAGTGCATGTAGATTTTCCCGCTTCCAGCCCTTTTGTATTGGGCTGCGGAGGCACCACACTCACAACAAAAGATAAAAAAGTGGAATCAGAAATTGTTTGGCACAATATCGATGGCGGCGCCACAGGAGGTGGCGTGAGTGAGTTTTTCCCCAAGCCCAATTACCAGGATCCTATTAATGTACCCGTATCATTGAACAATAATTTTGCCGGAAGAGGCGTGCCCGATATTGCCGCTAATGCCGATCCGGGAACCGGTTATCGCGTGCGTGTAGACGGGCAAGACCTGGTGATCGGCGGTACCAGCGCTGTAGCTCCCCTGATGGCAGGATTGATCGCAAGGATCAATGAACAGAAAGGCAAACCCGTGGGTTTTATACATCCTAAATTATATAGTGCCAAAAGCGCTTATCAATACCGTGATATTGTACTGGGCGACAATAAAACAGTCGCGGGCGCCAAAGGTTATGTGGCTACCCCCGGTTGGGATGCCTGTACAGGATGGGGCGTATTGTTTGCCCTAAGCTGAATAATTATTTGAGATAACTTCTCACAAACCAGGCCCATGTCTCGTGTTGCTTCAACAGACCGGTAAGAAAATCGGCAGTACCCAGGTCTTTGTATTTATCACTGCATGCATTGATGTCATTTCGCAGGTTGCGGGCCAATGTCTCGTGATCGTTCAGCAAATTCTGTAACTGTTTTTTCTGCTCGCTTGAATACGCTTCTTCAGTAAGGTTTGTCAGTTTGAGAAAATCTTTCAGCCTGCCTTCGGAATAATGTCCCAGTTTGCGAACCCTTTCTGCAATTTCATCGATGAGCTCATCAATGCCATTGTACATGTCTTCATAAAACTTATGCATTTCCATAAAGTTGCTGCCCTCTATGTTCCAGTGGTAATTACGCACTTTGGTGTACAATACATATTCATCGGCCAGTATCTTGTTCAGCATCAATGCTACCGCCTGCAAATTCTTATCGGTAATGCCAATGTTTGCTTTCATATTTTAGCGATTTTCATTAAAGATACATAAAAAATAATCGTCATCCCGAGCGAACGAAGTGAGTCGAGGGACCTGCCGAAAACTTCATGAGATCCCTCGACTACCCCTTCGACTCACTTCGTTCGCTCAGGGTGACGTTGTTCGGGATGACGGGACGAAATAAATTTTGAGATACGCTACTCAGTCACTACCTTCGTGCCCGATTATGAAATTATTCGCACATATCCACCATCATCATTACTTACCCAAAGGGTAGGCTGTTGGTGTTTTGTGTGTACAGATAAAACATTGAAGGGCTTACCGGAAGGTAGGCCCTTTGTCATTTAAAGCATTAAAGCAATACTATGAAGCTGAAATTAGCGATCCAGAAAAGCGGCCGTCTGCACGATGATTCCATGCGGCTCCTCAAAGAATGCGGTATCGACGTCAGTAACGGTGTAAACAAACTGAAAGCCGATGCCAGCAACTTCCCGTTGGAAGTGTATTTCCTGCGCGACGATGATATCCCGCAGTATGTGGAAGATGCGGTAGCAGATATCGGATTTGTAGGAGAGAACGTAGTGTATGAAAAAGCAAAAAAAGTAGCGGTAGCCCACGAGCTCGGCTTCGGTAAATGTCGCCTCAGTATTGCCGTACACCGGAACGAAGACTATCCGGGAGCGCAGTACCTGGCAGGTAGAAAGATCGCTACCAGCTACCCGGTGATCGTATCCCGTTTCCTGAAAGAAAAAGGCATCGAAGCAGAGATACACGAGATCAGCGGCAGCGTGGAGATCGCCCCCGGTATAGGATTGGCCGATGCCATCTGCGACCTGGTAAGCAGCGGATCTACCCTGTTTATGAACGGATTGAAAGAAGTGGAAACCATCCTGCAATCACAGGCAGTTTTAATTAAAAATCAAGGCCTCGCTCCCGAGAAACAGCAATTATTGGACCGATTGTTGTTTAGGATACAGGCAGTAAAGAAGGCAAAGAACAACAAATATGTGTTGCTCAATGCACCCAATGAGAAGCTGAAAGAAATTATATCGCTGTTACCGGGAATGAAAAGTCCCACCGTACTGCCCCTCGCCGAAGAAGGCTGGAGCAGCGTTCACAGCGTACTCAATGAAAACCAGTTCTGGGATATCATTGAACAGTTAAAAGCGGCCGGCGCGCAAGGAATACTGGTGGTGCCTATTGAGAAGATGGTGGTTTAACAGAAACTTAATATAGTGTATGATCATGAATATTGTTACCCAACCCTCCCGGAAAGACTGGGACACGCTTTTACAAAGACCCGTTTTCGACACCGCTGAATTACACCAAAAGGTTAGAAGCGTACTGGATGTAGTGAAGCAGGATGGTGATAAAGCGGTGAGGCAATTCACCCGTCAGTTCGATGAAGTGAACCTGGAAGATTTCCAGGTGGCCGCCGCAGAAATTGAAGCGGCTGCCGCGCTCATTCCCGATGCCCTCAAGAACGCTATAGAACAAGCGGCTTCCAATATCAGGTGCTTCCATGAAAAGCAACTGAATGGGGTGGAAATTGTAGAAACCATGCCGGGTATCCAATGCTGGAGAAAAAACGTGGGCATTGAAAAAGTAGGACTCTATATACCCGGTGGTTCGGCTCCGCTGTTCTCTACCATCTTAATGCTGGCCATACCGGCGAAAATGGCTGGATGCAAGGAAATCATTCTCTGTTCTCCTCCGGGCAAAGATGGTAAGCTCAACCCGGCCATACTATATGCAGCGCAGCTTACGGGCGTTTCCAGGATATTCAGGATAGGAGGCGTGCAGGCAATTGCTGCGATGGCTTACGGCACCGAAACAGTGCCGCAGGTATACAAGATATTCGGACCGGGCAACCAATACGTTACCTGCGCCAAGCAAATGGTACAACAGGAAGGAGTGGCCATTGATATGCCCGCAGGCCCCAGCGAAGTATGCGTGCTGGCCGATGGCACTGCCAATGCCGCTTTTGTGGCCGCCGACCTGCTGAGCCAGGCAGAGCATGGCGCCGACAGCCAGGTATTGCTGGTAACAACCGAAGAATCACTGGTAAAAAAAGTGAACAAAGAACTCGAATGCCAGCTGAAGAACTTGCCCAGGAAAACCATGGCCTCCGCGGCACTGCGCAACAGCAAAGCCATTGTGGTGAAAGACATCAACGAAGCCATCGCACTGGTGAATGAATACGCGGCAGAACACCTCATCATTGCCTGTGATCAGGAAGAAGCGATAGCTGAAAGGATCACCAATGCAGGTTCTGTCTTTCTGGGAAATTATTCACCCGAAAGCGCGGGCGACTATGCCAGCGGCACCAATCATACCCTGCCTACCAATGGCTTTGCCAAAGCGTACAGTGGTGTGAGTCTTGATTCTTTCGTGAAGAAGATCACCTACCAGAAATTATCTAAAGAAGGATTACAGGTCATCGGCAATACCGTAGAACTGATGGCGGCGGCAGAGGGACTCGACGCACACAAAAATGCCGTCACGATACGATTAAAACAATAAACATGTTCAATCTCGACTCGATTACCAGGACTAACATAAAAAAACTGACTCCTTACTCTTCTGCCCGCGATGAATTCAGCGGAGAAGCTAAAGTATTTTTAGACGCCAATGAAAACAGTCTCGGGTCGCCGCTGATCAAATGGTATAACCGTTATCCCGATCCGCACCAGCACCTGATCAAACAAAAACTGAGCGCGATCAAAGGCATAGCTTCCGAACATATTTTCCTGGGCAACGGCAGCGACGAATGCATCGACCTCCTGTTCCGCTGTTTCTGCGAACCCGGAAGAGATAATGTGATCATTTGTCCGCCTACTTATGGTATGTATGAAGTAAGCGCCAACATCAACGACGTGGAAGTACGCAAAGCCACTTTGCTCGAAGACTTTCAGCTTGACCTGGTACACCTGGAAAACCTGGTAAACGAACACACCAAGCTGATCTGGCTTTGCTCACCCAATAACCCTACAGGCAATTCCCTGAACCGTGCCGATATAGAAACAGTGCTGAACAATTTCAACGGTATCGTAGTAGTAGATGAAGCTTATATCAATTTTGCGAAACAAAAATCGCTCGTACAGGAACTGGAAGAATACCCCAACCTGGTGGTGCTGCAAACGCTGAGCAAAGCATGGGGGCTAGCCGGACTTCGCCTGGGAATGGCTTTTGCTTCAACAGCTATTATAGAGCTGATGAACAAAGTAAAACCACCGTATAATATCGGGCAGGCAACGCAGGAGCTGGTATTGCAGGCGCTGGAAGAAGTAGGCCAGGTGAACGATATGATCAAAATACTGGTAGACATGCGCAGCGCCCTGGCAGGTGTTTTTGAATCCATGCCTACCGTGGAGAAAGTATATCCCTCCGATGCCAATTTCATCCTGGTGAAAATAAAAGATGCCAGGAAAGTGTATGAATTCCTGCTCGCCAAAGGCATCGTATTGCGCGATCGCAGCAATGTGAAACTCTGTGAAGATTGCCTGCGCATTACCGTTGGAACCGAACAGGAGAATACGGTATTGGTAGATGCCATGCAGGATTGGTTTGCATTGCAGACAAAATGAGTAATTTCATGCTCAAATTCAATGGTATGAAAAAGTTAGCATCTATCCTGGCTTTTGCAGCGCTTGCTGTTGTGCTGTGGTCATGCGGACAAGGCAAGAACAAAGCAACAGAGACTGCCGCAGTGAAACCCGATTCCAGCAATGCAGGCCTCCGGTTACAGCCGGGCTTTAGCGCGCTGAAAGTGGCTGAGAACACGGGCAGTCCGCGCCATATTGTGGTTACGCCACAGGGCGATATCTATGTGAAGCTTTCTGCACCAGTGGGTGGCAAAGGCATATTGCGTTTGCGCGACACTAATGGAGATGGCAGAGCAGAAGAAACCACCGGCTTTGGCAATTACGGAGGAACGGGTATTGCAATCAAAAAAAATTACCTCTATGCTTCTTCAGACGAAGAAGTATTCCGTTACAAGTTGAACGATAAAGGAGAAGTGACGAATCCTGATCAACCTGAGAAAACCATCATGGGGCTCATCAGCAAGGGGCAGCATTCCTCCAAATCCATTACACTGGATGATGCAGGTAATATTTATGTGAATATCGGAGCCTATTCCAACTCCTGCCAGGAGCAGGACAGGACCAAGGGATCCAAAGGCATGATGCCCTGTCCGATTTTGGAGAAAGCCGGCGGCATCTGGCAGTTCAGTGCCGATAAACTCAATCAATCTTATCCTGAAGGCACGAAATACGCTACGGGCCTGCGCAACGTAGTGGGACTCGATTGGAACACCCAATTGAACCAGCTTTTTGTAATGCAGCATGGCCGCGACCAGTTACACGATTTGTTTCCTGAGTTATACGATGATAAAGCCAGTGCAGAATTGCCGGCAGAATGTATGTACGCGTTGAAGAAGGGCGATAATGCGGGATGGCCATATATTTATTACGATCAGTTGCAACACAAAAAAATAATGGCGCCGGAATACGGAGGAGATGGTAAAAAAGAAGGCGGACAAGATGCAATTGATCCTGTTGTGGCTTTTCCCGGACACCTCGCGCCCAATGGATTGCTGTTCTATACAGGAAACCAGTTCCCTGCGCGGTATAAGAATGGCGCATTCATTGCGTTTCACGGATCGTGGAACCGTGCACCTTTGCCACAGGCCGGATATTTTGTAGTGTTTGTGCCTTTTGAGAACGGAAAACCAACGGGCAAATGGGAAATATTCGCCGATGGTTTTTCAGGAGTAGCTACGGTAGATGCCGCGCATGGTGCGCAGCACCGGCCATGCGGATTGGCTCAGGGGCCTGATGGTTCGTTGTATGTAACAGACGATCTGAAAGGCACTATTTATAGAATAATATACAGGTAAAATAAATCAGTAATCAACAATATATGAAAAGGGTTTTGTTCATAGACAGGGATGGCGTAGTGTTACAGGAACCACCTACAGATTTTCAGGTAGACAGCATAGAAAAAACAACTTTCTTACCGGGTGTGATCACAGCTTTATCGCGCATTGCGGCAGAACTGGATTTTTATAAAGTGATGATCACCAACCAGGACGGATTGGGAACGGATTCATATCCTGAATCGGATTTTCATCCCTATCATAACCTCATGGTACGTACGCTGGAAGGAGAGGGATTTGTGTTTGATGAAATGCATATCGATAAAACCTTTGCCAGTGAGAATCAACCCACCCGCAAACCGGGTACAGGATTGCTGCAACATTTCTTCAACAACGAGCAATACGACCTGCCCCATTCATTTGTGATTGGCGATCGCTGGAGTGATATACAACTGGCAAAGAACCTGGGATGCAAAGCCATTTACCTGCGTTCTCCTTTGCATGAGCTCACGCCTGAACAGGAAACCGATCTGCGGGCAACCATTGCACTGGAAACAAGTAACTGGCCTGCCATTTATGAGTTCCTGAAACTGGGTCAGCGAAAAGTAGTGCACGATCGCAACACCAACGAAACGAAAATACATGTAGAGCTGAACCTCGATGGAAGCGGCAAAGCGGCTATCCATACAGGTCTCGGATTTTTCGACCACATGCTCGACCAGATAGCCAGGCACGGTAAAATGGACATGACCATTGTAACAAAAGGCGACCTGCACATAGACGAACACCACACCATTGAAGACACGGGCATTGCCCTGGGCGAAGCATTTGCAAAAGCGCTCACAGATAAGCGGGGTATGGAACGCTATGGTTTTGCTTTACCAATGGATGAAGCGGAAGCCAAAGTGCTGATCGATTTCGGCGGACGCAACTGGATCGTTTGGAATGCTGAATTCAAAAGAGAGAAAATAGGAGAGATGCCTACTGAAATGTTCTTCCATTTCTTCAAATCATTCAGCGATGCAGCCAAATGCAACCTGAACATTGAATGCAAGGGCGATAACGAACACCACAAGATAGAAGCCATCTTCAAAGCATTTGCCAAAGCCATTAAGATGGCGGTGAAGCGCGATCCTTTGTCCAACTACCTGCCTTCTACCAAAGGCGTATTATAAAAGGATGCCCTTGTTAGAGTATAAATACGCTAACAGATTCTTTCTTTCCTGTATATCTTTACGGTATGTTTTACCGGCGTAAGATTATATTAGGGCTCTTACAAAGCTTTGAGGGGAGCTTGGGCAAAACCCAGCTACAAAAGCTTTTACTGCTTTTGGCGCAAAAACAGGATAAACCTGACTATCACTTTGTGCCTTATAAATATGGCTGCTATTCTTTTCAAGCTACTGCAGACATTGCAACAATGCAAAAGTACGGACAGGTGAGAGTAAGTAATAAGGGGATAGAAAAGGCATGCCCCGTTGATTATATAAGCCTGTTGAAAGAAAAAGACCGGGCTGCATTAGCGCAGCTTCATTTGCTACATGGGAAAAAGGATTATAAAGACCTGATACGATATACCTACACCCATTACCCTTATTTTGCTATCCACAGTGAGATAGCAGATAGATACCTGAATACTGAGGAACTAAAGCGGGTTGCTGATTATAAGCCCGTAAATTCCCGGACAGTACTTTACACGATCGGATACGAAGGTATTTCGTTGGAACAGTACCTTAATAAGCTGATCGGGAAAGATGTGCGGGTATTGATAGACACAAGGAACAATCCCTTGAGTATGAAATATGGCTTTACAAAGAGCCAATTGATGAATGCCTGTAACAGTGTGGGTATTCAATATATACATTTCCCGGAAGTGGGCATTGTATCTGAGCAAAGGCAAACACTAGCCTGCCAGGCAGATTATGACCGGTTATTCACCAGGTACCGAAAAGAAACATTGCCTCAAACTATCCCTGTTCAGGAAAAGATATTGAAGCTTTTGATGGAAAAGGAACGTATTGCATTGACTTGTTTTGAAGCTAATATATGCCAGTGCCACCGCAAACACCTGGCCGAAGCCATTGCACGATTGCCAGAATGGAATTACGAACTAATCCATCTGTAAATGCCGAGACTGAAAATCCTGCTTACTGTTACAACCTATCCTTTACCATCCAGAAGTTATGATGAATTAGTTTGCACAGCAGGCGTGCTGGAAGATGGTAGTTGGATACGCATTTACCCGGTGCCACTAAGCTTCCTGATGGACTTGAAACAATCGGGTAAGATGAAAACCATGAAATATACATGGATAGAATTGGATTTGAATAAGAGAATAGATGACTTCAGGCCGGAAAGTCATTCACCTAAATACTATGATTTCCGGGATATCCTGATTCACGAGCCACGCTTGAACACGAATGGCAATTGGCTGAAACGAAAAGAGTATTGTCTTAAAAATGTATATACAAGTTTCGAAAATCTGATAGAAGACTCAAGGGCTCCAAAGAACATGTCTTTGGCAACTTTTAAACCAGCGGCCATTACAGGATTTGAATGGGAAGAAGATGAACGGGAATGGAAAGACGAATGGGTGGAAATACGGAAACAAATAGACTTGTTTGATGATGGTAAAATTGATCCGCAAAAGATGATACCTAAAGTCCCTTACAAATTCTTTTATAAATTCACTGACGTAACTGGAAAGATGCGCCGGCTGATGATAGAAGATTGGGAGATCGGCCAACTGTACTGGAATTGTTTGCGGGATGCAAAGAAAATGAAGACATCTGATGAAGCGGACCAGGAAACAATAGCCCTGCAAAAGGTGAAAGAAAGGTATTTCAATGATTTCGTTACAAATAATGATATACACTTATTTGTTGGAACAACAAAAGAATGGCATGTAAGAAGAGCTTTAAACCCTTTTGTGATCATTGGAGTATTTTATCCAATGAAGGAAATCCAGGGTAGGCTTTTTGAATAGAGGGCTTGTAATTTTTCAATTATAACGAAAAATAAACAAACGATTGCGTCCCCTGAAGGTATTAAAAGGCTTGCTAATAGTATTATTTTTAGCCTATGAAGAAAATATTGGTTTTATGCGCTTTGTTCTCCATGGGAAAATTGATGGCGCAAGAGCTGAAGTACACGAATTGCGATAACTGTTGGAATGCCGATTCGCTGGGCACCCATCGGGTGCTGGTGTTTTTTGAAGGTACCGGTAAAGCAGCCCGCGTAAGGATCAACTGGAGAAGAAGAGACGAACAGCCGCAACTGAAAAGGATCATCGTACAGGATGCACAAACACAACAAAAGATCAACAATGTAAGCGTGTTGAGCCTGAACAGGGAATCGGGCGAGATCGTTTTTGAACCCGTATCGGGCAAGGGGAATTATTACATCTATTACATGCCTTATAAGAATGAAGGCAGGAGCAATTATCCTCGGGGCACTTATTTAAAACCCGAGACAACGGCATCGGCCGGATGGCTGGCTTCCTTTAATACCGCGACTTTGCAGCCCAATGCAACAGCAAAAGAAATACAATCCATCGATGCGTTCAATAGTTTTTATCCGATGGAAGTAATTGCTACTGCCGCGGAAACCAAGCAATTGACAGATGCACATGCAGGCAAAGCTTTGCTGGTCTTTCCGGAAGACAGAGAATATTCCACCAGGATGCAGCACGATCTTCCTTATCGATGGATACAAAAAGGCGTAGGATTCACATTCAACGGCACTGCGCTGAAAGGTGAATACTATGCGTACCAACTGGGTGTATATGCGTTGCGATCACTGCACAAAGTGCAAGTGGAATTTTCAGATCTTACAAGTGCAGACGGGTATAAGATCAGTTCGAAGACCATGAATTGCATCAACACGGAGGGAACAGGATATGATGCGAAAGCCATCTCCAAAGAAGTGGATGTGCCTTCAAAAACCATACAGGCGCTTTGGTGTGGGATTGATGTGCCTGTGAATACCATAGCTGGTACTTATAAAGGAAAAGCAGTAGTGAAAGCAGCGGGTATTCCAGCCGAAACAATCAATATCACCATAACGGTTACTAATCAAGTGGCAGTGAATGGCGGAGAAAATGAACCCTGGAAACAGACAAGACTGAAATGGCTGAACTCCACGCTGGCGCAGGAAAATAAAGTCATTGCACCGTATACGCCACTGAAAGCAGAAGGGAAAACGATCAACTTTTTAGGCAGAAAATTGATATTGAAAGAAGATGGACTCCCCGCAGGCGTACAAACTTTTTTTACAGAAGAAATGACGAGCTTTTCTCATCAGCCTAAAAATATATTAAGCGCCCCCATGCAATTGCTGGTGCGTACAACTGGTGATGATACAATTCGATGGAAACAACAGGGCTTGCAATACACACACAAGACAGAAGGCACGGTGCAGTGGCAAAGCAGGTCCTTCTCGGGCAAAGCCCTGCAACTGGACGTAAAGGGCAGCCTTGAGTTCGATGGCTTTGCATCGTATACAGTAGCGCTCACTGCTTTGCAGGATATGAACCTGGCCGATATACAACTGCTGATACCCTATGAGCATGCCGCTGCGGACTACATCATGGGATTGGGATTGAAAGGTGAAAAGAGACCTGCCGCAGTTGATTGGAAATGGGAAGTAGCCACCAAAAACCAGGACGGCGCCTGGATTGGTTCTGTGAATGCAGGTATGCAGTTCTCTTTGCGCGATGAACATTATGTTCGCCCGCTGAATACAAACTTCTATTTACAAAAACCTTTACTGTTACCGGTATCATGGGGCAATGAAGGCAAGGGGGGCATTCGCATCACCGAAGACAAACAAACAGTATGGGTGAACAATTACAGTGGCAGCCGCCTGTTGAAGAAAGGAGAAACACTGTATTATAATTTCAATCTGCTCATCACGCCATTCCATCCCATCAATACAGATTTTCAGTGGAGTACACGCTTTTATCACAAATACGAAAACCTCGATACCATTAAAAATACAGATGCCACGGTTGTCAATATACACCACGCTACGCCCATCAACCCCTGGATCAATTATCCTTTTATTGAGCACCGGAAGATGAAAGCATATATCGATGAAGCCCACCGGAAAGGATTGAAAGTAAAGATCTACAATACGGTAAGGGAATTATCGAACCACGCTTATGAAACTTTCGCATTGCGAAGCCTGGGACACGAAGTGTATTCACCCGGCAAGGGCGGAGGTTTCAGTTGGTTACAGGAACATGTAGACAGCGATTATATCGCCGCTTGGTTCGTACCGGAGATCAAAGATGCCGCCATTGTGAACAGTGGTATGAACCGCTGGCACAACTATTATGTGGAAGGCATGAACTGGCTTACTAAAAATGTAGGTATCGATGGTATTTATCTCGATGACGTGGCATTCGACAGGATCACCATGAAACGCATCAAAAGGGCATTGACGCAGGATGCACATCCCGGTATCATCGATCTGCACTCTGCTAACCAATACAACAAGAACGATGGTTTTAATAACAGCGCCAACTTGTATATGGAGCATTTTCCTTACCTCAACCGTTTGTGGTTTGGTGAGTATTTTGATTATGAAAAGAATTCACCCGATTTCTTCCTCACAGAAGTAAGCGGTATTCCGTTTGGATTGATGGGAGAAATGTTGCAGGACGGTGGTAATCCGTGGCGCGGAATGATCTATGGCATGACCAACCGGATGCCATGGAGCGATAACGCCGATCCTCGTCCCTTCTGGAAATTATGGGATGATTTTGGTATGAAAGGATCGGAGATGATTGGCTATTGGAGCAGGAATTGTCCGGTATCCGCTACTAACCCGCAGGTGATGGCTACCGTGTATAAGCAACCGCATACTGCATTGGTAAGCCTGGCCAGTTGGGCAACTGCCGATACGGAAACAGGGTTGAAGATCAACTGGACCAAACTGGGTATCGATCCCGCCAGGGCCGTCATTGAAGCCCCCGAGATCAAGGGATTGCAGCAACACCAGGTATTTCGTGCCAACAGCCAACTGCCGGTTGCAAAACAAAAAGGCTGGTTGTTGCTGATCAGGGAGGTAAAATAAAATTTGGAGGAAACAGGATTCTGGCCCATATTTGCACACGTAATGAAACAAATAACAAATAAACATTGGTGGTGGCATTCAAACTCCGTTCGGGGATTGTAATGGCATAGCCAATACTTTATGAAATATATTTTCAGAGCCCCGACAGAATTTGTCGGGGCTTTTTTTATCGCCAAAAGCAACAGCGTTACATGAAAAAGATCAGTTTAGAAACCACTTGCAAGAAAATGCTGGCCGATGTATTCACACCGGTAGGCATCTACCTGCGGGTGCGTGACCGTTTCCGCGATACGGTATTGTTGGAGAGCACCGATCACCATGCGGCAGAGAACAGTTACTCGTTTATCTGCATCAATGCCATTGCAGGCATGGAGATCAGCAACAAACAAAGCATCGAGTTCAAATTGCCCGCACAGAAGCCTGAAAGGATAGCGTTCTCCGATGCTTCACAGGTACCGGTTCAACTGTGGGATTTCATGCAACGCTTCGATGTAAAACCTTCAGAACAAAAAGAAGCCAAATTCTCACAAGGATTATTCGGTTATGCCGCTTTTGACTCGGTGCAATTCTTCGATACCATTCAACTGAAAGACCGCGAAACCAACCAGCCGGCCATTCCGCTGATGCGTTACCGCTTGTACCAGTATGTGATTGCCTTCAACCATTTCAAAGATGAATTGTTCATCTGTGAGAACAAGATACCAGGTATAGAAAGCGACCTGAATGCAGTAGAATCCCTGATACGCAGCAAGGATGTGCCGGTGTATCCGTTCCGCGTGAAAGGTGCGGAATCTTCCAACATGACCGATGAAGACTATCGCCAGATGGTGCGGAAAGGCATACAGAGTTGTTTGCGCGGAGATGTATTCCAGATTGTATTGAGCAGGAAGTTTGAACAACAATTCAGTGGCGATGAATTCAATGTGTATCGCGCATTGAGAAGCGTTAACCCTTCACCCTACCTGTTCTTCTTCGACTACGGCGATTATAAACTGATGGGCTCTTCACCCGAATCGCAATTGGTGATCAAAAACGGAAAAGCCATCGTGCACCCGATCGCCGGCACTTTCAAACGCACCGGTGATGATGAGATGGATCAGCAGGCGGCTGCCCGGTTGTTGGCCGATGCAAAGGAAAATGCAGAGCACGTGATGCTGGTAGACCTGGCACGCAATGACCTCAGTCGTGTTTGTGAAAACGTAACGGTTAGCCAATACCGCCAGGTGCAGTATTACAGTCACGTGATACACCTGGTGAGTGAAGTGACCGCTAAAGTGCCATCGGGACAGAATCCTTTTGTGTTATTGGCCAAAACATTTCCTGCCGGCACATTGAGCGGCGCACCCAAGTTCAGGGCCATGGAACTGATAGACGGTTGTGAACCCACAGCACGCAGCTATTACGGCGGCGCCATAGGGTTCATGGGTTTTGACGGCAGTTGTAATCACGCCATCATGATCAGGACTTTCCTCAGTCGCAACAATACCCTGGTTTATCAGGCGGGCGCTGGTGTTGTAGCCGCATCCAACCCGGAAAGCGAATTACAGGAAGTAAATAATAAACTCAACGCATTGAAAACAGCTATTGAAATAGCCGCCACTATCTAAGTACAGAAACATGAAAATATTAGTCTTCGATAATTACGATTCATTCACCTACAACCTGGTGCACCTGGTAGAAAAAATATTACACCAAAAAGTAGATGTATTCAGGAACGATGAGATCGCATTGGAAAAAGTGAAAGATTACGATAAGATCATCCTGTCTCCCGGCCCGGGTATTCCTTCCGAAGCAGGGTTGTTGTTGCCCCTGATCAAAGGCTACGCATCCAGCAAATCTATCCTGGGTGTTTGTCTCGGGCACCAAGCCATCGGCGAAGCGTTCGGAGCGAAGCTGGTAAACCTGTCTACCGTGTACCATGGTGTAGCCACCGATATTCAACTGAACCATACCGATAAAATATTCAGTGGGTTGGATAAAAACCTCAAAGTGGGCCGTTACCACAGCTGGGTGGTGAGTGATGATGGTTTTCCCGCAGAGCTGGAGATCACCGCGCGTGATGAACACAATTATATCATGGGTTTGCAGCATAAGACCTACGATGTGCAAGGAGTGCAGTTCCACCCGGAAAGTGTTTTGACGCCGCAGGGAGAAAAAATATTGTACAACTGGTTGCATCAATAATATGGCGGTGCATCATTTAATCAACTATTCAAGTGTATGAAAAAAATATTGCAATATTTATTCGAACATAAAACGCTTTCACGCAGCAAGGCAAAGGAAGTGCTGTTGCAGATATCTTCAGGTCAGTACAATGAAAGCGAGGTGACCGCCTTTGTTACGGTATTCCTCATGCGCAGCATTACCATTGAAGAGTTGCAGGGCTTTACCGATGCATTGCTGGAGCTTTGCGTGAAAGTAAACCTCGACGGTTATAAAGTGATCGATATCGTAGGAACAGGAGGCGATGGTAAGAACACGTTCAATATCTCCACACTGGCTTGTTTCATCGTGGCCGGTGCCGGTCAGAAAGTGGCCAAGCACGGTAACTACGGCGCTTCCAGCGTCAGCGGTGCGTCGAATGTGATGGAGCAACTGGGTTACCGGTTCAAGAACGATACGGCGCAATTGAAAAAAGAAATCGAGGCGGCGAATATTTGTTTCCTGCACGCGCCCATGTTTCACCCGGCATTGAAGGCGGTAGGCCCTATTCGTAAAAACCTGGGCATCCGCACATTCTTCAACATGCTGGGCCCCATGGTAAATCCTGCCACACCCGATTTTCAACTGGTAGGCGTGTACAACCTGGAAATGGCGCGCATTTACAATTACCTCTTGCAGGAAACAGGCAAGGCATTCACCATCATCCACAGTCTCGATGGGTACGATGAGATATCACTGACCAATGATACCAAAGTGATCACCAATACCGGCGAGCGCATCATGACACCCGAGCAACTGGGTAAACGCATGGTAGCGGCCGAAGATATATTCGGTGGTAATACGGTAGAAGAAGCGGCTAAGCTGTTTACCAAAATCATCAAAGGAGAAGGCAGCTGGGCGCAGAATGCCGTGGTGCTGGCCAATGCAGCCATGGCGTTACACTGTACAGGTGCATACAAGAGCTATGAGCAGGCATATGAAGCTGCTGTTGAAAGCCTGGAAAGCGGCAAAGCCCATCAATCTTTACAAACCCTGATCAAACTGCAATGAACATGAATATACTGGATACCATCATCGCACAGAAACAAAAAGAAGTGGCGGAAAGGAAAGCAGTTACTTCACTCGCGCAGTTAGAGAAGCAACCTTTTTTTGCCCGGCCTACTTTATCGCTCTGCCATTTTTTGTCCGATGACACCCGCACCGGTATCATTGCCGAGTTCAAAAGAAAATCGCCTTCCAAGGGCATTATCAATGATAAGGCAGATGTATTGGCGGTCACCAGCGCTTACGCAACGGCGGCATCGGGATTATCGGTTTTAACCGATACACAATTTTTCGGCGGCGCCACGGCCGACCTGGAAACTGCCCGCATAAACCAGGTGCCCATCCTGCGGAAAGATTTTATGATCGACGAATACCAGGTGTATGAAGCCAAAGCCATGGGTGCCGATGTGATCTTGCTGATAGCAGCCTGCCTTACACCGGCAGAAGTGAGGGACCTGGCGGCTTGCGCAAAGGGTTTGGGGCTGGAAGTATTACTGGAAATACACAATGAAGCGGAACTGGAACATATTACCGGTCTGGTAGATATGGTGGGTGTGAACAACCGCAACCTCAAAACCTTTGAGGTAGATATCCGTACTTCCCTGCAGTTGATAGAGCAGATACCACATACCAAACCGGCTGTTGCCGAAAGCGGCATCAGCGATGTAGATACTATCGTAACTTTACAACAGGCTGGATTCAAAGGATTCCTGATTGGAGAAAATTTTATGAAACAGGCCAACCCTTCGATTGCTTTTACTGATTTCGTTAATCAACTAAAAGCAAAACAACATGCGCATTAAAGTTTGTGGCATGACAAGTGCCGAACAGGTATTGCAGCTCGATGAAATGGGCGTGGAATTTGGCGGATTTATTTTCTATCCAAAATCGCCCCGCTATGTTTTCCGTTCCATGCCCAGGGCCGAGATCAAAAAGATCAGGGGGCAGATCAACAAAGTGGGTGTGTTTGTGAATGCACCCCTAGAAGAAGTGCTGCAAACGGTAGACGACTGCGGCCTCTATCTCGTGCAACTGCATGGCGATGAAACACCCCGTTATTGCGAAAAGGTCGCCGACTATGTAGGCGTGATCAAAGCATTTCGCCTGCGTGAAGACGATAATATCTTGTGGAAGATCAAAGACTACCAGGATGTGGCCGATATGTTCCTTTTCGATACCGAAGGCGCAGGGTATGGAGGAACCGGTAAAAAATTCGACTGGAGTGTGCTCAAAGGACTGAACATTGGCAAACCTTTTTTCCTGAGTGGGGGCATACAGCCGGAAGACACAGACCTGTTGAAATCATTTGCTGCCGAGCCTGTTGCCAAAGACCTGTTTTCCATTGATGTGAACAGCAGGTTCGAAATTTCGCCCGGTGTCAAAGACATGAATAAGCTCAGACCATTTGTAACGGCAGTTAAACAGATTTAAAAGAACATGAGTACAACAATCACATACCAAGAACCCAATGAACAGGGCTATTATGGAAAATTCGGTGGGGCGTATATACCGGAAATGCTGTATCGCAATGTAGAAGAACTGCGGACAAGGTACCTGGAGATCATGGAAGAAAAAACTTTTCAGCAGGAGTTCAGGCAATTGCTGAAAGATTATGTGGGAAGGCCCACGCCTTTGTTCCTGACTACGCGTTTGAGCAAAGAGCTCAATGCTTCACTTTATCTCAAGCGCGAAGATCTTTGTCATACCGGTGCACACAAGATCAATAATACTGTTGGCCAGATATTACTGGCACGCAGGTTGGGTAAAACCAGGATCATTGCTGAAACAGGGGCCGGTCAGCATGGAGTGGCCACCGCTACTGTATGTGCCTTGAAAGGAATGCAATGCATTGTGTACATGGGCGAGAAAGACATCGAACGGCAGGCGCCCAATGTAGCACGAATGAAAATGCTGGGCGCAGAAGTGATCCCAGCTACCAGTGGCAGTAAAACATTGAAAGACGCCACCAACGAAGCCATACGCGACTGGATCAATAATCCAACAGACACGCATTATATTATTGGCAGTGTAGTGGGGCCACATCCTTATCCCGATATGGTAGCGCGTTTTCAGAGTGTGATCAGTGAAGAAACCAGGTGGCAGCTGAAAGAAGCTACCGGATCGGAATTGCCCACACATGTGATTGCCTGTGTAGGCGGCGGCAGCAATGCAGCCGGGGCTTTCTATCATTTCCTCGACGAACCCTCCGTGCAACTGGTAGCGGTGGAAGCGGCGGGGCATGGGGTGAACAGCGGTATGTCGGCCGCCACTACGCAGTTGGGTAAGCCGGGTGTATTGCATGGCAGCAAAAGCCTGGTAATGCAAACGGAAGACGGTCAGGTAGTAGAGCCACACAGCATTTCAGCGGGACTCGACTATCCCGGCATCGGCCCCTTGCACGCCAATTTATTCGATAGCAAACGAGGATTGTTCCTGAGTGCTACCGATGAAGAGGCGTTGGAAGCTGCATTCCATGTAACTAAAACAGAAGGTATCATCCCTGCACTGGAAACAGCGCATGCATTTGCTGCATTGAAGCAACTGAAACTGAAACCTACAGATAAGATAGTGCTTTGCCTGAGTGGAAGAGGAGATAAGGATTTGGCTACTTATATGAACAATATGAAATTATAAATCAAACGCTTAACGCAGAACGCAAAACGCAGAACGCAGAACGCAAATAAGACTATTTTTTAGCGTTCAGCGTTGAGCATTAAGCGTTAAGCAATCTTTTAATTATGAGCAGGATCAAAGAATTATTTGATAAAAAACAAAAGCAGGTATTGAATGTGTATTGCACGGCAGGATACCCGCAACTGGATAGTACCCTGCAAGTGGTAAAAGCCTTGCAGGATAACGGAGCCGACCTGGTAGAGTTGGGTATGCCTTACAGCGATCCGCTGGCCGATGGCTCTGTAATACAGGCCAGCAGTACAGTAGCATTGGCGAATGGGATGACCATGGCCATCCTGTTCGAGCAACTGAAAGACCTTAGGAAAGAAATACAGGTGCCGGTGATACTGATGGGATATATGAACCCGGTATTGCAATACGGATTTGAAAGATTTTGTGCAGATGCAAAAGCGGTGGGCGTTGACGGATTGATCCTGCCCGATTTACCCGAATACGAATTCGAAACAGAATATGGCGCGATCATAAAAAAATATGGCCTCGATTTTATTTTCCTGGTAACACCCGAAACAAGTGAAGCCAGGGTGCGCAAACTGGATACGCTGAGCAGCGGATTTATTTATGCAGTAAGTTCTTCCGCCACCACGGGCAAGGATAAAGACTTTACCGCCGTGGAAGTGTACCTGAAGCGTTTGCAAAATATGAAACTGAATAACCCCGTGTTGGTGGGGTTTGGCGTAAAAGACAAGGAAACTTTCCTGGCAGCGTCTAAGTACACCAACGGCGCAATCATCGGAACGGCATTTATCAAAGCATTGGAGAAAACAAAGGACCTGGCTGTTTCAACAAAAGAATTTTTATCTACGGTATTATCGTAAAGCAGGAACACATGAATTTAGTCGTTATCAAATACAACGCAGGTAATATACAGTCGGTTCGATATGCTTTGGAAAGGATAGGCGCAGAAGCATTGGTTACAGATGATATAGAAGCCATACAATCGGCCGATAAAGTGATCTTTCCCGGCGTGGGAGAAGCCAGTTCGGCCATGGGGTACCTGAAAGAACGGAAACTGGATGCAGTGATCCGTAACCTGAAACAGCCGGTGTTGGGAATTTGCCTGGGTATGCAATTGATGTGTAAGTATTCTGAAGAGAACAACACAGATTGCCTGGGCATTTTTGATGAAGAAGTCAAGTGGTTCAAAGGACTGGGAGATGCCACTGTAAAAGTGCCGCAGATAGGCTGGAACAATATTTACGACCTGCAAACGCCTTTGTTTACACAGGTGCCGCAGAACAGTTACTGTTATTTCGTGCATGGATATTATGCAGCATTAGGCAAGCATACGATTGCTACCACCGATTATGTGCAACCTTACAGTTCTGCTTTACACAAGGATAATTTTTATGGTACACAATTCCACCCGGAGAAAAGTGCCGCAGTAGGGGAGCAGATACTCAAAAATTTCATCACGTTAATTCACTAAGCTTTCATGCAGATCATTCCCGCAATAGATATCATCGATGGAAAGTGCGTTCGGCTTACACAGGGCGATTACGGGCAGAAGACCATTTACAATGAGAACCCGCTGGAGGTAGCGAAACAATTTGAAGATGCCGGCCTGCAACGGTTGCACCTGGTTGACCTGGACGGAGCCAAAGCCGGCGCTGTGAAAAACTGGAAAGTGCTGGAAACGATTGCCGGTAATACCTCTATGGTGATCGACTTTGGCGGCGGCATCAAAAAAGAAGAAGACCTGCAGATCATTTTTGAATCGGGTGCGGCATTGGCTACCATCGGAAGCCTCGCCGTTAAAAATGAAACTTTGTTTGTGCAATGGTTGCAACAATATGGCGCTGACAAATTCTTGTTAGGCGCAGATGTGAAAGATGAAAAGATTGCTGTGGGCGGTTGGCTGGAAACAACAGAGATCGGTATCTACGATTTTATATCGAAATACCAATCGCATGGCATTACACAACTGTTCTGCACCGATGTAAGTAAGGACGGTAAGCTGGAAGGCCCTTCAACCGTGTTGTACAAGCACATCATTGAACAATTCCCTTCGCTGCATTTCATTGCCAGCGGCGGCGTAAGCTCACTCGATGATCTGTATGCTTTGCAGGAGATCGGTTGCTCGGGCGCCATTGTAGGGAAAGCGATCTATGAAAACAGGATATCACTGAACGATCTGAAAAAAATATGCTGACCAAAAGAATCATACCCTGCCTCGATATCAAAGACGGAAGAACCGTTAAAGGCATCAATTTTGAAAACATCCGCGATGCCGGCGATCCCGTTGAGTTGGGCGCTTTGTATGCGCAACAAGGTGCCGATGAACTGGTGTTCCTCGACATCACAGCCACCAACGAAAAAAGAAAGACCCTGAGTGAACTGGTCAACCGTATCTCGCATCATATCAATATACCCTTTACAGTAGGAGGCGGCATCGGTAGTGTGGAAGATGTGCAGGTGTTGTTGCAGAACGGCGCCGATAAAATATCGGTCAACACCGCGGCTTTTAAGAAACCTGCATTGGTGCACGACCTGGCCCGCGAATTCGGCAGCCAGTGCGTAGTGCTGGCCATCGATACCAAACAGGAGGCTGATGGAGAATGGTATGTGTACCTTAACGGAGGAAGGGTGAAAACAGGTACCCGTTGTCTCGACTGGGCCCGCCAGGCAGTGGATTTGGGTGCTGGAGAAATATTACTCACATCCATGAACCACGATGGCACCAAACAGGGTTTTGCATTGGATATTACCGGAACTTTGGCCACAGAATTGCCGGTGCCGGTGATTGCCTCAGGAGGAGGCGGCACCATGCCGCATTTCGTGGAGGTGTTCAACAAAGGAAAAGCCGATGCGGCCCTGGCAGCCAGTATTTTTCATTTTAAAGAAATTGCGATACCCGATTTGAAAACATATTTGCACCAACAAAACATTGTGGTGCGCATCTGAAACAAAGGAACATGAAAATAGATTTTTCGAAATACGCCGACGGACTCGTTCCCGCCATTGTACAGGATTATTCCACCAACAAAGTGTTGATGCTGGGCTTCATGAATGAAGAGGCGTTGAAAGAAACAGAGCGGCAGGGCAAAGTAACTTTTTACAGTCGCAGTAAACAACGTTTGTGGACCAAGGGCGAAGAGAGCGGCAATTTTCTCGAACTCAAAAGCATTGCGGTGGACTGCGACAACGATACATTGCTGATCAAAGCACATCCCCTGGGGCCTGTATGCCATACCGGCGCAGACACCTGCTGGAGTGAACGCAACCACAGCAATGATTTTTTATTGTATCTTGAAGACATTATCCGCCTTCGCAAGCAGGCTTCGCCGGACGAATCTTATGTGGCAAGGCTTTTTGCAAAGGGTATTAATAAAGTGGCCCAGAAAGTGGGAGAAGAGGCGGTGGAATTGGTGATTGAAGCGAAAGACGAAAATGATGAATTGTTTTTGGAAGAAGCGGCCGACCTGCTGTTTCACTATTTGCTTTTGCTTAACGCCAAAGGGCATAATTTGCAGCGGGTAATTGAAGTGTTACAAAAAAGACATTCGAAATAATTATGAAGAAGATCTGGATAGCAATTTTGTGCCCCCTGGTGGGACTCGCACAAGCCAATAAACCGGAAGGCTTTCAAATCAGTGGAAAACTCGAAGGATTGAAAGAAGGCAGTGAAGTGGCGCTGATGAATGGCACCGATGGTAAAAAAATTGCATCGGTTGCAGCCAAACAAGGTCTGTTTACCCTGAAGGGGAAATTAACGGCCCCGGGTATTTGCCAGATCACTTTCCCCGGGAAAAGCGATAACATCGACCTGTTCATGAACCCGAATGATAAAGTAACTGTTTCGGGTAAAGCGAGTGATATCAATAATGCCACCGTGAAAGGATCATGGGTGCAGGATGACTACGCAGAATTCAAACAGCGATTCAATCCGTTGAAAGACCATTTGAATGGTGCGGCCATGAAGATCGATGCAGAAAAAGACCCGTCGAGGCGCGACTCATTGATGGGACTCTTCAACCGGTATAAAAATGAAGTAGTGGCGGCAACGGCACGTTTTATACAGGACAAACCGGCTTCCCCAGTAAGTGGTTTTGTGTTGTTGGTCACTGCCCCGTTGATGAGCGGCATCAGCGAGATCGAAGCGAATTATGGTCAGTTGAAAGCGGGTGCCAGAACCACTGCTTATGCACAACAGATTGAAAAAAATATTGAATTATCCAGGGTAGGGGCGGTAGGTTCCAAAGCGCTCGTCTTCACCCAAAAAGATACGGCCAATAAACCTGTTTCACTCACTTCTTTCAAAGGCAAGTATGTGTTGGTAGATTTTTGGGCAAGCTGGTGCAGGCCCTGCCGCAATGAGAACCCCAATGTGGTGAAAGCCTTCCATGAGTTCAAAGACAAAAACTTTACCGTACTGGGTGTATCGCTCGACCAGAACAAGGAATCCTGGATACAGGCCATCAGGGCCGATGGCCTCACCTGGACGCATGTGAGTGACCTCCAATACTGGAACAACGAAGTGGCCAGGATGTACAATATACAAGGCATTCCGGCCAATATGCTGATCGATCCGGATGGTAAGATCATCGCCCGCGACCTTCGCGAAGAGGCCTTGCAGGAAACATTAAGAAAGGTATTAAAATAATTCCCCGTACTGTTTTTCGTTGAACCCTACTACAAGCAGTTTCCCGTTTTTTTCTATCACCGGACGCTTGATGATGCTGGTATTTGCCATCATTACCTGAATCGCTTTTGCCTCAGTTTGGATGGTGGCCTGCACATCGGCGCCCAACTCGCGCCAGGTAGCACTTTTTTTATTCAGGATCGTTTCCCATCCAACCTGTTTGCACCAGGCCTGTAATTTTTCTTTATCGATACCCAGCTTTTTATAGTCGTGAAAATCATATTTGACCTGGTGTGACTCCAGCCAGTTCAAGGTTTTCTTTACCGTATCGCAATTCGGAATTCCGTAAATAGTATACATTTTTACATTTTTCATAAACAAAATTAACCGATCAGACATTTTATTTGAATAAATAGCCACGTATAGTTTATTTTGTTTGTTGGAATTGAATACATGTATAGATTTTTAATATTTTTTCTTTTTATTGGGACAACGATAAGGAATGTTTCAGCGCAGGGTACTGTCAGCGGTATCGTATTGGAAGCTAAAACGGGTAAGTCTATTTCACAGGCCAGTGTTCAGCTCAGGAGAATGGGCGATTCGGCAAAACAATACACTATGGCCGCCGACAAAGACGGCAACTTTTCTTTTTCAAAACTAGGATTGGGATATTATCGGCTCACTGTTCAATCTATCGGCTTTTCTAAACTGCAAATAGATAGCATTGTATTACGTGCAGACCGCACCGATATCAACCTCGGTGAAATGATGATGCACGAACTTTCTTCATTACTCAATGAAGTGATCGTGTATGCAGAGAAGCCGCTCATTGAAAACAGAGATGGCAAGATATCGTACAATGTGTCGGAAAGTCCGCTTGGCAATGGATCTAATGCTTCTGAATTGCTGAAGAACATGCCATTGGTCAATGTGAATTCCGATGGTACCATCCTGTTGCGGGGCAAGGAGCCCTTGATATTGATGGATGAGAAACCTACGAACCTCAACGCGCAACAACTTACCGAATTGCTGGAAAGTCTTCCTGCCAATGTGATCGAGAAAGTGGAGATCATGGTCAACCCGCCGCCGGAATATGCTACTTATCCGGGTGGCGTGATCAACATCGTTACCAAAAAGGGCAGGGTAGGTATTTATGGCAGGCTCAGTGCCAGTGCGGGGAGCAGGGGAGAGAGCAGTGTTTCTTCGAATTTCAGTTACCGGAGCGCGCAGCTCAATGTCAATGCCAATGCCGGTGTTGGCTGGTTGGAAGCAAGGGGCAATTCGTACAGCCATCGCCAGAATATTTATAAAGACTCGGTCAATTATTTTTATTCTCAATCATCTTACGTGAACAGGAGCACCATGCCCAACATGCGGCTCCAGACAGATTACGACCCCGATAAACAGAACAGCCTGAGTTTTGTGTACCAGGGCTACATGAACTATTCAGATAACAGTAACACTACTTTTTATACCAACCTCGACAGCCTGCTGCACGTGTACAAAGCCAGCTCAAGGTCTAATCATTACGACGGAAGCGGTTATAGCCACGGTATATATGGTTCTTACCAGTGGAAGGGCAAGAACCCGGTAGAAAAGCTGCAATTGTATACAGGATATAACCTGGGTAAGAATGAGAACAACCGCGATTTCTACCAGCAGTTCCTGCAGCCCGATTTCCTGCCAACCGGTATCGATTCTACCCAATCGCAGTTTTTTGATACCTATACTACTTCCTGGTATGCCAGGCTCAATTACAACAAGCCGCTCAATGATACCGGCACTACTTTTTTAACCAGTGGGGCGGCCTATTCATCGAACAGTTTTCACAATGTGCTCAATACGGATTTTCTGCGCAAGAGCGATAACCAGTACATCCGCAACGATTTGTTGAGTAATAATTTTTATTTCGACCAGGACATCTTTACCCTTCGCGCGGGATTGGTTGTATCGTTGCCCATGCGCTGGCGCCTGATCACAGGCGTGCAGGCTGAACATTCCGGTACCACTTTCCATTTCATCAAAGGCAATGCACCCGATGCCAATAATGGTTATTGGAGATTGTTACCCAACGCTACGCTACGGAAAGATATCACCAGGGAACTCAACATGGCATTGGTGTTCAGGGAAACCATCCGCCGTCCGGGCATGGTGGAACTGAACCCCAGCATCGACTACAGCGATCCCTACAATATACGCTTTGGTAATCCGTATCTGCAACCTTCGCTCATTGATAATTTCGATCTGAACATCGGTTACAACCAGCGCAAATTCAATATCAATGCCTCATTAGGATATAACAGGATCAAGAATGTATTCAACAGCATCCGTACCCTTGTTGATAGTGGTAAAACACAGATCAGCTACCAGAATATCTCCGATCAGAATGAATACATTGCCAGTATCTGGACGGGTATCACGCTGAGCCAGTCGCTGCGTGTGAACATCAGTTCGGGATACAATTACAACCAGTACGATGCGAGGATGAAACAACTGTATCGTTACAATGATGGCGGATCTTTTTATTCGGGGTTGAATTTCAGTTATACGCCCGACAAGCTAACAATGATCGAAGGCAGTACCCGTTACAGTAGTTTTGCTTCACCACAGGGTAGATCGCGAACCAATATGAGTATGAGCTTTGGTGTGCAACGCAAGTTCTTCAACAGGAAGCTGATCGTTGGCGTGGCGGCGATTGATCCGCTTGGTTTGTTGCAATACAACGGGTATACCTATGCACCCAACTTCATCATACAAAGCCAGAGCAGGAGCAATACACGCAACTTCCGTATTACGGTGAGTTATCAATTGAATAAAACAATTATCAAAAGGAAACTGAGCGAAGAACAACAAAAAGAAGCGCTGGAAAAAGTACAGCACAAATCCTAGATCAAGCCGTTTGCAACGCGGGTATTTTTGTTGAAAGCCAGCTTTCTTTCACCGGCTTGAGCCATTGATGCAGCCATTCTTCTTTGGTAGACACCAGGTTGTTGAAATAAGGCGTGTGGGCTTCTATGAAACGGTTTTCAATGGCGTAATTCAATTGCGCCATGGGTAATACCTGTACTTTTTCTTTTACAACGAAAGCCAGGTTCTGCCGGTTGAACATATCCACACCGAATAGCTTCTCCACTTCTTTCACTACCCTCACAGAGCTGTCTGTACTGCAACCGCTCACGCCGCCACCGGTGGTGATATCGGCCATGAAAACGATGAACTGTCCGAATAGCAGGTTGGCATAACCTTTCACCGGCTCGCCATGTGTTTTCCATTCGGCAAGGAACTGCTTCAACAGGTCTTCTATCTGTAATGCTTCACTGATGGTAAACAGACGGTTGCTCTGGTAAATCCAGACCTTCGAGGAAGCATGAAAATCTTCCGGCACATATTGACTGTATTCGAAATCCATACTGCAAAAATACCAATTCCCTGGCAAATGGGCTTAGGCGAGGTCGGCAGCGATCAGTTCGGCAATATCGAGCACTGCTACTTCCTGTTCTTTTTCTTTGTTCTTGACACCGTCGGTCATCATGGTATTGCAAAAGGGGCAGGCCGACGCGATCACGGATGCGCCGGTAGCCAGGGCGTCTTCGGTTCTTTCAATATTGATGCGTTTGTTACCGGGCTCGTCTTCCTTGAACATCTGCGCGCCACCGGCGCCGCAGCAAAGACCCTTGGAACGGCAGCGTTTCATTTCAACCAATTCGGCATCCAGCGCTTCCAGCACTTTGCGGGGCGCTTCGTAGATATCATTGGCGCGGCCGAGATAGCAGCTGTCGTGATAAGCTATTTTTTTCCCTTTGAAAGACCCGCCTTCTTTCAGGCGGATACGCCCTTCATCGATCAGTTGCTGCAGCAGGGTGGTGTGATGTATGACTTCGTAATGTCCACCCAGCTCGGGATATTCATTTTTCAGTGTATTGAAGCAATGTGGACAGGTAGTTACAATTTTTTTGATGCCATACCCGTTGAGTACCTGTATGTTTTGGTAGGCCATCATCTGGAAAAGGAATTCATTGCCGGCCCTGCGTGCAGGATCGCCTGTACAGGCTTCTTCTTTACCCAGGATGGCATATTTGATACCTGTTTTATTAAGGATGGTGGCAAAGGCTTTGGTGATCTTTTGCGCGCGCTGGTCAAAGCTGCCTGCGCAACCAACCCAGAAAAGGATCTCAGGGGTTTCTCCATTCATCATCATGTCGGCCATGGTATTCACCTTCATATACTTCAGTTATGCGTGTTATCGTTTATGATGCCATCTCCTGCGTCCAGTGGTCGCGTTCATCGGGCGCGAATTTCCAGGGAGCGAAATTATTTTCGGTATTGCTGAACATGCTGTTCCATTCCTGCGGCGCATTGCTTTCTTCCATCACCAGTGAACGGCGCAACTCGGCAATGATCTCCAGCGGAGAAATGCTCACAGGACATTCTTCCACACAAGCGTTACAGGTAGTGCAGGCACGCAGTTCTTCCACACTGATATAATCGTGCAGGAGCGATTTGTTATCGGCTACAAAACTTTTATGCTGGTTGATATTCCTGCCCACTTCTTCGAGGCGGTCGCGCGTAGCCATCATGATCTTGCGCGGACTTAATAATTTACCCGTTGTGTTGGCAGGGCATGCGGTTGTGCATCGTCCGCATTCGGTGCAACTGTAAGCATCCATCAGGTTACGCCAACTGAGATCGAAAACATCTTTGGCGCCGAAATGCGCAGGAGGCGCTGCATCGGCAGGAGCCAACTCAGGCTGCATGGCATAGAGTACTTCCTTTTGTACAGCGGGCATGTTCTTCATCTTACCCTCTGGGTCCAATCTTGCATAATAAGCATTGGGGAAAGCCAGTATAATATGCAGGTGCTTGGAATAAGGAAGGTAATTGAGGAAGGCAAAAATGCCGGCGATATGTAACCACCAGCAGCTGCGTTCAATACCTATCAATGTGCTTTCACTGGTGTTTTGAAAAAGCGGAACGAGAAAGTTAGAAAAATAAAAAGGTCCGGCAGGATGGTAATGCGGGTTACCGCGCAATTGCAATGCCTGGTCCGATGCGTTGAGAAAGAGGAACAGGAACATCAAACAGATCTCGGTGATGAGGATATAGTTGGCATCGCTTCGGGGCCAGCCGTTTAAGTCCTTGCTGATGAAACGGCGCAGTTTGATGATATTCCTTCTGCAAAGAAAGATCACACAAACGGTGATCACACCAACCGCCAGAAATTCAAAAGCGTTGATCAACCAGTCATACAGCGAACCCAGGGGCGCCAGGAACAAACGGTGCGTTCCCAGTAAACCATCGAGCACGATCTCGAGTACTTCGAGGTTAATGATGATGAAGCCGGCATAAATTACAAAGTGCATGACAGCTACCAGCGGGTTACGGAACATTTTTTTCTGACCGAAAGCCAGCAACAACAGGTTACGCCAGCGCTGGGGGCGGTTGCCGCTGAAATCTTCCTCCTTACCCAGAAAAATATTCCGCCTGATCTCACCGGCCTTCCGGGCAAATAGCCAGATGGCTGTAAGGGAGAGCGCGGCAAAAAGTACCTGTTGGATCATACGCAAGGTTGAGGCGCTAAGATAGCGTGAATATTTCTAACCGTCATCCCGAGCGAGCGAAGCGAGTCAATGCACGTCATCCCGAGTGCTCTTCAACGTCATCCCGAGCGCAGCCGAGGGATCTGCCCGCATCTTCAGCAGGTCCTTCGACTCGCTTCGCTCGCTCAGGATGACGTATATTTGAAGAGAAATAATTTTATGCCTGGAAAGAAAAATATCCTGAATAAAGAAGCCGCCATACAGAAATTACATCGCATGGCATTGGAACTGGCCGAGAATCTCAACGGCGACGGTGTGCCGGTGGTATTGATCGGTATCCGAAACAGCGGCATGGTGGTAGCGGAGAAAATAGGCAGCTTTCTGAAACAATACATCGCGAGCGAGATCAGGATCATTGCCGCCAGCCTGGATAAGACCCTGCCAAAAGAAGTAACGCTGAGTGAATCAATAGATTTCAACGGACTGCACGTTGTGTTGATAGATGATGTTACCGATAGCGGCAGAACCCTGCTATACGCTTTGAAGCCTTTGTTATCTTATCATCCCAAGAGTATTCAAACCATGGTACTCGTAGAAAGGATGCACAAACTCTTCCCCGTAAAACCCGATTACGTAGGATTATCTATTGCCACTACTTTACAGGATCACATACAGGTAGAAGTGTCCAACGGCGAAGTAGAAGGCGCTTATATTGTTTGACGAATGGGCCTTTAAAAAAGAATGATTTTTTTACGAAGCTTCTTGAAATAAAAGAACCCAAACACGAGAGGAGAAGACAACAGGTAATGGCGCCAGAACTTTTTTTGATCAATAGTAAGACTGGGTGAGCCATTCAATTCAGCGATTGCTGCAAAAGCAAACAGAAACTGGATAACTACAGAGGCTGCCAGTACCCCCACTCCATAATTACCACGGCCTATCATAACAAGGTAGGCAGCAAATAGAGCACAAAGAACAGATACCGCATAACTGATAGGAACTATTTTCCATTTCATACATCTCTAAATTACTAATTTGTTTGATACTGCCTAATGAATCGGCCCCTTTTTTATTAAAACCAATCAGATGGCTTCAACTTCCGGCAAAGCAGCCCTTTTGCGGATCATGCCCAGGTAAAAGATACCAAACACCAACGGCAGGAAGAACAGATAAAGCCGCCAGTTTCTTTTTTCGACAGCAGTTAAGCGGATGGACTTGCTGATTTCATAAATACAGATAGAGCTGAAGACTGCCTGTGATACAAAACAGGAGATGGAGGGGATCAGCGGGTGCATCAATGACCCGGACAGTTTTGCATAGGCCGCAACACAAAAAGCGATCAGCGCAATAACATAAGTAACAGGCGCCAGGTGGCGGTTATTCATGCGACTAAAATATAGAAGTGCAGGAACAACCGCGAACAAGTGAGATTATGTAAATATTAAAAATGAATCCAGTAACTTGCGTATAAGCACGAAAACAAACATCAAAGTCAACATTTAAAAGTCTAAACCCATGGATACTGCTATACAGCAAAGAGTGGCCAGCTGGCTCGAAGGTAATTATGACCAGGCTACAAAAGAGGCTATCCAATCATTGCAAACCACCAACCCCGATGACCTGGCCGATTCTTTTTACAGGAGCCTTGAATTTGGTACCGGCGGTCTCCGTGGTATCATGGGAGTAGGCACCAACCGGATGAACAAATACACGGTGGGTATGGCTACACAAGGCTTTGCCAATTACCTCAAAAAGACTTACGGATCGGCTGAAATACGCGTGGCCATTGGCCACGACAGCCGCAACAACAGCCGCTTTTTTGCAGAAACCACCGCCAATGTATTTGCTGCGAACGGCATCAAAGTGTTTCTCTTCGAAGCACTGCGGCCCACACCCGAACTCAGCTTCGCCATACGCAAACTGCATTGCCAGGGCGGTGTGGTATGTACCGCTTCACACAATCCCAAAGAATACAACGGATACAAAGCCTATTGGAACGACGGCGGACAACTGGTACCTCCGCACGATAAAAATGTGATCAAAGAAGTGGAAGCCATCACCAGTGTGAATGAAGTGAAATGGAATGGCGGCGAAGCCAATATTTCATTGATGGGTAAAGAAATGGACAACGCTTATATGGACATGGTAAAAAGCCTGAGCGTTTACCCCGATGT
Organism: Sediminibacterium magnilacihabitans; assembly: GCA_002973575.1. Lineage (GTDB taxonomy): Bacteria > Bacteroidota > Bacteroidia > Chitinophagales > Chitinophagaceae > Sediminibacterium > Sediminibacterium magnilacihabitans. Next base: position 31,738 of record PVEQ01000017.1, read on the forward strand.
GATTGCCGAACAACACGATCTTAAAATTGTATATACGCCTATTCACGGAACCGGTATCACGCTGGTGCCGGAAGTATTAAGTCGCTTTGGATTTACCAATGTAACCGTGGTGGAAGAACAAGCCACACCCAATGGTGATTTTCCCACGGTGGCTTATCCCAACCCGGAAGAGAGCGAAACCATGAGCATTGGATTGAAAAAAGCCAAAGCCATGGATGCAGATATCTTATTGGGTACCGATCCGGATGCCGACAGGGTAGGCGTTGGCGTAAAGAACCACAAAGGAGAATGGGTGCTCATGAACGGTAATCAAACGGCTATACTGGCTTTTGCCTATCTTATCGAAGCCCGCAAATCGAAAGGCATTGCACAACCCAACGATATGGTCATCACCACCATCGTTACTACTGCCATGATCAACGAGCTGGCAAAACAAAACGGAGTAGCCTGTTACAATGTGCTCACCGGTTTCAAATGGATCGCCGAACTCATCAAGGAAAAAGAAGGCAAAGAAAATTATGTGATTGGCGGAGAAGAAAGCTTTGGCCTGATGATCGGAGACCAGTTACGTGATAAAGATGCCGTAAGCGCTGTGGCATTGCTCTGTGAAATGGCCGCTTATGAAAAGAACCAGGGCAGAACCTTGTTCGATAAGTTGATAGAACTGTACATCCAATACGGATTCTACTATGAGAGCCTCATCAGCATTACCAAGAAAGGCATGAACGGACAGAAGGAAATTGCTGATATGATGGAGGGATATCGTAACAACCCACCGAAAGAGATCAACGGTGTAAAAGTGCAGCAATTACTTGATTACGAATTGCAAACGGGTAAGGACTTATTAACCGGTGAAAGCTGGGCCATTAAGCTTCCTAAAAGCAACGTGTTACAGTTCATACTGGAAGACGGCAGCAAAATATCGGCCAGGCCATCGGGTACAGAACCCAAGATCAAGTTCTATTTCAGCGTGTGCACCCAACTGGAGAAAAAAGAAGATTTCGACCGCCAGTTTGCAGCATTGGAAGCAAAGATCAAAAGCATCATTGCCGGGCTGAAATTGAAATAACTGTGCGTAATTTTACAGTGAGATTTTTCTTTTCACAACGACCTATATGCACCAGGCGCTTGGCTGGTTAACAGTATATTCGTGCCGTTTATGAGAAGTTACGAAGATACATATCAGCACAAGGGACTGCGGCGCCAGTTGGTTAACCTGTTGAAAGAAAAAGGCATCAGTGATGAGAGAGTACTGGATGCCATCAACGCCATCCCGCGGCATTTTTTTCTCGATTCCGCCTTCGATAAGATAGCTTATGAAGACCGTGCATTTCCGATAGGAGAAGGACAAACCATTTCACAGCCTTATACGGTTGCTTACCAAACGCAACTCCTGCAGGTAAAGAAATCCGATAAAGTACTGGAAATAGGAACCGGCAGTGTGTACCAGGCCACCATCCTGGCAGAACTGGGTGCCTGGGTGTTTACGATTGAACGGCAGAAAAAATTATACGAACTGCACAAGAAATATTATTTCCGCAACAAATACCTCAACCTGAAATTTTTCTATGGCGATGGTTTCGAGGGACTGCCCACTTTTGGTCCTTTCGATAAGATCATCATCACAGCTGCTGCACCCTTCGTACCCCCAAAACTGGTAGAACAACTGAAACCCGGCGGCATCATGGTATTGCCGGTAGACGAAGGCAATTCGCAACGCATGCTGCGCATCACTAAAACGGCAGAAGGCTCCCTCATAGAAGAAGCCTTCGACCAATTTTCTTTTGTTCCTATGTTAACAGGAAGGAACGGCTGATGATTATTGCTGCATCATATCCATTCCACCGCCCTGGTCTGCCTTGGTGTTTTTACGTTTGAACAAGGTAGCATCGAATTTACCGAAACGGTAACTGAAGTTCAGGCGCAGTACCTGCGGGTCTCTTCTCCTTTCAGCAGTCTGGTCAAACAGTGTACTCACAGAATAAGACTTGAATACCTGTGTGCGGAATATATCGTTCATACTAAGTGTAAGTGAACCGCTTTGTCCGTTCTTCCAGTTCCAGTCCTTCCGGATGGCCAGGTCAAAACCATAACGGGGCAGGTAATAACCTTGTGCGGTACCCTGCGGTCCACCGAACATCGGTCCACCGCCGCCTCGTCCGCCGCCGCCACCCGAGCTGGGAGGCAATACGGTCTTGGCCTGGTATTCACCGCTCCACTGGATCGAAATGGTTTTAGACAATTTGAAATTGCTGTTCATTTTGGCAAACCAGCTCACGAGCGAATTGTCTAATGTCTGACCCGGAACAGATGCATTGATCTTGGAATCGTACAGGTTGAACGCCAATGTAAGATCCCACCATTTGGTCACCGGCATCTTGTTGGTCAGTTCCAATCCATAAGAATAACTATTGTTGGCATTGATGAATGTGCTGAAATAGGCGCTGTCACCAGCCGGACTCAACTCGTTCTTATCCCTGTACACATACCGGGTGATGAGGTCGGTAGAGTATTTGAAGAATACGGTAGCGAGGAAATTCGCGCCACGTTTATAAGCATCATTATAAGACAACTCAAAAGAATGGGTGAACTCCGGTTTCAGTCCCGCGTTGCCAATGCTGATGTTCTGCGGATCGGAATAATCCGGGAAAGGCATCAACTGGAAGAAGTTAGGACGGTTTACCCTGCGTGAATAGTTGAGCTGGAAATCCTGCTTGTCGTCGTATTTGTAGGTGATGAAGGCGCTGGGGAACAGGCTCAGCGGGTACTTCACTTTAAACTGCGATGAATCGGCGCCGCTTGCATTCAGCAGGGTTCCGGTATAGTTGGAACTTTCTGCGCGCAACCCCAATTGATAGCTCCATTTTTTTATTTTGAAACTATACGTAGTATACGCTGCATACACCTGGTCATTGAACTTGTAGTGGTTACTGATCGCAGGGATGAGCATGTACTGGTTGGTATTGGGATTGAAGACGTACTGGTTGCTGGAGTTGCCGAAATCGCGGATGGCCGCGCGGGCGCCCGCTTCCAGTTTGCTATCTTCTGAAATGGGATTTTCGTAATCAGATTGTATCGTATAGAAACGATTATAACCATCACCCAAGGTTTGCTGCAATAGTGCACGACCTTTTACAGAATTATCGGGATTAAAAGTCTGTGTGCTGGTGAGTGAATGGTTGTCGTTGGTACTGGAGTTGTAGTTGAAATCGGTAGTGAAGTTTTCTCCGTTCTTGGCAAAATTGTGTTTATAACCCAACTGCGTACCCACATTGGTAAACGAGAACTGGCTGTTGCTGGCAATATTGCTGTAAGAAGAGAAAGCGCCTTTGATGGTAGAGTCAACTTTCTGAAAATTGTCGTTGTCGAATGAACCATGTACATAATTGGCGCCAACAGAAATGGTATTGCGGTTGTCGGCAAAATAATCGATCCCGACCCGTAAAAACCGGAACGATCCCAGGTTGGTACCGTCATTCTCGTTGTGTACGGAACTTGGTATGGTAAGGAAGTTATCGCGGTCGGTAGTTCCGGTGCCGATTGATTTACGTTGGTTATAATTGGCATTCAGCGAAACATTGAATTTGTTCTGGCGCAGGTTGATATCGCCGCCTCCGTTGATCTTTCCCCTTGAGTCGATGCCGGCCCGCACACCGCCATTATAACCTGTTTTTTTATTTTTCTTCAACACAATATTGAGGATACCTGCATTACCGCCCGATGCATCGAATTTAGCGGAAGGGTTGGTAATGAGCTCCACTTTATCAATGATGTCTGCCGGAATCTGGTCCAGGGTAAGGGTAGTGGGTCTTCCATCGATGAACAGTGTGGGAGTGGCATTACGCATGGTTACGTTACCGTCAATGTCCACATTCAGTGAAGGAATGCTTTTCATTACCTCTGTAGCGGTTTGCCCGGAACTCACCAGGTTCTTATCTACGTTGAATATTTTACGGTCGATACCCAGCTCGAACTGCTGTTTTACAGTGGCCGTTACCGTAACATTTCCCAGATCGGTAGCATCCTGTACAAGCTTGATATTGCCCAGGTCTTTGTCTATCATACCCAGCATCTGTTGCATGCCTCCACCGGACTGCATACCGCCGCCCGGGGAGGGCATTTTGATGTCAAAGCTTACTGGTTTTTCTAATGATTTATACCCGATGGCCCCAATTTTCAGTTTGAATTTCCCCATCACCGGCAGGTTTTCGAAGCTGAAATTGCCGTTGGGTTTGGTAATCATGGTGCCAAGGGCCGCTTCTTTCATTTTGTGGGTGGAAGTATCGAACTTATTGCCCAGGAGCTGGATGGTTACAGATTCGATCCCTTTATTGGTGGTATTATCCACTACTTTTCCGTACAGGTGGCCGATATTGGCGCCGCCTCCCATGCCGCCCTGGCGTGCTCCGCCTCCCGGGAACTGGGCCTCGGCCGAAAGCCCTGAAATCAATACAAATAATAGAACAAAAACCTTACTCATGATGATCTTTTATAGTGAAATACACTGCAAAATTGTGCAGCTGCTACCCCTGCCGGCAGCTTCATTATATAAACGGTCATTAGGCAATCCTGAATGGGTGAGTCCCGGGTGAAGGCTGGAATAAAACGGCTGAATGCCGGTGATCAGCGCCACAAGAGCAGTAAACCTGCCTGTAACAACCCTACTGCGAAGCCAAATAGCCCTGCTATTATCCTGGCTTTGCGCAGCGGCTTCCGCAGCTGTACCGCCAGTATTTTCTTGAAGTCCAGTTCACGCTCGAGCTTATCCAGGTACTGCGATAGCATATCGGGGAAAAGGGTCTGGATCTCGGCAATAAAGATTCCCTTCAACTGCTGGATGGTCTTTTCACCGATGAACATACTGATCATGGGCATTTCGGCGGACAGTTTCTCGCGCAGAAAATGGTCGATATGGGCCTCTACCATGGGCATGATCTGTTGCACAGTATCGGGGTGGGTGATTTTTTGCCTGATCTCATCGAACGAAAACAAGGGCTTGCCTGCCGGTTTGCCGGAGTGGAAAAGCAGCCGAACGCCCATCCATACGGTAAACCATCCGATAAAAGCCGAAATAAAAGGGATCAGGATCAAAGTGTAACTCATCTTACTAAAATTTAAAAACCTATAAGGATCATCCTTATAGGTTTTAGCGGGAGAACGATGGGTCTCGAACCCACGGCCTTCAGTGCCACAAACTGACGCTCTAACCAACTGAGCTACGCTCTCCGTTTATTGGGTTTGCAAAAGTAAGGTAAAACCGCTTTAGTCAATACCAGGTGGCGGGCTTTTTTTTGTCCAGACACCTTGCAAACCTTTGTTAATTGGGCTGTACGGATATACGGTACGGTCTTTTTCAGTTATTTTTGATACCTATCTTGCAGCAAATGCCAAAAATTATACGATTTATGAAGAGTAGAAAAGGGTTGTTGATACTGGCTGTGGCCTTATTCGGAGGTTTGTTTTTTGCATTCAGAAATAAATGGCTGGGCGGAACCGATGTATCGGCCGCGCAACGCCAGCAATTATTATCAACGGTTGGATATTTATTGGAAAAGCAACACTATAGTCCGAAGGATATTAATGATGCATTCTCTAAACAGGTGTTCCAGAAATACCTGGAAGATTTGGATCCCGATAAAACCATGTTCCTGAAAGCCGATATCGATTCATTGAAAAAATATGAATTGCGCATCGATGATGAAATACATGGAGCGCCCATAGAATTTGAACCCGCGGTAAGCGCTATTTATGATAAGCGCATCGAACAGGTGGTATCCCTTTATAAAGACATACTTTCCAAACCGTTTGATTTCAACACCAATGAAACAGTGGTGCTGGATGCAGACAAGTTGCAGTATGCCGCTTCAGAAGCCGAGCGGAAAGACAGACTGCGCAAACAGCTAAAATTTCATACGCTGGAGCGCTACGTTGATTTGCTGGACCTGCGTGAAAAGAACAAAGGACAAAAAGATTTCGTAGTAAAATCAGATGCCGAGCTTGAAAAAGAAGCGCGGACTAAGATTCTCAAGTACATGGATAAACGTTACGACAGGCTCCGGGCAACGTTTACGGAGAACCAGCGTTTTTCAGCGTTTATCAATGCTATTACCGGACTGATGGATCCGCATACGGATTATATGCCGCCTACTGAAAAGCGCTCTTTTGATGAGCAGATGAGTGGACGTTTTTATGGCATCGGCGCGCAACTGGGACAGGACGATTACGGTATCAAGATCGTGAGTATCCAAACCGGTGGCGCTGCGTGGAAGTCGGGAGAAATAGCGGTGAATGATGTGATTATCAAAGTGGCGCAGGGTAGTGCAGAGCCGGTAGATGTAACCGGTTATGAAACTACAGATGCTGTGAAGTTAATCCGCGGAAACAAGGGGACGGAAGTAAGACTGACACTGAAAAAAACAGACGGTACCGTTAAAGTGGTAACTATGATAAGGGATGAGATCGTGTTAGATGAAACCTATGTACGCAGTGCCGTGATTGGAGAAGGAAAAGATAAAATAGGTTATATCTATCTGCCCGATTTCTATGCCGATTTTGAAAAAGAAAATGGCCCGCGTTGCTCTGAAGATGTAGCACGCGAAGTAAAGAAACTGAAAGCAGAGAATGTAAAGGGCATCATCATAGATGTGCGCAGCAACGGCGGCGGTTATCTCTATGAAGTGGTGCAGATGGTGGGGCTGTTTGTAAACCAGGGCCCGGTAGTACAGGTGCGTGAAAGAGACGGACGTTCATCTGTATTGAGCGACAGAGAACAAGGCGCTATCTATGATGGCCCGCTGGCAGTGATGGTGAATGAGCTGAGCGCTTCGGCCAGCGAAATATTTGCAGCAGCTATACAGGATTATAAGCGGGGCATCATCATTGGAAGTTCCTCTACTTATGGTAAAGGAACCGTGCAAAAACCTATTCCTTTCGGTAATCGCATCGACCCTTACAGCGGCCGTACGGAATTAGGTGCTATGAAACTCACTTTCCAGAAATTTTACCGTGTCAATGGAGGATCCACTCAACTGAAAGGAGTAACACCCGATGTGATCCTGCCCGATACTTACGAATACCTGAAGATCAGAGAAAAAGACAATCCTGCTGCGTTGCCCTGGGATGAGATTCCCAAAGCCGCTTACCAGTTATGGAAAGGAGATCTGCCTTATGCATCGGTGATTAATCGTGAGAACGACCGTATCAAACAAAACGCGTCGCTGACACTGTTGAACAGCAACCTGATCTGGCTTTCCAAAGTAACCGATGAACCGGCCAGCCTCAACCTGGAAAAATACCGCCAGTTGCAAAAACAGATACGTACAACGGTTACGCAGAACAATACCCTGTTGAAGCCAAGCGCTGACATGGTGGTAAGTGCTTTGCAGGATGATAAAGCAAAGTTTTACAACAATGCCGATACGGCTAAAGGGCTGCGCTACCAGGACTGGTTGAAGTCGCTCAAATCTGATCTATACATCAGTGAATCTGTGCGGACGATGGTGGAAGTAGCCAGCGCTCCGCAAGTGCATACGGCAGCCAAATAAATAAGGCAAACAACACTACGTATTGTTTGCACAATGCCTTAGCCAGGATGATCAGAGGTCGTTGATGGACAATTTATCAACCAAAAACCCCAATAACTTGTCATGGATACCCATGTAAACAGGGTCGTGAACAATTTCCTTCTTATTCCTGGGTCTTGGTAAAGGCACGTCTACAATGGCTTTGATAGAAGCTGCCGGACCATCATTCATCACTACTACGCGATCACTTAAGAATATGGCTTCTTCTATGTCATGTGTAACCATCACAATGGTTTTCTCTCTGTTATCGAGGTTCCACAGTTTCAACAATTCAACATGCAGGTTGCTTTTGGTAAGTGCGTCCAATGCCCCGAAAGGTTCATCCAGTAAAAGGATACTGGGGTTGATGGCAAAAGCCCTCGCAATGGCCACCCTTTGTTTCATACCACCGGATAGCTGACCGGGCAATTTATCTTTATGTTCCCAGAGTTTTACCATTTTCAGATTGTTTTCAACCAGGGCCTTTTTTTCTGTTGCAGTCTTACCGTGTATGGCAGCATCGATGGCCTGGTAAATATTTTGATATACGCTCAGCCAGGGCAACAATGAATAGTTCTGAAAAACAATCCCCCTGTCGGGGCCAGGCTTGGTAACAAGGTTCCCGTTGGCAATGACGGAGCCGCTGCTGGGTTTCACCATACCACTGATGGTGTTCATCAGCGTTGATTTACCGCAACCGGAATGACCGATCAGCGAAACGATCTCACCTCTACCAACAGCGAGTGAAATATCTTTTACAGCAGTGAAAACCCCTTTGGGTGTTTTAAAGCGTACGCTCACATCGTTGATTTCAATGCTGTTTGTTGCATACCCGTTTGCAGGAGCTGCATGATGATGGTGAAACGTTTCAGTATGGTTTTCTGGTGACAGAGAAATGGCTGACATAAAATAAAGCTTTAGACAATGAATGATTATGAAGCATAAGTGAATCTTTTTTGCAGGAAAAGGAAGAGCTTATCCAGCAGGAGCCCTACTAAACCAATGATGATGATGGCAACCAGTATTTTAGCAATACTGCCCCCGTTAAACCCTTCATCCCATACAAAATAACCCAGCCCGATACCACCACTGAGCATCTCACCGGCTACGATCACCATCCATGCGATACCCACCGATAAACGCAACCCGGTGATGATATGGGGGAGGCTGAATGGCAGTAATATTTTAGTGAGGTATTTCCATTTGGAAAAACCGAAAGCCTTACTCACATTCTTATGGTCCTGCGGAATATGAGATGCTCCGAACGCAGCATTGATCAATGTTGGCCATAAGGAGCAGATGAATATCATAAACACGCTTGCCTTATGTGAATCCTGGAAAATGGCCAGGCCTAACGGGAACCAGGCCAGCGGTGAAACAGGTCTTAATAACTGTACAATGGGATTGATAATGCCCATCATGGCTTTACTGGACCCCACTAATAAACCCAATGGCACTGCTACGATACTGCCCAGGCCAAACCCGATAGCCACCCGTTCAAGTGAACTCAGCAATTTGGTGCCAATTCCTTTATAGTCGGGATCATTCTGCATGGGATGCTGCATAACTTCCCTGAAAACAAGCCAGGTTGCCCTTGGGCTGGGAATTTCATGCTTGGTAAGCGTTGAAATAAGTTCCCATAGACCACCGAGTAAAGCAATGCCAATAAGGAAATAGAGCGTTTGCAAAGAGAATATCTTTTTCATAGCAGTTGGTTTTATCTCTTACATGTTTTTAAATAAGCAGCTACATTCTTCGGATCAAATGGTACATCATAAGTTGTTTTGAAAGGCTGCATGTCGGGCTGCATGGGCACTCCCATCTCATGGGCTACTTCTGCATACAGGTCGTCAAGGATTAATTTCTCGACTATGCCTTTGTAGTCGGGCTCTGATTTCAAATAGCCAAACCGAACGTACTGCGCCATGAACCAGGTGGCGTAAGACTTACGGGGCATATTAACGATCCCGTTGTTATAAAACATCATGCCATCATCCTTGTATTTCTGTACACCCAATTCACAACCCAGGTCATAAGAGCCGGCCAGCCTGGCTTCTAATACCTGCAATGGCGCATTTACATAATTGGGTTTGGTTAACCATCCTGCTGCTTTTTTACGGTTGCCCATATTATCCAGCCACTTGCAGGCTTCGATCACCGCCTTCATCACTTTTTTCAGGTTCTCCTTTTCGGTTGCGGCAAAATGTGCATTCACAACCAGGGCTTTCTCGGGGTGGTTTTTCCAAATATCCTGCGTTGCAATGTGTGTAAAGCCTATATTTTGCGCTGCAGCCACTCCATTCCAGGGTTCACCAACACAATATCCTTCCATGTTATCAACCCGCATATTCGCTACCATCTGGGGTGGGGGAATGGTGATGATGCCGACTGCCTTCTGGTTAACACCTGCTGCGGCCATCCAGTTACGGAGCCAGATATCGTGTGTGCCGCCGGGAAAGGTTATGGCAAACGTAACTTCCTTACGGCTTTGCACATTTTTAACTGCGGCCGCTACTTTGTTTACTTCTTTAAAGCCAACCAGTCCACAAAAATCTTTAGAGAGTGTAATGGCCTGCCCGTTATTGTTCAGTATCATGGCAATCTTCATATCAGAGCCGGCTTTTCCACCTATACCGGTATAAACAGAGAATGGCATGGAGAAGAGACAGTGTGCGCCGTCGAGTTCGCCGTTCAATATTTTATCGCGCACATTGGCCCATGATGCTTCTTTGGATAATTCCACATCAACACCGTATTTCGCAAAAAGCCCTAGCTCTTTTGCTGCTACGAGCGGAGCGCAGTCTGTTAGTGGTATAAACCCCAGCTTTATTTTCCGGGGTGGGTTAGCCATCATCCTGAATGAAGTAACCGCCATAAATACGGCTACCAGTCCTGCTATAAATAATATTTTATTGATTAAGCCTCTCATATTTTGATCAATTTAAAAGGAAGAATGTTGTATCGTGTGTGTTACTGTTTTATGGCAACGGGTTTACTATAAAAGAAATCAGGGCGAATATTGATCATTGCATAAAACCATGTGCCTGTTTTCTTGTAAGTATCTGCAACGGCATCGGTGCCGGCTTGTCCCTTTGCCAATGCCATGCTGTTATTGGCATTCATTACAGCATATCCCAGCTCTATTCCCGTGAATTTATTGAGTGTATAATTCAGCAGGATATCCACTTCATTGCCAAGGTATTTATCGATCAGGGAACCATCAGCCTTTTTCATGTCTTTGTTCAGGCTGAACGTGTGAAAGTCGGCGCCGATGGAGAACAGGTTGCTGGCATATTTCACTTTGAAGTAGCCGTTATTCAAACCACCCGCAGGGGCACCGGTGCCCACGTAGAAATAATCCATATAGCCCCAGTGTTTATGCGGCGTTCCGTATAATGGATCAAAACGGTTGTCTTCACCGGAAGGTGAAACGGCATCATTTCCCGAAAGGACGTCATAGCCGGGTGTAAAGCTGAATTTGCCTTTTTGGTAGGTTGCTAAAGCCGTATAGTGATACGCATTCAATGACATGCCTTCCCGGTTTTTGCCGGATTGCTTATAGTAAGCCACCTGCAAGGCGATTTTACCAAACCCCGATGCATTGCCCATCGTATGATTGATCATCAGGCCATATGTATAGCGACTGGTTGTGCCAGAATAGTCAAATGAATCGTTGCTTCCTGTACTGATAAATCTCCTTCCATAAACGTATCCGGTGTTGTCAACGGCTACAGAATCGAGTTTATATTTCCCGAAACGGTCATTGAAAAAGAGCGCAGAGAATTTTGTCTGGTTGAATTTGCGGCTGATATACAGGCTGGTGAACGACTTATAATCCTGGCTGGCGGCATTGGTATTGGTTGGGTTACTGTACACCGGCGTACCTGTTTTAGAACTATTGTTGGCTGCGTTGCCACCGGCAGCAAGCGGAACGATCCCGGCAGGGGTAGGCACTAAAACACCGCCTGAATTTTTCACGTATGCCGGAATATTGCCCGGCACATAAGAGGTATTGGTAATACCAAAAGCATCGCTGTTCTGGTTATAGGCATACCCGAGGTCAACCTGCCATCCATTGTGCATCATCTTAAGCAGCGCCATATCATGTCGCCGGCCTTGTTGTAACCAATCCAGGTTACCGATCAAACGAACATCGTCATAGCTCAATTCCTGCCTTCCAATCTTAAGGGAAAGCTGGTCGAACAATTTAAATTTGATGGTGGTATCGGCTTTATTAGCCAGCGTAATATCGGCCCAGCCCTCATGGAGCATCAGGCGATTGCCATCGGCATTGGAAATGGAGGAAGCGTCTTGTCCCCATACCCGCACATCCTGTAACGTAACACCAAAAGTAACCCTGTCCCATTTGTATCCAAAGATCAACCTGGTACGCTGAGAGGTAAATGCGGCCGTTTTTGCGCCTTTCAATACCAGGTTGCCAAACCCATCCCGGACTTCTGTTCGCGTTCGCAGTTGTCCGGTTAAGGTAAATTGTGCGTGCGCACTTAGGGTGAAAAGAAAACACAGTGCGGACAGCCATGCATAAGCAGTAGGTTTCGTTTTTTTAGCCATAACTTTGCTTTAGGTTTAGATTGTTTTCAATTTAAATTCCATCGCCCCGGTTCAGACTTCCACATCGGCCGGGGTTTTTTATTTGTCTTTAATGTAATATGCTAGAAACCAGTACCATCATTCACGTATTAAATTCATTTATTACGTTTCATGTGGCAGGCAATCGGGTAGCGACAATAAAGTAAGGTCAATAGGTATTTGACAAGCAATCGAGGAGAAAGTGTTCCGGTTAACCCTGTTAACGATGCGGAATAATGGCTAAATGGATAATTAGATTTAAATTTTGATTTTTTATATGTAATATAAAGAATCAAAAAAGATAGCTTTTTAAATAAAAATACACTCTATCTGCAATAAAATTAATAACACAATGGATAATTTCAAAGATTTATTGTCATATTGTTTAGATTTTTATTTAAATAATATATTTGAGATTGTATTTTGACTTTATTTTTGTACAGTATGAAACTGAAAAAAGTAAACTGCGATCTTACCGTTTGCTCCATGTGCCGGCTATGCCAGAAGGAATGGCTTCCTGCTATCGATGCCAACAGGAAAATGTACCATTATAAGAAAGGGGAAGTGCTTTTTGAGGAAGGGGCCGAGGTACAGGGGATGTATTTCATTCATACCGGACTGGTGAAAGTGCATAAAAAATGGGGAGACGAAAAGGAACTGATCCTGCGCTTTGCTAAAAGCGGGGCCATTGCCGGTCACCGCGGATTGGGCAGCGACACTGTTTATCCAGTCTCAGCAACAGCACTTCTGCCAACGGATGTCTGTTTTATAGACATTCATTTCTTCACTGCCACCCTAAAGGTTAACCAGGACTATTTATATGACCTGATGATGTTCTTTGCCGCAGAGCTGAAAGAGTCTGAAAGAAAAATGCGTAACCTGGCGCATATGAATACAAAGGGAAGGATTGCCAATGCTTTGCTTCTTTTGGACGAGCGATTTGGCACAACCCCCGAAGGCTTTATCGATATAGAACTTTCCAGGCAGGACCTCTCTTCCTATACCGGCACCACTTATGAGACCTTATTCAGGATCATGAATGAATTGGTGGAAGATGACGCGCTCTCATTGAATAAGCGCTGGATCAGGATCAACGATCGCAAGAAGCTGGAGAAATATTGTTTTTCTTTACCTTAGCTCCTGATTAGTATCTATGTAAGGACAAATTCAGGTTTACTACCATGACAGAGCAGCGAAAAAAGTGGTTTGCCCTTTATACGAAGCCACGCTGGGAAAAAAAGATAGATGGTGCCCTGTTGAAAAAGGGAATTGCCAGTTGGTGCCCCCTGCAAAAAGTAGAAAGACAATGGAGCGACCGTAAAAAGGTCATTGAAGAACCACTTTTCAAATCCTATGTTTTTGTGCAGATCGACGATGCCGAACGTACCAAGGTCCTGATGACGGATGGCGTATTGAATTTTGTTCATTACCTCGGCAAACCTGCCGTGATCCGCGATGAAGAAGTAGCTACCATCAAAAAATACCTCGCAGAAAAAGACGCCAGCATCTCCGTATTATCCGAACAGGGTTTCATGGATGAAATGAAGATCAAAGTGAACTATGGTGTGTTCATGGGCAATGAAGGAACCGTGATCAGGGGCGGAAAGAAAAAAGTGTTTGTGAAACTGCAAAGCCTGGGACAGGTAATGGTGGTGGAGTTTCCGGCGGAATACCTGTCTGTGGTATAAATTTTTACCGGAGTTTCCAGTCAATGATCTGATTCGCCCATTCTCCGCGATAAGGCGTGCTCACGCGGATATAGTTATCGGTATAGCCTTCCATCATACCATGCTTATCAAATCCTTCGAATAATACTTTGCGGGTTTGTCCGCTTTGCTGCTGTGTGAAATATTGCAGCTTCATATAAGATAAGTTGCGTAAAGTTTTATTTCGTTCATTGCGAACGGGTATGGGAATCACCGGCTGAATTTCCAGCGCTTTGGTATGATCGCGTTCAGAGTAGGTGAACACGTGCAGGTACGATACATCCAGTTCGTGCAGGAAATCAAAAGTTTCCTGGAAATGTTTATCCGTTTCTCCCGGGAATCCCACAATTACATCCACTCCAATAGCGCAATGCGGCATCAACGTTTTGATGAGGCCAACGCGTTCGGCATAGAGTTCCCTGCGATAGCGCCTGCGCATCAATCCCAATATCTCATTGCTGCCGCTTTGTAACGGAATATGAAAATGCGGCATAAACTTGTTGCTGTTGGCCACAAATGCAATGATGTCGTTGGTGAGCAGGTTGGGTTCGATGGAGGATATACGGTAACGTTCAATGCCTTCCACTTTATCGAGTTCCTGCACAAGACTAAAGAAATCTTCTTCATGCCTGCCGCCATCGGGCCCTTTGCCAAAATCGCCGAGGTTCACGCCGGTAAGTACGATCTCTTTAACGCCATCGGCTGCCAGTTGGGTAGCATGTTTTACCACGTTGGCAATACTGTCGCTCCGGCTCTTGCCCCTTGCCATTGGAATGGTACAAAAGGAACAGGTGTAATCACACCCATCCTGTACTTTCAGGAATGTGCGGGTTCTGTCGTTCTGGGAAAAAGAAGCATTGAAACCACTCACTTCTTCAATGTCGCAACTGCATACTTTGGCGCCATTGCCTTTGGCCAGTTCATTGATGTGTTGGGCGATGTTGAATTTCTCTGCGGCGCCCAACACCAGGTCTACCCCGGGAATAGAAGCGATCTCTTTGGGCTTGAGCTGGGCATAGCAGCCGGTGATCACCACAAAACTCTCGGGCGACTTGCGCTGGATGCGACGCACCAGTTGACGGCACTCTTTATCGGCATTATCGGTAACGGAACAGGTATTGATCACATATACATCGGCCAGGTCGTCAAATTCCTTTTTCTCGAAACCTTCACTTTCCATCAAACGGGAAAGGGTAGAGGTCTCGGAAAAGTTCAATTTACAACCCAAAGTATGAAAGGCTACCGAACGCTTCTTTTCCATAGAGGGCGCAAAGATAAGCCATATGGGAATTATGGGGGTCGAAGGCCGGTTTTATGACCAAAATGTGTTTAATTCGCCCCACTAATCCTGTATATATGAACTCCCGGAGAACAGTCCCTTTTTTATTGGTCATTATTCTGGTCGGATTCCTGCTTTCGAACCGTCATTGCAACAAGCCTGCTCATGTATCGCCGGCCAGTCCGTCTGCGGCAACAGCTCCTTCACCCAGCGAGTCGCCGGCTGGCACAACCAGTCAGGATGATGGGTTGAACCGGAACCCTTCGCGCATGCATTATACCAAGCATGCTCGCTGCAGAATGGGTTGCCGGCATATAGATGAAGCAGAGATTTTACAGATCCTCAAAAACGGAACCATCAATTACCGGAAAAGCGAACTGGAAGGCGAACCCTGCCGCCATAAATATGCGGTGGAAGGTAACACCAGCGACAACCAGCGTTTGCGCGTGATATTCGCTCCCTGCGGAGATGAAATGACCGTGGTTACCTGCATCGACCTGGACAGGGAATGGCCCTGCGATTGCCCCGGTGATCATCATTGACATTTTCAATTTTATTTACAATTATTGGGCTATGTTTGTCCGTCTTTTAAAATAGAAAACCAGTATGCAGTTTAAGAGAATTAACAACATGGTGGGATGGGTAGTCTGTGTGATCGCCTGCGCCGTGTATATTTTGACCGCAGAAGCAGGAGGCAGCTTCTGGGATTGCGGTGAATTTGTGAGCAGTTGTTTCAAAGTGCAGATCCCGCACCCGCCCGGAGCGCCTTTGTTTGTGATATTGGGCCGGATATTCATTGTTCTTTTCGGCAACAACCCCATGGGCGCTGCCAAAGCGGTGAACATCATGAACGCATTGGCCAGCGGCTTTACTATTCTGTTCCTTTTCTGGACTATTACGCATTTTGCGCGCCGCATCATGAATGTGAAGACAAGCGACGCAGTTACCGGTTCACAGGCCTGGGCCATCATGGGCGCCGGTGTAGTAGGCGCTTTTGCATACACTTTTACCGATTCATTCTGGTACAGTGCGGTGGAAGGCGAGGTATATGCTTTGTCGTCTTTTTTTACTGCTATTGTGTTCTGGGCCATCCTCAAATGGGAAAACCATGCCGACGAGCCCGGCGCCGATCGCTGGATCGTTTTTATCTGTTACATGATGGGATTGTCTATCGGCGTTCACCTGTTGAACCTGCTTACGATCCCCGCTATTGTAATGGTGTATTATTTCCGCAGAAGACCTTCTTTCAACTATAAATTAATTCGCACCTGGTTCATCAGGTTATCCCTGATTGGTGGTGTGCTGGCTTTCATCCTGGCTTTGATCGCTGCCAATGGCGAAGCGAGTGAAGAGCGAGGTATTGGTATGGATGGAACGATGGCAGGACTGGTTGTGCTGGGCGTAGGAGCGGCCATCGGACTCCTGCTGCTGGCAGAGCGGTATAAAAAAGACAAGAAAGAATACTATGGAGGCATCTATATCTTTTTTGTGTTGGGATGTGTGATCACCGGCCTGGTACAGGTAGGGGTGATCCAGTATTCCGTGAAAATGGCCGGCACATTCGATCGCTGGTTCGTGAACGGTATGGGACTGCCTTTCTTCTACGGTTTCGCTTTCTTTTTCATTCTCCTCGCAGTGGTGCTCTGGTATGGATTCCGGTTCGCTGCTAAAAAAGGCTGGACTTACCTGCGCCTGGGACTTTGGTGTCTCTCTTTCATGCTCATGGGATACAGCACCTATGTAACCACCATGATCCGCAGTAATGCCGATCCGGCCATTGATATGTACAATGTAGACAATCCCATTAGCCTGGTAGGTTACCTGGGTCGTGATCAGTACGGCGATTTTCCATTGGTATACGGACAGAAATTCACTGCCGATCTGAAAGACGTGAAGAATACCGGCATGCGTTACGAGAAAGCGAGGAACAAGTATATTGAAGTAGGTCCGGATAAAAAATACGTTTACGCACCGGAAGATAAAATGGTGTTCCCCCGCGTATGGGATGCGAGTAATGAACAGAACCATGCCGATTATTATGCAGCTTTCCTGGGCATCGGCAGAATGAAAGACGGTTCTTATGAGCGGCCGCCGAACCAGGTAGATAACGTGAAGTTCTTTGTTGGCTACCAATCGTACTGGATGTATTTCCGCTATTTCATGTGGAATTTTGCGGGCAAACAAAATGATAACCAGGGATTATTCACCGGCAATGTAAGAGATGGCAACTGGATCACCGGTATTCCATTTGTTGACAGGATATTCTATGGCGATCAGAGCGCGATGCCCGATAGCCTCAAGAATAATAAATCGAACAACAAACTGTTCGCATTACCATTGATACTCGGATTGATAGGCTTGTTCTATCATTTCAAAAAGCGTGGCGATGATGCGGTGACCAATTTCCTCATGTTCTTCTTCACCGGCTTTGCCATTGTAATTTATTTGAACCAGGCAGGCTTCCAGCCACGTGAGCGAGACTATGCTTATGTGGGCAGCTTCTATGCTTTTGCAGTATGGGTAGGATTGGGCGTATTGAAAGTGCGCGATTGGCTGAGCAAAGCGGCATCACAAGCTACCGCTTCGATCCTGGCCACCCTGATCTGTTTGCTGGCAGTACCGGTAGTGATGGCGCAGCAGGAGTGGGACGACCACGACCGCAGCCAGAAACAATTGGCGCGCGACCTGGCCAAAGATTATCTCGAGAGTTGTGCACCCAATGCCATTCTCTTCACGTTTGGTGATAATGATACTTACCCGCTGTGGTATGCACAGGAAGTAGAAGGTATCCGACCCGATATACGCGTGATTAACTACAGCCTCTTGGGTATCGACTGGTACATTAACCAGTTGCGTTATAAAGTGAACCAGAGCGATCCTATTGATGTGGTATGGACACCCGAGCAGATAGAAGGAGATAAGCGGAATTATATTCTCTATCGCCCCAAACCCGGCATTCCCGAAGATCGTTTTTACGATCTGTATGATATGATGAAGAATTATGTAGGCAACGATGATCCTGCGAAGATGGAAGACAGGGGAGGTGGAGAAAGCGTTAATACCTATCCTGTAAAGAAAATGTCGGTAGCGGTAAACAGGGACTATGTGTTCAAGAATGCAACCGTTAACGCAACGGACAGTGTAGTATCTGAAATGCGCTTTGAAATACCCAAAAACGCGTTGATGAAGAACGACCTGGCCGTGTTGAATGTGATCGCTGCCAATAAATGGAACAGGCCTATTTATTTCACACAGCCATCGGTAGAGCTTGGCTTCGACCAGTATCTGCGCCGCGACGGACTCAGCTTCAGGCTGGTGCCTGTGATAGGTAGCCGCGTGAATACAGATTGGATGTTGGATAAGGCCCTGCATAAATTCGCTTTCGGCAATGCGCAGATCAAAGGCGTGTATTATGATGAAGAGAATCGCCGACACCTGAATACCATCCGTACGGCTTATGCTGAGCTGGGCAATGATCTGGCCAACAAAGGACGCAAGGAAGATGCGCGCAAAGTGCTGAACCTGGCCGACAAGATGATGGACCCTGCCAATTTCGATTATGGCATGACCAGCAGGGGCAATATGCACAACCGCAATTCGCTGTTGTTCCTGGAGTCCTGCTATCTCGCTGGTGATTTGGCTTTGGCGCAGAAAGTATCTGCATCGGTGAAAAAAGACCTGCAACAACAGCTCCGTTATTACAATTCACTCAGCGGCACCATGGCAGATAACCTGGCCGATGAAAGAAGGTTTGCAGATAATTACCTGCAGGCTTTGCAGCAGATGCAGGCGATGTACAATCCTGCTTCAACACTGAAGGGGTTAACGCCTGCGGACAGCAGTAAAAAATAAGACCAGTTTATATTAAGATACGAGCAGCCGGACTTTAGTCCGGCTGCTTTTTTATGCATCAGTTATGTATTTGCTATAGTATAATCTAGCGTTAAAAACAGGTATTTATATCTGATCAATATCATTTCAGACTTGAGTATTTTAGTTGATCGCTTCGGATGAATCATGAGATAAGTTAATGTGAAACAAAAAAAGAAGATGAGAAATGAGTAAGGAGATAATAGTAAACGATAATGCTTTGTTATCTAAGGTTCTGGATGTTCGGGGACAAAAAATAATGATAGATCGTGACCTTGCTGAGTTGTATGGGGTGCCTACCAAACGATTGAATGAGCAAGTAAAGCGTAATATCAAACGATTTCCTGTTGATTTTATGTTCCAGTTAACACTGGAAGAAAAGGAGAAGGTGGTCGCAAAATGCGACCACCTGAAGGCTTTGAAGTATTCTTCAGGGTCACCCTATGCGTTCACGGAACATGGGGCGGTAATGCTTGCAAGTGTCCTCAATAGCGAAAGGGCAATTGAAGTAAATGTGCGTATTGTAAAACTCTTCATTGCTATGCGGGAAGTATTACGTGCCAATCAGGATATGCTTTTAAGACTCGAAAAGATAGACAAATATTTACATGAGCAAGGCCATACGTTGAAACAGCATAACAAAGAAATTGGTGTTTTGTTTGAACTGATCGATCAATTACGCAAAGAAAATAAATACGCGGTGCCTCGTAATTCGATTGGCTTCAAACCGCAATGACGCTACTTAATGATTTCTACTCACACAACATTGCTGCATTCTTTATCTAAGGATGGTTACCGATCCGCTGATCACCTGCCTGCCGCTTTTGGGGTTGATGATATAGTAATACGTGCCTATCGGCAGGGGTTTTCCGTTCATCGTGCCATCCCAGGGAATCGCATAGCCTGTAGAGCTGAAGACTATCTGCCCGTAACGGTTGAATACCTGTACCATTACCCCCGGATAGGTATCAAGGTACCTGATCTGCCAGGTATCATTGATGCCATCTCCATTGGGAGAAAAAGCATTGGGCACTTCAAGGCGCTTCAGCAACCTGATAAAAACCGTATCACTTACAGAACAGCCTCCGGATCCCGTCAATTTCAGCGTATAGGTAATGTTGCCCGTGGGCATCAATTGCGGACTTACAACGGTATCACTGCTTAGATAAGTAGCCGGCATCCATTGAAAGTGCAGCGATTGCCCATAATAGAACCTGGGTTTGAGCATGACCGTCTCGCCTTCCAGAACACTTATCGATGGATCGAGTACCAGGTGGGGGTTGGGGAATACCATCACGTCCTTCGAAACAGTATCACTGGAACAACCCTGTGCATTGAAAAAATAATACCTGATCGCAAACCTGCCGGAATCCTTGAACTGTTTCCACGGGTTACGCTCGGCAGCAACTGTTCCATTTGCAAGATCCCACACCCATTTTACTGCAGCGCCTCCCGAACCGTTCCCCAGACCTTTGAATGCGATGGCGCCATCCTGGCAAACCGTATCGGGCGTAGCGGTAAAACCGGCTTTGGGTTGCGGCCTCACGGCCACTGTAACAACCGTATCGGCCGGGTTGCCTCCTTTGTTCATCATACAGGCATTGGTATCAGTAACGTTTTTGATAACATACCTGGTAGTAACACCAGGAGTAACCGGGAAAGTATAAGGAGACGCCGTAATATGGGTAAGCGTATCTGTGCCGGTACCATCTGAATACAAAAGGCTCCAGGGCGGGCTGCCCGTTAGTTGCAGGGTTAGCATTTTACTGGCGCCATAACAAATCGTATCGCTTCCTTTTAATGTAACCGTAGGAACAGGGTGTACAGTTACCGTTATGCTGTCTGTAAAATTGCCGCAGGCTTGCTGACTGGCTGTTACATAATAAGTTCCGGAATTCACAGCAGTGGGATTACTGATCACCGGGTTGTATTGATTACTGGTAAAATTATTTGGCCCTTTCCACTGGTAAGTGGTATTGGATATAAGGGTGGATGACAGTTGGATATCGCTGCCCACGCATTGTGTACTGTTCACAACCGGCGATATATTAATATTACCATAATTGGAAAAATAACCGAACACACTGCCCGAAGCACCATTCAGGAAACCCAGATGGAATAAGCCGGATGTGTTGGAAACCACGGTGGGTACACCGGGGGTAATCAGGTTATCGATATTGCCCAGGTTGGCCCCGGATATTCTTGCAGCCATCCATTGACCATTGGTGCTGGGCACTGCATTAAAAAGGCTTGCAGTAATGATGCCTGCCTGGCCATTCAACAAAAAACTACCTGTCTCTGTATTCCTGCAAAGAATGTTCAGGTAAAAGGGGGTACTGGCTGACCGTACAAAAGTGACCAATTGTGAGCCCGTGCATTTGATGCTTGGCAGGTTGGCAGTAGCCATTTCACAGCCGGTTCCTGTTAACTGGTATAAATAAACCGGGTTGCTGGTAACAATATACGCCGAGGGGTCCGTTAACAACCCCTCGTAAATTTGTCCGCGATTGATGGTTGCAGCAATAGTACCATTGATCGTAATCGTTGTGCCATCTGTAGTAGCCAGGATATAATAATAATCGCCCACAGTACCATCAACTGTCAACATACCCCGTACAATGATGAACTCCTTTCCATTACTGTTTTCCGGTATGAGCTGGTCTCCCACCAGGTCGCGACATCCTGTTAGCGGGCCAATGGAGTCATCATAAATAGTAACACATACAGGTTTGGTTGCTTTTACACTACTTCCCGCAAGATGAAGATTACCTGCAATGCCCGCCGCCACTACCGCATAGGTTTGACCCTTGTTTAAAACAATGGTAAACAACTGGCCCGGCGAGTGCCCTGCCATGTCTGGATTCGTTAATGAAATATCAACTGAAGTATTGTCTTCTGTTGCCACAATCACAAACCCGTTCCTGGGTTGCGGCGTATAGGAGCCATTGGGAAAACGCGTTTGCCCGGGTATCATGAATTGCAGCCCCTTACTGATCGCTCCTTTCAAAGAAAAGATCTCGGGGTTATAGTACGTCGTTCCTCTTTTCCCCTCTACTTCATAATAGGCAGATATCTTAGCCGTAGCGCTGATTCGGATGCCGTAGTTAAGTACGGTATTAGCGGGTTTGTTTTCAATGATCTCTAATTGACCGGTAAGGTCAACCGTTGTAGCGGCATAAGGGTTAAGGTGAATATGGTAGGGTTGAAAAGAAGGGTTGGCGGGTTGGCTGATGATGATATCTGCAGCTTGTGCATAGCTGGATAACCTTACAACGATGGGCGTATCGGAATGCCCGGGTGTAACGGCAGGCGCCGCAAACCAAAAAGAAGTATCTGATTGTGCATGGCCACCAACAGAAATAACCAGTAATAGGCATCCCCACAAAAAAGACTGTACTGCTTTCATTACTGGTTCGGTTGCTTTGTTTCGTTTTTCACCAGTGCATCATACAACACTTCAACCGGATGCAATGCCTTTCGCCCGGTGCCATCCTTGATCTGGTGGCGGCAACTGGTGCCGGGCGCGGCAATGATGGTGTGTGCCGGCTGTTTGCGTACTGTTGGCAACAACACCAGTTCCCCTATCTGCATCGACAGGTTATAATGTTCTTTCTCATAGCCGAAAGAACCGGCCATGCCACAACAACCGGAGGGTATGACATCCACCTGGTAGTTTTCGGGCAGGGATAATATTTTTACTGAGGGGGCTGTAGAAGAGATGGCTTTTTGCTGGCAATGTCCATGCAATTTGATCTGCTTCTTTTCGCTGGTGAATTGTTCTTTTTTGATGCGCCCGCTGGCTATTTCACCGGCGATGAATTCATCTATCGTGAAAACGTTTTTAGCTAAATTCTTTGCTGCATTCAATTGTTCATCAGATGCCAGGTCGGGGTATTCATCCCTGAAAGTAAGGATGGCCGACGGTTCAATTCCTATTAAAGGAGTGGATTCGGTAATGAGGGGACTCAAAGCCGCAATATTCCTGTTGATGATCTTTTGTGCATTCCTGATCAGCCCTTTGGAAAGCCAGGTACGGCCGCTTTCTTCGTGTTGCGGGATGATCACTTCATAGCCTAATTTTTCCAGCAACAATATCGTGGTGATGCCAATATGCGCATCATTGTAATTGGTGAATTCGTCACAAAACAAGTACACCCTTCTCTTGCCTTTCACTGTCAATGTCGCCTGGTGTTGTTTATACCAGCTTAATAAGGTCTTTGCCGATAATGCAGGCATGCTGCGTTTAACGGCAAACCCCGAGATCTTTTTGATCAGGGTACCTGTGACCGGGTTGCCGATGATGAAATTATACACCGACGGCATCAGCGATCCTAATTTTGCAGAAGCGGAAAAATTAGCGATCAACTTCGACCGGAAGGGTACCCCATTGGCATCATAATACTGCTGCAGGAATTCAGCTTTTAATTTGGCCATGTCTACATTGGAAGGGCATTCAGATTTGCAGGCTTTACAACTCAAACACAAGTCCATTACATCGTAGATCTCCTGGTGGTTAAAACGGTTTGTTCTTTCCGACCTGGTAAGGAATTCACGCAGGATATTGGCCCTTGCCCTGGTTGTGTCTTTTTCATCCCTGGTTGCCATGAAAGAAGGACACATCGTTCCACCCGATAGATGTGATTTGCGGCAATCGCCCGACCCATTGCATTGTTCCGCGTGTTGCAAAATATCCTGCTGATGGAAACGGAAGATGGTATTGAATGCAGGAGTGGATTGCCCCGGTGTGTACCGCAACATCGTATTCATAGGCGGTGTGTCAACAATTTTATTCGGGTTGAAGATATTAGCCGGATCCCAAGTATATTTTATTTCCCTTAAAAGCTGGTAATTCTTTTCGCCCACCATCTGTTTGATGAACTCTCCACGCAGCCTTCCATCACCATGTTCACCACTCAGCGAGCCCTGGTATTTTTTTACCAGCGTGGCTACTTCTTCTGCAATGGTCCTGAACAGTTGGTTGCCTTCTGTTGTTTTCAGGTTAATAATAGGCCGGAGATGAATTTCACCCGAGCCGGCATGTGCATAATGTACCGAATATAAACCGTGCTTTTTCAATATCTCATTGAAATCGCGGATATAAGCAGGCAGGTCATCCACATCAACAGCCGTGTCTTCAATAACGGGAACGGCTTTATCATCGCCGGGCAAATTACCCAGGAGGCCCAGCCCTGCTTTCCGGAGTGTCCATATTTTCTTTGTGTCCTCTCCAAACAATACAGGGAAATGATAGCCCAGTCCTGCTGCCCGCATTTCTGCTTCTACAGCTTTTGTTATTTCCAGTATTTCTTCGCGCGTAGATCTTGTAAATTCAATAACGAGGATAGCGCCGGGGTCGCCCTGTACAAAAAAACGGTTTTTGCTTTGTTCAATATTGTCTTTGGTGCATTCCAATATATAATGATCGATCAATTCACTGGCGCTTGGCCGGTATTTGAGTCCAATGAGGTTGGCATGCAATGATTCATCTATCGAATTAAAATGAACACAGAGCAATCCTGTTTCCTTCGGGGGCAGTGGTACCAGATTTAATTTTACTTCCGTAATAAATGCCAGTGTTCCTTCCGAACCGGCTATCAGTTTGCAGAAGTTGAAATCTTCCCCGCCTGCCGTGAAGGGGGCGGTCTCCACTAAAAGGTCAACGGCATAACCGGTATTCCTTCTTTCCACTGTTTTTCGGGGAAATTCTTTCCTGATCTCTGCCTGGTTATCGTAGTTGCCTAAGAGGCTGCGTATTTTTTTATAGATCGCGCCTTCGAGGTTATCCAATTCACATTTTTCGTGGAAAGCATCGATAGATAAGGCATTGAATACGGCTTCTGAACCATCGCTCAATAAAGCCTTTACTTCTAATAGATGTTCCCTTGTACTCCTGTACACAACAGAATTGGAACCGCAGGAATTATTACCCACCATGCCGCCGATCATAGCGCGGTTGGCAGTTGAGGTCTCCGGACCAAATAATAAACCATGTGGTTTCAGGAACAGGTTCAGCTCATCCCGAACTACGCCGGGTTGTACGCGTACCCAGTGTTGGGCGGTGTCCAATGCTATTATTTCGGTAAAATATTTCGACACGTCAACAATGATACCGTTGCCCACTACCTGTCCGGCTAAAGAAGTGCCAGCCGTTCTTGGAATAAGTGAAGTTTTTTCCCTGTTGGCAAAAGCGATCAGTTTCTTCAGGTCTTCTTTTGATTTGGGAACAGCAACCGCCAGTGGCATTTCCCGGTAGGCCGATGCGTCTGTTGCATACAGGGTACGCATGGTGGTATCGGTATATAGCATCCCTTCTAATTGCTCAGATAGTTCCTGCAGCTTCACATTCATTGTAAGATCATTTATTTTTTCTGTTCCGTTACTCAAACAGCCTTTTCATTTTCGGGTTAAATTTAGACGTTTATCTCTGATTTTAAGCTACTTGCGATTTAGGGATACTTACACTCATTGATGATGAATTTTGTTTAAATATTCGACATGAATAAATTCTGATGTCGAATCAGTGGCTACGCTTTCTTGTTTAATGTCGAAATTGTGTAACTATTTCGACATTAAATAAATTTCACGTCGAATCTTCCTTATTTGGTTCTAATTATCACTAAAATTCATAAATAATACATTTTCAATGCTTTAATTGTTCTGGTATATTCAAATGGTGGTTTCCGGAGCACTCTGGAAACCGTCGAGTAGTGTAGCGGATGGCGTCGGGAGTGCTCCGGATTCGGTCAAACAGTCGATCGGGCCACTTTTCGAGCAGTATTGATACTTGTTTCCATACCAATGCCCAGAACCGGCGAGAGTAACGGGGAAGTGCAACACCCACCATAATCCCCACATATACTAACAGCAGGAATAATTGGATGATCATGTGAGACACACAGTAGTGAACAGTACTCCATAAAACTGCTGTCAGGCGAAATAGACTTACTAACTATACAAGACTGGCATAGATGCTGATAAAAAGTATATACTACTCAGTGGTTTGCACAACACTTCTGCAGATACTCAGCTTAACTCCATTTTTCGTAAATTGCAGTAGATATGAAAGGCCATCGTTTTATAAAGTTTGATCCGGCCGAGAGGAGTTTGGATAAGTTTGAACAATTGTTGAACATTTTCATGCAATTGCTCACCTATACCAATGGTGATGCTACAGAAGCACTGCAATGGTTGAACGAGCTCGACAGGCAATACCAACTCACCAACCCCGATTATGGTTTGGGCGATTTCATCGATGAACTGAAAGAGAACGGCTACCTGCAGGAGAACCCGCAGGATGGCACCATCAGCATCACCAAAAAATCAGAACAAACCATCCGCAAACGGAGCCTGGAAGAGATATTCGGTAAGCTGAAGAAAACCAAACAGGGCAATCACCAGACTTTCAAACCCGGACAGGGCGATGAAACAAACTCAGATACCCGCCCCTTCCAGTTTGGCGATATGCCGGAACAGATCGATTTTACCGAGAGCATCCGCAACGCACAGATCAATCATGGCGTCAGCAGCTTCAACATGCAGGAAGATGATCTGGTAATCAGGGAAAGTGATTTCAAAACACAGACTTCTACCGTGCTGATGATCGATATCTCTCACTCGATGATCCTCTATGGAGAAGATCGTATCACGCCTGCCAAGAAAGTAGCCATGGCGCTGAGCGAGTTGATCACCACCAAGTACCCGAAAGACACGTTGGATATTGTAGTATTCGGTAATGATGCCTGGAGCATAGAGATCAAAGACCTGCCTTACCTGCAGGTGGGGCCTTATCATACTAATACCGTAGCTGGCTTGGAACTGGCCATGGATATCCTGCGCAGGCGCAAGAACCCGAACAAGCAGATATTCATGATCACCGATGGTAAGCCTACCTGTTTGAAAATAGGAAAGCGTTATTATAAAAATAGTTTTGGTCTCGACAGGAAAGTGGTGAACCGCTGCATCAACCTGGCGGCCCAGTGCAAGAAATTAAAAATACCCATCACTACTTTCATGATCGCGTCGGATCCTTACTTGCAGAATTTTGTGCAGGAGTTTACAGAGATGAACAACGGCAAAGCATTCTTTGCATCCCTCGATAACCTGGGGGCCTTTATATTCAGGGATTTTGAAAGTGGAAAAAGAAAAACAGTATATTAACATCAACCGTCATCAATATCAAACGTCATCCCGAGCGCAGCCGAGGGATCTCACTGAACACTCAGCAGATCCTTCGACTCGCTTCGCTCGCTCAGGATGACGATAGGAAAAACAGACCATGAACATCCAGCATATTAAAACACTCGGTGAATTAAAAAATTCCGGGTATCAGCCAAGATCGATCAAAGAAGAAGTCCGCAGCAACCTGATAGAAAAGATCAGGAACAAAGAAAACCCTTTCACAGGTATTATGGGATATGAAGACACTGTGATACCCGACACAGAAAGGGCGCTGTTGAGCAAGCACAATATCCTTTTCCTGGGTCTCCGGGGACAGGCCAAAACCCGTATGGCCCGGCAAATGGTGGATCTTTTAGACGAATACATCCCGGTGATCGCAGGAAGTGAAGTGAACGATGACCCGCTGAATCCTTTGAGCAAATTCGGAAGGGATATGGTGGCCGAGCATGGCGATGAAACACCTGTGCAGTGGCTGCACAGGAGCGATCGCTATGGAGAAAAACTGGCCACACCCGATGTAAGTGTGGCCGACCTGATCGGCGATATCGATCCCATCAAAGCCGCCAACCTCAAGCTGAGTTTTGCAGATGAAAAAGTGATCCATTACGGCATCATCCCCCGCAGC
The DNA here is from genome assembly GCA_002973575.1 of Sediminibacterium magnilacihabitans. Taxonomy (GTDB): domain Bacteria; phylum Bacteroidota; class Bacteroidia; order Chitinophagales; family Chitinophagaceae; genus Sediminibacterium; species Sediminibacterium magnilacihabitans. Next base: position 59,548 of record PVEQ01000017.1, read on the forward strand.
AACCGCGGCATTTTTGTGATCAACGAATTGCCCGACCTGCAGGCGCGCATACAAGTTTCGCTGTTCAATATTTTGCAGGAAGGAGATATACAAATACGCGGTTTCAAACTGCGCATGCCCCTGGATATTTTATTTGTGTTCACTGCCAACCCCGAAGATTATACCAACAGGGGAAGCATTGTAACACCGCTGAAAGACCGGATAGAAAGCCAGATACTCACGCATTATCCGAAAGACATAGAAACGGCGTTGATGATCACCGAACAGGAAGCAGACGTGCCGCAGGCTCAACAAGAGATTGTGCAAGTGAGTGAGCTGATAAAAAGACTCATCGAACAGGTAGCATTTGAAGCGAGGGTGAATGAATACGTTGACAAGAAAAGCGGCGTGAGCGCCCGCCTCAGCATCGCTGCCTATGAAAATGCGATCAGCAGCGCAGAAAGAAGGACCATCCTGTTCCGCGAAAAACACACGCAGGTATGGATCAGCGATTTAACAGGGATCATCCCCGCCATCACCGGTAAAATAGAACTGGTGTACGAAGGCGAACAGGAAGGCCCTTACCAGGTGGCCCTGAACCTGCTCGACAAATCGATCCGTACTGTTTTCTCACAATATTTTCCCAATCCCGATCAGCTCAAGAAAAAAAGAAATACCGGCAAACGTTCTACAGAAGAAAAAGAACCGGAGAACCCGTACAGAGCCATCATCCGCTGGTTCGATGCAGGCAATCACCTCGACCTGCTGCTCGATATGAAAGACGAAGAGCGTGTGGCTAAACTTTACCAGGTAAGCGGACTACACGCGGTGGTTAAAAAATATTACCCGCAAGCCAATGAGCAGGAAACGACTTTGCTCATGGAATTGCTGCTGCACGGTCTCGCCGCTTATTCCATGCTCAGCAAAAAAATGATCGGCGCAAGAATTGAGTTCAAAGACCTGATGGGCAGCATGATGAACCTGAACCAGCTGGAACTCGGCGAAGAAACCGATGAACCGGATGGAGATGATTACCAGTCATAGTAAGTTGCCCACGATCAGATCCTGATACCGAATGATACACCGCCGTAAAGGAATACAGAAGAGTTGGGTGTTTTCACGGGACTTAAAAATACACGCGAAGTGAAACCTCTTTTGAGCGGCTGGTACCTGTATCCCAACGTAGCATGCCAGATCATGTCATCCGGACGATCAGGCGCAGTTGCAGGCGTTGATTCATCTTTCTCTGTAACAGCCGGATTGGAAGACATGTTACCCAGGAAAGTCATGCCGGCGCCCAGTTCAAAATAATTGCCTTCTTTACCCATGAGGTAATTCAGCTCTAACGGAAAAGTAAGGTGGGGCTTGGTTTCTGTGAGTATATCTGATACAGGTTTAGATAGCAGGATAGTGCCCAGCCCTGCTCTGAAACCGAAACCTTTTTCACCGGTGAAACGCCGGTCGTAATTGACGGAAATAATTCCTCCGGGACCGCCAATATCGCCATAGATATTCAACGCAGGCCCTGCAACGGGAAGAGCCGACTGTTTGATTTGAGCACTGGCAGTAGTATAAAAGATGAGCAAGCAGCATGCCCATAAAAGGTTTAGCCTTGTTCTCATAGTACTTGTTTCTGTATCTATGATACGGGCCTAAAAGTGTGTGTTGCCTGTAAAGAAAAATCTTGTCAGATCATGTCCTTCAGTTTCTCTACCACCGCATCGATCTCGGCCTTTGTATTGTTTTTGCTGAAGGAGAAGCGAACAGTAACCTGGTTGGGATTGTGGTTGATGGCGCGGATCACATGTGAGCCTTGATCGGCCCCGCTGGTGCAGGCGCTGCCACCGCTGGCGCATATATTGTTGATGTCGAGGTTGAACAGGATCATCTCGCTTTTTTCTGTCTTGGGAAAACTTACACTCAATACCGTATAAAGACTGCGACCCAAAGGATCACCATTGAAAGAAATACCCTTGATGTGTTTTTTCAACTGTTCCATCAGGTACACTTTCAATCCTTTAATATAACTGCTGTCTTGCTCATAATGAGTAGTAGCCAGCTCCAGCGCTTTGGCGAAACCAACGATGCCGTATAAATTTTCAGTACCGGCACGCATATTCCTTTCCTGGCTGCCGCCATGTACAAAGGGTTTGATCTTTACATTCTCATTAATATACAGCAGCCCTACGCCTTTGGGGCCGTGGAACTTATGACCGGCGCCGGTAATGAAATGCACCGGTGTATTGCGCAGGTCGAAGGGGAAATGCCCAACGGTCTGCACGGTATCGCTGTGAAAAATGGCTCCGTATAATTTACACAATTCTCCTACGGCGTGTATGTCGAGCATATTGCCAATCTCGTTGTTCGCATGCATCAGCGTAACCAGGCATTTTTCTTCGCTTTCGGCCAGGATATGCTCCAGGTCTTCCATGTCTATATGTCCGTTCGGCAACAGTTTTACATAGCTCAGCGCTGCTTCGCCATTATGGTACAAATATTCCACTGTATGCGTGGTGGCATGGTGTTCAATAACGGAAGAGATGATATGCTTGCAGCCCAGGTCGCGCACGGCGGCTGTAATGGCCGTATTGCTGCTCTCGGTACCGCCGCTGGTAAAGAATATTTCTGCAGGATGTGCATTCAGCGTCTTGGCCACCGATTTCCGTGCATTCTCCACTGCCAGCCGGCTTTCGCGCCCATAGCTGTAAATAGAAGAGGGATTGCCGAAATGTGTAGTAAGATAAGGCATCATAGCCTCCAGCACCTGCGGGTCTAATGCAGTAGTGGCTGCATTGTCGAAATAAATTCTTTCCATAGCACTGCAAAAGTAAACAATTTGATCGTCACCCTGAGCGAGCAAAGCGAGTCGAAGGGGCTGCTGAACATTCGGGCAGATCCCTCGGCTGCGCCCTTCGACTCGCTTTGCTCGCTCAGGGTGACGACCTCGGGATGACGTTCTAAGAGGGTTACATGACTTCTTTGATATCTTTCATCAGCTTGGTCGCCACATTGGCTGCCGTAGTCTCGAAGTTGCTCTCTGCATAGATGCGGATAATGGGCTCTGTATTGCTGGAACGCAGGTGCACCCAGTCGCTCTCAAACTCGATCTTGAGGCCGTCTTCCGTATTGATGGGATGCGATTTGTATTTCTTCTTGATGTGATCGAATATCTTTTTCAGGTCAAACCCATCGTGCAGTTCGATCTTGTTCTTGCTCATGAAATAATTGGGATAGGTATTGCGCAACTGCTTGGCCGATTTTTTCTCCTTGGCCAGGTGGGTGAGAAACAACGCAATGCCAATCAGTGCATCCCTTCCATAATGCAGGTCGGGAACAATAATGCCGCCATTGCCTTCACCGCCAATCACGGCATGAACGGCTTTCATCTTGTTCACCACATTCACTTCACCTACTGCGCTGGGCGTATACGTGCCGCCATGTTTGATCGTCACATCTTTCAGGGCGCGGGTAGAAGACATATTGCTCACGGTATTACCTTTCCGCTGCGACAACACATAATCGGCCACGGCTACCAGGGTATATTCTTCGCCAAAAAGACTGCCGTCTTCGCAAACAAAGCAAAGCCTGTCCACATCCGGGTCTACCGCAATACCCAAATCTGCTTCTTGTTTGTTCACTTCATTACAAAGCTCTGTAAGGTGTTCGGGCAGCGGCTCCGGGTTATGGGCGAACTTACCGTTCACTTCCGCATTTAAAACAGTGATATCCTTCACACCCAATGCTTTGAGCAGTTCCGGAACGGCAAAAGCGCCGCTGCTGTTGATGGCATCCAGCACTATTTTGAACTTTGCTTTTTTGATGGTTGCTGCATCTACTAACGGGTAGTTCACAACAGCATCGATATGCTGTTGCAAAGCAGTATTGTTTACCGTGTAACTGCCCAGTTTATCAACTGGTGCAAACGTATAGTTATCTTTCGATGCAATGTCCAGCACTTTGGCCCCGTCTTCACCACTGATGAATTCACCTTTCTCGTTCAGCAATTTCAACGCATTCCATTCTTTGGGATTATGACTGGCTGTTAGAATAATGCCGCCAGCAGCTTTTTCAAATACCACCGCCATCTCAACGGTAGGCGTGGTGCTCAGTCCAAGATCCACCACATCAATGCCCAATGCGTTCAAAGTGCTGATGACGAGACGTTGCACCATTTCACCACTGATCCTTCCATCGCGCCCCAACACCACTTTCCTGTTTTTGGAATGCTGCATCAGCCAGGTGCCATAGGCGGCAGTGAAACGAACAACATCCAGGGGACTCAGGGTATCGCCGGGTTTGCCTCCAATCGTTCCGCGGATACCGGAAATACTTTTGATCAATGCCATGTAGGTGGGTTTAGATGGACTGCAAACATAATTGAAAATTTTTGTTTGCCCTGCGGATGTAATTTTGTGGCATAAAGGACAGACATGCCGGATAAGTCGTGGTATAAAGATTGGTTCAATTCACATTATTATCATTTGTTGTATCAGCACAGGGATGAGGAAGAAGCCATGGCATTCATCCAGACCCTGATCAGTTACCTGCAGCCTCCCTGCGGTTGCAGGATGCTGGACGTGGCTTGTGGAAAAGGCAGGCACAGCAAAGCATTGGCCGATATGGGGTTTGATGTTACGGGCATTGATCTTTCGGAAGCTTCCATCGCAGAAGCCAAAGCAGATGAAGACGATAACCTGCATTTTTACCAGCACGATATGCGCCTGCCGTTCTGGATCAACTATTTCGATTATGCATTCAATTTCTTTACCAGCTTTGGTTATTTCAGAACCCGGCGCGAACACGATAATGCCATCCGCACCATTGCACAGAGCCTGCAACACCAGGGATTGTTCGTAATCGACTACCTGAACGTGCATTATGTGGAAGACAGGCTGCAGCAATCTTTCATTACCACTATTGAAGATGTGGCATTCCATATTACCAAATGGCAGGACGAAGAACATTTTTTCAAGCAGATACAGATCACCGACGATTCCAATAAAACACCCAAACACCTGTACACCGAAAGGGTAGCTAAGTTTTCACTGGGCGATTTTACCGATATGCTTTCTTACCAGAATATGCAGGTGCAGGAAGTATTCGGCGATTACCAGTTGGGGCATTATGATGTACGCACTTCGCCAAGGATGATCATCGTGGCGAAGAAGAAATAGTCCTAACTTTACATCACTATGTCGCACGACCTATTGTTGCTCAGTACTTTTCAAAAGATATGGCAGCAACTTAATCAATGGGATACGGAGTTGTTCCTCCAAATCAATACCCGCTGGACCAATGGTTTTCTGGACAGCGTTTTCCCCTGGTGGCGTGATGCCAATACCTGGATACCCCTGTATCTTTTCCTTATCGTGTTTGCATTGATGAACTTCAAACAAAAAGCATTGCCCTGGATACTTTTTGCGGTGATCACAGTGGTGCTGACCGACCAGGTAAGCAGTACACTGCTTAAAAACTGGGTAGCGAGACCCAGGCCCTGCCAGGAAGGCGCTCTACTGGGGCAAATGCGTTTATTACTGAGCGGCTGCTCCGGCGGATACAGCTTTACTTCCTCGCATGCAACCAACCATTTCGGATTTGCGATGTTTGTGTATCTGACCATGCGTCCAATTTTGAAAAAATGGGGCAAAGTTTTTTTTATTTGGGCGGCTACCATTAGTTATGGACAAGTGTATGTAGGTGTACATTATCCCATTGATGTGTTGTGCGGAGGTCTGCTGGGGTGTGGCCTGGGCTATGTCACAGCCAGTTTTTTCAATAAGCGCATCGGTCTTCCTTCTTTCGATGAAAACCAACCCACTGCTGTAATATGATCACCAATCGAACCGTATTTTTTGTGCTGGTTTCCTGCTTGCTGGTATACCTGCTGGGTATGTTCCGTATACCATTGATGGATATTGATGCCGCACAATATGCTTCTATCAGCAGGGAAATGCTCGCAAACAAAAGCTACCTGCAGGTGTACGACCTGGGCAAAGATTACCTCGATAAGCCGCCCATGTTGTTCTGGCTCTCGGCATTGAGCATGAAAATATTCGGCGTGCATGACTGGGCTTACCGCATACCTTCTTTTTTATTTGCGCTGCTGGCAGTATATGCTACTTACCGGCTGGTATTGCTGTTCTATAACCAAACCATCGCCCGCCTCGCTGCAATGGTACTGGCTACTTCACAGGCCATGTTCCTCATCATGCACGATGTACGTTGCGATACCATGTTGATGGGCTGGGTAGCGCTCAGCCTGTGGCAACTGGCCGAATGGTACCAGAAACCCGCATGGAAAAACTTATTGCTGGCATTTGCAGCCATCGCAGGTGGTATGATGACGAAAGGGCCTATTGCATTGATGGTGCCGGTTTTTGCGTTTGCTCCGCATATCGTATTACGCCGCGATTGGAAGCAGTGTTTCCGGTGGGAATACCTGGTAGGGCTTTTACTGACAGCCTTGCTGCTCATACCTATGAGTATTGGCCTGTACCAGCAGTACGACCTGCATCCTGGCAAGCTGATCAATGGCGTACCCATTCAGTCGGGTTTGCGCTTTTACTACTGGACACAAAGTTTTGGCCGGTATACGGGCGAAAATTATTACCACGAGATGGGACATTTTACCTTCCTGCTCGAAAACATGCTCTGGAGTTTCCTGCCATGGATACTTTGCTTCCTGGCAGGACTGTTCTTTGCAGTGAAGGATATCATTATTAAGAAGTTCAGGCTGCCATCAAATGAAGAGTGGATCAGTACAGGCGGCTTTATTGTTACATATTGTGTACTGGCCAGGAGCCAGGCACAATTGCCACATTACATATTCATTGTATTCCCGCTGGCAGCCATAATAACAGCAAAGTTTCTCTATCGTGTTTTTTATACAGATGAATTGTTGCGATGGAAGAAACCAATATTAATAGTTCATGCAGTGATCTTTTTATTGTTGTGGATAGCAGTATTTGCATTAATGAAATTTCCTTTCCCTGGCCTGTCCTGGTATGTAGCGCCACTGGCAATACTTGGCTTGCTCCGGTGCATCCAACTATTGTTTTCAAAAACTACCAGCACAGTGCCATTTATCAGGGCGGCATTGTTCACCGTAATAGGTGTAAATTTTTTCCTGAACAGTTTTTTCTACCCCAACCTGCTCAAATACCAGTTGGGAAATACAGCGGCAGCGGTTATAGATCAACAGCAACTGGATAAATCAAAATTGGTACAGTATCATATAGATCTGAGTCGTGCATTGAGTTTTTATGCACAGTACATCATACCATTTAAAGAACAAGGGGCGCTGACAAAAGATGATATCGTGATCACGAAACAGGAAAACCTTCCATTGTTGCAACAGCATTTCCCCGGAATGAAAACAGTGTATGAAGGCGAATATTACGGAGTATCCATGTTAAGCCTTCCATTTCTCAACCCGGCAACAAGAAGCAAAGAAGTAACGAAGTATGCCATTGTAAAGCTGGGAGGGTAATATATAAACAGGAATCATGACAGAAATATTCATTATACTGGGATTGATCATTGTGAACGGGCTTTTCTCCATGGCCGAAATAGCACTGGTGTCGGCACGAAAGGCCAGGCTCGAATCGCAGGCGGCCAAAGGCGATACAGATGCTAAACGCGCGCTGGAGATGTCGGGCCACCCCGACAGGTTTCTTTCAACAGTTCAGATAGGCATTACAGTGATCAGTGTCCTTACAGGTATCTATTCAGGCGATAATTTCAAGAAACCACTGGAAAGCTGGTTGCAACAGTTTGATTTCATTAATCCTTATAGTAATACAGTAGCTACCATTTTGATTGTGGTAATTATCACTTATTTCACACTGGTGTTAGGTGAACTGGTTCCCAAAAGGATCGGGCTAAGCAGCCCGGAAACGATTGCCAAAATGATGGCCGGCCCCATGCGCCTGGTGTATTGGCTTACATTTCCCTTCATTTGGTTGTTGAATAAGTCGTCATTGCTCATTATACGCCTGTTGAAAATTAAAGAAGATGATTCGCAGGTAACGGAAGAAGAGATCAAAGCTATCATCAATGAAGGAACCGAACAGGGAACCATTGAAGAAGCAGAGCAGGAGATCATAGAACGGGTGTTCCATCTCAGCGACCGCAACCTCACTTCACTCATGACGCATCGCAGCGATATCGTATGGATAGATGTAAAAAAAACAGTAGGAGAGGTAAGGAAAGAATTTGCAGATAAGTTGCATTCGGTATACCCGGTTTGTGAAGGTAATATTGATCGCATAGAAGGGGTGATCACGATCAAGGAATTGTTCTCGGCAGCAGCAGACATAGAAGTGAAGGCCCTGATGAAGGAAGCCATGTATGTGCCCGAAAGCAATACGGCATACCAGGTGCTGGAAAGATTCAAACAAACCAAAACCCATCACTGTTTTATTGTGAATGAATACGGATCGGTAGAAGGCCTGGTTACATTGAATGATATACTGGAAGCCATTGTAGGGGATATACCGCAGGAGGAGGATGAAAACTATGAGATCACACAACGCGCCGATGGCTCTTTCCTGGTAGACGCACAAATACCTTTCTATGATTTCTTAGCCAGGTTCGACAAAGAAGAATGGATGATGGAAGGCGACCAGGGATTTGATACCCTGGCAGGGTTCATCATTCATAAACTCGAAAAAATACCCGTCACCGGCGATACATTGGAATGGAAGATATTTCGTTTCGAGATCGTAGACATGGATCATCACCGTATTGATAAAGTATTGGTGACGATGGTGGAAGGAGAGATGGATCTGGATAATTTCTGATTTGATACCACGTCATCCCGAGCGCAGCCGAGGGACCTCATAAAGCTTCTGCAGATCCTTCGACTCACTTCGTTCGCTCAGGATGACGAACGAATCAGAAATCAAAACTGGTGGTAGTTGCAGGATTATCGAGCTTGTAGCTTTTTTCTGTTTTGTTGCTTCTTACGTGAAAAATATTCATCTGGCCCGACTCGAAATCATAGAGCAGGCTGCAATTGACTTCTACTTTTTTAAAAGGCGCTACTTTTTGCACTTCAAAATAACTCCACACACTTTCCCGCTGTATTTCATACCCCAGGTAGTGCAATACCACAGACTGGTTATTAATTTTTAATTTCAATTTTTGATTGACATACGCCGCCAGCTGCTTTTCCACGAAAGCTTTATCTGCCGGGTGGGTAAGATCGATCTTGCTTTTGGAAAAATGTTCCAGCGTTTTCTCGAGGTCATCGGTGAAGATGCGCACGCTGATCTCTGCCGTAGCCGCTTTGGCATTGTGGTTGATATCGATCATCGATACGAAAAGGGGATGAAGCGCCGCCAGCAGACCCGTTGCCATCCATTGAACCAGTATATTTGCCATTCAACATTATTTTTTCATCCAAACCCAGTCCATCACTAATTTAATTGCTGCACATGAACGAGTTCGGATTATATTTTAAGATCGGTTATCAGCACATCGCAGACCTCAAAGGGCTCGATCACATCCTGTTTATCATGGCGCTTTGTCTGCGGTATCAATTTGCCGACTGGACAAAGATACTGATACTGGTAACAGCCTTTACCATCGGTCATTCTATTACCCTGGCCCTGAGCGTGCTGGATGTGGTGCGTTATTCGGCTCACTGGATAGAATTCCTCATCCCCTGCACCATTGTTATTACAGCTATCAGTAATTTGTTTGTGAAGAAATTTAGTTTCAGATCAAGATTTCCCATCATATACTTTTTCGCGCTGTTCTTTGGCCTGATCCACGGACTGGGCTTCAGCAATTACCTGAAAAGCTTGCTGGGAAAGGGCCACAGCGTGGTGCTGCAACTGCTGGCCTTTAATGTAGGACTGGAAGTGGGGCAGTTGGTCATTGTGATCGCAGTGTTATTGATTTCATTTATTTTCGTAGCCATTTTTCGTTTCAGCAGGCGCGAATACCTCTTATATGTATCGGGAGGCATTTTTGCACTGGCCCTGCAAATGGCATTACAAAGAGTACCTTTTTGAACAACTAATAAACTATAGTAATGAGAAAGATTACATCGATGATGATTTTGGCTTGTGCCGGTCTCACGCTGCATGCGCAAAACATCATGAACAATCCCGGCTCCAATCACGGTAATAAGTTCGAGCAGTTGGGAACCATTCTCCCTACGGCCAATGAATACCGTACGGCAAGCGGAGCGCCCGGTCCCAAGTACTGGCAGCAACGAGCCGACTACAACATCAAATGCGAACTGGATGAAGCTAATCTCACACTGAAAGGAATAGAGACCATTACCTACTACAATAATTCACCTGATGTGCTCACTTATCTCTGGTTTCAACTCGATGAAAATGAGCATAGCAGTATTGATAATGCCAACTACCAGGAGTCCAGCACGCTGGGCAAGCAGGTGTCGCTGTCAATGGTAGACAAACTGCTGGAGAACAAAACAGACAACGGAAACGGAGATAAGATTACCAAACTCACCGATGCAAACGGTAAGGCATTGAAATATACCATCAATAAAACCATGATGCGTGTTGACCTGCCTGCGCCGCTCAAACCGGGACAGCAGTTTGTACTCAACATCAACTGGCATTATAAAATAACCAACCGCATGACCGTTGGTGGAAGGGGCGGTTATGAATATTTCCCCGAAGACGGCAACTATCTCTTCACCATGAGCCAATGGTATCCCCGCCTTTGTGTGTACAGTGATTTCCAGGGCTGGCAGAACCACCAGTTTACCGGCCGCGGAGAATTTGCGCTCACATTTGGTAATTTCAGCGTACAAATGACCGTACCTGCAGATCACGTGGTGATGGCAACCGGACAATGCCAGAATTATGCACAGGTATTGTCGCCCGCGCAACTCAACAGGTGGAGCCAGGCACAGAATGCCAAAGAACCGGTGGAAGTGGTAACACTGGATGAAGCGAAAAAAGCAGAGCAACAAAAAAGTACCCAAAAGAAAACCTGGATATTCAAAGCAGAGAACGTGCGTGATTTTGCCTGGGGCTCCAGCCGCAAATTTATTTGGGATGCGGTGCCTGCTTATGTAGAAGGAAAGAAAGTGATGTGTATGAGTGCGTACGGTAAGGAAGCATACGGACTGTACCGCAAATTCTCTTCCAAAACGGTAGCACATACCATCAAGTCTTATTCTAAATTCTCCATTCCCTATCCTTACCCTGTGGCACAGAGTATAGAAGCGGCCAACGGTATGGAATATCCCATGATCTGCTTCAACTACGGGCGTACCGATAAAGACGGTACGTACACAGAATCTGCCAAGAATGGTATGCTGGGTGTGATCATCCACGAAGTGGGGCATAATTTCTTCCCCATGATCGTGAACAGCGATGAACGCCAGTGGACCTGGATGGACGAAGGATTGAACAGCTTTGTAGAATACCTGACAGAAGAATTGTACGACAATAAATTCCCTTCACGCAAAGGCGCGGCCTGGACCATTGTGGATTATATGAAGCTGCCCAAAGACCAGTTGGAACCCATCATGACCAACAGCGAGAACATTGTGCGGTTCGGTCCCAATGCCTATACCAAGCCCGCTACCGGCCTGAATATCCTCCGCGAAACCATCATGGGACGCGAATTGTTCGACTATTCCTTCAAAGAATATGCAAGGCGCTGGGCTTTCAAACATCCCACCCCGGCCGATCTGTTCCGCACCATGGAAGATGCGAGCGGTGAAGACCTCGATTGGTTCTGGAGAGGATGGTTCTATGGCATCGAACCTTGCGATATTGCCATAGACAGCGTAAAGCACGCAGTGTACGACCCCAATGGAGCGTATGTAGCAGGCAATGACAACAGGATGATGGGAATGCAGCGCGGCAACGGTATTGATAAGCCTGCTGTGAATGCATTCGAGGACATATCCAAGATACGCAACAGGGAGAATAAGAATATTATTTTCCTGACAGATGCAGATACAACGCTGCGCGATTTTTACTGGCGTTATGATCGTGGTATTGAACCCTACGACTCTACTTTTAAAGTAGCGGCACAACAGCCCGCAGCGGCCGAACCGTTGGCCGGTGCAGAAAAAGCGAAATACCAGGGTATTCATTTGTATGAAGTATCTTTCTCCAACAAAGGCGGACTGGTGATGCCCATTATTGTGGAGTTCACTTTTGAAGACGGAACGAAAGAGACAGAGAAGATACCTGCACAGATCTGGCGCAAGAATGAAAACAATGTGAGCAAAGTATTCCTCACCAAAAAGAAAGCCGTTCATATCCAGCTGGATCCCATGAAGGAAACAGCAGATATTGATGAGAGCAACAACAGCTGGCCAGCTAATGAAGCGCCCAGCAAGTTCTCGCTCTTTAAGATGAAGGCGGCCATGCGCGGACAATCACAGGGACAGAACCCGATGCAGCATGCTGCACAGAAGAAATAATGCTTAACCCAATGGATAGAAAACCGCCCGCGTGTAAAGCAAGGGTGGTTTTTTGTTTCGTCAACTCAATGGAAATACAATGAAAAGAGCAGGGATGTTTTTGATGGGCATATTGTTTGCCCTGGCTGCCGGGGCGGCCGTGACCGATACGATAAAAGTGTATAGCAATAGTATGCACAAGGATATTAAGGTCGTGATCATCAGGCCCGCAGCGTATGACCAGGATATGCAAAGGCATTTCCCAGTAGTGTATTTATTGCATGGATACAGCGGTAATCATGCTTCCTGGCTCAAAGACGCCCCGCAGTTGCCCGCAAAGGCCGATGAGCTGAATATGATATTGGTTTGTCCGGATGGCGGCTATAACAGCTGGTATTTCGATAGTCCGGTTGATAGCACCGTACGTTATGAAACCTTTGTTACCAGTGAATTGATGACCTATATCGACGGCAACTACCGCACAGTGGCTGACCGCCATTGCCGCGCCATTGCGGGACTGAGCATGGGCGGACACGGCGCTTTTTACCTGGGTATGCGGCACAAAGATTTGTTTGGCGCTGCGGGCAGTATGGCCGGTGGGGTAGACATCAGGCCCTTTCCCCGCAATTGGGATATGGTGCGGGTGTTGGGCGATACTTTGCTGCACAAGGATAACTGGGAGCGCAATACAGTAATCAATATAGCAAGTGGATTGAAGAACGGAGAGTTGAAGCTAGTGATGGCTTGCGGGGTAGGAGATTTCTTCTTACAGGTGAACCGGGATCTGCACAGGAAGCTGCTGGAGATGAAGATAGACCATGATTACACGGAAAGACCGGGCGCGCACAACAGGGATTTTTGGGGCAATAGTGTTGATTACCAATTGCTGTTTTTCAAAAAATATTTTGAAAACTTTCAAGAAAAGATTGGTGGGTAATGATCCACTCCCTATCTTCGCCGCCCGTTCGATAAAAAACGGTATAGTTCATTGAGGATCAGTTAGAATTGCAGAAAAAAAGAAAACAAATTTGAATAAAATTTGGAAGTGCAATTAAACTGTATATCTTTGCAACCCGTTTGTAAAAAAAGCGGGCTGGTTCTTGGAGGTTTGGGGGAGGAAAAAAGTAAAAAAAGAGTTGAGATAGATT
>PVEQ01000018.1 GCA_002973575.1 Sediminibacterium magnilacihabitans
CTGCACCGTTGTTGCCGAAAACTCTGTATCAATTGTTGCCGATTTCTATGTACTCCTGATTGCCGAAAACTCTGTAGTTGTGATTGCCGATTACACAAATGTTCTCCCAAAGATTTCTTTCCCGAAAAGCCGATGTGAATAAGGACGAAAAACGATATGTGGAAGAAATCAAAATTTTTAGCAAGAAGATTAAGTCTTTAAGAGAGACCAAGGGAATGATTCAATTAGACCTGGCCGATAAAATGGGCATGGACAGAAGCGAAATTAGCAAAATCGAAAACGAAAAGAAAAATATCGAATTCTTTACAATGTTAAATTGGCAGTAGCTCTTGACGCGAAGCTTTCTGATTTCTTTCCCACTGAACCTAAAGAATAATCACATTATTTCAAATAGGCCTTCAGAGGTTTTCCCAAAAAGGCTCAATTTTTTCTACAACCTGCTTTTTGATAATTTTTTCTGAACAAATGATAAGACACGCTTTGCAAGGTAAAAACCGGCAAACACCAGGAAGATACCCGTAAAGGATTTACTTTTTAGAAAAGCAGGTAAAGCCAGGAGCATGCCAACCACAAATGAAATCAAAGAGTAAGTTATTCCGTACTTACGACTATAGATGAAATCAATAATGGAATTATAATTTGTCAAGACTCTGTACTTCTTTTTCAAATTGTTGATCCCCAAAAAAAGTATTCGGTTAATATCCTTGCTTTCGACACTCACAAGTTCTATTTCCTGTCCCTCCCGAAAAGGAATGTTGCGATTTACTATTCGAAAATAATCCTCCTTTCCAGCGGAGCCCCTATAGTGAACTTCTTGAGTGACATTGGTGTAGGTGTGGGACTGTATCGGCTTGATTTCTCCTTCGACCTTCCCAGTCCAAACGCTAGTATAGATTCTTCCACCACCCCCACTCGTCCTTGTTTGGCTATCTTGATAACTGTTCAATTGTATAATCGCTCCAGTAGAATACTTGATCGTAAAAGGAAATCCCATTATTGTTATATCGGCCATAATATAGTTTTACAATAAATATAGTAAATTTTCACATCTGATGCGTTGCTGGAGGTATCCAATCCCGCATTCAGAGGAATCTCGTATATTAAGGTGGACAAGCTTTTGCAATTATGAATAATGACTTAATACAGGACATCGAAAAGTTGGGCTATAAACTTATTAGCGAAGCATCAGGAAATGAAGAGCACGAGAAAAAAAATCAGCTACCTCATCGTTACTTTTATATTCCACAAAACAATGGTCATTTGGCAAATACCGACTTCTTCTTGAACGAGCAAATAGAGTTTGTCCATTTCACGTCTCTCGATTGCTTGGATAGTATATTGAAAACAGGTACTCTTCGAATGACTAGTTTAGCCAGCATGGATGACAAACTGGAAATGACTTACCCCATGAATGAATTGGGATTTCCCCTGACAGAAAAATGGATAAAAGGTAAATCGGAAATTTATTGTCTATCCATGTGCTGTTGCAGCGAGGTTGAAAACAACAAAACAACTGAACACTTGCTTTGGAAGCTCTATGGTAAGGACGGAAATGGTGCTTACATTAAGCTCCGTTTTGAAAATCGTATATCAGATTGGGTGCAGTATCATCTCTCAAGAGTGTACTATTCCACTGAAAGAGTCAGTGCTGTCAAAAGGGTCCATCAGAAAATGTCAGACGCTATAGAGCTTGACCCCAAAATTTGCTGCTTCTTTAAAAATAAAATCTACGAATTCGAAAATGAAGTTCGCTTACTTTTTGACTGCAGAAGGGAGGGCACGTCGACTTACACGGTCACCCGTGCTGGTAAATTACTATTCCCGATTATCCATTCCAGGCTTGACTCTCAGAAATTCGGCTCAACTTATGTAGACCTGCCGCTCCTAAATTTTCATGAAACTAGCGGTGTTTTTTGGGATATTCACAACCCAACATTCGTAAACGGGAGGTTTCCAGAAACGCGCATGATAGAAATTGTTTTGGGGTATCGACATGAACCTGCAAAACTGGAGACTCTAAACAGTATTTATAACCGATTCGGAATACAGGTTTCGCTGACCAAGTTGGCTGAATATTTCTAGGGCAAATCCTATAAAAACTATCTTCATTGTAAATAAGTATGTTATGGCTTCAAACGCGGTCACCAATGGAAGAGCGCTTTATTATCCACACATAAGCTTCACCGATGAGGCCTGGGTAAAAACAGCAGCATTATACTATCGAGGATTAAGCAGAATAGTACCTGAAGCATACAGACCTGACTCCGACGCAGAAATCATAAAACGTTTAAATGACGAAGAAGAATTTATCCAAAATATTGACCCACGATGGACGGCCGATAGTATTGCCATGAATTTTGTCGACTACGCTAAACGCGAACTTGCAAACAAGAAAAAGAGAGAGCAGTGGAATAGGAAAGTCGGAATTGCTATGGATAACCAACCATTTTTTACTATTCACTCGGCAAAAGTGGCAGCATGGTCCAAGGAGGAGCTTCGCAAAATAGGGCTAGCGAAAAAAAGCAGATTATCGATGGCCCTGAGGAATGGTTTGAATTCGACCCCTTGACCGGCGCAGTGTACATGACTTTCCTCGCAAATCATTTAGCGATTGATGAGCATCTTCCGTTAGTGACGGACAATCCGGTATTTCAGCCATTCATCACCGCCGCACAAACGGAAACAACGTTCAGTAACCAAGATCTAGGATATGCGCTTGCCTCATTGGTCATTCAATCTGCTGCACCTAGAAACAATACATTCTATATCACATTCAACTACGACAGGTTACTTGAATATAAAATTCGAGATTATATCTATAACACTGTGCAGTCAGATATTAACAACACTGGGGAATTCAAATTAAAAATCAAAGAAGAGCTATTAAGAATATTACGCAATAAATTTTATCATCCTCACGGATTTATTAACTGGTATTCAGATATGGACGATAATTCAAAAATTGGTAAAGACCGATCTCGTATCGGAAACCTTGCCAATTTTGGTGAATTTTCTAAAGTACATTTGGAATTCGCTCCGGAATTTATGGCAAGTTGTTTTGATTGTGGTGAGGATAAAGACACATTTTTAAGCATTAAGGACCTGAAGCTCGAACCGGATGAAGTCTATATTTTGGGGAATAGTCTTTACGGCCTTGGAAATAACCTAAAAAAGCTGCCTTGCGGACAATGGTCGGACTCAGTACAAAGAGTAGTATGCACCTCATTCAATGATGATGATCGAGAAGCACATAGGCAAGTAATAAATACCTGCTTTGATAAGGAAATGGATATTGAGTTTTATAAAACTTGCGCAGCATTTGCAGAAAGTGAAATTTCTTAACTTAACCCAAGTTGTATAAGCCCGGTACCAGTCTCGCTTCTCCCCTGTCATTCCAGCATTTTTGCAACTATCGGTCGCCAGTCAAAAAAATTGCTACATAAGTTTTTCTTTAATAACGCTAAGCCAACAGGGTTACCTACGTTTCGCCTTTTTGGTCGGCATAGCTTTTTTGGATGTCGCAGATTTCTTTGAAACTGTCGGTCTTCTTGCTGGCGCTACCTTCTTAAGTGGTGTTTCGTAATCAGGATAGCCGGTTTGTTCAATAAGCTTATTTGCCTCTGTTCTGGAATAGCCGGGAGGAGCCAAAACCAAACTTGTTTTAGACAATGCATGCCATAAAATGGCATTTTTAAATGCAGCAGTACCTCCGCCTCTTTTTCGCTGGGTAATCATTCTGTTAATATCCCCTATACAAATCCAGGGTTCGTGCAAAGTAATGCCCCACTTTGCATGGTCATGAGTTTCCGGCCACGCCCAATGAGCCCCCAATGGTCCAAGGTTAATATACTTGATGTCGAATGTTTTGTGAATGCCGTCACTGTCAGCAATCGGTGGTATTTTACCTCGAATCCAAGTCTCAACATCCATATCGTCATTTAGCTGCGGTCCCACCCATTCGTTCCAGAAGTCCTTATTCCATTCTTTGTTTTTTGCCAGCACATGAAAAGGCATGCCCGCTTTGGATTTCAGTTGTATGTTATCGGCATCACCAGTGGGTTGCGCGTTCAAAGGCTGTGTTAATTTATATAGTGGATCTGTTTGAGGCAAGTCGGCTGTTCTGGGAAAATATATTTGCGGTTCTTGGTGATCAATCATCTGAGCAGCCAGTTTGCTAGCAGTCGCCAGGTCCAGAGAAATACATAAATAGGTTTGCCCGTACATGGGTGTCGGATCCGTTGTTTTATTATCTGGATCTGCGAATTTTGGCCAGGAATGTAAAAGCCAAAATGCGGTTTTAGACTTTGTATCAAAAGCAATTACACCTTTTGTATGCCCTTTATGCCCATCATCTTTTTTATTAACGCTTTGCGGCATCTCATCATTATAGAGTACCCATCCCGTAGAAGCAGGCGCTTTAGGAAAAGTCTTAAATACAGAATCGAGCGTTAAGTTCAATGCACCTTTTCCTTCATTTAAGAGATTGGGGGATTTAACAACATTCCTTTTCTTTATATCTGCGTTTGCATCAATGGTAGAATCGTAATATACGTATTCATATCCCGTGGCTTCATCTGTAGCAGACCCTTTGCTAAGCTTGGGAACTTTGTAAATAAACCACCAATCAACGGGCTTACCGTTTTCGTCTAAGGCAGATATATTCATATAGAATAATTTTGAATACTAACGTAAAAAGTAGAAATGTAATATGCAAGCATTTTGCAAATATTTAATGGATGTTTAATATAAAACTTTCTTTATTAAAATAGAAAAAACGCCATACCCCCCTAAAGGGTCAATCGATGGCTTGCATATGTCACCTTTTTTTTAAAAAAAAAAATCGATTGCATCGAATTTATTCCAATCCTTGCTAAGGAATAGTGAGAGAATCCTTGTTTTGCCGAAGACTCAAACGATAACTTCAATTCTTTTAGAAACAAGTAAATCAAGCATAAGGTCGAGTTTCTGCTTATATTCTTTCGAAATTGATTCAGCAGAATCATTAAATAGATTTTGTTTGATAATGGGTACACAAAAAGGCAGCACCCATGCTCGTAAAGCTTTTACGACCGGATCCATAGCATTAACTCCTTGAAGTGCGTGCAGGCCATCTGCCCAGCAGATGAGCCCTATAATCTTTCCTTCAAGATATGGAGGTGAACATTTCCTGGTTACCTCTAACCAATCCAAACAATTTTTCATAGCTCCGGTCATGCTTCCATGATACAGGGGGGTCATCCATATTTGTACTTCTGCATGGAGAAAAATGTCACTCATTTCACGTATAACCGCAGGAGGAGTTTGCCACGCAAAATCAAACAAGGGTATATCGTGATCAGAAATAAAATACACAGTCGGGACATGGCCTGCTAGCTGTAGTTGCTGCATCAGGTAATTAGCTATCCTTTTTGAAATTGCATGCTCTCTTTTGTCAAGGCACCCGCTAAAAATCAAAACATTCATATTGGACGATTAACTATTAAGAAATAAGCAAGTATTACTAGAGCTTAACGCAAACGTAATTGAGATGGTCTTCTCCTGCGGGTTCGGAAATGGTAAAGAGGCACAGCTCAAGACTTTCTGCACAGCGGTGATCATTCAGTAAGAAATATGTTTCAATAATGATTCTGGACTGATGGTATACATAAGATCCATGACAGGTTCTTTAAGTTTAGAGCCTGCCAACTGCAAACTCCTTTTACACAAGTTTCTTTTTTCAATGTTTTCCATGATACAATCAGGAGTTGCAATAATGGAAACTTCAGGATGTGTAAACCAGGGTGTCTCTTTCAGTTTTTTCGATGCGATTACACCAGCAAGGTTACACCTTTTACAAGAACCGTGCAGTTCATCTATCCATTCGAAATCCTGCTGGCAAACCTGCCCCCATCTTTCAAAGCTTACATACACCTTAAGATAAAAATCATTGGTAAAAGTAAGGTTGCTTTCTTTCTTAGGTTGATTACTTGCATTCCGATGTCCATTTCCGATGACAGCCATATCCTGCACGATCAGCGGAGCAATTCCGTATTGACTGTATTTCTGCTCTTCTGAGAAAAACTGTTGCGTTAGTTCGTTTTGCAGGAGAAACCCACCTGATGCTCCCCTGATATTGTTTAATATATTTCCCTGTTCGATGAATTGAGGAAGCATAAGAGCAAGCACCTTGTTGTTTGCCACTTCGATGATATGGGCCACGAGCTTTATCCTAAGCCCCCGTTGTCTGGCATATTCAATATCCGAAGCATGAATGCGGTTTGCCTGAAGACACATCAATTCGTCGGGAGGAACATTCATTCCATAAATGTGATAAAGAAGCAGCAATAATTTTTCTTGCCCGGAAGACGTACTATCAGCAATTATACCTTCCACTCTTGCATTAATTGACGCATCCTCAGGTTTTAATTCTTCCTCAAAAATTTTATCTAGGACATAGTTAGAATGCACATCGTTTATAAATGACAAATACTGCGACCGACTGTGCAGCTTTCGCTCTATCCCATGAAGCGCGGGAATACAACTGCTGAAAACACTACCGTATAATAGTGGAACTTGAAAACGTTCCCTGAGGCTGGCGAGTTCAGGCAGACAGGCAGCAAGCATCGTTACATTTGTACAGATAACAGGTTTGCCGTGACGGATAGCAGAACTTACCATTTGATAGGCAGCCGCTGCATCTTCCATCAATTCTATTACTACATCTATTTCCGGGTCATTCAGAATGTCACTACAGCAATGAACAAAGAATCCAGAGCCATTGAGATGTCTTTTTTCATCAAATGGTCGATATACTTTCCTGATAATTCCGTACTGCGGACGGGCTTGCAATAATAGCCTGAGATTTTCGCCCTGCTGGCCGTAGCCCAATAAACCTGCCTGTAATAATAGACAGCCCTTCATGCTTTTGCTTTAAGCTAGAGTCTGATACGGTTTTGCTCGGCTTCGGAACCAGTGAGTTTTGCGTTCACAGACTTCATTTTTTTATTGCCAAAAGAATAGGTATAACTGAGCTTTACTACCCGCGGTTCCTCACGATACCAGAATGTAGCATCAAGATTGAGCTGAGGATGATAGTTGATTTCTTCCAACCTGCTTCCCCAAAACAAATCGGTAATATTTAAGGATAGCGTACCTTTATCATTCTTGAGTTTTTTCCTAAGTCCCACTGAAATTCCGCTCATAGATTTATTCAGTACCCAGCCTCCGTAAGAGGGGCCGAAATAAAAACCTGTGACCTCACCTGCATATCCTTTACCCAAATTAAGAGTTTCCATAATAAACAAGGATAGCCTGGTCTTATTCAATCTCAAAGCGGTATCCTGAAAGTTAACACCGACATGTTGATAGGTGACAGATAGATTGTTGATGGATTGCCACCAGCTGAAAATGGCAACAGGTAGATTTACTGAAAGAATCGCAGTCGATTGTTCGTCAATATTTGCTGGATAGGTATAAAATGTGTTGGTGCCGTTTATTAGTTTACCTTGGTAAGGAGCAATGAAATTCTTATCATAACTGTATTGGAGAGAAAGACTGTATTGCCTGTAAAAATAATCCAAACGCACAATATCAGTTATCGCCGGTTTCAGATACGGGTTACCTGTAAAATAGGTGTAAGGATCAAGAAAAGCCACATAAGGTGCGATCTCGTTATAGGAAGGCCGGGTTATCCGTCTGTTATAAGAAAAATTGTAGGATGAAGTGCCAGGTTTGTATGAAATGGAAAAATTAGGGAACAGCCCCCATACTTTGGATGAAAACAATTCCTGGTCCTTATCATCAGTTAAAAACATGTTGGTCTGTTCCAGCCTCAGCCCTGCCTGCACATTCACTTTTACCCCTATTTGTCTGCGCACGTTACCGTAAAATGCGACTGGGTTGTCCGTCAGGCGATAAAATGCCGGAAGCATGTTACTGGGAAACCACTGTGCATTACGCATGGTTTTTATAGAAAGATCATTGTCAAGATGCGAGAATGTAAACTTTATGCCGCCTTCCGCAGTCATTTTTTGATTGAATGTTCTAGAATAATCCATTTTCGCAACATAGATCTTCAACAAAGTGGACTTACGGATATTCACTAGCTCATACGCGATACTATCAGGATTCCGGTAACTGTAATCATTGACATTGTTATGCTCGTTGTAGTTCTTATACGCCAAGTAATCGAGATCAACATTCACCGTTCCGCCGTTTACAAATTGCTTCTGCCAGCCTACGCTTGCCATCACATGTTTCCAATTATTTTTTTCTTTGTCTTTTGTGGCTATGTCTGACTTACTGCCTCCATCCATTGAAAGTTTTGACGAATTGTCCGCATCCATATTCCAGGTATTGTCAAATGCAGACGCCAGTGCACTTATACTGCTGTACTTCCCTGTTTTATATTCAAACCCAATCTTACTTGCCTGAACCATCGTTTTAATATGCCGATCATTATAAATTTCATTTCGTATTAACCTATTGTTCACGTTCGCAGAACGGTTTAAGCGGAAATCTTGCCAAAGCCAATTGTAGCTTACGGAATAGTCAGCAAGCGCAGTGAAGTTACCGCTGCGGTAACTTATGCTAAAACTGGCTGCCGACTTTGGATTGTATCCATAGCCGCCTGTCAATGAAATACTGCCCTGAGTCCCAAAATTTTCATTTTTCCTGGTGATGATATTGATTACGCCAGCCGCTCCTTGTGCATCATATTTTGCAGAGGGGTTGGTAATTACCTCTATCTTCTGGATAGTTGAGGATGCCATACTTTCCAATAGCTGCATCAACGCATCATCCGAAACGGATGAGACCTTGCCATTGATAAGAATGAGTACCCCCTGTCGCCCTTGGACTGAAATTTTCCCTGTTTGTCTGTTCAAACTTACTCCCGGTGAATGCTCCAACACCTCAAGTGCGTTACCCCCCACACCTGAAATCATATTTTCGACATTAACCACTACACGATCATGATATTGTTCAAAAGGAAGCCTTCTTGCGAGAACCGTATAGTCTGCCAGGCGGGTGGTTTCCCCTTCCATCACGACCACCCCCTGACTGACACTTGTATCTGAGCTTTTAATTAACATAGGGCCACAATATCTTTTCTTATAGCCAACCATGGAACAGAGTAATAAATAGTTGCCGGGTGAAATTTTTTCAATTACGAAATGCCCCGAATCAGACGTAATACTTCCTTTAACAAGCGAGGAATCGGCCGAATTCAGCAAAAGCATATTCGCGGCAGTTAGTGGCTGCCCTACAGTATTTACCAAACGCCCTACAATACTTGTTTGTTGTGCCGACATATAAAAGTAAGCCATCAGCAGGCATAGAAGAAAAGCTGTTCGCTTCATAACAGGTAATTAAATATTGATAAATGCATGTTATCTCATTATCTAAAATTGTACAGGCCTACCTGTTTTTTTCTCATCCGGAAGCGGATGAAGTCCTGCTCAGCAGTAAAGTGGAGATATATATTTCTTTTTATTACTTCGCCAAAGCTGGCTCCTGGTAGTGTTCCATAAGAGTGGCCTGGAAATATCCTGGCATCTGAATTCAATGATTCCTTGATGCGTTTGAGGGAAGCAAACATTTCTTCTGCTGATCCACTATCATTCACATAACAGGTACCGCAGCCTTCAATGAATAGAGTATCCCCTGTAAAAAGCGAATTGTTTGCGAAATAACAGATGCTTCCTTTGGTATGGCCGGGCGTCCACCAGGGATCAATCTTCAAATTCCTGCCGAGGCAGATGGTTTCCTCGGTACGTATAGCTTCGAGAACAGGGCCAGTAAAAGAACAAAGTTCTATTTCATGAACATGAATGAATACCGGAACTTTATATAAACTTTGGATAACAGCGGCCAGGTTCGAATGATCCTCATGACTATGAGTAAGCAATACACCTTTCAGGATTAACCTTTCTTTTTTTATTTTTTGAATGATAGTGGATAGTTCCCAGGCAGGATCAATTATAACGGCTTCCGCAGTTTCTTTATCAATAATGAAATAGCTAAAATTTTTCCAGGTACCATGACATACTTTGAGAGGAATAATGGGATCGTCCACCTTATTTAGTTATTAAGTTTTGCCTTTACGATCTGCTCCGTCAGTTTAGTCAGCACGTTGCCCGGCCCTATTTCTTCAAACAGCAATGCACCACTATTCATCAGATATTCCATAGAGTCCAACCATCTTACTGGGGAGGTGATCTGCTTGCATAGGTTGTTATATAAACTCGTTTCGGTATAATTCATTGCTGTATAGTTTGACATTACGGTTATTTTAGGTACCGAAAATTTGAATTGGCCAATAAAGGAAGTGAATTCGTCGCCTGCTTCCGCCATAAGCGGAGAATGGAAGGCGCCACTTACATTCAGCGGGATGTAAGTAATCTTTTCTGCATTAAAAACTTTTTCTGCTTCCGTAACCGATTCTTCGGGCCCTGAGATAACATGCTGATATGGCGCGTTCAGGTTGGCAATGGTTATCGTCTCAAATGATCCATTTCTAAGGAACTCTCTGACCTTGTCTATTGGTGCTCCAATGATAGCAGCCATTTTCCCTTTCCGCGCCTTACTCATTAGTTCAGCTCTCTTTTTTACCATTAACAATCCAGTTTCAAAATCAAATACGCCGGCAGCCTGTAATGCATTGAACTCACCAAGGCTGTGCCCCATCAGGCAGTCCGGTTCTATACCTGTAACACAAATCTTTTCATGATAATGAAGTGCGTTCACTGTATAGAGCACTGGTTGTGTAATAGCAGTATTCGATAGTTGCCGATCCTTGTCTTCCAGGCAGAGTTGCTTTACTGAATAGCCAAGAATTTCGTCTGCCTTTTCAACTAGGGAAGTGTGCCGGGAGAACAGATGGGCTCCCATACCCTTCTTTTGAGAGCCTTGGCCTGGGAATGCATATACAATCATACTTCTGCGACTTGATATGTTTTTCTATAACTTTCTTCTGAATTGCCTGGGAAGTTTCTGGTAAGATTGTAATCGGTCACACCTAAGAATACGAGTTCTTCATTTGGTGAGATATTAGTTGTCTGATGCTTTGACCAACGAGGAACAAGTAGGGAGTTTCCCGTTTGTACGGGAAACGATTTGCCATCAATATAAACAATGCCCTGACCCCGCAGAATGTAGATGAAAGTTTCGTGCGCATGCTCATGCCTTTCGTTGCTTTTACCGCAGGGTATGTGTACTATCCTAGGATCAAGCACTTGACTAGGGAGCATAATTCGTTCCACGTTGAACTCAATATTGTTTTCCACTTCAGTGTTCCGATATAGCGGGGTGAGATGCTCGTCATAGAGTAGATTGCCATCCTTGCCTGCTAACGATTGTCTGTCTAATATGCCATGAACGATAGGATTGATTTTTTTCAGATAAAGTTCTTTGCAAATATTGTTGAAGAAGTCTTTCCGCAATGTAAGAGCCGTGTCAACTGCCTTTCTTGCCGTCTCGAACCAGTTAGGCTGGTGTTGATACGAGCACAGCATATTTTCCAGTGTAAGCGCATGTTCATCGTCACATTCGACGTGCAGATGAAAAAACAGTAGTTTATCATCGGGTAAGCCTGCCTTCACCATTCCTTCAATGAGTATTTTATACATTTCTGCAACAATGCCTTCGGTGCCTAGCGATAGAAATGCAGACCCATAAATAATGTCTGGACTGCGGCTTTCATTTAGATAGCTATTCATGAACTGCTGTGTAAAGCTTTCATACCGAATGGCACTAAGATCTAATTCCAACACTTTTGTGAGAAATTCCCTAAATATCTCGGCATGCCGCTTCTCTGGCTCTTTCTCACCAGCTTCTTCCCAGAGATTTTCCGATAAATGAGCCCGCTGCAGATCATTCTCGCAGTTGGTCATTACAGCGGTTATATATCGCGTGAAGTTTTTACAATATAGGTAATATTGCGAGAAAATATATCTAAAATCGTCCTTATTAAGGGTGCCTTCTTTACAAGCTTTAAAAAGGTCGTTATCCCAAAAAGTATGGGACTGCTGAAAATCGCGAAGCGCGTGATAGCCTGTTGTGATAGGCTGTCTGTCCAAGGTTTGTTTTTTCATGATTTTTTATTTACAGTAGGGTCGAAGACTGGCGCACCGGCATCTCTGCCGTGTTTCCAATCTCCGCCACATCGAACGTAGCGTGCCGATTTCCAGCACTACGCTCTCCTAACAACTTCGCACCAGGGCCTATCCGCCTAACGTGCCGGGGGTACTTTCCATGAGGTTACCTTGAAGTCACTATATATGTTATAGTTAGCAAATAAACCTCTTGTACTCCATATCTTCCAACCGTAACCCTTCTTCTTTTTGGCTCTCATTAAGTGTCGTCGTATTTTTAGTTCCAGCCACCTCTTCACGTCGGCAAAGGTTCGTCCTGAGTTTCCTACCCTGAAGTAGTTCACCCATCCCTTTAGTATAGGGTTAATGACGTCCCTTACTTTTGTGAGTGGTTGTGATACGTAGCATCTGAAGACTTCCTTTATCTTCTCCATCAGTTTCTTTTTGGCTTCCTTCTTGGGTTGATACAGTACTCCCCACTTTCCCGTTCGGGTTTTAATTTTCCTGTATTCAAAACCCAGAAAGCCAAATGTTTCTCCTTTGTCCAGATTCAGGTATTTTGTCTTCTCTTCGTTGATCTCTACCTGTAGTTTCCCTAGTTCTTCCCGTAGTCGCCTGTTGACCTTTTCCCCTAACCTGTCGTTTTGGGGATGCCTGTTCACCAGTATGACTACATCATCTGCCCACCGGGCGTATTCCAGATGATTGTATCTCCCTTTGCTCCTGGTCACTTCTTTTGCCCTTTCCAGCATCTTATCTACCTCATTCAAGTAGATGTTGCTCATCAACGGGGATAGTACTGATCCTTGTGGAATCCCCATTTTGCCGCTTACTTTCAACATCTGTTTCAGCAGGTGCATTACCCGATCGTCGTTGATCCGTTTGGCTACCTTCTCCAGCAGAATGCTGTGCTTTACCGTGTCAAAATAGGCCCGCAGGTCTAGATCTATTACCTTGGTCTTTTGGTCCACTACCGCCTGGGCTACCCGTTTGATGGCTTGATGGGCCGTCCGTTTGGGGCGATAGCCATAGGAACCTTCCTGGAAGTCTGCTTCGAAAACTGGTTCTATGATCAACTTTAATGCTGCCTGTACTACCCTGTCCCTGATCGAACTGATACCTAATGTCCGCGTCTTGCCGTTTCCCTTCGGTATCTCCTTGATCCGGTTTCTCATCGGTTGGTACGTGCCGCCCTTTAATGATGCTTGTATATCCTGTAGGAATCCTTCTCTTCCTCTTTGCTCGATCTGGGCAAAGGTTTCGCCATCTATTCCTGGCGCTCCTCCATTTGCCTTGACCAGTTTGTAAGCTTCGCAGAGGGTTTTCATCTTCCACACATGAACATACATTCCCCAAAAACGATGGGTTGGTTCGGCCTTCGCCTTGATGTAGATCTTCCTTCTTAGTTCCTGCAATCTAATAGACGTTTTTGTCATTGTCGTCTTTGCCTCCCTTTTGTTAGAAGATTGTTGTTAGCAAGGGTACTTTGCTCTTTCGCCTTTCAGCGATTTCTTCGCTACTATTACCCTCTCCGACTCCCTCTCACCTTTCCTCTCCTTTCCCGTTTATTCGGTTATAGAGTTTACCTTGTTCCGGGATTTCTCCCGGGGTGAGGAGGGTCTCTCCAGTTGTGCGATATGTCCTTGTTTCCATGCTGTCGCTATCACCCCGCCAATGTGTCGTTTCCCGTTTCAGTCATTTTTTTTTTTTTTTCGGAGAGACATGCTGCCTTCGCTTGAACCATAAAAGCTCGGCCATTGGTGTCAACTACTAACGAGGCTACTTCTGCGTTCACTTCCATTACGGCCTGGAAACTCACTCACCATGCCCTGCATGGCTTTATCCGTAGGCTTCAAGAGCTTCATTTCTTCCACCCTTGCTACTTTGTTACGGGGATCTGACTTTTACCCCGGTGGGCCTGTATCCCACTGAACACATCCACCTTATCTGGACGCACATAGTTCGGTAATTTTTTAAGCGGCGATACTTCCAATATCAAGGCATTGGTTGTAAAGCCGGGCTATTTTTCTACAACTCAGGTCTAATCCTAAGTTGGTAAAAATGGTTTCCGTCAAATATTTGTTGTAGAAGTACAATTTGATGTTACGCATCGAGAACGGCACTTCTTTTTTATTTGCAAGGGTGGCCCACAAAGTCAATTTGGCCGTGCTTACACTTCCCAGGGCCATATTAAAATGATAATGCAGCTTCTTTTCATCCCTTGCCTGGCAATCTTCCAATCCTCCATGTTGTTTAGCATCTCGGATCAAAAACTCAATCTGGAACCGAAGCCGGTAATACCGAACCAGCTTTTCCCCGCTTAGTTCCTTATCGGTCGATAGTAATACCTCATAACCGCTACCTGCAACTTTTTCCAGGTAGACCACTTTTACCTGTTGCTTCAGTGTTACACAATACAAGATCCGTTCATAACCCGTTATCTCCTCTGTTTGGTAGCATTTCCTCCATTTGCGTTTGTCTATCTGCTCCAGATTTATCTTATCTCCATACAGCCTGGGCCTGCCACGACCCTTTGAGCTTACCCCTCTATATACTTCCCGCAGATTCCCGTCACTGCGCATCTTGGTAATCACCTCAAAACCTTCTTTTCGCATTGGCCCTATAAAAGTCGACTTCATGAAATACCCGTCCACCGCCATATACCGGCTGATCGATAAGAGTTTATCTGCCTGCTCCTTTAGCATCGATACATACTGCTCTATCCGGCTCTTTGTTTTATTAGGACTCGTTTGTTTAGCCAGCAAATGATACGCCGTACCATCCGCTACATCTATACTACCCAAACAGCCTATCTCCAATCCTTTTTCTGACCGCTGTGCCTTACCATTCCAATACCTCCCCAATCCATAGGTATGCTTCCCGCTTTTACAGATAAAGGATGGATCAAATACCAGTACCCTCTCCCTCGACTCTTTGCCTGACAACATCGATATGAATAAACTCATAAAATCAAACCCTTTCAAAAACTGCAACCGGAACGTTTGCTCACTTAATGAACTGAATCTACCCATGTTTAAAAAGTTAATCCGACCCGGGACTGTCCACATTACCTCAAATAAAGTGGATAAAAATCGCTCCTGTGGCTTCTTGATGCCACTTACTTGTTGCAACTTAGCTCCTATGAAGCCTAGTGCTTTTGAAAAGGGGTTTGCTATTTTCACACATAACTAATCCCTTTTCTTTTACCTTTTATTGTGTCTGACTTCGCCTCATCCCAAATTTTTACCGGACTATTGTATTTAAATATTTAATAATATTTGAAGACCTGCTATGCATTTAAACATATGCATGCAATAATTTGAATGTAATTAATATAAAATGATCCGTAGTAGACAGATCAATGCTAGATCAGGGAATAAACTTTTTTTTGTATTCCTTATAGGTTCTGGGGCCTTTATTGGTTCTAATCTTTTTCCAAGCTGTGGCAGCATCTTTAATTGACTTACCTTTATTTTGCTTATCATCCAAGAAGTCGCGAGTAAACTGATTGTACTCCCATGTTTTCATAATCGGAGCCTTATAGTTTTTATCCTTTCTACGCTCAAATTCGGCTTGCCACTCTTCGGCAAGATTACTGTAAGTAAGGCCACGGTCGCGATTTGCCTTGATATATGCCTGTAAATGGGCCGTAAAATGAAAATGCGAACCTATTATAGATTTGAAAAACTCGCGAGTTTCTTCATTACAGCGGTAGGTTTCATCAACAGGTGTACTAAGCGTAAGCGGCCCTGTTCTTTGGAAAGAAAAAGCTGGTTTATTGGATGGTTTTTTTTTCGGAACCGTGCCTGTTTTAAGGAACTGCTCTATGCGTACGCACAGTTCATGCTTCATTCCATGCGTAGGAATATCATGGCTGGCGCAAAACTTCATAAGTTCATTTTTATACCAGTAAAAATTCCTGAAATCCGAAACTGAGATACTTGATGTAAGTACCGGGCGGCGTGTTTTTACAGGCATGGGCTTAGTCAATTTTCAACCGCTACGTAAATTTTTACGGAATTGCCTTGTATGATCTCAAAGTCGCCCGTAAAGGTTCGTTTCAGGTCTTTATTCTTCCATATTTCCTGCCAGGCGTCTTTGATTTTATCAGGGCCATTCACATCGAAAACTGCATAGGTAGCCATTGGGATCATTTTCTCAGACATGCCTTCGGGAAGCCGGCTCCCGTCATCTACTCTTGTGCCCAGCATGAGAGTGTAATGGCCCGAGGCATCACTGTCGTAATCGTAATACGCTTCATAAATCGGGCGGTCCTGAGTGTTACCAAGCAGCTGTTGCAATACTCCTTCTTTGAAAAATCGTTCCCATAACTGAGGTATTTGTTGAAGGCTTTCTTCAGTATTATTCATTCTTACTGAAATGCCTCCCAGCCGGAACTGATTCATTTTTATTGTTTGGCTTTGTTGCATGCGAGCAGTTTATAGACGACTATGTAAAATACTATTTTTTAAAAAAATCAGTCAGTTTTTTTAAACGAGGCGATAGTTGACCCATTTCCCTGTTGACCATCTCCAATAATTGACGGACGCCCGTAAGATTTCGTCAATCAGCAGCCCTATCCACAAGCCGACTACTCCGTATCCCATTATAATACCAATAAAATAAGCGCTGGGTATGGCAACAAGCCAAGTAGCCCCCAAACCTATGTAGGTAGATACCCGTGCATCTCCGGCTGCTTTAAGAGAATAGCTGGTGATTGTACTGACAGCACGTACTGGTTCGATCAGAATCGCAAGAAAGAGAATACCGGTCCCCAATTCTATTATGATGTCATTAGTCGTAAACAATTTCATCAGAGGGATGCTAAAAACAAACAGCAGTATAGCAATACTAAGATTGCCTGTCACTCCCTTACGAATATTTGATACCAGCATTCGGTTTGCTTCCGAAAACATACCCGCGCCTACCCGATAAGCTACCAACACCTGGTTTCCGATGGCAATAGCCGATGCCCAGCAAATACTTAGGGTGATAAGGCTCATCGTGTAGATTCTTGCTGCCATAGCCGTATCCCCCAACCTGACTGTGAACACCGATATCATTAACATACCTAACTCGGCTGAAATAGGTTCCAGCAAAGAAGGAAGGCCAATAGCAAGAATTGGCTTTCTGTATTCTGCGAATCGCTGCGAAAATCGTTTCCAATGAAACCTCAGTCTAAACCTAAAGTGTACCACACACATAATGAATATCACGCTAACTACCTGTGAAAGGATTGTGGAAATTATCACCCCCATTAAGCCAATTTTTGGAAGGTTGAACCATTGCAGCAAAAAGGCAAGATTCAGTATAATGTTGACAACGTTGCCTAAAAAGGCATTGTACATATTCCATATAGTCTTTCCTTGCGAAGTAGTAACGGAAGTATAACCTGTTTTTATAGCAATCAGCAGAAGGGCAATGGAAATGTATTTAAGGTAAGTGCCTGCAATTGAAAGAGCTTCTCCCTGTAAAGAAAGTAGGCGACCGACAGGCCATGCAAGGAAGAAAAGCAGCAGTGCAACAACAACACCAAGAAATGTATTAATGACAATGGCACTCATGTAAGTTAATGCCAGCTTATCATTTTCTCCCGCACCCAAATATTGGCCCGCCACATTACTGCCTGCCTGCGCCAGCATCATGAACGATATCACGAATATCATGAAAATGGGAATGGTTGCTCCTACGCTGCCTGCAGCCAAATCAGAAATACGGCTCACAAAAATAGAATCTGTAAAAAAGAAGGAAAACGTAAGGAAGAACTCGATAAAGACCGGAATCGCTATCTTCCAAACAGTGAGTTTAAATAAGGGATTGTCTGTACTATTCATTGGATTTAGTTTTAAGTTATGGTTGAATTGGTTCTGATATAAGATGTTTTATTCGCTGTTTAATCAACCTGCAATCGTACTGTGCAAACAAGTTTATTCGGTTGCGGACAATATCCCCTCTGTGCCAACGTTCGTATAGTTCCTGGCGCATGCCGTAACTGTCGCATGCGAGATCCCAAGCGAGCCTGAACAGACGTGATTTTTGGTATACGTCTATATCCTTCCCGTGCATGTATTTTTCGAGAAATGGTTTCAATTCAGGGTGATCGAGATCTGCCTCACTAGGCTGCATTACCAATCCAGAAGCGGCTATTTCTTTTACTATTTCAATAAGTCGTGGCGATACCTGGGCGGCAAATATACCTGCAGCTGATGTGTCGCCAGGTGCAAACAAGCCGCCGTCTGTGAGATAGGCTTCCTGATGCAATCCTTTCAATGCCAGCTTTGTCATTTGCGCATAAGATGCCAGTTCGCCAAGAGAATTACCGATTTCGCGAAACCCGTTCACGCCGATCGATTCAGCAAGTAGGGATGCCATACCAATAAAGGTTTGTAGCCGGTGATAAAAGCGTACTAGGCCGCTGTACAGCGACCACGCATTGATACGGTTAAAGCCCTTCGCTGCTGTTTCACAATTGTACAGTAGAAGTACTCGTTCCCAAGGAATAAACACGTCATCAAAGAATAACATGGCATCCTGTTCGTCATAACGCCAGGCAAATGGGTGGCTGTGCCCATGGATTTCACCGGCATAAGAATGCGGTTCACGGCACAATACCTTTAGCCCAGGTGTCGCCATCGGCAGCCCCGCCCATAACACAAATTCCTTGTGTTCACGCATGGCAAATGAGGGAGAGAGATAGATCAACACTTCATCCGCTACGGGGGCCAATGTGGCCAGCTGTTTTGCACCACGGACAATGATACCATCTGTGGTTTCACTTACAATACGAAGGGCCAGATCTGGATCAACAGATGGTCCGATAGATCTGTCAATTTGCGGATCGCCTAATGCATGGGTGAGACAGATATCATGCTCACGACAGTACGTATAATAATTTACCGCGTTTTCCCTAAAACGTGGATCAACCAATCCAAGCTCATTACGGTAATCGTAGAGGCCTACCACAACATTAGACATAAAATCTGGCAGCCGCGGCAATTGTCCCCAGCTATTTTCCATCCAGATGTGAGAGTTCCGCCATTTCAACTCCAGTTCTGCCGGACTCTTAGGCAGAGAATAGGAATAGCTGACGCGATTTCCTGTTACCGGAGAAATAAAAGTCATTTGTTCCTGGAACGCCTCTGTATATTGCAGATCATAGAGACGGGCTAGTTCTGTAATGATCCCTGTAAATGCTGGGTGCCTTGTTACATCAATCTTTTCTCCGTTCAGCCACACCTCGCGACCATCGCTCAAGCCCCTGATATATGCCTGCCCTGTTTTAGCTCCTTTGGAATTCTCAATGCTTAATGAGGTGTCAGCAAAAGCTGTTGCTTTACCATTCTGGCTCATATGCTATGCTTTAAGTAAGATTGTTTTTTCTTCATTATTGGTGATAACCATATCATGTTCATCCAGAAAGTGGTTCAGGATTTCATTAAAATAGTCGTCGTGGGTGAGAAATGGATAATGACCCGCACCCTTTATCTCAACCAATTTTGAATGTTTGATATTTTCGTGCAGAACTTTGGAAGCACTGGGATCAACGACCGTGTCGTAATCGCCGTAAATGCAGAGTGTTGGTGCTCCAACAGAGGGAAGCCATGGCAAGGTGGAAAGGGTTAACATTTCGCTTAAATATTTCATAGCTACTAATGGATTGGCACACTGACTGCTCAATAAAAGTTCAGAAAAACGTTGTACTTGCTTGCGCCTTGGCTCATCTTCTACAGAGTCAGTTAAATGTGCTAGCACATTGTCAAAATCTGCCTTTAGCGAACCAGAAACTGTCTGCACCATAGCAAAAAGTTCATCAATAGTTAATTTCTCAGGTTGTATATCAGGAAGTCCGATGTTGTCATAAAACCCACCGACCAATGTAAGCGAAGCAATTTTTTCAGCATGGTGGCTCGCTAGGTATTGCGCGGCTATGGCCCCGAAGCAGGAAGCTACTAAATGGACAGTCTGGTTGGGAAAAAGCATCTGGACAATTTCTGCAAACACGCTGGCAACACCTTTTGTATTACTTTCCTTGATCGTTTCACTAAGCCCGTATCCTGGCGTATGTATAACTACGACACAATGTTCGCGAGCCATGCACATAAATTGATTATACCAAACCGGAGCGGTTAACGCCACTGGCGGCATAAAAAGAATGGGAGATCCCTTTCCAGCCAGAATTACTTCTACTTTTTTTCCGTTGGAGGTAGTTACTAGCATCTGCACGAGTTTTCCATAGGAAAAGTGCTGCGGGAAACTGGTGTACAATTTTCCTTCGGAAGTTGTGTTTAATGTTCCTTCACGAAACATTGCACCATAGTTTTCAAGAAAATGGTCCATTTCCTCTTCCGGCAAGATTCTCAATACATTGAATCGACCGTTGGGGTCGGTTTGCAGTTGACTCGTTTCATCCGATGATGATTGAACGGGTGCTGGCTCGTTGCTTGCAGATTCATCAGACGCCCCTTCTGTTTCTTTAGTATCATGCAGGAACGCTCTGGAAACGGCTGCTTTATAATTTTCTTGCAAATGGCTGGCAATTTCGCTGATGGTAGGAAAGTCAAGCATCAATGTTGCCGGCAAAGTCCCCAGCTTTTCCTCTATAGCTTTATGAATGTTGATAACAATAAGCGAATCCACACCATAATTGGCCAAATCTGCTTCAACATCGATTTTGTCGCTATCAATTTTTAGTACATCGGAAAGTACGCCTACCAATAGAGCGCAAATCATCTGATGGCTAATTTCCGATGGCGCACTTGTTGTCATACAATCTGTTTCAGTTGTCAGACCACCAACAAACGGCTTTTGCAATTCAGGTTTTTCTTCCTTTATCATGGAAGCCGGCGGGTTTCCTGAAGTTGGTTCAACCCCCATCAATTGCAATACAGAGTCCTCTACATTCAGCGCCAGTGTTTGTGTCACATTGCTGGCAGCCACTCTTTCTATAACTTCCATTCCCTGTTTGGCAGTTATTGGATGAATTCCTTTGGCGCGTAATATTGCTTCATTACCACGGTTATTTCCCTCCCAGAAACCCCAGTTGACGACATGAACAGGGAATGAAACTAGTTGTTCCATATAAAGCGCCAATGTATCTTTAAAATTGCATGCAGCAGCATAAGCGCTCCAACCTATATTACCCACAAAGGCTTCACCCGACGAAAAGTACATGATGAAGTCAGGCGAACGTTTCCCAAATGTTTGCAACAGGGTCATACTTCCCTGCACTTTTGCTTTCAGCATTTCGTTCAGCGTTTGGTCCGACAACTGCGATATCCTACTGAACTCAAACGCCATTGCAGAATGGAAGACACCATTAATTTCTCCCAGGTCTTTTGATATCTCATCCACGCATTTATTGAAGACAGCGAGGTTTTCAATATTCACCTGGTGATAAAATAGTTTTCCTCCCAATTGTTCTATCTGGGCTTGCTTTTCACGAATGTTGTCATTCATGGCGTTGCGGCCTGTCCAAATAATGTTTGCACCGTACTGTTCCGCAAGATGGCAGCTGAGTTTAAATCCTACATTGCCCGACCCACCCACAACCAGGTAATTTCCTTTTGAGCGAAAACTGGTCTGCTTTACTGGTGGAACAGGAGCTGCAATAATCTTTCGTTCATAGCAGTCACCATCACGAATAACCCATTCTCTTAACCCGTGCCACTGAGCAGTAATATTTTCAACGACGTCCGTACCTGCAGGCATCGACAAATCAATGTCGACCATCTGAGTGGTTATTTGTGGGTATTCTTTTGAAATTGCCTTTGCAAAACCAGGTACACAAGCTGCATAAGGGAAAATTTTCTCCTTGTCTGAAATGCTGTACAGATTATTGGTTACGACTTTCAGGGTAATGGCGTTGCCTTTCAGGTTTTCATGTATTCCTTTTACTAAATGCATCAATGCGACTACTCCTTGCCTTTGCATGTGGTCCAGGTACCGGGCATCCGTTTCCTCCTTTAATTCCTGAATGCCGCCAAGGAAATAAATTTCCTTAGGATCTAATATATATTTAAGGCAAGCCGTAATAGACTCTGTTTGATCAATGCTCACCTCCCAGCTTTTCGCAGAAAGCACCTGTGTTTTATCACCAAGAATAATCTCGTAAAAATTGCAGTAGTTCAGTGCACCTTTTATCTGTTCTTTTATCTGTTCTTTTATCTCGTTTGCCGATTGCGGGTAAACGATCAGAATATTCTTGGGAACATGGTTGTTTTGTACAGGAAGGTCATTCACACGACTATGCGCCCTCCATAAAGGTTTATAAAAGAATCTTTCAAGAGCATGTAACTCATTCTTTGCAGTAGCAACTTCTTCTGCACAAACAGATACCTTGCCTTTTTCATTGATAACAAAAGCTGTCCAGCTGTCGTCTACATTTTTGATTACTTGTATATATCCTTGCTGCGAAGGAGTTCCGTCCATCGTTACTAGGCGTATGTGACACCTGGCTGTTGGTACATTTCCGACAAAAGCAATCAACTGAAATATCCCCTGCCATATTCCGGGATGAGCCGCACCCCGATCAGGAGTGGCAATGGACAGATTATAATAGCCAAATGCTCCGGAGGAAGAAAATGCGACCTGCCTGAATATTCTGAAATACGGACCATAGCGGTTCCCTTTTTGATCCAGTTCGTCATAGAACAGGTCTCCAGCTGCAAACTTTTCATATTCATTCTGGATTTGTGTAATATCTTTTTTCGGCAACTGCACTTCATCTGCGTAAGTCACTTGTGTTTTTGCAACAGTAGTATGGTTATCTGGCTTCAAATCGAAATTCATAGTGTTTCCCTGGGACGATACTTGGATACGAACGGTTAAACCTGAGCCGACCGACAGTTCCTCGCATTGAATATTTTCCATTTTTATCAAGCCTTGTTTAGTAACGCCTGCCGCTGCACACAGGGTGGCAATAGCGGCACCCACATTGAATACCAGATGGTCATTAGTAGAATGATCAGTAACAACGCGGTCTGCAGACGAAAAAACAGTTTGGTAGGTAAGGCCACCGTTAAGCGTGGAAAGCGTATCTATGCTATGCACCATCGGATGCAGTCGCTTACGTTTGTCATAGGAGAATGGTGTTGGGTCCGTTACCCAGCAATGTTCTTTTGCAAACGAATACCCCGGCAGAGGTATTTTCACCGGCTCATCACCTATATAAAACTTCTTCCAGTCAATGGAAACGCCTTTACACCAAACTCCTGCCAGTTTTTGATATTTTTTCCCTTTTATTAGCGTATTTATAAATGACTCATCTATTCCCTTTTCACCTTTTAATAAGGCCACATTACCGGAAAAAACTTCCATATCTTTTTCCTCATGCAAAAAGGATCGCAGCTGTTCCAATAGCTCGACTGTTGAACTGGCTACAACAGCCACGCGCTCCTCCATGTGTTCCCTTCCCATTTGTAATGTATAAGCGATCCTTCCAATTGCCATGTACGGTTGCGAAACCGAGCCGCCCGTTAATTGCTGGAAAATATATTTCGACAATGCAATTGGTGTATCAAAAGAAGAGGAGATGGAAGGCGGAAGACTTACATCGAAAACCTGTTTTAATCGTGTATTTAGCAGGCGATAATTGGCTTCATTGAAATCGTAATCCTGAAAATGATCGTCTATTTCAAGCAGCGCCACATTCACATTCAGTACTTCTGCCGTAATAGCCAGCACCTCA
Source organism: Sediminibacterium magnilacihabitans (assembly GCA_002973575.1). Lineage (GTDB taxonomy): Bacteria > Bacteroidota > Bacteroidia > Chitinophagales > Chitinophagaceae > Sediminibacterium > Sediminibacterium magnilacihabitans. The sequence continues at coordinate 23,758 of PVEQ01000018.1, forward strand.
TCGGTCACACTGTTTATGGTAACTTGCGAAACCTGTTCTTTTTTATCTTTTACTGCTCTCAATTCCCATTCCAAAAAATCATGAATTTCCTGAACACATGCCTTAAGCCTTTCCTTGTTTCGCGCCGAAAGCGGGATAATGAATCCGTCCTCTCTCGAACCGGAGGATAGCCTCGTTTCTGTAAATTCTTCTAGGAGCACAAACCCATTGGCACCTCCTGCCCCAAATGAGCTTACACCCGCTCTTAAAGGAATGACCTTTTGATTTCCGTTTTGTTTAAGAATTGGGTTCTTCCAGGCATCCAGTTCCTGTTGAACAAAGAAGGGGGTGTTGGTAAAGTCGAGGTTAGGGTTGAGGGTTGACGCATGCAAGGACGGTGCGATTTGCCGATGCTTCATTTGCATCAGTACTTTGGCTATACCAGCAAATCCCGCTGCTGATTCCAGGTGCCCTATATTTGATTTCACGGAGCCAATAGAACAGAAATTTGCATCCGTCGTATCGGAAAAAGCGGTTGTCAGCCCGCGCAGTTCAATCGGGTCTCCAAGCGCAGTGCCCGTACCATGTGTTTCAAAATAGCTGATCGTGCGAGGATCAATATTTGCTTTATGCAGCCCATCAGCAATAAGCTTCGATTGCGCTTTTGGGTTAGGGACTGTATACCCGCTTGTTTTGCCACCATGGTTAATGGCAGTTGATTTGACAATGCCATAAATATAGTCGCCATCACTGACAGCTTTTGCTAGAGGCTTCAGCAGAAGGGCCCCTACTCCATCTCCTGGCACATAGCCATCCCCGCCTGCACCAAAGCTGCGACAACGGCCATCGGTTGAAGCAAAGCCTGTTTTACTCAGGAATAAATATTTATTCGGGTGCACGGTGATGTTCACACCTCCCGCGATAGCCATATCGGTTTCTCCCCGGATGAGACTTTCGCATGCCAGATGAACAGTAGTAAGCGAAGAAGAACACATAGTGTCCAGTCCAATACTGGGCCCGTTAAAATCGAAAGAGTAGGAAACCCTGTTGGCAATAGAAGCATAAGACGAACCGGCGTTCGCTTTTTCAACGCCGTACAATTGATATTGAGTCCACATAATGCCAACATACACACCTACCCTGCTTCCCTGCAAGCTCTCCTTTGTGTAACCTGCATCGTTTAATGTATGATACACAGTTTGAAGGAATAACCTTTCTTGCGGGTCGATGGACTCTGCTTCTAGATTTGACATTTTAAAAAATAAAGGGTCAAATTTGTCAATGTCATCCATAAAGCCGCCCCATTTACTGTATGATTTGCCATCCCTGCCACGTACAGGGTCAAAGAACTCCTGATAATCCCACAATTCGCCAGGTATTTCAGAAATGCAGTCCTTGCCGTTTTTGAGATTTTCCCAAAATTCCTGCATATTACCCGCCTTGGGAAAACGTCCGCTTATGCCTATAATAGCAACATCGGTTTTTGGCAGTGCGTTAGGGATTTGCTCGAGATCCGCCGGTTTTATAAGCTCCTGTGTGGGTTCCTCTGCGAAAGCTACAGCCCTGGGTTTTTCTTTTAATGTGGGCCTGGGTTGAAGAGGCGAAGCCTCCACCGAGGCAAATATTCTTTGCAAATCGTTACCATGATTTACTACAAAATAATCAACCAGTTCGTTAATACTCTTGTATTCAAAGAACAATGTCTTGGATAAAGGGCCGAAAAAGTTCTCAAGGTATTGAGTAATGGAAACTATCAACACGGATTCAATTCCGTAACTTTCAAAACCTTCATCAGATTTGATCGACGAAACTTGTAATTTCGTTTCTTCAGCAATTACTTTTTTTAGCAATGCTTCTGTCTGTTCATGTAGGCTCATAAAATAGTTTATAAAGGTGATTACAATAATGCAGGCTGTAACTGGTGCATTGTATTCGTTTCTGTGGAAGAGACCTGGGGAGTGAATAATCGATCGATCTTTATTCCATTTCCACTCACCACAATATAATGGCCGCCGCCTGTAAGTATGCATTGCTGTAATAAGGTAAAGGCTGCGTCTGTCTCAATAGGTTCCATTCCAGTCTGTTCCTTCAAAGCAGCAAGTGCATGTTCAGGAACTTGCATCCCGCCTTCCTTCCAAGGCGGCCAGCTTACAGCAATAGTAATGCCGTTGCATTTCTTCTGCGCTGTTAGCTGGTTTCGGTAAACCGCCCACTCTTCCAGGAAACGGTTTGCATAGGAGTAATCAGTCTGTCCGATATTACCGGTAATAGATGTCAGCGATGAGAATAACGCAAAAAACCGGAGTGAATGCGCCAGCGTGGCATCGTGAATATTAATTAGTCCGTGTATCTTACCTGCAAATACTTTCTCCACCTGATCTTTTTGCTTATTGAGAAGAAGACCGTCTTGCAGGCTTCCCGCACAATGAAACACCGCGGAAAGGCCACCAAATTGTTTCTCTATGACTTTAATCAATTCCTGTACGGCTTCCCGGTTACCGATGTCACAGGCATGATAACTGATTTCCATGCCATGCGCTTTTAAATCAGCTAATTCTTCTGCCTGGGCAATCGTGATTTTGCGACCGGTTATTACAACCTTGCACTTAAATTCTCCAGCAAGATATTTTCCTAGCAGCCACCCGATCTTTCCGGTTCCCCCGGTGATTAAACAGGTATCATCTGCAGTAAGATATATGGCATCTTTTGCCGGTTGAGGAGCATTAGTAGAGATGACTTCACAAAGCTCCAGTGTGTCAGCTTTCGGGTTTATGCTGCGCCAACAATCCTGCGTTGCAGAACTTGCAGACACAGTTGCGATTTTTGTGGCGAGGGTAACATGTTCTTTTAATATTGCTTCGTCCGTTTTGAAAAATTTAAAACTGAGTTTAGGGTTTTCCTTGTTAAGGCTCCTTCCAAAGCTACTGAGTGCACCAATGGCAATATCTGCAGGATAAACAGAAGGAAATACTACAACTACCTGCAATGGCTTTCTGATTTGCGACTTCACCAGATTTTTACACAGATTGAAAAACTGGGTGTAAATAGTATTGACGCAGTCTTGCAGGTTCATTTCACCTGTCATATGTCCATCCATCTGCCAAACGATGCAATCGCACAAGCCGTTTTCTTGGAGGGCTTTTAAGAATTTTCTTACCTGTAAAAAGGAATTAAAATCGAGTTGATAACTCACTCCGTCAAAGGAGAATGGCCCTGGTTTGTTATTTGCCCGGGTGGTGCTGAAATGCAACTGTTCTAGCTGGTCTGCCAGGCTGCTATTATTCAGTACTAGTATACTGCGCGATTCAGATACCTTGGAAGATATTTCCGGGATTCTCATTTTTTTCCATTGTTCCGAATAAAAGCATATTTGTCCGACTGCGTTGCTGGCCCCCCTTGTCGGCATTGTTCTCGCGGAACTGCCCGCAATACTTACCAAAACCTCTCCAGTTTCATCAGTAACCAAAATATCTGTTTTTTCAAGTCGGCCGCTATATCTGGCTGCTTTTGCGCGTACCAAGCAGGCACGGGTGGGCATTCTGTGCACCGTTAGCCTGTCGATATGAAAAGGAACAGAAAGGTCTTTATTTGGCTCAGCGAGCAGTTGTTGCAGCACGACAGCCTGCAAGGCGCAATCCAAAAAAGGAATAGCCTCTAACATATTGGATGGGGAAAGCCCGCCTATCACACTGGCGATAACCTCTCTCTGACGCGTCCACAACTTTTTTATTAGGCGGAATGTTCTTCCATAGCTAATGCCTTTGTCCTTCAGCAGGTTGTAACAGGCGTCTGACGACCTCTTATCGGAAGATCGTATCCAGCCTAAATCAATATCAGTTTTTTCGGACAATACGTCCTTCGAATCGACTGTTGCGGTAAAATACGTGATTCGTTTATTTTCATGATTCGATGTACAGACCGCCTGTAATCGGCCATGCTTTTCTTCAAAAGAAACGTTTAACAAAACTGACTTCTCTTGCTTGAAACTAAGAACATGAAACAATGTGATATCAGAAAGACTAGTAATTGGCTGCCCAAACCGCTGTTCATATGCCTGGTAAACAAATGCAACATAGGCCATGCCCGGCAATATTTTTTCCCCATTAATGACATGATCTTCAAGAAAAAGTTCTTTACCTGTAAGCACTATGCCATTATCTATAGATTCGGGCGATTCGGATGGTAGTATAAGTGCTGGCTTCGTTGCAACAACAGTTTCTAAAAAGGTCGGCCAGAAACGGTCCTTTTTAAACGGATAAACGGGCAGCGGTGTTCTGCGCCAGGAATGGTCAGCAATAATCTTCCAATCAATTTGCATACCCCAGGACCACAATCTCGCAATTTTCTCAAACCTTCGTTCATGGAGCATTGTAGCCGTAAATGCGCTGCCTTCATCACCGTCTAACAGCTGAATTTTATCACGGTCCTTTTTTATGTTGCCTCGATAACCACTTGTTATGTTTCCATCGATGAACGAACGTAACAGATCAACACATTGTCCCACAGATTGAACAACCCAGCAAATGCGTTCGTCCATAGCCTCCCTTCCCGTTTGTAAGGTGTAAGCCATATTACCTAGATTAATATCGTTTTCATGTGCCTCTACAAATGCTAACAGGCTCTGCGCCTGCGCCTTGAGCTGAATTTCATCTTTTGCTGAAAGCACTAGTACAGTACCTGCCGCTTTCTTTTGTGGCGATGGCGGAGTAAATTCCTCCAACACGATGTGAGCATTCACACCGCCAAATCCAAAAGAGCTAACACCCGCCCGCCTAGGTAGCAGCTCTCCTTCCTCGGTAGCAACAGGATTCCAGTCAGCAGAATGCTTTGCAATATAGAAGGGGCTATCGTCAAGCTTAATATGAGGATTCAACTCTTTTAAATGAATTGAAGCCGGTATTTTTTTGTGTTTCATGGCCAACACTACTTTCAAAAAACTGGCAATACCTGCAGCAGACTCAAGGTGGCCTATATTTGTCTTTACTGATCCTATGGCGGTCCTGTTAGTTGCAACAGTTAAACCCGCTTGTTTGTAAAGTTGCGCAAACGCGTCCTTCAGTCCATTTATCTCAATAGGATCACCCAAAGCAGTTCCAGTGCCGTGCATTTCAATATAACTAACCGATGCAGGGTCTATGTTTGCCTTGCGATAAGCCGCTATCAACAATTCTGATTGCGCCTTCGGATTAGGAGCAGTCAAAGCATTTGCCTTGCCGCCATGATTAAGAGCACTGGCTTTTATCACAGCATAAATATGGTCTCCATCTTCTATTGCTTTTTTGAATGGCTTCAATACCACCGTTCCAATGCCTTCCCCTCGGACGTATCCATTAGCAGTAGCATCAAACGTCTTGCATTTGTTATCAGGTGACAACATCCCAATCTTGCTCAAACACAAATGCGGCATGGGGTCAATCATAATATTGATCCCTCCAGCAATAGCAATGCTGCAATCGCCATTATGGAGGGCCTTTACTGCATTATGAATAGCTACCAATGCAGAAGAGCATGCCGTGTCTACTACTTCGCTCGGACCCGTCCAGTTAAAAAGATATGAAACACGATTGACAAGGATGGTTCTCGATATCCCGGAAAGTGTGAAGTTGTCAATTCTTGGACTGTTATTGATACAAAGGCTGGCGTATTCATCACCGGTAGCTCCTATGAAAATGCCAACGTCTTTCCCCTGCAGCAACGACGCGGGGTAACCCGCATCTTCGAGGCTATGCCATACGTTCTGAAGCAACATCCGTTGCCGCGGATCCATCAATTCTGCTTCACGGGGAGAGATACCAAAGAAGGCTGCGTCAAATTTATCAATTTCGCGCATAAAGCCGCCTTTGTTTGACAGCGTTTTGTTGTCCTCTTTTTGCGGATCACCAAATATGGGGCTCCAGTCCCAACGATCAGATGGTATCTCGACTACGCAGTCTCTTTCCTGCTCCAGGTTTCGCCAGAACTCATTCAAGTCGTCTGCTAATGGCATTTTACCCCACATGCCTATAATGGCAATTTCCTGATCATGATCTGAAGATTGGCGAGCATCTGAAGCTGTTACAGTTTGGGTTGGTGCAGCTGGCTTTTTTACCATCGGTTCGACCGGTGCTTCCATAACGGCCAGCGAGGCTCCCCTATCAAAACTGGTGGCGCAGTTTCCAAAATAGCGCCAAAGCATTTGTTCGTATTTGTCGATCAGATAGTTACTGATCTTCTCTATCGTATTGTGATGAAAGAAGTCAGTTGGATTCACATCGCTCTGTAGTTTTTCCATTAACTCGGCACTCAGTCTTGTATAATGCAACGAATTAAACCCAAGGTGTCCTATATTTGAAAACAGGTCGACCTGTTCTTCGCTGCAGTCCAATATATCTGCGACCTCTTTCCTTACAAACCTGTTCAAATTCTCTTTCAGAAGCAGTTTGTCAAACTGAACAGCTTCCGCCGTTCTTTCTTCGGCTCGTAGATTTTGATTTTCTTCTTCGCTTTTTCCGTATTTAGACTCTATAGCAGTAATGCTCTCAGTGGTCAAGACTTTTCTGTCGACCTTGCCGTTATCAGTAACCGGCATCAGAGAGAGAAATACCACACGGGATGGAATCATATACTCTGGCAGTAACGCAGCTAATAGTTGCTTCGCTTCTTCCTCGTTGGCTGTCTGCTTTATCTTAGGTACAACAAAAGCAACCAGGATTCGATTGCCTGTTGTTTCCTCGCGCATAACCGTTACTGCTTCATCCATACCGGTTTTCTGCAAGGCTGCATCTATTTCACCCAGTTCGATGCGAAAACCCCTGATCTTCACCTGATGATCGACACGACCCAAAAATTCGATATTGCCGTCAGGAAAGAAACGGGCCATATCCCCTGTTTTGTACATTTTTAAACCGGATCGTTCATGAAATGGGTCAGGAAGAAATTTTTCCCTAGTCAGCTGGTCTGAATTGATATATCCTTCGCTTAAGCATTCACCACCGATATATAAATTACCTGCTTCTCCGACTGCACATGGCTCCTGTTCATCATTCAGAACATAATAGCGCGCATTTTGTATAGGCCGGCCATAGGGTATGCTTTTCCATGATGGTTTGATCTGTTCTACAGGATAATAATTTGACCACACGGTCGCCTCGGTTGCTCCGCCTAGGCTAATCACTTCAGCTTGCGGAAACATCTTTTTCATTTCATCTGGGAGTGTGAGCGGAATCCAGTCGCCACTAAGGAATACCAAACGCATGGACTGATTGACAATCCCCTTCTGCAACTTCAGGAAAGGCATCAGGAGTTGCAGCGCAGATGGAGCAGAATTCCAGAAGCTGACAGGCTCATTGCATAAAATTTCGGTAAGCATCTTGGCATTCGTTCTTTCCTCTTCGGTGCATATCCTAATACTGCCTCCATACCCCAACAATCCGAATATATCGAACACTGAAAGATCAAAACTGAGTGGACTTACAAAAAGAGTTCGGTCATTTTCAGTGAAATTAAAAGTTTTCTGCACCCATTCAATAAGGTTTATAACCGGTCGGTGTTTCACGACTACTCCTTTGGGTACACCAGTACTTCCTGAGGTGAAGATAACATATGCAATATTGTTTGCACTTACTCCACTCACGGGGGATTGGGTAGCATTTTCGCACCGTATAAGTTCGTGATCTCCGTCAACAAATATGAAACGCAGACCGTCAATACTTATCCTTTCATAGATTGAAAGCCTCGTAATAATAATCTTTATTTTAGCTGTATCCACAATTGACTGAATACGATTGACAGGATCTGCTGTATTCAGAGGCACATAAGCAGCTCCGGCCTTTAGTATTGCCAGTACCGAAATAATCATATCGTGCGAACGCTCAAGGCAGATACCGACCAATGTGTCAGGTCCAACTCCCTGTTTTTGCAAAAAATGAGCAAGCTGATTGGCTCTCCAATTAAGTTCAGCATAACTAAGAGAGCTTTCGTTCGTAACTGTCGCTATGTTGTTGGGTGCTGCTTCGGCATGTCTCTCAAAAAGTTGATGTATGCAGGTATTTCGATTATATTCGCAATCTGTGCTGTTCCAGCTTGCGAGCAGTTCAAGTCTTTGGCGAATGTCAGACAAAGGCGCATAATCAGTCCTCGGTAAAAGGGGGCCCTCTTGCCACGAAGTAGCGTTTTCACAAAGTCTATCAATCACGTTCAGAAAGGTCGAAGAAAGGTGTGAGACTGTATCAGCAAGAAGTTTTGACGCATCATAATCCCAGTTACAGAACAAGACGCCATCACGTTCATATACAAACAAATCAAGCAAAATAGAAGGAGTATTGGACACACCTATGCCTTCAGACGCTGGTATAGGGATTTCAGGCAAGTCAAGACAATTGGTAAACGCCACCGGGAAGGAGAGTATCGGCCTATTTCCCTCCTGCACACGCTGCCTAAAACCTTCGATACCGCTGACCCAACCATTACCTCGATCCAGCAAAAGTTGACGGTTAGTAGCAATTATTTTCTCAATAAAATCCCCTTTTTGTGAAGTAATCCAGCACAAATTGGTCATATCTCCCAATAGATTATACCCCCCTGGTATTACTCTTCTGTGCTCATAGTCAACGAAGACAATACTGAATGTAGTCTCCTGACACAAGCTGCTTATTATTTCAGCGTACACAGCCAACAAAATAGCCACAGGCTCCACTCTAAACTCAGCAGCTTTGTTTCTCAACATGCTCCATTTGTGATAGCTATTAGTGATTCTTTCTGGCATTTTGGCCACTTCGTTTGTACTCAAAACAGGAAGCGCCGGACCCGATGGGAGCTCTTTTATTTTTTGACTCCAGTAGCTCTTGGACAATTCATACTGCACCTGGTTCTTTTGGGGATCCAATGCTCCGATATAATCATAATGATTTAGTTGCTTTTGTAACTCCAAAACAGTCTTTCCTTCATAAAGGGAAAATAGCTGATCATAGAATAAAAACATGCTAAAACCATCGGCCACCATCATATCAAGAGTAATATGCACAATAGCTTTGCTCGTATTTACCCTTGAAACAACAATATCAAACGAAGGCCAGGACTTTAACGGAAAGAACCGACTGCTCATTTCCCTTCTCACCGTATTCAGGCGTTCCAATTTTTCACTTTCCGAGAGGTTAGATAGATCACGTACGGCAGCAGTAAAGAAACACGACCCAGAGCTTACCAATTGATTTCCCTTTGATGTAAAAACTGTGCGCAAAGCCGGATGCATTTTTATGAGCGTGTTGATCGCCGTATCAAATCGGGCTGAGTCAAATTTTATTACCTCAAATTCTTTATAAACAATGGCAGGTTTTTTGTCGGTATGCAGCTTACAGGAAAAATAGCTTTCCTGCAACTGTGTTAAACGAAACGGTTCAGCAGGAAAAGTACTACTATATTCAACTTCAGGAATTTGCAGTCTCGGAATCAGCCCACCCGTATCGTCTCGGTCTCGTTGATTGTACAATGTCTCGCAGAACCTTTCAAACAATATCTTTATAAACCCTTTTTCAAAATAATTGTGCGCTACATCCCATCTTACCAACAAGCTCCCATTTTTTTCGATTAACTGGTGGTCCAGCAGCACTTGAGGCGTTTGTGCATTACCGTAGCTCTGAGAATCCAGCCAACTGCTGTTTTCTTTTTTGTCGTTGTTAAGCAGGCTGGTAAAAACAACAGGAAGAGAAGGAAGCATTGTTTTATCCCTTGCTGTACGCAAGGACGCAACCGCACTTACAAGACTGTGATCCATATCTTCCCAAAGCTGCTGTTGGACAGATTTGACCTGTTCTTTTAAAGTTTCGCCAGGATCGTGTACCGCACAAAAAATACTGGTAGATGTAAAAGGGCCGAAAAGCTTCGCAACATCTGGATGTAGTGGCAGACGGCTAGCCGTTGTAAGAACAATTGCGAACTCATTGCTCTCACTAAATGCCCTCAGCACATTTGCAAACAAAGTAAGCAGCAAGGCAGCAGGTGTTACATCCATTTCTTTCGCAGTGGCTTTAATATTCTTCCATATCGCTTCATCTGTATGATATTCCAGCCTGATTCGTTCCGCCATATTCATGTTGGTGGCATCCTTGCAATACGATAGTTGCGGCCCCCCTTTTAGTGACGCCAATTTGTCTTGCCAATAGGACAGATGTTTTTGGTAAAGCACAGTTCGCTCTATCTTACACAAGGCCAGTACATAGTCGCGAAAGGTAATATCAGTTCTTTCAGGTGCAGTGCCATTCGTGTACAACTGATACCATTGTTGGAAGAGCATCGATGCACTTGGGCCGTCCGTAATCCATGAATCCATACTAACGTGTACGATCGCATCATTGTCGCAGAGGGTTACCCTGATGTCAAACAACGGCCAATCCCCTGCCGCATAATATTTATGCGACATTTCATTTCTAATATCCTGTAGATGGGACTCAATTAAAGATTTTTCTTTGATAGGATACGACTGGAATCGGTACGGTGTTATATTTTCCTGTATTTGCTGCTGGCCATTTTTTGAGATCACAGCACGCAGCATATCGTGGTGTTGAATGAGCTTATTCCATGCAGCTTCCAAATCAGAAAGCCTTATTTGGCATACATTAAATTCAAGATAAGAGTGACAGCCCACCCGCTCTTTTGGAGGCAGCAAATACCGCCCTGCGAAATAGGCGGACTGCAGGTCGGTGAGAGCAAAAGGCTGGTAGCGATTACTTTGGTCAGGCTCAATCATCGGAAGTGATCCATATGTCTCTTCCATTGATTGTTTAGAATCATTTGTCAGCTTACTTTTCAATGCCAACAATCGGGCACGTTTTTCCTCTGCCCTCAGGTGATTAGATGTTGCCACTGTGTTTACTCTTTAATGCTTGAAGAATTTTCCATGTATTCGAACATCTTATCCAGCGTAGTGTTGTCTAAAATTTCTATATCTAGCTGGTCATTCATGAACCGATCAACCAATTTTTTTATGGCATCGCTTTCTTCGTTGGTCCCGTTCGATCTGATGGCATTCTCTATTTCGCTCAGCGTATGATGAGGATTCAAATGCTCCATATTGATCGGCCGAGAGAGCGTTCGCTCCAAATCATACTTCAAACTGACTGCTTTAATGGAATCAAAGCCATAATTATCCAGTGAAACCGAATACGATAATTGTCCCGCCGATAATTCTAATAATCGAATAACAGAGTCTAAAAGAGCTTGTTTCAAGCTTTGGCTACTCTTTCCATTGACACTATTAATTGTTTCTTGCTCTGCAGGTGCTGCTGACCCCTGTGATTTTGGCTGGCTTATCCAATAGCTCTGAGTATCAAAGGAGTAGCCGGGCAAGGGTATCCTATTTCCGTTTGTCTTTCCAAACACCATTTCCCAGTCGGGCATGTTACCTTGTTCAATCCATATTTTGAGATCCGACAATTGTTTGTAATGCATTTCTTCATTCAACAGGTCTGCGTCTTGCATAGGAGGATGTGCCGCTCCTTTGTTATGATGATGTTCTTTGTAAGCTGGCTTTACCACTGACTGCTGCAGCTGATCATAGAGGTCCTGTATACTATTAACTAAAAACAGTTGATAAAAAGGAAAGAAGGACCTGCCAATGCATAGGGTATATGCAACGTCGCATAGGGAAGCAGATGGGTTCTGCGTCAACCATGTTGTCATATCTCTCATTCTGGCCATTAATGAAGCAGGTGTTCTTGCGCTCAAAGGCACCAGGTAGCAGGGAAAGGGATTAGCTTGAGCCGGGCTTTGGCAAGCTTCTTCCACTACGCAATGAGCATTGGTGCCACCCATGCCAAATGAATTGACAGCAGCAATCAAAGGCTTTTTATCGCCCGGATTCCATTCTTGTTTTTCCTTGACTACATAAAACGGGCTCTCATTAAAATTTATATGTTTGTTTGGCTGGGAAAAATTTAATGAGGGCGGGAGTATTCGATGAACAAGTGAAAAGAGTACTTTGATAAGGCCTGTTATACCAGCAGCAGCTGTAAGGTGGCCGATATTGGTCTTAACCGACCCAATGCCACAAAACTGGCTTCTTTGCGTATACCTTCTAAATGTCCTTGTAAGTGCGTCGATTTCTATAGGGTCGCCAAGCCGTGTACCAGTGCCATGCGCCTCTATATAGGAGATCATTTCAGGGTTGATGCCAAATCGTTCATAGGCCTGCAATTGTACCATCGACTGAGCCGCGGCTCCAGGGGAGGCCAGTCCGTTAGCACGTCCGCCATGATTTACCGATGTACCTTTGATGACCCCGTAGATAAAGTCACTATTTGCTTTTGCATCAGCCATGGGCCTCAACACGACAAAGCCGGCACCTTCGCCATGCACGAATCCGTCAGCATCGTCATCAAAAGCACGGCATTTCCCTGATGGGGAAAAAATACCAAGCCTGCTGGTAGCCACATAGAAAGAAGCTGCATGATTAATGCATACTCCTCCTACCAGCGCCATATCTATTTCACCGCTATGTAGGGCCTGACAAGCCAGGTGCAATGCTACCAATGATGATGAACAAGCGGTATCAATCGTAAGATTGGGTCCGCGCAGATTCAGAAAATAAGAGAGCCTGGCACTGAGTACCGCAGCATCATTTCCAATGAGTGTTTCCGCAGAAGGAATAACCGATTCAGGATCAAACAACGAATCATAGTCACCTTTTTTGGCCCCTATATAAACCCCTACTTGATGATTTACCAATGATTCCGGTGTGTAAGCTGCATCCTCAAGTGCATTCCAAGCTTCCATCAACATCAAACGATGTTGCGGATCCATGAAACACGCTTCATGCGGAGAAAGATTAAAGAAGAGTGGTTCAAACTGGTCGATATTCTCTAAAAGGCCTGCCCATTTGCTGATTGATTTTCCTTTCTTGTGAGGATCAGGATCATACGTTTGTGCTGTATCCCACCTCTGCGATGAAATCTCCTCTATACATTCTTTACCCTCCAGTAAATTAGCCCAAAACTCGCGCGCATTTGCCGCTTTAGGAAACCTGCCCGATACCCCAATAACAGCAATATCTTTCTCCTCCCTACCGGGTCTATCAATCCTTTTAGCTGTTTCATTTTCGAGATTCTTCAGATTGCCGCTCAGTAAGGAAATATAATTACCGAGTTCCTGTATGGTAGAATGATCAAAAAGCGTGGAAACTGGCAAATTAACGTTGTATATTTTCTCAAGACTCTGTATAAGCGCTACAGCCCCCATGGAATCTACCCCCATTTCAAAGAAAGGTGTTGTAAGGGAGATGAATGCTTCAGAGATTTCTAAAATAGCTGCCACATTTGTTCGAATAGTCTGTACAACGGACCGTTCATTGTCCACTTCCTGTAAAGCAAATTTTTTTCCTGTCTTTTCCTGAAGCAACATACGGTCAATCTTGCCATTGGGCCGCAATGGCAAGGCTGGTATACAATGAAACATCGAAGGAATCATGAACCAAGGTAGGGTATCAGCAAGTTGCTGTCGCAGTCGTTGACCCAGGGTAGTATCGTCCGTTTCCAGAAACGCATGCAGCTGATTCTTCCCGCTTCTTAGAGGTCGAGTTATAACAGCACATTTGCTTATACCGGAGCAATTAAGAATTGCCTGTTCTATTTGTGCTGTTTCAACAAGAAACGCGTTAATCTTTACAGCGCCGTCCATGCGCCCTTTCATTTCAATTTGTCCCGTTGGCAACAACAAACCCGAGTCGCCGGTACGGTACAGTCTGCCAAGTAGCGGATGTATGAAAAATTTATTTTGATTCTGCTGGTCATTATTATAGTAGCCCAATGCTAGGGAATGTCCGCCCACATATAATTCGCCGAGTACACCTGGTGGCAGTACCTGCAGGCTTTGGTCAAGTATATAAGCCTTCACATTTGCGATAGGTACGCCTGCAGCAGGATTTACTTCTTGTAAGGTTTGCGAAGGCGAAAATGCTGAATGCAAAATAGTATTGACTTCAGTAGCTCCAAAATCATTTATCAGTGTAGCATGTGGCAGCCGTTCCCTGAATTGCTGGTATAACTGTAAAGATAAGGGCTCCCCCCCTACTATTACCATGCGCAAAGAGGCAAGCCACACAGTACACTCATCATATTGTAGCATGGCTCTCAATAGGGAGGGCGTAAGTGTAAGAAAGCTTAGTTTATGCTGACAGATAAATTGTGCAAATTCCTTTGGTTCCTTTTGTATCTCTGCAGGAATAATAACTGTGGTAATACCCTTCAGCAGCCCCCCCAACATCTCCCACATTCCGGGCATTACATTTACCGATGAGCGCTGGCCAATAATATCGCCTTCAACAAAGGGGTAATCATTCCACATCCAATGAAGGCGATTCACTACTTGGCGTTGAACATGTATCACTCCTTTTGGTTTTCCTGTAGAACCAGAAGTATACATAATTAACAACGGAGAATCAATGCCAACTTCCGGCTGATTTGCCTGTCCAGGCAATGTCTCACCTTCAGCGTCGATGCAAATCACCTCCCCTGCAAGAGCAGTGGCCTGCTTTTTTCGGAATTCATCGCAGAGGATAATCTTTAAAGCCGCATCATCAGCGATTTGCTTAACATAAGAAAAGGGAAAGGCGGCATCAAGTGGAACATACAAATGGCCCGTTTTTATGATTGCAAGCAAACAAACGATTGATTCAACAGATCGGGGTAAATACACGCCTACATTAGCCGACGGCATGTCACTACTTCTTATTTTGGCAGCAACTATTTCGACTTTTTCATGAAGCTCATTGTAGGTAACCGAAACAAATTCATTTCTAAACGAGTTACCCTTTATGGCCACTTGCCCAGGGTTAGATTTTAACTGCTGGATAAAAAGGTCGTAAATGCTCTCTTCCGGGTAGTCCATCCGATGTTCTTTTGAAATTGTCAGCACTTGCTTTTGTCCACCTTCAGAAAGTAAGGATAGCTTGGACAACGTTTTGTGCGGCTGTTGACACCACCTGTATAGAAGACTTATGAAATGATCCAACCATTGTTGCACATACCAGCGCGGAACTGTCGTTTGGTCAAAAATTATTTTGCAATGAGGGCTTTGCCCGGGTTCTACTAAAAACGTAACGATACCAGAATAATTGGACTTCTTGGTACTTCCGCTGACAAACGTATAAGGGTGCTCAGCGTCGATATTAGGAGGCGTCCTTCTTTTCCTACCCAGTTGGGTCTTCACTGATTCTAGCAACTCATGAAGACTATACGCATCGACCTTCTCAAATGACAGAATATGTCTTTTGTTATCAATGACCACTTTTAGCACTGTCTTATCTGTACCCAGATATTTTATGAGCAATGCCGAAAAAATTGATAACAATACAGCATCTACACTGACGCCTTTTTTATCACAGAATATCTGCATTTTCCTTACAAGCTGCTTAAGGAATTTAGCTTCTATCTGTTCGTAGGATCCGTAATGGTGATCTTGTTGCGGCGAACATACAGGCGGTAGCGCCATCGCGAAAACTCTATTCATATTGTTGGTAAGTTAAACAAGACTTAAACTGTCATAACTTTATTGGTTTGGTTTAGTATAGACAGCCTGCACAAAGCTGGCTTGACATACCTAAACTTCAAGCGAAATCATTTCAGTTAAAAGCAGAAGATGGTAGTCATTATTTTCGCATTAATATCTTCATGATCAAGTTTGCCTATCCGCTAGGATTGAGGCTCTTTTGCTACGACGTCTTTGGTACTACCTAAGACCTTTAGTGGAGATAAGATTTGTCGGAGATTTCAGCACGAAATAGTTTCATTTAACCTCTGCCTTAGGGCTTGTTTTAATACTTTTCCAGTAATTCCAACCGGCACGTCATTCTCCCACACCCATTGCAATTTCGAAAGTAATGGCCTGCCCTTTGCGTGCAAGGTGGCATTCAATTTCTCAAGATATTCTTCTGCATCTGGCCCCTCGTCATTTATAAGTCTTACGAAAACTACTGGCTCTTGCTTTCCTTCAACGCCTGGAATGCCGACAATGGTACAATCTGCTATTTCTGGATGATGTTTCATAAGTAATTCCTCGTTTTGCAGGGTGTAGAACCAACCATCTTTTGTAAGTACCGCATCACTAACGCGGTCCACATGATAAAAACAACCAAGATGGTCCTTATAAGCAAGATCACCAGTAAGAAAATAGCCACGAAGCCGTGACCGGTGCGTGAGTACCGAATCATTCCAATAGCCATCAGTAATGCTTTCTGATTTAATTCCAAGTCTACCAACACTTCCTTGCGGCACCTCATATCCCTTCTCGTCGAGGATGGCAGCCTCGACCCATTTCTGCTGTAGGCCCACGCACCGGTCGTAGTTATTTGTAAACAGCGTATGGATGATTCGGAAGCTGGAATGTCCCATTTCTGAAGAGCCTAAGCCATCAATGAATTGTGACCCCTGTATACGTTGTTCACCACGATAATGAAAGCCATGTCTGACCAGTTTTCTGATATGCGTTTCATGCGCCGCATCGCCGCTATTGATCCAAATTGATACACTGTTCAAATCATATTCATCTGGGTCTAGTTCGCTCAATTCGACAAAGGTTTGCGGAAAAGAAACCACAGTTGAAGGCTTGTACTGTTCAATCGCAGAGGCCACCGCCACACCACTTCTATCCGACATGATTACCAATTCTGATCCATTCAAAATGGCATGGATAGCATAAGCGATAGAGGCATTGTGGGACGATGGCAGTGATGAGAGGTACCGGTTGATGCCTTGCGCAGGAGGTAACCCTAACAAGTGTCGTATTCCATGGAACCACTTTGCGTGTTGTAGTAAAACAGCTTTCGGGACACCTGTTGTCCCCGACGAATGGGTAATCATCACAGGGTCCTTATCATCATGCTCGAATTGGAAATCTTTTGGTAAAGGTGTTTTAGTTTTGTTTTCTATATGATTGTCGCTAACGAGGAACAATAATTCAGTGTCGGAAATTTCTTTCAGCAGATCTCCGTATCTGGCGTCATCGGTAAATACCCCTACAGCGCCTGTCTTTTTAAAATGGAGCGCAGCTACTGAGGTTGCCATTGCCCCATTCGTCAAAATAGGAATGGCTCCTATACTTGTAAGTGCTACATAATGAACCAGGTATTTGCCTCCTTCATCAAAATAAACACCAACAGGATCCTTAGCCTTAACTCCTTGTCGGAGATACCAAGAAGCGTAGTAATTCGCTGTTTCCTTTAGTGTTTGAATTGAAAATTCCTTGATAATCTCTCCGTAAAAAGTTTTGAACGGGCAGTGCAGAAATATATTAACCACCTCCCTATTGGGGTTCACATTGTAAGCAATTTGAACAAAATTTCCCGCTCCCAAATGTGGATGGAGTTGCAGTTCATTTCGCAATCTGTCCGATAGCAACGCGCTTCTTGCCGATGTGTCAACTGATTGCATAAATTGATTCGTTTAATTGTGAATGAACAAGGGCATGCAGCGAGCTCAAAAAGGAATTGAGTTCTGGGCGCTGAAAAACATTGCGACCAATGCATAAGCCTGTTGCGCCAGATCTGATAGCAAGCGATGCTATTGTAAATATATCTTCATCTGCACATCGTGCACCCCCCGCAAGAAAAACAGCTATATCGTCGCTCAACTCATGAAGCAGTGGTGGAATCTCATTTATGTTTTCAGGCTGAGGAATTTTTATAGCATCAGCACCCAGTTCGTAAACCATTCGAATAATTTGCCGGAGTGCATGTACTCTTTTGTCTGCCTGTTCGTATCTGTTCATGTCCTTTGCCATCACCAACACGGGGATACTGTAAATCATCGCCTCATCTACCACTCTCCCTAAAAGCTTCATGTTATGTGTTTCGTTCTCACCATTGAATAGCAGTTCAATTGAAACTCCATCAGCGCCCAGCCGCAAAGCAGACTCAATACTTGTAAGCCATTCCTTCTTGGTCGGATCGTTTGCCAGGGTTGACATACCGTTCAAGTGAACCATCACCCCTTTTCCTGCAAGTAAATTCCTGCAAGCCAGCCGCTCAATTATCCCTTTATGAGCTATAATGCCATTTGCCGCAGGATGCTCGATCCAATTTGCAATTCTTTGCACGTTGTTGATGCCTTCGAGCGGCCCCATGGTGAGCCCATGATCAATTGGGACAATGATGCCTTTATTAGATTCTTGGTTAACGAATCTGGACCATCTAATTTTTTTTCCTGCGGACATACAAAAAAATTTAAATGATTGTTTACCTATTTTTCAATGATGTGTTCGTCAACTTTAATTCCGACGTGTCTGCCGGGCTCTGTTACATGCCCCAACACTTTATCGCCGGGTTTCAATTCGGTTATGTTCAAAGGAATAACTTTATCAGAGTAAATGCGTACATGCCAGTCATCCTGCATGATCACATTTACTTTCTTACCTCCCTCAAATTCAGCCTCGATCAATCGCAATGGACGTATTTCCGTTTTAATTCTTCCTACCGGATACTTTTTCACCTTTCCTGCGGCATTTACAACCATAACAGAGGATCCCGCTTTTAATTCACTGAGATAATCTGTGGTATTTGCATTAAAAACGTAACTGTGTACCCCACCAGCATTTACTCTGAACGGGCGTAACTCCATATAAGGCAAATAAAAAACCTCTGGGCAACACAGCAATCCCCCCTGAGATGTGGAACCTACCAGCATACCTTCGTCCGGATGGAAGATAGCCGCAAGATCAATACAACCGCGATACCCCATGCCTATTGGCTCTGATCGAGTAATGGTACCTACCTGTAATTTGATATGACTGGTGACTAAGTCATCTAATTCTTTAATGAATGAGTTGTACGTTTCGTGCGAGTCGGGAGAGAAAATAATGCCGTCTGCACCAACTTCCATAACACCAAGTGAAACGATAGCGTCTTCCACATCATTCGTGCTTTTTATTTCCTTCATTAGTATTGTGTCAGTGGGCTGTAACTCCGCAATAACCAACTCCAATGGAATATTGGTCGGATCATCGAAGAGTATGCTCAGGTAATCGAACTTTTTTCCCACTTCAATTGCCTTATGAAGAGTGTCAGCATCTTTCACAAAGGCCTTGTAACATATTTTAAGTTTATTGTGAAACTCCAACAGCTCTTCATTGCTGGTGGCTATGACAATCTGCTTGCCCGATTCCTCGCCTGGCTGAATGATTTTTTTATTGATAAGTTCTGTTAGTTCACCCTTATCCTTAACTGAGATAATCTTTTGCAAATGTCCGTTAATCTGCTTTTGATACTTTTCCAAATTGTCAGGATAAAGTATAATACCAGAGTATTTGGAACGACAGACTCGTTCTAAGATAGATTCAGCTTGTTTATGTTGTCGAATCAGCGCTGTATCAAACCATATACGAAAGCCATCCTTTGTACTTGATGGTTCTTTACTAGACTTAACGACTTTAGTAGTCATCGTGTTTACGATAGTGTTCATATAGCAAGTATTTATTTTTCAAGATAATTTGAAACCGACAATGTCAAGGTGGATTTGTGGTGCGCCATGTGAAAGTGCACAAGCATAACCTTCATCTAGGAAAACATTTTTTACATGCCAGTTATTGCCTCTCTTGGTGCAAATACTGCTTAATTCCGAATTCAGGCTGTTCATTGGCATGTGTAATCCTAATCCCTCCGCCTTGCTTATACTTTCCTTAATAGTCCACATCTGAATAAAGGAGCGACAGGGGTCAGAAGAGGAACTAAGTCTAGTCCATTCATTATGCATGCAACAGGAACGGTAAGGATCAAGGTCAAACTTTCGGAATTGTTCCACATCAAGTCCGACCCTGCTTTCATTACTTATAACGCATGCCACCAAACTCGCGGAATGCGAGATGTTAAAATCAATATAATCTGTAATAGTAGGGCGATTAAAATTTGACTCCTTGATCTTATATAGGCAGCTCGGAGCCATCATCAATTTCTTTAGTCCCTCCCTCAATAAGATCTTACCCAACAACCTCACTTTTCTATCCCTTTCAAATACATGAACTTCTATTGATTTCTTTAATCTAAACGGCAACACATGCAGCCATCGCTGGTAAAGATCGTCGTCTATCTGATCTGCATAGGCATACAAAAGGCAAGTAATTGGATTGGCGACTAAATAATTCGTCACTCTTCTATCAGTGTTTGTGGAACAATTTCCGAAATAGGTGTAGGGGAAATCGTTATTATCTTAGATCCTTTGTACTGTCTTGCTATTCGCCACGCTTCAAAGGGCAGTTTGATAATTTCATACAGGTTCAGTTTAGACTTACCTTTTTCTAACCATACATTAAGTGGTAATTCCAAAGAGCATTCTTCTATTTCCTTGCCTGCTAGCTTAATCCGTTTAAATATTTCCACATCAAAGAGCCATCTGGAAACAAAAGGCTCTCTGAAAATTTCTATGGCAAGGTCGTTATTAAAGAATTTGGCACCGCATTGGCTGTCGTAAACAGGTATTTTCAAATACATGCTGATGAACGTGGCAATCACCCGCCCAATGATATGTCTATAAACAGCTCGTTTAATAACTGAACGAATTTTAGCGATTCTGGAACCAAAAACGAATTCGATATCTGCTTTAAAATTCTCTAAGAAGTGTTCAACCTCACTAAGAGGAGTCGAAAGGTCTGCATCCATGAAACCAACTATGGATGCGTTGCCCTGATAAGCTGTGGTAAGCATGCCTATACGCACAGCTTCTGCCTTACCGAGGTTGCGTTTCAAATTAATAACCTGAACCTGTAACGGAAACCGCTGTTTCAATTGCTGAAGCATTAGTAAGGTATTATCGGTGCTTCCGTCATTTACGAAAGTGAGGTGCGCATTGGTGGATAAAAGAAAATCACTGATTTCACCGCAACAAAGACGCTTCTCCTCATTGTAACAAGGAATCACTACGGCAACAGTATACATAGAATTCTGTTTGTGATCAACCGGTAGCTGGAGATCAAATCCTGATTATTATTTATTACGGGATGCCATAAGTAATGAAGGAAAAGATATTCCAGCCCCATATTGGTACAGGGGATTTTTTGAATCCATTGGAACATCTTCTTTTTGCATACGAACCGCTTGCATGGACGAAGGCATTTCAAAAGGAAGCTTACCAGTTGGATTGAACTTTCCAAAAATTATATCGAACAAAGCTTCGTCCGTTGCCCCAAAGTCTACCAATAAACCCTTGGCGCGGTCAGCTATTTCCGGTATTACTGCAGGCCGGTCCATAAAAACATCTACAATGGCAGGCTTTTGGGTAATGATACCAAGAATATGTTTCTTCTGCTGTTCCGTAAAGTCGAGCCGCCCTTGGTGATAAAAGCGCTCCATTACAAATTTCTTTCTTACGTCGAATGGTGTTTGAAGGCGCATGATCACATAGTCCGCATCTTCCACCTTCTTCACCACCACAGCATATTTCGAAGCAACAATAGGATCAATGTTTTCTACATAAACGCGCGTTTGCCTTGTTAAAGGCATGCTTGGAGTGTTATTCACAACATCGTTCTTCAATAACACAATGGATTTACGCTGAGCCAGCTCTCCCTTCTGTACAAACTCAGGCTTACCTACAATTTTATTGACTTTGCTGATATCCACATATGGATCGTCAAACAGGCCTAGAATAAACTTCTCACGCAATATCCTTTTTACCGATTGATCAATCCTGCTTTCAGAAATCAGGCCTTTTTTAACCAATTCCACTATCAATTCGGGTGTGTCTTCTCCGCCAAACTGGTCGCAGCCAGATTCAATAAGCCTTTGCACTTTTTCAATCGGAGAGAGATTCTCTACCCCCCAACTCTTGGGCGGATCCAACGGAATACCGAAGAGTTTATATTGGTTAATAAGGTTCCAATCAGTGCAAATGATCCCATCGTACCGAAGTTTCTCTCGAAGCAATCCCGTAATAATTTCTTTGTTAAATGCAAAACCAACAGATTGCGATGTGATTCCTTTGGGAATAGCGTAATAGGGCATAATTTCAGCTGTTCCTGCCGGCAATGCTCCCTTGACAAACGGAAGCAGGTGATAGTCAAATTTTCCGCCTGGATATACTTCTGTCTTCCCGTATGGGAAATGCGAGTCCTCGCCATTTTCGTGAGGACCGCCGCCAGGAAAATGTTTTGTCATACAGGCGACGCTGTTTGCCCCCAGATGATCTCCCTGAAAACCGAGTATATAAGCACGTGTCATTGCGGCTGATAGTTCTGCATCTTCGCCAAACGTATTGGATATTTTGTGCCACCGGGGTTCAGTAGCCAGATCAGCCATTGGGCTTAACGCCAGGCGAATGCCCAATGCCATGTATTCCTGTCTTGCTATTTCGCCGAATTCTCTGACCAAAACTGTGTCCCTTGTTGCCGCCATACCCAAGCCAAAAGGCCAGTGTGAGAATTCGTTCATAAAAGGACTCATTCCAGGATAATAAATAGCACCATGCATAGGGTTTGCTGAAATTGTTACTGGAATCCCAAGCCTTGTACGTTCCGCCATTTTCTGAATATTATTGTTCCATTTTGCTATATTGTATGCAGAGGCTGCAGGATAAATATCGAAATGACTCATTTTTAACCGGACAATATATTCACTGTTACTCTTCAAAAACCATGAAAAAGGATCTTTAAGAGTTGGCATTTCAGCAAAAGATCCGTCTTTTGCAATACCGATCTGATTAATAAACATGGCACCGGCTTTCTCCTCTATCGTCATCTGCTTTAGTAGATCGTTTACCCGTTCATCAACTGCTCTGCGCTTATCCTCATAGGGATCAAGTCTCCCGTTCTTGTTTAAATCACGAAAAATGAAGTCACCAGTATGTAACGCAGGCGCCTCTTTGTGCAACAATGCCATATTAAAAGAGGAGTCTAAATGCTTTTTTAATACGAAGGCATAAGCCAGTACAACAGATATGCCTATTATACCCAAAATACAAAATACTATGGTCTTAAGTATTCGTTTCATGCTAAACAATTTATTGAGTAGTTATTTATACAATACAAGCGTTTATAGGATTCATAAAAGTCAAAGACCCAGAGCAACCAGCTAGTGTTAGGTAAGAATTAGTGAAATAGACGGGATATCAGCAAATATTACCCTATTCAATAGATTCACTCTTACGCAGACCACCTTTCTATTACTAACTTTATGTATTTCACCCTTTAATCCGCATAAAGGGCCATTAGCAATAGTAATCTTCTGACCTAAAGAAAGTGTGCCGCTAAAAATACTGAGGTTGCTTCCATTACATGTGATCAAGCGAATATTATTAATAACATTTTCTGAAATGGTCGCAAATTCATTACCAAATTTGACGAACATACATACTCCTTCTATACTCTTTACTCTGTAGAAAGTAGCAATGTCCTCGATAAGTACAAAGATGTACGAAGGGAAAAGTGGCCTGTCGGTGATTTTTTTTCGATCGTGCCATTGACACACCACTTTCTCTTTAGGCAGCAAATACGCGGTTCCCTCTTCACTTAACTGATTAGCTACTTTATTTTCTTGTTTCGCCTTAGTGTAAATAACGTACCAGGCCGGAATGAATTTTTTCATTACATTAAGGTTTGGCTAGGGAAAAATTCCAGTACGCATAGCTGTCGCTACAGTTACTAACAATACTTGTACACTGTGTTTATTTGTGGAAAGAGTCAGAAACTGATACAGCACATATAACTGTCACTGCAGCTATTAATAACATTTGCTACAATGTACCTTTTTAAAAGGGGGGAGTTGATACAGCACGTATAGCTATCGCTACAGCTACTAACAATACTTGCTTGCTGTGTTTAGATCGTAGCTAACAGGGTTCTTTATAAAGGATTTGGATTTATTCGCCGCAACAAAGAATATACGGACAGGAAATACAATAATGTATTATTTAAATAATATATATCTATTCCTACGATTCAAAATATTCAACACGCTATTAAAGCTTTCTTTCAATCTTTTTAAATGTCTCTTTTATTGAATGTTTTATTCGGTAATACACACTCTTCAATCTACTTCCTTTTAATCTTCGCTTTCTTACGCATTGAAAAACAGCTATGATTTAAAGGCTTGTAATGATAATCCAAATTTAAAGAGATTAGCTGTTAAAAAAACTCAAGAGGGTGGATTATCACCCTCACGTAAGAAAAATAAAAATTGGCAACTCACTTAAAGAATTATTTTTTAACTTGTAATACGGCTTGAGTAAGTCATAATTTGCCTGACCGAATCAAGTTCCCCCACACAAAGTCTATCTAATGTTAATGCACACCTTTCTTTTGAAGAGGAGGGGGAAAAATTGTATTTGAGAGGATGGTAAAGTTGGCAATTTGTGACGATCACATGTTATTCAACGATGGGCTAGCAAAGATAGTTCAGGAAATAGAAAATTGCCAAGTAATTAGTACAGCATTCCAAGGAGCTGAATTAATCGAAAAAATAAGAAATAAGAAGATACCGGATATTGTCCTACTTGATATCCACATGCCGCCTGGTATCAATGGTTATCAAGTAGTAAAATACTGCAAGGAACATTTCCCATCCATCAAATTTATAGCTCTTACATTTTTTATCGATTCCGAAGCAATATTGGGAATGATAAAGGTTGGCGCTAATGGCTTTATTTCAAAAGGTGCTTCGAAAGAGATTCTAATCAAAGCCATAAGCGAAGTTTCAAGAGGAAATTTTTTCTTGGACCCTAACATTGATAAAAGCCTTTTACCTGCGTCTTTGTCATCAGATTCGCAAAAACATGGTATCGATTCCTTAACTCATCGCGAATTAGACCTAGTCAAGTTAATGTGTACCGACAAACCATACAAACAAATCGCGAATGAATTAAAAATTTCACCAAATACTGTTGAAAATATTCGTATCAGAATTTTTAAAAAAATAGGAGCAAAAACCAGAACGGAGGCTGCTCTGTTTTTTTCTAAAACCGGGCTTCTGGGTTGACCCTTAAAGCGGCCTGTCGTTAATTAAGAATTGTCAACGATATCTGCTGTATTGAATTATATCACCTTTCCGCTATTACGGATGATATATGCCGCATCAATCAGCTTTTCCATTCTTTCATACAAATCCGTAATCATTGCTTTTTCTTCCATTTCAAGTGATGTACTAAAATTTTTGCAGAATGTACTTTTAATCCATACCCACAACAGCTCTTTTATCTTTGAGTGAGGATATGAACAAAAAAAGTCTGATAGAACTATATAGGGGTTCTGAATCTCTTCTTCGGACAACTTGTATTTATAAGCGTTCATTGTGATTGACTTTTTTGGTTGACAAACCTATTGAAGGGAAGCCAACAAAGATCAGGTATAAATACCTGATCTTTGTATCATGCCGTAATTTGTTATTTTCCGTTGTATTCGTAAAAAATTACCCGCAAGTGATTGATCGGAACAATCACTTGACCTACATTGGTCCGGCATAAACAAAGAAAAATGGAAAAAGATAAAATTGACCTTTATGTAATCGAGAAAGTCAAAAAGAGAAGACTCAAAATGGGTATATCCCAAGCAGGCCTAGCCGATGCGTTGGGCATGTCAGTCGGTTTTATAGGGAAAATTGAATGCTCCAACTACCCTACCCATTACAACCTCAAGCATCTGAACGACATCGCAAAAGTGCTGAAATGCAGTCCACAGGATTTCTTCTCCAAGAAACCGTTATGACTTGGCGGATCTAAAGCCGGCACCACCAACATATCTTAGAAAACTCTAAATAACCGTGAGAAGAATTGTCAGGCAATGCTGTAAATGCCGGCATCACCTGAGGGGTATAAGACCAAGCATGTACGGATGATTTTAGGGTGCTCTATAAATAAGCTTGTTTTGTAAGCACCCCGATTCTCGAATAGTTTTTCTGTGAAGAATATAATTGATGTACTCGATTTTGTACCTTACCTGCATAATCCGATTGCTTTGACCACTCTATTCCGATTCTAACGATGTATTGAAATTTCCGCAGAATGTACTTTTCGTCCACTCCCTTAACAGCTCCTTTATCTTTGAGTGAGGAAACGAACAAAACAGGTCTGAAAGAACGAGATGGGAGTTCTGAATTTCTTCTGTTGACAGGTTGTATTTACCAGCGTTCATTGTGATTGACATTTTAGCTGACAAATATATTCAAAGAGAAGCCACCCAAGATTAGGTATAAATACCTGGTTTTACATCATGCCGTCATTTGTTGTTTTCCATCATATTCTTAAAAGCTTACCCACAAGTGATTGATTGGAACAATCACTTGACCTACATTAGTCTGGCATAAACAAAGAAAAATGGAAAAAGACAAAATTGATCTTTATGTAATCGAGAAAGTCAAAAAGAGAAGGCTCGAAATGGGTATATCCCAAGCGGGTCTGGCCGATGCATTGGGCATGTCAGTCGGTTTTATTGGGAAAATCGAAAGCCCCAACTACCCTACTCATTACTGACACTCAATCAAGTTGGGTAATTACTAGCCCTAGAAATTTTATCGACTTTTCCAAATATGGCTTATCTCTTGAATTCAAGTATTCTAAATTAAAATGGGTGGATCATTATAGTGGAATCTTCTTGTACAATTCGTATATTCAGTCCCACTTTCCATTAGTGGAAAATACCAACAAGTGGGGTAGTTACTTATCGTCAAATAATACATTCTTCCTTAAATATGACAAAACGATTGCTTCAATTCTTAACGTTTGGTACCAATTGCCAGAATTAACGCAGATGGGCATAACAAGTTCATATTATAAAATGGATATTGGGGCGTCTTTATCTGTTCCAAAAAAAAATATGCAAATCACCCTTGTTTTGAACGATGCCTTCCGAAGCAGCGCAAATTCAATCAGTACCATTGTCGCCGGAATTAAGCAGACATACTATACTTTTCAATTAAATCGATTTTTACAACTGTCAGTGAAATATCATTTAGGAGGGAAATCGAGGCCTAAACTCGATGATAGAAAAAATATTAGCGAAGAAAAAGAAAGAGTCAAATGACATCAATAGTATACTCAAAAAAGTATTTAGCTCATCCTATGACTCATCTCTCCTTTATCAATGAATACCCATCCAATCTTTTAAAATTTATTCCATTCTAATTACCGACATTACACAAATATTTGCGCCAATGAAAAATGAAATTATTAAAAGGTCTGTCGTACGATATATTAATTCAGAAAATCGAGAAATTAAATTCAACAACGGTAAAGGATGTTATGTATACACTGACCATGGGCAAAAATATTCAGATTTTGTGCTAGGTTATGGGCCGGTGGTGCTAGGACACTCGAATGAACAATTCAATGAAAGAATTTTAACATTGCTCCCCGAAGGAATTCATTTTCCGGGATTCAGTGTTCATCATGATGCATACCTTAAAGCGTTGTTTCATAATATGAAGGTAACAGACGACTTATTGACAATTTTTATGAAGACGTCTTCAGAGTCTAATACAGGGGCAATGCGTATCGCCGCTGAAGCGACTAAACGAAAAGGAGTCATTAGATGTGGTTTCACTGGATGGCACGATGCTCAATATGCCAGTTCAGTTCCTTGGCATTTTCCACCCGCATTCAGAAATACTGTTAGAAACATCGGGAACATGAGAGGCATCAGTAACGAAGAAGAGGTTTTTAACTGGGATACCTTGCAGACTACCCAACTTGAAGAACTGCTGAAATTGAAAAGTCATCAGATTTCTTCTCTGATCTTTGATTCGTATCAATTGTCTTTTATTACTGAAGACGATTTAAGACAGGCAATCTGCCTTTGCCGCAAATACGATATTCTAATCATTTTAGACGAAACTAAGTCTGCAGGTCGAGTAGGACCTCTTGGTTGTTTAGGTCAGGAAACTGAACTATGGGACATGCTAGTGACTGGAAAGGCAATTGCCAACGGCGCGCCGTTAAGTTTGCTGATAGTAAAAGAGCATCTACGCGAGGCCACCATAAAAGCGCAAGTTGGTGGCACGCATTCGAAGGAAGTTATGTCAATATACTGTGCATTAACCACCTTGGAAATAATGAATGAATCTAACGGATATGCGACGCTCAGAACCATTGGCGAAAGGACCTCAACAATATTTAATGAAATTGTGCATGAGTGTGGGTTGAACGAGCTTATAAAAATGTCTCCCATCCTGGGGGGAGCTTTAGTTGATATCACATTAGCCGATAGGTTATACAATAACCCTCAAACATTGAAATTGCTTCAAACATTTTTTTTAGATAATTCTATCTTGCTTCTGGTTGGTCATCCTTCTTTCATCTCCTTAGCGCATAGCGGAATGGATTGGAACGAATGGCGTTCGCAGATATTCAAATCCTTAGCTAAATGGAAAAAAGTGCTTTGAAAATGATTAAGCAATGCTATGGCATTCAACGAAATATCGACGAGAACGCTGATGGATTTCGGTGTAATTTCATAAAAAACTGATCAACTATAATACAATTCGTGCGAAAGTGTCGGTGTAAATCGTCAGCAAAATCTGGACTGAAAGTTATCTAAATTTATGGACAGTTTCCATTGTTAACCTTAAACCCAAGAAGTATGGAAACGAATCAAAAACAGTCCACAGAGAACTTCATCAAGGAGGTACGTCGTAAAACCCGTAGGCAGTTTACCTCCGAACAAAAGATCCTGATTGTAATGGAAGCTATGCGTGGAGAATTATCTACGGCCGCCATTTGCCGCAAGTATGGCATTAACAACAACCTGTTCTACAAATGGAACAAGGAGTTCATGGAAGCCGGCAAGAAACGCTTACACGGGGACAGCGAACGTCAGGCGACTACCGATGAAGTAACAGAATTACGTAAGGAAAACCAACGGCTTAAAGAGATGGTGGCCGATCTGATGCTGAAGTATGATTTTGTAAAAAAAAGCTTGTCCATGCTGGAATAAGCGACAAATACCAAAAGCATATGCGACTGAATCCATCGGAAAAACTGGAGATCATCCATCTGGTAGAAGGGTCTGATCTTAGCGTAAACAGAACGCTGCGGCAGCTGGGGATTAATAAGAGTACCTTTTACAACTGGTACCACCTCTATGAACAAAAAGGCCCGGAAGGATTGTATCCCCTGCCAGCCAGTACCCGTCAGCAATGGAACAGTATCCCGCAGCAGCAAAAGAACCTGGTGGTGGAACTGGCTTTGGAATATCCTGAACTGTCTCCAAGAGAACTGGCCTGCAGGCTCTGCGATGCCCAGCAGCTATTTATCTCTGAGAGTAGTGTTTACCGCATACTCAAAGCCAAGGGGCTGGTTACCACACCTAATCATATCCTGATGGCGGCAGGCAATGAGTTTGACCAGAAAACGATGTTTGTTCATCAGATGTGGCAGACCGACTTTACATATTTTAAGATCCTGGGATGGGGTTGGTAGATGCGTCAGATGACTCTTCCTATGAAAGTAGCAGCAAATCGATTTTCGAAGAAGCTGAGATTTTGAACACCAAAGCACTTCAGCGAATACAAATGAGACTACAGACTGTCTCAAATAGCAAAAACATTGAAGTACAGTTCAGTACGTCATTGGAACCAAACCCCGGAGATAATTACGCCATTGTGAGTGGGGATGATTCGGTATGGGTGAATGGCGTTCTTTTTAAGCTTTCTGAATGTATTAATTCAGCACAGGAACAGCCCTCCATCGTTAAGCATTTGGGCACTCTCCAAACAATAACTGTGATAACTTTCCTTATTATCTACTTTCGTATCTGGTATGACAACGTTGAAAAATTAAACAATGACTGGATAAGGCTACTTTTTTTTGTTGTTCTTCCTTTTATAATACTCCTCCTCTCAATTGAGTTAGTCAAGTACTTGAAAAGCATGTGGCCTGACATGGAACTTCAAACTGGTCCAAACTATTCTCAGATACCTTCAAAAAAAAGAGAGAAAGTCAAATGGATAGTAACAATAATTGTAGTACCGCTTCTAGTTGGGTTTGTATATGACATATTGAAGAATTGGCTTCGATTGTTCAAATAACCGTTGTTTAACTATCACCTATATTGCAACCATGAACGAAGATCTGAGCGGTGCACTGAGCGGTGCACTGAGCAGGAATACGACGCAGTTGGTGAAGGCCATTACCCCTTTCAGCTACGAGGCCTTTAATTGCAGGCCGCCGGAGGGTGGTTGGACCGCTGGCATACCGGTAAGTTCCTTTCATGAATCGGATCATTGTTACTACATGCAAAACATAGCAAATTAAAAATCAAAGAAATATTGATTAAAACTTCCGAACTTACCTTCTTTGGACGGTAAATTTTGCCAGCCATTCATATGCATCGGATGATCAAACCATTCATCGAACATAGCACGGCCAACGAAGACATCCTTCTCTACGAAGGAGATATGACTTTTTATACAGGATTTGGCATGTTTCCGGAATTGAAGTGCACGGGTAAAGCCGTCTACGAGTGGCTACCCTTCCCGCGGGTGATGTATTATTTCCAGAAATACGATGTCCATGGCTTGATCATTTCCGAGGAGCAGAAAATATTTCATAAACCGCTTGCGGCGCGGACGGTAATTCATACACTTCATGAAACTGCGCTTCATAGTGTTGAAGCATACATTGACTCCTATGAAACGGGCGACAGGTACAAACAATTTGATTTTCTGCAATACCGATTAGCCAACCTCTTCGGGTTTGGTTTTGCGAAAAACGAAAAGCGTGATATCACCGAAGAGCAGGACTACTTCATAACATTCACGATCAATGACTATGAATTGTCGCTTCAGCATTTTATGCATGAGGCAAAAACACAATCGATTATTAGGGGTGGTTTTATGTTGACAGGCGCGGTGGAAATCAGAAAGACGGGAAAAAAGATATCGCTAAGTGAGGCTGATGAATTGATGGAGATATTCAGGAAGTACCTGTCTTTTTTTAACGGCCACATGATTACTCCTGCCATCGTTTCAGGTGTAGTGGAAAATCAGGTTACATACCAATCCTTTCGCTCAATACATGATGCTGAAAGTTTCTCACCTACCATGTCATGGTTGCCTCGATATGCCCATAAAAAGCAGCTTGACGCAAGTTGGAAGAAATTTTATGCTTTTTACCAGACCAAGAATGAAAAAGATTGCCTTGAATTGGTCATACATTGGTATCTGGTCAGTTTATATACAAAAAGTGGCGTAGAAGCGTCGCTGGTTTTAATTCAGAACGCACTTGAACTGTTGTGTTCCTGGATATTGGTCGAGCGGGAATTTATATTAGATAAAAATGACAATGACATTTCAGCGGCCTCTAAAATTAATATACTCTTGACTTGGGCTGGTATTCTCAACAAAATTCCAGATGCATTGAAGCACTTGACTGGGTTTGCAAATTCTAATAATATTTTATCAGGACCTGAAGCCATTACACATATCCGGAACAAAATGGTTCACCCGGATTTGAAAAACAGGAAACGGTACAGAGAATTTACTTTCCCGGTTAAATATGAAGCATTGCAGATGGCATTGAATTATTGTGAACTGGTATTGCTTCGGTTATTAGAGTATAATGACGGGTATCGTAGTCGTATCAATAGAAATGCTATCAGCGACAAAATTGGCGCAGATCCTTTCGTTCCGTGGAACAAGGAAGAAAAGGTTGATTGAGATTTTTTATGCGATTTGCTGAAAACGATCAATGATCTGTTTAAGCCTTTCCCTTTGAATGGGCAAAAAACGAAACCGCTCATCAATGACTTTGTGAAGAAGGGGCTTGGATACGGAGCTTGCGTTTAACAAAAAATATTTATTCAACAACCATACGGCAGCCGTATCCCGTTTGTCCATTAAATTATTACTGAAGAGTGCCTGCAGGAAATCTCCTGCTACCACAGCTTTAACGGCTGGATTTTGCTCTGTAACAAGTGTTGACACGCCACGTTCCGAAAAAATGCCTGGAGTAAACCCATCGGCATCGAGACATTCGTAGATAACTTCTCCTGTGACAGACAACTCTTTATAGTTGTGCTGGATGAGTTTCGCGGTCATTCTGCTCCAGGTATGCCGGCCTCAGTGACCCAACCCGCAAATTCACCGCCCTCGCCTTCATCCTGCCCACCGAAACGGCCAAGGAAGCTGGAGCGATGGCCGACCGCATATTGAGCCAGCGCCGCCTGATTGCGCAAATGTCCCTGAAGCAGGACATGAATCGATTGTATTCATTGTACCCCCACCCCGCCATCGGCCTGATGACCGGTACCGAATGGATTCAATTTCTGATCTTGCACGCCGAAAGGCATTTAAAACAGTTATCAGGTTTTTTGACACAAAAATCAACTGTCAAATAGATTATACTCAATCTCTTTCCACCAGTGTAGACTCCGGCGTCCTCGTTATCATAACATAGCCATATTCTATGGTACGCCAGGCCAGGTTATAGCAGTTATGATAGTCCCCGAATATATGCGTCATAAAATGGAAATCAAACCCCTTACGTTCTAATGCCTCGGCTTTGATCTTAACCCGGACCTCATCTTTAATCACTTTTTTCAGGATCTCGTAATTCCGCTTCAGCTTCTTATTGACCCGCCCCAGTTCCAGCGTTTCCTGTTTCCGCAGTTCGTTAAAGAACTTGTTTTTATGTTCTTCATCGCAGAACTTCTTATTGCTCCTCCACTCAGGTATTTCCTTACCACACCACCTACAGGGGTGTTCGATTTTTCGCTTCCGGCTTTGTGTTGCCATAGGGAAATCAGTTGATTACCCGAATCTACACAAAAGAAGACAGAATTAAACCGGTTTGAAACGGTTTTAATTCCGTGTAACACAGGTTGATTCTCCGGCCCGTCCAAGCTTTGCAGTAACCAAACGGATTAAAGCCATGAAAACGCAAAACACAGTACAGCTCATCGGCTACCTCGGACTGGATCCCATTTTACGCACCGCCATCAATGGCTCCAAACTGGCCCGTTTCAGGGTCGCAACCGACTATTTCCGCCGCCATAAAGACGGCTCAGTAACCAAAAAAGTGACTTGGCACAATGTGCTGGCATGGGACTGGCTCGCCGAAAAAATACCCGGCAATTTCATCAAGGGCAGCCATGTCCTCATCAAAGGCGAAATCCGCCACCGCAAATTCAAAAACAAATCCGGCAAGCTGCAGTCCATCACCGAAGTGCGCGCATCGGAACTCCTAAACCTTGATCGTTAATCACCCAACCATTCTGCCATGCCAGCAAAAAGAAATACCATGCCCTACCGCGGCGTCAAACGGGTCTCCGGTTGGGGATGCCAGTTTGATTCACTGACCGAGCTCAAATACGCCATGTCTATTATGGAGGATTACTATTTTCTCCGTTCACCGGTTTCTATCTACTATCATCCGGGTACAAAAATTACCATTGACCAGGTTCGCAGGTGTCATCTGCGCTACACACCGGATTTCCTGATCCGCCACAAGCAAACCTTCGAAGCATATCTGATTGAAATCAAACCCCGCGTATTTCAAAATCACCCGCAGTTGGTTTTACGCAAAGCCATCGCAGAAAATTACATCGCCCGGAAAAGGCTTGACTGGCGATACAAGGTCGTTTTTGACGACGAGGTCATATTAAACTCAGACCAACTGGACGCCTTTAATACCTGCCCATCATTGCACACCAAGCAGGAAGTAGCTAATTGGTTCAACGATTACTGTCTTCGGGTGGGCCATACCTTCCCGGATAATCTATTGACAGACCTGGTCATCTCTGGCCCATCTGCCAAGACACCCAAATGGAAACAAATGCGCTTACTCTAAAAATCAACCCGATGTTCATCAATACATATACCCACAAATCACAGATGGTCTATTACAAAGGCCACGTGCTTGATTCGCTCCTCGAATTAAAATATGTGCTGACTATTGAAGACACGCATGCCTGGCTGCGCGACGGACTGGAGATTTACTACGACTTGGAAAAGTTGACGCCCGGTTTGAAAGAACACCTGAACTGCTACCGTCCCGACTTCCTGATCCGCAACTGGCAGACAGTTCAGGCAGAGTTGATTGAGTTAAAGCCTGCCGGGTTCTGCGACGACAATCGCCATAGAAACAGACGGATCACCTCCGAGTGCATGGCCGGCTTCGCTTACGATTGGAATTACCACTACGTGTATGGTTCACAAATAAACTTGTCGGACGACCAGCAGCAAAAATTCCGCGATGTGCTGCGCACGCAGGGCGACTGGCGACACAAGCCCTGCATACATTTATTACAAAATACCTCCACGCTTTCCGACACCCAGTACAGGGAATTTGTAATGACGGGTCGGTTGCCCGCTTCCATCGCCTGATCGGGCCTGCTTGCGACGCTCCGTTCATCTGTATCGCACCATTCTTACTGTATCCCTGCTTACATCATTGCAACGATTCCTAATCAACCCCTCCGCCCGGCGGCGAGGGGATTGATCAGCAATCTCCTGCACCAATTATTCATTCTAAAAAACACATTATGGAATTCACAGGAAGAATCACCGCAGACGCAAAGGTGAGCACAGTCAAAGCAGACAAAGAAGTAGTCAACTTCTCAGTGGCAATCAACGACCGCTACCGCTCTAAAGGTTCAAACGAAACCAAGGAGTTCGTCACATTCATCAATGTGGCCTGGTGGATGGGACCTGGGATCGCAAAGATCCTTCGCAAAGGAGCCATCGTCACCGTCACAGGACGCTTGTACGTAACGGCTTACAAAGACATGCAGGGCGAAGCCAAAGCCAGCATCAACTGCCACGCCAGCGAAATCAAACTGGTTCATTCGAAGAAATCAGAGGGACAGGCTGAAACAAACCCGGTCGAGGTCGCCGAACCAGTAGAAGACCTCCCCTTTTAATCACTCTTTAAATCAATCAAAATGGCACACCTACTAAATTTCAACGAACTCACCGGAGCACATAGCTTCTTTTCCGTAAAAGAAAAACCCTGGCACGGCCTCGGCACCATCGTAGATGCGTATCCCACCAGCCGCGAGGCACTGCAATTTGCAGGCCTAGATTACACAGTGGAAAAACGCCCCCTGTTTACCTACGACAATGAAAACCAGGCAGCGGACGAAGAAACCGGTATCAAAATCCCTGAGATAACGGTGCCCGATTACTACGCGACCATCAGGACGGACAATGAAGCGGTATTGGGTGTTGTCGGTAAAGATTATGAAGTAGTTCAGAATGTAGACGCCTTCTCCTTCTTTGACGCAATCGTAGGCGGCGATGGCATCCTATACGAAACCGCCGGAGCGCTCGGCAAGGGCGAACGCATTTTCATCACCGCAAAGCTGCCCGGTTATATCAGGGTCGGCAGCGGCGACTGCATTGAGAAGTACCTGTTCCTCACCACATCCCACGACGGTTACGGCAGCATCACAGCGGCGTTTACACCTGTACGTATTTGCTGCAATAACACCTTAAACGCAGCGCTTCGAAACCACACAAACGCCATTAAAATCAGACACACTTTGGGTGCCAAAGAAAGGCTGGAACAGGCGCACAAACTGATGGGAATCAGCAACCAATTATCGGTACAAATGGAAGAGATTTTCAACCATTGGTCAAGGGTTTCCTTGACCGAGAAAGAGGTCAAATCATTGATCCGGCAGACACTTGTACCGAATAAGGAAGCGCTGATGGCACTGGAAGCGGGGAAAACGGATGAGTGTTCAACCTACTACCGGAACATGTGTGATACCGCGTTTACCTACGCCATGTCCAACGACACGCAGCAAATGGAAACCACCCGCGGAACCTTGTTCGGTGCCTATAACGGTATCACGGGCTACTTCCAGAACGTCCGCAAGTACAAGGATGATACCGCTAAACTGAAATCTGTCTTGTACGGTGGCCTTGCCCAGCAACGTGGCCAGGAAGCCTTCAACCTCTGCACCAGATTCGCCGCCGGCGAAATAAACCTGAATTAATCACTTAAAAGGGCAGCGGTCAGACCGCTGCCCTTTTTCTATAAATCTTTTCCAAAATCACGGGTCTCAGTGACAAACTGATCAAAATAGCCAACCCGGAAATAATTTTTCATTTCTGCGATATATAAATCTGAGCCATACCTATACCCCAAAAAAACTACGGGCTAGCACGCATAAATCACGTACTTGTACGCTATGATCCCATCATTGCACCCAATACCTTTACACCCTAAATCATTACTACATGACCCAATCTCCCGTTGTATACACCACACTCTCCCCTGAAGAATGTGCTGACCCCGCGATCGTGATTTCAGAACTGTTCCTTGACCTCGGCCTGCCCATCGTCAAACAATATATGTGGGAAGGATTGAAAGCTACCGTGAGCGGCACGTTTTATCACCTCTCAAAACGGGAGCGAGAACTGTATCTGATACTTTATGAGCATTTAGAACAGCTTGTTGAGGCCGCACATATCCTCCACGAACAAAAGCGTACACAATAATAGCCGTTACTGCACGCGCTTCGTGCAGTAATTCTGTTAGGTGCCGTCGCGAGAGCGACCAGAGTACCTAACATTCTGTTGATCTTCCTGCTGCAGCCCGATATATCTGTGCCTTTTAATATGCCAAGGAAACTATTTTTTCAACCACCATGTCGCACGCCGGATCGCAGAACAATCGCCTCAAAAAATAGACGTGGGGCAGCCGATTGTCAAAGCGGATTTGCGCTCAAATGCAGTCCATCCATCCTTCATCACACATCTGCCTCTCTCTACTCCGTTTTATACGCTACCTGCCCGAAATTCAGGCAGCCCGCACACTCCCTTTTCATCCTCAATAATTTTATACTGTCAATTCCGGTGAGCCTAGAAAAGGCTTACTGAACCACCATCATCTCAGACGTCTTCGCGCCGTCTGCAAGATGTACAAACGTTACACGTTTGGGTTCTTTAGCCACTCACTCGGAACTCGTTCGTGGTGCAGATAAAATGAGAATGTGATGAAAGAAAAAGAACGTAAGATTCGCGACCACTGGGTGAATGTGCGCATGACCCAACAGGAGTTTCAAACACTCCAGGCCAACCGAAAAAAAACGCTGGATCGAACCAACAGCGATTACATCCGCAAATTGGTGTTGGGC
The DNA here is from genome assembly GCA_002973575.1 of Sediminibacterium magnilacihabitans. Lineage (GTDB taxonomy): Bacteria > Bacteroidota > Bacteroidia > Chitinophagales > Chitinophagaceae > Sediminibacterium > Sediminibacterium magnilacihabitans. The sequence continues at coordinate 60,754 of PVEQ01000018.1, forward strand.
CAACCGGTAAAAATTCTCACGCGCGATGCCTCAGTCGATGCTTTTACAAACGAGATCATCCAACTTCGAAAAGAGCTCAACGCACTTGGCCAGAATTTCAACCAGGCCGTTCGCAAATTACATACCCTCAAAATGATCCCCGAATTCAGAAGCTGGATCACGGAGTATGAACAAACCAGAAAAGACATTCTCACCCACGCTGAAACCATTTGTTCCACCCTATTGCAAAACAAATCCTGATGGTAGTACGAATCACCACACCCGCCAGCCTGCTGGAAACGTTGAACTACCATGAGCACAAAGTTCGCCGCGGTGTGGCCACCTGCATCGCCGAGAACCACTTTCCTTACCCGGTCCACCGGATGAACTTTTATCACAAGTTGGAATGGTTTCAGCAGCGCAACGAACTCAACACAAGGGCTACCACTAAAACCATCCATGTTTCACTCAACTACGATCCATCCGAGTCATTGACGAATGAACGCCTGATCGAGATCGCCGCTGATTACATGCAACGCCTGGGCTTTGACCAGCAACCCTACCTCGTTTACCGCCACCACGATGCGAGCCATCCCCATGTTCACATCATGGCCACACTGATCCGCGCAGATGGTTCGCGTATTCCAACTCACAACATTGCCCGCGATCAATCTGAACCTGCAAGGACGGCGATTGAGCAAAAGTATGAGCTTGTCCATGCAGCCGGCCGCCGTTCATTGAGCGAAAATCCCGTACCGGGCGTAAAGGCAGTCTATGGTAAAAGCGAAACCAAACGCGGCATTGCAAATGCATTGAAGCAGGTGGTGGGCGTGTACAACTATACCACCCTTGCGGAGTTGAATGCAGTGCTGAAAGATTTTGGTGTCATGGCCGACCGCGGCGTTAAGGACAGCTTTACTTATCGAAAGGGTGGTCTGTTGTACCGTATGCTTGGGCCGGATGGCGTCCCCACCGGCGTCCCCATCAAAGCGAGCGCCATCGCTGGTAAACCCACGCTACGCCTCCTCGAATCAAAATTCCTGGCCAACAAAACCGAGCGCGAACTGCCCAGACTCAGCCTCCAAAACACGCTTGATCAGATCATCTCGATTCGCCCCGCAACGATCGAAGCGTTCATGAGACTAGCTGAAAAAGAAAGCATCAAAGTAGTACTGCGACAAAATGCAGAAGGCCGCATCTATGGCATCACTTTCGTCGATCACCGCAACCGCTCCGTATTCAATGGCTCCGAAATCGGTAAGGAGTATAGCATCAACGGCTTATATAAACAATTCGAAAAACAGTTGGCACCCACATCTCAACATTTACCAGAACAAAACTTTCTACCTGAGCACTCCATTACAGACACACTGCTGCACACCCATACATCAGAAACCAATACACCACATCACTTGACTAAAAAACGAAAGAAGAAGAAACAAAAGCTATAACCATAAAATCAGACCACCATGTCAACAGGTGAAAACGAACAGGACTTGCGAAGGATGCTTGACATGACGAGATTTCTAGGCATCATTATTTTACTGCTGCATTTTTACTATTACTGCTACGCTGCTTTTGCTAGCTGGCGGTGGCGGGCAGACTTTACAGATCAGCTCATCCGAAGCATTGAACGCACTGGTTTATTCAAATCTTTCCTCCACACAAAACTCATCGCGCTCTTTTTACTGATCGTTTCACTGTTGGGTGCGCAAGGCAAGAAAGAAGAAAGCATCCACGCCAGTTCTCTGCTGTGGCTGCTGGGTGCAGGAATATTTCTTTATTTCGCCAGCGGCTGTTTGCTCACGCCCCATTGGTCATTCGACACAACTGCAGTCTGCTATATTTCTACCTGTACGTGCGGCTATATCCTGGTGCTCGCCGGCGGAACCCGTGCCTCCCGCCTGATCCGGGCACAATTCAGAAAAGATGTCTTCAACGAACGCAACGAAACCTTCCCGCAGGAAGAACGCCTGCTTGCAAACGAATACTCCGTCAACTTCAATGCGCTCTACCGTTTACAGGAAAAACAGCGCGAAAGCCACATCAATATTATCAACCCATTTCGGGGCCTGCTCGTCACCGGGAGCCCCGGCGCCGGAAAGAGCTGGTTTGTCATTTTACCACTTATTCGTCAGCAGATCGAAAAAGGGTTTGCCATGTTCATCTACGACTTCAAGTATGATGATCTTTCCAAAGCCGCTTACAACTGGCTGCAACAATTCAGCGACGCTTATGCGTATCCACCCGCATTTTATGCAATCAATTTTGACGACCTGTTGTGCTCGCATCGCTGCAACCCGCTCGATCCCGAGTCAATGCATGATATAACCGACGCAACCGAATCCGCCAGAACGATACTGTTGGGACTGAATCGGGAATGGATCAAAAAACAGGGGGATTTCTTTGTGGAGTCACCCATCAATTTTGTAACGGCAGTGATCTGGTTCCTCCGCAAATACGAGGACGGCAGGTATTGCACCTTACCTCATGTCATCGAACTTATGCAGGCGGAGTACGATGACCTGTTCCCCGTACTCAATACCATTCCTGAAATCGAGGTGTTGGTTAACCCATTTATCACCGCTTTCCGCAATGACGCGATGGAACAGCTCGAGGGTCAGGTTGCCAGTGCTAAAATCGGGATGGCCCGACTCGCATCACCACAACTCTATTGGGTGCTTTCCGGAAACGATTTCACATTAGACATCAATGATCCCAACAAGCCCAAAATCATCTGCGTTGGAAACAACCCGGAAAAACAAGCAACCTATGGTGCAGTGTTATCCCTGTATATTTCAAGACTCATCAAGATCGTCAACAAGAAAGGGAAACAGAAATGTTCCCTGGTCTTTGATGAGTTCCCTACCATCTTCTTTAACCACATGGATGGCCTGATCGCTACCGCCCGCAGCAACCAAGTAGCTACTACCCTGGCCATGCAGGATTTCAGCCAGCTTCGAAAGGATTATGGAAAGGAACAGGCCGATGTCATCACCAATATTTGCGGCAACATCATCAGCGGACAGGTAACAGGTGATACAGCCAAAACAATTTCTGAACGTTTCGGGAAGATCGTGCAGCAGAAAGACAGTATCTCAATCAACCGGACGGACACCTCTACCAGCAAATCCTGGCAGTTAGAATATGCCCTGCCTGCTTCTAAAATTGCTTCGCTTTCTTCCGGCGAGTTTGTGGGCATGGTGGCCGATGATCCGCATGAAAAGATCAAACTCAAAATGTTCCACTCAGAATTTGTGCAGGATACTGGTGCCATCAATAAACAAATGAAATATTTTAAGCCCATTCCAAAAGTCTATGACATTTCTCAGCAGGATGTGCTGGACAATTATTTTCAGATCAAACTGGACATAAAGAACATGCTCGAAAACGAGGTGAACCGTTTAGTGGAGCAGATAACTGCACAAGGCAGGATGTAACAGGCACAGGTAAGCTGCATGTTTCCTTGTCAAACTCCCCAGGGGTTGGTACGGGGCGGTTGACAAGGAAAACAAAAAAGTAATATAAAAAAGACTGATGCTCCACTGCTCAGCACCTTTACACAGGGCATCATAATAGAAACACTATAGTTGGGAAAGCCTGTTTTGCTATAGCAGGCATTTTCTTGAAAGTCAACCAATTACACACCCTGTTCCCGATAAAAGTATCCTGAAATCAAAAGCTCGTTGAAAGCAGTTGCTGTTGACACCCCACTCTATAGTTTAGCCTTTGCTGGAATATGAGAGGAGGTCATTACAAGTCATCCGTTTCTATATTTTGCATACTTGAATAAACATGGAAGGCGCCTTTTGTGATAATCTTTGTTCCAGGCTCCAGTTGTTTGAGTAAACTAATTTCTACAAATCCCAACTGACTCGTCCTGAAAAAACCTTACACTGTTAATAGCTTCTCGTCCTTAATATCTTTCCCGCACCAATTCTCTAAAAACCTGCTCATAGTTTGCTGAATCTAATAGTGCTGGCCTTGCCAAGAAGAGAGTACAGTGTGAGGAACGATTATAATATCCTGCGCCGAACCAACCGTATTTCCTTTGATGACAATGGATACATGACCAGCTGAACCAGAAAATCCTTCGTAAGGACGACCAGGATAAATTACTGGTGAATGAAACCGATGTAACCAGTTATTATCGTGTTGACAACAAGCAACGTGAGGCAGCTACGAAATATCGGGAAAAGCCAAGGATTACCGGACACATGTGTGCTCCGCACGGAAAGGATACCTTTCTACGCACCAGACCGTAACAGTCAAATCCCTGGTGAACGGGAAACCTATGCATGATTTTCTGTTTGCCATGGCCGATGATTATACAAAAGGAATGCTATCTTTGACAAACCTTGATTCCAAGATCGCCAAATACTTGAGTGATTTTACCGAGCAGGGTAATATAACTGCCAGCGATAAATAAGTACCGTATATTTGAAATATGATAATCCTTGTCAAAAGCAGGGATTATTGTTTTATGCGGGTATGGGTTCCTTTTATTATCAAACAAAAATTTGCTTTATGAAAATCAGTCTATACTTTTTTATCATTTTTTTCTCCGTCTGCACTTGCTATGGGCAGCGTAGAGATCATAAAACGGATACATCACAGGTTCATATCCTCGATAGCATCCGGGTACGCTCTGTACTAAAGAACAGCTCGACTCCTTATATGGGAGATATAGCGGGCACCGGCATTTTTGCCGGGAAAAAAACCTTCGAATGGGAGCCTGATGCGGCAGAGGCCAATCTTGCGCAGAATAATGGCAGAACTACGCTGGCGAGGGTTCCGGGCCTGGTGATCTGGGATATGGATGGCGCAGGCACGCAGTTGAATATCGGCACCAGGGGAACGGATGCACACCGCTCTATCGAGATGAATATGCGACAGAACGGGTATAATACCAATTCCGATCTGTTTGGTTATCCCGAGGATCATTATACACCCGCATTGCAGGCTGTTGAGCGTTTCCAGTATGTGCGGGGATCTGCTGCCTTGCAGTTCGGACCGCAGTTTGGTGGCATGCTGAATTATGTGATGAAAAAGGGTGACAGCACCAGACCCTTTGTGATTGAAACCGAACAGAGTGCAGGATCAAACCGCCTGGTCAACTCTTATAATTCCATTGGCGGCACTGTTGGAAGACTGAATTACTTTGCTTACGCCGATTTCCGGCATGGCGATGGCTGGCGCGCAGATGCACGTTTCGATTACCAGTCCTATTATGCAGGTGTGTATTATCATATTAGTAATACTGCAGTGTTGTCGCTGCAATTTTCAAGGATGAATTATCTGCAGCAGATTGCAGGAGGACTAACAGATGCACAGTTCCAGCAGGACGCAAGGCAGGCAACGCGCACACGCAATTATTTCAACCCGGAGATCAATATCCCTGCATTGAATCTCGAATGGACAATAAACAGCCGAACAAAAATACAAGTGCAGGCAAGCGGTGTTTTTGGCGAGCGTAACAGTGTACAGTTCATCAATACACCGGACATCAGGGATACCTTCAATACTGCTATCGGCAGCTATAACCCCAGACAGGTGGACCGGGATTATTATAGTGGGATTGCTTTTGAAACAAGGCTGCTGCATCAATACACTATCGGGAATCTGAGGTCCACACTGGCTGCAGGCATGCGCCTCTCTACCCAGCAAACCAAGAGAAAGCAGAAAGGCGTTGGCACCAGCGGTTTTGACTATGATCTGACACTGGTGAAAGGATATGGCATTGACCTGAAACTACGCACCGATAACCAGGCGCTTTTTGCAGAGAATATTTTCCAGGTAAGCAATGCTTTTTCCATTACGCCGGGCCTTCGCGCTGAACATATACAAAGCAAGATGGACGGAGTGATCAATAACGCTACGGTCCCTGTTTCTTATGGCGGCGATCGTTGGTTACCGCTGGCGGGATTGGGCCTTCAGTATGAGATAAACAAAGGATCGCAGTTATACGGCAATATTTCGCAAGCCTACCGGCCTTACCTGTATGCAGCGGTCACTCCAGCTACACAGGTGGACCATGTCGATCCAAACCTAAAGGATAGCAAAGGATATGATATTGAGTTGGGATGGCGCGGACGAAACAGTGACCTGATCCGTTACGATATCAGTTTTTTTTATCTCTATTATGGGAACCGTGTGGGTCTGATCACGGTTACAGATCCTGTAAGTGGTAACTATCTCTATAGTACCAATATCGGTAACTCGGGTACAACAGGTATAGACTGTTACCTGGATGGATCGCTTACGAGGCTGTTTACCGGCAGCCAAAACAGGAATACCGATCTGCGACTTTTTGCTTCGGTTACTTATAACCGCGCGCGGTATACCAGCGGCGTGATTTCTAAAGGGGGTGTCAATACTTCTGTAAAAGGTAACCAGGTAGAGAATACACCCGACTGGATCGTCAAGACAGGTTTGCAGTTCCGTTATCGATCTTTTAATACTACGCTTCAATACAGTTACAACAGCAGCAGTTACAGCGACGCGTTCAATACTGGTTTCACAGCAACAGGTGTTATCGGTATCGTACCCTCCTGGCATATTATAGATTGGACGGCGGCTTACCAGACCAATGCAGGCTATCGCTTTTCGGCGGGTATTAATAACTTGCTGAACACAGTTTATTTTAACCGCCGTATCAATATGTATCCGGGGCCAGGTATCCTTCCGGCTGATAAACGAACATTTTATGTGTCAATAGGAGTGAAAATATGACAACGACATTTCGAAGGACTTTGGTGACTAAACTGATATAAATAAATTTTGTTTTCAGTATATGTTAACTTGGGTGTAGGTTCTAACGAAGCCGTTCTTTTAAAAGAACGGCTTCGTTAATTATTGGAATTGTGTTAAAATAAATTAGATGTTTATGAGTTAAATTATAAAGAGACTGATTCGTTTTTCTTAATTCTTCCTATGCTGTTCAGTTATTATAAATGTTTATTTTTCATGCGTGATTCATTGATTAGTAGCGATTTGAAAAAATAAATTAATTGATAACCAAGATAATAAGAGTGGGTTCGCTTCCCTTGTCAAACTCCCCAGGGGTTGGTACGGGTCGGTTGACAAGGAAAACAAGGGAGTAATATTAAAAAGGCTGATGTTCCACTGCTCAGCGCCTTTACACAGGGTATTATAATAGAAACACTATAGTTGGGAAAGCCTGTTTTAATATAGCAGGCATTTTCTTGAAAGTCAACCAATTAAACGGTTTTCAATTGTTTCACGAGTTAATATTCGTACCTTTGTATCGACAGGGAAAATGTGGTGGTAAACGAGCAAAAGTAACTCTGGTATCTTTGACAGAATTTTGACAGACTTTATTTACAACTTATTCATAGCCAGAATAAACAGAATCCTGTTCTGGGCACAAAAGCGGAAAATCAGCGTTTAGAAACCGTTTAAACTCATTCGTTTAGACGGTTTCTTACTTTTCACAGGTGTCAAAAAAGGTGGCTATTCTTCTTTAAAGATACGTGTTTAAAATAAAAGGTAGCCCTTTTGTCTACCAATTCCATTGATAGTAATCTCCCTTCAAAACTGGCCACAGTTAATTAGAAAAATCTGGCAAATAAATTCATTTTGTAACTTTACTATTAAACAATAAAGATACCTTTAAGTTATTAAAACAATTTATATAAGATCCTTTCTTCTTATTCTTCTAACTCTTGTTGCACTTACGGCTAACTCACAGGTATATAATCTCTTTCTTTTCTTCAGGCCAACTGTTTAAGAATTCAGAAATTAGATCACGTATCATATTTCCTTAAAGAATAATGAGCAATTCTCATTAGTGTCCGGTAAAAATTATGATCAGTTCTTTGAAAATCTTTCTGGATAAAGGTTTCATCGGATTTTAGGTCGGTGACGATTTGAAAATGGCAATTTTATAACTTTCTGAAAATCAGATAAGTTATGAATCAGGGCAAGTACGTTTTTGCACAGGTTGTTGTATATGCAAAATTTTCTCCGTATCCTGTGGTACCTGTTATTAACTGTTTTATGAAAAAGACGCCTATTGCAGGTTACTGCTTTTTGTTCTTCTTTTTTACGTTGCTGTGCTGCACCACAATAAAGAATGTTACTGGTGTGGATCTTCAGAACGCAGGCATTAACTCTTCCCTGTTTAACGATGTCATTAAACAGCCACAACCTATCAGTACCGGTTTTGCCAATGCTGCAAAAACACAGGTACTGCCAGATGATTTTGGCAATGATAGGCAGGCCCGGAATCTCTCGGAACTGCGTCGTACTGCTAACGGCGCTTTTATTTTAAGGCCCGGTTTTTATGAAACCTATTGCAAAAGTTTTTGTCTTCATGCCGGCACACATGCCCCTTCTAAAGGAGATGGCTACCTGTATGCCCCGCTTCTGGGAACACGAAGCAATATTATTCATTCCATACTCAGCAAGTCCGCACAAAACCCTTCCATCAAACAGACCGATGTTCAATACCTGATTTGGGCTATCCTGGCCAGGGCCAATTTCAAGCAGCTATCTCCCGAACTGCGAATAGTAGCTGCGCAACTTTTAAACACCAAAGAACTTTTTGAACTCAACGGCGGAATATTGGGCGTGGTTCCGGACAAGCTCATGGCTGAATGGAAAAAGAATCTTTCTGCGCCATTACAACAGGCGCTGGATGCCGAAAATAAGATCAGGGCAATGTTTGCTAGCGGCCTGTCAACCTACCAGGCCTGCCAGGACCTGGCCATCATTCCAGGTAATGCGTTGGTAGATAATCCTGAATATAAAAGGGGAAGATGGAGCCATCACCCCGATGGTTATTATATCCGTTTCTTTCCCGAAGGCTACCAGAGAACAAAAGTTCAGGTATATTTTTTACCGCCGTCTGGCAGCAGTACAATAATAACAAACGTTTCATTCACGAACACCCATGTTCGCGCTGCAGCCATAAGACCGGTGATCGATCTCAGTAGTATTGTGGCCGTTCCTGCCAATACAGGCGCACAACGGCTTGCGCTTAGTCCGCCGCCGGTAGATGAAGTAGACGACAATTATGTGCGTAAAAAGCTACCCGATTGTTTCAAGACGGCCATGGTGAATTTAGGAAGGAACCTGGATACGGTAGTATGGTTTTTCAGGGACTACCACAATGTAAGATCGGGTAAACAATTTTTTAACGATGCGGATGAGATCATTGAAAACAATCCCCATGGATTGAATGAGTGTGATGTTTATGCGCTATGGGGTTATACTACCAGGCTGTTTTACAGAGAACTCAACCGCTGGCTCAGGGAAGGAAGCCACAGAGACGAAACCCGTGAGATCACCCGCCTGATTAACAATGCGCTTGATAAGTTGCCCAATTACTCCAAGCCCAATGTATACCGGGGAGTTGAGATAAGGGAAGACCAACTCCAGGAATTTCTTAGAGATTACCGCGCAGGCCGCAGGAATGTCTGGGACGGGTTTATCTCCTGCGGGGGCACACTGGATGGCTCTTTTGCCGGTAGACCCAGGGTAAACATAATCTTTGAAATAACGCATCTCACTGGTAAAGATATTTCTGAACTGGCAGATGGGGTACGCTATGGCGGTATGGAACCACCCGAGGTAATGATCCGTGAAGGCAGGAACTTTGAATCGGTTGCCGACCCGGTCTTCGACGAAACTAGAGGAAAATGGATCATCCGGGTGAGACAGCTGAATTAATCTGTTAATTTTAGCGTATGGCAAAGCGCAAAAAAGAAAGCCAGTCTTTCGGAAAGATGTCGTTTGATGATATCCTGAACCTCGCCCCGGAAAAATTCAGGGAGTTGATGAAAGCAGAAGAAACGGCTTACTACCATGAGTTGAAAGACATGGGTGATTCGTTATATCCTGGCTATAACTTTGAAGAAAAAGTACGCTTCTGGGAAGCAGTACTGAACAGGCAAATGCGTCGCCAGGCTGAAAGCGGGCTCGATGAATATGCTATCTACTCCCCCAGCTGGTATGTAGCCATAAAAAGAATTGAACCGGCTTTCGATGAGATCATGGATAAGGTGTTTGAGCAACCGGGTTTCCATGAATGGAGCCGGCAGGAATATTTTAAAAGGATACAACATACCAGATCATAGTGATCATTATAGAAGTAACTTCATAACATATTGTATAATGTACCCTAAAGAGGGCAGGTAGTTAAGAATGAAATTTTCATCTTAAATTACCAAATATGACAAAGAAAAGCAGGCGCAAGTTCAGCGCCGAATTTAAAGCGA
>PVEQ01000019.1 GCA_002973575.1 Sediminibacterium magnilacihabitans
TAGGATTAGACCTGAATTGTAGAAAAATAACCCGGCTTTACAACCAATGCCTTGATATTGGGCGTATTGCCGCTTAAAAAATTACCGAACCATTGTAATTATCCTTAGTGTCAAGTTAAGATATAGCAAGCTCCAGTTTACAATCTCAATTTCTGAATCCGTAGTTACGCTTCCAGATTTTCGTTGTTGACAAGTATGAAATGCTTTTGCAAATCTAGCGGGCTTTTTAAAATCCAGATTTACAGATGGATAGGTTTCTGCAATATTTAATGCAAGGGTTGTTTTACCTGCCTGCGAGGTCGCGTAAGTACAACAGAAGGGCTACGCTTCAGGACATCTTTTTTGTAGGTTTCTAGGTGCCGTTTGTTCGTGTCTGTAAATCAGTGTTGTTTCGATGTTGAATAAATAAGTTCTTTGAAATTGTTGCCTGTGTTGGGTTTAAATACTGTGATGTATATACACCTGGCATAAAACCAGAATTTATTGAAGGAGATATGTTTAAAACAATTATTTTTCTAGAGGCTAAAGTACGTGTACTGGATTTGACATGGGATAATGTCAGGATTTTGTTGGGTGATAAGTTGGGTGATCGGTTGGGTGATCGGTTGGGTGATAATGAACTGCCAGTTAATTACCGAATAGCAAGAGGCTGGTAAACTTGAGACAAAAAGTTTACATTTGTATTAAATACCTCACATGCTCCCCATAGTTCACCAAATAGCTAATGAGTACAAGGCGGACCTCCGGCGTCTGTATGGAGATGAACTGGTGGAGGTGATTCTATTTGGGTCTTATGCCCGTGGAGACCAGCGAAGCGAATCAGATCTCGATTTTGCCATCGTGCTTCGTAATCCCGCTACCAGCCCTGTTGCTGAAATAGCTAAGACTGCAGCCATCAGCTCCCGATTATCTTTGAAATATGGTCTTATGCTTTCCTCTTTGCCAACCTCACTAAACAAAGTACGGACTTCATTGCAAGGTATTTACCAAGAAATTCGAAAAGAAGGCATTGTTATATGAGTTTACCGGCATATACCGAAACGTCCAAGGCTTTTGAAAAAGCAGCGGATGCCATTGAAAATGCAGATTACAATTTTAAAGGAGGCTTCTATGCGGCAACAGCCAATCGGGCCTACTATGCGTGTTATTATTGCATCATTGGCCTGCTGTACACACAGAATGTTTATTCAAAAACACACCAGGGAGCTAGAGCGAAATTCTCTGAATTATTCATTAAGACTTCTATTTTCCCTATTGATGTGTCGGATTCCATTGTATTATTGTTTGATTATCGCCAGGAAGCTGATTACGATTTGGATGCAGACATCACTTCTGACGAAGCTGCTCTACTGATCGACAAGGCACGTGGAATTTATCAACTAGCAAAGGCTTATTTTCAGGAACTGGCGCGTGATTCCAGTTAAGTATGAATGGCGACGGTGTATGAAATAATAAGAGAAGCTTTAGTATTTCATATCTGCAAGTTTATTTTGACGCGTTTTGACATATTTATTTATACCTTAGATCCAAGCTCTTTGCTTTTTGAAGTTTTCCGTGAGTGAATCCGTGAGTTGAGATTTTCTGAGATTCAAAAATATTGGTAATCAATTATTTATAGGCAAGACCGTAATCCTGTCTTCCCGACTAAGCTTGCAAGTCATTGACTTGCAAGCTTTTTTGTTTTATATATCATTCTAATATAAATCATTCGAGGATTCGAACCATTTTATCTGATTGATAGCGAATCTCTTTCCGATAAAGTCTTTTTGTTCATGATATTGTCACAGCTTAATTTGTTTTAGTTGTCTCAGAGCCTCTCTTTCTACTTTATCAAATTCAGGTAAGTCTTTTATCTGTTCGCTCATCGAACTTTTCCAACGGCCTTTATATTGTGGCAGACGTTCCGCTAATTTTTTATGAAAATCAGCAGCATTTAATCCTTTGCTTACGCATTTCTTCCTGAACTCATCCAAGTAAAAGTCTGCTTCCATTCCATGCTCTATCAGTAAATACCAGATATCGTAGAAATCCCTTGCTGCCATACGCTGCATTACAGAGCGTAGCTTTTCAATCAATACCTCTTCCAGTGGGTAACATAGAAGATCGTATTCTTCCAAATCAGTATAATCAATAAAAGCAGGGTTTAAGACAGGCTTAAATTCCAGCTTTTCACTTCTGGAAATATCTACTTTTACCCGTTTATTGTTTCCTTGTCCACCCAATGGCCTACATAACTGATATAGAAGTTTATTCCACCATCTTCATGCTCATTATTGTCGATTATGTCAAGGGGAATATTTGCTTCGTCCCGGATAAATTCAAATGCTTCTTTAAACCAGGCAAATATTTGCTCATTGGTGATCTCGTTGGTCAACAATGTAAAATCGAGGTCTTCTGAAAACCTGTAGTCTGGGAAGTAGATTTTCTTTAATACAGTGCCACCTTTGAATACAATGATTTTTGAAAGCTGGTCATGTTGAGACACACCTTTTAATATCCAGGAGAGAATATAGTCTTTCTCTATCTGCTGGTCACGAACGCCGACTTCTCTTGCCTTTTGCTGTATTTCTCCGGGTTTAATCATGTGTAAATAGCTGATTTAATGGTTTCTGTTTCCAAATTTTGCTGGATGCCCCACCTGCTTATCATTTTTCCTGACTTGGGTAGTTCAGTATCTAATAAAACATAAGAGGCCGTCTTCTCCTTTAGCAATTTTTCTATAATCGGATTATCAATTTCTAATAGTTCCAGGAGAAAGCCAAGCCGCTTAATAACCGCCTGTGACTTAAACCTTTTTGCGTATTCCAATAGCTTATCAAATTTAATTTGGTTTGCAGAAATTCCGATTGCTCTTGCAATCTCAACGATGCCTCCTGCATAATCAGGCTTAAAAAGGCAGTCGATAACCGTTTTTTCAAGATCTGAACATTGCACTTTATGAAAGTTGTCAATCCAAATCTTTTTCATACCAAAGAAGTGATCCGGATTATGGTATATAAACTGAAAGGGAACGTTTTTAATCTTAATTACTGAAGGTCTGAGTTGCTTGGAAACTACAATTTGCTCTTTCAGTGATGGCTGTGTAATAAGATCATGAATTTGCAATGCAGAATAGTAGCCAATATAATATTGGGCATCTTTTACAATAAACTCCGGTATTAAGTGCCAGTCGGGCATAAATGTTTCAGCATCTTGTTCGTAGGGTATAATATAATAAACACCCTCTTTTAAGCGCATTAAAAGACCTCGTTTGGTCATATCGCTTAGTAATTCTTTTACTGCGCTCTCACTTGATTCCGGTAAAGCCTTAAAAGCCTCTCCATAACCAAAGCAAAATCTATCCCTCTCATTAAAGTATGATAAGAGTTGATTTGACTGTGTAGAAATGTACTTATTTCTCATAGTTGCATGGTCAGGTTAAACCTGACTACAATGATATGAAAAATAATCTATCTTGATATACAAATGGAGGTATTTTTTTGCAATCATAGTTAATAGGTCAGGATAAACCTGACTGATCGACTATGAAATACAAGCTAACAACCGTCATAATTGCGAATACACGGTATTTGCAATGCTCTGCAATTATTTATTTTCAGTTTCTCCCGACCTGATATAAGCCGTCTCCATCAGCTTTTTTACTTCTTTACCATTATTGTTATACATATAGTTCCAAGACTTCCTTATCCGGTCGTTTTCCATCTGCTCCAACTTGATCTCCTTCTGGTTATCACTGTAATGAATACACCACTTATAAAGATTGGTGAGAAACAGCATAATAGCCAGCCACAAAAACCAGCGGCTGAAAACCACTTTGTAAAACAGCTTGGCATCGGGAGGGAACGACACGCATATCTTTTATGAGCAAAGCGAAAAGCCATCTGTCCGCCTGTTACAAGAATGGGTCAACGATCGCCACGGAGAGGTGAAAGCGAACATAAAGCATGATACTTTGTTTCTCACATTTGATTACGTTCCTGTCAATCCGTATGAAAAATATATCCTGGAAAACTCAGCGCCTGTCAGAATTTTCTCACCCGAGCTCTTATCTGTAACAGGTATGAATATCAATTTTGAGATGCGCAGGCTCAGGCAGAAAAATATTACTGCAAACATTATGGGTAAATCGCACTTTGAGGTGGAAAGCCTGGATCCGGAAATGGACTCCGTAGTGGTGAATCAAAGTGATTCGTCAGCAGTAAAATTTGAAATCTCACCAGATTACCGGAAAAAACCTTCCGATCATGTACAAAAGGGAAAGATTGCATTTCATAATGAGGACGGGGTTCTCGTGACTGTTAAAGGTCAGCAGGAGAGTAATTTTGATGAAGGGATGTCTATTCATTTTGTTCAGGCAACTATTAAAGACCATTCCATATTGGATGTAGGTCACGCACTGGTTAAAAACCTGCGGGTAAAAGTATCAGACAGCTCTGCTATTGTCTTATCAGGCGATGCATTAAAAAAAGTGAATGGTTCGACTTGGTAAACGCATTTGCCAGCCGTGTTTATATGTGAAAAATATATCTTTGATTCATATCTATAGATATGTTTTTGATTTCAGAATTTATTGATAACTAATTGTTTACAGGCAGGATTTTTATCCTGCCTCTTATTTTGCCTGCCAGCACTATTTCCCAGCATCTCCCTTTTATTAGGAGGCAGCCATTCCGACTATCCAGACGGGAGATTAAAAGCGTCAAAAAATAAGTGTAAAAAATACATTTATAATTTCAATCCCTTATATTTGTTATAACGTGGCCATATCACAATATGCCCAAACACCGATGCTTGCCAGAGATGCCCTATTATATATACATAGATCGCTACCGTTTACCGGAACGGCTCCTTCTCCCGGGAGTGCTGCTATACTGCATTTACACACGCATCACTCATCCAACAGCCATAACCCTTACACAGTCATGATAAAGCTTAGCAGAATATTATATTTTGTATTACCATGTATGCTTAGCTGGGCAATCGCAAAGGCGCAGCCTGTAAGAACATGGACGGTAGATGCCAGCAAGCCTGTTGCAGATATACAGCCTACCATGTGGGGCATTTTCTTTGAAGACATCAATTTTGGCGCGGATGGCGGTATCTATGCAGAATTGGTTAAAAACCGTTCTTTCGAATTTTCCAGCCCATTGACGGGTTGGACGGTTAAACAAAAGAAATTTAGGGAAGGCACTGTAATAGTACAAAACAGGCAGGATACCCATACTGCAAACCCCCGGTATATATCAGTGCATGTTCAACAAGCGGCCAAAGGCGATCTCGCATTGACCAACGATGGTTTCAGGGGTATGGGTGTGAAAAAAGATATACGGTATTTCTTTTCGCTTTTGTACAGCCAACCTGTTGCTGCACAAATACAGCTCCATATTTCGCTGATCGATTCAACGGGAAATGTTTTAGGCGATACGATCTTCTTCCCCGCCATCAAAGATGGCAACTGGCATAAGCAATCGGCAAGCTTTTTATCGCATGCTACCTGCCCTAAAGCGAAATTGAGAATTGATTTTATGGGTGACGGCTATATAAGACTGGATATGGTTTCTCTTTTTCCTTCCGATACATGGAAGGGAAGGCCTGGTGGTATGCGCGCAGATATGGTACAAATGCTGGCAGATCTAAAACCCGGTTTTATCCGTTTTCCCGGCGGATGTATTGTAGAAGGGCGGGACCTCAACAACAGGTATCAATGGAAAAAAACAATTGGTCCGGTCGAAGAACGCCAATTGATCATGAACAGGTGGAATGTTGAGTTTGCACACAGATCCGCCCCCGATTATTTTCAAACTTTCGGGTTGGGCTTTTACGAATATTTTCAATTGGCGGAAGATATAGGCGCTTCCCCGTTGCCCATTCTCAATTGTGGAATGGCTTGCCAGTTCAATAGTGCAGAAGTGGCCGATATGCACCAGTTAGATTCTTATGTGCAGGATGCACTGGATTTGATCGAGTTTGCCAATGGTGATACTACCACTACCTGGGGTAAAGTGAGAGCATCCATGGGCCATTCCGCCCCTTTTCATTTAAAAATGATGGGTGTTGGTAATGAAAATTGGGGACCTCAATACCTGGAGCGGTTGGATGTCTTCACAAAAGCCATCAAAAATAAATATCCATATATCAAACTGATAAACAGTTCAGGCACGGACCCGGAAGGAGAAAGATTTGATTTCCTGAATACGGCGTTAAGAAAAAGAAATGCCGACCTGATCGATGAACATTATTATCGCCGCCCCGAATGGTTTTTCGCCAATACCAGTCGTTATGATCATTACCCGAGAAACGGAAGCAAAGTATTTGCCGGAGAATATGCAGCACATGTAAATAATGCAACGGGACCGCAAGACAAAAGCAACTGGCTGGCCGCATTGGCAGAAGCGGCATTCATGACAGGAATGGAACGCAATGCCGATGTGGTGCAGATGGCTTCTTACGCACCGCTCTTTGCTCATGCAGAGGGTTGGCAATGGGCGCCGGATCTCATCTGGACCAACAACTTGAGTATCTACGACACACCCAGCTATTATGTACAAAAGCTGTTTTCAAACAACAAAGGCAGCAAGCTGCTCTCTATTAATTCCTCTATAGGAGGAACTCAAGGATCCGATAGCTTGTATGCATCTGCTGTGATGGACACTGTTTCCGGAGAGTTGATCCTCAAAATGGTCAATGCATCTGCGCGGCGGCAGGACTGCAATTTTATTATACAGGGCACTGGAAAATGCAAAGACGGCAAATTGACAGTGTTGCAAAGCGGTGATTTAAAAACAACGAATTCATTTGAACAACCATTCAACCTGTTACCCAAAGAATCAATAATATCCTTGCAAAAAAAGGGTTTACAATATGCGGCACCTCCTTATTCGCTCAGTGTAATGCGAATAAAATATACACGGGAAAGCTGACTGTTATAAACTTGTTTTATGCATTGGATTATACATGAAACAATCGATCAACGCCAATGAGGCATTGCTGACTTGTTGAATCATTTCGCTGATAGATAACTATATTTATTGCTTTAAAGAAGATAAGCTGAACAATATTGACCTCACCATAGAACCAGTTTCTTCATGCGCCTATTACTTGCTGCATTCATATTATGCCTGTGCTATGAGCCTGGGCAAGCCAGGCAGACAGATACACTTGTTATAAGGGTCGATCTTCAAAAGACATTTCAGACAATAGAAAATTTCGGCGCTTCAGATGCTTGGTCATGCCAGTTTGTTGGTAATTGGCCGGAGGCTGCTAAAAATAAGATGGCTGATTGGCTGTTCAGTATGGATACGCTTGATAACGGCAACCCTAAAGGAATTGGGTTAAGCTTATGGCGTTTCAATTTTGGCGCGGGCAGCAGGGAACAAGGGGATAGCAGCGGCATACGGGACGAATGGCGAAGAGCTTCTTCTTTCCTGGGAAAAAATGGTGCCTACAACTGGCAGCAGCAAAAAGCGCAATTATGGTTTCTGCATGCGGCGAAGCAACGGGGTGTGAAATTGTTCCTGGGCTTCTTCAATAGTCCGCCTGTTGAATTCACCCGTAATAAAAAAGCTTTTGCACATAAAGGCGTTTGTAATATTGCTCCTGATCAATATCAAGCTTTTGCAGTGTATGCAACTGAAACGTTGAAACATATCAAACAACAGGAAGGTATAACATTCAACTACCTGAGCCCGGTCAATGAACCACAATGGGACTGGAGCGATGGGGGACAGGAAGGTAGCCCGTATACCAATCATGAGATCAGCAACCTGGTCAAAACATTCGATACTGTTTTAAAGGAAAACAAGTTGTCAACCAAACTGATTATCCCCGAATCGGGGCAGCTTCAATACCTGCTCAACAGTCGCGACCGCATACTGAAAAACAATCAAGTCGAAGCCTTCTTCAATGATTCGCCGGCCGGTTTTGTTGGTGGTTTGCCAGCAGTGGAACGGGTGGTGGCTTCCCACAGTTATTTTACCAGCTCCCCGTATGCAACGGCCATACACATCAGAGACAATATTTCACGGAAAATTGCAGAGATTAAAGGTTTACGCTATTGGCAAACAGAGTATTCCGTGTTGGGAGATAATGCAGGAGAGATCAATGGCCGGGGAAGAGACACGGGCATAGCTACTGCTTTATATGTAGCGAAAGTCATTCATGCAGACCTGGTGGCTGGAAATGCCGCAGCCTGGCAATGGTGGTTGGCTATTTCACCTTATGATTACAAAGACGGGCTCATTTATATCGATAAAAACAAAGCGGCTGGTCGTTATTACGACAGCAAAACGTTGTGGGTACTTGGTAATTACAGCAGGTTTGTAAGACCCGGGATGCTGCGGGTTGCAGTAGGTATACCCGGGGCAGATAGTTTATTGGTATCTGCTTATAAAGACAGGGCAAACCATCGATTGGTATTTGTAATCATCAATACTACTGCCAAAGAACAAAAATTACGCTTTATAGACCAACACGATCGTTCAATTTTTACGAAGCAGGAGTGGATAACTTATACTACCAGCACCTCACTGCGCCTTGAAAAAAAGAGATATCCCAGTGAAAGTGTTATCCATATATTGCCAGGCAGTATTGTAACGCTTGAATCAAGCTACATGCAGACTGATTAACACCGCTCATCAAGATTAATAGCGCAGCTTTTTTTTTCACTGTAGATTTAAAGAAAAAACATGAACACTTCAAAGATCGCGGCAAGACTCGCTGAACTCTGCCGCCAGGGGCAATTTGAAACAGCCCAAAAAGAATTGTATGCGAATGATGCCATCAGCATAGAGCCTCATGCCACGCCCGCATTTGAAAAGGAAACGCATGGACTGGATGCCATTATCAAAAAAGGGCACAAATTCGAATCCATGGTGGAACAAATGCATAGTTTTACCGTATCGGAACCGCTGGTAGCAGGTAATTCTTTTGCAGTGATCATGGGTATGGACGTCACCATGAAAGGGCATGACCGCATGAATATGAGTGAACTCTGTGTATATGAAGTCAATAAAGAAGGAAAGATTGTATCGGAAAGATTCCTTATGTAGGTTGTGTAGGAAATATTAAGGTCTAAATCTTGTATTTCAAAATTTATCTATGCAAACGTTTCCGGACGTTTTTGCATTCTTTTCCTGTGCAAAATGCAATTGTTAAAGATAGGTTAGTGTAATTTGATGGTCTACATACGTAACGAAACGTATGGCGAACTGCCAATTAATCAATTCTAAAACGATTGCACATGCCGAAACAACTCAGGTCAGTCCTGACCCGGTGGCTTGACTTCAGCTACCGCAAACTGAATCTACTGCTTATTTGCTTTGCCCTCACAAGCGTCCAACTCAGCGCTAATGCTGCAGATTCCCATTTACATTACTTGCCGGTCCAGATCGGAACACTGAATGGTAAGGTAACCGACAGTAAAAACCAACCCCTGGAAGGTGTGAGTGTGACCATCAGAGGCACAAAAAAAGGGGTCACTACCAATGCACAGGGGGCGTTTGTGTTGAAGAATGTAGACGAACACGCTATCCTGGTATTCAGTTATACCGGGTTCGTTAACAAGGAAATACCACTCCGTGGGAATGCCGGTAACCTGGTAGTAATGATGGAGGAGCAGTCACTGCAATTAAATGATGTAGTGGTGATTGGTTATGGTACCCAAACTAAAAAAGACTTAACAGGTGCTGTAGCACAAGTGAAAGCTACACAATTGGAAAATGAAAATCCACGTTCGGTGCAGGACTTGCTCCGTGGAAATGCGCCCGGCCTGGATGTAGGATTTGATGCCAGTACTAAAGGAAGCAATGCAAGTCTTACTGTAAGAGGAAGGGGATCACTAACTGCACAGTCGCCTCCGGTAATTGTATTAGATGGAGTGATTTTCGGTGGAGGTATGGAAGATATCAATCCTAATGACATCGCTACCATCGACATCCTGAAAGATGCCAGCTCGGCTGCTGTATACGGAGCCCGCTCTGCCAATGGCGTGATTCTTATCACAACCAAAAGAGGCAGTAGCAAGAGCCATAAGCCCACCATTACTTTCAACGATAATATTGGCATCAATGTGCTGGAGCAAAAACCCCACCTGCTCGACGGTAATGAAATGATCAATTTCAGACAAGATTATGAAGCAGCCGCTAAATATTGGTTCCTGCCCGGTTTGGCACCTACTGTAGGTGGTGTCAAATTCGATACGGCTTCTACTCCTGGTATACAATATTATTATAAGGATCCACGCACCAATCCGGGTGGTTTGTCTACAGCACAATGGATGGGCCTGCGGCCGGGCAGTGCCGGAGATCCGGTGGTGGAATGGCTGAACAGGAACGAGTTTAAGCCTATAGAGATCAGTAATATCATGGCCGGTAAAATGCTTAACTGGGAAAACCTGATTTATAATAAAAACGCTTTGCAGCACGATCATACCGTGAGTATGTCGGGCAGGAAAGAAGATTTTAATTATTATCTCTCGATGGGTTATCTCAGCAACCAGGGATTGACCGTGGGAGATCAATACAAGGTTTTCAGGACCAGGGTGAACCTGGAGGGACAAGCCACTAAATTCCTGACAGTTGGATTGAACTTACAATATAGTAACAGGGATGAGAGCTCAGTGCCTGTTTCCATGTCAGACGTGCAACAAACTACTCCATGGGGTTCATACTATGCAGATGATGGTGTTACACTTCGATTGAGTCCTAATGATGATCCGGGAAATAATACGCACCCATTTATGGAGCAGGCTTATACAGACCGGATGAAAAAGTTTGATAACTTTTTCGGTTCGGTATATGCAAAAGGAAAACTGCCATGGGGATTCTCTTACCAGGTGAATTTCACACCAAGGCTCGAGAATTACCGGTACTTTAATTTCCGTTCGCCGCTTAACCCTACCATTGCAGCAAGGAATGGCGTTGCTATCAGGCAAAGCCAAACAATTTATCAATGGCAGTTGGATAATGTGATCAAATGGTATCATCAATTTGGTAAACATACCTTCGATGCTACTTTCCTGATCAATGCTGAGAAATTTCAATCATGGGGCGACTCCACCAATGCAGAGAACTTTTCGCCTAACTCCAACCTGAGCTATCATAACCTGGGTGGAGCTGCTATTTTAAATACCTTTACCAAAGACGAGTATGCTACAGGTGATGCCCTGATGGGACGACTCGCGTATAATTACGACCAGCGTTATTTCTTAACGGGTACTGTTAGAAGAGATGGATATTCTGCATTCGGACAACAGAACCCCAGGGCTACTTTTTATTCGTTTGGTGCATCATGGGCATTGAGCCAGGAGCGATTCATGCGCCGGTTTGATAAATGGCTGGATTACGCAAAACTGAGGGCTTCTTACGGAGAGAATGGTAACCGTGAAATAGGCCGCTATGCTTCGATAGCACAACTCAATGCCAGTAAATATGTATACATAACGCCTTCCGGAACCGTATATGATGTGGCAACATTATCTACTGGCAATATGGCCAACTCCAATTTGAAATGGGAACGAAACGCTTCTGTCAATCTGGGTATTGATTATTCCATTCTTCGTGGAAGAATCAGCGGTTCTTTTGATTATTACCAGCGAAACACCAAGGATTTGCTGGTAAGCCGTTCGCTGCCCAGTGTAACCGGATTTAGCAATGTAATTTCTAACCTGGGTGAAGTACAGAACACCGGTTTTGAAATGAGTGTGAGTTCGCTCAACCTCGATCGAAGGAATTTTACCTGGAGAAGTACGTTCAGTTTCTGGCTCAACAGGAATAAGATCGTACACCTGTATGGCCCTGTTCCGGTTGTAGATGCAAGTGGTAAGACTACTTATGTAGAGAAAGACGATCTCAAAAACAGCTGGTATATCGGCAAAGACATCAATACCATATATGATTACAGGATACTGGGTGTTTGGCAGGTAGCCGATGCTTCAAATGCTGCTTCTTATGGTTACAAGCCCGGCGATTTCAGGTTACAGGACACCAATGGCGATGGTAAGTACACCATAGACGATAAGCAATTCATTGGCTCCACAACACCTGACTTTTCATGGAACCTTCGAAACGAATTCAGGGTCTTCCGCAACTTCGATGTTTCATTGACCCTGTACTCAAGGATTGGACAGCTTTCTCAGTTAAATGAAGCTAAGAACGTTGATAAGTTCTACAACAGGTCTAACTTCTACCTGCGTCCTTACTGGACTCCTGCCAATCCTATCAACGATTATGCAGCGATCAACTCCAATGCAGCTGGTGCTGTTTCATGGAATGTGTACAAGAAGTCTTCTTTCATAAGGATCAGTAATGTGAGCGTTGCGTATAGCCTGCCATCTGAACTGGCCCACAGGTATAAGATGGAAGCCGTGAAAATGTATGTTAATGTAGTGAACCCCTATGTATACTCTTCCTGGAATTATTTTGATCCGGAAAACAAGGGTATCACTCCCATCACATTCAATTTCGGCCTAAATGTTACCCTGTAGACCCATTAAATCATTAGAAGCATGAAAACGAACAATATCAATAAACGAATACTTTACTGCCTGACAATGGTACTGGTTATCAGCGCAGGTTGTAAAAAAGATTTCCTGGAACCGAAGCCCCTGTCTTTCTATTCACCGGAGAATTCAATGGTGGATATTCCCGGCTTCAATGCAGCGCTGGCGGCATGTGCAAAGAACCTGCGCGATGAATATTATGGTGATGGTGCGCCCATCATATCTGAAAATATTTTTTCGGAAGTGGCGGTAGAAGGTACTACAGACAAAACCGGGCCGGCACAGAACATGGACATCCTTATCAAACCCGATGCGCAGTTGAACCACGTAGACTATAACCGGATCGGTTGGTACTGGACACAGGAATATATAGGTATACGCCTTGCCAATACAGTGATTTCCAGGGTTGGCGGTGTGAAAACAATACCCGATTCTGCCAAGAATATCATCCTGGGCAAAGCTTATTTCTTCCGGTCTTTTGATTATTACCGCCTGGTAAATCAGTTTGGTGATGTACCCTGTCCGATGAAAGAATTAACAGGCCCCAAGGTAGATTTCGCTACTGTAAAAAGAGAAGTGATTCTTGCAAGAATGAAGCAGGACCTGGAGTTCGCTGTTAAATATGTTCCCTGGATCACCGATAAAGGCGATGTGAACCGCGGAGCTGTTTATCACCTGCTTACCAAAGTGAATCTCGCATTAGGCTTGTTCGATGATGCGATTGCCAGTGCCAATGCGGTGATCAACAGCGGTTATTTCAGATTGATGACATCACGCTTTGGCGTTGATGCAGGAGTTGCTGCCAAAAATGTAACCTGGGATCTGCACAGACCCGAAAACAAATCATTGCCCACAAATACCGAAGGCTTGTTCCTGGTAACAGACCGTTTTGGTGATGTAGGTGCTTATTCCGGTGGTATGTCAATCATGCGGCAGGCAGTACCCTGGTATGGAGGCGGACAAATCATCACCCCGGATCAGAAGAATGGAGTAGCAACAACACAAGGTGTTGAAATAGACAATTTCTCCTATTACGGAAGGGGTATCGGCCGTTGTCGCCTGACTCCTTATAGTACGGTGTACATATGGGATGATGTGAATGACCTCAGGCATGACTCTACTTCGGGTAACTGGATGTACATGGAAAACTTGCGTTACAATGATCCTGCGCTGAAAAAAGCCAACAATCCTTATTACGGACAGCGCTTACGTTTGTATAATGGCAACAGCCTGTTGGTGAAAAATGGCGATACCATTCGCTACTGGTACCCCTGGCCGCATTATAAGTTGTTTGTGGCCGACCAGGAGAATAACCCTATGAGGGGTGGCCACTCCGATTGGTATGTATTCAGGTTGGCTGAAACATATTTGCTCCGCGCCGAAGCTTATTTGTGGAAGGGCGATGCAGCCAGCGCTACAGCCGATATCAATACAATCAGAACCCGTGCCAAATGCGCCCCTTATACATCGGCGCAAGTGAACCTGGGTACCGTGCTCGATGAACGTGCACGTGAATTGTACTGGGAAGAGCCCCGCAAGACAGAGCTCACCAGGATGGCTTATATTTTTGCCAAAACAGGTACGCCCTATAATGGCAAGACCTATACTTCTGCCAGTTTCTCTACAGCCAATTTCTTTTATGACCGCGTGCTGGAGAAAAACGATTTCTATCGCAAGAACATCATGACTGTTCACAGCGATATGTATAAGATGAGCCCTTATCACATATTGTGGCCCGTTCCACAGGATGCCATCAATGCCAATACCAATGGCCGCATCAACCAGAACCAGGGCTATACGGGATTTGAATTGAACGTTCCACCTCTAGACAAAATACCGGAATAAGGATCAAGCGAAATCAGGTATGCAAAGCCACACAAATTTTTGTGTGGCTTTTTTATGATCTTTACCATCTGTACAAAGAGTATGAAAAAATACATTTTAGCAGGTAGTTTATTTATTTTTTTAACTGCATTGCATTGCCATGCCCAACAAATGAAAAGACCCAATATCATCCTGTTCCTGTTAGATGATATGGGTTGGCAGGATTGTTCTGTTCCTTTCTGGACGAAGCCTACAGAATGGAACAAGCGCTATCATACGCCCAATATGGAAAGGCTGGCGGCAGAAGGCATGAAATTCACCAATGCCTACGCCACGCCGGTTTGCTCACCCAGTCGTGTGAGCCTGATGACTGGCATGAATGCTGCCCATCACAAAGTGACCAAATGGACTTTAAGAAAAGATCAATCGGTTGACTACAAAGACAGTATGCTTCTTTCTCCCGATTGGAATATCAATGGAATGTCACCCGTGCCTGGTATCGAACATACCGTATATGCAACGCCGCTGCCGCTGCTGTTGAAAGAAGCAGGCTATTATACCATTCATTGTGGCAAAGCGCATTTCGGAGCGATGGAAACACCGGCCAGCGATCCGTTGAATATCGGGTTCATGCTAAACATTGCAGGACATGCCGCAGGCGGACCTGGCATCAATTATAGGGCCGCTATCAGAAAAGCCAATTGGAAACTGGTGTATAATATGAAAACAGGCACCAAAGAATTGTATGATCTTGCAGCCGATATCGGCGAAATGAAAGATGTTTCCAAACAATACCCGGCTGTAGTGAAGGATTTGTCTTCACAACTTTCCAATCGTTTGAGAAACTGGCAAGCGCCCATGCCTTCATTCAAAGCCACTGGCAAACAGGTGCCCATGCCGGATGAAGTCAAATAAAAAGTAATCGAAAACACAATACATTATCACATGAAATCATTCACTGCGCTTTTGTTATGTTCTTTACCGTTCGGCTTACAAGCTCAACTAAGTAAGCCGGCAACTAATTATGTGACCATCTCTTCCGGCGAATCGGAAAAAGAAATCATTTATAAGGCAGCCCATGTTACACCCAGTCCCAGGCAACTGCGCTGGCAAAAACTCGAGCTGACTGCGTTCTTTCATTTTGGCGTCAACACTTTTACAGACAAGGAATGGGGTGATGGAAAAGAAGACGAGAAAGTGTTCAACCCAACCGCCCTCGATGCCAAACAATGGGTGAAAACAGTTAAAGAAGCCGGATTCAAGCAAGTGATCATCACAGCCAAACACCACGATGGTTTTTGTTTGTGGCCCAGCAAATACACAGCGCATTCTGTTAAGCAGTCACCCTGGAAAAATGGGAAAGGCGATGTAGTAAAAGAAGTATCCGATGCCTGCCGCGAATTGAACATCGGCTTCGGTGTTTACCTCTCTCCCTGGGACAGGAACTCGGCACTTTATGGTACCGAAGCGTACAATGATTATTTTGTCAATCAACTCACAGAATTGTTAACCCAATACGGTCGCGTAGATGAAGTGTGGTTTGATGGCGCCAATGGAGAAGGCCCTAATGGAAAGAAACAGGTGTATGATTTCAACAGGTGGTACGAACTGATCCGCCGCCTGCAACCCACTGCTACCATCGCCATCATGGGACCCGATGTAAGATGGGTAGGCACTGAAACCGGAAGGGGACGTGAAATGGAATGGAGCGTGATACCCGCTGATCTGAATATGATGGCGAAAATTGCCGGTGACTCGCAGAAAGATGTTGCATTTGCACCAACGGGAGATAAGAGGGAAAATGACCTGGGCAGTCGCGATAAAATAAGAAATGCCCATGGATTGGTATGGTATCCTGCCGAAACAGATGTCTCTATAAGACCAGGTTGGTTTTATCATACTAAAGAAGACAGCAAAGTGAAAACCCCGCAACAGCTATTCGATATTTATTTCAGCTCGGTGGGGCGCAACGGTGTGTTATTGCTGAACATACCACCTAATAGGGAAGGACGGCTTTCGGAGTATGATGTGAAAAATTTGCAGAGATTCAAACAGTTGATGGATCGCACTTTTCAGCAGAACCTGGCTAAAAATGCAGTGATCAAATGCGCGAATGGAATGAATACCCATGCCATGACAGACGGGAAATATGAAACCTATTTTACTACGAAAGGACAAGATACCACTGCTACTATTGAATTGACATTTCCATCAGCTCAGACCTTCAATATTTTGTCACTACAGGAAAACATTGCTGTAGGGCAGCGTATAGAAAGTTTTGTTTTGGAATATAAAGAAGCCAACGAGTGGAAAAAGATCACAGAAGGCAGCACCGTAGGATACAAGCGATTACTGCTTTTTAATGCAGTGAATGCCAAACAGGTGAGGCTGAGCATACTGTCATCCCGGCTAAATCCAACACTCTCCGAGTTTGGATTGTATAAAGGCGATTAAATTGGAATGCTGATCTTGGCCTCGATCAGTCCTTCTCTTGTTTGTATAACACCAAAGCCGGCATCCGGACCATACATAAGATCCAACCGCCCTTGTAATTTAACGATGCCTTCTTTTCTTTCATGAATATATTCCCTGAAAGAACCAGAACTGGTAACGCCGAATACATGGTGGTGGTTGGTATAATTAGACCATACATGCAGGCTGCCGGTGCTGCTATTCCGGTTGATACCATAGTTGAGTGCATTTTCAATCATGGCTTGTAAGATCATGGTAGGAACAGGGTGATCAAGCGTGTCTTCATCGATATCAAAACTCACTTGCAACCTGTCTTCAAAACGGATCAGTTCCAGCGCCAGGTAATCCCTCGCTACCGACAATTCTTTTTCAAACAATATTTTCTCGGCTTTATCACCGTGCATGCTATTGCGTAAAATATTACTCAGTTGGGTAATGGCCGAACGTGCCCGCTCCGGATCTTCCACTACCAGCGCCCGTATGCTGTTAAGCGCATTGAAAATAAAATGCGGGTTGATATGCGCTTTGATGGTCCTGATCTCTAATTCTTTCAGCAGGCTCTCCAGCCTTGCCTGGTCTATCTTCTGCTGTTTGTTTTTTTGCATGTAATGATAAGTGAAGTAAATCAGGTTCCACAAAAAAACAAACTGGAAATAGGAAATGGCAAAACGGGATACGATGTTGAGAAAAGAATATTTGACAGACCGCTTATCTTGTATGCCCATGATCGTTTCAAGACCTATCGCCGTTAGGCCGATCAGGAATGCAAAACAAAGTGAGAGCAGGATGACTGTGAGCAATTGTTTTTTAAAAGGATAATCCAATGCGCCCGACCGCCGGATGACTGTGCGCATGAGGTGGGTAAGGAGTAATCCCGATATGGCATGCGTAGCCAGTTGCGCATAAAAATAGTCTTCCCGCCAGGGTAAAATGGTCAGGTATAAAAAGATGTATCCCGCACAGTACAAGCCCCATCCCGTAAACTGCAATATCCAATATGTGGCAAGATGCTTCTTCATGCTATGGTGAAGTTATCAATTCATGCGAGTTACAGGAAAGTTTCAAGTGATATGCGGCAAATAATATGGTTGCCCGGTCCGGCCGGGCTTTCCACTCAATGAAAATAATGCCAAAAAACCATCTCACATAAAATTTTATAACACTTGCACAAATAGTGATAAATTGACCGCCTAATCAATTTGACATGGCGAAACAATCTTTTGCATTGCTAATGATGGGTTTGTTTTATTCGTTGACAGTATCAGCACAGGCAAAGCCTTCATGGAATACAATTTTTAAGCGCATCAATGATGAAGTGCAGTCCCATTCACAGGCATACAATACATTGAAAACAGCCACTACCACCATAGGGCACCGCCTTACCGGATCGGTGAATGGCGCTAAAGCAGAAACCTATGCGTATGAACTGTTGCAGTCTTATGGATTTAAGAATGTCAGGTACCAGCCTTTTGAAGTAGAGAGCTGGAGCCGCGGAACATTATCACTGACTGTTGGGCCGCATAAACAACAATTGAGCGCTGTCAAATCTGTAGCCCTGGCGCATTCGCCGGTAAAAGTAAACCTGACCGATGAGATCGTGGACATGGGAAATGGCCTGGAAGAGGATTATGCTGCGGCACCCGGTAGGGCCAAAGGTAAGATAGCGCTCGTATACCTGGGAGTATTGCCTGGCTCCAGGGAAGGAACCAAAAGCCTGCATCGTTCAGAAAAAACTGCAATCGCCATCAGGCATGGTGCCAAAGGCATTATTGTGATCAATACCGCCGAGGGAGGAATACTCCTGACAGGAACAGCTTCTGTTACAGGCAAACTGATACCCATACCGGCTGTATGCATTGGCAGGGAAGATGGTATGGCATTGAAGACTTTGTTGATAACAGGTAAACAATATGCGCATATTGACATGACCAATTTTTCAGGTATGATCAAAGCACGGAACGTGATCGCTACCATCAAAGGCAGGAAGAGACCCCATGAGAAAATAGTGGTGGGCGGGCACCTCGATAGTTGGGATCTTGCTACAGGCGCCATAGATAATGGCATCGGTTCTTTCTCCGTAATGGATATGGCGCGCACATTTAAAGTGTTGAAATTACGCCCTGCAAGAACGGTAGAATTTGTATTATTCATGGGCGAAGAAGAAGGCTTGTTGGGATCGAAAGCGTATGTGGCAGCTGCAGTGAAAGACAGTAGCATCCAACAATTGCGTTATATGCTCAATTACGATATGACCAATGATCCCAAAGGGTATGCTACGAGTGCAGCCGAGAGCAAAGAACTGTTTGAGTCGATCGGAGCTATTGCACATAAGCTGGACACAAGTTTTAAGAATAGCTTCTATGCAGGAGCGGGCCTGCACAGCGATCACCAGCCCTTTATGCTGGAAGGCATACCAACAGGCGGTGGTGCAGGAGGTAAATTGCCGAATAATGCAGGGCCTTGCTACCATGCCGACTGTGACAATTTTAAACTGGTAGATGAACAGGGAATGAAGAACACAGTTCGCTTCAGCAGTATGCTATTGTATGGTATCGCCGATGCCAAAACAATCAAGGCCAAACATTTTACCGATGCCGAAACCAGGGCATTCCTCATTAAAAACAACCTGAAAGAACCTTTACAGATTGCGGGGGAATGGAGATGGGCGGATTAGAGGTTGTTAGTTGTTAGAAAAACAGATCGTCTAACAACTATCATCTAACAACTCTTTTCTCTACTTGCAATGAAGCCCATACCGCAAGTACTGCCGCCAGCATACCACCACCGAGGTCTGTAGGGAAATGCTGTGCCAGGTAAACCCTCGAATAAGCTACAAGTAATGCCGCAACGAATGAAATGACCACGATGCTGCGTTGTGGAATGACCAGGCAGACCAACAGAAAAATAGAGAATGCAGTAGTAGTATGCCCGGAGGGAAAACTATTAACAGTATGCAATTCAACGCCAGGTACTGTATGGATCAATGAGAGATCGGCGATGGCTTTAGTAGGGCGAGGCTCACCGGGGAAAATCCAGTTCTTGACACCCTGGGCAATGAGGGTAGACAAAACAATGGTGCTGATGAGCAGGGGCAATGATTTTTTATGGTATACCAGGAAGAAAAAGAACAATGGTACCCATATCCAACCATCTCCCACATAGGTCCAGTATTTGAAGAACTGGTCAGCTACCGGCCCCATATTGTCATTCAGCAAAAGAAAAGCTGCCTGCTTTCCCAGGCAGGCAGATCCTAACAATAATACGATACCGGTGGAAGCAGTGAGCAAGGCTCCGTTTCTGAACACCCTGTATTGGTATGTCTGCATAAAGCAAATCTATACAACTCCGGCCAACTCCAGGCTCCGTTTTTTGAGCTTGATGATGTCGAGGTTATCGATCAACGGGTCGGGCGTGAGGATCAATGAAGAATTGTTTTCTTTCCACCAACTGCTGCCTGTTAAGTGCCTGCAATGCAGCACACCGATCAGGTATTTTCTTTCGGCTTCTGCATGCCATTCTTCGATCCACTCAAATTTATCACGGGGAATGAATTTCCAGTCGTCGAAGCTCACGTACACTTTCAGGTAATAATCATTGGCCAATACATGCGGCCGGTGGTGATACAGTTTTTTGTATTCGTAACGGTAATGGTAACGTAATGCGGCAATATCACTGAGTACAGCAGAAGCAGTAGGAAAGCTGCCGGCGCCCTTACCGTAAAAGAATTGTTTGTCGGCAAAACCACTTTCAATTACCACGCCGTTGTATTCATTTTTTACAAAAGAAAGCGGATCGTCGTGTTTTACAAACTGGGGCAGCACATAAGCAGCTACTTCGCCGTTGTTCAGTTTTTTAGCTTGTGCCACCAACTTAATGTCGAGGTGTTTTTCCCTGGCTACCAGGGCATCGCTCAACTGAATGTTCTGAATACCACTGAACAGGATATGATCGGGATGTTCCACAATGCCATAAGCATGGTTGAGTAGTATGCTCCATTTGTTCACGGCATCATATCCTTCCACATCGAGCTTGGGATTACTTTCAGCAAAACCCAGTTGCTGCGCCAGCAGGAGGGCCGATTGGAAATCGAGCTTGTCTTCAAACATTTTGGTGAGGATGAAGTTCGTTGAACCATTCACAATAGCCCTGATGGAATGCAGGAGGTCGTTATCGTAATACTCTTCCAGGTTACGGATAACAGGTATGGAGGCACAGGCCGCCGCCTCGCAAAGAAAAGGCTGGTCGGTTTCCTGTTGCAGTTTCAAAATTTCAGGTAAATGTTCGGCGATCATTTTTTTACTGGCACTCACCACGGCTTTACCATTTTTGAGCGCTTTGGAAACGATCTCGAATGCTGCATTTGCATCATCGATCACTTCCACGATCACATTGATGTTTTCATCATTCAATAATACATCCCTGTCAGTCGTGAATAACGCTGCGGGTGCTTCTCTTTTTTTACCAGGATGCTTAATGCAGACTTTCCTGATAGATGCTTTCAGTGAAGGAGTCTGCTGTAATATTTTATACAAACCTTCGCCTACTGTACCAAATCCGAATAAACCGATTGTCAATTGTTTGTGTGCTTCCATGAGTATTATGCGTTTATTACTTGCTGTTTTTCTTTTCTGTTTTTTTCAATATGCCGGAATGTTGCTTCCAGGTCATTGATCAGGTCTTCTGTTTCTTCCAGTCCTACTGATAAACGGATCAGGCTATCGCTCACGCCGGCCGCTCTTCTTTTTTCCGCAGGAATGGATTTATGGGTCATGTTGGCCGGGTGTGCTACCAGGCTTTTGATACCACCCAGGCTTTCGGCCAGTTTGAATAATTTTGTATGGGTAACAAAAGAAACGGCCGCTTGTTCAGTATCGTCTTTCAACGTAAAAGAAACAATACCGCCGAAGCCCTTGGACTGTTTCCGGGCAATATCATGATGCGGATGAGATGCCAATCCCGGGTAAAATACTTTGTCTACTTCCGGGTGGGTTTCGAGGAATTGTGCAACAGCCAGTGCAGATGCGCAGTGTTGCTTCACGCGCAGGAACAGGGTCTCGATGCCGCGGATGGTAAGCCAGCTGTCAAAGGGCGAGAGCACAGCGCCACAGGCATTCTGAAAGAATTTGAGCCGCTCGCCGATTTCACGTTCCCTGGCCACTACCACGCCTGCAATCACATCACTATGTCCGCCCAGGTATTTGGTAGCGCTGTGTACTACAATATCAGCTCCCAATGAAAGAGGTTGTTGTAAGGCGGGTGAAGCAAAAGTATTATCCACGCAAAGTAAACATCGGTGAGCCTCGGCCAGCTTGGCAACGGCTTTGATGTCGGCTATTTTGAGTGTGGGATTGGTAGGTGTTTCGAGCCAGATCAGTTTGGTCCGGGGTGTGATGGCATTGAAAACCTGCTCCAGGTTGGAGCAGTCTACATAATTCACTTTTACACCATACTGCTGGTAGACTTTGTCGAACAGCCTGAATGCACCGCCATAGATGTCATCTACTGCGATGATCTCATCGCCGCTGTGCAGGAGTTTGATCACGGCGTCGATAGCGGCCAGTCCGCTGGCAAATGCCAGGCCCACTGCACCATTTTCCAATTGTGCTACCAATTGCTCCAGTGCAGCCCTGGTAGGATTGCCACTACGGGTATAATCATACCCTTTGTTAACACCAGGCGCTTCCTGTACAAAAGTGGAAGTCTGGTAAATGGGAACCGATACGGCGCCGGTTAAAGGATCCACAGGGATGTTGTGGATGAGTTGTGTTGCGTTGCTCATGACGAAGATTTTTTAATTGTTAATAATCTTCTTCTTGCAATAACCTACAGATGTTTTTCTCTCTTTTTCTCTTTGCCCCGGGCTTAAGCCCGGGGCAAAGAGAAAAAATAAAAAAGCTCATCCGTAAAGTCAGATGAGCTTGAAATATTTGAGGCGACGGAGCCGCTTTGGGATCAAACTTTTACTCT
Source organism: Sediminibacterium magnilacihabitans (assembly GCA_002973575.1). Taxonomy (GTDB): domain Bacteria; phylum Bacteroidota; class Bacteroidia; order Chitinophagales; family Chitinophagaceae; genus Sediminibacterium; species Sediminibacterium magnilacihabitans. Next base: position 22,760 of record PVEQ01000019.1, read on the forward strand.
GACTTATCTTTCCACTTTTGTGGACGGAATTGGCACCTTCGTACCGCTGAGTAAGTGGTATGGGTTGCCAAGGCATCATAGGGCCATTTCCCTCTGCCTTTCTGGATAAGTTGTTGCTTAAAGAACTGGGGCAAAGGTAGGGTGGGAGGGATAAACGGCAAAAAAATTCTGGGAGGGGTGCTATCTTTACAATCCGGCTATGGCAAAGACTCAAAAAAAATCGGCAAAAGAAGACGAATCCATTGATGTGTTGGGTGCAAGGGAACACAACCTCAAGAACATCGATATTACCATTCCCAAGAATAAGCTGGTGGTGTTTACCGGGGTCAGTGGCAGCGGTAAATCGTCACTGGCGTTCGATACCATTTACAACGAAGGGCAACGAAGGTATATGGAAAGCTTCAGCGCGTATGCCCGCCAGTTCGTTGGCGATATGGAAAGGCCAGATGTAGACAAGATCACCGGACTTTCCCCGGTTATTTCCATCGAACAAAAAACCACCAACAAGAACCCGCGTTCTACAGTAGGTACGGTTACAGAAGTATATGATTTCCTGCGTTTGTTGTTTGCAAGGATAGGTGAGGCTTACAGTTATAACACGGGAAAAAAAATGGTGAAGTTCAGCGAGGAAGAGATCGTTGAAAATATCTATACCCGTTTCAAAAATAAAAAAGTAAGCCTGCTGGCGCCAATGGTGCGGGGCAGGAAAGGACATTACCGAGAACTGTTTGAAGAGATACGTAAGAAAGGATTCCTCAAAGTGCGGGTAGATGGTGAAGTGCTGGAACTCAAACCGAAAATGCAGGTGGACCGCTACAAGATACACGATATTGAAGTGGTGATAGACAGGTTGCAGGTAACGGAAGACATGAAAGTGCGCCTGAGCCAGAGTGTGCAACAAGCTTTGAAAATGGGCAAGGAACTGATGTTCCTGTTGCTGAATGATAATGATAAACTGGTGCAGTACTCCCGCCAGCTCATGTGTGAAGATACAGGCATCAGCTATGAAGAGCCTTCGCCCAATGCGTTCTCTTTCAACTCACCCTATGGCGCTTGTCCTACTTGCAAAGGGCTCGGCAATGTTTATTCGGTGAACCTGGAAGCGGTGATGCCCGATCATTCCATCAGCATCAAAGCCGGCGGTATTGCACCATTGGGAGAACAGCGCGACGCACACCTGTTCCGGCAGGTAGAAGCATTGGCCAAGAAGAACCGGATCAGCCTGGATAAACCCATCAAAGATTTATCTCCATCAGCGCTGAATATACTCTTATATGGCAATGCGGCAGGAGATACAGCTGATGAAGAAACGATCTCAATAGATGAACCCGTTGATGGAAAACCTTATGAAGGAGAATTCGAAGGCATCATTCCCATGCTGCGGAGATGGTTTGCCGGCAATACCAGTGATGTACTGCGCGACTGGGTGGAAAAATTCATGGAACTGAAGACTTGTCCTACTTGCGATGGCAACCGCTTAAAAAAAGAAAGCTTGTGGTTCAAAATCGATGGAAAGAATATTGCCGAGTTAAGTAACCTCAACCTGGATAAATTTAATCAATGGTTTGAAGGAATAGAAAAACGACTGAGCAGCAAACAAAATGTAATAGCCAAAGATATTTTGAAAGAGATCAGGGAACGGACGCGCTTCTTGCTCGATGTAGGGCTTACCTATCTTTCACTCAACAGGCCTTCCAGAACGCTGAGTGGCGGCGAATCGCAGCGCATCAGGCTTGCTACGCAGATCGGTTCTCAATTGCAAGGCATCACATATATATTAGATGAACCTTCTATTGGATTGCACCAGCGCGATAACCACCAACTCATCATAGCCCTGCAAAATCTGCGCAATATTGGCAACAGCGTGCTGGTAGTTGAGCACGATAAAGACATCATGATGGCAGCCGATCACCTGGTAGATATCGGCCCCAGGGCGGGTATGCATGGCGGACAAATTGTTGCAGCGGGTACACCGGCTGAAGTATTAAAAAGCAAATCCGATACGGCGCTCTACCTGAGCGGTAAGAAAAATATTGCCGTTCCCAAGGAAAGAAGGAAAGGAAATGGTAAAGCGCTGGAATTGAAGGGCGCATCCGGTAATAACCTGAAGAACATCGATGTGAAATTCCCGCTTGGCAAACTAATCGTGGTAAGCGGTGTAAGCGGTAGTGGCAAATCAACGCTCATCAATGAAACATTGTTCCCTATTTTATATAAGCATGCGTACAATAGCAGGGTAACTCCCATGACATTCAAAACTGTCAAGGGCTTAGAGCATATCGACAAAGTGATTGAGATCGATCAGTCGCCCATTGGCCGTACGCCGCGCAGCAATCCCGCTACTTATTGCGGATTCTTTACAGAGATCCGGACATTGTTTGCTGCTGTACCCGAAGCCAAAGTACGCGGATACAATGCAGGGCGTTTTTCTTTCAATGTGAAAGGAGGCCGCTGCGATGTTTGCGAAGGAGGCGGTATGCGGGTGATTGAAATGAATTTCCTGCCCGATGTGTATGTGCATTGCGAGAAATGCAATGGTAAACGCTACAACCGGGAAACGCTGGAAATACGTTATAAAGGTAAATCCATCAGCGATGTGCTGAACATGACGGTAGACGAAGCCTGCGAGTTTTTCCAGCCGGTTCACTATCTGTACCGGAAAATAAAAGTGCTGGAAGAAGTAGGGCTGGGCTATATCACCCTTGGCCAATCCGCTGTAACCCTTAGTGGTGGCGAGGCGCAGCGCGTGAAGCTGGCAACGGAGCTCAGCAAAAAAGATACAGGTAAAACGTTCTATATACTCGATGAACCTACAACGGGTTTACATTTTCAGGACATACAACATTTGCTGGATGTGTTGAACAAACTGGTAGACCGCGGCAATACCGTGCTGGTAATCGAACACAATCTCGACGTGATCAAAGTAGCCGATCATATCATTGACCTGGGCCCCGAAGGAGGAGACGGCGGCGGAAAAATATTGTTTGAAGGAACGCCGGAAGACATGATCGGCAATAAACAGAGTCATACAGCGAAATTTTTGAAAACGGAACTGAATTAGTTGTTAGATGTTAGTTGTTAGAAAGAAAATCTATCATCTGACAACTAACAACTAACACCTATCTCAACATTTCAATATGCTCAATCCCATCTTCCAAATACATTTCACTGCATTTTACAAAGCCCAGCGATTCATAGAAGCGCTTAAGGTAGAGCTGGGCGCCTATTTTGACTGGGCCAGGACCGAATAATTCATGACAAAGCGCAATCGCCTGCGTCATCAACAATTTTCCAGCGCCTTTTCCACGGTATTCGGGATCGCTGACCACCCGGCCAATGGATGCTTGTTCAAAAGCCAGTCCCGCCGGCAACAAACGCGCATAGGCAGCCAGTTGATTATCATCCCATACCATCAGGTGAAAACAAAATGCATCTTTTCCATCCGTATCGGCGTAAACACATTGTTGCTCTACGATAAAAACTCTGTTCCTCAATTGCAAAATAGCATACAATTCAGCTACAGTAAGTGTTTCAAAAGGTTTATAATTACATTGATAGGACGGATTGCTCATTGGGCTTTTTTTTACACCTTTGCGTATTCGCGAGTATAAGCATTTTTTAGATACGATTTGATCAGTATGCAAAAAAGAGTGGCAATTATTGGAGCCGGGCCGGCTGGACTCACAGCGGCCTATTTATTGGGAAAAGGCGGACAAGACGTGACCGTTTTTGAGAAAGACCCGCAATATGTGGGAGGCATCTCCCGCACCGAATCATACAAAGGATACCATTTTGACATTGGCGGACACCGTTTCTTCTCCAAGTCAAAAGAAGTGGAAGACTTCTGGACAGAAATACTGGGAGACGAAATGCTGGAAAGGCCCAGGAGTTCCCGTATTTATTACAACAAGAAATTCTTTTCTTACCCGCTTGTGGCTTTTGACGCACTACGCAAACTGGGCATCATTGAGAGCGCATTGTGTGTATTGAGTTATTTGCAGGCAAAGGCTTTCCCGGTAAAAAATCCCACCAATTTCGAAGACTGGGTGAGTAACCAGTTCGGGAAACGCTTGTTCAATATTTTCTTCAAAACCTATACCGAGAAAGTGTGGGGTATTCCTTGTAAAGAGATCAGCGCTGACTGGGCAGCACAGCGTATTAAAGGGTTATCGCTCAGCAGCGCCATCTGGAATGCACTCCGTCCTCAAAAAAAATCAGGTGGTGATAAAGACAAAGTGATCAAGACCCTGATCGATTCATTCCGTTATCCCAAAATGGGCCCCGGTATGATGTGGGAGGTATGTGTAGAGAAGAGTAAAAAACTGGGAGTGGAAGTGAAGATGAATTGCGGGGTGAAAGGGATCGATACTGCCGGTGGTAAATGGACGGTGCATGGAACCGACGGAAATGATTATGGCGGATACGACTACGTTCTTTCTTCAGCACCCATGCGTGAACTGGTTACTTCTGTTGCACCTGCTTTCCCGCAGAAAGCGCTGGAATCGGCCAGGAACCTGGGTTACAGGGATTTCCTCACAGTGGTATTGATATGCCGTGATGAAGATGCTTTTACCGATAACTGGATATACATCCATGACCCCAGTGTGAAAGTGGGGCGTATTCAGAATTTCAAATCCTGGAGTCCCTATATGGTACCCGATCCGAACATGGCTTGTTATGGGTTGGAGTATTTTTGTTTTGAAGGCGATGGTTTATGGAACAGTAAGGATGAAGACCTCATTGAGTTGGCCAAGAAAGAAATTGCACAGATTGGATTAACCAACCCGGCAGCAGTGGTCGATGGATATGTGGTACGCCAACCCAAAGCATATCCCGTGTACGACCAGGACTACAAGCAAAATGTAGAAAATGTCAGGGAAGCGCTGAAAGATTATCCCGGTCTTTATTTAGTAGGCCGTAATGGCATGCACAAATACAACAACCAGGATCACAGCATGATGACCGCAATGCTGGCTGCCAAGAACATCCTGGCTGGTAAAGAAGTCTACGACCTTTGGGACGTAAATGAAGATGCCGAATACCACGAAGGTGGCGACAGGGGCGTTGAAGACACCGATAAGATCGTAGGACGTATGGTGCCAGAGAAACTGGCTTAACAGTCCCTACTGCGAACTCTTTAGCTCTGAAAGGTCAAACTCTTTTTTGAAGATAAGATGTCTCTGCTGGTACTGGGAAGTTAGCGACGTATATGCTACTAGGGACCAGCCTTGAGAAGCCATATAATTCAATAAATCTGATTCCTTTTTTAAAGTAGTGGCTATATTTATCAGATTTGTTTGAACGGAACTGTCTTTGAATGAGAATAAAGAATCTACATCACCTCGCGCAAAAATAATTTCTAATTTACCTCTTTCCTTATTGCTGGGATAAGTAGCGAATACGCAATATTTTTCTATTTTCTTTTGCGCAAAAGAAGGAATGGCAATACAGATAAGGATTACTTGAATGAATAGAAATCGTTTCATACAGATACACTTTTTGTTAGTGAGAGAAGTTTTGATTCCTAAAGCTATTCAGAATAACTTATTTGTTTTTGTTAAAATGTGTTAACCAGCATACATTTTATCGCGCTGGCGTCGGTACTACTCCCAAACTCTCATTACCTGTTTCATTAACGGCTTGCACAGCAAAGAAATAATTGTCTTTGGAGTAAGGCAGCCTGTAACTCGTTTCTGCGGTAAAGAATTTCTTCTGCCACACAGCACTGGTGGTTTCGCGCATCATCACATAATATCCTTTCACCTTTCCGGTCTTGGGTGCTTTCCAATTAAGATCGGTGTAATTGCCCAGGCTCTTTACTTCTACTTTTACTTCTTCCGGCATGGCTGGAGCTTTGGCTAAATTGGCCAGGTTGCTGAGGTTCATGGCTGTGTTCTTGCGCAGGTATTCAAAGTCCATGAACTCGGTAAGGTCTCCGTACTGGATACCATTCTCTTTGCGGATGTCCTGGTGCTGGTGGTTGTAGTTTTCATTCATCTCTGTGAAGCGTACGGCTGCAAATCCTTTTTCAACAAAAGGAGAATGGTCGCCACCGCGAAGAAAGCGATCGTTGCGGTAGATCATAACTACCTCCAGGTTTTCCACGTAACGCTCGCCGGTCTCTTTTACATAGCGCGCCAATTGTCGTGCTTTGCCATCATTCTCCAGGCCAAACTGGCGAATATTTTTGGCCGATTGCTCCGTTTCATAAGCCGGCAATCCTTCACTGAAAACGCGGATACGGGTATTATCGATGATCTGGGTTTCACTACTGTTGTTGCTGCCTATGATATCGTTGTTGAGCATGGCTTTTATATTCCATTCTTGTTTTTTTGCTTTTGAAGCCATAAAATCGGCGCCCAGCAAGCCTTGTTCTTCGCCACTCACCGTTACAAAAATGATGGTGGCAGGAAATGCATGACTGCTCATGATGCGTGCGCATTCAATCACTGCTGCTGAACCGCTGCCATCGTCGTTAGCGCCGGGTGCATCGCCGGTTCTGTCCATCACATTGGTGCGGCGGCTGTCGAGGTGACCGCTGATGAGGAAAATACGTTTATCATTCGGGTCGGTACCTTTCAAAACGGCAACAACATTACCTAATAATGTTGCTGTATCAACCCTTTTTTTATCAGCAGCAAGGGTAACCGTATCAATATAAGCGGTGAGTCTGCCGCCAGATTGTTGGGCAAATGCATTGAACTTGCTCAGTACCCAATTCCTTGCAGCGCCAATGCCCCGTTTGTGATCGTTCTTTGCACTGAGGGTATTGCGTGTGCCAAAAGCCACCATTTGCTTGATATACGACTGTAATGAATCGGCAGATACTTCTTTCACCATCTGTTCAATCTCCGGATCACGATGAATAGTAGTCTGTGCGTATGCAGTAAGTGTCAATAAAAAAGAAGTGAGGCTGATGCCAATGATTTTTCGCATAAAGAGGTTGATTGAGGACTAAAGTTAATGAGTATCCTGTTATCGTCATCCTGAGCGAGCGAAGCGAGTCGAAGGAGCTGCCGCAGGGTTCGAGCAGATCCCTCGGCTGCGCTCGGGATGACGGGGAATGTATTTTAATATCCGTACTTGTCTTTCCAGCGCTCTTTTAAAAACTTACGCAACTCGTTCTCACGGGCATTGTTGCCGGGTTCATAGAACTTGTTGCCTTTGATCTTCTCGGGCAGGTATTCCTGTTCAATAAAATTACCTTCTCCCAGGTGTGAGTACTGGTAACCCTTTCCATAATCCATGTCTTTCATGAGCCTGGTAGGCGCATTGCGAATGTGAAGGGGAACGGGCAGGTCTCCATATTGCTGTACGGCCGCTGAAGCCGCTCCGATAGCTGCATAGGCGGCATTGCTTTTTACAGAAGAAGCCAGGTACGTAGCGCATTGCGATAAGATGATGCGGCTTTCGGGATAACCGATTTTGCTCACGGCATCGAAAGTGGCGTTGGCCAGTAACAAGGCATTGGGATTGGCATTGCCAATGTCTTCACTGGCGAAGATGAGCATGCGTCTTGCAATGAACTTTACATCTTCTCCACCTTCAATCATCCGGGCCAGCCAGTACACTGCAGCATTGGGATCACTGCCGCGCATACTTTTGATGAAAGCAGAAATGATATCGTAGTGCTGTTCGCCCTGCTTATCGTACAAAGCGATTTTCTTTTGCGCCACCTGCATCACCAACGCATCCGTGATCACCACCTGTTTCTTTTCTTTCACTTGTGTTTGCACCACGAGGTCCAGCAGGTTCAACAGTTTACGGGCGTCGCCGCCGGAAATATTGATCATGGCTTCTGTCTCTTTCAGTTCAACAGATTGCTGTTTCAGCCATTCGTCTTTTTCCAGCGCCTGGTGTAATAAGGCAATGAGGTCTTTTCGCTGCAAGGCTTTCAACACATATACCTGGCAACGACTGAGTAAGGCGCTGTTCACTTCGAAAGAAGGATTTTCCGTAGTGGCGCCAATGAGGGTAATGATGCCTTTCTCTACAGCTCCCAGCAGGGCGTCCTGCTGCCCTTTGTTAAACCGGTGTATCTCATCGATAAATAAGATAGCCCCACTTTGCATACGGGCCTGGTCAATCACTTCACGTACATCTTTTACACCGCTGCTGATGGCGCTTAACTGAAAATAAGGAAGCTGTAGGGTATGTGCAATGATATTGGCAATAGTGGTCTTGCCCACGCCGGGAGGTCCCCAGAGGATCATCGAAGGAATCCTTCCTTGAGAAATGGCCATCCGCAGGATACTACCCTGACCGGTAAGGTGTTCCTGTCCCACTAAATCATCCAGCGTAGCCGGACGCATTCGCTCTGCTAATGGCGTTTGGTTGTTCACACCTGAAAAGTACTAAAATTAATGGCACGATTGCTCAATACTCAATGGCTCAATGTGATCGATTATTGAGCAGTTATTCAGCGTTATCACTGGAAGAGAAAAGGTGGTTATAACGCTTTAGCAATTTGAAATTGATGAAGATATGCAACAGTAATACGATGCCGGTAAACAACATGAAACCGGATACCCCTTTGATCATTTTAAGGAAGAAATCGATACTGTAGCCGGAAGGTAAATTGGGTTGTGCCTCTAATAACTGACTCACGGTCTGGCGGAGGGTGACCGGGTTCATCATCAGCAGACTCACCGAATTGAGCACGAACAAAGTAGCAATGCATACGCATACATAAGCATTTACTTTGATCCAGTCTTTCAGGGATGCCTTGCATGCTCTTCCACCCATAATACCCTTGGTGAGGAAACTAAAACTGGTGAAAGCATAAACGGCCATGCAAAAGAACAGGAACACAATCAGCAACAATGCAGGATTGGCTATGGCTGTGAGCAAAAAGATGGTTGACATCAGGCCAAAGAAAGCGCCGATGGGTAGTAAAATATAGCTGAGAATGCGGAATAAAGTCAGTTGATTCACGATGCGTATAATTGGTTGAGTAGTGAATGAAACTTAATCCTGACCCTGGTTTAATTGAATCTGCAATTCATCCAATTGCTTATCATCAATAGAACTGGGCGCATCCAGCATCACATCGCGGCCACTGTTGTTCTTGGGGAAAGCGATGAAGTCGCGAATACTTTCGCTGCCACCGAGGATGGAGCAAAGACGATCGAAACCAAAAGCAATTCCTCCATGCGGCGGTGCGCCGAATTCAAAAGCACCCAACAGGAAACCGAACTTATGCAACGCTTCCTCCTGGCTCATGCCCAAAGCAGTAAACATTTTTTCCTGCAAAGCGCGCTGGTGGATACGGATCGACCCGCCACCGATTTCATTTCCATTCAGCACCATATCATAAGCATTGGCCTTGATATGGTTATAGGGATGCTCCAGGTATTTTTCTGCATTTTCAATCACCGGGTTGTTATTGATCATCACTTCAATATGATCGGGTTTGGGTGAAGTGAATGGATGGTGACGCGCTACCCAGCGGTTTTCTTCTTCAGCATATTCAAACAGCGGGAAATCCATCACCCATAACAGTTTGAATTCATCTTCTTTCCTGAAACCAAGGCGTTTGCCCATTTCCAGGCGCAATTCACTGATGGCTTTGCGGGTACGTTCTTCACGACCGGCCAGTATCAATATCAGGTCACCCGCCACAGCTCCTGCGGCATGGGCAATGGCTTTCAGTTTGTCTTCGGGATAGAATTTATCTACGCTGCTCTTGTAAGTGCCGTCTGCATTGCATTTGATGAATACAAGGCCTTGCATACCTATCTGCGGACGCTTCACCCAGTCGGTCAGTTCATCGGTTTGCTTGCGTGTATACTCGCTGCAACCGGGTACTGCAATGGCCAATACGGTTTCAGCATTATCGAATACGCCAAAACCGGCGCCGTTGATGAGTTCGCCAACAGCTTCTATTTTACCATTTCGGGTGAAAGCCGATTTCAGGTTGGCGATCTTCATGCCAAAGCGGATATCGGGTTTGTCGTTACCGTACTGCCACATGGCATCTTCCCAACTCATGCGCGCTACCTTTTCGGTATAGTCAATATTTTTTACATCCTTGAAAACGCGCTTGATCAATCCTTCGAACATGTTCAGGATATCTTCCTGCTCTACGAATGCCATCTCACAGTCGATCTGTGTAAACTCCGGCTGCCTGTCCGCTCGCAGGTCTTCATCACGGAAACATTTCACAATTTGATAATAGCGGTCATACCCGCTTACCATGAGCAATTGCTTGAATGTTTGTGGCGATTGCGGCAATGCATAGAACTGGCCGGGATTCATACGGGAAGGCACCACAAAATCGCGGGCGCCTTCGGGTGTGGACTTGATCAGGAATGGCGTTTCAATATCCATGAACTGGTTCTCATGCAGGTAGTTTCGTGCTGAGCGATTCACGGCATAGCGCAGTTCAAGGTTCTTCTTCACGGCATTACGGCGGAGGTCCAGGAAACGGTATTTCATGCGCAGGTCATCGCCTCCATCGGTATCATCCTGTATGGTAAAAGGTGGAACGACAGATTTGTTCAATACGGTGAATGACTGTATGTTGATCTCAATTTCGCCAGTGGGAATATGAGCATTCTTGCTGCTGCGTTCCGCCACCAGGCCGGTAGCCTGTAAAACAAATTCACGCCCCAGCGGATTTTCATCCAGCACTTTATTGAGTTCTTCTCCGAACAACAACTGGGTAATGCCATAGCGGTCGCGCAGGTCCACAAAAGTAATGGCGCCGAATTTGCGAACGGTCTGTACCCATCCGGCCAGGGTTACTTGTTTATTTACATCACCAATCCTTAATTCTCCACAGGTATGAGAGCGATACATAATCAATGTCTTTTATACGGTCCGCAAATATAGCCGAAATGGCCGTTTGCATGAAATGATGGTATTCCATGAATTTGGTTGCATCTTTGCGGGAATGATAACAGCAACTTCTTCCAGGCGAAGCCACAGATGGGCTGTAGCCGTTTTTTTCTTCCTGGCCGGCCTCTGCTTCGCCAGCTGGGCCAGCAGGATACCCGATATCAAACAAAAATTAGAACTCAACGATGCCGGGTTGGGAGCCGTACTGGTAGCGTTGCCGGTAGGACTTATGACCAGCTTACCCATTGCAGGCTGGCTGGTATCGCGCTGGGGCAGTAAAAAAGTAGTGATCCTGGCTGCAACCGGTTACCCGCTCACCCTGGTATTCCTGGGCGCGGTACAACATTCCTGGCAACTGGCGGCCGTATTATTTGTATTCGGCTTGTTCGGAAATCTTTTCAATATTTCTGTAAATACACAAGCGGTAGGTGTAGAGGCTTTGTATAAGCGTCCCATCATGGCCTCTTTCCACGGCACCTGGAGCCTGGCAGGATTTTCCGGGGCCGCCATCGGCACCCTGGCTGTATCGGGCAGCCTGGCTCCGCTGTATCATTTTGCACTGATCTGTAGTGTGGTGATCCTGGCCTTACTGGTTACCCGTACTTACCTGCTGCCCACCGATGTGGGTAAAAGTAGCCAACCCATTTTTGCCAAACCGGATGCGGCCATTCTCAAACTCGGACTCATCGCTTTCGGCAGCATGGTTTGTGAAGGAACCATGTTCGACTGGAGCGGCGTATATTTTCAAAAAGTGGTCATGGTGCCGGAGCAACAGATCACCCTGGGTTATGTAGCTTTTATGAGTACGATGGCGGGCGGGCGTTTTATCGGCGACCGGCTCACTGCACGGCTGGGCGCAAAGCGCATGCTGCAATGCAGTGGATTGGTCATTGCTGTTGGATTGTTTACTGCGGTTTTGTTTCCTACAGTAATACCTGCAACTGCAGGCTTTTTATTAGTGGGTATCGGCGTATCATCTGTAGTGCCGCTGGTGTACAGTTCTGCCGGTAAATCCAAAACCATGTTACCGGGTGTTGCACTCGCAGCAGTGTCTACTATTGGTTTCTTCGGCTTTTTATTCGGTCCGCCCCTGATCGGCTTCATCGCACAGGCAGCCAGCCTGCGCGTATCGTTCAGCGTTATTGCCTGCTTCGGATTGTGTACCGCTTTATTGGCGTCGTTTATGCGATGGAATTGAGCGCGTCTGTACGCAATCGTTAAAAAAAAACTAAATGCAGCGGGTTCCTTTGCTAAACCTGTTTCTGGTAAAAGAATTGAATAGGTATGAGTGAACAACATTCATTCACCTTTCAATGATTCGACATGAAAAGACTACTACTTATTTCAACGACAATACTCCTGTTATTTTCGTTCAGCTCCTGTACCAAGACGGTGGTAGTAGCAGATGGCGGTATGCCGGTTGCAGGCTCCTGGGTATTGGCAGAAGCTTCACAACATACCAGCTATGGCTGGCAATTGGTGCACACGGGACTGGAAAACGGCGTGTTTGATTTTTACAACGATGGTGGCGCTACGTACAGCGACGCAACTACCAATATGCAGGGAAGCTGGGCCATGCGATACACCAGCGGCGGCTACTACGACCGTTATGGCGATTATTATTCCGGATCACACTATGCATTTGAAATACATCTGCGCGACAGGTACAGCGCTGGCTCGGTAGACTTGTTTTTCGATGAAGCGATTGTTTCCGGCAATACATTGATCGCTACTTACTATAATGGTAACTATGTGTCGCGTTATGTGTTCAACAGGTATTGATTTTGTTAAAGGGTCTCCATTTCACCTTTATGCCTGGGTTTGTACCAGCAATAATAATAGGCCAGCATGCCGATGCCTGAAAGAAACGGAATCAGCGCCAGGTGTTTGTACGTGATATGTCCGGCGATGATGTGTTCATCGAAGTGGAGGAACTCACTGATCATCCAATAAGAGTTGGCAGTGATCCAGACGGTGATGGCAAGATTGTGGCACAGTTCCGATACCAAATGCCGGGTTCTCCATGCGATGATGATGGAAATGATGAGGGTAGGAAAGATCATTGCAATACCCAATGGTTTCCAGATCATGCACCAGGCAATGTCTTTGAATAACCAGAATACAATGTGCAGGTTCTCCATTTTTCTATAAGCAACGGGAATGCTGTAAGTAGCTGCGGTTGCATGGTTTTTATTGCTCATCTGCGGTTGAGTTAGGTATTGAGCAGCAAGTTAATTTATTGTGCTTTTCCTGCACTGAGGATTTTTGTAAAACGGCTGATGTCTGCCTGCGGCATGATGGGGTTGCCATTGACCAGGTAACCGGTGAATTCGTGCGCAAAGTATGGCGCCAGTGAGCAACCCTTGGTACCCATCCCATTGAATACCCCTACGGAAGGAGCAACAGGATGCAGTCCCACAAAAGGCCTTCTTTCCAGGTTGGCAGGCCGTTCTGAAGCAATATGGCCTTCAATGGTAAAAGGCAATTTGAGCCAATACCCCAGTTGGGCTTTTACTTTTTCCAGAAAATCGGGAGAAGGCGACAGGTCGGTAAAATCCCATTCATAGGTAGAGCCGATCCAGAACAAGTCTTCATTACCCCAGGGCACCAGGTTGATACCCTGTTTGAAAATATGGGTACGGGGTAACCCGGGAATGCGGGCAATGATCACCTGGCCTTTATTGGGAGCATAGGGGAGCGAGCGGAAATAAGGGTTGTTGAATCCTGCGGCACCCTCACAACAGATGATCTTCGATGCCGTGATGTTTTGATAACAGACATGGTCAGGAAAAACTTCGCAATCCTGCCAGTTGAATCTTGATTCCAGCAATATTTCCTGCTGCTTCAATTGTGAACGCCAGCGATCGAGTAAGACATGCAGGTCGATGAGCCAGCAAGGATTGATCTCTCCTACACCGAAAGGATAGTTGAAATAATTTTTCCAGTGATCTGCATCGTCGGGCTTGCGTAAATAATCCGTTTCCACAGGCAGGCGTTCCGCAAAAGCCAGCATCATTTGAGGAGTAGGATGAAAATCCAGGATATTGCATTGCCGGATCAGTTCAACATCGAATGCTTTTCCCCATTCTGTGTACGCATCAACCGCAAAAGGCATGAGTTTTTCTATTTCCCAGGTACGTACAATGCGGCGACCGGTAACCGGATTGATCACACCGCTGGCAACTTTGGAAGCGGTATGCGGGCGATTTTCATCAATGACTACGACACGTTGACCGGCCTTCAATAAATTCCAGCTCAAAAAACTTCCGCAAATGCCTTGCCCGATGATGAGATAATCTGTGGTCATAAGGAGGAGTCAAGAGGTCACACAGGGCTAAGAAAATCATTTACTTTCTGTTGAATGAATTTCTTCACGCCCTCCCAGGTCTGTCCTTTGAGGCTGATGGGCTCTTCACTTTCTTCGGCGTCCTCAAAATAGACCAATGCCTGGGGGATCGTAATCATTAATTGTTGTGAGGGAAATTTTTTCGAATGGAATGATATGAACTGATCAATAGTATAATGCTTAAGCAGTTCATAAACGTCCCAGAAATCCTTCTTCATACTACGGCCCAAAATGGCGTTAATCTTCATAGCGATAATATCTTCAGTACTATACATCCTGATGCCATCAATCGTGACTGGCTGCTGGATTACGGGATGTTTATAATTGATAATATCTACTTTTACGTCACGTATAAACCCAAAGATTCCCCACGAATTTATTTTACCATCATAGCTGAAATCGTTCCTGTATTCCTCTTCTAGCACCTTGATGATGACCTCTCTGTCAAAATGGGTGTGCCCAAATAAATCAAGATCAACAGAAATGCGATGGCCGAACTGTAATGAAAGTGCGGTACCGCCAACGAGGTAGAAATCAGCTAATGCCGGCAACTTCATCAGTTGCGTTAGTAAGGAAAAAGTGCGGGGTTCGACTGTCTGAGTTTGTAACATCTGAATTCTTCAATATGTCGCTGAATAACCGCAGCGGCAAGGTACATGGTACGGGTTGGAAGAAACTTGGCATTCAGCAAGGCCGCTTCAATCTTTTCATGACTGTAAAACTTCCTGCATTCGCGTATATCATTGACATCACCCCGCTCAAAAACCCTTTCAATTACAAAACTGGCCCGGCTTTCAAAATCCAAAGACGCAAAGCGCACATCCCAGAATATGCGTTTATTGAAATGTGGTATTTTTTTTTCGGCTGTAACTGCCATAGCTGCTCGTTGTATGTAAAACTAAGTAATGCTCTTCATACATCATAATTTGTTTACCCTAATGTTGAATCCTTCAGAATGGCTGTTGAACTCAGGTGCATACATACACTGGATAGTAGCTATGCCCGCAGAGAAAACGCCTGTCTGGGTTACAAAGGTCGGGTATTCGAAAACATAAGTGCCTTTCCGCAGGTAACTGATGAAAAAATTCGTGCTGGCATCTCTTGTACTCTCGTAATAGCCCAGTTCATCCTGCCATTTGTAACCACTCAATACATTCACCGGTTCCATGGCGGCTGCCCGCATGTCTTTGAGATGCAGGTATTCCATGTCGCGGTCGCTTTTCAATTCTATTCGCACCACCACTTTGTCACCCACTTTTAATTCTTCTCCTTCTTTAACCGGATCGAGCGCTTTGCCATGTTCCGTGTTTCTTTCCACAAATAATTTTCTGGATAACGACAAAGGAGTAGCTGCGGGTGTGATCTTGTCAGGGTTTTCAAAATATTGCCAGTACACGCTACCCCAACTGGGAGGTTGCTCGTTGTAACTGCGTGTTGAAGCGATCTGCACAGTAATAGCGCCCATTTCCGGTTTTACAGATTTGCCATCGATATGTGTACTAAAATAACCAGTACCAGCCTGCTGCTTTCCAGTATTATTGTTGGTGGTATAGTTGCCCAGGCGGATGGACAATTTGCTTTCGGTGTTAAGCCACCCGCTGCCACTTTGCAATAAGGCATAACAGGCATCAGCGGTAGCTACAGTCGTTTTCCAGTTATTGGTTTGTTTGTTCAATAACAACCAGGTTCTCGCTTTGTTGATGGCAGATAATAAAGACTTGCTTTTGTTATCCTGTTGTAATTCCTGCAGGAATGAGATCATCATACTTTGGTGTTCAATAGGAGAAGTATACCAGAAACAGGTTTGCTGCGATTTCCAATGAAGACTGCCTTGTGCAGTATTTTCAACCGTATTTTCAAGTATGGAAGGAAGGAGGGTAGTATTCACAAACTGTGCGTCATTATTCCGGTAAAAGACCAACCCCAACATGGCCTGGTTATATTGATTCTGATCATTCCAATGTTGTTTGCCAGCGTTATAAAAATACCGGTAGGCTTCGGGAGCAGTTTGTGCAATATCCTTGAAAAAACTGCGCATATACAGGTATTGAATTTGTGCGGAAGACAATTGCCATTGCTTCTGACCGGTAGTTTTATTTTGATGGATGCTTTGATAGTCTTCCTGCATTTTATTATCAAGCCATTTAATAGCATTGCCAACAATAGGATTGAGGTGTGAGGCCATATCAGCGTTGAATGCACCCAGTCGTTTCAGCTTGCCAATGCCGGTAAGAATATAATTGGTCATATACCGGTCTTCATACCCTCCTTTGAACCATGCAAAGCCGCCACTGGGCAATTGTAACTGCTGTAATTTTTCAATAAACTGGTCGGTTTGTTGATTAAGCTTTGCAAGGTCCAGCAGCAAAGCCAGGTTCTTTGACTGGCTTGCTTCATTCTCCGCGTCAAAAACCCAGGGCGTTTCTTCTATCAATAGTTGTTTCAGCGCCTGGTTCTTTTGGAGGTTGCTTTGTGCAGCGCTGGTATCTATTATCCATTGATCCAGCACCTGCTTAATTTTTGGGTTCTTTTGCAGGATATAAGCAGCAAGCGCATTGGCATACACACGGTTGAATGTTTGCTCTGCACATTCGTAAGGATATTCGATAAGATAAGGCAATGCTTTTACCGCATACCAGGTGGGATTGGTAGTGTATTCAACCGTTAACCCTTCATGCGTAAGTGTTTCGCTGGATGTGTGCAGCAGTTTCTCAAAACGGAACGATTGCGTAGTATCTTTCTGAAGGAACAATGGCAGGCTTTCGGTAACCAATATGCGGTTGGTTACAACAGGCAGGGTATTCTCTTCACCATCACTGTAATTACCCGCTTTTGCTACGATTCGCCAGGTGAGCGGCTTATTGAAACTGAATGGCACTTGTACCGGGAATTTAACAACAGTGCTTTTTCCGGGTTCCGCGGTAAAATATTGAATAGGAAAAACATTCTGAAACCAGCCATCCACCGGTGTTCCGGCAGTAGCATCAATCAACTCAAGCGTTACCTGACCTGTTAATTCCTGTGCCCCCAGGTTGGCAATCTTACTGCTCAATTCAATCTGATCTCCTTCGCGAAGGAAACGTGGCAGATTGGGTTGCACCATGAGCGTTTTTTGGGTAACGATGGACTGGGTAGCAGTACCAAAAGCAAGATCTTTTGTATGTGCCAGAGTCATCCATTTCCAGGTAGTAAGCGCCTCCGGCATGGTAAAGCTGAAAGTATAATTACCCAGTGAGTCGGCATAAAGCTGCGGGAAGAAGAAAGCGGTTTCCTTGAAATCAGTTCTTATTTTCTGCGGTTCGTTCTGCATGTTTTCGGCTTCTCCAATGGGTTCTGCCACAGGCTTGGCATAGCGGATCCTATTCATGTCTCCTGCACCTGTTATTACAACCTCATTCAGCATTTTTTTATCGGGCATCAAATGCACATTTGCCGATGCAGTAGAACGATCTTCCCATTTTATGCTATAGATGCTCCAAAATTCATTGGCATTAACAGACAAACGATCATAAGCATGTTCAATAAATTCAACAGTAGGTTCTGTGATATAATTCTGGTTGGCAGTTGCTGCGCCGAAATTAGTAGATGCAATAAAACCGTTCCGCCAATAATTGGTTTCCCAAATAACAGGTGTACTCCAGTTATGCGGTTTGAACTGGTCTAAAGAAGCATCATACATGCCGGTAAGCAGTTCTGCTGCCTGCTGCTGGCCTTTCTCTCCCTTGACCTGTACGGTCCATTGTTCTTTGCTTCCGGGCTCGGTGTGGTTACGGAAACTGGCATAGCTTACAGACAACTGTTTGTTCGACCAGGGAACAAGCACATTATACTGGCTGTTATAAACCCTGTTATTGTAAACAAAGACTTCAGCAATCCCAACACCCCCACGGTCCGCTTCAGTTGCTGCAAACTCAATGGTTTCAAATCCTTTATTGCGGGTATTAAAAGTATAGACTCCTCCAGCTTTCCCCGGGCGGTCGGTTCTGCGAATTACATAAACCTGGTCGGCCATCGAAGCGGCATAGAACCTGGCTGTATCACCCGGCAGAGCCATTCCCTTTAGTGTATAACTGAATTGATACGACGAAGTAGGGTATGCTCCTTTGGTGCTGCTAAACAGCTGTATGTATTTAATGTCTTTCACTTCCTGTCCGTATGCATCGGTAGCAACAGATTCGATCTTGTAATAGCCATTGTGTAACACCCCCGGAGTCAATTGCCAGGTTCCGCTTTCTTTGGTATCGATAGTAGAAGATGTTATGACGGCTCCTGCTTTCCATGTCCGGTAATTCGATTCATTCTCATATTCATCATTCGGAAAATACCGGGTAAACTCATCGCGACTCATCACGAACAGATCAGGATTCTGCCAGTAACGTTTTCTCACAGGTTGTTGCGGCGCTTCCAGCGGATAGATGCTGACATGCACTTTAACCTGTTCCGGCTGCCCGTCGAGATTGGTTACACTCAACTTAAGTTGGGCAAAACTATCAGTAGGTAATACATCCGGTATATTGGCCTGTAGTATGATAGACGCATAACCAGCTCTTACGGAGGTGCTGGCCGTACGCGTTTCGCCGTTGATATCCGTTATGCTGACCGATACTTCGAAATTGAATACAGGATTGGCTTCCCTGTCCGCATGATCATCTGCCAGTGCTTTGAAAGGAATACTGAATTTGCCATTGTCATCGGTGATTAATTCACCATGCGCGATTTCTGTCGAAGGTGATGGCATCGGTATGTAATTGCTGCGTAGCCAGGGGTTCAGGTAACGGGTATTTCTTTTAATAGTATAGGTAACTTTAGCGCCGTTGATGCTATTACCGGCATAGGCAGTGGCATTGCCATGCACAGTTACCGAATCATTCAGGCGATAACTGCCTTTTACCTTTTCAAAACCGGCAAAGAACCCGGGCCTTTTGTAAGCTTCAACAGAAACAGCAGCGCTTGAATAGATCTTCCAGTTTGTTTGAATGGAAAAAATACCGGTCAGTGTATTTTGTGGAACCTGGAACCGGCCGCTGAATGAGCCATAGTCGTTCAGTGAGAAGCGGACAGAATCTACCCTTTTGCCGTTAACGTTGGAAAGGTACACCCAGCCGGAATCTTTACGGGTAATCAACCTGCTCATCCTGGTCTGGCGATTTTTCTTAACAGCAATGCCTTTGAAATAAACGTATTGCCCCGGCCTGTAAATAGAGCGGTCGGTAAAAAAGAATATCCTGCTGTTGCCGTTTTCGAAATCATCCGATTCGGTATCCTGTACATCATCGATGGATTGATCGTTTTGGTAAGGAATGAATTCAGTTGCATCCGGCCGGAGTTCATCTTTTCCTTTGCTGAAAACATACCTGGTATTGCGGCTTCGATTGTTCGTTTCACGGTACGTGAAATAACCATTCCGGTCTGTTTGCTTATTGGCAATAAGGCGTTGCTCGCTAAAGATGGCCACATTTACATTGGCCAACGGCTGGCCGTTCTCACGGTTCAGCACAAAGAAATCATGATCATTACGGACATAACTGATATTGGAAACAGAAAAGAACTGAACACTCAGTTTGTTGAGGCTGTCATTGAATAGCGGACTGTTTGAACACAACAAAGCATAGCGGCCAACGGCAAGCCCGTCTATCTTGATCTCAACAGTGTGCTGCCGGTAATCATTGGTAACTGGCAGCGCCTGGGAGAAGGCCCTGTATGTTTCCAATGAAGTGATCTTCTTCCAATAGCCGGCTTCCCAATATTGGTTTGGCAGTTCTTTTGTATCAATGCGTATGATCCTTGCATAAACAGTATCGATGTTTCGGAAGCTTACCAATGCCCGGAAAGGTTTACCGGGAATATTTACCTGTTCGGTTTGAGAGCTTAATTCTTTTTCTGTGATCTGTGATAGCAATGGCTGGAAATTATTACGCAAGGGATTGTTTTTGTCAATACTGGAAACTGCGTTGTCAATGATTTTCTTTGCCTTTACATAAGCATAACGATTGCTGGTATCTACTGACACCTGGTAACTGTCGGCCTTTTGCAGCTCCAGTTGCGCCAGGTCTACCCATGCTTCTGCAGTGGACGATACCTGTTTGTTGTTTGATATGATCGTTTCCAGTGCTGACCTGTAAACCGATTCCTTATTGTTGAACTGCGCATGACCATAGACCCATTCGATCCGCCCGATATCAGTTCCCACCAACTCATCGGCATTCGTGGTAACAGTTAAGAGGTGCTGGTATAATTGAAGGGCAATCAGTTCAAGCATGCTGTTATCCTTTGCAAGAAATGGATGCTTGATAAATACCTCTCTTCCTGATAAAGCAACGGGATCGCTGATCCTGGAAACATAAAGCGGATCAGTTGAATAAGGGTCGCCTGATTTGAAGTACACCAATGCTTCATTGGCCAGCAAATGATATAAGGAAGAACGGTGCTTATCGCCTTTGATCAATATGGCTTCAAAATCTTTGAGACTGGTATGAAGCAATATTTCTTTATCGGCTAAAGCTTCCAGGAAATATTGCGTGATGGCTTTGTGAAAATCAGCAATGCCCCAGGTGCTTATATCAGCTTTGGCATAATTAACAGTCGCTTTCCGGTTGTAAAAGCGCCAACGGTGCATATTGAAGTATTCATACAGCTTTTTCGCCACCAACGCTTTCAGGATGCTTTTTTGAACAGCATCGCTGGTATTGCCGATGGAAGCCAATAATGTTTGCACCGCCCGGTTGGGGTCATTCTCCAACACCTGGTCTTGCAGCGAATATCGATAAATGAGGCATTTGATAACCTGTGCCTGTTGCTGGCTCACTTTCTTCTGCAACGCATCCAGTTTAACAAGTGCTGATTTGGGAAGGCTTTTGATCACTATTAGTGAATCGATCTCTTTCCATTCTTTCTGATAAGCGGTGTCTTTTTGCTGTGCATGAACAAAGCCTATGCACAACATCATCGCCATTATCATACCCATCTTCTTTAAAGCCATACTGTTGATTTTATACAATAAATACGTTTTGTATCTAAGGATGCAAACCTGCGGGGGATTACACAAAGATGCAGCAGATACACAAAAAAAATCCCGGTAGCGGGAATACTACCGGGATGATCTATGGATTTAACTTTTTTATTTTTTCAATACCTCTGCCATGGTCTTGCCAATATCGGCGGGACTGGCTACTACAGCGATACCACATTCAGCCATGATCTTCATCTTGGCAGCGGCAGTATCGTCTGCACCACCGATGATGGCACCGGCATGTCCCATACGGCGGCCGGGAGGCGCTGTCTGACCGGCAATGAATCCTACTACGGGTTTTTTCTTGTTGTCTTTGATCCAGCGTGCTGCATCGGCTTCCATGCTGCCACCGATCTCACCGATCATGATGATACCATCGGTTTCAGGATCGTTCATCAGCAATTCAACGGCTTCTTTGGTAGGCGTGCCGATGATGGGATCGCCACCGATACCAATGGCTGTGCTGATGCCGAGTCCGGCTTTCACCACCTGGTCTGCCGCTTCATAAGTAAGGGTACCGCTTTTGGAAACGATACCAATGCGACCTGGTTTGAAAATAAAGCCCGGCATGATACCTACTTTGGCTTCATCTGCGGTGATCACACCAGGACAGTTAGGTCCGATCAAACGGGTCTTCGTTCCCAGTAAATAGTTTTTCACTTTTACCATGTCCTGTACCGGAATACCTTCTGTGATACATACAACCAGTGCAATACCAACTTCGGCTGCTTCCATGATGGCATCTGCTGCAAAAGCCGGCGGAACAAATATGATGCTCACATTGGCGCCGGTATTTTTTACCGCATCGGCCACTGTGTTGAAAACGGGCCTGTCGAGGTGCGTGCTGCCGCCTTTACCGGGCGTAACACCACCCACTACCCGGGTACCATATTCGATCATCTGGGTAGCATGAAAGGTACCCTCTGTTCCGGTAAAACCCTGAACAATGATCTTTGATTGTTTGTTCACTAATACTGACATGGGAACTATTTCTGGAGTTTTGTGAAATGTGGCGCAAAAATAAGGTGAAATAGGAGGATTATGTATGTTTTCTTTTCATTTCCCTGTTCAATTCCTACTTTTGCGCCTGCCTTGAGGGCATATTTAAAACTAAAACTATGGCAACTACATCCGACATCAGTCGTGGTATGATTTTGAAACTAGATGGCAGCCTGTATTCCGTGGTGGAATTCGGAGAGAACAAAACAGCGCGTGCCGCCGCAAAAGTGTGGGCGAAACTGAAAGGTGTTGATAACAACCGCTCTATTGAAAAAACATGGAACAGCGGTGAAAACATTTTCCCTGTACGTGTAGAGAAAAAAGCATTCCAGTTCCTGTACAAAGACGATTCAGGATATAACCTGATGAACAATGAAACCTTTGAGCAGATTGTGCTGGGAGAAGAAATGATCGATGCACCCCAGTTCCTGAAAGATGGATCTGAAGTGTTTGTATTCATCAATACAGAAACCGAATTGCCCATTGGTGCAGAACTTCCCGAAAAGATCGTTGTAAAGATCACTTATTGCGAACCCGGTCTGCGTGGCGATACCGCTACGCGTGCCCTGAAAGCCGCTACTGTTGAAACAGGCGCTACTGTTATGGTGCCGCTGTTCGTGGAAGATGGTGAACTGATCCGCGTTAATACCAAGACCGGCGACTACGTGGAAAGGGTGAAAGAATAACCCCATTGTTTTATTTGTTTTTTAGAAAAGTGTTGGAAAGCAGATAAAAGGCGAAAAAGGCCCTTTTTTATCAAAAAATGGCTATTTTGTCCCCCTATTTGACCAAATCTGACTGATTTTACCCCTAAAATTGCCCCAATATGGACTTAAAGCAGATTCATGAATTGATCAAAATCATCAATAAGAGTAACATTGGTGAGATCAGTATAGAAGACAAAGATGGTAAGGTAACCATCAAACAAAAAGAAGAGCAGGTTGTAACGGTAGCCGCCCCTGCCCATCACCAGGTGATCACAACAGCTCCCGCCCCTCAACCCGCTGCAAACCCCGCCCCAGCCGCTCCGGCTGCTCCAGCCGCCCCCGCTAAAACAGATAACCTTATTACCATAAAAAGTCCCATGATAGGAACCTTCTATCGCAGATCATCCCCCGATAAACCGGTGCTGGCAGATGTGGGAACAGAGATCACACCCGGTAAAGTGGTGTGCATTATAGAAGCGATGAAATTGTTCAATGAAATTGAAAGTGAAATAAGCGGTACCATCGTAAAAGTGTTGGTAGATGATGCGAGCCCGGTTGAATACGATCAGCCTTTATTTCTGGTTGAGCCGGCCTAGTTTTAATAGTTGTTAGATGTTAGTTGATAGTTGTCAGATGATTTTTTCTATTTCTAACAACTGACAACTATCAACTAACATCACTCTTGTCATTAAGAAATTAAAAAGCATGTTTAAGAAGGTATTAATAGCTAACCGTGGAGAGATCGCGTTGCGTGTGATCAGGACCTGCCGGGAAATGGGAATCAAAACAGTGGCAGTGTATTCCACAGCCGATAAGGATAGTCTTCATGTACGCTTTGCAGATGAAGCGGTTTGTATCGGTAAACCCCAGAGTGCAGACTCATACCTGAATATCCCTCATATCATGGCTGCTGCCGAGATCACCAATGCCGATGCAGTGCATCCAGGCTATGGCTTCCTCGCAGAGAATGCCCGCTTTTCACAGATATGTGCCGATCATGGCATCAAGTTCATCGGGCCTGCACCTGAGATGATCAATAAGATGGGTGATAAGATCACCGCTAAAGACACCATGATCAAAGCCGGTGTGCCGGTGGTGCCCGGAGGAGAAGGGTTGTTGGAGAGTCCAGAGCAGGCCAAATCGCTTGCGAAAGAAGTAGGGTATCCTGTGATCCTGAAAGCTACTGCCGGTGGCGGTGGTAAAGGTATGCGCGTAGTATGGGAAGAAAAAGAACTGGAAAAAGCATATACCACGGCCAAAGTAGAAGCTGCCGCTTCTTTCAAGAACGATGGCATTTACATGGAGAAATTTGTAGAAGAACCCAGGCATATTGAAATACAGGTAGCGGGTGACCAGTATGGTACTGTTTGTCACCTCAGCGAGCGCGACTGTTCTATCCAGCGCCGGCACCAGAAACTGGTAGAAGAATCGCCTTCACCATTCATGACACCCGAACTGCGCCAGCGTATGGGAGAAGCTGCCATCAAAGCGGCGGGCGCCATCAATTACGAGAGTGTGGGCACGATTGAATTCCTGGTTGACAAGCACCGCAATTTCTACTTCATGGAAATGAATACCCGTATACAGGTAGAACACTGTGTAACGGAGGAAGTGATCAATTTCGATCTCATCAAGGAACAGATCAAAATTGCCATGGGTGAAAAAATATCCGGCCGCAATTATGAACCCCAGATGCACGCGATTGAATGCCGTATCAATGCCGAAGATCCTTATAACGATTTCAGGCCTTCGCCGGGTAAGATCACCACATTACATACACCGGGCGGACATGGTGTGCGTGTAGACAGCCATGTGTACACCGGTTATGTGATCCCGCCTTATTACGATTCAATGATCGGGAAACTGATCACAGTAGCGCAAACCAGGGAGGAAGCCATCAGTACCATGTACCGTGCACTGAGCGAATATGTGATAGAAGGGGTGAAGACTACTATTCCTTTCCACCTGCAACTGATGCAGAACGAAGATTTCCGAAGCGGAAATTTCACGACGAAGTTTTTGGAGTCTTTTAAGATGAAATAAAAAAAGAAGCGTCATCCCGAGCGAGCGAAGAACGTCATCCTGAGCGAGCGAAGCGAGTCGAAGGACCTGCTAAAGACCTTATGAGGTCCCTCGGCTACGCTCGGGATGACGCTTCTTTTAAGTAGAAGTTTATTTACCTGCACCCTGCCTGGGCCCACCACTACCTTGCATACGATTCTTCCTCATTTCTTCAAAGAAAGTATTTACTGACTTGATCTGGTCGTCGGTCAGCGGAATATCTTTCCATTTTTTCTCTTTTTCTTCGTTGATGGATTTCATCTTGGCTGCGCGCTGGTCTTCAGTAAGGTCACGCATGCCGCGCATTTCGCCCATGGCCCATACCTGGGTTTCAATTACTTTATCGGCCTGTGCGTCTGAAAGTTTCGTTTTTTCAATGAGCATGGGTTTCATTCGCTCTTTCATACGCTGAACCATGGCGGCGGGATCCATTTGTCCGCCTCCGGGAGATTGTGCCAGTAAAACGGTTGTAGTACAACAAAGTACAACTGATAACAATGCACATAACTTTTGCATACTTCTGATGTTTAGTTTAAAAATTGATAGAAGTAAGGTACAGGATTCAATATACGAGGTACTGTTAATGTCGGTGGAAGCTTATTTTTCATCGGCATGTTAATTACGCCTGATTCGGGCGTCATTCATACTATTTTCATGTCCAATTCATGAATAGTTCGATATTAGTCGGGCTTATCCACACTTTTACAGAGGGTAAAAGGAAGTTTCTTGCAAAAATTATATTGTACCTTTTATTGCCTGGCTGAGAGTGGGAAGACCATTTCGAGAATGTCCTCGAAATGGTAGCTAAAAAAATAATTTGATTAAAATAGTGTACCATGAAATCTGAAGAAATAAAACATCTTTTTGAACAATTTGAGACTGCTGCTTCTGAGCTGGAAGGTGTAGAATGCTGGAGTGCAAGGGAATTGCAAACCCTACTGGGATATAGTAAATGGGAAAATTTCGAAAAAGTAATTCAAAAAGCAAAAGACGCTGCAACGAATGCGGGTGAGGAAATTGCCTATCACTTTCCTGACGTCAGGAAAGTGATAGACGCAGGGAAAGGGGCAAAACATGAAATAGATGATACGCTACTTACCCGCTACGCGTGCTACCTTATTGCTCAAAATGGTGATAGCCGCAAGGAAGAAATAGCATTTGCCCAAAATTATTTTGCCGTGCAAACCCGCCGGGCAGAGCTGGTAGAGCAAAGACTATTAGAATATGAACGTGTAAAAGCGAGGGAAAAACTAAGCCAGACCGAAAAGCAACTTTCGGGCATTTTGTTCGAAAGAGGAGTTGACAGCCAGGGATTTGCGGTAATCAGGAGCAAAGGCGATCAGGCCATGTTTCGCCTTACTACGCAAATGCTGAAAAAGAAAATGGGCGTACCTGATAACCGACCCGTTGCCGATTTTTTGCCTACCATCAGTATTAAAGCCAAAGACCTTGCAGCCGAAATGACTGGACTGAATGTACAAAGCAAAGACTTGAAAGGGCAAAACAAAATTGAAAAAGAGCATATTGACAACAATCTTGCGGTGCGAAATATGCTTACCCAACGTGGCATTGTACCCGAGAACTTACCACCCGCTGAAGATGTAAAAAGACTACAACGGAAATTAGATGGTGATGAAAAAAAATTGTTGAAAGAAAAAAAGAAAAGGAAATGATGGAAAAGCAATTGTAACCATTTACAACTAAAAAAAGGGGCTGCCCCACTTAAGGAACAACCCCCGATTGCTCAAGTCAAAAAAACTTATCTTAAAAACAGCATCTCGCGGTATTTAGGCAATGTCCATGCATCGTCGTCAACCAGGTGCTCCAGTTTGTCAACATGGTAGCGGATCTCGTCGAAGAACGTTGCTTTCACCTGGCTCTCATAAGCGATGGCCTTGGTGCGTGTATTGTCGATATTATTGGCCACTTTCCTGGCTTCTACCATCGCATGTACTTTATCGTGGATCACCTGGATGTGTTCGCTCACTTCTTTCAATACAGCCAATTGGCTCTTGTAAGCGCTCTCGGGTAAACCAGCGGCTTTCAGACCATTTACGTTTGCCAGCAGTTCATTCTGGTATTTGATGGCTGAAGGCAGGATATGGTTGATGGCCAGGTCGCCCATGATGCGCGCCTCGATCTGTACTTTCTTGATGTACTTCTCGAGTTCGATTTCGTGACGGGCTTCCAGTTCTGTGTGAGAATAAACGCCGGCAGATTCGAACAACTTCTTGGCTTTATCGGTCAGGAAGGCATCCAGTGCGATAGGTGTTGTTTTCAGGTTGGGCAGACCGCGACGCTCCGCTTCGTGGTGCCACTCTTCACTGTAACCATCGCCTTCGAACAGAACATTCTTGCTTTCAACGATGTATTTCTGGATCACGTGCATGATGGCGATCTCTTTCTTATCACCTTTCTCGATCAGTGCATCAACATCGGCCTTGAACTTTTTCAATGTGTTGGCAACGATGGTGTTCAGCACAGTCATAGAGATGGCGCAGTTGGCAGAAGAACCTACGGCACGGAATTCGAATTTATTACCGGTGAAGGCGAAAGGAGAAGTCCTGTTACGATCGGTATTATCGAGCATCAGTTCAGGAATGCTCCTGTGCAGATCCAGTTTGAGGATGGCTTCGTCTTGCTCATCGAATTTGGTGCTCACCCTGCTTTCGATATCACCCAATACTTTCGCCAGGTACTGACCTACGAATACAGAGATGATGGCAGGAGGCGCTTCGTTGGCGCCCAAACGGTGGTCGTTGGGAGCAGAAGCGATAGCAGCACGCAACACATCAGAATAATCATGCACCGCTTTGATGGTGTTCACGAAGAAAGTAAGAAACATGAGGTTGGTCTTGGGCGTCTTACCGGGAGCCAGCAGGTTAACGCCGGTATCGGTAGCCATGCTCCAGTTGTTGTGCTTACCACTACCGTTGATGCCCGCAAAAGGCTTCTCGTGCAGCAGTACTACCAGCTTATGACGCCTGGCCACACGGCTCATTACGTCCATCAGCAAAGTATTGTGGTCAACAGCGATGTTCACTTCTTCGAAGATAGGAGCGCACTCAAATTGAGCGGGAGCTACTTCATTGTGACGGGTACGTAAAGGAATACCCAGTTTATAAGCTTCCTGCTCGTAATCCCTCATGAATGCATACACACGCTCAGGGATAGAGCCAAAATAATGGTCTTCCAATTGCTGGCCTTTGGCAGGAGCAGCGCCGAATACGGTGCGACCGCACTGTACCAGGTCGGGACGCGCATTCACCAGTGCTTCATCGATCACAAAGTATTCCTGTTCCCAACCGAGGGTAGGTGTTACTTTGGTTACATTTTTATCGAAATAGTTACAAACTTCTACGGCAGATTTGTTCAAGGCTTCCAGTGCTTTCAGCAACGGAGCTTTGTAGTCGAGTGATTCGCCGGTATAAGAAACGAAGATAGTAGGGATACAGAGTGTTTTACCTTCTCCGATTTCAATGATGAAAGCAGGTGAAGAAGGATCCCATGCAGTATAACCGCGGGCTTCGAAAGTAGCGCGCAGACCGCCGCTGGGGAAAGAAGAAGCGTCGGGCTCCTGTTGGATCAATGCAGCGCCGTCGAATTCTTCGATGGCAGTGCCGTCGCTTTTCAGTGTAAAGAATGAGTCATGCTTTTCAGCAGTAGTGCCGGTAAGGGGTTGGAACCAGTGTGTGTAGTGGGTAACGCCTTTGCTTTCTGCCCAGGCACGGATGCCGTTGGCAATCTGGTTGGCTACATTGCGATCGATCTTTTTACCGCCACGGATGCTGGTAACAAGACTTTTATAAGCCTCATCGGCCAAATATTCGCGGGCTGTTTTCAGTGTAAATACATTGGAGCCGAAAATTCCGGTGATCTTGGCATTGGGTACCGCCGCTCCTGCCGAGTCGTTGGTGATGCTGCTGATGGCATTAAATCTCAAAGACATAATCAGTTGTTTGTTTTATTTGACTTAATTAACGGCACAAAATACGTTCAAATAATCCAAAAAATCAACAAGTAGGATATTTTTTGAAGAAAAAAATGCAAATTTTAGGTAAAAATAAAACATAGAATTATTTATAATTCATTTTATTTTGTAATTTCTTATCAAAAAGACTTTTTTAGAAGACGAATTCGGGAGTGTGGAAAGCGTATGGTGTCAGTTTAGTTTTAGTATGCAAACAGTAAGGAACAAGTTTGCCGGTAGTAAGCCGGCAGTTAGCCTGTAGTTACTTTCTAGTTTACTTCTAGTTAGCCACAAGTTAGCAGGCCATTTTTTGTTGTATGCCAACAGGACAGTCTAAAACGTCATTGAGCCATCGAGCATTGAGTAATCGAGCCATTGATTCCTTACCTTTGCGCCATCATGGAAATTACCGTTAAAACCGCCCAACAACTTCGCTTAACAGAAGAAGAATTTGAGTTGATCAAACAGAAACTGGGCCGCACCCCCAATTTTACCGAATTATGTGCTTTCAGTGGTATGTGGAGTGAGCATTGCAGCTATAAAAACTCCATCAAATGGCTCAAAACCCTTCCCCGCGACGGCGGACGAATGCTGGTAGCCGCCGGTGAAGAGAATGCCGGTCTGATGGATATGGGCAACGGTTTCGGTGTTGTATTTAAAATAGAAAGTCATAACCACCCCAGCGCCATCGAGCCCTTCCAGGGAGCGGCTACAGGCGTTGGTGGTATCCAACGTGATATTTTTACCATGGGCGCAAGGCCCATCGCTTCACTTAATAGCCTCCGTTTCGGTAACCTGCAGGACAGGAAAACGCAACGTTTGCTGGGTGGTGTGGTGAACGGTATTGGTCATTATGGCAACTGCTTCGGTGTTCCTACCGTAGGTGGTGAAGTTTATTTTGAAGATTGTTATCATACCAACCCCCTCGTGAATGCCATGAGTGTGGGTATCATGAAAGCGGGAGATATGATCAGTGCCACGGCCAAAGGAATCGGCAACCCCGTATTCTTTGTAGGCAGCGCTACTGGTAAAGATGGCATCGGTGGCGCTTCCTTTGCATCGGCCGATATCACGGCAGAAAGTGCAGAAGAACTGCCCGCTGTTCAGGTGGGCGACCCCTTCCAGGAAAAAAAATTACTCGAAGCCTGTCTCGAGCTCATTACTACCAACGCGGTGGTAGGGATGCAGGATATGGGTGCAGCCGGCATTATCTGTTCTACAGCGGAAATGAGCGCCAAAGGCGGTGTGGGAATGCGTATCGATCTGGATAAAGTACCTACACGCCAGCAAAATATGAAAGCATGGGAATTGCTGCTGAGTGAAAGCCAGGAGCGCATGCTGATCGTGGTAGAAAAAGGAAAAGAAGAAGCCGTACTGAAAGTATTTGAGAAATGGGATCTATCGGCCAGCAATATCGGGGAAGTAACCGACGATGGACTGTTGAAATTCTACATGCACGGCGTACTCGAAGCCGAAATTCCCGCACATGAATTGGTGTTGGGTGGCGGCGCCCCACAATATACCAGGGAATACAAAGAACCCAAGTACTTCGAAAAGATCAAAGCCTTTAACATCGACAGCGTCAGTGATACAACAGATCTGAAAGCAACAGCCGCACAACTGGTGCAAATTCCCAACATCGCATCCAAGCGTTGGATATACACGCAATACGACAGCATGGTGGGCGCTGCCAACAGTTCTACCAATGCCCCCAGCGACGCTTCCATCATTCTCGCGAAAGGAACCGGTAAAGCATTGGCTGTAACGGTAGATTGCAACAGTAAATATGTTTTTGCCGATCCTTACCAGGGCGGCATGATTGCCGTGGCTGAAGCCGCCCGCAACATTGTGTGCAGTGGTGGTGACCCCATCGGTGTTACCAACTGTCTGAACTTCGGTAACCCTTACGATCCGGAAGTGTATTACCAGTTTGTGAAAGCAGTAACCGGTATGGGCGATGCCTGCCGCAAATTCAACACACCTGTTACCGGTGGTAACGTGAGTTTCTATAACCAGAATCCGGAAGGTCCTGTTTATCCTACCCCTACAATTGGTATGGTGGGTATCCTGGATGATTTTGATAGTCGCATGACCATGGATTTCAAAGAAGCAGGCGACCTTATCCTGCTGATCGGCGAAGCCAGGAACGATATCGCTTCTTCGGAATACCTGCATAAGATCAGGGGCGTGGAATTTTCACCGGCGCCTCATTTCAACCTGGATGAAGAATATAAAGTACAGCAGTTTGTGTCGGCCTCTATCAAACAAAAACTGGTGAAAAGTGCACACGATATCAGCGAAGGCGGATTGGCAATTACTTTGCTCGAGAGTGGGTTCAACCGCAACCTCGGTTTCCAGGTAAATGCACAAACCAACTTGCGCAAAGACGCTTATTGGTTTGGAGAAGCACAAAGCAGGGTAGTGGTATCGTGCAGCGAAGCACAGGCGGCCACATTGATGCAGCAGGCAGAAGAGGCAGGTGTTGTAGTAACCATGCTGGGAACCGTAGGCGGCTCTCAGGTAGTAGTGAACGGTGAGAACTGGGGCAGCATTGAAGACTGGAAACTACAATACGATACGGCCATTGAAAAACTGCTGAA
This sequence comes from Sediminibacterium magnilacihabitans, assembly GCA_002973575.1. Lineage (GTDB taxonomy): Bacteria > Bacteroidota > Bacteroidia > Chitinophagales > Chitinophagaceae > Sediminibacterium > Sediminibacterium magnilacihabitans. The sequence goes on from PVEQ01000019.1 coordinate 54,291, forward strand.
TTAAATTTCGATGCCAGAACAACCCTATATCATTGTAACAGGTGCGGCCGGTTTCATCGGATCCTGCATGGTGCAATGCCTGAATGAATTGGGGTTCCACCAACTGGTACTGGTAGATGATTTTGGCATTGAAGCGAAGAGAAAGAACTGGGAACATAAAAAATACGCACATATTGTTGAGCGCTACAACCTGATGGACTGGCTCAACGACCACCAGCCGGCTGTTGCCTGCGTGGTACACCTCGGCGCGCGTACCGATACCACTGAATTTGATTACAGCATTCACGAAGCGCTCAATGTGCAATACTCTAAAGAGGTATGGCAATACTGCACTGCTTTGAATATTCCACTCATTTATGCTTCTTCTGCCGCCACTTATGGCGATGGAGCATTGGGTTACAATGATGACCATGCAGTAGTAGCACAACTGCATCCGTTGAATCCTTATGGTGTCAGCAAAAATGAATTCGACAAATGGGCTTTAGCACAGGAAGAACAGCCGCCTTGTTGGGCAGGCCTCAAGTTCTTCAATGTGTATGGTCCGAATGAATACCACAAAGGCCGTATGGCCAGCGTGATCTGGCATGCATTCAACCAGATCCGGAAAGAGGGTGTGGTGAAATTATTCCGCAGCCATAAAGAAGGGTTCAAAGACGGTGAGCAGTTGCGCGATTTTGTGTACGTCAAGGATGTGGTAAAAGTGATGGGATGGATGATGCACGTTATGCTCAACGGCGCCTGGTCAGCTGCGAAGAATGGCCTGTATAACCTGGGTACCGGCAAGGCCCGCAGTTTCAACGACCTGGTGAAAGCCACTTTTGCAGGGCTGGACAAGGCGCCAAATATTGTTTTCATTGATATGCCGGAAGATATACGCGATAAGTACCAGTACTTCACAGAAGCCAATATGCAGAAGCTTCATCATGCAGGGTACACCGATGATTTTTATTCACTCGAAGAAGGCGTAAACGATTATGTGCGCCATTATCTCGCCACAATGCAATATTTTTAACGGGCAATTGCAGCAGTTATGAATAAAAAAATAGCCATCATTGGTGGCGGCAACCTGGGAATGGCCATGGCCGAAGGATTGGTGAATAGTCATTTCATCAAGCCCGAGCACCTGGTGGTGACCAAAAGAAACATCAGTACCCTCAAATCGCTGGAAACGAAAGGGGTGATGGTGAGCAATGACAATGCGGAAGCGATACGTTACGCCGAGTGGATTATATTGGCCGTAAAGCCATTCCAGATAAAAGAAGTACTCGCCAGCCTGCAACCACTGCTCGATCCTCAAAAGCATGTGCTTGTGAGCGTGGTTACCGGCGTATGGATCAAAGACATCCAGGAAATCGTGGGCGACCGGTTCGCTGTTTTCCGTGCCATGCCTAATACGGCTATTGCCATACAACAGAGCATGACCTGTATCTGCGCGCACCAGGCCAGCGAAGAACAAATACAATATGTATCCGCCCTGTTCGATCAGTTGGGCAGATCGGTCTTCATTGAAGAAAAATTAATGGATGCCGCCACTGTACTGGGTGCCTGTGGCACTGCTTACGCTATGCGTTATATCCGCGCCAATATCCAGGGGGGCATCGAGATCGGTTTCAGCGCTGCAACGGCCTCATTGATCGCAGCACAAACAGTGAAAGGTGCTGCGGAACTGCTGCTGCAAAAAAATACGCACCCCGAACAGGAGATCGATAAAGTAACCACCCCCAAGGGATGCACGATTGCCGGTTTGAATGAAATGGAGCACCAGGGATTCAGTTCTTCCCTCATCAAAGGGATCGTTACGAGCTATAAGAAGATTGTAGATGATATGTGATGAGTTGTTAGTTGTGAGATGATAGTTGACAGAGTTTCTTATTCTAACATCTCACAACGAACAACTCACAACGAATCCAAATGCGCTTTCAAAAAAGCAATAGCTTTCTTATGTGCATCCTCCGTTGCTTCTTTATTGAAGGATGGGTTGCTGGGGTTCGCAAAACCATGACCAGCATCGTATTTGTAAGCCTTCAATTTTTTACCCAGGCCTTGCATATCGTGTTCAAATTGTGTGACCATTTCTGGAGAAGGACTTTTGTCTTTATTGCCAAAGAAGCCGATCACATCGCAATGCAGTGTCTTCAATTTGGATAAGTCATTTTCGGGACGGCCATAATACATAACGCATCCGGCTGCCTGGTTTCCGGCGAGTAAAGCTGTTTGTAAACTCCACATGCCGCCGAAACACCAACCAATCGCATAAATCTTTGCCTGCGCACCTGAATAGGCGATGGCACCTTTGATGATGCTTTCGAGTCTTTCTGTTTTAACCGCCCTCACCAGCTTCATGGCGCTGTCGGGTGTAGCGGCCACTTTTCCATCATACAAATCCAGGGCGAGCACATTCACATCGCCCAACTCCCTGGCCAGTGTTTCGCTTTCCCTTTTGATATAGTCGTTCAGTCCCCACCATTCCTGTATCACCAATATCCAGTTATTCGTTTTGTGTTTGCTTTTGATCTGGTATCCCATGGCCGGGGTTCCATCAGCCGCCTTGAAACTTACCGGTTCTCCGGTTGCATTTTCTAATTTATAATACAAAGGCTGCTCATGCATAGCGGCAAAAGCAGGCGTGACAGCTTCCTGGCGGAACTGTTCCCGTACATCGCCGTTGAAGCAACTAACGTAACAATCGGCACTCAACAGCCTGGGCTCGGGTGCTTTATACCGGTAAGCGAGAAAGGCTGCTGTGCAAAAAGCGGCCACTGCCAGGAATGCTATTTTTTTCATAATAGAGGATTTTATAAAGATGTTCACCTCAAATTAACAATTCGCAACGGAACGAGAAAGAGTTGCCTCCGCTATTTTTCAGTATCAAATTTTTTGCCGTACCTTTGTATGACCTCTGAGATATTTTATATCACAATCATTTCCCAGGTCAAATTTTTAATGGATTCACTGACACAGCAACAGCAGCCCTGTTGATGAGTCATTTGGGTATTTTTTTGCATGTAATAGATAAATTGATAAATAAAGCAGATCATGGCCAAGCACATTTTTGTTACCGGCGGGGTAACGAGTAGTTTAGGAAAAGGAATCATTGCTGCATCACTGGCGAAGTTATTGCAGGCAAGAGGGTTGAAAGTGACCATCCAGAAATTTGATCCCTATATCAATGTGGATCCCGGTACACTCAACCCTTATGAACATGGAGAATGTTATGTAACCGAAGATGGTGCTGAAACAGATCTCGACCTGGGGCATTATGAGCGTTTCCTGAGTATTTACACATCACAGGCGAACAACGTTACTACAGGACGCATTTACCAAACAGTGATCAATAAAGAAAGGGCGGGAGATTTCCTGGGTAAGACCGTACAGGTGGTACCCCATATCACCGATGAGATCAAAAGAAGGATGCTCTTACTGGGTGAGGATGGCAAATATGACATCATCCTTACAGAAATAGGCGGTACAGTAGGTGACATCGAAAGCCTTCCTTTTATCGAGGCCGTGCGCCAGTTGCAATGGGAACTACCCGATGAAGACGTAATGGTGGTACACCTCACCCTCATCCCATACCTGAAAGCGGCGAAGGAATTGAAAACTAAACCCACCCAGCACAGTGTGAAAATGCTGAGCGAAACAGGTGTGCATCCCGATATCATCGTATGTCGTACAGAAGAGCCCCTGGGTAACGACATCAAAAGAAAGATCGCATTGTTTTGTAATGTTAAACAGGAAGCAGTGATTGAAGCGATGGACGCACCCACCATCTACGAAGTGCCACTGCTCATGTTGCGTGAAAAACTCGACCTGATCTGCCTGAAAAAACTGAACATACAGGGTTACAAAGAACCCGAACTGGAAAAATGGAAGGACTTTCTCGATAAACTGAAATATCCTAAAAGCAAAGTCACCATTGGCCTGATCGGAAAATACATTGAACTGCAGGACGCTTATAAATCTATCCTCGAAAGTTTTGTACACGCTGGCGCCATCAACGAAGTAAAAGTGCAGGTAGTGAATGTACACAGCGAATACATCACCACAGATAATGTGGCAGAAAAACTGGAAGGACTGGATGGATTACTGGTTGCACCGGGTTTTGGCCTGAGGGGTATTGAAGGAAAGATCGTGGCGGTGCAATATGCCCGTGAAAAAGGATTGCCTTTCTTTGGTATCTGTCTGGGTATGCAGATGGCGGTGATAGAATTTGCTAGGAACGTACTCGGATTAACCAACGCACACTCAACAGAAATGGATACGTCTACCGGCAATGCAGTGATCAGCATGATGGAAGAACAGAAAAAGATCAAGATGATGGGTGGCACCATGCGATTGGGCGCTTATCCTTGTGTAATCAAAGAAGGATCACTGGCATACCGTATTTATGGTGAAACCCATATCAGTGAAAGGCACCGTCATCGTTATGAATTCAACAATGAATACCTGGAGCAGCTAGAAGCGTATGGTATGTATGCAAGTGGGTATAACCCCGAAACAGGATTGGTAGAGATCATTGAAATACCCCAGCACCCATTCTTTATTGGTGTGCAATACCACCCTGAATTAAAAAGTACCGTAGAGAAACCCGCTCCGTTGTTTGTGAGTTTTGTAGAAGCGGCAAAAAAATACAATGATCAGAAAGAACAAGTGAAGAAGCCAAGCCTTGTTGGAGAAAAGATCTAAATAATCTTTTGCCCTGGGCTTAAGCCTTGGGCAAAAATGAATAAAAGAAGGGGCTGCGTCAAAAACTTGACGCAGCCCCTTCTTTTATTCATTTTAAGGATGTTGTTTTTGATTTGATATAATCAGCCATTTCCTTGGCACCGGCAGCTTCTTTTTTGCTGAGGATACCTCCCAGGATCATTCCGTTGATATAAGGATCGGTTCGTTCACGTACTTGTGAAGGGATAGCATTTCTAAATGCAACGATCAGGTCTACTCCGCGACGGAATTGCGCGGGATTGGTGAGCTTGCTGACAAATTCCCCAAAAGGCATCAGGAAAGTGAATTTCTCCTGGCCTACAGGCATGGCAGCAAACTTTTCTGCTACTGTTTCAAAATTGCTTTCACCACCATAAGAGACCAGTACATCGGTAACCGCTAATAACAACTTGCCTTTGTTCTTTTCGCCGGAAAGACGGGCGGCTTCTTTCAGCGCAGTTGCAGAATCGATGCCGGCCAATGCTTTCAGTGCTTCACCAGATACAGAATACGATGAATCGCTCACGGCAGAAAGGAAGAAGCTTCTATATTGACTGAGCTTAAGCTTACCCAATTCTGCGATGGCTTCTGCTCTTGTTATGCGGCTGGAATCTTTCTTTGCAATGGCTTCTATCCTGGCAATCGTAGGCGCATCCAATGTAGCGGAACCAAAACTGCCAAGCGCTTTCAAACGAATGCGATAGAAAGGATCGCTGAGGGCGTCATACACTAATTGATAAGCTGCCGGGTCTTTGATTTTTTTGCTGGCAAATTCAACGGCCTCTCTTCTGTCGAGGTAATTGCCGGCATGCTTGTATTGGAAAATGAACTCTTCGAGGCTTTTATTATCTTTTTTATCGGCCAGTACCATTTTGTCGGCGTCTACATTCACCAGGTTAGGCTTTACGCTTACTGTAAACAGGAAGCTGTCTACTTTATTTTCCACCCATACCTGGTGTCTTTGCTTTTGTGATCCTGTATATACGTCAATGGCCAGGGGCAGTTTGAATGTCTTGTCGCCCGACTGCGTTTGTTTGATGATCACTTTTTGTATATGCTTTCCGGCATCGTATGCATAACTGATGTCGAGTTTAGGATGGCCATTGCCAAAATACCATTGGTTGAAAAACCAGTTCAGGTCCTTACCTGTCACTTCTTCAAATGCCAGTCGCAGTTTGTAGGCATTGCCGTTGCCATATTTGTAAGTGGTGAGGTATTTATTAAGCGATGCAAAAAAGGCATCATCACCTACATAATTACGCAGCATATGCAGGATACGGCCGCCTTTGTTGTAACTCACCCGGTCGAACATATCTTCTTTATCGCGGTAATAAAAACGAACCAGGTCACGATCGGTATCGGTACTCCTGAGGTATTCCTGCATCTCTTTGTATTGTTCGAAACCAGCTTCGTCTTTCCCGTATTTATGTTCAAACCAGAGGTATTGGCTATAGTCGGCAAAACTTTCATTCACCGTAAGATTACTCCAGCTTTCAGCAGTTACCAGGTCGCCAAACCATTGATGAAAAAGTTCATGGGCGATCACACTTTCCCAGGCATTGCCATCAACAAGTTCCCGCGCATCCTGCTGGGCGCTTTCCTGGTGCAGGGTAGCGGTAGTATTTTCCATGGCGCCGCTTACATAGTCGCGGCCAACGATCTGACTGTATTTAGGCCAGGGATATTCAATGCCCAGTTTCTCAGAATAGAAACGGATCATTTCGGGCGTATAACCAAAAATTTTACGGGCTACTTTCTCGTATTCTTTCTCTACATAATAACTTACTTCCTTGCCTTTGTAACTGTCTTTCACAACAGCATAATCACCCACACCAATGAAGAAAAGATAAGGCGCATGCGGTTGGGTCATGACCCAGGTATCGGTGCGGGTACCATCGGCGTTTTTAGCCTGTTTGGTCATTAAGCCATTGGAAAGTGAAATATATTTTGCAGGAACCGTGAGGTTGAACAATTGAGTAGACTTCTGGTTGGGCCTGTCGATCGTGGGTATCCAAACAGAAGTGCCTTCTGTTTCACCCTGTGTCCATATCTGCGTAGGCTTGTCTTTTTCTTCTCCTTTCGGATTGATAAAATACAGTCCCTTGGCATCGGTGATGGCCGCACTGCCTTCGGCCTTGAATTCGTTGGGCTTGGCGGTGTAATCGATGAATACGGTGTAAGACTCATTCTTTTTGTAGACCTTATCAAGTTTGATATCCAGGAAGAAACTGTCGTAAGCGTATTTCAGCGGAACCTGTGCACCGCTGGCTTTAACAAGGGCTACTTTGTGGATATCCATTCCTTTGGCATCGAGCCGGAGAGAATCGGTTGAATAAAAATGCGGCTTCAAAGTGAGCCATACTTTTCCGTTGAGGTAGGCATGCTCATAATCGAAGCGGGCGTCGAGACGGGTGTGTACGAGGTCGTTGACCTTGGTGGCAAATGCACGGTAGATCTTTTTCCATCCGTCGTCGGTGTTCCCGGATGGTTGAGATGATGCCATCACCGCTGAAAATAAGGTAATGGCGAGTAAGAGTTTTTTCATGAAATAGTTTTAGCTTTTCAATGTTAAAGATAACCGGAAGATTATTGAAACGAGTATAATTTTACGAACGGAGCGCCGGAACCCTTTGCTGTATAGTGATGGCAAGTAAGGTTTTTAAGTATTTTTGTAAAAACAACAGATGTTCATGGGAGGTAAGCGTACTATTTTTTGTTTGATCTTATCGTTGCTGATGGCGTTGATCTTCGGTAGTGCAGAAGCGCAACATGCACGGTATATCTATATTCAATCGGAAAACAACCAGCCTTATTATGTGAAGCTGAACGGCGCCAACTATAGTTCCAATGCCAGCGGATATCTGCTGGTGCCACAATTGAACAGTGGTGACTACACTATTTTACTGGGTTTTCCCAGGAGTATGAATGAATATGCATTTAAGATTCAACTGGGACAAGACGACCGTGGTTTTTCGTTGAAACAAGGAGTTGACAATAGTTGGATGCTTTTCGATATGGTCAGCTTCAACATCATCAAAGGCACGGCAGCAACGGCTAAAACAGAAGAGAAGCCTGCTGATGAGCCGGTAGCAACAGAAGAAAAGCCGGTAGTGACAGAGGAAAAACCGGTTGTGAAGCGGAAGGAACAAAAAGCTGCCGAATCTAAGAATATAGTGACTACAGAAGTAAAGCAGGGGGCGCCGGTGAGTACGGCCAGTGCAGCAGAAAAAAGACCACAGGCTGGTTCGCTCATCCGGAAGATATACGAGAAAACGGGAGCAGATGGGGTAGACCTGGTTTATGTAGTACCCAATGGCAATAAGGCCGATACGGTCATTCTTTTTGTGCCGCACATTTCAAAATAACAGGCATGGCGAGGTATTTCCTGGAAGTGGCATATATGGGAACGCATTACAGCGGCTTCCAGGTGCAGGATCATCATCGCACGATACAGTCGGAACTTACAAGGTCGCTGGAAGTCTTATTCAGAGCGCCTTTTGCACTCACTGGCTCATCGCGGACAGATGCAGGGGTACATGCTTTGCAGAATTTTTTTCATGTAGATACAGAGCTGGAATTGACGGATAAGCATGTGTATAATCTCAATGCCATCCTGCTGCCCGATGTGGCGGTAAAAAGTATACGTCGAATGCCCGATGAGGCCCATTGCCGCTTCGATGCCATCGCCCGCGCATACCGTTATCATATTTATCGCCATAAAGATCCTTTTCTGAAAGACAGGGGCTGGCTCTATCCTTATCCGCTCAATAAGGCCCTGTTGGATGAAGCGGCAGGGGTATTGATGGATTACCGTGATTTTACTTCTTTTTCCAAACGGAATACCCAGGTGAAGACTTTTCAGTGCACGATTGAGCGGTCGGCATGGGAGGCCGTGGATAACGGGCTTGTTTACCGGGTAAAAGCCAATCGTTTTCTGAGGGGGATGGTACGAGGATTGGTAGGAACGATGTTGAAAGTAGGAAGAGAACAAATCAGCATAGATGATTTTAAACAGATCATAGAAGCGCGTAACTGCACGCTGGCCGATTTTACTACGCCGCCGCAAGGCTTGTTTCTGGAAGCGGTGATATATCCTGATGGATACTTCTCTTAAAAAACTATGGCGCTGAAACCCTTTGTTGATAATCGTTTCAGAAAATGTGTGTTTTATTTTTTCAAATTTATTTGGAACTGTGTTGAAACTGTATATCTTTGCAACCCGTTTGTAAAAAAAGCGGGCTGGTTCTTGGAGGTTTGGGGGAGGAAAAAAGTAAAAAAAGAGTTGAGATAGATT
>PVEQ01000020.1 GCA_002973575.1 Sediminibacterium magnilacihabitans
CTGCACTCTTGTTGCTATTTTTTGTGTACTCATTGTTGCCGAAAACTCTGCACTCCTGATTGCCAAAAACTCTGCACTTTTGGTTGCCGACTACATTAGAATTATCCCAATATCAAGACGTACAAGTACAGGTCAAAACTGATGCTTCGTACTATGAAGTAAAAACCCCAGTAGCAGGTATTATCCAAGGTATCAATGATAAATATGCCGGAGGTCTGGTGCAAGCTGGGGAGACTTTATGTATTCTATCGCCAGATGACACGCTGTTAGCCGAGTGCTATGTATCACCCCGAGATATTGGATTAATACAAAAGGGGCAATTGGTGCACTTCCAAGTAGATGCTTTTGATTACAATTATTTTGGAGTACTCACCGGTAAGGTAAGAACTATTGATAATGACTTCACAACAGTGAACAATGAGCCTGTTTTTAAAGTACGCTGCACTTTTGACAAGAGTCAATTGAGCTTGAAAAACGGATTTACAGGCCGATTACAGAAGGGGCTCACCTTCCAGGCGCGTTTTATCATTGGACATCGTAGCCTTTGGCAACTACTTTGGGACAAACTTGATAACTGGTTAAATCCTTCAGCGCCTAAAACGACAATACAGCACTACGGCAATGAAAAAGAGAATTAAAATCAAACAACGCGACATAACCGATTGTGGTGCGGCTTGTATTGCTTCAGTAGCAGCATATTACAGACTTCAGCTGCCAGTAAGTCGAGTTCGACAATATGCTGGCACTGACCGTTACGGGACGAATGTATTAGGCCTAATCACTGCGGCAGAACGATTAGGCTTCCAAGCCAAAGGAGCCAAGGGTACAATAGATAGTCTACCCAAGATACCTCTACCGGCTATTGCTCACGTAACATTAAAAAATGGATTACAACATTACGTAGTTATATATCAAGTAAAGAAAGGACGAATCATCTGGATGGATCCAGCCGATGGTGAACTACACACTGGAACAATAGCAACTTTCAAAGAAGCCTGGAGTGGATTCATTGTGCTACTGATGCCGGGAGACAATTTTGTCAAAAAATCTCAAAAACAATCTAATGTTCTTCGTTTTTGGCACCTGATTTCTCCTCAGCGCGGGATGATGATGCAGGCGTTGGTCGGAGCGCTGGTTTATACTATGCTCGGTGTTAGCACCTCAATCTACATGCAGAAGATTGTAGATTTCGTATTGGTCGAAGGAAACACGCGACTACTCAATCTAATGAGCATTGCTATGATTCTGATACTATTGTTCCAGGTAATTATAGGATATCTCAAATCGATGATTGGTCTACGAACTGGTCAGGTGATTGATGCAAGATTAATTCTTGGTTATTACAAACACTTAATGCAATTGCCGCAACGTTTCTTTGATACTATGCGAGTAGGCGAAATTGTTAGCCGTATCAATGATGCTGTGAAAATTCGTACGTTTATCAATGATACGGCTTTATCAATGATTGTTAACATATTAATCGTAGGCTTCTCGCTGACTATAATGTTTTTTTATTACTGGAAATTAGCGTTGATTATGTTGACTATCATTCCCAGTTATCTAATTTTGTATTGGATTAGCAATCGAATCAACCGAAAGTGGCAGCGCAGACTGATGGAGGAAAGTGCCGAACTGGAGACCCAACTGGTGGAAAGCATTAATGCAGCGGGTACGGTAAAGCGCTTCGGACTAGAGGCCTATGTAGGCTTCAAAACTGAGACCCGTTTCATTGAATTACTACGTTCAATCTATAAAAGTGGGATTAATGGATTTTATTTGAGTAATGCTTCTGAATTCGTTACCCGCCTACTTACGATCGTCATTTTATGGCTTGGAGGATATTACGTAGTACAACGATCATTGACACCAGGTGAACTACTGTCGTTTTTTGCTTTGATTGGCTATTTTACAGGACCAGCAGCCTCATTGATTAGTGCCAACAAAAATATCCAAGATTCGATAATTGCAGCTGACCGCCTTTTTGAGATTATTGATCTAGAAGTAGAGGCTTCCGACGATAACAAGGCGGAATTAACTCCGAAACTGATCGGAGATATTCATTTTCAAGATGTTCACTTTCGTTATGGTACGCGCAATAATGTGTTTCAGGGGCTTGATCTTACTCTGAGCAAGGGAAGATGTACGGCAGTGGTGGGAGAGAGTGGTAGCGGCAAGTCGACCCTGTTATCTCTGCTACAAAACCTTTACTCGCTACAACAAGGTAGCATTACTATTGGAGGACTAGATATTCGTTACTTGACAAATCATAGCCTACGAAGAATGATTGCGGTAGTACCGCAGCAGATTGACTTGTTTGCTGGAACGGTGATCGAAAATATTGCTTTAGGTGACTACGAGCCGGATATCCAACGAGTGATAGCACTAAGTATGCTGTTAGGGATCAACGAGTTCATTGAGGAGTTACCCAACAGTTATTATGCTATCATCAATGAACAGGGCACAAATTTATCTGGAGGACAGAAGCAGCGGTTGGCTATTGCGAGGGCATTATACCGTAACCCTGAAGTTTTGATCTTAGATGAAGCTACCTCATCTCTTGATCCTGTTAGCGAACAAAAAGTGCAAGACGCATTAAAATGGTTTTTGCGACACGGTAAAACAGCAATTATTATCGCCCATCGTCTATCAACTATTAGGGATTGTGACCAGATATTGGTGTTAAAGAACGGTAAGTTGATAGAACAAGGTGCTCATAAGGAACTATTACTGGCTAAAGGGATATATGCCGAATTGTGGGCTTATCAAGTGGGTACGCTTGATAATAATTAATTTCTTTTCTTTTTCTGATTCGCCACGAACGCTTCAAATTGTTTTAGTGAAAAACTGCTCAGGTTCTGCTTTTTGGTAAGCCCGGCTTTTTGGGCTATCAGTACGCCATAGCGGCAATCAGCATAGCCTTCCACGGCATGCGCATCGGGGTTGATGGAAATGAGCACCCCTTTCTCCAGTGCATATTCGATCCAGCGCCAGTCGATATCGAGCCTTCGCGGATGCGCATTCAGCTCTATCACTACATGGTGCTGTGCACAGGCTTCTATGATGGTCTTGTGATCTACCGGGTAACCATTGCGGCTTAACAACAGACGGCCCGTCATGTGGCCGAGTATACTGGTATAAGGGTTGGCAATGGCATTCATCAAACGCATCATGGCTTTTTCTTCCGGCATCTTGAGGTTGGAGTGAATAGAACCTATTACAATGTCGAAACTATTGAGTACTTCGGGACTGTAATCGAGGCTACCATCATTCAGGATGTCACTTTCAATGCTCTTGAAAATTTTGAAAGGAGCGAGTTTTTCATTCAGTTCATCGATCTGCTGGTGTTGGGACAGAATCCTTTCTTCGTTGAGTCCGCTTGCATAAAAGGCCGATTTAGAGTGATCGCTGATCACCAGGTACTGATAGCCCTGGTCGATCGCGGCTTGCGCCATGTCTTCCAGCGGACTGGCGCCATCACTCCATTTACTGTGGCAGTGAATGATGGCTGTAATATCGGTTGGTTGTATGAGTTCGGGCAGCCCGTTGTTACGGGCCTGTTCAATAACGTTTGCCTCTTCACGCTGAAAAGCAGGAACGAATGCCATGCCGGCTTTTGAAAAAATAGCTTCTTCTGAAACATAGGCTTGTTGAGCATTCCATTGAGTAGCATTGGTCCATGCCTCCAAAAAGTTTTCGCTGCAACTGGTACGGAACAAGCAACTGTAGAGAGCGTCTTGCTGGCAACAATAAAAACCCAGGGTTACATTTTCTTTTCCTTTACAGCTCAGGTAATCGCCTTCTTCTTTCAATATATCGAACCCCACTTTCGTAAAAAAATCACGCAAGGCATTCATGGGAACAGTGGTTACCCATTCCAGCGTATCGATGATTTCCAGCTGGCGCCTGTATTCACCCGTGAATAAAAAGGTTTGTCCTTTGAAAACGTTTTTCAGTTTGGCATCTACGGCCTGGGCATAGGATTCTATTTGCTGGTAGAGGTAACTGCCCAGCGAGCCGAAATAAAATTCAATCGACTCCTTGATGTTCTGTTGTGTTTTTTCGCCAAATCCGCGGTAGAGGAGGAGCCTGTTTTCATTACAGGCATACAGCAACTCTCCCAGGTTTTCGATCTCCAGTTCTTTCCAGATAGTAGAGATTTTTTTTGGCCCGATGCCTTTGATGTTCAACATTTCCAGCACGCCGGGAGGCGTTTTAGCGAGGTATTCGTTGAGGGTGGATAATTGCCCGGTTTCGAGTTGTTCTACAATCCTTTTGCCAAGTGAATCGCCAATGCCTTTGAGGGCGAAGATCTTGTCGTGCGGCAGCCCTTCCAGCTCCATGGGCAGTTTCTCAATGTTGAAAGCAGCGATGGCATAGGATTTTGCCTTGAAGCTGTTGTCGCCATGGATGTCCATGAGTTTGGAAAGCAGCGAAAAATTATCGGCAATAGAAGCATTGTTCATGATTGTAAAGAAAACAAAAAGTCCCGCATCTCGCGGGACTTTCTTAAATCTATTTCTGCTTGAAAAAGCTGGTGCTTATTTCTTCTTAGCGGCTTTTTTTGCAGCCTTCTTCTTAGGAGCGGCTTTTTTTGCAGCTTTTTTAGGAGCAGCTTTCTTAGCGGCTTTTTTTGCAGCTTTCTTCTTAGGAGCGGCTTTTTTAGCAGCTTTCTTAGGCGCAGCTTTTTTAGCGGCCTTCTTTGCAGTTGCCATGTTTTTTAGATTTAATGGTTAGTAAATATGCATTAAAAATAAAAAACTATTTGTAACTACAAAAAATTTTTTTTATGCAGTTAGGCAACAGGCTGAACAGAAACCGTATTCTTGTCGTTTCTGCCCCTCTTGAATTCAACGATACCATCGGCCAGCGCGAACAAAGTAAAATCACTTCCTACGCCAACATTCTTACCAGGATGGTATTGTGTACCTCTCTGGCGAACGATGATATTGCCGGCAACAGCAGGCTGTCCGCCATATATTTTAACACCTAAACGTTTGCTTTGTGAATCGCGGCCGTTCTTTACGCTTCCTTCACCTTTTTTGTGTGCCATGGTTTACTACTTTTTTAATGATGCGTTTGCTTACGCGATGCTTTCGATTTTGATCCTGGTGTAGTGGGTCCTGTGACCATGCTTCTTGCGGAAGCCTTTCCTTCTTTTCATTTTGAAGGCGATCACTTTATCACCTTGCACCAGATCACTGATGATTTCGGCTTTTACAGTGGCTTTTACAGCGCTACCTGCGGTTACAGCGCCGCCATTGTCTACAAACAATACCTCGCTGAACTCTACTTTATCTCCGGTTTTACCTTGCAGGTGAGGTACGTACAGACTTTGTCCTTCCTGTACTTTAAACTGCTGACCTGCGATTTTTACAACTGCTAACATAGCTATCCAAAATTAGGACGGCAAAGGTATGCATTTATAAGGGAAATATGCAAAGATTTTTCAAATAATTCTGCCGCCAGAATATTTACCACAAAATTAAGTCTATTATGGACCTTCGTAGGGGCTACTCCCTATTTTTGCCCATCGTTTCAATACCTGCGTTACGCCATGAATTTGAAATCCTTGCTGGCACGTCCGTTTGCCACCTATATATACAATAAGATCCGGAAAAGCATGTCATCTGCTGTTGAGGATCAGGAACTTATACTGAAATCCCTGCTCAAATCGGGCAAGGGTACCGTTTTTGGCAAAGACCATCACCTCGACCAGGTAGACGGGTATGCCGCATACAGGCAGGCCGTTCCCATACGGGATTACGAGCAGTTCAAGCCCTATATCAACCAGATCAAGGAAGGCAAGCAGAATGTCCTCTGGAAAGGCAAGCCGCTTTACCTGGCCAAGACAAGCGGTACCACCAGCGGGGTCAAATACATCCCCATATCCAAAGAATCCATCCCCAACCATATCAATACGGCCCGCAACGCCCTGCTTTGCTATATGGCCGAAACGGGTAATACAGCTTTTGCACAGGGAAAGATGATCTTCCTCAGCGGGTCGCCGGAGCTGGAAAGGATAGCGGATATCCCCACCGGACGTCTCAGCGGCATCGTGAACCACCACGTTCCCCGTTACCTGCGAACCAACCAACTGCCCAGCTATGAAACGAATTGCATTGAAGATTGGGAGACCAAGCTCGACAAGATAGTAGAAGAGACCATCAAGCAGGATATGACCCTCATCAGCGGCATACCACCGTGGATGCAGATGTATTTCGACCGGCTGATGGAAAAGAGTGGTAAAAGAGTGGGCGAGCTGTTCCCGCATTTCCATGTGATGGTACAGGGTGGCGTAAACTTCGAACCATATAAATCCAAGTTGTATAATAGCATCGGCCGCGAAGTAGATACGATAGAACTGTTCCCTGCTAGCGAAGGATTCTTCGCTTTCCAGGATTCGCAGGAGGCAGAAGGATTGTTGCTCAATACCAATAGTGGCATCTTTTTTGAGTTTATACCGGCCGGTGAAATATTTTCAGACAACCCCACACGGTTGAGCCTGAAAGACGTGAAAGTGGGCGAGAACTATGCCCTGATCATCAACAGCAACGCGGGATTATGGGGTTATAATATTGGCGATACCGTCAAGTTTGTGAGCGCCAACCCCTACCGGTTGGTGGTGAGCGGAAGGATCAAACATTTCATCTCCGCTTTCGGAGAACATGTGATAGGAGAAGAAGTGGAGAACGCTTTATTACAGGCATCACAGGAAATGGGTGTGGAAGTAACGGAATTTACCGTGGCGCCCATGATCCAGCAGGGAGCAGGTAAGAGCTACCACGAATGGTTCGTTGAATTTGAAAATGAACCATCGGATATGCGGGCCTTTATTGAAAAGATAGAGCATAACCTGCGCAACAAAAATGTGTATTACGACGACCTGATCTCCGGTAATATCCTGCAAACCCTGCAACTGCGAAGGGTAAGGAAGAATGGATTCATCGATTACATGCGTTCGGTGGGTAAGCTGGGCGGGCAAAACAAAGTGCCCCGTCTGAGCAACGACCGGCAACTGGCTGATGCGCTGCAGCGCTTTCTGGTGTGAGTTGTTAGATGTTAGACAATTCAACCCAAAAATATATTCTAACAACTAACATCTAACAACTATCTCCTCGATCATTAAAAAATAATTTTTAAATTGTATAATAATCAGTTGGAATGAGTCAAAAGCGCATTGCCATATTCGGGTCAACAGGTTCTATCGGTACACAGGCATTGGATGTCATTGCCGCTAATCCTGATCTTTTTTCTGCCGAGATATTAACGGCGCAAACCAATGCCGACCTGCTCATCAAACAGGCTCTTCAGTTCAATCCCAATGCCGTGGTCATTGGTGATGAGAAAAAATATGAAGCAGTAAAAGAGGCGTTGGCGGCTACTGATGTGAAAGTGTTTGCAGGCGAGGGATCACTTGAAGAAGTGGCTGCACTCGATTGTTATGATATGATGCTGGCTGGTATTGTAGGTTATGCAGGCCTCAGACCCACGCTGAAAGCCATCTCCATAGGCAAGCCCATTGCCCTGGCCAATAAAGAAACCCTGGTGGTGGCCGGCGATATCGTCATGCGCAAAGCCACCGAACAACGGGTGGCGGTGATTCCGGTAGACAGCGAGCATTCGGCCATTTTCCAATGCCTGGTAGGCGAAGGACGCAATAAGATTGAACGAATCGTGCTCACGGCCAGCGGCGGCCCCTTCCTGGGTAAGAAACCCAATTACCTGGTGAATGTCAAACGCGATCATGCTTTGCAGCATCCTAACTGGAGCATGGGGGCCAAGATCACCATCGATTCTGCCACGCTCATGAACAAAGGGCTGGAAATGATTGAAGCCAAATGGTTGTTCAACCTGCAGCCCGATCAGATACAGGTGCTGGTGCATCCGCAGAGCATCGTACACAGCCTGGTGCAGTTCGAAGACGGCAGCATCAAAGCGCAAATGGGACTGCCCGATATGAAGCTGCCTATCCAATACGCCCTAGCTTTCCCGCAGCGCATTCCCAACCAGTTTCCGCGGTACGATTTCCGCAAACCCAATACCCTTACTTTTGAAGAACCTGATATAAAGACCTTCCGCAATCTTACACTGGCTACCGAAGCTTTGAAGAAGGGGGGAAACATGCCCTGCATACTGAATGCGGCCAACGAAATAGCCGTTTACGCTTTCTTACGCAACCGGATTGGCTTTCTCGACATGACCGAACTGGTGGAAAGGACCATGCAGAAAATTGCATTCATCGAAAAACCCACCCTGGAAGAGTATTTTGAAAGCGATGGAGAGGCCCGTAACTTCGCTGCGTCTTTGATACACATGTAGGAGAAAATCAACAGTAAAATTTAAAAGTTAAAATCTGAGGGGATTTCTATGAGTTTATTAGTTATCGACTGGAGTAGCGTGGGCGTTAAAACAGCGCAATTCATTTTGTCGTTTTCCATACTGGTCACATTACACGAGTTAGGACATTTTATTACGGCGCGCTGGTTTAAATGCCGCGTTGAAAAATTTTACCTCTTCTTCAATCCATGGTTCAGCCTCTGGAAAAAGAAAAAAGGAGAAACCGAATACGGTATTGGATGGGTACCTTTTGGGGGATATGTGAAGATATCGGGTATGGTGGATGAGAGTATGGACAAAGAGCAGATGAAGTTGCCGCCGCAACCCTGGGAGTTCCGGTCAAAACCGGCCTGGCAGCGCCTGATCATCATGATAGGCGGCGTAGTGGTAAATGTGTTGCTCGCCATCGTGATCTTCATTGGCATTACCTGGGTTTGGGGTGAAGAATACCTGCCGGCCAAGAATATGAAATACGGCGTGTACACCGATTCACTGGCCCGGAGCATCGGCATACAGGATGGGGATCATATTCTGGGTGTTGACAACAGACCGCTGGATAATTTCGCTACCCTTGAATCGGAGATCCTATTGAAGGAAGCGAAAAGCATCCAGGTAGAACGCAACGGACAAACAGTGAACATTGCTGTGCCCGGTGATTTCGCCAAAAAACTCAGTAAGAACAAACAAATGAGCGGGATGGTGTTTCCCCGTTTCCCCGCTATTGTAGACTCTGTTTCAAAAGACGCCGTGTTCTCGAAAGGACAATTGCAGAAAGGAGACAAATTGCTGTCGATCAATGGAAGAACATTTGAATATTACAACGAATTCAACCAGATCAAACAAGGATATAAAGACTCCATCGTGTCGATCAATGTTTTAAGAGGCATTGACACAGCAACCATCAGGGCGCGTGTGGACAGCAAGGGTAAGCTGGGCTTTTTCACCAAAAGTCCGTATGAGTTATTGGGCGTGGTTACAAAGAACTACAGCCTCATGCAATCGATCCCTGTTGGTTTCAATCGTTGCTGGGAAATGCTCGACCGTTATGTTACGGCCATCAAGCAGATGTTCACCGGCAAAGTGGATCCCAAAGATTCACTGGGCAGTGTGATCAGCATTGGAAATACTTTCCCCAGCAAATGGGATTGGGAAAAATTCTGGACCCTCACGGGCATATTCTCTATCATCCTGGCGTTCATGAACATCTTGCCCATACCGGCGCTGGACGGTGGACATGCGTTGTTCACGTTAATTGAAATGATCACCGGCAGAAAGCCGAGCGATAAGTTCATGGAATACGCACAGATGGTAGGTATGATCCTCTTGATGGGCTTAATGGCTTACGCGCTGGGACTCGACTTCTGGCGACTTTTTAAATAAAATGTTTATAAATAAAAGCCCCGCAATCGATCATTGCAGGGCTTTTTCGTGGAGTCGAGGGGAGTCGAACCCCTGTCCAAACATCGTCACCATTGGCTTTCTACATGCTTATTTCATTATTAATTGTAGGCGATGAACAGGAAATGAACAAACCAATTCAAAGCTTAGCTGGATGGTCTTAAGCTGCAGGCACAGCCTGTTGCAGCAGCAACCTGTGTTTGTTTTGAGTCGGCGGCGGAACCTGGTAACAGGTCAACCTGTTCGGCGGCCCAAATGACTAACTAATCACTGATTAGGCAGCCATGGCATACTGTGTATTGCCATTTGAAGTTTGAATATTCAGATTTAAGTGCTAATTATCCAACGCACTGCATGCTTACACCAACCGCGCCATATGCTGTCAAAACCAATACGACCCCGGCCGGGAATACAAATATACTAAAAAGCGACTGCCTGTAAAAATTGACAGGCTGTCGCTTTTTGAAGAATGCTGCTTTATTTAGAAATGATTGGCGTCGTCGCTGAGGTCTTTTTTGTCTTTACGCAGGTCTTTTTTATCGTGCTTCAGGTCGCGCTTGTCCTTGTTAATGTCTTTCTTGTCTTTGTTGATGTCTGTTACGTCTTTGTTCAGGTCTTTTTTGTCGTTACGAAGATCAGCGGCGTCTTTGTTCCGGTCGGTTCTGTCTTGCTGCAGGTCTTTACGAATGCCATTGATTTCATTTTGTTCTTTCCGAGCATCTGAGTAATCGTGCTTGGCAGCTTCTGCATTACGCTCTTTGATTTCCTGGTTCAACTGGGCTTTATCTTTATTGATGTCCCTGTTGTTGGCATTGATGTCTTTGCGGTCTTTGTTGATATCTGCGCGATCGGCGTTGGCATCTTTCCTGTCTTTGTTGATGTCTGCCTGATCGTGATGGATGTCTTTGCGATCATTGTGAATGTCTTTACGATCGTGGCGGATGTCTCTCATGTCGTGGTTCATGTCGTGCATTCTTGCCACGGAACCGTTCCTGTGAGGTTGTGCTTGCAAAGCGATGGTTGAACCTGTCAATACCATGGCGGCGATGAATAATAACTGTTTCATGGGGTCTAGATTTTTTTGTTTATTAATTGTTTTCAAATAAAAGACATGAATCAGATTGGCAGGTTTAATCAGGTGTTACCCCAAACATCATTATTCAAATTTCTTTAACATTCGCATATAATAAAGAAGCCTGCAGGCAACATGGCCGCAGGCTTCCGGATCTTAGTTGTTAATGTAGGCCAGATCACATGGCTTATTCTGTATGCATCATCATACGTATTACAATAAATCCCAGGATGCACAATACCACTATAACTATAATAGCAATGATGGTCCAGGGCTGGTCTTTGATATGCCGGCGGCGTTTTTTCAATTGTGTAGCGGAAGTCTCTTTGCGCAATTGCCGGTTGAGTTGCTCGGCCAGGTGTTGCACCTCCCGCGTGCTGGAAAACTGCTGCAACCCTTCAACAGCGTCATTGACAAAATCGGAGCCGGCCATCTGTTTTTCAACAGCATAGCGTTCTTCTTCCGAAGCCTTACCTTGCAGGTAACGCTTCAGCGCCTCATGATCCAAATCCCCTTCCGGGCTCCATATATCTTTCAGGTCGCTCATGAATGTGGGTTCATTTTCTTTTCCACCAATATCTTAAGGTTTCGTTTGCCGTTCTGTATATGACTTTTTACCTGCAATAAATTATAACCCGTTGCGTCTACAATTTCCTGGTAACTTTTCTTTTGCAGGTAAAACAAAATTAAGCAGGTTTTCTGCGCTTCGTTCAATTCATTTAGCGTGGATTCCAGCAGCGAGAGGCTTTGCTCTTTGGCCAGCATTTCCTCTTTATCGCTCCATTCGGCGGCCAGCTCATTTTTTTCTTCTACCTGGATGAAAATGTTCCGGTCGCGCAACTGCATGAGGCAATGATTCCTGGCAACCATGTAGAGCCAGCTTTTGATGTATACCACTTTGTATTTTGCCAGTTCGGTAATGGCTTTCAGGAATATTTGCTGCACCGCGTCTTTGGCTGCTTCTTCATTTTTGAGGTATTTCATACAAACACCCAGCAATAAAAATGTGTACCGCTGCAGGAGAATGCCCAGCCACTGGTTGTTATAATCTGTGTAAAACCGTTCGAGTAATTCCTGGTCGCTGATATGTGTGTACTTATCCTGACTCACGCTTTAAATTAAAGCATTTTACCATGAGATGCATGATTTATTTTATTCCATATAGACAGCATAAAAAAAGCAACACAAGAGGTGTTGCTTTAATGATATGTTGCGGTTTTTGATTGATCAATTACCTTCTTCCGGTGTAATGTCTTCTATACCACTATTGCTGTGCTTGGTTTCGTGACTGGGCGCTACATAAATAGTCTGGTGATAGAATTTGGTGGAAGGTTTGATCTGGTCTAGTTTTTCCTGGAAGACAGACAGGTAATTGTTGTCTTTGTTGTTTTTGCTGAATATCTCTTTGAGTTGGTTGAAGAGATCGAGTGAAGAGGTTTCAAATATGGAATTTTCCAGGCTCAACAGCTTGATATTAGCATCTACAAACTGGTTCATTTCAGTATTGATGATGGTACAATGAATATTGCCCTTCAATACAGAATCCTTGAAGAGGTTTACACGCAGGCTGTAAACAGATCCTTCCAGTTCGCCCTCTACTTTGATATCGTTGCAAATGATTACGCCTTTTACAACACCGGTAGGGGTAATGTGGATGGTCTTTTTGCTGTACAACACGCCGCTGAAATTGCCATCGAGTGTAATGTCGTTCTCGGAATCAAGCACACCTGAAATATTGGTGGACTTGGTAATAAACAGTTGTTTATCGTCTGCTATAGACGATTGGGGTTGATAACTGGAGTTGGGATCATGTAGTATTTGTTCCCTGAATTTGTTCATAGCAATGTGGTTTTAGGATATGACAGATGATTGTAAGATGACTGGTAATAGAGAAAATTACCTGGTTTTGAGGTAGTCTAAGATAAGTATTTATTATGTATTTATGAATTTTGCCGATTAATCTTTTCGAAAATGAGATTAAAGAACTAAAAATTGTACCTTGATTGTCCTCCCGGTAACAAATCCCACCGGTTCTATCCTATGCTATTTCAGAAAAAAACCAATACTACTGACATACTGCCTGCTGTGCAGGTAGTCTCGGGTGGTGTCTATTTTGGCATCATCAAAACTCTTTCGCCTATTCGTATAGAAGGTGATTTCAAAGGAATCATTTTCTGTACCAACAAAGTCATCATTGATAAAAAAGCCACTGTGAGTGGAGACATCCTTTGTCACGAGATCGTGATAGGCGGACTCATTGATGGTAATGTGGTATGCAAAAGCAAATGCCTCCTGCATGCCGATGCGATGGTGAACGGCGTGATCCGCACTGCCCAGTTTGAAAACGGAGAGAACAGCTCTGTATCGGGCCCTGTTTATGTGAGCAAAGACAATACTTCCATTGATGTGGATGAGTATTATGAATTGTTCAACAAGAAAGAAAACCTGGAAAAGATCAAGGAAGAATATTTCTCATTGCCCCAGAAACTGATCCTCATCAGTTAACTTGCAGGAAAAGAAAGCAAATGGTTTTTGTTGTTTGTATGGTTGCGGCCAGTCCCATGCGCAGGGAAGCAACCCACCACAGCGAAATGGTGAGTCAATTATTGTTTGGAGAACAGGCAGAAGTGCTGGATCATAGCGGTGACTTTACCAGGGTGCGCTGCTGCTACGACCAATACGAAGGCTGGTGCCAGACAAGCCAGTTGCAGCAAACAAACCGGTTGCCCGAAAAAAGCGGACAACTCTTATCTGCAGAATGGGCCAACAAACTTACCATCAATGATGCTACAATGTGGGTGTCCATGGGTACGCCTTTGTCGTTGTTCGATAAGGGGTCATTGCAACTGGGACCTTACCATACCGTATACACCGGGCAAACATGGGATGCTGCTACTGCATCTTTTACAGAAGCGTTGATCAAACAGGTGGCGCTTACTTTTTTGAATACACCTTATTTATGGGGAGGCCGGTCGGTCTTTGGCATCGATTGCAGCGGCTATGTGCAGCAGGTATACCGTTTTTTCAATAAACCCCTGCCACGTGATGCTTACCAGCAGGCAGAACCGGGCGAAGTCATTGGCTTTTTGCAGGAAGCTGTTTGCGGCGATCTGGCATTCTTCGATAATGAAGAAGGAAGGATCACGCATGTTGGGCTGATGCTTGATGCATCTACCATCATCCATTCATCGGGTAAGGTGCGTATCGACCCGATTGACCAGGCCGGTATTGTAAATGCAGAAACCGGAGAGCGAACCCACCGCCTGCGCATCATCAAGCGATATTAGTCTTTCAGTAAAAATAAAAAGGAGCCTGGTTTGTACCGGGCTCCTTTTCTATAGAAAGTTTTTGAATGATTACATGATGTCCAAAGCCTTGGCAAAATAAGTAGCCGTGCCAGGCAAAGCCAACCAGAAGAACTGACGGTAAACGAACATTAAAAGGATCAGGATAGCGAGCCACAAAAAACAAAGGGCCCAATATTTTCCGGTTGAAGATTTTGCTTCCATGGTATAAATTTTGGCAAAGATAGGTGCCGGGGTTTATTTCACAAAAGTCTCTTTGTAAAAAGAAATGGACTCCTCCACGATGAGCAGGGCCTTGGCTTTATCGCCAAAATCCTCCACCACCACGGTCTTGTTTTCCAGTTTTTTATATTCTTCAAAGAAATGGCGCAGTTCGTCGAAGAAATGTTTGGGCAGTTCTTCGATATTATTGTAGTGGTTCACGCCCGGGTCGGTATTGGCCACGGCAATGATCTTGTCGTCTGCATCGCCGCCGTCGATCATCTGCATCACCCCAATTACTTTGGCTTCCATCAGCGTCAGGGGCTGCACGGGAAGTGAAGTAATGACGAGGATATCGAGCGGGTCTTTATCGCCGCCGTAAGACTGGGGTATGAAGCCATAGTTGATGGGGTAGTGGAAAGAAGAAAAGATAACCCTGTCGAGCTTCAGTAGTCCTGTTTCTTTGTCGATCTCGTATTTACACCTCGAACCTTGCGGAATTTCTATGATGGCATTTATGATGCGGGGCGCATGGTCTCCGGGCGGAACGCCATGCCAGGGGTGCTGCACTTGGATTGTTTTCTGCATACTGTCAAAGATTAGGGTTATAGGTGTATTTGAGGTCTACCAGCCACTGTCCGTTCTTCCGGAGCACTTTTACTTTATGTGCAGTGGTATCGAATGAATTGTTGTAATTGATGATGGAACTGTCCTGGCTCAGGTCGTCTACTTCGCGGATATTGATCGACGCTTCGCGCAATTGCTGCCTGCCTTCCCGGCTGTTCTTTCGGTACAGGGATTCAATGTTCTTAAGATAGCTACTATTGGCAGAATCTTTCAGCATATAAAATTCGGCTTTCTCAAAATCGCCCTTTAAACAGGCATCGATGAATTCCCTGCCGGCATCAAACGAATTTTCGGCAACAGGATACTCCTTTGCAACGGGAGAGCAAGCTGCCAGGAACAGAAGAGCGGGGACCAGGATCCTTTTCATGAACAAAATTTCATTACAAAGGTAGGGCCCGGGACTTATTTGATCACTTCTTCTATTGATTTTCCAATAGAACCGCTGGGCATCTGTATGTGCAACAAGGCAGCCAGTGTTACGGCGATGTCGGTCATATAGGTTTCCCGGCTGGTACTTCCTTTCTTAATACCCCATCCGTACCATACCAGTGGAATATGCGCATCATAGGCATTCCATACACCATGACTGAGTCCTGTTTTACCGCCATCCATGATACCGGGCTTGCCAATGACCTGGAGGTCGCCGGACCGCTGCGGGTTGTAACCATTGATGATCATTTCGCGCAGTTTGGCAGGAACGGTTGCCGTAGCGGCATGGGGTTTATCAATCACCTGGTAAACCTGGTCTTTTTTCAACAGGTATTGTATGAAGGCTTTCTTCACGTTTGATGCATCGAATTTGGCTGAATCCATCAGCGTGTGATCCAGGTATACATCGTATTCTGTAACGAAACGCACCAGGTTCAGGCCATTGAATTGTTGTTTGGAAAAATCGGTGAGGTCTTTTTTGATCTCGCCATCATCCCAGGAGGCAGACAGTAACCTGTTCTTTTGCAGGAAAGCAGGTATATGCGGGGCCGCGTGATCGGCAGAGAGGAAGACAGTATACTGGTCTTTGCCAACGGTTTTGTCGAGATAGCTGAACAGTTTACCCAATGTTTCATCCAGCCGTACATAAGTATCGAGCAGCTCCCATGAATGGGTGCCGAAAGCATGTCCCACATAATCGGTAGAAGAAAAACTAACCGCCAGGAAATCGGTGTTATTGCCTTTGCCCATTTGTTCGCCGGCGATGGTGGCTTTGGCGAGTTCCAGCAGAAGGTCATTGCCAAAAGGAGTGCTGGCTATCTTACCATAATCTTTTCCCTTGTATGATTGCAGTGTATACGGCATCTGGCGCGCATTATCACCGAAGGGCCTTGCTTCGTAGCTGTTCTCGTCGCTGTCGCAATATTGTTCATAAACTGATTTATCAAGTGCCAGTGTCCAGTTCTTTTCATAAAAAGAATCTACCAACTTACGCTGGTTGAACTGTTGCATCCATGCCGGCAGTGATTTGCTGTAATAAGTGCTGGTGATAAAATTACCGGTCTTGCTATCGTACCAGAAAGCGCCATTGGCGGCATGTCCCGCCGGGATGATGGCGCCGCGGTCTTTTATGGAAATACCCCATACTTTGCTGTGGAAATTACTGGCCAGTTTCAACTCATCGGTAATGGTAGTAGCCAATACATTCGCCGGGCTCATTTGTCCGGCACTCTCATTATTGCTGCCTACAGTAAACACATTCTTATCATCTGTACAGTAAACCACGCGCTGCAGGTTATTATCCCACCAATTGTTGCCGGTGATACCGTTAATGGCTGGGGTGGTTCCGGTATAAATACAGGCATGTCCGCAGGCTGTTACAGTAGGTAAATAGGGAACGAAGGTATTATCGCAGGAAAATCCTTCACCCAACAATCTTTTAAAACCGCCACCGGTTTTGTAAAGGTCATAAAAGCGATAGAGATAATCCCAGCGCATCTGGTCTACTACAATGCCTACCACCAGTTTGGGCCGGGCAATGCCTTGTACAGTTGCCGGTTTGACGGTTTTTTGGGCATAACTAACGCCGGTAATGATCGATAGGGCTAGCAAAGGGGCTAAAAAGGTCTTTCTCATGGTCGCTCGTCTTTACAAGATTTTTAACAGGCCGTGAAGGTAAGTGATGAAAGCCTTAAAAAACGGCAACTGGCGGTTAAAATAGACCTGCAAATATTGCGGGGGAATAGACTGGTGCTGTAAAACCGTTTGCTGACTAAGTTTTAATGGGTTAATTTTGCACCAATTTTATAACCAAAGTAATAATTTAATAATATGGCAGATATCTTTGAGAAGCTGGTTAAGAACCACGGACCGCTTGGTCAGCACCGCGAGAGAGCGCATGGTTATTTTGCATTCCCCAAGTTGGAAGGTGAAATCGGTAGCAGGATGAAGTTTCGCGGGAAAGAAATGATTGTCTGGAGTCTTAACAATTATCTCGGATTAGCCAATCATCCCGAAGTACGTAAGATAGATGCAGAAGCATCTGTACAGTATGGTCTGGCATTGCCCATGGGTGCGCGTATGATGAGTGGTAACAGCAATTACCATGAGCAACTGGAAAAAGAACTGGCCGAATTTGAAGGGAAAGAAGATGCGATATTGTTGAACTTCGGTTACCAGGGTATTATGAGTGCGATCGATGCCATTTGCGGACGCCACGATGTGATCGTGTACGATGCAGAGAGCCACGCTTGTATCATCGACGGATTGCGCTTGCATCCCGGCCATCGTTATGTGTATAAGCACAACGATGTGGAAGACCTCGATAAACAACTGCAGCGCGCTGCGGCACTTGTAGAAAAACAAAAAACGGGCGGCATACTCGTGATCACCGAAGGTGTATTCGGTATGGCGGGCGATCAGGGTAAACTCAAAGAAATTGCCGATCTGAAAAATAAATATGAATTCCGTTTACTGGTTGACGATGCGCACGGCTTTGGTACCCTGGGTAAAACAGGTGCTGGTGCCGGTGAAGAGCAGGGATGCCAGGATGCGATTGATCTTTACTTCTCTACCTTCGCTAAATCAATGGCATCTATCGGCGCTTTCATGGCAGGCCCCAAGATCATTATCGATTATATACGCTACAACATCCGCTCTCAGATATTTGCTAAAAGTTTGCCGATGCCCATTGTACTAGGTAACCTCAAGCGCCTGGATATGCTGCGCACCATGCCTGAGCTGAAAGAAAAACTGTGGAGCAATGCGCTTAAACTGCAAAGAGGTTTGAAGGAAAGAGGATTTGATATTGGCAAAACCGATTCACCTGTTACGCCTGTATATATGAAGGGCGGGGTTGAAGAAGCTACTGCCATGGTGATGGACCTGCGTGAGAACTATCATATCTTCTGTTCTATCGTAGTGTATCCTGTGATCCCTAAAGGACATATCATTTATCGCCTGATCCCAACTTCTGTACACACTGATGCGGATATCGAAGAAACACTGAAAGCATTCACTGAAACAAAAGCCAAACTTGATGCAGGGGCGTATAAAGTAGAGGCCATTCCAGATATGGCAGAAGCCAATTAATCAATTCGGCAATTCGGCAATTCGACAATATTAGCATTGCAATAAAAAAAGCCCATTCGGGCTTTTTTTATTGCTGGTTGGACATCATTGACTAATTGTCGAATTGCCGAATTGTCGAATTTTTTCAGAGTTTTTTGATTAGCTCAATTCCTAATTTCACGTATTCATCGTTTTTAGCTGTAGTGGCTAATGCGATGCATTTTTCGGCACTTGTTTTGGCGCTGATCTTATCACCCATTTCTTTCTGGATTTTTGCTTTCAGGAGGAAGAGCCAGAAAGCCTGTGGATTGGCTTCGGTAGCTTTGGTGGCATACTTCAATGCTTGGGGCAGGTCTTTATCCCATTCATAATAAAAATTGGCTGCGGGCTGGTATACATTCGGGTTTACGGGATCGGCATTCAGGGCTTTGTCTATCTGTGCCCTCAGACGGTCTTTTGTATTGGTGCTGATGGGAATGCGTACGGTGGTATTGCCCCATACCAATCTCAAATCGCAGGTCTCGCGCTGGATATTGGCAAACTGCATGGTGAAAGTCTCCATGGGTGTACCAAACTTTTCTGCCTTAACGGTAAATCGTACCACATCTTCTGCTTCTTTATAACCATCGGTACCCCAATTGTTCACACCGGTGTTGATGATGATGTCCCAGAATTCTTTTCCTGGTATGGTGTATAATACATAAGTGCCGGTGTCGAGCATTTTTCCACCGATAGTCACTTTATCGGAGAAATGGATCCTGGTAGCGGCATTAGCGCCTGTGCGCCACAATTTGCCCAGGGGAGCCAGTTCACTGTTCGCTTGAAACAATGCGCGGCTTTTGATGTTGGGGCGTGAATAAGTGAGTTCAATGGTGCCCATGCCGAAAGCTTGTGTGATCTTTTGTTCCGGACTGGGCGCAGGCATTTTAATGGGTTGTGCAAATGCCTGTATGCTGCAAAAGCCAAGCATTGCCAGAAAAGTTTTTTTCATAACCGTTCTTGATTTTAGGAAACAAACCTAGTCATTTTTGCGATACTAGAATTCCAGGTTGAGACGGAATGTGCCGGGCTTTTTTACATTGCCTGCCAGCCAAACAGGACCATCCAGTAATGCCTGCTTTATTTTCCGTGTCATCACACGGCCAAATGAATCGAGGTTGCGATCGAAAGCACGGATAATAATGACATCTTTGATTTTACCTGTTTCGTCCAGCACCAGGTCGCTCACCACTTCGCCATGCGTGTCTGCACCCAGTTTGCCGGCGAAGTATTCGTTGAAATGGTTCCATCCTCCATCGGGACTTAAGTTGAGGCTGTCGACCGGCGCTGTAGAACGTTGCGTTGCATGACCGGCAGCTTCTTTTGGCGCTTGACGCGCAGCACCTACTATCACTACTTCAGAAAGTTCCGATTTTGAAGAGTCGACATCTTTGGTTGCTCGTCCGCGCAGCATCATAGGCTGTTGCTGACCAGCAGCAGCTGCTACTGCTTTGCCAGGCGCTGCCGCCAGCGGAACGAAAGCATGTTTCATGGCTTTGTCAGACTGGATATCGGCAAGTGCGGTTACTGGCGGTTCTGTTTTAGCAGAGGAAAGGGTTGTTGAAGCACTGGCATTAGCAACAGGAGGTTGAGCAACTGTGTTCTGGTTGTGGGTTGGCAATCTTTTTCTATCTGCGGGTGATGTTTGTGCCAACGCAGGCTCTACTGGTTGAGTGGTAGTATCAGTAGCTACAGGAGCGGCCGCAACTCCTTTTTTTGCAGTAACAGGAGCAACAGCTATTTCCTGCTTGACAGCAGAAGAATGCATGAGATACCATCCTGTACCACCAATACCCGCCAAAGCAATGATAACAGCAGCAGCACGCCACCAGCGTTTGGCAACGAAACCGCCTTTTATTACAGTTGCCTGCCTGTTTTTTTGTTGCAGCAATTGCTGTTGAATATTTTGTAAGTGTGTCCTGGCGATATGCATACTGGATCCCCGGTACCCTTCGATGGCATCGGCCAGCAAAGGATCTTGCAATGCAGCTTTTTCCATGGCATGCATTTCGGCGGGTGACAGGCTACCTTGCAGATACTGTTCAATATCTGTCAGTGTATACGATCTGTTATGTGGCGCCTGTTCATTCATGGCTATCCATACAGTTTTTTAAGTTTCTCCTTCCATTCTGCACCAGGCTGCGCACTTTGTTCCAGTCATGCCCGGTGATGGCTACAATTTCATTGTAACATTTACCTTGCAGATAAAATAGTTGGATGCTGTTTTTCTGCTCCGGGTTTAAGGCTTTTATACAGTCTTCCAATTTTTGCAATTCTTTTTCTTTTTCCAGTATATCATCCAGATGCGAAAAATCTTCCGATTGCATAAACTCCTGCTGAAATGCAATTGGAGGTGCTTTTTTATACTTACGTAACTGCATCAGGCAATGGTTTTTGGTTACCACGTACAGCCAGCTTTTGAACCGGTCTACCGAATGTGTTTGCAGTTTGTTAACGAGCTCTTGGTAAATATCCATCACGGCGTCTTTGGCCGCATCAGGAGAAGAGAGGTATTTGAGCGCGGTTCCATATACCAGGTCGGTATAACGGAGATACAATGCGGCCAGCAGTTGCTGATCGCCGTTTGACTGGTACTGTTTCAACAGTGCTTCATCTGAACTGGCTGTTATATTCTCTATGTGCTTTACCGGAACCATGAAAGTGAAATGAAGATAATTTTTTTTCGCCTTCCTGTGTAATTCTTTCCGTGCCGGCATCTTTTCTGAAAAAACACTATGAAATACAAGATGCTATTGGGCTGCCTGCTGTTGGTGATGGCAACAGCCTTTGTTTCCTCATCGCGCGAGGTGAGCGGCAGGGTCGTGAACGAATCGGGTAAGCCGGTATCCAAAGCCAGGATATCGATCAGAGGAACGCAAACGGTGGCTGTTGCCGATAGCCTCGGCCGTTTCAATTTGTTGGTGAACAATGACCAGGCCGTATTGATCATTACAGCGGCTGGGTTTGAGACCCGGGAACAGCCTGTTGGAAAGCACACACAGGTAACCGTTCATTTGAAATCTGTGGTACAGGCGGTTACATTACCGGCAAAACTGAAAGAACCGGAACCGCTGCAGGATATGATAGTGATGGGTTCTTCATTGAGTAAGGCTGCGATCAATACGCATCAATACTACACGACATTCAATGATAGGTTGAGGCTGGCAGGTAAAGCTGCTGCAGGTGTCTCTGTTCGACAAAACAACCTTCATCTGTTTCCTATAACCCGTGAACCATTCAACAGGGAAGGATATGATCACGTTGATTGATAAGGCAGCTGTGTTATCTGATAGCAAAGAGCTTGTTCATGCTGATTAACTATTTGTCGTCACCCGGAATGCCCAACGATCGTCATCCCGACCGCCCAACGATCGTCATCCCGAGCGTAGCCGAGGGATCTGCCTGAATGTTCAGCAGGTCCTTCGACTCGCTTCGCTCGCTCAGGATGACGTTCTTCGCTTAGTCAGGATGACGATGTTGTTATTTAAAGGCCGGGTGAAACTGGTGCAAAGTGTCTCTTAAATAATCCCTGTCGAGATGGGTGTAGATCTCTGTAGTGGTGATGCTTTCATGGCCCAGCATTTCCTGTACCGCACGGAGATCGGCACCTCCTTCTACCAGGTGTGTGGCGAAGGAATGACGAAACGTATGCGGCGATATGTTTTTGGTGATGCCCGCTTTCGCGGCCAGGTCTTTGATGATGTAAAAGATCATCACGCGGCTCAGCCCTGTGCCTCGTTTATTCAGGAAAAGAATATCCTCATACCCGTTCTTGATCAGCTGGTGTGAACGGATGAGGTCTTTGTACTGTTTGATGTATTTGACCGCGTCATTGCCAATGGGTACGAGGCGTTCTTTGTCGCCCTTGCCGGTTACGCGCACATAGCCAACATCGAGATAGAGGCAGGATATTTTCAGTCCGATGAGTTCGCTTACGCGCAGCCCGCAACTGTACATGGTTTCCAGTATGGCTTTGTTGCGTCCGCCGTCGGGCGTGCTTTGGTCTACCTGTGCAATGAGCGACTCAATCTCTGCAAAGCTCAATGTATCGGGCAGGGTCCTTTTGGTACGTGGTGCTTCCAGCAACAAGGAGGGGTCTTTTTGTGCTATCTGCTCTGCCAGGCAGTATTTATAAAAACTGCGGATACCGGAAATGATGCGGGCCTGGGAGGTAGCCGTCATACCCAGTTCGTTGATCCATTTTACGAACTGCTGCAATTCTTTCAATTCAACGTCACCCGGTGTCTTGAGCAGGTTGTTCGCCTGCAGGAATTGTGTCAGCTTTTCTACATCACGCAGGTAAGCTTCCACCGAGTGTTCGCTCAGCGATTTTTCCAGCCTCAGGTAGGCTTTGTATCCTTTTTTATAAGCTTCCCACATGATGGATTTGGAATTGCGGGAAAGGTACATGATATTGCGAGTACAAATTTCTTTTTTCCCAGATGCAAGTTAATCTACGTTCATTCAAACAAAAGGTGCGTCACAACCAACGCTCATTCCGCAGGTTTTTAACCAAGATCGAAAAGAACCCGCCGCGCCATCTCGATAAAATAGCCGAAGCTATTGATGCGGAAGTATGGCAGGAAGTTGACTGCCTCAGTTGTGCCAATTGTTGTAAAACCATGAGTCCCACTTTCAATAATAAAGACATCAAACGCATTGCAGCCCATTTGGAAATGTCGACCGATGAATTCAAAGAAAAATGGCTCTATTTTGATAAGGCCGATGGCGACTGGATGAATGTGAAGCAGCCTTGCCAGTTCCTGGACCTGCACACCAATATGTGCAGCATTTATGAAGTGCGTCCGGATGACTGTGCCGGTTTCCCTCACCTGAAGAAGAAAAAAATGACCGATTACATTCATGTGCACAAACAGAATGTGGCTTACTGTCCGGCAACGTTCAAGATGGTAGAAAAAATGATGGCCAAATTATGATCCTATGCCGCATACCGAACAACATTTAAAAAGTTCTGCTTTCATCACCGATGTTGTCATCGGCATGAGCGATGGACTCACCGTACCTTTTGCACTGGCTGCGGGTTTGAGTGGAGCTGTAGCCAATAACGCCATAGTGATCACAGCGGGCATCGCTGAAATTGTAGCCGGTTGTATTGCGATGGGCTTGGGAGGATACCTGGCCGGCAGAACCGAACTGGAACATTACCAAAGTGAATTGAAGAGAGAATACGATGAAGTAGAAAGGGTGCCTGAAAAAGAGAAACAGGAAGTAAAAGAGATTTTTGAGGAATACGGGATCGGTGCACAGGGGCAACACCTGTTAGCCGAAGAAATGGCTAAAGACAAACACAAGTGGGTTGATTTCATGATGAAATTTGAGCTGGGACTGGAGAAGCCCGATCCCAACAGGGCGCGCAATTCTGCACTCACCATTGGCCTGGCGTATTGTGTGGGTGGCCTGTTGCCGCTGTCGGCTTATTTTTTTACCCGTACGCCGCATGAGGGCTTGTTGGTTTCCGTGGTCATTACCACGATCAGTTTGTTTGTATTCGGTTATTTCAAAAGTAAGGTTACAGGCCAGGCACCCGTTGCCGGGGCGTTGAAAGTGACCATGATTGGGCTGGTGGCTGCTGCGGCTGCCTTTTTGATAGCCAGGCTTGTAGGGAACGTCTGAATAAGCAAAAATATTAAGTGTATACCTGACATTAGATTTTATTAATGTAGCACCTTAACGCGGCGGCTGACCTGTATTTTTGCAGGAAATTTGTATGCATGAATATCCTGCTGGTAGAAGATGAACTGAAAGTGGCTGATTTTATCAGAAAAGGACTCAAAGAACAATTATATGACGTAACCGTTGCCTATGATGGGTTAACGGGAGAGCGGCTTGCCCTGGAAAATGATTATGACGTGGTGGTGATGGATGTGATCCTGCCGCAGCGGAACGGACTGGAAGTGTGCAAAGAACTCCGTCGCCTCAAACCTGAACTCCCCGTATTACTGTTAACTGCATTGGGCACCATGCAGGATAAAATGGCAGGATTCGATTGCGGCGCCGATGATTACCTGGTTAAACCCTTTCATTTTGAAGAACTGATTGCCCGTCTGAGGGTGCTCACCCGCCGTAAGACCCTGATAGCTCCCGGTACCATTTACAGGGTAGCCGACCTGGAAGTAGACGGATATAAAAAAAAGGTGACCCGGAATAAAAAAGAGATCCAGTTAACCGCCAAGGAATTCGCTTTACTGGAAGTGCTGGTGATCCATAAGAACCGGGTATTGTCGCGAACAAAGATCGCTGAAATGGTCTGGGGCATTGATTTCAACAGGGGAACCAACCTCATTGATGTGTACATCAATTACCTGCGTAGTAAAATAGACAAGGGGTTTGAGCAGCAACTGATCCATACGGTTATTGGAATGGGCTATACCCTCAAAGAACCATAACACATCAATAAAAGGAGCCGTTATGAAGATCAAGGACAGGTTGTTGATGCAGTTCACTGTGTTATTCGCCATACTTTTATTGGGAGTGCTTA
The DNA here is from genome assembly GCA_002973575.1 of Sediminibacterium magnilacihabitans. Lineage (GTDB taxonomy): Bacteria > Bacteroidota > Bacteroidia > Chitinophagales > Chitinophagaceae > Sediminibacterium > Sediminibacterium magnilacihabitans. The sequence continues at coordinate 24,977 of PVEQ01000020.1, forward strand.
CTGGTATCTATTTCATTACCGACAGCAACAGGAAAAGCGAATTCAGAAACCGGTTAACAGAACGTGCAACTGTTGTAGCACAGTTATTTCTGGCAGAAGACAATCTGCCGTCGGATAAGTTTAAGGATATCATCAAAAAATACCCTCAATCCATTCCGGGTGAAATAGTACGCATTTACGATAGCAGCGACCAGCCTGTTTTTTTAAGAGACAGCATTTCACACGAATGGAGCCGTGCAATCATTCATAAAGTACGTTCATCGGGAAGCATCCGTTATTTTGATCGTAATCGTCAAGTGGTTGGGATATTGTACCAGGATAATTCCGGAGACTTCTGTGTATTGATTTCGGCGGTAGATCAATATGGTATCAAAGCCATGCAACAGTTGTTCCGTGTGATGTTGCTGTTCTTCCTGAGCTCCCTGTTGATTACCCTGATCATCGGGCACTTTTTTTCAAGAGTTGCACTTCAGCCGATTAAAAAGATGATCCGGGACATCAGGATCGTTCGCTCTACCAGTTTAGACCAGCGGTTGAATGAATCGGGCGGCAAAGACGAGATCAGCGAATTGATACGTTCTTTCAATGACATGCTGGAACACCTGGAACAATCTTTCGAGACCCAAAAACAATTTGTGAGCAATGCGTCGCATGAACTGCGAACGCCACTGACTTCCATCATTGGTTCATTGGAAGTGAGCCTGCGTGCCAAAAGAAGCGAAGATGACTATCGGAAAACACTGGAAACAGTACTGAATGAAACGGAACACTTGAATGAATTATTGAACAGCCTGCTGGAACTGGCCCAGGCAACCATTGTAGATGAAGACAGGCAGGATGTTCGCCTGGATGAACTGATGTGGCAGGTAAAAGATGAATATGCTGCTCATCATGAGGTAGAACTCATCTATCATTTATCTGCTGATCAACATTTGTACACATTTTCCTGCAACAGGCACCTGCTTTTTCTGGCCATTGGAAACATACTGAAGAATGCGATCAAGTTTTCAGACGGGAAAAAAGTAGACTGCATACTCACAGCCAACAACCATAAGACCTCCCTCATCATCCGCGATTACGGAATAGGTATCAATGAAAAGGATCGTGAGAATATCTTCAGGCCTTTTTTCAGGGCAGCCAATGCAAAAAAATACGAAGGAGTGGGCATTGGGTTATCGCTCAGTGAAAAAATATTCCGCTTGCACAATGTTTTATTGACCGTTCGGTCGCAACCTGGAAATGGAACCGATATGATCATGGAGTTCCCTCAACATTAAAGGATTCTAATGATATACTAATACCCGGCTAATCTCAGGCTAAGACGCTCTTAATAAGCCGCTTCTAGTTTTGCGTCACTATTGAATCTGAAATAGTTAACACGCAAAATGATCTATTATGAAATTGATGTTGAGCAGTATTTGTTTCCTGTTGGCGGGCTTATTGTCATTTGTGCCATTACATGCACAAGAACGGCTTTTAAAAGGGCGCGTACAAGACGGAACATCCCATTTACCTATAACAGGAGTTTATGTTTCCTGTAAAGAAAACCATGCCAATGTAATCACAGATTCATCGGGCCGGTTTACGCTGAAAATAACTAACCAGCTATGTACACTGGTGATCAAATCGATGGGATATGAAACCAAACAAATGACCGTTACCTCGTCTGACAATGATCTCGTGATTCCATTGGCCGCAGATGTACAGGAGATGCGAGAAGTGGTGGTAACAGGTTATACACAGCAGAGCAGGAACAAGACCACGGGCGCGGTGTCTACCATCAAAGCTGCTGCCATAGATAACAACCCGGTTGGTTCATTCGATGTGATGCTGCAAGGACGTGCACCGGGATTATATGTAGGAACGCCTACAGGGCAACCAGGTGAAGCCGGACGTGTTACCATACGCGGACTGGGTTCCATTAACGGCGATACCAACCCGCTTTATATTGTAGATGGAGTTCCCATTGCTGCCGCTTCTTTCGCCGCATTGAATACAGACGATTTCGAGTCTATCAACGTATTGAAAGATGCGGCTTCTACTGCGCCTTATGGGTCGAGGGCGGCCAATGGTGTGGTCGTGATCACCACCCGGAAAGGGATGGCCCTGCCGGATGGTAAAGTACGCATCAACTATAAAACACAGATGGGTTTCTCTGAGGTCAACAGTTCCAAGTGGGATATGATGAATACCTCACAGCGCTTGCAGTTTGAAGAGATACTACAGGATCCCAACATGCCGGGATGGGCTTATTCGGCGTATAACCCGAATAAGATCGTAAATGGGGTGAGCACGCCGAAAACAGCCGCTGATTATGCATTTGGCAAGCACTACCTCGATAGCCTGAAAACCATCAATACCGACTGGCGTAAATACTTACTTCGTAAAGCTTTTACACAATCGCATACATTGAACTTGTCGGGCGGTAATGATCGTACCCTGTTTTATATTGCCGCTTCTTACCTGAACCAGGAAGGTATTGCATTGAATTCCGGCCTGAAACGCTATAGTTTGAGGGCCAATATCCAGAACACAAGCGGCCGTTTGAAATCGAGTCTGTCTGTTGGATTGTCTACCGCTTCTGTGCGTTATATACAGGACGAAGGTGTGGCGCCACAAGGCGGTGCAGCGGTAGGAGGTGGTGGTATTACAGAAAAGAATCCCATCGCCTCACTGTATTATGCATTGCCATATCAGTCGCCCACTGATTCTGCCCGACCCGGTAATTTTGGTTCCAATGCCCTGGATGTGTATCGCAACAGCCTGCGTAAAGACAACCAGATCAAAGCGGTGGTTTCTCTGAATGAGGATTTCCGTTTGTCTTCAGACCTGCACCTGATCAGTACGGTGGGCATCGATTACCAGCAGTCCAATTTTACCAACTACCTCAATCCCGATTCCTATTATGGCGCGCAGGAACCGAATGGTAACCGTGGATCTTACCAGCGCAGCCTCGCAACCAGGTTGGGTTTGATTGTAAACGGAGGTCTCCGCTACAACAAAAAATGGGGCGACCACGAACTGGAAGCCAACCTGTTGGCTGAAATGAACCGGATCAAAGGAGAAGGCTTTGGCTTTACTGGTTACGGATTGAACAGCCTGCTGCTCAATACACCTGCCGGTGTATCGCAGGGTACGGCTGATAATAATTTTATTCCTGCTATAAGCGGACAAACCACACCCGATAACCTGTTGTTGTCGCAGATAGCCATTGCCCGTTATTCTTATTCCAATAAATACACATTGTCGGCAAGCCTCAGAAGAGATGGTTCTTCGCAGGTGCCTGCTTTGAACCGGTATAAACATTTCTATGCTGTAGGCGGCAGTTGGAATGTGCTTTCTGAATCCTTTGCCGAACGATTGAGAACTCATTTTTCTTACTTGCGGCTGAGGGCCAGTTATGGTCTTACCGGCAATGCTGGTGGCTTTGCCAGCGATTACGGATACAGGGAGCTTTATGCGCCGGCCAACTATGCAGGGCAAAGCGCTTACGAGTTGCAAACCCCAGGTAACCCGGCTTATAACTGGGAGATGAACCGTATTGCAGACGTGGCCGTTGAAGCCGGGTTCTTCAAGAATAGGCTGCGCACAGAACTTGATTTTTATAACCGTATTACCGATGGCCTGTTTGTGAACAGGAACCTTTCCCTCACAACCGGTTTTGCTACCATTTCATCCAATGAGGGAAAGATCAGGAACAGGGGTGTGGAACTGATGATAGAAGGAGATATTATCAAACAAAAGGATTGGAAAGTGACTGCCGGCTTGAACCTGGCTTATAACCAGAACCTGGTGTTAACACTGGGTAATGAGAGCAAGATATTTGCCGATGAAGCATCGATGAGTTTGCCCGGTTATATACTGGGAACTTTTTATGCTGTTCGCTGGCAAGGTGTTGATCCTGCAACAGGAGCCCCGATTTATTTAACAAAAGATGGAAAGACCACCAACACATATAATTCAGGTGATGCAGTACCCATGGCAGGTAAAGTATATGACCCTCCTTACAAAGGCGGCTTTACCCTGAATGTTACCTATAAACAATTTGAATTTTCGTTGCTGATGAGTTTCATCAAAGGCATGTATAGGCTGAATTATCCCAACTTGTATGCGCACTCGGGCGATGCCAACTACAGGCAGTATAATCAATCGGCCGATATGCTGAATATCTGGCAGAAACCTGGCGATCATGCTGCTTATGCAGGAGCACAGTATCCTACTTTCTTTACTTCCAGGGATATCATGAGCGCCGATTACATCAAACTCAGGAACTTGTCCATTGCTTACCATGTTCCTTTGGGTGCGAACCTGTCGAAATACATACACGGACTGAAGGTCTTTGCATACGGACAGAACCTGTTCTCATTCATGAAATGGCGTGGATTTGATCCGGAAGATGCCAATGACATTGCGCAATATGAATATCCTATGCCCAGAATGATCACAGGTGGTATCAACATTTCATTTTAAATCAAAAGCATCATGTACACAATGAACAACATTATAATAAAGAAATGGTTTGTATTTTCTTTCCTGATCATACTGGTATCCGGTATGCAGTCATGCACAAAGCAACTGGAAAAAACACCTGTTGACCAGGTAGACGGTCAGTCCGTTTTCTCATCTGTACAAACACTGGAACAGGGCGTACTGGGTGTGTATGCCGACTGGCAGGAAGAGTATATCATGCAATTGGGGAGTGTGCCCACAGATGAATGCCGCATTGGGTTGAAGAATGCGGGTGTGAACAGCAGTGCACAGTCATTGTTCAGGTGGACTTTTTCTCTTGGCGACAAAGAGATTGCCAGCCCCTGGGCCACTGCTTACCAGATCATAGGAAGAGCCAACAGTATACTGGGGCATATTGGTACAGTACCGGTAAAGAATGTAAGTGAGGAAACAAAGAGAAACCAGCTGAAGGGGGAACTGCTGGCCATCCGGGCTTTTCAGCATTTCGATTTGTACAGGGCCTATGCTTATGCGCCGGTGTACACGCCTGATGCAGCTGCTGTTCCTTATATTACACGTACGGATCTTGATTCCAAACCTTCCCGTCCGGCTACCGCTGATTTTTTCAAGTTATTGAAACAGGATATATCCGATGCAGAAACCCTGCTTGCTCAACAGACAAACAGCACCAATATCAGGATGGGCCTGAATGCACTGCAATCGCTGGAAGCGCGGGTAGCGCTGTATGCGGGCGACTGGCAAGGAGCCATTGATAAATCCTCCCTGCTGATCAATAAAATTCCATTGGCAACACCGAATGTTTTTCCTGCCATATGGCAGGACCAAAGCGATGCGGAAGTGATCTTTAAACTGAAGCGTACCAATCGCAGTGCTTTTCGTCCGGGGGATGTATGGAAAAATGTTGCTACAGGTATTGTATATTTTGCACCGGCGCTCAAACTGATGCGATTGTATGACAGCGCCAATGATGTGCGTTACAGCAGTTACTTTGCTACAGATTCCTCTCTGATAGCAGGCGGGCAATTGCCGAATACCATCAACAAATATGCGGGACAGCCGGGTGCTCTCAACCTGGCAGACGTAAAAGTATTTCGTACAGCGGAAATGTACCTGATACGTGCAGAGGCTTATGCACGTATGGGCAGACTGGCAGATGGTACCAATGATCTGAATACGCTACGTGCCGCAAGGATACAAGGTTATACCAGCCAGTCCTTCGCCAGTAATACGGATCTTATCAGTGCTATTCTTACAGAACGATACAAAGAACTGGCATTTGAAGGGCACCGGTTATTTGATCTGAGGCGTACCAACAGCAATATAGAACGCCTGGCAGATGATTTACCGGCCGGTATTACCAAGAATCTGTTGCAACCTTCCGAATCAGTATATCACACGCCCATTCCGCAGGCAGAATTGCTGGTGAACAGTAATATCCTTCCTAATAATCCCGGATGGTAGTACCGGTTGTTCAATAAGCGCAAGATAGGGGGTAGTACGCTGATCCCCATTGACAGAAGTCAATGGGGATTTTTTTTTGTGATAAAAACATTTACGTTTTTCGACCTAATCTTTTATGATATTCTCCCCGCTTAGCTTTTAATGGTGTTTATTTTTGAAGAGAACTAAAACCCCATTTTAATCACTTCAAAACGATTGTTTATGTCATCTCTTTACTCAAATCTGGGGCGGCGTGCTATTATTACAGTTACCGGGCGTATACTTTGTTAACCAGGTGGCGCATGGCAGGATAAGAAGCGCACAGAAGATGATTGTTATACCATAAATTACCGTTGATGTTGGTTCAGGCAGGTCGTTCATCATGCGCGGCCTGCTTTTTTATTGCGCTGTATGATCTCTTTATAAATAGTAGTATATTTCATCCTTAACTGTATAAATGCATACGATATGATAAAGCTACCGATTGCGATCAAGCGCTGTTTTATGGGTTGTCTTGCTGTTGTTTTATTTATGCAGGCCGATGGTCAAAACAGCATGGAAAACTTGTATAAGTTATCCGATGCCAAAAGCAGAAGCATCAGCCCGGAGAATTTTACAGGAGCAAAAGGTATGGGCGGGATGGCCACCACCGGTACCGGCGCTTCTGCAGCCAGGGAGCTCGGACAAACCTGGAAGCTGAGTCCCTCTGTAGTGATCAAATCACACACCACATTCACACTGGCCGATATTGACTCAAGCGGCTGTATCAATCATATCTGGATGACGCCGACCGGCAACTGGCGCAATAGCATCATCCGTTTTTATTGGGATGGAGAAAGTATACCCAGCGTGGAAAGCCCGGTGGGTGACTTTTTTTGTATGGGATGGGGACAATATGCGCCGCTCAGTTCCCTGGCCGTTTGCGTGAATCCGGGCAGTGCGTTCAACTGTTACTGGCCCATGCCGTTCAGACATCGTTGCAAGATCACGATGGAGAATATCGATGATAAGGATATGACCCTTTATTATTCCATCAATTATGAACTAAAAGAGATTGCCCGCGATGCAGCGTATTTTCACGCACAGTATAAGCGTATCAACCCCAATCCTTATAAGAAAGATTATGTGTTGCTGGATAGTGTAACGGGTAAGGGGCAATACGTGGGAACCTATATGGCCATTGGTGTGCATGCCAACGGCTGGTGGGGTGAGGGAGAGATCAAGTTCTTTATGGATGGCGACAGCCAGTTCCCGACAATATGCGGAACCGGAACGGAAGATTATTTCTGCGGAAGCTATGATTTCGATACCCGGACTAAAAATGCAGCAGGGGTTACGGAAAGCAATTATACAGCGTTCAATACACCGTATGCCGGGCTGGTGCAGGTAATACGTCCCGATGGGCATTATAACTCGCAGCAAAGATTCGGCTTGTACCGCTGGCATATCACCGACCCCATCCGGTTTGAAAAGAACCTGAAAGTAACCATACAGGATTTGGGCTGGCACAATGATAACAGCGGCCGGTATTTGCCACTACAAGATGATATAGCCAGCGTTGTATTCTGGTATCAAACAGAACCGCATGGCAGGTTTTCTAAACTTCCAGGCAAGGATGAACTGGAGGTAAACTAACTTATTATTTGGATTGTATCCCGGATTACCATATATTCATAGGAATCATATGATCAAAGAGTCATTTTGATTGAAAGAAATGCTTCAGGTTTGCTTGCCAGGTTCAAATTAAATAATTGTTTATGTATGAAGCAAGTGAATTATTTGGATCTTATACGCCGAATGCTGGTACATGGGATGAAATGCGTGGCTGGGATTCAATACGGGAACCCTATAAAGCGGTTTACAGGCAATTGCAGAAGTTTGGCGCAGACTTACTTTTGAAAAAAGCACAATTGGCAGGTGAACTTTTCATGAACCAGGGCATTACATTTACTGTGTACAGCGACAATGAAGGCATTGAACGTATTTTTCCTTTCGACATCATTCCACGCATCATCACCGGAGAAGAATGGCAAACAATTGAAAAAGGGATCGCACAACGGCTGAAAGCGCTTAACCTTTTTCTGAAAGACATTTACAGCAAACACCAAATCCTCAACGATAAAATTGTTCCTCCGGAATTGATTGCTTCCTGTCCGCATTTTACACGGGAGGTATTCGGTATCAAAGTGCCTTATGATATATATGTGCATATTTCGGGAATCGACTTGATCAGAGGCGACGACGGAAAGTTCTACATACTGGAAGACAACCTGCGTACACCATCCGGCGTAAGTTATATGCTGGAAAACAGGGAGGTAACCAAACGCATTTTTCCCAACATACTGGCATCGAGTCATGTCCGTGGTGTAAGCAATTATCCGCTGATGCTGCATGAAATATTATTGCAATTAGCTCCTGCACAAATTTCAAACCCTACTGTGGTACTGCTGACGCCGGGTATTTACAATTCGGCCTATTTTGAACACACTTTTCTTGCCCGGTCGATGGGCATTAAACTGGTAGAAGGGCGGGATCTGATTGTGGATAATCATAAGGTATTCATGAAGACAACCAGGGGGCTGCAGCAGGTTCATGTCATATACCGCAGGGTAGATGATGAATTTCTTGACCCGCTGGTATTCAAAAAAGACAGCATGTTGGGTGTGGCCGGGCTGCTGGATGCTTACCGGAAAGGGAGTGTGTCTATTGTAAACGCCGTAGGAAATGGTGTTGCAGACGATAAAGCCGTGTATGCTTATGTACCCGCGATGATCAGGTATTACCTGAATGAAGAACCTGTTTTGCAAAATGTGCCTACCTATCATTTGCAAAATGCCGATGAGCGCAACCATGTATTCGACAATATTCATAAAATGGTTATCAAGAGTACGAACCAGTCGGGCGGCTATGGTATGATCATGGGGAATAAAATAGCAGATGAGGAATGGCGGGATGCCCGGAAGGTCATTGAAGAACATCCCCGGAATTATATTGCACAACCGATTATCCAACTTTCCACGGTGCCTTGTTTCGTGGATGGGAAATTGGCTCCCCGCCATGTAGACCTGCGGCCTTATGCTTTATATGGCCCGAAAGGTGTTCAAATTGTACCGGGAGGATTGACGCGTGTTGCTTTGAAAGAGGGCTCTCTTGTGGTGAATTCTTCGCAGGGCGGCGGCAGCAAAGATACCTGGGTAGTGGATATGCCTTCTGTTTTTTAAAATTGTTTAATTATCGATAATGCTAAGTAGGATAGCGGATTCATTATTTTGGTTGAACAGGTACATGGAGCGTGCGCAGGGTGTATTGCGCGTAAGTTATGTTCGATATATTTTATCGCTCGATAAGAACATCCATCATAACCTCACATGGCGGCCGGTGCTGGAGATATTTGCTCATCTTGACGAAGATGAAATTTTGCACCTCGAAAATGATGCGGCACTTGCATTGCCAAAGCTGATTACACAAACAGAAAACGCTAACTCTGTAAAAAACATGGTGCTACATGCCCGGGAAAATGCGCGTGGCGTACAGGATTACATCACCAAGGAAGTTTGGGAAGATGTGAACGGGCTGTATCATATGGTAAACCAGCCTGACCTGCCAGAACGCCTGGCAGAGTTGAATGCATTGCAGACATTGGAAATGTTGTCGGGCAAGTGTGTTGCTTATGCAGGAATAACCGATATTACCATGCCGCGCGGACAGGGCTGGAATTTTATGAACCTGGGGAAATACATAGAGCGCAGCCTGGAAACCATTGCACTTACCGAGAAGGAATATGAGCATATTGGTTATAATCTTGCGCAGGAGAGAGATGTGATGCAATGGAGAAGCCTGTTGCTGTCTTTATCGGGCTATGAATTGCATTTGAAGAATTACAGAAAAGGAAACATCAATCTGAATGTTTTACATCAGGTGATTTTCAATGTAGATTTTCCGCGCTCTATTTTATATTCGTTCAAGCGGATTCGCCGTTATTTGAATGATATTGTCAAGGATAATCCTTCAGATGAAACTATGCTGCTGGTAAATAGTTTTTGCAGGTTACACAGCCGGATACGGTATATGGACCCGGAGGACATAGAAAAGGTAGACCTGAAAACATTCCTGATGGAATTGCGGATAGAGCTTTTAAAATTCAGTACCCAATTCGGGCAACTGTTTTTTTCGTATCATTGAATGCCCGCGACTTGTAACAAAAGATATAACAGTTTGTAATTTTCATATTTAAAATCAAATGCCGGTTTTTCAGATCCATCATATAACGAAATACGAATACGACAGGCCAGTAAAAGAAAGCATCAACGAGATTAAGATATATCCATATCCTTGTAATGAACAGGAAGTGCTGGTGCATGAAATCGTCATCACCGATTCACCCGAGGTGAACACTTATTACGATTATTGGGGAAACAAAGCCGGTGTGTTCAACAACCTGGCTGCGCATCAGTCATTGGTGATAGAAAGTAAACTGGTTGTTCGAACAACCGCTTCGTCGCAGTTGAAAATAAATTTCCATTCAGGGTTTGATCAATTGAAAACTGAAGTTAACGAGGATATTTACCTGGTGGAGCTTTCTACTGTTAAACAGATCGAACACCAACAAGCGATTCAGGATATTGCAGCCGGTTTATTGCAACATCCGCAACAGACCGTTGCAGCTATTGCAGAGAAGTGCTGTGAATACATTTTCAAAAACTTCAAATATATCAAAGGGATTACGACCATTGAAACCACAGTTGACGAAATATTGGGCCACCGGTCGGGTGTATGCCAGGATTTTGCCCACCTGATGTTGCAGATCCTGCGCACACTGCAGATCCCATGCCGGTATGTAAGTGGTTATATCTGTCCGAATAAAAATGGCATGCGCGGTGAAGGGGCTACACATGCCTGGGTAGAAGTATATGTACCGCAGTTTGGATGGGCAGGCATAGATCCCACCAACAATGTTTGGGTAACCAACCAGCACGTGAAACTGTCTGTAGGACGGGATTTTAATGATTGCACGCCGGTGAAAGGTGTGTTCACGGGTATTTCCAAACAACATTTAACCGCATTTGTTTCCATTGGGTATGAAGATGGAACCGTGTTTGAAGAATTGAATGATGTTAGCACTCCCCGTACGCCTAATGAAGAAAAAGCTTTGTATGATACGGATTATGGCACCCAGGGTGTACAGCAACAGCAATGACAGGTTCCGCTATTTCTTTACTTCATAGCATAGTTCCACCATTCCGTTTTTGTAGGCTGTAACTTCTTTCAGGTGCAATGCGTGTTCTTGTTCTATGTGGTTAAAAAACGGTGTTCCGTAGCCTAAAATTATAGGCAGAATGGATAATCTTATTACATCTGCCAATTGTAGGCGAATAAAATCTTTCGCAAGCATGGGTCCACCCACGAGCCAAACGTTTTTGTAGTTTGGTTTTAAGTGCTCATTCACCAGTTCGTTAAGATCGCCTGAGAAGGTTTCAATATTTGTCCTTTCTATTGGCAGGTTTCTATGTGTTACTACAATTGTTGGTGTATCTCCGTAAGCCCACCCATAAGATTTGGAAAGTTCCAGGGCGTGTTCATAAGTTCTGGAACCCATTACGTAACAATCTATTGTTTTCAGGAATTCGGTTGGGTCTTGTCCGGTAATCCCCTTTTCGTAATAATCAGATGTTTCAAACCACGAAACGCTGTTGTCTTTTTTGGCAACCATCCCATCAAGACTTGCGACCATATGTATCGTTAATGCAAATGTGCCCGTTGTCATGTTCATAATGGGTTTCATAAAAGTAACCGTTATTTCCTGGTTTCTTAAACACCTTGGTACGCCCGGGATGATACTGTCAACACTTGCTCCGGGGATTATGAGAGGTATAAAAGTTGATAATTAACACTAGTTTAAAGTATTATTTTATACTATTCTAGTAACAAAATAGTATATTTACAAACAATTTTTCAATTAAATGGAATACCAATTAGTAATAGACGTAATGAATCTGGTTCATCAATTTGAACTGGAAAATCATAAAGAAGGTGATTATAGTAACGATGTAGCGGGATTTAAAAAATGGGTTTGCAGCACTACTATAGAACCTGGAATTATAGCGGAGCCTAAATGGGAGGGTAAAGAAAACGGCAGGAGTTCAGATAGTGTTATCAACACTTTTATCGTGCACATGAATAGGTATGCTAAGTATTATTCTAAATCTGCCATCAATGGCTCTGCATTCTCTACGCAGGAAGATTTTATTTACCTCATTAACCTGAAAGCTTTCGGTGCCATGTCCAAAATAGAACTTATTAAGAAAAACGTGCACGATAAGTCAGCAGGCATTCAGATCATCAATCGTTTGATACAAAACGGGTGGGCAGAGCAAACGCATTCTGAGGTAGACAAACGTAGTAAAGTAATCCAAATTACCCCGGCAGGTATTAATGTTTTGGAAAAGCAAATGGAGAAGATACGTAAAGCTTCACAGGTGGTTACCGGTAACCTTACCTATGCGGAAAAAATGGATCTGATACGGTTGCTTTCCAAATTGGACGATTTCCATCACTCCATTTATTGCATGAATGTGGAAATACCTGAATTATTAGAGCTGGCGCATAGCCGGCTAAGTTAGTTGCCAGGATAATTTTAAACGGATTATGAAACGTATAATACCAAAGAAAAAAATAGCCGTCATCGGTTCTGGTTTTTCGGGGATGTCAGCCGCGGCATATGCAGCTAATGCGGGCAACGATGTACATGTTTTCGAAAAGCACCATCAACCAGGTGGCAGGGCCAGGCAGTTTGTTACGGAGAATGGATTTGTTTTCGATATGGGGCCGAGTTGGTACTGGATGCCCGATATCATAGAGGGTTTCTTTACAGATTTCGGTTACCAATCTTCAGACTTCTATAAGCTCGTGCCATTGAACCCTCAGTTTGAAATGGTTTTCGCTGATGGGAATATTGAAGTGCCCGAAAAATATGAAGCGTTAAGGAATTTGTTTGAGCAGTTAGAATACGGTTCCGGCAACAAATTGGACCAGTTCATGCGATCGGCAAAATTCAAGTACGAGGTAAGTATGAAAGAATTTGTAAACAAACCTTGTCACAATTGGCGGGAATTTTTATCGCCTAAAATAGCAGGTAGTGCATTGAAACTAGATTTGCTGAGCAACTTTCGCACTTATGTAGCCCAATATTTTGCAAACCCTAAATTGAGGTCTTTAATGGAGTTCCCGGTCATTTTTTTGGGTGCATCCCCTAAAAATATCCCTGCTTTATACAGCTTCATGAACTATGGGGGCTATGCTTTAGGTACCTGGTATCCAATGGGGGGATATTACCAGTTGGCTTTGGCCATGCAAAATATTGCTGAGAAACAAGGAGCGGTATTTCATTTCAATCAAAATGTTGAAAAGATAAACGTAGAGGACGGAAAAATTAAGTCATTGCAGGTTAATGGTATCAACCACGAATTTGATGTTGTGATTGCGTCTTCCGATTATCATCATACGGAAACACTTTTGCCTGAAAGGCTTAGAAATTATGATGAAAAATATTGGAGAAACAAAGTTTTTGCTCCTTCCAGCCTTATTTATTATCTGGGGTTTGGAGAAAATATCCCTAACCTAAAACATCATACGCTGTTTTTTGAAAACGACCTGGATGAACACATCCAGTGCATATACGAAAAGAAAAAATGGCCTGAAAACCCACTGTTTTATTGCTGTTGCCCATCAAAAACAGACACCACCGTAGCGCCTGAATACGGTGAAAATCTTTTTTTGCTGATGCCACTGGCTATAGGAATCAATGACGATGAAACAACAAGAGAGAAATATTTGAGGGAAATGCTTTCAAGAATAGAAAAACATACAGGTGTAACAGACCTGCTTTCTAAAATTGAATATAAAAGAAGTTATTGCGTGCGTGATTTTATTTCGGATTACAATGCTTATGGCGGTAACGCTTACGGGCTTGCTAATGTTTTAAGTCAGACAGCGGTATTGAAACCGAAAATCCGCAATAAGAAAATCAGCAACTTGTTTTATACCGGCCAGTTAACCGTGCCCGGACCCGGAGTGCCTCCATCCATCATCTCCGGAAAAATTGTTGCAAACGAAGTGAATAGTTTAAATATCGAAAAATATGAAAAAACTGTTTGATGAATTGTCTTACGAAGTGAGCAAAAGAGCTACTAAAAAGTACAGTACCAGTTTTTCATTTGGTATACTGGCGCTGAAACCTTCTATCCGTCCGGCCATTTATGCTATTTACGGATATGTAAGGTTGGCAGATGAAATAGTGGATAGCTTTCACGGTTATGACAAAGAAAAATTGTTGAATAGATTGAAAATTGAGACCAATATTGCCCTGGAAGAAAAGATTTCGCTAAACCCCATTTTGCAATCCTTCCAGGAAACCGTTCACAAATATCAAATAGACAGAACGCTGATTGACCGCTTTTTGCACAGTATGGAAATGGATCTGCAAAAAATGGATTATAATTCTGATCTGTACAATGAGTATATCTACGGCTCTGCAGAAGTAGTTGGTTTGATGTGTTTGCAGGTATTTACAGAGGGAAATAAGGAGAAATATGAAGAACTAAAATCATATGCAATGAAGCTGGGTTCGGCATTTCAGAAGGTTAACTTTTTAAGGGATTTGAAAGATGATTATCAAATTTTGGGGCGCACTTATTTTCCGAACATAAATATCTGTGTATTTGATAACGCTGTAAAATGTCAGATTGAAAAAGAAATAGAAACAGAATTTACAGAGGCTTTAAACGGCATTAAAAAGCTTCCCAATTCATCGATGTTTGGCGTTTACCTGGCTTATAAATATTACCTCTCTTTGTTTGAAAAAATTAAAAATACAAGTTCGCAGGAAATTCTAAAAAACAGAATCCGCATCCCAAATTCTCAAAAAGCATTTGTAGCCCTGAAAAGTTATTTACGCTATAAAGCGGCTTTTTTATGATGAGCTTTTGGAGCATATTGATATGGAATGCAATACTTCACATGAATGTGCCGGCAGGCGGTATTGACCTGGATTATGTAAGGAACAATTATAACAAGGCCGTTGCAAATAAAAACTTGTGTGCACGAATGATTGAGGATTTGAAACCGGTTAAAAGTGAACCGCTGTATTTAGCTTATTTAGGAGGTTTGCAGGCAATTTGGGCGAATCATGTGGTTAATCCCATTGCCAAACTCAATACATTCAGAGAAGGCCGGAAGAATATTGAAATAGCGGTTTTAAAAGAGCCGAATAATGTAGAAGTTAGATTTATCAGGTTTTCTATCAAAAAAAATGCACCTTTTTTTCTGGGTTACTATTCAAACATCAAGTCAGACAAAGATTTTCTTAAAATGCACCGGAATGAAATTACATCTAGAACTGTACTGAAAAATATAGATGAAGCTTTAAAAGATTTTTAACCAAACAGGTTCGTCAAAATGAACTTCTTAATCGTTTTATCGGTTTTTGTTTCAATGGAAGGGGCTACCTGGTTCATTCATAAATATGTAATGCATGGCTTTCTGTGGTTCTTGCACAAAGACCATCATGACCATAGCAACAAGGGGCCTCTTGAAAGAAATGATTTCTTTTTTGTGATTTTCGCAACTCCTGCCATTGCGTTGCTATATGCCGGAGCGAAGCATGATTTTAGTTATTTGTTTTTCATTGGATTGGGCATCACATTGTACGGAATGGCATACTTTTTTGTACATGATATTTTTATCCACCAAAGAGCAAAAATTTTGAGCAATACGCAGAATTCTTATCTGTTGGCAATCAGGCGGGCTCATAAGCAACATCACAAACATTTAGGTAAAGAAAACGGCGAATGCTTTGGGTTTTTGTGGGCACATTTTAAATATTTCAAAAAATATACCCCTGAAAAAAGATGATGCAATCTTACACATATCTACTGGTTAATTTCTTTACTATCATTATTTGCCTTATTGCATCTTTTGATAAAAGAATTCAGTTCTATAAATATTTTGGCAATTTTTTATTGTCAAGCACCATTGTTGCTGTTCTTTATATTTTATGGGATGTTTGGTTCACCAAAATGGGCGTCTGGTGGTTTGATAGAAATTATACTTTGGGTATAGTAATTGCCGGGCTACCGCTAGAAGAATGGTTGTTCTTTTGGTGCATCCCATTTGCTTGCGTATTCACCTATTTCTGCCTGGAAAAATTCTTTGATCTCGGCTGGGCGAACTCATTAAACAACTTAATTGTATTTACAAGTTCTGTTGTACTGGTGGTTATCGCCCTTTTGCATTATCAGAAAACATACACATTGATTACGGCGCTGGTAACGCTGTGTGTGCTTATTTTTCTGCATTTTATAGCTAAAAAAGAATGGATAGGGCAGGCGTCATTTGTTTTTTTTGTTTTACTGCTGGGATTTATTCCTGTGAATGGCGTATTAACGGGCAGCTGTATTGAATCACCTGTCGTTAATTACAATCCGGGTGATTTTTTAGGAATTAAAATTTTGACCATTCCGATTGAAGATGTTGTTTATGGTTACAGCCAGTTTCTACTGAATATTTACTTTTTTAAACTTTTTCAAAAGCAAAATTACCAATACGCTAATTAAACAGCTGAAGTATTCAAAATATTCAATGTGTAAAGTAATGAAAAGAGATAATGTAGTATTAGTAAATCGCCAGGACCATGCTATTGGCGAAATGGACAAAATGGAAGCTCATTTAAAGGGAGCGCTTCATAGGGCTTTTTCAATCCTTATATTTAATAGCAAGGGTGAAATGCTTTTACAAAAAAGAGGCAAGCAGAAATACCACGGAGCAGGCCTATGGACCAATACCTGTTGCTCGCACCCCCAATTGGGTGAAAATGTGAAACAAAGTGCCAGAGAACGATTAATGTTTGAAATGGGGCTTAGCTGTGAACTGGATTTTTTGTTTTCTTTTGTTTACAGGTCAAAGGTTGAAAATAACTTGATTGAACATGAGTTTGACCATGTCTTTATTGGTTATTCAGATTTACAGCCCAAACCTAATATTATGGAGGTAGAGGATTTTAAATGGATTTCCAGGAAAGATTTGAGGACTGAAATTGAAAAACATCCTGAACAGTTTACTTGTTGGTTCAGAGAGATTGTTGCAAAAATATGGGATAATATTTCTGCGGTTTATTCTCTCTGATGTTTCGTAAATCCTTCCATCACCGTTTGCATGATTTTTATTTTTGCAGATCTCGGAAGGATTCTCAATGAATACACCAATACTTTTGAAAGCAACCCTGGAATAACATTTCTTTGTTTTCCCAGTGCTGATAAAATGGGGGCTCCGATTTCGGATGGTTTTAATGCTTTATTCATTTTCATATCAGCCCGTTGACCGAAACCGCTTTCGACGGGTCCTGGAGCCGCTGCCAGCACATCAACATTGAAAGGTTTTAGTTCTACTGATAATGCCTCGGCAAATGATTGTATGTAGGCTTTAGTAGCGGCATAATTGGCTGCATAAGGTACTCCCTGAAACGCCACCAAAGAACTCAAAAAAATAATTCCGCCTCGTTGTTGTTGTTTAAACTTTTGGCTAAAATAATGAGTCAGTGAAAGCACTGCTTCGCAATTTAAACGAAGCATATTTATTTCTGAATGAAGCGAAGCGTCGACAAACAATCCTGAAGTGCCAACACCTGCATTGTTTATAAGCAGGCCAACATCAAGGTTTTGCGCAGCCTGGATAATTTTTTCAACACCTGATGGCTCTGATATATCTGCGTCGACAATTTTTATTTGAATGTTATTTTTAAACTTCAAATTATATTGGACTGACTTTAATTTTTCTAAATGCCTTGAGCTGAGGATGAGATTGAAATCTGCATTTGCTAATTGCGTTGCTAACTCCAGGCCAATTCCCGATGTGGCGCCTGTAACAATGGCCCAATCTCCGTATTTGGTTTTCAGTCTCTTTTTTTCCTTAGCTGATAGTTGCATGATGTTTTTATTTTGGTATAACAAATGGCTTGGCCTGCAATGCCTGAACAAGAACAAGCACGGCAAACAGCCGGAGCATTTGCCAGCAAAACTATTTGAAGAGCAATTTTAAAACGATAACAAATGTTTAGATTTTTTTGATACTTGCTTTTTTCAACCTGCTCAAATGAATCGGCGTAATGCCCAGGTAAGAGGCAATCATATGTTGTGGTACACGGTCATGTATGTTCGGAAAAACCTCGGCAATTAATCTGCCTAACTTGTCGCCTTGTTTTAAATTTTTGTATCCCCATTCAATCGCTGCCCTGGGCATTACAACTGTTTCCGTTTCTTCTTCGGTTTGCAAGGTGTACAGTGAAGGTTGTTTTAACATGAAAGCAGAATAGTCGGCAATAAATTGATTCTCCAAAGCGAAATGCAAGGAATGTTCTGTACCATCTTTGTCTGTTACAATAACCCGAATGAGCCCTTTGTTGACAAAAAAAATTTCATTGGGAACAATGTTGGGCCGGCTCACTACTTCATAACGTTTAAATTTTTTTACAATACAACGACTCAGGAAATTTTCAAACTCCTGGTCTGAAATTTCAATCATTTGTCTTATTGTTTGCCTGATTTGGTCCATTGACATCTAAGAATTTTTCACTCGCGGGGTCAGTTGTACCGTTACCGCTAACGGAAAAGCATTTGTACTTTGGCAAGATTAGTGTTCAGTCTGCCGGAACGGCAAGTGAACACTAAATCTATATAAAGATAAATACAAAAGTTGATTAATGTGTGTGCCTGTTGAACTAATTCAATTTCAAAATCTTCCCATAGGCTATGGCTGCCTTATGAACCTGAACAGTCCAGTCTTCTGCTGCATCATCATCGGCGCCATCTGAAATATATTTGAGGCATAAGAACGGGATCTGCTCTTTCATAGCTATCATGGCTAATACATAGGCTTCCATATCTACCACGTTGTAAACTGTAGCGGAATGCCCCATTTCAAAATTATCACCCGTTCCGCAAATGCTTTCGGGCAAACCATCCATCGTTAAGCCATATTCGAGCAGGGGAGGCAAACCAGATAAAGGCGTTTCGTATTGTGCGTATCCCAGGCCCCGCACATCCATATCTCTTTGTACAAATTTGGTACAACAAACAACCGATCCTTTCTGAAACACATTGCTTCCTGCCGATCCAAGATTAGCGATCAATGCGGGTCTTTTATGTTGAATGGCTTTTGTTAATTCATAAGCCGCATTTACTTTTCCTATTCCGGTGATCAGTGTATGATATCCTTCAAAAACATCGGCAGCTTCCGATGCCAGTGCAAATGAGAACAGTACATTCTCCAGGGGAAATGAATGGTTTTTATTGATGTGTATCATCAGTTGATGCTGATTTTTGAGACGCAAAGATGCTTTATTTTAAACTATGATAGCGATCGCCGGTAAGTACGGGATAGTTGTTTTTAATATTTATGTAATTTCAGCAAAACCGCTGCCATATGAAAAAAATTACAGGTGTGCTGGGTATATTCATCATCTTACATGCCCAGGCTCAGCAACTTATCAATCCCCAATTATTAAACGGCTTATGGAAGGCCCGGTGGATCAGTTGTTCCGGAATAGCGCAAAGGGCCTATGGCGTATATCATTTCAGGAAAGTGCTGCATATAGAGAAAAAGCCACAGCAGTTTATTATACATGTATCTGCCGATAACCGGTATCGCTTGTTTGTGAACGAAAAAATGGTGTCGGCCGGCCCGGCCAGATGTGACCTCAATCACTGGAATTTCGAAACGGTTGATATCGCCGCACAATTACACGAAGGCGATAATATCATTGCCGCACAGGTTTGGAATATGGCAGAATATGCGGCGGTTCCGCAGATGAGCAACCAGACAGGTTTTTTATTGCAGGGAGATAGTGATGCGGAACAGATACTCGACACGAATAATTCCTGGAAAGCCTGTAAAGACAGTGCTTACACGCCATGCTCTTTGGAAAATGGCGCAAAGCTGCGTACTTATATGGTCATTGGTCCGGGTGATAAAGTAGATGCCAGCGCTTACCCCTGGGGATGGCAGACCCGGAACTTCGACGATAGTAAATGGCAGCAGGCTGTGGTTGTAACCGGAGCCCAGCCCGAAGGTTATGGTACGGATAATTTATGGACGCTCGCGCCGCGTACCATTCCGCAGATGGAAGAATCGTTGCAACGCATCGTTAGTGTAAGGAGGAAATCGGGCATCGAGGATGCAGGTTTTATTGCAGGCAATCATCCGGTAATCATTCCAGCCAATGCCACTGTAAGTATTTTACTTGATCAAACATTTAATACGGTGGCTTATCCTGAATTGAATGTAAGCGGGGGGAAGGGGAGTGCGGTAAAACTTACATATGCAGAAGCATTGTTTGATACCAATCATATCAAGGGCAACCGGAACGAGATTGAAGGTAAAAGCATAACAGGCAACTATGATATTTTCCTGCCCGATGGAGGCAATAACAGGCTTTTCAGGCCGCTGTGGTTCCGCACTTTCCGTTACCTGCAACTGGATATTACAACGGGCAATGAGCCGCTTACGATAGAAGATCTATATGGACAGTATACAGGCTATCCCTTTGTGCAGAAAGCATCATTCAGCAGTAACGACCCTTCTTTAAAAAATATTTGGGATGTGGGCTGGCGCACTGCAAGACTTTGCGCCGGGGAAAATTATTTTGATTGTCCCTATTATGAGCAATTACAATATGCGGCGGATACCCGTATCCAATGCCTGATCTCTTTGTACATTACCGGAGACGACCGGCTGATGCGTAAAGCCATTGTTGATTTTCACAACTCGCAGGTACCGGAGGGGTTAACGCAGAGCCGTTATCCGAGCAGCCGTTTCCAGGTGATTCCCACTTTTTCTCTTTTCTGGATTAGCATGATCCATGATTACTGGATGCTGCGGCGCGATGATGCGTTTATTGAAGACAAGCTGCAGGCGGTACGTGCAGTGCTAGGGTGGTATGAAAAAAAGATAGATGCCGGCAAACAGATGCTAGGCCCTATGAAGTGGTGGAACTTTGTAGATTGGAACAACAGTTTCCCCGGTGGTGTTCCCGATGGGGCTACTGATGGCAACAGTTCCATCATTTCTTTACAGTATGCTTACACATTAAAACAGGCAGCCGGTTTGTTCAATTATTTTGGGAAGAAAGAAGAGGCGACGCATTATGAATCATTAGCATCGGCGCTCATAAAAAACACCTACCGTTATTGTTTCGATGCAACAAAAAATGCAATGGCCAATACGCCGCTCAAGAATACATTCAGCCAGCATGCCAGTATCATGGCTATCTTAACAGGCAGTATTCCGCAGCATGATATGCAAAAAGTGTTGCAAACCATTTTAACCGATAAGAGCCTCAGTCAGGCCACTTTTTATTACCGGTTCTATCTTACCCGCGCTATGAAAGCAGCAGGCATGTCCAACAGTTATTACAGCAATTTGAAACCCTGGCGCGATATGCTGGCGAATGGATTGACCACTTTTGCCGAAAACCCGGATCCCACGCGTTCCGATTGCCATGCGTGGAGCGCCAGTCCTGTGTATGATTTCCTGGCAACCATTTGTGGTATTGAACCTGCGGCACCGGGCTTCAAAAAAATAAATATCGCGCCGGCGCCAGGGGAACTGACTTCCATAAAAGGCACCATGCCGCATCCGGACGGCACCATTGCTGTTGACCTGCAACGAAAAGGTGCAAACGGAATTGAGGGCACAATAGTACTGCCCGCTAACACTTCCGGAACATTTAATTGGAACGGGAAAACGCTGGCGTTGAAACCGGGCGAGCAGCATGTGCAAATATTATAGAGCACATTATTAAAACAGGGCTCACGGCTTCTTTGATTTGCGTTGACGGGTTAACTTTAGGTGTGTAACAAAATCTATAGCTATGAAATGTATTTTGTTATTAACTATAGTCATATTGCTTTGGGCTTGTAATTCGCCCAACTCGAACACACAATCATTGCAAAGGCAAATAGATAGCCTGAAAGCGCAAATCAATAAAACGTACAAACCGGGATTCGGAGAGTTTATGAGCGGCATCCAGGTACATCACAACAAGCTTTGGTTTACGGGAGTCAATCAGAACTGGAAGCTGGCCGATTTTGAAATCAATGAGATCAAAGAGAGCCTGGACAATATAAAAATGTATTGTACAGACCGGCCGGAGACCAAGTCTATCGGAATGATCGATTCATCGCTTCAAAGTGTAAGCAATGCCATTCAACAAAAAAACAGTCTTCAATTTAAAAATAGCTTTCATATTCTTACAACAACTTGCAATACCTGTCACCAGGCAACAGGGCATGCATTTAATGTCATTACAATACCTTCTGCACCTCCATTCAGTAACCAGGATTTCAGCGCTAAGTAACCTATTTCTTTTTCTTAAGTAAAACCGCGGCACTTAATAATTCATTGGCTTTTTCGATCTTTTCTTTAAAAGACGAACTTTTAACCTGCCTCTTTGTAAACGAAGGCTCTTTTCCTTTCCCAGCAGGTGTATGTGTTTTAGCTGTAAGCATAGTCATATTTACTATTTTTTCTTGATTAAGAAAGCTAGAAATGTTTTGTCTTCTGCCGGATCGTAAATGACCTCCAAACAGGGGCAATTTCCCCTTCATTGTTAAGATTTCACAAAAAAATACGGTTTAGCCTTTCCTGTTGACTTACACCTTAAAAAAAATTCAAGAAAAAATAATGTGGATCGTAGGGTATGACCTTGATTCTCTCACCTCTGAAAGATAAAGGGAGTTTACAAACCTGTCCGGCCCATGAAAAAACAGACATTCCAGGCGTTACTTGACAAATACCTTAACGGGACTGCCACTGCCGCAGAGCGGAGACTGGTGGAAGCGTATTATGAAAAATTATCGGCCAGGCAAGGCGACTTGAGCAAAGCCGACCGCCGGCTGCTGGAAAAAGTGGGGCGTAATCTTAGTGAGCTGGTACAAAAGCCGTCCGGGAACAAGGCCAGGATCATTCCATTTTACAAACGCCGGGCAACTGCCGCGGCCGCAGCAATTTTGTTACTGATGGCCGCAACCACCTATTTCTTATGGAATGAAAAGCCGAAGCCGGTTAATACCATTGCCAAAATCAGTGATATCCAGGCGCCGGTGACCAACCGTGCTATGATCACGCTCGGTAATGGCAGAACAGTTTACCTTGACAGTGCAGCCAATGGCAGTCTTGCCACAGAAGGAAATGTGCAGTTAATCAAATTAGCGGATGGCAAGATCGCTTATTCAGGCAGTTCAGACAAGGTTACTTATCATACCATTACCAATCCCAAAGGAAGCAAGGTAATCGATCTTGCTTTATCTGACGGCAGCCATGTGTGGCTCAATGCCGAAAGCTCCCTTACTTTTCCTATTGTATTTAATCAGCATTCAAGAGAGTTGACCGCAACCGGTGAAATGTATTTTGAAGTAGAAAAAGCAAAAACATGGCCGTTTGTCGTTACACATGGAGATACAAAAGTTACTGTGCTGGGAACCCATTTCAATGTCAATGCTTATGATGATGAGCAGGATATCAGGGTAACATTGTTACAAGGGGCCGTTAAAATAAGTAATAAAACCGGCAGCGGGTTGCTGAAACCCGGAGAGCAAGCGAGGGTATCTAAAAACATCCATATAACAAAAGAAGTGGATCTCGATGCTGTGATGGCCTGGAAGAATGGAAGGTTCAATTTTGACAATGCCAGCCTGTCTACCGTATTGCGGCAATTGGCGAGATGGTACGACCTGGAGGTTGTTTATGAGGGCGCTATTCCCGAAAGAGAATTTGGAGGTCAGATGCAGAGAGACCTTTCGTTGTCTCAGATATTGGAAATTCTTCAAAAAATGGATGTAAAGTTCAGGGTAGAAGGAAAAAAACTTTTAGTAACAGCTGCTCAGTAACCTGGCAAAATGAGCGCTGGTATTTAAGTATAAAAAACAGCCAGGAGCATTTGCGCTGCTCCTGGCCTGTTTGGATAAGTTGAAAATAAAACCTGTAGGAATTATTCATTTCAAAACCCGCCTGTTGCCAGGCAGGCCCAAACACTGCAAGTTATGAAATTATTGACTTGGGAACCCTGCTTTCTACCACCTCCCGGTAATAGAAAAGGAAGATCCGGATCCAGAAAGAAAGCAGTATCCCGACAAATGGTGAAAGCTATGCGGCTTACATTTATTTTACTCACTGCTGCCATTCTCCATGTACATGCAAAAAGCACTGCACAAAAAGTAACTGTTAAGGGAAAGGATGTGCCGCTCCAGAAAATTTTTTCTGCAATTGAAAAACAGACGGAGTATATTTTCTTCTTCGATGCAGCCTCCATCAGGAATGCAAAGCACGTAACCTTACACGTTAAGGACCTGCCCGTAAATGAGGTGCTGGACATGTGCCTGAAAGACCAGCCCGTTGGTTATTCCATCATGAATAAAACGATCGTGATCAGCCGGAAAAACCAGGCTTCTCATTCCCTGGCGCCCCTGAACGAGCCAACTGTTATCGATCCGCCTGGTATTGATATCGAGGGCATTGTCCTTGCGCAGGAGGGGCAGGCGCTTGCAGGAGCCTCGGTTTTTGTTAAATCAACCAGCAAAGGAGTGGTTACGGATGCCAATGGCCGTTTCAAGCTTACGGGTATTGATGCGAATGCCACACTTGTTATCTCTTTTACCGGCTATCTGTCAGAAGAATACCATCTCGCTAACAAACCCGCATTGAGCCGGTCTGTCATTGTTATCCGTTTACAATTGAGTACGAATAAACTGAATGACGTAATTGTGCTGGGTTATAACGATAAGAAAAGGAGTGAATTGACCAGCTCGGTACAGGTCATTGATGCTAAAAAGCTGAACGATGTTACTTCAAACGACGTTGGAGCCATGCTCCAGGGCAAGGTGGCTGGTTTGCAGGTGATCAACAGTTCAGGTGTTCCGGGATCGGCAGCTGAGATCCGGTTACGCGGTATTTCATCTGTAAACGCTGCACAAACTCCTTTGTTTGTGGTGGATGGCATTATCGGCGGGAATTACGATCCGAATGATGTGGAAAATATTACCGTATTGAAAGATGCCGGGGCTACCGCTATGTACGGTTCGCAGGCAAATGGCGGTGTGATCATCATCACTACAAAAAAAGCGCGGTCAGGAGAACCGCACTATGAAGCCAGGATCACTACGGGATTTCGTACACCCGATTTTGGTAAAATGAAAATGATGAATGGAAGCCAGCTCTATCGTTATCAAAAAGAATTGTACCGAGATTATATTCCTACCGATACAGGTAATTCATATAAAATTGACCTGTTGAAATTTTACAGCGAAAGGCCCCGGTCGCTGGAAAGCAGCAATGCAGATTGGCTTACCACCATTTTTAAACCGGCCATCATACAAAACTACCATGTTTCTGTAGCTGCAAAATCTGAAAAGATCGATTATTATTTCGGCGCTACTTATTACAATGAGGACGGTACTTTCATGAATACCAACTTCAAACGACTGAACCTGCGGGGTAACACCAATTACCGGTTCAATAAAAAAATAAACATCACCAATAATATCAACCTGAGCGCCTTTACAGGTAAGAGCTATGATTACAGTGATATTTATTATGCGTACCTGAATCTTCCCTGGGATAATCCGTACGATAGCGCCGGCCATGTGTTGTATGTGGATGGTAATGCTTCTTTTAAATGGTGGAGCAGAGACAAGGTAAACCCCATTCATACCATTAAAAACTCAAACCATGTTTATAAAGGGTTCGATGCCAACTATGATGTAGTGCTGAATATAGGAATTACCCAATGGCTGAATTTCAGCAGCAGTAATCGTCTTGCGGCAGGCTACAACAAGGGAAGCAATTATTATTCACCTGATGTGGCGGGTTCTTATCATGGTACCGGTTACCTTGATGAGAACAATGTTTTGAATTATGGTATTGTTTCCAATAACTTCTTCAAGTTTAATTTCAACCATAATAACCACAATATCAGCGGCCTGGTGGGCGCTGCTTTTGAAAAAAGCAGAACAGAATCACAAGGAGGCACAGGCAGGGGATTGCCGCCAGGTTTGAGTGTGCTGAATGCTGTGTCGAACAATATAAGGGTTACAGGTTTTAACAGTGAAACGGCGATTCAGTCATTGTTGTCACAAGTCAATTATGGGTATGCAAACAGGTATTTCCTGACCGCTTCTTATAGGGTTGACGGGTCATCTAATTTTCCGAAATCCAACCGGTATGCTTCTTTTCCTTCTGTTTCCGGTGCATGGATGATCAGCAATGAATCGTTTTTCAGGAGCAAGATCATCAGCGATCTTAAACTGCGCGCCAGTTATGGAATAACCGGTACACAGGATATAGGCGCCTCGCGCTATCTTGGGTTGTATTCCCTCTCAAGCCAGTACAATTCACAAACCGCCGCCACACCTTTACAATTGCCCAGTCCGAACCTGACATGGGAAAGCAAGTATCAGTTTAACGGAGGAGTAGACATAACACTCTTTAAAAGAGTAGGAATTACGGTGGATGTTTATCGTAACATCACCAAAAACTTATTATTACAGGTGTCTCAACCTCTTTCCATTGGATTTGAACAACGTTGGGAAAATGCAGGCGAGATTGAAAATAAAGGAATCGAACTGAGCCTGAATACGGTTAATATCCGGCATCGCTACTTTGAATGGACAACCGATTTCAACATTAATTTCAACAGCAATAAAATACAAGGGCTGAAAAATCCCATTATCCGAACAGGTCCATGGGCCATATCACAGGTATATCGCAATGGAGGAAACCTGTATGAATTTTACATGCCTAAATGGGCGGGAGTAAACAGCCAGACAGGACAGCCGCAATGGGAAAAACAAACCAAGGACGCACAGGGAAATGTAACCAAAACAGAAATGACTTCAGACTATGCGCAGGCTTCTTTCCAGGAAGTGGGTTCCGCTTTGCCGAATTTCCAGGGAGGCATTACCAACCAGCTGCGGTATAAAAACTTTTCACTGAGCGTAAACGCTTACTTTTTGTCGGGCAATAAGGTGTTCAGCAATAACCTTCGTTTTGTGATGAATGATGGAAGTGAGCCTTATCTCAACCAGATCGTGTTGCCCAAAGACTATAGTATATGGGCCAGGCCTGGAGATATGGCTACCAACCCCAGTCCGCAGAACTCGGCCAACTCTACACAAACATCAAGCAGGTATTTGAAGGATGGAAGTTTTCTCTCTATACGGAATGTTACGCTCAGTTATGCTTTACCCGGGAAATGGATCCAGCAATTGAGACTGAAAGGGGCTACCGTTGCTGTAAGTGCAGACAATGTGTACACGTTTACCAGATTTTTAGGGCAGGATCCTCAAACGACCATCACACCGGGAACTTATATCATGCCGGGAGTATCTGATTTCAAGTATCCTAACAACCGGCAGTTTTTATTCAATATTAACCTTAGTTTTTAAACCATATGACCATGAAAAAAATATTCAGCCTGCTTACGCTTACCAGCATGCTTGTTTCGGGTTGTATTAAAGAAATTACGCCAAGCGATACGATTACAACCAGTTCACTGGTGCAGACAAAAGAAGGTCTTACCAGCGCGGTGAACGGCGCCTATTCTTTATTCAAGGACCATGTGCCTTTCAATGGTACAAAAGATATGACCAATATGTACCTGCGGCAATATTTCCAGATGGCTGACTTTGCCAGCGACGATATTGCATGCGGACAGGTAACTACCGATCCGTTTATGAGCAGCTTCACTTTGAACCATTCACCTGCGCAGACAAATACCAGGTACTTCTGGTACATTTCGTATAAGATCATCAACGATGCGAATACGGTAATTGAAGCCGCCTCAAAAATTTCCAATCCGGACCAGGCAACGCAACAATTGATCGGGGAATGTTATTTCTTACGGGCTTTTGCGCATTTTAACCTGGTGAGGCTTTTTGCCAAACCCTATACCGTTGACCCGCAGTCGCCGGGAGTGATCATCAGAACTTCTACCAGTGATGCTTCCCAGAAAGCCCGGGCAACAGTAAAAGAAGTTTACGACGCAGTAATTGCTGATGCGGAAAAATCTGCCTCCCTGATGAATGTGCCGAGAGGCATTCAGTTCGCTTCTAAAGAAGCTGCGTGGGCCTTATTGTCGAGGGTGAACCTTTATAAAGAAGATAACGCAAAAGCCATTGATTATGCCAATAAAGTGATTGGTTCCGGAAGGTTCAGTCTTGAAACTGCGGCAAGTTTTCCTTCTTTGTTTGCCAATGCACTCGCGGGCAGGGAGACCATATTTTGTATCGCATTCAACAGTATAGATGATTATGGAAAATTCGGCTCTATTGCTTCCATGTTGTATTCGGATGGCAATTCAGGCTGGGGCGAAGAGTTTGCATCAAAATCATTAAGAGACACGATGAGCGACCAGCCTAATGACGTTCGCTTAAAATACATCGTTCCCTTAAAAAATAGTTCCGGAGCAGTACAAAAGAAAAATGGAATTGAAATATACTATGTCTCTAAATTTTCTTTCCAGAACAATAGCCCAACATTGAGTTCTCCTATCATGTTCCGTTTGGCCGAAATGTATTTAAACCGGGCGGAAGCTAAAACCAAATTGGGAAATGTTGCAGGCGCCCTGAGCGACCTGGACACCATCCGCAATAACAGGGGCTTGTCTGCATCCCTGTACAATGGTACAGTTCCTGCAGGCAAGACCGCGCTGGATATTGTATTGAAAGAAAGAAGACTGGAACTGTCATTTGAAGGACATCGTGTGTTTGATGTGTACCGGAATAAGCAAACGCTGAACCGTACCTACTGGGGCTATCACCTGCCTGGTTTGAAAGAATCGGATATTAATTTATCGCAGCAGCCGAGCGGCTATGCCAATATGCTGATCCCATATACCAATAACCGCATCATTTATTATTTGCCGGTCGACGAGATACAGGTGAACGCTTTATGCCGTCAGAATCAATAACCATAAATGAATTTTATGAAACACTCAAAATATTTACTTTATATAGTACTGCCCTTATACCTTATGATGGTACTTCCATCTTGCAAGAAGGATGCCGTTGATCCGGGACCTGATGTTTTATTTTCCTATTCTGTAAATGCCTACACGGTAAAGTTCACGAACAAGACGAATGGCGCCGTTTCGTATAAATGGGACTTTGGCGATGGTGTTACTTCAACAGATGCCAATCCCACCCATGCTTATGCAGGAAAGGGAAAATATGTTCCCACGCTTTATGCCACTTCCGGAAATGGCAAAACAAATGATGCTTCTACCGTGCTGCGGATATCAAAGAGCTCATCGATCAACCTGCACGACAACAGTTTTTCTGATTGGGATACCGTAACACATAATATAAGGATATCGGCGCCTGGCGCGGGTGGCGGCATATTTCGCAAGGTGAAAATGGATTATAACGCGGAGAATATTTATTTCTACATTGAAATGGCGTCCTCAAAAGCAAATAATGACATTCTTGACGTTTACATAGATGCCGATAACAACCCAGCTACCGGATTAACCACATGGGTTGCCAAAGGAGCTGGCATTGATGTGTTGTTGGAAGGCCAGCCGCTGAACAACTGGTTCGATATGTTTTATCATACCGGTCCTCAAAACAGCTTCACTTTCGATTACCAGACTATTACAGATTTTTATGAAATAGGTACGGTCCAGGACAGTGGCGGTATCCTGAAATTTGAAGGCAGGCTGATACGGTCCAAGATTAAAAACCTGACCGGTAAAGGACTGAAACTTGCCATGACTGCCACCAAATACGACTGGAGTGCAACCCTGGGAATATTCCCCGATCCCGGAACACCCGCCTTTTTCCTCAATATGGAGGATTAAAACAATGATCTCCACTAAAACCTAATAACATGAAACTGAAATTTTACCATATTATTTATTTCTTTTTTTTCTCCATCACCGCAAACAGCCAGACCAGAGATTCTATTTATGTAGATGCAGCGTACACTGGCGCCATTGAAACCGGTTCCAGCACCCAGCCGTTTAAGACCATACGAAAGGCGCTGGACAAAAGACAGGCCAACGGTTTGGCCGGTATGGTAACAGATGAAGTGATTATTGTAAGAGCGGGTACCTATTACCCCGGGCCTAATGATATGGTTATTGTTAACCGGTACAATTGCGGCAGGAATGGAAAATGGCTTACCATCAAATCGGATGTGCCGTTTGCCGCTACCATAAGAGGCGACAGCCTGTATAAAAAAACCTTTGCGGCCATTGTAACTTTTACCGACAGCGCTCAATATGTAAAACTGCAGAGCTTTACCATTGCCGGTTTGCGCAACAATCCTGACTCTACAAAATGGAAAAATACCGACGGAACATACACTGCCACAAGACCTACGGTAATATCTATGTACAATGGTCAGCCGGTAAGAACGCCTTATGGCGATACTATATATGAATGCAAGAAGGATGTAAAATTTGGTATCCAGGTAGCAAGTAATTGCCGCTATGTTAGTGTATTAAACAGTGATATCAGCGATATTTCATGGACTTCAAATGTAGATCCCTTTAAAGCCGACAGTTTGCTCACAGAAGCTGAAAAGAAAATACTGCGGAATGCATGGCCGAATGACAATGCGGGGCCTGTGAACGTACTGGGTTCAGCGGCTACCGTAATGACAAATATTACCATCGATGGCAGCGAAGTGCATCATTGTATACCGGGATGGACAGAAGCCATTACCATGAATGGTTACCTGGACACTTTTAAGATTACCAATAACCTGGTGCACGATATAAAAAATATTGGTATTGTGGCTGCCGGAAACTATAGGTGGGTGCTCGACCCGGCCAACGGATTCAGCACACCAGCCTCACAAAATTATGCCCGTAACGGTACCATTACAGACAATACAGTGTACAACTGCCTTTCTCCTATTGCAGCTTCTGCGGGTATTTATCTCGACGGGGCCAGAACAGTGCTGGTGGAAAGGAATAGGCTATACGACAATCATGTGGGTGTTTCGGTAGGTAACGAAACCAGCAACAGCCATTCCGGCGGCCATACTATCCGGAACAATATCATCTATGACAATGTATGGACAGGGATGATATTGGGAAGTAACGCCGACAGCGCCTGGGTTGAAAATACCAAAGTGCTCAACAATACATTGTTCAGAAATAATACTTCCGTAAAAACACTGATCCCTAAAAAGGACGTCAACGGGTTTGTTATCATTCAGGGTGGCGTGGCCGTTATCGACACTTTTCCCAATGCTTCTGAAATCACCACGCAAAGACTGAGTAATAGTAATGATTTACCGGGAGCCAAGATAGTGGTGCAGAATAATATTTTCAGGTCGAGGAAAGGGAAACCTATTATTGCGTTGCAGCCTTTTAAAACAAATCAATATACAGGTGCGGCCCTGATCAATACCAACATCAATACCTTGCTTGACTGGAATTATAATTTATAACGTGTTGTGCTATTAGAAACTGAGAGCATGTTTGATTTGAGCGATTTTTCTGCCATTAAGATAGTTGATCCAGTGTAAAATGGCCATGGAAG
>PVEQ01000021.1 GCA_002973575.1 Sediminibacterium magnilacihabitans
TTTATTGTATGATAACCTATATCTTTTTATTCACCTCCATTGTGCACAAACCCACCCTTAAAAATAAAAAGAGGCTGCCCTTTTGAGACAGCCTCTTCTTATTGTAGACTTTGCTTCGTTGGCCTTCATTTCATGTATTGTCGAATTGGCTAATTGTCAAATTATCTAATTCAAAAAGAATGATCATCAGCGCTCGGTCCGTAGCTGCCGGGGATGGGCACATCAAGCAAGCGAAGGAATACACCCAACTGAGCGCGGTGGTGGATGGTTTGCGAATAAGCCATACGTATCACATCGTGTTTAGGGTCTACAGAATAAACCTGTTCGCCGTTGCGCAGGGTCCAGTTAGGCAATAGATCCGCATCCATGGCTTTCCACAGCGATTTTCTTGCTTTCTCCAGTGATTCGTCGAAGTAACCTAATAAATCCTGTGTATTATCGACGACTCTTGGAGCATAGGCATTGTTGGCAAAATCCAGTTCCTTGGTGGTCAATACCATTTCAACCCAGCTGGGCAATTCTGCAACATGGGTCGCTAAACGTTTCAGGGTCATGCTTTTGGGATGAGGTTGCCACTCAAATTTGTCTACCGGAACAAGGGCCAGCATTTTGCGGGTAGTGATTGCTTCTTTTTCCAGTTCTGCCTGGAGCGATTCGATGAATGTCATAGTGCATGTTTTTGTTTGATAGTACAAAGTAAACAGGCCCCACTGACAGCCCTATGGCAGTCGAAAATGCACGCTAAAAAAAATTAAAAATCAACCGGCAATTGCTTCATGAACTCTCCTAACGGAATATGTTCTTTTATACTGAATGCAGCACCGGTATCCTGCAGTTGTACAATACGCTGCACTTTAAAATCGCGGTAATCCTGGCGCAAATGGCACCAGGCAATGAGGTGCCAACTGAAAGCGTAATATATGAGTCCAATCGGCTCTACTTCCCTGATACTCGTTTCTTCTTTACTGCTCGTATACTCCAGCTTTACCCTGCTTTTATTGGCAATGGCCGTTTGCAAAATAGAAAGGTATTCGGAATCGTTGTTGAGGCGCTGGGGCAACTGCAACCGGATATTATCGGCCAAAGCCTCTACTCCGTCTTTCTGAGCGGAACGCAACACTGTTTTTACTTTATTCAAAGCAGTGGTATAATGATCCCTGATCGATTTATCGGTAAAACCATGTACCAGTACTTCGGTCAGCAACAAGGCATTGGCTTCTTCATTACTGAATGCTACCGGCGGCAAAAAATACCCCTGCACCACAAAATATCCCCGCTGCGGTTCAAAACTGATAGGAATACCCGATTCGCCCAACGCTTTGATGTCGCGGTAAACGGTACGGACACTGATATCGAATTTGTCCGCGATCTTTTCTGCCGGCACATATTTGCGCGATTGCAGAAAGGTAAGTATGCTGAAGAGTCTGTCGATGCGATTCATTTGCCTCATGAAGGTACATAAAAGCCGAATGCCTACCTTTGCCGCATGAAGCAATTCAATGTTCCTACCGGCTACAGAAGTGGCCTGATCAGTGATATCAAGAACCGCAGGAAAGAGCAGGATAAGCTGAAAAAAGATTTTACCCCCACCCTCCTCGATCTTGGTCCTATCCAGATATACCTGGCCAGGCATTTTGGCTTCTGTTATGGAGTAGAGAACGCCATTGAAATTGCTTTCCGTACCATCGAAGAAAATCCCGGCAAACGCATTTTCCTGCTGAGCGAAATGATCCACAATCCCAAGGTCAATGAGGACCTGCAACAGCAGGGTGTACAATTTTTACAGGATACCTATGGCAAACAACTGATCCCTTTTGAAACGCTCACCGCCGATGACGTAGTGATCATACCCGCTTTCGGAACCACCTTGCAGATCGAAGCCATGTTAAGGGAAAAAGGCATTCCCACGGAACATTACAATACTACCTGTCCGTTTGTAGAAAAAGTATGGAACCGCAGCGAACAGATCGCAAAGAAAGGATACAGCATTGTAGTGCATGGCAAGCCCCAGCACGAAGAAACGCGCGCCACTTTTTCGCACGCATCGCATCATACGCCCACCGTTGTGGTCAACGATATGACTGAGGCGGTGGAGTTATCGAAGTATATCACGGGAGAACAGCCGGCTGCACAATTCTATGAAGCGTTCAGGGGCCGTTATTCGCAAGGGTTCGATATAGAAAAGGACATGCAGCGCATAGGTGTAGTCAATCAAACCACCCAGTTGGCCAGCGATACACAGGCTATTTCCGATTACCTGAAATCGGTGTACATAAAAAAATACCAGCTTACTGCCGCCAACATTGCCGAAAGGTTTGCCGACACGCGCGATACTTTGTGTTACGCCACCAATGATAACCAGACAGCCGTACAAGGTATGCTCGAAACACCTGCTGATCTGGCCATTGTCATTGGCGGTTACAACAGCAGCAATACATCGCACCTGGTAGAACTTTGTGAAGCCGTTTTACCCACTTACTTCATTGATGCGGCCGAGAAACTGATCAGTAAAGAAACCCTGCTCAACCGCAACTGGCGAACCAAAGAACAATTTACCGTAACCGGCTACCTGCCCGATAAAGAACCCCTTCGCATCCTCATGACCAGTGGAGCAAGTTGCCCGGATGCCGTAGTGGAATCTGTTATCGACAGGCTGGCATCGCTTTATGATGTGGCTATTTAATTCACAAAATTCCACCAGATACCTACGCGTGTCCACAGGCCGGTATTGGGGTACACCCCTGAAACAAAATTAAGTTTGCTGAATTGAAACCCCTTTTCCAGGTTTAGGGTATTCAGGTTCTCCAGTCGTACAAATCCTTTGAAGCTTTTAATTCGGAAATGCAGGAACGCATTGATATCGGGCCGGTTACTGATGCTTTCTGTATGCTGGTAAAAATACTGCCCGATGAACGGTGAATAATTATCGGCTTTGTATGGTGTGTTGTAACGCAGTTCCAATCCGGTTGAGAGAAAGAGATTGGTATAAAAATTTCCTTCAAAAGCAATCCGGTTCCGGGTAAGTATCAATGGCAGGTTAACAGGCGGCTGTCCCGTAGTTTGCTGCAGATGCACTTCTGTGTACCAGTTCCAGTGCCTGCTCAGCCTGATCCTTTTCTCCAGGCTCAGGTGCAGCACATTGAACAGTGCCGGTTCCTGCCGGGCCAGCATGAAACTGTCGAAATACAGGTAATTGGTTACTGCAAAATATTCAGCGCCCAGCCTTAATGCACTCCTGGGATTTTCATACTGTGCAAAAAGCCTGATCACATTCTCTTTATTGAAATGGCCTCTGTTCGCCACCCAAAAATGACTCACCGTATCGGTAACGAGAAAAGAAGGTGAGCGATTCACGTTCTGAAAACCAATATTGAAATAGCCCAGTTTTTTGCCCAACGATCTTTTCATGCTTACGAAAGCCGCATAATCACCCGCATTGAAGCCATTCAGGTATAGCTGTCCATTGGCTTCTATATCCCATACCTGGTTACGCGTGCGGTTACGATATTCGCCGGTTGCATATACATTGTAATAGCTCCGTGTGGTAATGGTGTCGAATGTTCCCCGAAGGTTCTGTAAAGCGATCCCTGCCTTCAGGTACTGGCTCTGGTTGTTCTTATCCGGGAATGAAAGCAGGCTGAACTCATTGATGAGACTTTTCCATTGGTCCTTGATATCGATAACTACACCACTTTTCGGAAGCCGTATATTGAAATATTTGCGATAAGTGGTTGAATCGGCATTCTGGTCGAGGAATTCATAGCTGCTCGTAGTGTAGTTCAACGTATGCTCGATCCTGAATCGCGGGTAAAATAATTTATACGTAGCAGAATCCGTTACCAGTGAATCTTTCTTACCCAGGTCGAAATGATGCCGGAAAAGAAGTGTGGTATTTTTATAAATATTTCCTGTAGTCACGCTGGTGTTAAAAGGATTGCGCGTAGCAGCTCCTGCAATACCCAGCCTCGTTTCCAATTCATACGGATCATTCAATGCAAGACTGTCGAGCTTCTTCACATCACGCAGTCCTCCGTTCTCTGAAGACGCGGCTTTATTAGAAATATAAATGAGGAAGTATTCGTACTTCTTATTGCGCGTTTGATAATGTGCGGTGAAACGGATATTATTGTGACTGGCATTCTGTGTTTTCAAGACTCCAGGCTCGTTACTGAAACGGTATTCAAAAGAAAAATTAAAATTGCTTTTCCTGTTCTGTGTATGTGACAGGTTCACCAATTGCTCTGCCTTACTGCCCAACAGATAAGCCAGCTCGGTATAAGGCCGGGTGGTCTGGTAAAACCGGGTATTCTCTACCGTGTACGCATATATATCGTACTGGTGAAAACCTGCGTCGAAGCCAGGCTTCATATAAGGGTTGAACAACATTGACTGTGCTGCTGTTCCATAGTTTCCCAATGTGTGATAGTAATAAGGCAGGGGGAAGCGGGTGGTAAAATCGTTGATGGAAGAATCGATGATGCGGTTGCGGGTGGAATCGTAATAGCGATAATAAATGGTGATGGAATCTGCATACCGGTCGCGGTGCTGTAGCGAGTCGCTCCCTTTGCTTTTCCTGATGGGCCTTCCCTGGTTATCATAAGTGACGTTACTGCCGCCTGTACCCTGCTGACCATACTGGCGCAGCGGTATTTGTTGTGCCCGCAGGGAAACGCTGCCAAGGAGTAATATGATGATCAATAGCCTTTGTACCATTGGCCGAGCTTACGATAATATCCTGCAAAATAAAGGTATAATACCGGCTTATAACGATTTTATCAATTCCTTAAACAAGAGGGTGAGCTTGGGTTCAGCTTCTTTGGCCGCCTGGAGCACCTCTTCATGTGTGATCACATTATCCTCTTCACGTATGCCCAGGTCGGTGATCACGCTCATGGCAAACACTTTCATACCGCAATGGACAGCTGCGATCGTTTCCTGTACGGTACTCATTCCCACGGCATCGCCCCCTACGGTACGAATGAGCTTGTATTCGGCCCTTGTTTCGAAAGTAGGGCCTGTTACACCCAGGTAAACGCCTTGTTTCAATGGAATATGATGCGATGCAGCAATAGCTTTCACTTTCTCGATGAGTTCTTTGCTGTAGGGTTCACTCATATCGGGAAAACGGGTTCCCAATTCGTCTACATTTCTGCCAACAAGCGGATTGGCAGTGAACAGGCTGATATGGTCGTTGATGATCATGAGGTCTCCTACTTTAAAACCCGGTTGCACCCCTCCGGCTGCATTGGATAAAAGCAGGGTCTCCACGCCCAACAGTCGCATCACCCTTACAGGATAGGCCACTTGTTGTGCCGTATATCCTTCGTAATAATGAAAGCGTCCGGCCATCACCCATACTTTGCGGCCACCCAGTTCTCCAAAAAGCAAGCGTCCTTTATGACCTTCTACCGTACTCACAGGGAAATGAGGAATTTCATGGTAAGGAATTTCATACTCAACCTTGATCTCCTGCGAGAGATTACCCAGGCCACTGCCCAATATGATCCCGATCGAAGATGTTGTATCGACCTTTTGCCTGATGAATGCTGCTGTTTCTTCTAATTGCTGCATGACTGGTGACATCCGCTGTGAATTAAGTGGGCAAATATAGGAAAAGGTAAAAAGGATTCTTTACTTTGGGTAACAGCTAAACAAAACGTGATGGTTCCTTCTATCAGGCAACAATACAACCAGGCATTTACCGAAACAATCTATCAGCAATATCTCAACGAGCTCAACAGCCTGCATCCTGGCGCTATTGAATTCAGGGTAGCGGAAACACCCGTATTCATCGATAGGTCTTTCAAAGAAAAAATTCTCTCCGCTTGCGAAAGTATTGTAGATGTGATTACACAGCCCGATTTTCCTGCACGAAGTGCTCATGCCATTCCTGCCGATTTAAATGTACCCAATGAAACCAGTTTCAGTCAGTTCATTGCTTTTGATTTTGGTATTTGTGAAAATGAATCGGGTGATCTTGAACCGCAACTGATAGAAATGCAGGGCTTTCCCACCCTTTTCGGATACCAGGTATGGCAGGACGATTGCTGCCGGCGCCATTTCCACATACCCGATCATTACAGTACTTATCTCAACGGACTTACGCGTGATACTTATCTGCAACTGCTCAGGGAAGTGATCCTGGGCAAGCACGCACCGGAAGAAGTGATCCTGCTGGAAATATTGCCCCATCAACAAAAAACAAGGATCGATTTTTATTGTACTGCCGATTATACCGGTATTCCCATCGTATGTCTTACCGAACTGCAACAGGAAGGGCGCCGTTTGTTTTATGAAAAAGACGGCAAAAAGATGCCCGTGAAACGCATCTATAACCGCATCATTTTCGATGAACTGCAACAACAATCAGCCGAAATACAGGAGAAGGGTAAACTGTTGTTCCAGGACCTCGATGTAGAATGGGTACCTCACCCCAATTGGTTTTACCGCATCAGCAAACATTCATTGCCCTTCATTCAACACCCTTATGTACCGCCCGCCACTTTTCTGAGCGATTTGCATAGCATACCCGCTAACCTGGAAGATTATGTATTAAAGCCTTTGTTTTCTTTTGCGGGACAAGGTGTGGTGATTGATGTTACACAGGCCGATATAGAAGGGGTGAAAGATCGGGAGAACTGGATACTACAGCGCAAAGTAAAATATGCGAACGTGATCCAAACGCCCGATAATGATGCTGCCAAAGCAGAGATACGCATTTTTTATTTCTGGAAAGACGGTACTGCGAGACCTATACCTGTGAATAACCTGGCGCGACTGAGTAAAGGGAAAATGATTGGCGTTCGCTATAATAAAGACAAAACCTGGGTAGGTGGCAGCCTTGTTTATTTTGAGCAATAAAAAACAGGCTGCCTTATAAAAAGACAGCCTGTTATGCGTTAACAAAGAAGATATTAATCTAGGCGTTTTACGTTAACTGCGTTGGGACCTTTACGTCCGTCTTGTACATCAAAAATCACCTTGTCATTGGCTTCGATCTGATCGATCAAACCATTGGCATGCACAAAAGTCTCTTTACTAGAGTCGTCGTGCTTGATGAATCCATAACCTTTTTCTTCGTTAAAGAACTTTACTGTTCCTTGAATTTGTGTGTCCATGTGTAAATTGTAAATAAATAATAAGGTGCAAAGGTAAGGGGAATCCCCTGCTCGTCCTAATAAATATGTTTTTATTACACTAATAGCTCAACAGACCTTCATTATCAACAGGTTGATGAGTGGTAAATCTGATTAGCCAAACCGGATTAACTTAGTATCTCTGCAAATATTCACTCAAACATCGTTCATGAAAAAAATATCACTCGCACTCTTATTGCTGATTACATTGAGTAGTTATGGCCAACAAATGCACTATCAAGTGTCTTTCCCGAATGCCGTACACCATGAAGCACATATTGAACTAACCGCCAGTCATATTCCTTCCGGCCCTGCCGTTTTCCACATGAGCCGTTCTTCTCCCGGCCGTTATGCCACGCATGAGTTTGGCAAGAACGTATATGATGTAACGGCACGCGATCGCAATGGCAAGAACCTCATCATAAAGAGAATCGATGGTGATGTATATGAAGTGCCGCAACATGATGGCGCTGTTACCATTGCCTATACTTTATACGCCAATTATGCCGATGGTACTTATGCGGGTATCGATCCGGAAAGCATTCACCTGAACATGCCGGCTTGTTTCATGTGGATGAAGGGACAGGACAATGCGCCCATTAGCATCAGCTTCGATATACCCAAAGAGAACAAAGGAGTAATTGCTACACAACTGTTCCCTGCCGATGCGCCCAACAATTTTACTGCACCCGGATTGCAATATTTTATGGATTGCCCCACCAAGATCGGCGATTTGCATTTCAGGGAATGGAAAGTGACAAACACCAATGGAAAGGTCTATACCATTCGAGTAGCGCTTGAAGCAAATGCCACTGAACAGCAGATCGATGAGCTTGCAGAGAAAACAAAAAAGATCACTGCTGAAGCAAAAGAAGTTTTTGGTGAATATGCACCGTACGATCACGGCGCTTATACTTTTATCATCAGCGCCAATCCTTATGTTTTTGGCGATGGTATGGAGCACCGCAACTCTACGATGATTACCCAAACCATGGGCAGCTTTAACCCCAATTGGTTAACAGGCGTGATCTCACATGAATATTTTCACAACTGGAATGTTGAGCGCATCCGTCCGAAAACACTGGAGCCTTTCAATTTTGAGAAAAGCAATATGAGCAATGAGTTGTGGTGTGCCGAAGGTTTCACGCAATATTATGGCGAACTCATATTAGCGCGTGCAGGTCTGCACGATCCCAAGACGCACATCGCAACATTAGCCTCATTTGTGAATGCCAAACAGAACACACCCGGCGCCCGGTATTATTCTCCCATACAGGCCAGCAACCACGCGGTTTTCGTAGATGCAGGCGTATCGATAGACAGGACCAATTACCCTAACATGTTCACCACTTATTATTATTATGGCGCTGCCATCGCGCTGGTGCTCGACCTGGAAATGCAAACAAATTATCACAAAACCATCGACGCATTCATGCAGGCCATGTGGAAGCGTTTTGGCAAAACAGAGATCCCTTATACCATTGCTACCATGCAGGAAGCACTGGCATCTGTAACAGATGCAACATTTGCTGCGTCCTTCTTCGATCAATACATCCGCGGGCATGAATCTATCGACTATGCAACTCTGCTGGCAAAAGCGGGATACGAATTGAAGAATGCATCGGAAGGAAAAGCGGCTCTCGGTGTGAGTGCACTACCCGATGGTCAGGGGCGCCTGGTTATTACGAGGAATACCACCAAAGGTACTGCTGCGTATGAAGCCGGACTGGACATCAACGATGAGCTACTCAGTTTCGACGGAACCACTGTAAAAACGGTGACCGACATGAATGATTTCCTCCAGCACAAAAAGCCAGATGATGTCATCACTGTTCGCTATAAACATCGCGAACAGGAGAAGAGCGTTTCTGTTACATTAAAAGAACAGGTTCTTCCTACACTCATCCCCATAGAAGAAAAAGGACAAACTGTTACAGAAAACATGCAGAAGATCCGGGATAGCTGGTTTAAAACGAAAACACATTGAGCAATTCAATCAATGCTCCCGCTTTAAAACGATATAAGACCATATAGCGCTGCCCATCATGAATACAGCGCCTAGTAAGAAAGCGGCGCCGGGAAAATAAACCGGTGCAGCCGGTGCTGTGAAATGCGCAAAAAGATTGGTCATCATAGGCGGACCAACAATGGCCGTAGCGCTCATGATACTGGTGAGTGCACCCTGTAATTCGCCCTGTTCATTGGGTGGCACGTGACCCGATATAATGGCCTGCAATGCCGGGCCGGCAATACCGCCCAGGCAATAAGGTACCAGGAACACGAACATCATCCAGCTTTGCGAAGCAAAAGCAAACAGCAGGAGTCCCAGTGCGTAAAGTCCTAATCCCATATAAATACTTCTCTCATTTCCCAGTTTGGGATTAATGAAACGAACAAGTCCCCCTTGCACTACCCCCACCAACAATCCCACCATACCCAATGATATCCCGATCATTTTAGGACTCCAGTGAAATTTTTCTATGTTGAAAAAACTCCAATTGCTTTGTACGGCATGAGAAGCCAGGTAAACCAATGCAAGTGATGACACCAGGCCGGCTACTGCCGGATATTTTTTCAACTGCAACAAAGAACCCAACGGGTTGGCTCTTTTCCAGTCAAAGGATCTCCGGTGTTCGATAGCCAATGATTCGGGTAATACAAAATAGCCATAGCAGAAATTGAGCAGCGCCAGTCCGGCTGCCACCAGGAAGGGCACCCTTGGTCCCAGTTCCCCCAACAAACCACCTAATAGGGGTCCTAATATAAAGCCCAGTCCGAATGCAGCTCCGATCATCCCAAAATTCTGCGCCCTGTTTTCCGCGGTACTGATATCGGCTATATAAGCCGAAGCCGTAGTAAAGCTGGCGCCCGTAATGCCTGCAATGATACGGCCAACAAAAAGCCAGCCGATGGTAGGTGCAAAAGAAAGAAAGAGGTAATCGATCCCAAATCCCAGCAGTGAAGAAAGCAGCACGGGCCTGCGGCCGAATTTATCACTCAGGTTACCCAGTACCGGGGCGAAAAGAAATTGCATGATGGCATAGGCAAAAGTGAGCCATCCGCCATATTGGGATGCCTTACTGATCTCGCTGGTGTGCAATAACTGTTCAATCAGTTTGGGCATTACGGGAATGATCAGGCCCAGTCCTGTTATGTCGATTAAAAGAGTAATAAAAATGAAACCGATTGCTGCTTTGCGGGGGTTTGCCATATACCTGGTGTTGGAAGAAGTGAAGGATGCCGCAAAATTGCTGCATTTCGTGAAAGTACACAAACAAAAAAAGGGGGGCACCTGATGGCGCCTCCCTTACTTATCCGTAACAAACCCTTACGTATTTTATTTATGCAGTGCAATGGTACCTACCGAAGTATTGTTCGGTGCGGCTATGCTGATATTTGTCAGCGTAGTATCCTTGTAACCATTGGATGCATTCACAAAGAGCGAATAAGAACCGTCTTTCAATCCACGCATTTTGAAATAACCTTCCCTGTTGGGCAGCGCATAGGCTGTATCTTTTCCATTGAACAGGGTCAGTACAGGCTGTGCTTCCATCGGTGTTACCCTGCCTGAAAGGCTTGCAGTGGTACGTGTAACAAAGAAGCGGAAATGCGGACGGAGATAGAACTCATTGTTGTAACCTTGGTAAACAGAGCGGTTTACATCAAAATCCAACCATAAGCGAACCTTACCAGACATAAATTCTTCAGGCTCATCACCCCTCAATTTGATCAGCACATATCCAGGAAAATTGCTGGGTAAAAGCAATGGGTAAGTAATATGGTTTTTCACCAGTGAATTATGGGTACCTATTTCAATCTTCAGGAGGCGGATAGCACCTTTGGGTATGTTGGTAGAAGCCAATACCGTATCCAATCCATTCCTCAGGTGAAGGATATCATATATTCCGGCAGAAATATTCAGGTTTTGCCATACCAGGGAAGAATCTTTGGCCCGGGGGTTGCGTCCTTCACGGTCGCCTACATCATCCCAGTCGTCGTCGTCGTGCATGCGGGTATTCCTGCTGGTATCTACCAGTACTTTCACTGATTTGATATCCACCAGTACACTGTCGAAAAATCCCGGACCATCGGTCAGGTATAGTGTAAGATTTTGCTGACTACCGGCTGGTGCCTGCGCCGAATCGGACTTTTTACAAGCCGTTACCGTAATTGCAGCAGCAATAGCCATAAGGGCTCCGTAGAGGAAATGTTTAGCTTTCATAATTGGTTTTTTTAGAGTAGCATTACGCCATCCAGGAAATTGGTTTTAATATATAATAACCGCTAGGCGGTACAGGATTCAGAACACTCCGCAAAGGATTGGCCAAAAACATGTTAAAGCGTAGGATTAAGCGCATTTTAACATTTATTTTAAAGTTCTGTATCTGGCTGACCTTCATCATTTATCGTTGTTTGATGAAAAAGATACCCTTGCTTTCCATCGTGTTGCCTTGGGTTCAAAATATTTTTCGCATTTGCTGCTAACCTTCCCTTTCTTTTTTCTGTTCCTGGAACATTTCTGCAAAACCATATCCTTTCAGCAATGCATTGATCACCATAACCATGCGCTTGGCCCTGGCGGCCTCGCCCTTCACCCCGCCCATCCATTTGATGAAATAATTACGGTGTGAAAGTTTCAGGGCATCAAAAGCTTTCTTTGCTTTGGGCTCATCATCGAGGCATTCCATAAAACCCGGCGGTAATTCCAGCGGCGCCTGATCGATCTGCAACTGCACTTTTACCATGGCGCCTTTCTTTTTATGGATGGCTCTGCGCATCGCAGCATTCAAAGGCATGATGAACTCGCCCCCGCCCATGGGCAGGATCGCAACACTTTTAATAGGATGCGCGTCGAGCTTGCCTTTAACCCTGTATGACTTGCGCACACCGGGATTCATTTGCTCAGCCACATCTGCCGGCACAACAATATAGGTCCACCCGGTTTTTTCGCCCTGCGCCGCAAATTGCGCGATTGTTGCAGTAAACTGAACCATCTATTAAAGATACATATTAAGCCTCATGCACTTCTTCATTCCGGAATACCACTACTCCATCAAATGCATCTACCAGTACCCGTTTATTTTTATCCACTTCACCGGCCAGTATTTTTTTACTGAGCGCATTGGTGATCTGTTTTTGTATCAGTCTTTTCAATGGCCTCGCACCAAATTGAGGATCGTACCCTTGTTCGGCCAGGAACTCCAGTAAATAGTCGCTGAAATCCAGTTCAATTCCATTGGCGGCTACCAGTTTGCGTAAGCCATCCAGCTGGATGCGCACAATATCCATGATCTGTTTTTTCAACAACGGGCGGAACATGATGATCTCGTCTACCCGGTTCAGGAATTCAGGACGTATGGTTTGCCGCAGCAGGTTCATGACTTCAACCTTCGCTTTATCGGTAGCTTCTTCTACATTTTTTTCGTCTACATCATCGAAGGCATTCTGTATCAACTGGCTGCCGATATTGCTGGTCATGATGACGATGGTGTTCTTGAAATTCACCACGCGGCCTTTGTTATCGGTAAGTCTTCCATCGTCGAGCACCTGCAGTAATATGTTCCATACATCGGGGTGTGCTTTTTCTATCTCATCCAGCAATACCACGCTATACGGTTTGCGTCTCACGGCTTCTGTCAACTGTCCGCCTTCATCATATCCCACATAACCGGGAGGGGCGCCCACCAGTCTCGACACCGTATGTTTCTCCTGGTACTCACTCATGTCGATACGGGTCATCATGCTTTCATCATCGAACAGGTATTCCGCCAAAGCTTTGGCCAACTCTGTTTTACCCACGCCGGTGGTGCCCAGGAAGATGAAAGAACCAATCGGTTTTTTCGGATCCTGTAATCCGGCGCGGCTCCTTCGGATGGCATCGGCTACCGCACTGATGGCCTCATCCTGCCCAACTACCCTTTGATGCAGTTCATCTTCCAG
This sequence comes from Sediminibacterium magnilacihabitans, assembly GCA_002973575.1. Taxonomy (GTDB): domain Bacteria; phylum Bacteroidota; class Bacteroidia; order Chitinophagales; family Chitinophagaceae; genus Sediminibacterium; species Sediminibacterium magnilacihabitans. The sequence continues at coordinate 13,077 of PVEQ01000021.1, forward strand.
CAGCAATAATTTTTCCCTTTCTCCCTGCAGCATTTTAGCAACAGGTATACCGGTTGCTTTGGCCACGGTTTCTGCAATATCTTCCGCATCTACTTCTTCCTTCATCAATCGCCTGTTGGTTTCGCCAAGCTGGTTCAATTGATCGGTGAATGTTGCGATTTGTTTTTCCTGCTCTTTGATCTTGCCATACCGTATCTCGGCTACTTTGCCATAATCGCCATTGCGTTCGGCTTGTTCTGCTTCCAGCTTCAGGCTCTCGATCGTAGCTTTCGCACTCTGTATCTTCTCCACTACTTCTTTTTCTTCGCGCCATTTGGCTTTGAGTGTATCTCTTCCCACGCTCAGGTTACTGATCTCTATATTGAGGTCTTTCAGTTTTTCTTCATCATTCTCACGCTTGATGGCTTCCCGTTCAATTTCCAACTGCCGTATCTGGCGTTCCAGCGTATCCAGTTCTTCCGGCATTGAATTCATTTCCAGACGCAACTTGGCGGCGCTTTCATCAATCAAATCAATCGCTTTATCGGGCAGGAAGCGGTCTGTGATATACCGGTTCGATAATTCCACTGCGGCAATGATCGCTTCGTCTTTGATACGCACATGGTGGTGTGTTTCATAGCGGTCTTTGAGTCCGCGTAATATAGAGATCGCATCTTCTACACTCGGTTCATCGATCATCACTTTCTGGAAACGGCGTTCGAGCGCCTTGTCTTTCTCAAAATATTTCTGGTATTCACTCAACGTGGTGGCGCCGATCGCACGCAGTTCACCTCTCGCCAGTGCCGGCTTAAGAATATTGGCCGCATCCATGGCGCCCTCACCGCCACCTGCACCTACCAGGGTATGTATTTCATCAATGAATAAAATGATCTCACCACCGCTCTCCGATACTTCTTTCACAACACCCTTCAAACGTTCTTCAAATTCGCCCTTGTATTTGGCGCCGGCGATCAATTGTCCCATATCGAGGCCAAAAATAATTTTGCTTCTCAGGTTCTCGGGCACGTCGCCATTTACAATACGCATGGCCAATCCTTCGGCAATAGCCGTTTTACCTACACCCGGCTCACCCACCAATATGGGGTTATTCTTGCTCCTGCGTGAAAGAATATGCAAAGTCCGGCGGATCTCTTCGTCCCTGCCTATCACAGGATCGAGTTTACCGTCTCTTGCCAGTTCATTCAGGTTCTTGGCATATTTACTCAGTGAATTGAATTGCGTTTCCTGTGTTTGCGATTTGATGGTATCGCCTTTGCGCAGGTCTTTGATGGCCGTAATGAGTCCTTTTTCTGTAAGGCCCGCCGCTTTCAGCGTTTTAGCTGCGGCATCGCTTCCTTTCAGCAATCCCAACAGCAAGTGTTCCGGACTCACAAATTCATCATTGAATTCTTTGAGCGCGGCATTGGCTTTCAGTAAAGCGGTGTTCAGGTCGCGGCTGATGTTTTGAGCGGCTTCTCCGTTGGATGATCTGGGCAATTTGCTGATGTCCTCATCTACTTTTGTTTCGGTGAAACCGGTATTCACGTTGTTACGTTTCAATAAAAAAGCAACAGGACTATCCTTATCGGCAAGCAATGCTTTTAACAGGTGATCGGTTTCAATAACAGGGTTGCCATTGTTGAATGCCACCTGTTGTGCTGCCTGGATGGTTTCCTGGGCTTTAATGGTATAATTATTCAGGTTCATATCGTATTTACTTGAGTTTGTTATGTGGGTTTGAAGTCCTAATTTGTCTGCAAAAACTATTCTAAACCATATTTATGCTTTCGATACCTAAATTTCCGGAAAATATGTCTGAAAAACACCGTTCCCCCTGCATGAAAGTCAGCCTGGTATGCATTTTCATGCTATTCTTTCAGTTGGCACAATCCCAGTACGATTTCAGTGAGCTGGATAAAAAAATGGAGGCTGCCAGGCGGGAATTGGGTGGTCATGCTGTGGCCATGATCTATAAAGACGGAAAGGTCATTTACCAGAAATCGATGGGTGAAGAATTCAACCCCAAAACACAGGCGCCTGTTGCCAGTTGCAGTAAATGGCTCACGGCTGCATTGGTAATGACTTTTGTAGACGAAGGCAAACTATCGCTCGACGACCCTATTGGCAAATACCTGCCCTTTTTCACCAAATACAACAAAGGATATATTACCATACGCCAGTGCCTGGCACATTTAACCGGTATTGAATCGGATGCAGGCCGGCCGTTGAAAGCCATCTTCGACCGTAAGAAATACAAATCACTGGAAGAAGAAGTGAATGATTTTGCTGCTAAAAAAGAGATCGCTTCCAACCCGGGATTGGCATTCAGCTACAGCGGCATCGGGTTGAATATTGCAGGAAGGGTATTGGAAGTTCTTACACGCCGGGGTTTTGAACAACTGATGCAGGAACGCATCACGAGGCCGCTGATGATGCGCAATACTTCTTTTTCCAGCTTCGCTGCGGTAAACCCATCCGGCGGGGCTGTTTCCACTGCCAGCGATTACATGAATTTCCTGGCCATGATCCTGAACAAAGGCGTCTTCAATGGCAAGCGCATATTGAGTGAGAAAGCCATTAACGATATGCAAACGGCACAGACTACTCCTTCCATGATCCGCTATGCGCCGAAAGCTGCGCAGGGATATAATTACGGATTGGGCGAATGGATATTGGCTACAGACGAAAACGGTAAAACAACAGCAGTGGCGAGCCCTGGTTTATTCGGCACCTGGCCCATGATAGATAACTGCCGGGGTTATGCCTGTATATTTTTCACCAAAGGATTATTGGGAGAAGAAAAGCGCGATCTCTATATGGACATGAAAAAGTCTATCGACGCACAAATCGCTTCTGTCTGCAAATAAGAGATTGAGCTTACCTTGCATAAAATCTGTTACTTGAGCAGGATTGAAGCATATTCTCACACAGTTAAATCGGTTGCCCGTCAACTGGGTTTCGACTATTGTGGTATTGCCAAGGCCGAGAAACTCAACGATGACGCAAAGCGGTTGGAGCAATGGCTTCACCAGGGTATGCACGGCAGCATGCAATACATGGAAAATCATTTCGACATGCGAACCGATCCTTCCTTGCTGGTTCCTGGCGCCAGGTCGGTGATCACGCTGTTAAAAAATTATTACCCATCGCAGCAACAATCTGCGCATACACCGCATATATCCAAATATGCGTTCGGGAAAGATTACCACGAAGTGATCAGGGCTCAACTGAAAGAATTATTACAAGCCCTCAATGAAAAGATCGGAGAAATACATGGACGTGGATTTGTAGATTCAGCGCCGGTGCTGGAAAGAAGCTGGGCTACGAAGAGTGGTGCAGGATGGATAGGAAAAAACGGCAACCTTATCACAAAGCACAGCGGCTCATTTTATTTTATTGCCACACTGATCGTAGACATAACACTGGATTACGACGATCCTTTTGCAAAAGATTATTGCGGTTCATGCAGCAGATGCATCGATGCATGTCCTACCGGGGCTATCGAAGACAATAAAGTAATCAATGGAAGCAAGTGTATCAGCTATTATACCATTGAACTGAAAGACGCGCTCCTGCCGGAACAGATGAAAGACCAATTCAAAGACTGGATGTTCGGTTGCGATATCTGCCAGGATGTATGCCCCTGGAACCGGTTCAGCAAACCACACCACGAGATCAACTTCACACCCATTCCCGAAATACTCAACCTGAGCACAAAGCAATGGGAAGAAATGACGGAAGAAAGTTTCAAAAACATCTTCCGTCATTCGCCGCTCAAGCGAACAAAATTCAGCGGTATTCAACGCAACCTGCGTTTCATTACCAGAGCTTGATACCCAGCTTCAGCGAAAAATAATTCAGCCAATAATCTACCGATTGATCATAATCGGATTTTTGTATCACCATACCGGTACCGCCTCGCCAATAGTTAATCCATGGCACCCAGGTGTTATAACGTTCGGTAATAGTTTTAAAACCATAACCCACACTCAACATCAGCTTCCTTCTTGCAGCAGCATTGAGTATGTACCCCAATCCTATATCTGTGTACAATCCGTTGTCAAACTGACTGCCTTCTTGGGTCGACGACCAATAACTGTACATCATCTTCTGCTGCCAGGGCATCGGCGAAGCAATATTATAACCCAGGTTGAGGTATGAAAAACAAGCATTCTTTTTACCAAAGAAAAACCTGGTATCAGTGAACACAGGTATGCTGCGCAATTTGTAATAATCCATCCCACATCCCAACCCAAATGCCCATTGCTTTTTCTGAAGCCCTCCTACCAATTGCCATTGTCCGCTATAAATATGATCTCCACTCAATACACCGGTTTGTGGAATGAGGTAAAATTTTTTCTGTTTTTGCTGTGCTGATGAAGTAATGGTTGTGAGCACCAACAACAGGCTTACCATATATTTCTTCATATCAGTTGTTTTGAATAACAGGAATTTTGCTTGCGATCTTTGCATTGTTCACGTCCGAATAATCGATGCAATACAACCCATCCTTTGCAGTGACGATCGCTATTCCGCCCAATGCAATCACATCAGTAGGCTGAAACCCTTTTACCTGGCTCAATAAACTAAGGTTATAAGGGTCCCCGGCATTGAACAGTTTGAGTCCATCCCTGCCATCACAGATGAATAACAGGTAACCGTCTTTCGACAAGCCCTGCGGACCACTGAGCGGGTACGACCTGACAGGCACAGGATGCAAAAGGTCTTTCAGGTTGATGATATCCAACTGGTTCGTGAACCCGCCACAAAATCCGCCTCCTCGCAGGGTAACATACGCATAATCGCCGTCTGCAATCACCGGATCACAGGTTCTCACATGCGTGAATTGTGAAAGAAATGTGGGTTGATCGGGATTGCTTGCATTGTAAATGAACATCCCCACCATGCTGCCGATGAACAGGTTATTCTTATAAGGAAAGATGGTTTCAATATTGCTTTGTGACAAGGCTATGGATTGCACATAACGCGGCGCGGCGGCCTGCTGAACGTTGAATACTTTCAGGTCGCTCTGGCTAACTGTGTACAGGCGCTGGCTCAGTTGTGCAAAGCGCGACAACGATCCGGCAATACCGATAGCAGTGGGAGCTCCGGATGCGTTCGCAGGTGTAGAAAAGTATACATTACCGTATTGTTGTCTCATTTTATTGGCCACTGCTGCAAAACTTTGTTCAAAACGAGATGAAACAGCCGTGTCGATCCTGATCCACCGGGTAATTACTTTGGTAGTATCGGGATAAAAATCTGTGTAAATCCGTTGCGGAAAAACACCTTGCAATGCCTGTACCAGGCTAACACTGGCAGGATTGCTGATATCAATCGTTACCATGTCTGTGTAACAATCGGCGTACAGGTAATTACCCTGTATGGCCAGGTCTGCACAGCCCGGCACATGGATGAATGCCTGGTTCACCGGCTTGGCGGGATCTGTGAGGTCTATTACATGTATCCCTTTGTTCAGCTCATTCAGAAAAACATAATGATCTTTTACTACAATCTTACCGGGTTGTTGCACGGGTTCAGGTGCATCACTTTTGATATCCGCGCGCACTTCGTCTTTAGTGGCATAAACAGGCCTGTAGAATGTATAGTGTGTGGTGGCTTTGTCTTTGGTGCAGGATACCAGCAACCAAATAGATCCGGCGAATGTCAGCAGCAGCTTTTTCATAAACATGCATTTGCGATACTGACACAGGTTATTTACTCACCGTTGCATTACTATTTTCGTTGTGGAAATACACAGACAGCTCTCAAAGTTGGCTGCCATAAATATTGTTTTGTTCCTTCCTGGCGGGAGAGGTTGGTGATGAAGAATTTTGCTTGCGGACCAACGTAAATAAAAGGAGTTTTCCCTATCCCAATGTCCAGACCGGTTGACAATTGCAGGTTCAGTTTACGCAAGAGATCGTTGTTGTGAAATAAAAGATTGTCTTTCTGATCATAATGCAATCCGTTGCTGCCCAATAACAGACTGGCTCCTGCTCCCAGCTCCCACCTGAATGGCAATACACGGAACAACTTAAACGGAGTATAGAGATGAACCGCAACTTCCAGGAAATGATAATGATTGGTATAACCGATACTATCAATGTTCTTATAATAGTAGCCACCCGTATTGGAATAACGCCCGTTCTGAGCCGACTTAATAGTACTGTCTTTTCGCATACCTACATTCAAACGATCCTGGTATAATCCATAGCCAACAGAAAGCCCGAGACTATTTTTCTTTCCGATGGCTTTGTTGAATTCAACACCCAGGTTAAAAGAAAACGCATCATGAAATGCCGGCGGCATTGCCGCGCCTGTTGATCCATTACTGAGATTGCTCCCCGGCGGGCTGTAATACATATCGGCGCTGGCTGCATGGGTTCTCAGGATTGAATTACGAACCCCGCTGTTTCCAGCATTTGCAAACAGGTGTACCTGCCATTTCTTTTTCCCGGTTAGTATTACTTTTTCTTTTATAGCCGCTGGGGCTTCCGATGTTACAGCAGGCTTTCGTGCTTGTGCAGTATCAGTCGTTGTTGTTTCCGGCAAAACAGTGGCCGTAAATACTTTATTTTTTTCTACCATTACCGCATCTGCTTCGGTTGTTTCGATATGCAGGTCTTGTGTTGCCGGTTTTGACGCTTCTATTTTACCCGGCATATTTATTTTGCCTGGCTCACCGGTTACAACAACAAGATTTGTTGTTCTTTTTTGTTGATGTTCTATTTCCCGAACTGTCTCTTTTTCTTCAGGTAATTTATTTGTTGCTGTCTCTTCTGTGTTTGATCGTTGACCATGGGTTGTTACAGGTTGCTTATTTACTATTACAGGTTGATGTGTTTCCTTCGTTTGAAATTTCCACCAGATCCAACTCCCGCCACAACAGATCGCCAGCAAGAACAGCCAAAGCACCCACCTGCGCTTTCGCTCCCGTTGCAGGGATGCTGCCACTACCTCCCAGGAAGCGGCATCTGGCTGTATCTGCAGATCAGCCAGCTCTTCGCGTACCTGTTGTTCAAACGATCTATCGGGCATACTTATCTTTTTTTCCGTTAACAACATTTTTTCCCATCCAGCTGATCAGCAAAGCCCTGGCCCTTGAATACTGGGAGCGGCTCGTGCCTTCGCTGATGCCGAGTATTTTTCCGATTTCCACATGCGTGTACCCTTCTACCGCATGCAGGTTGAAAATAGCCTGGTAACCCGGCGGCAATTGCCTCACCAACGCCAGCAGGTCTTTCATACCCAGCTTCCATTCCGGTTCTGCCTGTGTAACAGGATGCAGGTGACTGTCTTCGAAAGACAGATCGAGCTGGTACTGCGGTTTTCGCTTGAGATAATTGATGGCGGTATTGACCATGATGCGCCTGATCCAGGCGCCCAGCTCTCCTTCGGCCTTGTACTGGTGCAGGTGCCCGAATACTTTGATGAAGCCTTGTTGTAACACTTCCTCGGCATCATGCATACTTTTGGTATACCGGTAACAGACACCCAGCATAGATGCCGCAAACAGGTCATACAACTGCTTCTGCGCAGCGGTATGATGCCTGAGACAGTCTTTTACCAGTTTCTGCTGATCAACCATTTGGTGTGCATTCGTTTAAGTGACACCCGTTGTGCTTGATAACGTTGCATCTGCAATAAAAATAAGGTTTCAGCAGTACCTTTACAGCATGAGTTTAGTAGCAAGGGACCGCCAGGTGATCTGGCATCCGTTTACCCGGCAGAAGAACATGTTGCCACCCATTCCCATTGTAAAAGGAGAAGGCACGCTTTTGTGGGACGAGGATGGAAAAAGCTATATCGATGCCGTCAGCAGCTGGTGGGTAAACCTGCACGGTCATGCACATCCTTATATTGCCGAAAAATTGTACCGCCAGGCATTGCAACTGGAGCAGGTGATCTTTGCCGGCTTCACACACAAACCTGCCGTAGAACTGGCCGAGCGATTGTTGCCGCTGCTTCCCGGTCATTTTTCCCGCGTATTCTACAGCGACAATGGGTCTACTGCTACCGAAGTTGCCCTTAAAATGGCCATCCAATATTGGTGGAATCAAAATGAAAAGCATCGGAAAAAAATACTGGCTTTCCATCATTCCTATCATGGAGATACATTCGGCGCAATGAGTGTGAGTGACCGAAGCGTGTTCACACTTGCTTTTCATGACCTCTTATTCGATGTCGTATTTATAGATACGCCCACAACAACCAATCTCCCTTCCTTAATTGAAACCATTTCGGCGCATGCAGCAGAAACCGCTGCCTTTATTTATGAGCCCCTGGTGCAGGGCGCAGGCGGCATCAAAATGTACGATGTTGCTCCGATGGATCATCTGCTGAAACAGGTGAAAAAAATGGGCATCATCTGTATTGCCGACGAAGTGATGACGGGCTTTTGGAGAACAGGCAAATCATTCGCCAGTCATTATCTTTCTGTAGAACCCGATATCATTTGCCTGAGCAAAGGACTCACAGGCGGTACCATGGCGCTGGGTGTAACGGCCTGTTCCCCAAAAATCTATGATGCATATATGAGCGATGATGCATTGAAAACTTTTTTCCATGGCCACTCTTTCACCGCCAACCCGCTCGCCTGCACTGCTGCACTGGCCAGCCTCGATTTGCTACACGAAGCCGACTGCCGGCATCAAATACAGATGATCTGTGAAGAGAACCAGCAATTTGCCGTTCAGCTACAACACAGCCAGCTTCCTTATAAAAACATCAGGGTAAGGGGTACCATCCTGGCATTTGAAATTGAACAGGGCGAAGATGTTTATCTCAATAATATCGGCGCGCTGGTTACCGAACAGGCTTTGAGCAAGGGCATTTACCTGCGTCCGTTGGGCAATACCGTGTACATCATGCCTCCGTATTGCATATCGAGAGCAGAATTGCAACAGGTATATGACTGCATACTATCCATCCGGCTATAAAAGTTGCGCTACTGGATCTTTATCGAAGGTGGTTCATAGTCATAGAGAAGCATCCTAGCCAGTTTCTCATACTATGATTTCACATAGCGAAAGATAAACATATTTCCCAATTACCTGATAATAGATCATTGAGATCACAACAAAAGTGCGGTGCAAGCCACAACTCATTCATAGTTATCTCACTACTGTGTACGCCGTGGTGGAGTATAGTGTACCGCTCCCACAGTGTTGTGTAAGCGGCCATTTGAACATGGCGGAACAATTAAAACATTGATTTACAATTCCGAAGTCATTTTTCAGCTCAAAGTCCGAACAAGCCGGCATTCAGCAACTGAAGGGTTTTGGTCTTGTAATCGCTGGGAACCAGCAGGGAAATATTATGCGGACTACCGCCGTAGCTCACCATGGTAACAGGTACTTCCTTAATGGCATCAAACAGCTTTTTAAGTACGTCTTCTGTCTGCGCAATTTCATTACCTACGATGGAAACAATGGTTTGCCCTTTTTCCACTTCCACTGAGCCGAAGGGTTCGAGCTCTTTGATGATGGATGCAAGCGCTGCATCGCTATCGATGGTTACAGATACCGCCACTTCGGAAGTGGTGATCATATCGATGGAAGTCTTGTATTTTTCAAACACTTCAAACACTTTCCTCAAAAAGCCATAAGCCAGCAACATGCGGCTGCTCTTGATCTTGATGGCTATGATACCATCTTTGGCGGCCACGGCTTTCACACCTACACTGCCTGCTTCTTTGGTGATCACGGTACCTGCCGCATCGGGCTGCATGGTATTGAGCAGCTTCACCGGCACGTTCTCCTGCTGCGCAGGCCAGATACAGGTAGGGTGCAATATCTTGGCGCCGAAATAAGCCAACTCGGCAGCTTCATCGAAACTCAGTTGCTCAATGGCCACTGTTTTATTAACGATGCGCGGGTCGTTGTTGTGCATGCCGTCGATATCGGTCCATATTTCACATACGTTGGCATGAGCGGCGGCAGCTACCAATGAAGCAGTGTAATCGCTTCCTCCGCGTTTCAGGTTATCTACTTCTCCCCTTGCATTGCGACAGATATATCCCTGGGTGATGAATATTTTTTTGTTGCTATGCTGTTTCAGCAACTCATTCAGCTTGGAGCGGATGCTGCTCAACTGGGGCTCTTCATTGCTATCGATGCTCATGAACTCCAATGCGGGCAGCAGCAAATGATCTACTTCCTGCTCATCGAGAAAAGTGCTGAACAGCTTGGTGCTCATCAGTTCTCCTTGTGCCAGGATGTCTTTGTTCAGCGCCTCGCTGAAAGAAATGCGTAAAATGATATTGAGGAATTCAAAATGCTCGGTAACAATCGCATTGGCTTTGGCGCGGTTCTCTTCTTTCTGAACGAGATCCAATACAAAACTCCTGTAATGCTTTTCCAGGGTATCAATCTTCTGTTTGGCTGCCACCCGATCACTTGCTGCTAAACTGCTGCTGATCTCCACCAGGGCATTGGTTGTTCCGCTCAATGCACTCAACACCACGATCTTGGGTTCTGCATCTTTTGTAATCAACTCATATACCTGGCGCATGCGTTCCGGCTTACCTACACTGGTGCCGCCAAACTTCATAATCTTCATAAAAAAACCACTGGTTTAATTGTAAAATGAGTGGCAAAGGTAAAGCGGAGCAGCCAATATAGAAGCAAGATTTTAACGTACAACCGTTAGTCATTACAGCACCAGTGAAAACCGGGTTCCTAGTTCCTGCAACTCCTTTGCAACGCTGTCTACCAGGGGTATTCCTGCTGTTTTCCGCACTTGCTCCATTTCCCTTTCCGGGTCGCCGGGTATCAATACTTTTTCATGCCCAGGGGCAGGCTTTGCCGTACGGAACCGTTGTATCCAGTTATCCATATGCTGCTTGAACTCCGAAGCGGGTCTGAACGCATCTACCCGCATAGCTCCGAAGAAATGCCCCAGCCCTTTGCCCGGCATATTCTCCGGCATGGCCACATAGGCAGGGAAAGGCGGTACCCAGGGACCATAACTGGCGCCGCTGAGCACGGCTGAAAATATATCTACCACAGAACCCAATGCATATCCTTTATGGCTGCCATGGTCACGGTCGCTGCCCAGCGGAAGCAACGCCCCCTGCTTTTTCAATATGTTGGCATCGGTAGAAGCTTGTCCGTCTTTATCCTGCACCCATCCCAACGGTGTATCGGCATTTTTTCTTTGCAGTATTTCCAGTTTGCCATTGGCAGCCGTTGTAGTGGCCAGATCGGCCACAAATGGCGGTTCTTCACCGGCCGGTATGGCCACGGCTATGGGATTGGTGCCCAGCATCCGCTCAATGGAAAAAGTAGGCGCCACCAATGCACTCGCATTGGTCATGGCCATGCCAATCATATCCTGCTCCAGGGCCATCATGGCATGATAACCTGCTATTCCAAAATGATTGGAATTACGTACACTGACCCACCCGGTGCCTGCTTGCCGGGCTTTATCAATCGCCACCTGCATGGCAAAAGGCGCTACTACCAGTCCCAGTCCCGCGTCTCCATCCACCACGGCCGTAGAAGGCGTTTCATGTACGATCTTAATATCCGGTGTTGCATTCACCCTTCCCGCTTCCCACAGCCGTACATAACCTGTAAGCCGGGCTACACCGTGACTGTCGATTCCCCGCATATCAGCAGATAACAGTGTTTGTGTAGCAGTAGCAGCGTGTACATCGGAACAGCCGATGGCTTTGAAAACGGATTGTGTAAACTGATAAAGATGATCGTAAGGATATATTTGCATAGGACGCAAGGTAGGGAATGAATGGTTCATTTATCATTGTTATCGTCATTCCGAGCGAGCGAAGCGAGTCGAGGGAGCTGCTGAAGGCTTCATGAGGTCCCTCGGCTGCGCTCGGGATGACGATCAATTGGAAATAAATCTTCAGTAATTTCAACGCATGAAATTGCTCATTCCTTTGTCTCTTTTATGTTGCCTGTCTCTCCATGCGCAATATTCGCGCAACAATATTTATTCAGATTTTGTGCTGTATAACCAACGGGTGAAGTTCGATCAATACCTGCGCGAACAAACGATCAAGGCCACTTTTGAAAAAACACTCAACAGTGAAACAGAAGATTATTACCGCGAAGCATGTTGGGCCGTATCGCAATATGTTTTACAGTCGCCGGTAGTTGAAAAAGGATTGCATAACCTATTCAACGGATATAACGGTTTAGAACCTGCTACCAAACGCGCTTTGCTGGAAGCCGCTTATGCCAGCTATCCGAATATTTTTTATAAAGAGATGACACAGTTGATGCAAGCAGAAACCTCACCAAGGTTTTTTGCGATGCAGGCAGTGTATCTCTATCGCATCGATCACAGTGGCAAAAGAACAGCAGCGCTGAGACAGCAACTACATAGCCAGTTCCCAGGATATGATACATTGCCTGTGTTGAAAGAACTGGATCATTATCTCCTCCATCACGATTCACTGGCACATGCCGCAACACCGTCCCTGGATGTATTGTTCGCACAACAGAAGATAACAGGACAAAAAATTATTTATTCATTCCAGCGATGGAACCGCGATTATGCAGGACTGGCCGTTATACAGAATGCCGACGGGCATTTTTGCCGCGACACATCGGGCAGGTTACTGGTATTCCGGCAGTTGGCCCGCTCCGGCTCTGATCTTCCCTATTTCATTACCAATGGCAGTACGCCACAAGGCATTTACAGCATACAGGGCGCCGCTGTTTCACACAACAACCTGATCGGCCCCACACCCAATATACAACTGGTGATGCCCTTTGAAGCCGATAGTGTTTACTGGCACCATGCAGTTGATTCCACAAAGCCTGCATTGGATAATTACCTGGGCATACTGCCGGCCTCCTGGCAATCTTTTGATCCCATGACCGAAGCCTTTTATGCAGGCAAGATCGGACGCACAGAGATCATCGCACATGGTACCACCATTGATCCGGATTATTTTAAAGACAAACCTTATTATCCCCTTACACCTACCATGGGCTGTCTCTGCGCGCAGGAAAACTGGAATATGTTCACGGGGAAGATCAACAGCAGCGAACAATTCAACCTCGTATCGGCATTCCTCTCTACCCCGGGCGATACCGGCTACCTCATGGTCATCAACATCAATGACTTGCCACAGCCGGTAAGCAGGGAAGAAATTGAGCAATGGGTAAATGCATTTGAGCACAATAAAAAAGGATGAACAGGTATATGCTCATCCTTCATAAATATTAGCTCGTATTATCCGGTTAGAACGGCAGGTCATCGATCGGCTCGGTGATATCGCTGGCTGAAGGCGGCGCCGGTTGATTATAAGCTGGTGTATAAGCAGGCGCACCAGGCGATGCTCCTCCTTCATTTGAACGGCTGCCGAGTAACTGTACGCTCAACACACGCATGGTTAATGAAGCGCCGTTGCGGCCATCCTGGGTAGTATAGGTTCTTACATCCGGTGTTCCCTCCACATATACCTGTGTTCCTTTTTTCAAATAAGGGGAAATACCGGTCCTGTCGGTCCAGTAAGCACAATCCACCCAGGTAGTCCTGTCTTTCTGATTACCCTGCGCATCTTTGAAACGTTCTGTATGCGCTACCGTAAAATTGATCACATTTTTCCCATTCACATTGTTCAGAACCGCATCCTTACCCAGGTTACCAATCACTTGAAGTTTTATCATAATAGATCTGTTTTAGTAAATATCGTGAAAAGGCGCCAACAACCCTTCAGGTAGATATCGCAAATCTTTTCCGCTATTCGAAACCCACTGTGTATCAGCAGATAGCATCCTTAACGCCCCTTTCGGTTTAGTTTTTTTAATTTTGCACGAAATTAATCAATTCATCATGAGCCGTAAAGGAAAGGTTTTAGTGGCAATGAGTGGCGGTATCGACAGTACCGTTACGGCTCTCATGTTGCATCATGAGGGATACGAAGTCGTGGGCATTACCATGAAAACATGGGATTATGCCAGCAGTGGCAGCAGTTCAAAAGAAACCGGCTGCTGTAATATCGATTCTTTTAACGACGCGCGACAGGCAGCCGTGCACCATGGTTTTCCGCATTTCATTTTAGATATCCGCGAAGAGTTCGGTGATTTCGTGATCGAAAATTTCGTGGAAGAATACCTGGCGGGCCGCACGCCCAACCCCTGTGTGATGTGCAACACCCATATCAAATGGCGGGCGCTGCTGAAACGTGCCAATGCACTCGACTGCGATTTCATTGCAACCGGTCACTATGCAGAGATACGCAAGCATACCAATGATCGCTATGTGATCAGCAAAGGGAAAGACGATACCAAAGACCAGAGTTATGTGTTGTGGGGGCTCGACCAGGAATTGCTGAGTCGCACCATCATGCCCCTGGGCAAATACCATAAAACAGAGATCCGCCAGATGGCCATGGATATGGGCTACCCGGAGCTCGCTAAAAAAAGCGAGAGCTACGAGATATGCTTTGTGCCGGATAACGATTACCGCGGTTTTTTGAAAAGACGGGTAGATGGACTGGAAGACCAGGTAGCAGGCGGATGGTTTGTGGACAAAGACGGAAAAAAATTAGGGCAACACAAAGGCTATCCCTTCTACACCATCGGACAACGCAAAGGATTGGATATTGCATTGGGAAAACCCATTTATGTAACGGCCATCCATCCCGACAGCAATACCGTAGTGCTGGGCGACGAAGCCGACCTGGAACAAAACGATATGATCGTTGGCAAACTCAACTGGATTAAATACGATGGCATCACCGATGGCATGGAAGCCATGACGCGCATCCGTTACAAAGACAAAGGCACATTGAGCAATTTGTATAATGACGACAAAGGCATCCGTGCACGTTTTTATGAAAACGTAAAAAGCATTGCACCCGGACAAAGCGCCGTATTCTACGAAGGCAACGACGTAATTGGCGGTGGTATCATCCAGCGGGGTGAGCTCGTTTTTTAAACAGTGCCGTAAACAGTGAATCTGCTCTCCGGTCGTATCCTTTTAATAGTTCCATACTTAGCAACTCCAAAGGAAAATTTTGTTGAATGAAGGACACTTGTTCTTCATTCTCTTTTTTAAATACCGAGCAGGTAATGTACAAAAGGTATCCGTTTTCTTCCAGGTGATGTTGTGCTGTGCGAACGATCTTTTGTTGCAATGATGCATAATGATCGATCCGTTCCTGCTCAAAATAATACAATTGTTCAGGTGTTCTGCTCCAGGTACCGCTGCCACTACAAGGAACATCACAAATGATAAGACTGTATTTTTTTGCAGTTGCAACGGATTTGCCCGATGCCAGGTCTGCCACAAAAGCCTGGTACTGTTGAATCCCCGCGCGTATGAACCGTTGTTTCAGGTTCTGCAGGATGGAAAACCGGATATCGGATACGGTAAGATCGATCTTCTTCAATATATCTTTTGCCAGGATAGATTTACCACCGCTCGCCGCGCAGCAATCCCATACAGTAGAGATGTTTGCAGGAAGTTTTTCCCCCACCCTTTGTGAATTGTAATCCTGTACAACAGCTTCCTGGTCGATGGCAATAAGGGTATCGATCTTGCTGGCATTCGCAAGCCCGATGCAGTGTTCGTTCAAAGATTGAAACGCAATGGCTGCATCTTTGAGTTTTTGCGGAACAATCTTTTCATACCCGGGTCTTATTCGTAAAAAAAGAAGCGGTTGTATAAAATGAGAACACGCAAATCCATTTGCATCAATGGTCAGGCTCAATGCCTCCTGCCAGGGAAATACACTGCCTATCGAAAAAGAGGGTTCTACCGATTGCAGGTATTGGATACGGGCCGGTAATGCATCGCTCCAGTTCTCCAGCAACGGCGTTTCAAACAGATCGCTCCACACGCCGGGTGAAGGTTCGCAAAGGAATAAAGCCATTTGTATCCGTTTACTTACCGGCAGGTGCAGGCTGGCATGCCCCATGCGGTAATAGCAATAACAAAGGTGACTGATGAATCTGCGATCACGGGAACCGAATTTTTTCTGAATGGCAAAATGCTGTTTCAGAAAAACAGCGAGTGGTACTGTACCATCATACAGACCAATGATCGTTTCGGCCGATCGCATATATTGATGCGCATATTTCATCCGGTTGTAAAAATAATGCCGCTGCGGGTAACAGCGGCATCAATACTGTAACAAAGCAGGGAAAATCCTATTTGTAATAATATTTGATGGAACTATTGCCTATCAACGAACTCACCACATCTCCCGATGCCGGTTTATTATTCGCATTATACTGATACGTAATCGTACTAACCTGGCTGGGATAAGAAGTTAATACAGCATTGGCATCAATAGCCATTCGGGTAATATTGTTCCTGCCGGTACTTTGTCCGTCTCCACCTTCTATCAATCCTTCATTACCCATTTGCAATGGGTTGATCTTATCATCGGCCGTGAAAGTGAATGTGAGCAAGGAGGTCATGGCACCCGAGCCCGAAGGGTCGGGTATATAGGTTTTCATTTGCGTGATGTTCCCATTGGTATCGTAACTGTAGGTTTTTTTGGCGGTGAGCACATTCATCACGCCATTCAATGATAAATAGGTGTCCATTTCAGTGATCCGGTCATTGGTATATGTGTAGGCACTGCTGTCGGCTGAAGTAACGCCTTGTACGCTAAGACTCGAAAAGGTATAATCGAACTGTGTACTGGTAGCCGAAGGATAATGCATGTAGATGATGATACTGTCGGGACCGTTCAAGGTAGTGCCGCTGCCCTGGCTTCCCCATTTAAAATTGGCTACTATTTTTACGATCCTGCCAAGGCTGTCGCGCACCATGCGTCGTACCTGCGTGCCGCCGTCGGCCTCTGCATTGTCGACCTTTATGTTGATGAGCCGGCCATTTGCATCGTAGTCATAATGCCGGGTAGTGGTGCCCTTTCTTCCGGTAACGTCTACCTTCATCAGAGCACCGGTAGTATTTTGGTTTCCGGATGCGGAATCGGCGCCCTTGGCCATCTTCAGCTCAAATTGCTTTTCGCAGGAGCTGAGTATTGTGCACAGGAGCAAGCCGTAGGTGAGTAACGGTAGCTTCATAGAATAGGATTTATGTACTGCAATTTATATCGTTATTAATAAAATATTTGTAGGTGAATAACTACAACAAAAGGGGCTCCTCGCGGAGCCCCTTTCAAACTATCGTATTGATTATCTTATCCTTATACTTCCAGTAATGTCTTAACCGGGTCTTTGCCGAACAATAACAATTCAGGATTTTCCAGCAGTTCTTTTACGCGAACCAGGAAGCTAACGCTCTCACGTCCGTCAACGATGCGGTGGTCATAACTCAGCGCAATGTACATCATGGGACGTATCACTACCTGCCCGTTGATGGCCATGGGCCTGTCCTGTATCTTGTGCATGCCCAGGATGGCACTTTGTGGTATGTTGATGATGGGTGTGCTCATAAGGCTTCCGAATACACCGCCATTGGTAATGGTGAAAGTACCACCCTGCAGGTCTTCGGCAGTCAGTTTACTGTCTCTAGCTTTACCAGCAAGCTCTACCACTTTTCTTTCGATCTCTGCCATACCCAGGCTTTCCACGCTGCGTATCACAGGTACTGTTAATCCGCGCGGTGTACTTACCGCAATACTGATATCGGCATAATCATGGTAGATCAACTGATCACCATCGATATAAGCATTCACAGAAGGCCATTCACCCAACGCAATGGCGCAGGCTTTGGCAAAGAAGCTCATGAAGCCCAGGTTCACACCATGCACTTCTTTGAACTTGTCTTTGTATTGTTTGCGCACTTCCATGACCCTGGCCATATCCACTTCATTGAAAGTGGTGAGCATTGCCGTCGTATTCTTGGCTTCCACCAGCCTGCGGCTGATGGTCTTGCGTAAATTGCTCATTTTCTCCTGGCGTACATTGCGGGAGAACAATGCATCGCCGTCGAATGATTTGCGGCCGGGATTGTTCAATGCTTCCAGCACATCGTGCTTCATGATCTTTCCACCAACACCGGAGGGTGTAATGGCGGAAGGATTTACTTTTTTATCTGCTATGATCGCCGATGCTACCGGTGTAGCTTTCACTTCGGATGCTTTGGCTACAGGAGCAGGAGCCGGTTCAGCGCTTGCTGCTTTAGCAGGCGCAGCAGCAGGTTTCTCTGCAACGGGAGCAGCCGCTGTTGCAGGCTTGGCAGCTGTTTCGTCGATCTCAGCCAGCACATCACCAATGTTCAGCGTTTCGCCTTCTTTCCATTTTGTAGTAAGCACACCCGCTTTCTCAGCATTCACTTCAAAAGTAGCTTTCTCACTTTCCAGTTCCGCGATCACTTCATCGCGCTCCACCCACTCACCGTCCTTCTTCGTCCACTTTAAAAGCGTCACTTCACTGATTGATTCTCCTACCGTTGGAACTTTTATTTCGATCATATATCTGTTTTATTATCTGTGGTTTGATGGTCTGCGGTTGATCTTATTATCAGATGCCGAATGCCGTATCGATGATCTCCGATTGCTCCTGGGCATGCACTTTAGCATATCCTGTTGCAGTGGCTGCGCTGGCATTGCGACTGATCACACCAAAATTGATGTTCTTCAGGTTCATCTGCAGGAAACTGGCTGCTCCCATATTCAGCGGTTCTTCCTGTACCCAGAACCAGGTGGCTTTGCTGTACTTCTTGTACAGCGCATCAATCTGGCGGTAAGGCAGCGGGTACAACTGTTCCAGTCTTACAATAGCGATATCGTTCCTGTTGTCTTTCTGTTGCTTGTCGGCCAGTTCAAAATAAAGTTTGCCGGAACACAACAATACTTTCTTCACCTGTGTAGCATCTTTTACAAATGCATCATCGATCAGTTCCCTGAATCCGCCGGTGGTAAATTCGCTGACGGGACTATAAGTGCCCGGATTACGCAAGTTGGCTTTTGGTGAGAAATTGATCAGCGGCTTGCGGAATGGCCAGGTAAGCTGGCGCCTGAATGCATGGAAAAGATTGGAAGAACTGGTGATATTGGTTACCACCAAATTCAGTTCGGCGCACATTTGCAGGAAACGTTCCATGCGCGCACTGCTGTGTTCAGGGCCTTGTCCTTCGTATCCATGCGGTAACAACATCACCACACCGTTCTGCCGCTGCCATTTTTGTTCGCCTGCTGCAATGAACTGGTCGATCAGGGTTTGTGCGCCATTGCAAAAATCTCCGAACTGCGCTTCCCATATCACTAATGCATTGGGATTGGCCATGGCATAACCATATTCAAAACCCAATACCCCATATTCGCTCAGCAATGAATTATAAATGCGGAATGCCGCCTGCTTTTCCTGGAGATGGTCGAGCCGGTTGTATTCAGCATTGGTGTTTTCATCGCGCAATACTGCATGCCGATGACTGAAAGTGCCCCGCTTCACATCCTGTCCGCTCATGCGCACAATATTTCCTTCGCAGAGAATGGATCCATAAGCCATCAGTTCGGCCGTAGCCCAGTCGATCTTTTGTTCTGTTTCCAGCAGCTTGATCTTATCCTGCAATAATTTTTCTACTTTTTTCAATGGCTGAAAATCAGACGGCCATTTCATGAGGCCGTTGAAAAGCGAGCGCACTTCTTCTTCACTGATACTGGTAGCAGGTGAAGCAACAAAATCTTCTTCTGTTGCTTTGCGGAGGCTTTTCCATACCAGTTCGGGCTGCTGGTATTTGTAAGGCAACGGATGCTGTTTCACTTCATCCAGTCTTTCCTGGAGATCGGCCCAGAATTTCTTTTCCATTTCCTTAGCCAGTTGCTGTGCATCGGCTTCGCCATTCTCCATGAGGTATTGCGTATAGATCTCCCGCGGGTTCGGGTGTTTGTCGATCAATGCATAGAGCTGTGGCTGCGTATATTTAGGGTCGTCTCCTTCGTTGTGTCCGTGTTTGCGATAGCAAACCATATCGATGAAAATATCGCTGTTGAATTCCTGGCGATAGCGTGTGGCGATCTCTGCACATTTAACAGCTGCTTCCGCATCATCGCCATTCACGTGCAATACCGGCGCCTGTATCATGGCCGCTGCAGAAGTACAATAATCGGCACTCCTTGCATCATCAAAATCTGTGGTGAAACCGATCTGGTTATTGATCACGAAGTGAATGGTACCGCCTGTATAATAACCGGCCAGGTTGCTCATCTGCAACACTTCGTACACAATGCCCTGTCCGGCTACAGATGCATCTCCATGCACCAGTATGGGTAATATCCTGTCGAAATCGCTTCCATACAATACATCTGCTTTCGCCCTTGCAAAACCCACCACCACCGGATCTACGGCTTCGAGGTGCGAAGGGTTGGGCATCAGTTTGAGGTGAATATGTTTGTCATCTGCTGTTTGCACTTCACTGCCATACCCCATGTGGTATTTCACATCGCCGCTACCCATGGTCTGGTCGATATCAGCCGTTCCTTCAAATTCACTGAATATCTGCTCATAAGTTTTACCCATCACATTGGCCAATACGTTGAGGCGGCCGCGGTGTGCCATGCCAATGACCACTTCCTGCACATCATTGTTGCCGGCTACATTGATGATGGCATCCAGTGCAGCAATGGTGGTTTCTCCTCCTTCCAGTGAAAAACGTTTCTGGCCAATGTATTTGGTGTGAAGGAATTTTTCGAACATCACACCCTGGTTCAGTTTTTCCAGTATGCGTTTCTTTTGTGTGATGGGAACGGGTGTATTGAATTTACGCTCCATTTCGTTGGTGAGCCAGTCGATCTTTTTCTGATCGCTGATGTATTTGAACTCAATACCTACTTTATCGGCATAACATTTCTGCAAATGATCGAGGATATTGCGCAGGCTGGTGGCGCCGAGGCCAATGAGATTGCCTGCCTGGTAAACCGTATCCAGATCGGCATCGGAAAGTCCGAAGAAAGACAGTTCCAGGTTGGCGCCGCGGTCTTTACGCGGACGTATGGGGTTGGTCTTGGCCAGCAGGTGGCCTTTATTGCGGTAGCCCAGGATCAGGCGGTATACCCTGATTTCCTTCATCCAGTCGATCGCCGCCGTTGCAGCAACAGCGGTTTGTCCGTTTACCGCTGCGCCCGCATGATTGGCAACAGCAAAATCAAACCCTTCAAAAAATTTACGCAGATCCTGATCAATCCCTGCCGGGTTCTTCACAAATTCCTGGTACAAACTTTCGATAAAGGCCGGATGGGAATTGGTGATATACGAAAAATCCTTCATTTGACTAGATTATTCAGCTTTTTGTTGAAATTGAGGGCAAATATCGGTCATTAGCCGCATAAAATACGGCTAATTTTCACCATTTTAGATGGCTTTTATGCCATCTCGGTGAAAATGGATTTTTCAGTTTTTTTGCCGAAAATTTCCCTGTTTGATTCTTATACCTTACCTTTGCCGTCCTGAAAAAAACAGAACATGGCAAATCATTCAGCTACCAAGAAAGATGTGAGACAAGCTGCTAAGCGTCGCGATCGTAACCGTTACTATGGCAAAACTACCCGTAATGCTATCCGCGGTCTGAAAGCGAACACCGACCAAAAGGCCTATACCGAGCAGTTGCCTGACGTTGTTTCTATGATCGACAAGTTGGCTAAGCGTGGTATCATCCACAAAAATAAAGCTGCCAACCTGAAGAGCAAACTGGCTAAAAAGGCAAATAAAGCTACAGCGTAAGCTTTATCTATAGCTTTCCGATAAATCATTGCAAGCCAACCGGTAGCCGGTTGGCTTTTATATTATGTAATGATGATCCTCCACTTTGGGTAAGCGCACGGTAAAACGGTTCGTATCATCGTACAGGGCCGTATAAGTGATGGTTCCATGATGCACGGTAAGGATACGTTGCACAATGGAAAGTCCCAATCCAAAACCCTTGGTCATCGCAGCGTTCTCACCACGGAAAAATGGTCCCATGATCTTTTCTGCCTCTTCGGGCGAGAGGTGCACGCCCCTATTATCGAAATGCACTTCCACATGACGTTGGTGCATGTCGATACCAATGTTTATTTTTTTGTCGAATGAATAGTTGTAAGCATTCTTGAGCAGGTTAGCGAAAACCGATTTCAACAGGGAATCGTTACCCGCTATCAGGCAATCCCGGTCCGATTCAGGTTGTTTAACAAAGAATACGGTCACCGCTATGTCGGGATATATTTTTTTCATGCTGCTGATGGATTCATACAGCAACTCATCTATGCGCAGCCAGGGCCAGTCGGACTGAAAATTCAACTGTCCGTATTGTGAAAGCAATAAGAGTGAATTCGTCAACTCTATCAGGCGTTGTTCGTCTTCTTTAAGCGAATGCAGCACTTCCCTGTATTCTTCTTCCCCCAGGTTTTTCCTGAGGGCCAACTCTGTTTGAGCGAGCATGGAAGCCAAGGGAGTGCGTAATTCGTGAGAAGCCTGTTGTACAAAATTCTTCTGCACTGCAAATGCTTTGTGTAATCTTTCCAGCATCTCATTGAAATTGCGGGCGATCTCGTTGATCTCTTCATACCTGCCATCTTCGGATACCCTTTCAGTCAGGTTCTGTTCGCTGATGAAAGCCATTTGGTTACTCAAGATAGTGAGTGGCTTCACTGCTTCTCCTACATACGCGAAAGAAAAAACAGAAGTCAGTAACAAGGCCCCGATGCAAACCGACGCCAGTATGATCTTCAGGTTGTTCAACTTGCTCAGTCCCGGCAGATCATATCCCGATGACAAAACATAATAATGCGTCTCAGGTATATACAACCAAACCTTTTGCACATTTTCGTTTTCCTGCCTCCACTCTTTCTGGTTTTTTATGTTCTTCATCATGCCATTGTCCATCAATTCATGCACGGTATCCGGCAGTTTGTTCAATACACCACCCGTTGAATCATATATAACCAGTTTTTCATCATAGGAAGTATTGCTGTGCAATGCTTTCTTCAGCATCACAATGGCAGCTTCACCGGGCGCCTTGATCTCAGCAACTATATCATGGAACTCCAGGCCGTCTTTTTTTAATCGCTCAAAAAAATCTTCCCGCCGGTAGCCCGAATCCAAGATGAAAATGGCCGTAGATGTAATGATCAGAACGATGGCAACAAAAAAAGTGAGCAGCAGTGCAAACCGTAACTTGAGGTTCATGCTCCGGGTTTATTTGATGTAATATCCGAACCCTGGCTTGGTATAGATCAGTTTCTGTTCAAAAGGCTTGTCAATCTTATTCCGTAAAAAGCTGATGTAGACTTCAATGGTATTAGTACCGGTGTCAAAACTCATGTCCCATACTTTCGAAAGGATCTCCTGTTTGGAAATCACCTTTTCTTTATTAGATGCCAGCAAAACCAACAGGGTAAATTCTTTCGCCGTGAGGGAAATATCGGTGCCGTTTCTTTTCACCGATTTGTCCCAAAGGTCTATCACCAGGTCATGCACAACTATTTTTTCTGCTTTCCGGGGTTTTTCAGAACGTTTGAGAAATACTTTGATGCGTGCAAACAGTTCATCGAAATGAAAAGGCTTTACAATATAATCATCTGCACCCAATTCAAAAGCCGTTACCTTATCACTGATCTGACCTGCTGCAGTGAGCATCACAATCGGCACTTTCTGGTTGTGTTTCCTGAATTCCCTGCAAAGGGCAAATCCATCTTTATAGGGCAGGTTGATGTCGAGCAACACCAAAGAAAAAGCCTGTTTTTTAAACATTTTTTCAGCTTCTTTCCCATTGGTGGCCACCTCTACCTCATATCCCTGCCGAACCAGTTCATCCTGAATGGCTTTGCCTAATTTGATCTCATCCTCAACCAGTAAAATGCTGTGCACGTTTTCCATTACTTTCAGTGAATTTTCAACCTAAAATAATGAAAAAATAATGGTTTAGTCAATTTTATGTACGCTGCCCGTGCCAGAAATGCTTTGTGTAATAGAAGCTGCTCCTTTATAATATACCGATCCGATACCCGATACATGTATATCCAGGTCTTTATCGGCAAAAACCTTTGCATTGCCTGCTCCTGATATCCGCACTTTCACAGATTCAGCCTTCAGGTCTTCGCCTTTGTAACTGCCGATGCCACTGATCCGGACCTGCTCATTCCTGGTTTCGCCCGACAAGGTAACAGAGCCACTGCCGCTGATCTCGGCTTCTACCTCGGGGGTATTCACGTCGAGGTTCATGTTGCCGATACCCGATACTTTCACTTTTAGTTTATCGGCCCCGGTGAACTTACCCTTTCCTGTAATATTGCCGCTTCCGGATAAACGCAGTTCTTCCAACCGGTCGGTAGTGATATATACCTTGATGCCCGCCGAGTGGCCAATATATATATGGTCTCTCAATTCCAAGAGCAGGAACCCATCTTCCATGCGGGTGACCACATAAGGCAGTATGTTATCGTCTGCCTCCACTTTTACAGAAGTAGTAGGGCCTTTGGTGATTTCCACATCGAATATCGATCCCAGTCTTATTTTTTCTGCATGCTCAATGGGACGCGTTTCCGTTACCCTGTTCCCACTTCCTTCGATGCGTTTGAAATGTATCCAGTTACAGGCGCTGAAACACAAGGCCGTCACCAACATCAATATAGGTATAATATATTTCATATTATTTGTTTGAAATTAAAGATAGCCAAAAGAAAAGACCCTGTCCTACCGTTCCTGTGCATTTGTGACCATTGATCAGTTAAGGCCCGTGAAATTTCAATACCTTCGCAGCCATGACGGAAAAGATACTCATCCTCGACTTCGGAAGTCAGTATACCCAGTTAATAGCCCGCGCGGTAAGAGAAGCCAATGTTTATTGTGAGATCATACCTTATCACCAGTCTTTTACATTTGAAGACGGGTTAAAAGGCATTATCCTCAGCGGCTCTCCTTTCAGTGTGAACGAAGAGAAAGCGCCTGCGGTAGATATTGCCGCTTTTATACAGCGCCTGCCGGTACTGGGTATTTGCTATGGCGCCCAGCTAACGGCGAAGTGTTTTGGCGGAAGGGTTGACAAATCGAACAAACGGGAATACGGCCGCGCCAGGCTGCAACGCCAGAAAGACGATGTGTTGCTGAAAGACATCAGCGACGGTTCCCAGGTATGGATGAGTCACAGCGATTCCATTGTAGCGCTTCCGGAAGGTTTTGAAATACTGGCTACAACGGAAAGCATTCCTGTTGCCGCTTTCCGCAAAACCGGCAACGATACCCATCCGCTCTACGGCATTCAGTTTCACCCCGAAGTATATCATTCCACAGAAGGCAAGAAGGTATTGAAGAATTTCCTGGTACAGATCTGCGGTTGTAAGCAGGATTGGACACCCGCTTCTTTCGTGACTGAAACCGTAGCCCATCTCAAACAACAGATCGGCGATCATCACGTGATCATGGCGCTCAGCGGCGGGGTTGACAGTACCGTAGCCGCCACCCTGATACACAAAGCCATTGGCGACAGGTTACATGGTATTTTCGTTGACAACGGTGTATTACGCAAAGATGAGTTTGAAAAAGTGCTGCAAACTTATCGCCAGTTGGGTTTGAATGTAAAAGGCGTTGATGCCAAAGGATTGTTTTACGGCGAGTTGAAGGGTAAAACCGATCCCGAAGCCAAGCGCAAAGTGATCGGTAAATTGTTCATCGATGTATTTCAGGAAGAATCCAAACAGATAGCAGGGGTGAAATTCCTCGGGCAAGGCACTATTTACCCCGATGTTATTGAAAGTGTAAGTGTGCATGGCCCTTCGCAAACCATCAAATCGCACCACAATGTAGGAGGCTTACCTGATACCATGCACCTTGAACTGGTAGAGCCGTTGCGTTTCCTGTTCAAGGATGAGGTAAGGAAAGTGGGATTGGAACTGGGTATACCTGCCGATATGATCAACCGCCATCCTTTCCCCGGACCGGGTCTTGCAATCCGCATCCTGGGTGAAGTAACCGAAGAGAAAGTACAACTTCTGCAAGCCGCTGATGATATTTATATACAGGAACTGAAAAAGCACAACCTTTATAGTACCGTATGGCAGGCCGGCACTATTTTATTACCTGTGAAAAGTGTGGGTGTGATGGGTGATGAAAGAACCTATGAATATACTGTTGCACTTCGCGCCGTTACTTCAGTGGATGGCATGACGGCCGACTGGGCACACCTCCCTTATGAATTCCTGGCCCATATTTCGAATGAGATCATTAACAATGTAAGGGGTATCAACCGGGTAGTATACGATATCAGCAGTAAGCCGCCGGCTACGATTGAATGGGAATAGTTTTTTTAGTACATTGAAGCAAATATGACGGTATGCACTATTGGAAAAAGTATGCTTGTCTGTTTACGTGTTACTGTTGTTTTCTTTTTTCGGCAATTGCCCAGGATACTGCCATACGGCAGCCTTTGAAGATTGCTGTGTTCGCCCCCGTGTACCTCGATTCTGCTTTCAAAGGCAACGACTACAAACTGAGCAATACCAACAGCCTACCGCGCTATATGTTGCCAGGCCTCGATTTTTACAATGGTGTGTTATTGGCCATAGATTCCCTGCAAGCCGAACACGCGCAACTGGAGGTATTATTTTACGACAGCAAAAGCTTAACCCAACCGTTGCCACAAGTGCTGCTAAAACCGGAGCTGAACGGGGTATCGCTGCTCATCGCTTCTTTCAATACACGCAACGAGATCAAGCTCCTGGCCGATTTTGCGCTCAATAAAAACATCCCGCTTATTTCCGCCACCTATCCCAACGATGGTGGCATTACTGCCAATCCATTCTTTGTACTGGTAAATCCCACACTGCCTACACACTGTGCCGGCCTGTATCATTACCTGCAAAGAATATATCCTACCAACAGCATGGTCATGTTCAGGAGAAAGGGCCTGTTTGAAGACATGATCCAGTCCGAGTTCAACACTGCAAGCCAGCAAACAGCCGGTGTTCCGCTCAGGATCAAAACTGTTGAACTGCCAGATACTTTTAACGTGAAACAGGTGACGGGTTATCTCGACAGTACAAAGCAAAACATTGTGATCTGCGGTACCCTGAATGAAGCATTCGGTGTTAACCTGGTAAGGGCATTGGATGAATCGAAAAACTTCCCTTCTGTAGCCATCGGGATGCCTACCTGGGATGCATTAAAAGAATTGGACCGGATGAATACCGAGATCGTATACTCTACTCCTTTCACTTATAATTACCTGCGTAAGGACAAAACAGGACAGCAATTGGTTACCAAATACAGGGCGAGATTCCAGGCAAGGCCCAGCGATATGGCTTTCAAAGGCTTTGAAGCCCTTTATCATTTTGGTAAATTATTGCTCAAGTATAACAATGGCCTGATCAATCATCTTTCCGATAAAGATTTTCATTTATTCAACGACTTCGACTTTCAACCCATTCGTTTGAGCAAAGAACATCTGTTACCCGATTACCTGGAAAACAAGAAATTGTATTTTATCCGCAAGGCAGGCGGACAGCTAAAATCGTTGAACTGATCGATGTTGTACATTGCCTATGCTCCTTTGTATGCACATCCCTTACCTGAGGGGCATCGTTTTCCTATGCTTAAATACGAACTCATTCCCGCGCAATTATTGCATGAAGGAGTGATCGCAAAGGAAAACCTCTTCGAACCATTTGCCTGTAACGAAGACACCGTGTTGCTGACACACCAGAAAGCGTACTTGGAAAAACTGTTGCATCAAACACTCTCCGCTTCAGAGCAAAGAAAGATCGGCTTCCCTCAATCGCCTGCCCTTACGCAACGGGAGTTGATCATAGCACAGGGCACCATTGATTGTTGCCGTTATGCCAGGCAGTATGGTGTTGCATTGAATGTGGCCGGCGGAACGCACCACGCTTTCGCCGACCGGAGTGAAGGTTTTTGTTTACTGAATGATATGGCTATTGCTGCTAATTATTTGCTGCATCACCAACTGGCCAGTCAAATATTGATCATCGATCTCGATGTACACCAGGGTAATGGAACAGCTAAATTATTTGAGAAAGAACCTCGTGTATTTACTTTCAGCATGCATGGCCAGCACAATTATCCTTTCCACAAAGAACAATCAGACCTCGACATTCCTTTAAAAGACGGTACCGGTGAACAGGAATACCTGCAAATATTGTCTCATACCCTGCCTGTACTGCTGGAAAAAGTGCAACCCGATTTCGCTTTCTTTTTATCGGGCGTAGACATACTGGACACAGACAAATTCGGTAAACTGAAAGTAAGTATCGATGGCTGTAAGAAGCGGGACGAACTGGTATTCACCGAACTCAAAAAAAGAAATATCCCTGTAACCGTAGCCATGGGTGGTGGCTATTCCCCGGATATCAAAGCTATTGTAACAGCGCATTGCAATACTTTCAAAGCCGCAAAAGATATTTTCAATCTCTGAACAATCTCCTCTGCATTAAGCCATTGCGTATTGAACCATCGAGCTATTCAATCAGTTGAGCTTTCGTTTGAGCGTACTCACCTGCTCCTGGAGATTATTAACCATACCAGCCAGTTGATTCACATCCCAACGCGGCGTGGTATTGGCTTTTTGCATGATGTACACCGCTTTCCAAACTTCCAGCACATCTTCCGTACTCACGTTGTAAGGTTCATATTGCGGATTATCGCTGATGAGGGTAAGCTTGTTCCTGAGGCGGTTATTCTTCATGATGCGCTTATACACCACGCCATCATTTTTTGAAAGCACTACATAAGTATTACTGTTCTTCACTTCTTCCAGGTCATCCACCTTCTCTCCTACAATTACGCTACCACTGGGAGTGGGCAACATACTGTCTCCAATGATTTCAAAAGCACGATACTGTCCGGGAGCCAGCATAGGCAGGGTAAACGTATTCAGCTCATCTAAAAATTCCGGATCAGCATAACCGGTCATATAGCCCGCCGCCGCCTTCACCGGCACAAAGCTGATCTGGGTAACTTCTGAAGCCATCTTAAGCTGCCTTCTCTTCTCCAAATAGCTGGCACCCTGCGGCTCGGCCAGGTCTTTGAACAAAAGGTCTTCCAAACCCAGCTTGAAAATATTGCAGACCACTTCCATTACTTCCAGGCGCGGCTCAGCACGTTCTTCTTCATAAGCGCCTACCAGCGATCTTTTGATCTTGAGTTTATTGGCAAACTCTTCCTGTGTCCAGCCACGCAGCTTGCGCAGGTAGCGTAAATTCTTTCCGGCGTTTGACATAGCTAACTGATTTAGTGCAAAATACTAATATTTTTAGCTTTGCCAAAATTTTCTGCGACTTTTTTTTAAAATTTAAAATGCGGACAGGCTGTTTCCCTGCTTTCTTTTTTGCAGCGCCAACAGTTCTCATAAGGTAAGTAAAAGTGACCAGCAAATCTTTGGGCATACCAACCACAATGCTTCCATTATAAATGTAGTTGATATTGCTCTTGCTTATCTTTACAGCATGGTTAAAAAAACGCGTTCGAAGTCATCCCTTCCCATCATATTGGTTACCAACGACGATGGCATTGCGGCACCCGGTATCCGGGCATTGGTAGAATCTGTAGTAGGATTAGGTAAAGTAGTAGTAGTGGCTCCTGATAAGCCGCAGAGTGGTATGGGGCACGCCATCACCATTGGTCATCCGCTGCGCCTGCAGAAAGTGAACCAGTTCGGAGATATAGAAGCTTATAGTTGCAGCGGCACACCGGTTGACTGTGTAAAGCTGGCAGTTGATAAAATTATACACCGCAAACCCGATCTCTGTATCAGCGGCATCAACCACGGCGCCAATCATTCCATCAACGTGATCTATTCTGGTACCATGTCTGCCGCACTGGAAGCAGCCATTGAAAGCATCCCCAGTATTGGCTTCAGCCTGCTCGATTACAGCATCGAAGCCGATTTTTCGGCATCCCAGCGATACGCCCGTATGATCGTTGAAAAAGTATTGAACGGTAAACAGCACGATAAACACCTTTGCCTCAACGTTAATTTCCCCGCCGTTACTGAAAAACTGATCAAAGGAGTAAAAGTGTGCCGGCAGGCTTACGCCAAATACGAAGAGGAATTCGATGAGCGCAAAGACCCACACGGTAAAAAATATTACTGGCTCACCGGCGAATTCCTCAACTTCGACAAAGGCAAAGACACCGATGTATGGGCGCTCAAGAATAATTATGTGAGTGTGGTTCCCGTACAGTTCGATCTCACC
Source organism: Sediminibacterium magnilacihabitans (assembly GCA_002973575.1). GTDB lineage: Bacteria > Bacteroidota > Bacteroidia > Chitinophagales > Chitinophagaceae > Sediminibacterium > Sediminibacterium magnilacihabitans. The sequence goes on from PVEQ01000021.1 coordinate 43,138, forward strand.
CACTATGAACTCAAAAAGAAACTGGAAACAAACTGGAAATTCTGATGCTCAAGAAAGACAACTTAAAATTAGGCCTGGCGCTCGGATTCATTGCTCCTGTTGCGGGACTCTTTGGTTATTACCTGGTGCGGTTCCGGCTTTTTTCTCTTAAAGATTTCTTTGAAGTATTAATGGCGCAGAAATCACTGCTCACGGCCATCATCAGCATTTCACTGATGGCAAATGCAGTGGTCTTTACATTCTATATCAACCGGCGGAAAGACAAAACAGCGAAAGGAGTGTTTGTTGCTACCTGCATTTACGCACTTATTTCGCTGTTTATTAAATGGTTCGCTCGCTCGGGATGACGAAGTGTTTTAATTGAAAGCTTCGCGTACCCTGTCAAAAAAACTTTTATCGCTCTTGCCGGGCTGCGGTTTGAAGTTCTCGCTCCTGCCGAGCTTCTCCAGCATTGCTTTTTCTTCATCGGTAAGTTGTTGCGGAGTCCATACATTTACTTGTATCAACTGATCACCGCGACTGTATCCCTGCACTTCCGGAAATCCTTTTCCTTTCAACCGGAATATTTTTCCGCTCTGTGTACCTGCCGGTATCTTTATTTTAGCCCTGCCGTCAATGGTAGGCACTTCCAACTGGGTACCAAATGCCGCATCCGAGAATGAAATATGCAGGTCGTATGCCACGTTGAGTCCGTCGCGCTGCAATTCCGGATGCGCTTCCTCTTCTATCTGTATGATCAGATCACCCGGCGCACCTCCACGCTCTCCTGCATTTCCTTTTCCACTCATGCTCAATTGCATGCCTTCCTGTACGCCCGCCGGTATGTCTATGCTGATGGTCTCTTCGCCGTATACCCTTCCCTCTCCTTTACAGGTACCGCATTTAGCGGTTACGGTAGTGCCTTCGCCATTACAAGTTGGACAAGTAGTTACCGTTTGCATCTGCCCCAGGAATGTGTTGGTTACTTTTCGTATCTGCCCGGTTCCGCCGCAGGTCTTACAGGTTTGCACACTGCTCTGGTCTTTGGCACCGCTGCCGCCACAGGTATTACAGGTAACATGCTTTTTCACTTTCACGTGCTTGGTAACCCCTTTGGCTATCTCTTCGTAAGTGAGTTTCATTTTGATGCGCAGGTTGGAACCCCTCACGCCTCTTGCCGAACGGCCTCCGCCCCCCCTGCTCCTGCCGGCACCTCCACCTCCGAAGAAACTTCCGAACACATCCTCACTGAATACATCTCCGAACTGACTGAAAATGTCTTCCATATTCATGCCGCCGTAATGTGCGCCTCCACCGCCCGATCCGGGTGCAAATGCTGCATGTCCGAACCGGTCGTATTTTGCTTTCTTATCAGCATCACTCAACACTTCATAAGCTTCGGCTGCTTCTTTGAATTTCTCTTCTGCAGCTTTATCACCCGGGTTGCGGTCGGGATGGAATTGCATAGCCACCTTCCGATAAGCTTTCTTGATCTCATCGGCTGAAGCAGTTTTACCAACGCCCAGGATTTCGTAATAATCTCTTTTTGTCATTGCAATTCTATTTTCCTACCACCACTTTCGCAAAGCGGATGATCTTATCATTCATATAATAGCCTTTCATCACTTCATCTATCACTTTGCCTTTGAGCTCTTCAGCAGGCGCGGGGATTTCTGTAATGGCCTCGTGTTTTTCCACGTCGAAGTCCTGGTGGATGCTTTCCATGGGTTTTACCCCTTTTGCCTGCAGGGTGCTGCGAAGTTTATTAAATACCAGCATAATACCCTCTTTTTGTGCAGCGAGGTCTTCATTGGCCAGTAACTGTTTCTCAGCCCTGTCGCAATCGTCCAGCACATCCAGCAGGGACAATATCACGTCTTTTCCGGCAGTCTGGATCAGTTCCAACCGCTCTTTGGCTGTTCTTCTACGGAAATTATCGAATTCGGCCATCAGGCGCAGGTATTTGTCTTTCTGCTCCTGCAGGGCGGTTTCCAGCTTCTCCGTTGCATTCTCGTCCTCTACCGGCTCATTCAGGTGTGAAGTGCCGGCTGCATTTTCGTCAGTATTGATATCCAATCTGTTGTCTTTTTCGGCAGATTCCGTTTTTTGCGTTATTTCTTGCTCTTCCATAGTATGATTACGTTATGCCGCAACTATTGTCAAAAATGTTGCCGGAGCAAAGAAAAGGAAAAAATGACAGGAATCCGGCGGCAATCAATAACCCCTTCCCGGCCCTATCTTTGCGGCCATGGTAAAGGTTTATTTGAAGAAAAAGATCACTCCCCGCATTGCCGGCGGGCATCCCTGGATATTCCGCAACGAGGTAGACCGGGTGGCAGGTGAAGTAAAAGCGGGTGACATTGTGGAAGTTTCTTACAGTGACGGGAAATTCGCCGGCCGCGGCTATATCAATCCCCAGTCACAGATACTGGTACGCCTCCTGACGCGGAACCGGCAGGAAGTCATCGATGAGCAGTTTTTCCACGACAGGATAGCCCGTGCATGGTTGTACAGGCAAAAGTTGGGATATGTTGAAAACTGCCGGCTGGTATTTGGTGAGGCCGATGAACTGCCCGCCCTGGTGATCGATAAATTCAACGACTATTTTGTACTCCAGACCCTTTCTTTTGGGATGGAATGCTGGAAACCGGCCATTGTGCAGGCCCTGCAATCCATCTTCTCCCCCAAAGGCATTTATGAGCGGAATGATGTGCCCGTGCGGGAACTGGAGGGATTAAAACAACAAAAAGGATTTTTATCGGCCCCTTTCGACACCAGTATCATCATCAACGAAAACGGGCTGAAATTTCATGTAGACATTGAAAACGGGCAAAAGACCGGCTATTTCCTCGACCAGCAGGATAACCGCCGTGCCATCCAACATATTGTAAAAGGCGCTGATGTATTGGGTGCATTTACTTACACTGGCACTTTTGAGATACATGCCGCCCATTATGGGGCGAAGTCGGTACTCGGACTCGACATCTCTGAAAATGCCGTAGCGCAGGCCAACCGCAATGCCGCGCTGAACGGACTCAACAATATCTGCCGCTTCGAAGCCATGAATGCTTTCGATGTGCTGAAGCAATGGGGAAAGGAAGGCCGCCAGTACGATGTGGTCATGCTCGATCCGCCCGCGTTCACCAAGAGCCGCGAACAGATACAGAAAGCGATCACCGGTTATAAAGAGATCAACCTCAGGGGTATGAAGCTGGTCAAAAACGGCGGATTCCTCGTCACTTCCAGTTGTACCAACCTGGTGCAGCCCGACCTCTTCCTGCAAACCATTGAAATGGCGGCCAAAGACGCCCGTAAAAAGATCAGGCAGGTTACTTTTCAGGCCCAGGCCAGCGATCACCCAATTATATGGGGTGTGGAGAATACGAATTACCTGAAGTTTTTGATTGTGGAGGTTTCCTGAACGATCATCGGTTGGGTTGATTACTTATTCACCTGGAACTTACCCGATTCCACGATCCGGCTATTGGCATCCCGTAACTGGTAGATGTATAGACCGCGGAAATAGTTATCGTCGAGCGGGATGGTGATCTTACTCTCGTTAACCCTGATCTCGGTCATTTTCTTGCCAATGAAATTGTATATCTGTAATGAGTAGGATTTATCAACCGATTTGTCGAACTCAAAACTAATGACGGTAGTAGCAGGGTTGGGATAAAAGCGAATGATTTTCGCCTGAACATCAGTGAACTCAAAAGACGACTGTCCTTTGTCAGCAATGAAACTGCTGCCAAAGAACGCCATTACCAGTAAAACAACTGTGTTGAGTTTCTTCATGATCTGAGTCTATTACTAAAGTAGCAAAAACTATGCTAAAAACCATATTTAATTGATCAATGGCGTAATTTAAGTTGTTAGTTGACAACTCAATCCAGCTTCGCCAGCGCCTGCTGTATACCTTCAAAAGAAGGAAGATCTGAAGGCTTTGCACATACTTCGGCATACTGAACCGTACCTGTTTTGTCTATGAGGAAAGCGGCCCTTTTGCTAACGCCATGCATTTCAAATGCGGGGAAAGTTTCATAGAGTACTCCATAAGCGCTCGCGGCTTCTTTATTAAAATCGCTCAGTAACGGGAAGTTCAGGCTTTGCTCGGCTTTGAATTTACCCAATACAAAGAGTGAGTCAATCGATATACCCAATACCTGTGCATTTGAATTATTATAGAGTGCAATATTATCCCTGATATTACACAATTCTGCAGTGCAGGTGCTTGTGAAAGCCAGCGGGAAGAACAATACCAACACGTTCTTGTCTTTGAAATCCGATAACGATACTTTGTTCTTATCCGAATCGTACAATGCGAAATCCGGTGCTTTTTGTCCAACTTGTATATTCATAACATTGATTTGATATGCAAGTTAGCAAATCGGTCTGAACTATAATTTCATTTCAGGAACATGATCGGGTACTACTAAACGACCTGCAGTCTTCGAAACAATTTCTTCAACTGTTACACCCGGCGCTCTTTCTTTCAATAAAAATCCATCCGGGGTAATATCCAGCACGGCCAGTTCCGTTACTACTTTCTTTACACATTTTACACCGGTGAGCGGCAGTTGGCATTGTGGCAGCAACTTGCTTTCTCCTTTCGGGTTCGTATGCATCATGGCTACGACGATGTTTTGTGCACTGGCCACCAGGTCCATCGCACCGCCCATTCCTTTTACCATTTTACCGGGAATTTTCCAGTTGGCAATATCACCGCTGTCGCTCACTTCCATTGCACCCAATACAGTAAGGTCTATTTTACCTGCACGGATCATTCCAAAACTTTCGGCGCTGTCAAAAAATGCGCCGCCTGGTATTACTGTAACTGTTTCTTTGCCGGCGTTGATGAGATCGGCATCAATAGCTGCTTCTGAAGGATAAGGTCCCATGCCCAGGATACCGTTTTCACTTTGCAGGATCACGGTGATACCTTCGGGAATAAAATTAGAAACCAGTGTGGGTATGCCAATGCCCAGGTTCACATACATTCCGTCTTTCAACTCCTGTGCAATCCGTTTGGCAATATGGAATTTATCAAGCGCCATGCTCAATCGTTTTTGAATGTTGATTTTTCATCCTTGTATCTGAACCGTCTTGCGTTCTATTCTTTTTTCATAATGGCTTCCCTGGAAAATGCGGTGCACATATACTCCCGCCACATGAATATGATCGGGATCCAGTTCGCCGGGCTGTACCAGCTCTTCTACTTCGGCAATAGTAATATCACCCGCTTTGGCCATTGAAGTAGAAAAATTCCTGGTTGCTTTCCTGAATACCAGGTTACCCTGCGCATCGCCTTTCCAGGCTTTGACAATGGCAAAAGACGCATGCAGTGCATGTTCCATCAGGTACATTTTGCCATTGAATTCCCGCACTTCTTTTCCTGCGGCTACTTCCGTGCCATAACCGGCAGGTGTATAAAACGCGGGGATGCCCATGCCGGCCATTTGTATGCGGGTAGCCAGGGTTCCCTGCGGAATCAGGTCCACTTCTAATTCTCCGCTGAGCAGTTGCCTTTCGAATTCTGCATTTTCGCCCACATAGCTACTCATCATTTTTTTGATCTGCTTTGTTTTCAACAGCAGGCCCAGACCAAAATCATCCACCCCCGCATTATTGGAAATACAGGTAAGTCCGGTTACTTTTTTTTTCACCAATGCTGCAATAGAATTTTCCGGGATCCCGTTCAGACCAAAACCGCCGAGCATAATGGTAGCTCCGTCGCGGATATCAAAAATGGCTTCGTCTGCATTTGCATAGACCTTGTTCATAGCGCAATCGTTAACAACCAAAGATACTGTTTAACCGCTATGGTATGGCACGCTTCTTCGACAGCTCTTGTTGTTCTTTTGTAGAAAGACTTTCTACCGAATCCAGTAATTCTTTGAGCTGCACCGGATGTGCTTCATAATAACGGTAGCTATGGTAAAATTGTTCGCGGGTGATATGGTGTATTGAGAATACCTGCTCGTACAAACGGATGTCTTCGCGGTTCTTTTGCATTGTTGAATCTTTCAAACGTTCCCTGGCAAACAACTCATCGGCTTTCATCATATCCCACACCACTTTTTTCATGGTGTTCACAGGTATCACTTTCGGTTTATTATCCGAACAGCCCGCCAGCAACAGCGCCAGACATCCGATCAGTTGCATCACCCCGTATTTCTTCATTGCAATTCCTGTTTATAATGCGTGGTATTGACAATATCCAATGCACTCAACAATTCTATGGCTTTTGTTCTTTCTTCCGGCGTACCTTTTTTGAAAACGCCGATCAGTTCCAGGTATTTGCCCTGCAGGAAAAATTGCAGGATCATGGTATTGGGGTTTTCTTTATTGAAAGCATCCAGTTGTATCAACGACTGTAATATATTGGTTCTCGCTTCTTTTTCTTTGTCGTACAGGTTGTCGAACCCGGAACGGTAATAAGCATAGATCACATCGTGCATGATATTGTACCGGTTGTTGATGAGGTTTTCATTCAGCCAATAACGGTTGCGAACCCCATCGAAAAGACGCCAGCCGCTGATGTTCTTGCCTTCAGGCGCATTGGTTACGATCTGTTGCGCTTTGCGGTAATACTGCTCTCCTCCTTTGGGAGAAAAAGAGTCGTAGTCGAGTCCCAGTATCGTATACGCATAATAAGCAAAGACAGCCGTGAGGTTGGCAATTGAAGCATCTGTTCCCTGCACTCTGTTCTCATTGAACTCCACCGGTTGAAATTCCACATACCGGAATGTTACTTCGGGGTCTATATAATTCACCAGCGCTGCCTGGTAAGTGGAATTATACACTGGCCTTGCCGCCTGCACCGTGAGTGTGGCTTTGTACACATTGGGCTCTGGTACATTTTCTATATTGAGGATGAAACTGCATTCTATTTTTTCAGTTTCCCTGAATACATCATTGGTCCACTTGCGGCTGTTGAGCAGTGTAGTGATCTGGTTTTGCAGGGTAGTGAATATTTTCCTGTCTACCGTAGAATTAACACGCGCCGCAATCACCGACACCCTTGCCTGTAATTCCTGTGCCGAAGCCTGCTGCAGGCACAACAGGCAAGCGAACATTATCATCCACCCTGTCTTATGGTTTCGCATGAACATGTGTTATGATGAAGGATACGATCTCTTCCGCCACTGCTTTTTTCGATTGCAGTCCGATCTTTTTTTCTTCGCCGGAGCGATGCAGGATGGTTACCTGGTTGGTATCCACTCCAAAGCCTGCCGCTTCATCGTTCAGCGAATTGAGCACGATCATATCGGCATTCTTTGTTTGCAGTTTGGCCAGTGCGTGTTCCCGTTCATTATTGGTTTCCAGTGCAAAGCCCGCAATGAATTGTCCCGCTTTTTTTTGCTTACCCAATGCCAGCAATATGTCTTCATTTTTGGTCAGCTTCAATTCCCAGTCCGCAGCATTCTTTTTGATCTTATTGCTGGCAACCGACACCGGCCTGTAATCGGCCACAGCCGCTGTCATTACGATCACCGCCGCATCGGGAGATGCGGCCATACAGGCATCATACATATCCCCGGCCGACACTACCGGTACTACATGGATACCGGCATAAGCTGTTTGCTGGTGTGTAGGTCCTGTAACAAGGGTTACCTCGGCACCCTGCATGTACAAAGCTTCTGCGATGGCAAATCCCATTTTACCGGATGAATGATTACCGATGAAACGTACCGGGTCAATCGCTTCGTAAGTGGGACCGGCGGATACCAGCGCTTTTTTGCCTTTCAATGTTTTACTGCGCAACAGGTGTTCTGCCAGGTATGCTACAATGGTCTCGGGCTCTGCCATCCTTCCATCGCCATACAACCCGCTGGCAAGCTCTCCTTTTTCCACATTGATAATGTGGTTGCCGTCTTTCACCAGCAATTCCATATTGCGCCGGGTGGCGGGATGGTGCCACATGTCTTCGTCCATGGCGGGGGCCAGTACAACAGGACAGGTAGCGGATAAATACACCGCCAGCAAAGCATTGTCGCAAAGCCCCTGCGCCATCTTGGCCAGGGTATTGCAACTCAGCGGGGCCAATACGAACACATCGGCCCATCGGCCCAGCATCACGTGGTTAGACCAATCTTCACCTTCCACCAGTTCTGTTATAACATGGTTTTTGGAAAGCGTAGAAAGCACTACGGGTGATACAAATGTTTTGGCGGCAGGCGTCATCACCACTTTTACTTCCGCTCCTGCTTTTACCAGCAGGCGAACAAGTAATATGGCTTTGTAGGCTGCAATGCTGCCCGTAACGCCGATCAATATTTTTTTACCCTTGAGCATAGCTGCTATTGTACCTCAAAATAACAAAAAACGACAGTCATAATAACTGTCGTTCAATGCATTTCAGAAAGATTTATCTTATCTGAACAGGTCGTTATCGTTGTTTCTCCTGTAATACACTTTGTTCTCCATGAATTCCTGAGTAGCCAGTATGGCAGGATTGGGCATTTTTTCATACGCCCTGGATATTTCGATCTGTTCTTTGTTCTCGTGTATCTCTTCCAGGCTGTCTGTATGGCTGGCGAATTCTTCCAGTTTATTGTGCAGTTCTTCTCTCAGGGAGATATTGATCTGGTTAGCCCTCCTGGCAATGATGGCAATGGATTCATACAGGTTACCCGTTTTGGATTTGATCTCCACAAGGCTTTTGGTTTCTACAACACTGGCGGTATTAGCGCTCATTTGCCTTCTTAGCTTGCTCATTTTTGAGGTTGTTTAAAAAGTTATTTGAATGTGTTTTGTACTTGTTTACTTCTTCCGAGAATTTGCTATCGGTAAACCGATCAGTAAAATCTCTGCACTCCGATATCACTTTCTCGTAACGCTCTTTTTGTTTTTCTTCATAGCTCATCTGAGCGTATTTGTAGTACGACCGGATGGTCTGGTATTTATATTCATCTGCTTTTTTAGAATCGGGGAAATTATCCGATACATTGGCAAAAGCGATGGCTGCTGCTTTGTAATAACCGAGGTTATAATACAGTTGCGCTGCTTTGAAATCTTTTTCCTCCAGTTTAGCCCTGCACTTGTCTATGATCTCAGACGCATCTTTCACACGCGCAGAATTGGGGTGTGTATTGATGAAGACCTGCATCAGCTGCATGGTCTTGTTGGTATTGGTTTGATCCAGATCTGTTTTGGGCGATTGTTTAAAATAGCAATACGCGCGCATGTAATCACATTCTTCGCTCTTGTTGCTCGTAGGGAAATTCTCTACAAAGTTTTTGAAGAGGTTTTCTGCATTGAGGTAATCCTTATCGTAGTAATAAGAATACGCGTATTTATAATACATGTCCTCATAGCGGGCAGTTCCCTTTACATAAGGAAAAACATCTTCAAAGAGCTGCGTTGCATGACTATAGTCCTTATTGGCATAATACTGTTCCGCCATTTTGGATTTATACTCATAATCTTTGCTCTTAAAGATCTTGGAGAACTTATTGGAGCATGCGCTCAGCAACAATACAAATGCCAGTAACAGAGGGGTCCTATTCATACAAGTTGGCAAAATTAGTTATTTACGGGCAATTTATAAAGCCCCGTTCAGGTTTGGTGGCACGGGTCGTTAAGAATTAGCTAAAAAGCTGATTGCCAGGAGTCTGGCAGCAAAAAAGAGGCCGTCTCAATACAATAATTGAGGCGGCTTTTCATTTTGAGAGGAGAGCGGGCATTTAAAGCTGGGATTAGATTTTCTGAGAAGTACCTGCT
>PVEQ01000022.1 GCA_002973575.1 Sediminibacterium magnilacihabitans
GCTTGAATCATGCGGTTATCCACATATCCACGTGGATAGCTAAAGAAAAGAAAAAAAGAAGCAAAAAAAGAAAAGAAAGGTAATAGTAGTAGTAGGTCTTTTATATCTTAGTTGAACACATTATCTGTCCTACATATAGGGTACATTATAATCCTTGAGCGGGGTATTTTCACCCAGTGTACATAAAATTTTCAAATTAATATGATCTGTAAATCAAATCGTTAGGGACCCTTGCACAAGGGTCGCAAGGGTCAAGTAATTGCTTGGCTTTTTAGTTTTGACCTCGTTAACACAAACCGCAGGCGGGCCTGTCTGCAGCAGGCGAAAACAGAAAACAATTTTTTAAAAACTTAAAAACATTTTTATGAAAGTATTTGTGTAGCCTTCCGTGTTGATAAGGCTTCAAAAATGATAAGGCTTCACGTTTACAGCAACGCTTTACAAAAAACATTTCATGGATATTGACTACCGGTTATACCCACTTCTTCAGCAGAACATTCGATGTGCAAACGCCTACAGGCGTAGTGCCCACCGACATTAGTTATGGTTTCATTCCATTGAAAGCGGGTGTGAAAGCTTTTCTGACACCCGCATTATATGTAGCCGGAGAGGCAGGCGCTGCTTACAGTACACAGTCAACCGACAACAAATTCTCTTTCGTGTATGCTCCATCGGTGGGAACCATTATTGGAAACCACCTCGACCTGAACGTCAAATATGAAGACTTTACCATTAACAACAACACCAAGCAACTGGCATTGCGCATTGCTTACGGATTCAAGTGGTAACAGATCTTAGCTGATTTCTTTTACAACATTCCAGATCACTTTGGGTTTGCCCAGTGTATAATAATGTAACACAGGCACACCGAACTTTTTCAGCTCCTTGCTTTGGTGGATCAGCCATTCTGTACCTACTTGCTCGCATTCCGCATCTGTTTTGCATTTCATGATCTCATTGGACAAGTCTGTGGGAAGATCAACATGGAAAATGCGCGGCAGTACCGACAGTTGCTTTTTATTGGTGATGGGCTTCAGTCCCGGTATGATGGGTACTGTAATACCCATATCGCGACAAGCTTTTACGAAGTCGTAGAATTTTTGGTTATCGAAGAACATCTGGGTCATGATATATTCTGCGCCGGCGTCTACTTTTTGTTTCAGTCGTTGCAGATCGATTTCCAGGTTGGGCGCCTCGAAATGTTTTTCGGGGTACCCGGCTACACCCATACAGAAATTGGTTTTACCTCCGTTCTTGATGTCTTCATCGAGGTAAACACCATGGTTCATATTGCATACCTGTTTCAACAGGTCAAGTGCATACACGTTACCGCCGGCTTCCGGTTCAAAAGATGCTTCATTCCTGGCAGCATCTCCGCGTAACACCAGCACGTTGTCGATACCCAGGAAGTCGAGGTCGATCAATGCGTCTTCGGTTTCCCTTTTGGTAAAGCCACCGCAAATGATGTGCGGAACGGCATCTACCTGGTAATGGTTCATAATGGCCGCGCAAATACCTACTGTTCCCGGGCGTTTGCGAACATCTACTTTTTCAAAAGTACCATCGGCCTTTTTCTTGAACATGGTCTCGCTGCGATGATAGGTTACGTTGATCCAGGAGGGCTTGAATTCCATCAGGGGATCCAAATGATCGTAAAGAGATGCAATGGTTTTTCCTTTCAAAGGGGGTAAAACCTCAAAACTGATCAGGGTATTCTGTGCTTGCTGCAGATGCTCGGTTACTTTCATGCTAAAATCGAAATATGCACAAATGTAAAGGCAAACGGCAAGAATTAACGAAACGGGTCAATATTCTCGAAACAACAATATTATTTTTGTTCAAATAATCTAACGGTGAATTTAACCATCCATACCAGGCAGTTACTGAAAAGCTATAAAGGCCGTACAGTAGTGAATCATGTGAGCATAGATGTGAAGCAGGGCGAAATCGTAGGGTTACTGGGCCCCAACGGCGCCGGAAAGACCACCACTTTTTACATGGTGGTAGGACTGATCAAGCCCGATGAGGGCGCTGTGTTCCTGAATGAAGAAGATATTACCAAACTACCCATGTACAAACGGGCCCAGATGGGTATTGGCTACCTGCCCCAGGAAGCCAGTGTGTTTCGCAAGCTGAGTGTGGAAGACAATATCATGTCGGTATTGGAAATGACAGACCTCAACAAAGAGGAACGCCATCATAAACTGGAAACTTTGCTCGACGAATTCAACCTGCACCATGTGCGCAAGAATAATGGCGACAGCCTCAGTGGCGGCGAGCGGCGCAGGACCGAGATCGCCAGGGCGCTGGCTGTTGATCCCAAATTCATTTTGCTCGACGAGCCTTTTGCAGGTGTGGACCCTATCGCTGTAGAAGATATACAGAGTGTGGTAGCCCGCCTCAAGTATAAAAACATCGGTATCCTCATTACCGACCACAACGTAAATGAAACGCTCTCTATCTGCGACCGGGCCTATCTTTTGATCGAAGGAAAGATCTTCAAACACGGCACAGCAGAGGAACTGGCTGATAATGAACAGGTTCGCAGATTGTACCTGGGAACCAATTTTGAACTCAGGAGGAAAGACTGGATCATTGAAATGGGCAAGGAAGGAGTTTGAGTTATCAGTTTCATTCCTTATTTTGCTGTTGATCCCGTATGAAAATCCTCAGCCCCGCTATATCCCGACTGGCCCGGTTCAGACACTGGCGCATAGAGCAATGGATGGTCGATCCCATTGCCTCTCAACGGGAGGTATTGCAGGACCTCGTTACCCATGGTCAGAATACCGAGTTCGGCCGCCGTTATGGTTTCAAGGAGTTATTCAATATCAAGAAATTCAAGGAACACATACCCATTCATGAATACAACGACCTGAAACCTTATATCGATCGGTTGATGAACGGGGAGGAAAACCTGTTATGGAATACCCCGGTGAACTGGTTTGCCAAGAGCAGCGGCACAACGAGTGATAAGAGCAAATTCATTCCCATTACCAATGAAAGTTTGGAAGACTGCCATTACCAGGGAGCCAAAGATGTACTCACTCTTTATTACAATTATAACAACGAAAGCGACCTGCTAACGGGTAAAGGACTGGTCATTGGTGGTAGTCACCAGATTAGCAAGATCAATGAAGAAGTACATTACGGCGACCTGAGCGCTGTACTGTTGCAGAATACGCCCATCTGGGCCAACTGGATACGCACGCCGGAACTTTCTATTGCATTGATGGATGAATGGGAACAGAAAATAGAAAGGCTGGCACAGTCTACGATTCCCGAAACGGTTACCTCTATTTCGGGAGTACCCACCTGGACCCTCGTGCTCATAAAACGCATATTGGAGATCACGGGTAAATCGAACCTCAAAGAAGTATGGCCCGGGATTGAGTTGTATATCCATGGAGGCGTTTCTTTCCTGCCTTACCGCGAGCAGTTTAAAAAACTGATCGGTGATGGCTGCACTTACCTGGAAATGTACAATGCCAGTGAAGGTTTTTTTGCTGCGCAGGATAACCCGGAAGAAGAAGGCCTGCTCTTGTTTTTGAACCACGGTATTTTTTATGAGTTCATGCCGGTAGAAGAATACGGTAAACCCAACCCGGTAACAATAGGCTTGAAAGATGTAGAGATCGGTAAAAATTATGCATTGGTGATCAGCACCAATGGCGGACTCTGGCGCTACCTGGTTGGTGATACGGTGCAGTTCACCACCACATACCCTTTCAGGATCAAAGTAAGCGGCCGACTCAAACAATACATCAATGCATTTGGAGAAGAAGTGATAGCGGATAATACCGACAGGGCCATTGCCATGGCTTGTGAGAAAACAGGAACAGTAGTGAACGATTATACCGCAGCGCCTGTTTATTTTGGTGATGAGAGCAAAGGTGCACACGAGTGGCTCATTGAATTTGAAGAAAAACCTGCTTGTATCAAGCAGTTCGCTTATGAGCTGGACTGCGCATTGAAATCGCTGAACAGCGATTATGAAGCCAAGCGCTATAAAGACATGGCCCTTACCATGCCCCAACTGCATATCATGGAAAAAGGCATCTTCCATGAATGGCTCAAGAGCAAAGGCAAACTGGGCGGTCAGCATAAAGTACCTCGCCTGAGTAATGACCGCAAGTATATAGACGAGATCAAATTACTGATGTTGCAATACCAGTAACCTCCACAATATCTCATTCCTCATTAAATTTGCCGCACAAACGACATCTATGAAACTACTCGAAGGAAAAGTATCAATCGTTACCGGAGCTGCCAGAGGTATTGGAGCGGCTATTGCGCTCAAACTGGCTGAACACGGCAGTCATATCGCGTTCACCTATATCAGCGACAGCAGCGCTGAAAAGGCCAAAGCATTGGAAACCCAATTGAAAGGATTGGGTGTGAACGCCAAAGCATATCAAAGCAATGCCGGTGATTTTGCTTCCTGCGAGACTTTCGTAAATGATGTAGTAAAGGAATTTGGTACGGTAGATGTTTGTGTGAACAATGCCGGTATCTCCAAAGACAACCTCTTATTGCGCATGAGCGCCGAACAATGGGATGAAGTGATGGACATCAACCTGAAAAGCGTGTTCAACATGACCAAGCAGGTGATACGCCCGATGATGAAGGCCAAAAAAGGAAGTATCATCAATATGAGTTCCATCGTTGGTGTTCGCGGAAATGCAGGCCAATCGAGTTATGCCGCCAGCAAAGCCGGCATCATCGGCTTCACCAAATCTGTTGCACTGGAACTGGGTAGCCGCAATGTACGTTGCAATGCGATCGCTCCTGGTTTTATTGAAACAGATATGACCCATTACCTGAAAGACGGCGATGGTGCAACAGAGTTCTTAAAGAAAATCCCGCTGGGACGGTTTGGCAAAGCTGAAGAGATTGCCGATACTACTTTGTTCCTGTCAAGCGATATGTCTTCTTATATTACCGGACAGGTATTGAGCGCCTGCGGCGGTTTGAATATTTAAACGGTAAAAGAACGGTCATATTTAGGTTAAGATTATTGTTAAAGCATTGGATACGGTTGCTGGTTAAGGCAGCCGTATTTATTTTTGTGCCTGGAGATGGGAAAAAAGATCATCAATATTTTTTTGGTACTGGTTCTTTCCGTACAAATGCTGCCTGTTCAGCAAATGGGTAGGATGTTATTCAGTAACCAGTTCAATGAAGAGATCCCTCATTCTGTAGATGCCGCCAAAAGCATTATGAAAAAGGCCGATGGCAAATCCGATTTTGTTACCCCTCCTGTTGTTTGCATCTATGCTTCCATCATTTATTTGCATAAGCCGCAACCGGCAGAAGCCGATGCCATTCCATTGAATTACGCGACCGATATTCTCGTGCCACCTCCCAATTGCTGTGCTTGATTGATCAATTACAGTAACTATTCTTTTATTTAATCTTAAGTGGCATGAAAAAATATATGAAACATGCGGGCGCCGACCTGCGTGCATCCATCGTTGTTGTGTTGGTAGCCCTCCCGCTTTGCCTGGGCATTGCACTGGGATCGGGTGCTCCTCTGTTCTCCGGCATCATAGCAGGTGTGGCAGGAGGTATTGTAATAGGGATGTTGAGCGGCTCACAATTGAGCATAAGCGGTCCTGCTGCCGGCCTGACCGTTATAGTGGCAACAGCTATTTTGAAGCTTCAGGTATATGAAGCTTTTTTGTTGGCCGTAGTGCTGGCGGGCCTGATACAATTGATATTGGGCTTTGCAAGAGCCGGAGTTATTGGCGATTATGTTCCCAATGCTGTTATCAAAGGCATGCTGGCCGCTATTGGTCTGATCCTGATTCTGAAACAATTTCCACACCTGGTGGGATATGATAACGATATCACACCAACTGCTGTGGTAATCGGACTCATATCGCTGGGCATCCTGGCGGTCTGGGAGACCAGGTTCATCAAGTCGAGGAAAATGCTGAAGCAAATACCGGCGCCGTTGATAGTGGTACTGGCGGCAGTCATTATCCATGAGTATTATAAGGCCATGCAACCGGCGTATGCGTTGCAAGCCAAACAACTGGTTGCTCTACCGGTTGCCGAAAGTGTTGGGGCTTTCTTTTCCTTTTTCACTTTTCCGGATATTCGTTTTTTAAACAATCCCGATGTATGGGTGTCTGCAGTAACAATCGCCATTGTAGCCAGCCTCGAAACCTTGCTGGGAATAGAGGCGGTAGACAAACTGGATCCGCTGAAAAGGGTAACGCCCACCAACCGGGAGCTCAAGGCCCAGGGTATTGGGAATATGGTATCGGGTTTATTGGGCGGACTGCCGCTGACTTCGGTTGTAGTACGGAGCTCGGCCAACCTTTCGGCCGGGGCAAAAACAAAAGCGTCCGCCATCCTGCATGGGATACTGCTTTTGTTGTGTGTGATGTTGATTCCGGCATTATTGAATAAAATACCCCTGAGCGCATTGGCTGCCATACTTATTTTTACAGGATATAAGCTGGCGAAGCTAACTTTGTTCAGGGATTTCTACCGGAAGGGCTGGGATCAATTTGTGCCGTTTGTGGTAACCATTGCCGCGATATTGCTGACAGATCTTTTAATAGGTATACTGATTGGGATTGCTGTAGGGCTGTTTTTTATGTTGCGCAGTAATTTCCGGTCGTCGGTATTTGTGGTGAATAACAATAGTCATTACCTGATCCGTTTCAGGAAAGATGTATCATTCCTGAATAAGCCGATTGTGAAAAAAAAACTGGAAGACGTTCCCCGGAATGCGTATGTATTAATTGATACAACACGTGCCGATTATATTGATAAAGATGTGATTGAAGAAGTGAACAATTTCCTGTTGCATGCACACCTTAAAAAGGTCAGGGTAGAGATCAGGAAGAGCCCGAACAAATCCATGCACTTTTTATTTAATGAACCTCAAACCAAATCATAATGGAAACGTATCAGAAGTTATTACTGGAGAACAAAGCCTGGGCAAAAGAAAAAGTAGCAGGCGACCCTGCGTATTTCGACAGGCTGGCGCATATACAAACACCGGAATTCCTGTGGATCGGCTGTAGCGACAGTCGCGTTCCTGCGAATGAGATCACCAATACACAGCCGGGAGAGATCTTCGTTCACCGCAATGTGGCCAATATGGTCGTCCATACCGATGTGAACCTGCTGAGCGTACTGGAATATGCCGTGGAACACCTGAAAGTGAAGCACGTGATCGTTTGCGGTCACTATGGTTGCGGCGGGGTGAAAGCTGCGCTGAGTAACCACGATTTCAAACAGGTGCTTAATATGTGGATACGCAATATCAAAGATGTATACCGCATTCACCGCGACGAGTTAGACGGTATCAGCAATGAAGAAAGCAAGTTCGACAGGTTGGTAGAGCTCAATGTGGTAGAGCAGGTAATGCACCTGGCCAAAACATCCATTATACAAAGGGCCTGGAAGAAAGAACAGCGACCTGATCTGCATGGCTGGGTATATGGACTGAAAGACGGGATCATCAACCCGGTATTTGAAATGAGGGCCAACACGCCCTTGGATCCATTATATGAATACGATGATCTTCAATAAGATAAAAAGCAGCTATCCTAGGATAGCTGCTTTTCTTTGAATTTGGCAATATAATTTTTGCTAAAATCGCTCAATATCAGCCGGCCACTGATCTTTGCCCGTTCTTTGAGCAATTCGTCCCAGTGCTCGGTGCCTTTCCAGAAATTCTGTTTCAGTTCGCGCATGGCTTCAGGATTAGAATGGGTCAGCGAGTCGGAAAGCCTGGTGATGGAGTCGTCCATACCAGCCACATCGCTGTGCACTTCTGCAAATAATCCTTTGCGGCGTGCCCAATCGGCGGGGCGCCACATACCGGCATCGATAGCGAGTTGCGAAAAAGCAGAAACACCTACTTTTCTTTCTACGGCCGGGCCAACTACAAAGGGTCCGATGCCAATAGCCAGTTCGCTCAGCTTTACATCTGAACCATCTACGGCAATGGCATAATCTGCGGCGGCAGCCAATCCAACGCCTCCCCCTACACATTTACCCTGAATGCGGGCAATGATGAACTGGGGCGCTTTTCGCATGGCGTTGATGACCTGTGCAAATCCGTAGAAGAACTTGTATCCCTGTTCTTCATTTTTGATCGCAGCCAGTTCGTCGAAAGAAGCGCCGGAACAAAAAACACGGTCGCCCCCGGAGCGTAGGATAATCACTTTGGTATTCCTGTTCAGTCCTTCACTATGTATGTCTTTGGCCAGGGCTTCCAGCATCATGCCTGGCAGTGAATTTCTTTGCGGGTGGTAAAATTCGATGGTGGCGATGCCATGTTCTCTTTCTACTTTAACATAGCCTTCTTTGATCTCTTCTATCATAAAACATCTTTTTACAGGAACTGCGCGCAGGGTCTCTTACCAAATTTACAATTATCGACAACAACGCTGCTTCATTTTTGTTTAAAGTATGCTTAATACTTTTTCTTTACCATGGTAAGGATGGTGGCTACACCAACAGCTTCGTCGGTTTCGTCGAATATCTCTACATACCATTTAACAATTCCTTTGGGGATGTCTTCTTCAGTTTTCTTTTCCTGTGCTGTTTTTTCCTTACAGGTAAAACGCACATGAATTTCTGCACCGGGGTAAACCGGTTTGGTAAAGCGCAATTCGTCGATACCATAATTGAGCAATACGGGGTTTTTACGGTAGCTGTCTACGAAAAGTCCGGCTGCAATGCTCATGATAAGATAACCGTGCGCCACCTGTTTTTCGAACATGGTACCGGTAAAATCGGTGTCTTTGAGGTGGGCATAAAAATGATCGCCGCTTAGGTTGGCAAAACGGTCGATGTCTTCGGCGGTAATGAGTCTTTTCTCGGTTACCAGCTGATCGCCTACCTGTAGTTCTTCAAAATACAGCTGGAAAGGATGAACAGCGGGCGTACGGCCCTTTGCACCGGGTTGGTAAACATGGCTTACAGCAGTGATCATATCGGGTGAACCCTGGATGGCCAGGCGTTGCATATAGTGTTTTACGCCACGCATACCGCCCATCTCTTCTCCGCCACCGGCCCTGCCCGGACCGCCATGTACTAACAGTGGCAGGGGTGATCCATGTCCTGTGTTTTCCCTGGCGCAATCGTTATTGAGTATCAACATACGCCCGTGCCAGGTGCCGGCGCCTAACACATATTTCGTTGCCAGGTCCTGGCTGGTGGTAACGATGGTGCTTACCAGCGAACCTTTACCCAGCTTTGCGAGCGCTACGGCATCATCGATAGATTGACAGGGCATTAGTGTAGATACCGGTCCGAATGCTTCTACTTCATGAACTGTCGTGTTATTAAATGGCTGTTCGTTGAGTAGTAATAAAGGGCTCATAAAAGCACCTTTGGTATTGTCGGCATCGATCAGCTCTACACTGTCGAGCGAGCCATAAATGAGCTGGGAAGAAGCCAGCAGTTTTTGCACCTGTGCTTTTACTTCCTGCCGCTGCGCTTCCCCGGCCAATGATCCCATCCGCACTTTTTCATTCAGCGGGTTGCCGATGGTAGTTTGTGCAAGCGCTTTTCCCAAAGACAGGTGAACGTCTTCCAGTTTATTTTGCGGAACAAAGATGCGCCGGATGGCTGTGCATTTTTGTCCGCTCTTGGTGGTCATTTCCCTGCGTACTTCCTTGATGAAAATATCCCACTCGGGCATATCCGGCGTTACATCTTCACCCAATACAATACAATTCAGCGAATCGGCTTCCATGGTAAAAGGAACATTGGATGCCAGGATATGCGGATTGGATTTGAGCATCTGTCCCGTGCCGGCCGATCCGGTAAATGTGATCACATCCTGCTCATTCACGTGATTGAGCAGATCGCCGGCGCTGCCGCAGAGCAATTGCAAAGCGCCATTGGGTAAAATGCCCGATGAGGCGATCTCTTTTACTACTGCTTCTGTAAGGAACGAAGTAATAGTGGCTGGTTTTACGATAGCCGGTACACCTGCCAGCAGGTTCACTGCAATTTTTTCGAGCATGCCCCAGACCGGGAAATTGAAAGCATTGATGTGTACGGCCACCCCTTCTTTTGGAAGCAGTAAGTGGTGCCCCATGAAAGTATTGGCTTTTCCCAGTGAGTGATATTCTCCATCGAGGCAATAAGGTTGATCGGGAAATTTGCGGCGGAGTGAAGCGTAAGCAAACAGGTTGCCGATGCCGCCTTCAATATCTACCCAGCTATCGGCTTTGGTAGCGCCGGTCTGGTAACTCAACTGGTAAAACGAATCGAGATGATTACGCAGGTGCAGCGCCAGTGCGCGCAGCACCAGTCCGCGTTCGTGGAAAGTCATTTTGCGGAGCGCCGGGTTGCCAACTGTTCTGGCATAGTGCAGCGCGGCGGCCATGTCAATTCCTTTTGTTGTAGCCGATGCTATTTGTTCGCCGGTAACCGCATTGAACAACGGCTGACCCTCCCCATCGCCGGGTATCCATTTACCCAGGATGTAATTTTCCAATTTTGACATACCAATCGTTTAGTCAGCAAAGCTAACGATTGGTAGGTTTTATTGCACTGCTATCAATTTTTAACGGCCCCATTATTTAAAAGAAACCAAACAATTTCTATTCTATATTGCCGATTTTAGTACTTAAATACGATTGACAGCTGTTATGAAGAACCTGTTCACCCCCTCTACTTTTACAAAAGAGGGTTGGCTGCAACTGGGACTGGTAGGTGATAAGCAGCAAAGCCTGGCAGACTCTTATAGTAACACGGGCAGTATGTATCTTACTTCACTCGTGTTTATTGCCCTGGGTCTTCCTGAAACCGATGAATTTTGGACGGGACCATTTACCGAATGGACACAACAGAAGGCCTGGTCGGGCAAACCATTCAAGAAGGATTATGCTGTGAAGTATTAGTTGAAATATGTAAGATTTTCTTTTTATTCTTTTAAAGAATTCGCCTGTCTTTTTGGATGGACTGGCAATTTTGATGTTCATTAAAACTACGAATGCTTATGATCAGTTGTAACTACCCTTCGAAGGGACGTACTTTTCTTGCGGGAAAGAACTTATTGGGGCTGCTGCTTTTTTTGGCGCCTTTTCTTTCTTCATCACAAACCTCACTTAGGTCACAGCAGAGCGAAAAGGACTTTGTGACATCTAATTTTCAATTTGCCGGGGCACAATTGAAAAAAACGCTTGCTGAAACAGAGAATGGACCCAAATCTTTTCCAAGGACTACCGACAGAAACGGAAAATTATTAGGCTCTTCGATGGAAGATTGGACGACCGGCTTTTTTCCCGGCAGCTTGTGGATGACTGCTGACTTTAATAAAGACACAACATTAGAAAGTGCTGCAATTGCGTGGACAGAAAAACTGGAGCCGCTTAAATTTTATACGAAAAACCACGACCTGGGATTCATGATGTATTGCAGCTTTGGCAATGCCTACCGTTTAACCAATAACAAAGCATACAAAGAAGTATTGATACAGTCTGCAAAATCACTTTGTACCCGCTACAACCCTGCGGTAGGCTGTATTAAATCGTGGAATACATTCCGTTCATGGCATGGCAATGCTACTTATAATTTCCCGGTGATCATCGACAATATGATGAACCTGGAGCTCCTGTTCTTTGCATCTAAAGAAACGGGTGATACCATGTACAGGCATATAGCTGTTTCGCACGCGTTACATACCATGCAGAACCAGATCAGGAGTGATTACAGCTCATACCACGTAGTTTGTTATGATTCTCTTTCTTCCAAAGTAGTAGCGCGTGAAACGGCACAAGGATATGCTGATAACTCAACCTGGTCGCGCGGGCAGGCATGGGGCATCTATGGCTTTACCATGTGTTACAGGGAAACCAAAGACAAGCGCTTCCTGAAAACAGCTGCAGGCATGGCCGACTGGTATATCAACAATAAAAACCTTCCCACTGATAAAATATCCTACTGGGATTTTAATGCAGGAGAACCCGGTTATACGCCCGGTATCAATTCAAAAGCGCTGAAAACACAAACCAATCCCATTCTGCGCGATGCCTCCGCAGCCGCTATAACAGCATCAGCCCTGCTGGAGCTCAGTCGCTATGTAAATAACAAGAAAGCCGGTGAATACCGCAACATTGCTTTACAGATAATACATACACTTTCGGGCCCCGATTATAAAGCGGCTCCCGGTACCAACGGAGGTTTTTTGTTGAAACACTGTGTGGGCAGTATTCCCCACGGAGCCGAAGCTGATGAGCCGTTGGTATACGCCGATTATTATTATCTTGAGGCATTGAAAAGGTATCACGATTGGTACCTGAAATAATCGCTTCATTCAAATAAAACTGATCGTGCGTTTCTTTTATGTTGCCTTATTTGCCATTGCAACCGAATGTGCAGCCGCACAACAATTGGCACAATTACCTGTTTGGACAAACAACAGGGAGCAAAGCAACCAGACCGATTGGTTGGTGCACCCTGTTCAGGAAAAAGCAACTGTTTATAATAGTCCGGATCGGCGGGATTTGATTTTGTATAATGGTCTTGTAAAAAGAACGTTCAGACTCAATCCCGGTATTGCGTGTACCGGATACAAGAATATGACTACTGGTCAGGAACTGATTAGGGCCGTTTCGCCGGAAGCACGTATTACGATCAATGGAAAAGAATATCCGGTTGGTGGATTAACCGGTCAAGAAGAAAAAGCATACCTCCTGCCTGCCTGGGTAGATGATTTTAAACGGGGTGAGCGTGGTTTCGTGTTTCAACGGTTCGTCATCAGCAAACTAATTCCCTTCCTGGCATGGAAGCCTACCACCTGGGCAATGAATACAAAGCAGCCGACAGGGGTGATGGTGAGTTTCTATTATGAATCAACACTACCGGCTTTAAAAGATATTCATGTAACAGTGAATTATGAATTGTATGATGGCCTTCCGCTGATGGTGAAATGGCTTTCCATAGAAAATAAGAGTAATGCCCCGTTGAAGATAGATCGTGTAGTGAATGAAATACTGGCAACACCCGAAGAAGAAAGCGCGGTAGTAGGCAGTGCAGAAAGAATGAAAAAGCAGCAAGGCATTTATGTTGAAACCAATTATGCTTTCAATAATGCCATGCGTTACGATCTGAGCGATCAAACCCTTCACTGGAAAACAGACCGATCCTACACTTCGCAGGTGAATTATGATTATCAAACGCCCTGTGTGCTGGAAGTTTATCCTGATAAGGCTCCGGGTATTGAATTAGAACCGGGAGCAGCGCTGCATTCTGTACGTTCTTACGAATTGTTGATGGATGGATACGACAGGGAAAGAAGAGGACTTGCTGTTCGCAGGATGTACAGTACAATAGCTCCGTGGACAACAGCCAATCCCATTTTCATGCACCTGGTGAGTAAGAACGATGAACAGGTACGTACAGCCATCGATCAATGCGCTGCTACCGGTTATGAAGCAGTGATATTGAGCTTCGGCAGTCATTTGAATATGGAAGACTCTTCAGCAGAGAATATCCGCCGATGGAAAACGCTGACAGCGTATGCGCATGAAAAGCATATAAAGATCGGTGGTTATTCCCTGTTCAGTTCGCGGCGTATCAGTGATGAAGACGATGTAGTAGATCCTAAAACCGGCAAGCCTGGCGGCGCTTTCTTCGGAAATGCACCATGTTTCGGAAGCAAATGGGGATTGGCTTACCGCGATAAGATCAAATATTTTTTCACGCAAACGGGTTTTGATATTTGGGAGAACGATGGACCCTACCCGGGCGATGTATGCGCTTCTACTTCACATCCGGGACACAAGGGGCTCGACGATTCACAGTGGCGGCAAATGGAAATACAAAAAGAATTGTATCACTGGTTGAATACAAGAGGTGTTTACATCAATGCGCCTGACTGGTATTTCCTGGACGGTACCAATAAAATAGGTATTGGCTACAGGGAAGTAAATTTTTCTTTGCCAAGAGATCACCAGAAATTATTGAACAGGCAAAATATATTCGATGGCACCTGGGAAAAGACAGGCTCAATGAGCTGGGGCTTTGTGCCTCTCACAAAATACCAGGGCGGTGGCCCCGAAGCTATGCTGGAGCCGCTGAGTGAGCACCTGAAAGATTATGAACAACTCATGATGCAATACTATGGCGCCGGTGTACAGGCTTGTTACCGGGGGCCACGTTTATATGATACAGATACTACCAGGCGCGTGGTTGCAGAGGTAATCAACTGGTACAAAAAATACCGCGCTATACTCAACAGCGATATCATTCACCTGCGGCGTGCAGATGGGCGTGATTGGGATGGGTTGTTGCATGTGAATCCGCGACTAAAAGAAAAAGGATTGCTGATCTTATACAATCCTACCAAAAAGATTATCTCCCAAACCATTCGTGTGCCCTTGTATTATACGGGACTTACCAAGACTGCCAGTATAAGAGAAAAAGAAGGAGCAGCTGGTACTTATGTGCTGAACAGGAATTATGAAGTAACATTGAAGGTTCGCCTGGAGCCCGAATCCTATTCCTGGTGGGTTATCGAGTAAGGAAAAAGTTGTATTTTACTGTTTCAATGAATGGATAGTATGGATCGGCCGGCATACGATATCAGGCACAATGAAAAGAACATGCGTTTCGAAATTACCGAGAATGGAGAAACAGCCTATCTTGAATATCGTTATTATCACGATGATATTGCATTCATGCATACCGAAGTGCCTGCTGCACTGGAAGGGAAAGGAATAGCGTCTGCCCTGGCAGTATATGCATTTGCTTATGCCAAAGAACACCAAAAACTGGTGATGGTATATTGCCCCTTTGTTGCAGGATATTTAAAGAAGCACCCGGAGTACAAAGCGCAACTCGACCCTAAGTTCATACACTAGTATATGATCAAAAACAGACTAGAGGCATTCAGCGATGGGGTCATGGCCATCATCATCACCATCATGGTACTGGAAATGAAGATTCCGCATGGCGATGATCTTTCCGTGCTGAAACCGGTATTGCCCATTTTCATCAGTTATATCGTGAGCTTTATTTATGTAGGGATTTATTGGAACAACCACCACCATATGATGCACGTGGTGTCTAAAGTTAACGGCAGGGTACTGTTGGCCAACCTGCATTTGCTGTTCTGGATATCCCTGTTCCCTTTTACTTCTGCATGGATTGGTGAGAATCATTTTTCTACCTGGCCGGTTGCATTGTATGGGTTTGTATTGTTCATGGCTTCGATGGCCTGGTATATTCTTGCCAGGATACTGATGAAATTACACGGAACAGATTCGGCCATTACGCATGCGTATGGACAGGATTGGAAAGGAAAACTCTCTTCGGCTGTTTACCTGATAGCCATTTTCATTGCCTTTTATATACCCATCATCAGCTTTCTACTTTATTGCCTGGTGGCCGCCGTTTGGATATTACCCGATTACCGGATCGAAAGATTATCGAAAGACTAATCCGTTACCATCAGCCAATAATTTACCAACCAGTAGGTTGCTGAAACAGACCTGCATCATTGTATTATGATAATGATCGTATCATAATGATAGTGCTTTCTCTTCCTATTTTTTCCGCATTAAATTTCTTTAATGCTGTAAAACCCTTTGCTGGTAATTTTTATGATATAAAAAAATATATATAGATAACCTGCTGGCATAACATTGGCATTTCCTGAAATGACATAGATGACCGGTTTTATTATGTTCCTGTAAGGCTGTTCAAACCTTACAGCGGCTAACGATTTGCTTGTATCAACAAACAATAAAATTTAAACCATACTAACATGATCCGTAGCATTACCCTTAGAACGGTTTTATTAACTGCATTGGCACTTTGTTTTATGTTGTCTGATATACAGGCTCAAAAAGCAACCGATGGTATCAATAATAACCCTGCCGATTCCCTTAACTCATCCACCAACCCTGCAGCGCCGGGAGACCCATTTGGTTTTGCTGATTTTTCCTGGGTGAATGGTAATAACCGCCAGGCTTCCAAGATTATCGACAATAAATATTTTACCGGCGACTTCACGTTCGACATGAATTATACCTATTCGAACAGGCATCCGATCGATAATACAGTGCTGGGCTCCACGGCCTTATCCAGGAATGAAGAATTCACGGTATCATTTGTAGGCGTAGGAGGCGATTTTCATTATAAGAATGTAAGAGGAAGGATCATGACCCAGTTTGGAACGCGCTCAACGGTTGTTCCACGGAATGATTACAGCGGTTACAGGGGTATGTACGACTTGCCCGATGCATACAGGTATCTCAGCGAAGCTTATGGCGGTTATCATTTTGATAAATGGCATGGTATCAACGTAGATATGGGAATATTCATGTCTTATATCGGCATGTTCTCTTATAACAATTTTGAGAACTGGAGTTACCAACCCTCTTATACTTCTGATAATACGCCCTGGTTCTTCAATGGCATACGGGTGCAGATGTTTCCGAGCGTTAAAACAAAAGTTGAATTATGGCTGATCAATGGATGGCAATCTTATGGCAAGTTCAACAAAATGCCCGGCCTCGGATTCTCTTATTTGCACAGACCCAATGGCAAAGTTTCTTTTATCTCCAATAACTATTTCGGAACGGATGTAGCAGGTATGCCCCATGTAAAGCGGATACATACCGATAATACATTCCAGCATATGTATTATAACAACCCTAAGGCATCTGGTATTAAAAGAGCAGCGTTCACTGTTACAGGAGATTTCGGTTTTCAATGGGGCAGTGATGAAGGCACTACGTTTACGCCTTTCGGAGATACTACTGCTTCCAACTTCATCAGTGGAATGGTATATAACAGGATTTGGTTTGGTAAGGATATGAAATGGGGATGGACCATCGGAGGCGGATTCCTGCATAATCCCAGCAGATACCTGGCGTTGGTGCCTCCCGGACAAGCCACTGATAAATTTGTTGCAGATGCTGTTCCCGGCGCTAAAATGGATGGATGGGATGGTTCAACCTGTCTTGATTACAATCCCAATGACTTTTTAACGATCAGACTGGAACTGGTGCACCGTTTTATGAACATCCCCTATTTCAATGGACCTGGCGGTGTTACCGGCCAAAATGGTTACCAAACGAACCCTGCATTAACGTTTAATCCTAATTCATATATATCCAATACGGGCTGGACGCCCGACCTGGTTAAATCAGAGACCAGGGGAATATTGGCATTGATTGTAAGATTTTAATCACTTTAAAAATACAAAGCCATGAAAACAATTAAATTATTACTGCTGCTTTGGATAGCAACAGTAAATATGGCAACAGCAGCATCCCAATCGGCTACCGGTAAAAAGGGAGTCTATCTTTCCCTGGAAGATTTTATCGGCCACCATGTTTCTTATGAAGGAAGTAAGAAGATCATCCTGAACAGGTTTTCAGGTGCTTCCAATATCAGGATCATTGAAAATGATCAGGCGATAAAACTTGAAAAAGATAAACTGTTCGGATATAGAGATAGTGATGGTCAGGACTTCCGCTTCTTCCATAACGAAGGGTATAAGATCATTGATCATGCAGGGCTGTTTATTTACACAGCTTATGCATCTTCAAGCGTGGAGAAAGGTAAAGGATGGGTAAAAAAAGACAGCTATTATTTCAGTGCCGGAGGAAACGGAACAATTTACCCGTTGACTATTGAAAACCTGAAAAAAGCTTTTCCGGAGAACCTCAAATTTCACGACTTGCTCGATGGCTTGAAATCAGAGGCGGATCTTGCCGGTTATGATGAATACAGGAAGATGGTAAAGGTCAATTATTTATATAAAATGTCTGTGAAAGCGCCTATTGAATAATTAAGATCCCATGTTGTTAAATGGACAGATTTTAATCATTGATGACGAACAGAAACTGAGATCGCTGTTCAACAGGATCATTTCTTTGGAAGGATATTCAGTAGCGGAGGCCCATGATCTGCTGTCGGCCAAAAAAATATTGCAGCGTCAACAGGTAGATGTCATCATTTGTGATGTACGATTACCCGATGGAAGCGGTGTTGAATTTGTGAAGTATATCAAAATGCAATACCCTGCCATTGAAATGATCCTGTTTACAGCATTTGTAGATATTGCAGATGGCATCCAGGCCATGAAAAACGGAGCTTTTGACTATGTAATAAAGGGGAACGACAACGATAAGATCATTCCATTACTGGGAAAAGCAATTGAAAAAGTCCGTCTTCAGAAAAGACTGAACAAACTGGAAAAAGAGATCAAAATGGCCTATGGTTTTGATAATATTATCGGCCGCTCGCCATTGGTGATGCAAACCATTTCAGTGGCGAAAAAAATCGCACCGTCCGATGTATCGGTGTTGCTCCTCGGCGAAACCGGAACCGGAAAAGAATTATTTGCCAGGGCCATACATTCTCATAGTAACCGGGCAGACAAACCTTTTGTAGCCATTAACTGTAGTGCTTTCTCGAAAAGCTTGCTGGAGAGTGAGTTATTCGGACACAAAGCAGGGGCTTTTACGGGTGCTATAAAGGATAAAGTAGGCTTATTGGAGGAGGCACATGGCGGCACATTGTTCCTGGATGAAATTGGGGAAATGAATATAGACCTGCAAGCTAAACTCTTGCGGGTGCTGGAACAGAATGAGTTTATTAAAGTAGGCGATACCAAATCTGTAACGATAGATATCAGGGTGATTTCAGCTACAAACCGGAACTTATACCAGGAGGTACAAGCCGGTAGTTTCAGAGAAGATCTTTTTTATAGGCTGAATGTTTTCAGTATAAGACTCCCTTCATTATTAGAGCGAAAAGGAGATATACCGGTGCTGGCAAAATATTTTGTCGAGGTATTCTCAAAAAAAATGAATAAAAACATTCATGGTATGAGCAACAGTTTTATTGAAAAACTGCAAGCCCGTAACTGGAGAGGAAATATACGGGAGCTGAAGAATATCATTGAAAGAGCGGTCATTATGTGCGATGAACCATTTCTGGGAGAAGAACATTTATCAACCGATTTTCATATGCCTCTTGAATACGCTGCATCCATTGATAATGCACTTGACCTGGAAAGCATGGAAAGGCAGCACATACATAAAATATTACATCTCACAAAAGGAAATAAAATGGAAGCTGCCCGTTTGCTTAAAATAGGTGTAGCAACATTATACCGGAAAATCACAGCGTACAGAATCACTAATAATTAAAGAGACCACATCTGGGTATTCTTATCCGGGATGTAGTTTATGATTAACATACGGGGCCGGCTTTCCAGTTGGCCCCTCTTTCAACCATATTTACAATGAAGGCCTGAGGGTTAATGAAAAGGGAATGGGTACGTGGTCAATGGTATTGGAAGTAATGAGTTCTGCAGCCCTTTTTCCCATCATTTCAAAATCGGTTGATATAGTGGTGATGCCATTTAAAATGATCTTTTTCATTTGAGATTCATTATAAGAGATCACTCCTACATGCTTTCCTACCTTCAACTTCGTAACAAGGATCTTTTCTATTAATAACACAAGATCAGAGTCCATCAGGCTCAGGTACACGTTTCCTTCCTTGATGGGCTCGTTCTCTATTGTATGAATGACCTTATAACTGAAAGCATACTGCTGGCAAAACTTATAGAACCCTTTTAAGATCTCCTGCGGGAAATAACTGTCTTTAGGAAAGATGATCTTTATCGTATGGTATTTACTGAGTTGGGGCAATGCCTGCTCCAGTGCGCAGTAGATATCACTTTCAAAATCTTCGTACACTGAAGAAAAATTTCCCTGAACACCAGGTAGTAATTTATCCAGCAGGATCAGTTTATCTGTTGGGATCGTATTGATGATCTCGTGTGCATGTTCACCTCCTTCGATGAAATGTGGGATGATCACGTAATGGGTATAGTCGCGCTTGGCATTTTGGATCAACCGTTTAAAAAAGCCATAATCATTATTATAGATATAGAAATCAATGGAGGCAATATCTATGAGAGAATCTGCGAAAGCATCATACACCACTTTCTTGTGCGGACTCAATTTGTTAAAAAGCAGGAATATTTTCAGTTCTCTTTTTATATCGACCTTATTAATAAAATATCCTTTACCCGGAACCGAACCCAGCAAACCGATTTCCTTTAAATATTTATAGCCTTTTTCGGCAGTATCCCTGGATATTTCAAACTCGAAACTCAAATCATTGATAGAAGGAAGTAAATCATCTTTTTTTATTATACCATCGGTCACTCCCTTGATAATTGCATTCGCCAATTGCAAATACTTTGGGGTAGCAGAAAAGTAGTCGATCGAAATGAGTTTTAAAAGCGAATTTCTTTTCATGCTTTTATAAAGTTCATTCTAAAAGTATGATTTTTTTATAAACCCGGCTTATGTAGGCTAGTAGCGGATTTGCGAAGGGATCAAAACATGATGGTGCATGATGGAATCTTTTCTGTTATTACTAATTTTAAAGATCAGTGATATTATGCAGCTGAACAAAGAGGTTTTCTATTTGCCATAAGCCTGCGTTTAATCTTATGGAGGTAGGATGGATCAGGATGTATGAACGCAGTCTGGAAGCTATATTAGGACCTCTTTTTTATCTTGTATATCCTGTTTCAGGTAATAAAACCGATTGCATACAATGTTCAAAAGAATCATTGCTTCCATTATGATGCTGTCTGTTGTGCAAGGTTATGCTCAACAATGGCCTGCCATCCATAAAGAAACAAAACCATGGACGCGCTGGTGGTGGATGGGTAGTGCAGTGGATAAAGCCGGACTTGACCGGCAGCTGAAATCCTTTAATGAAGCGGGTTTCGGCGGAGTGGAAGTGGTGCCCATTTACGGCGCTATAGGATACGAGAAAAAGTATATCAACTATTTGTCGCCGCAATGGATGAAAATGCTTGACTATACGGTTAACAAAACGGCGTCGTTCAATATGGGGGTTGATATTTCTGTAGGAACCGGCTGGCCCATCGGCGGGCCACAGGTGAGCATAACGGATGCAGCAACAAAAATGATCGTTCAAACTTATACACTGAAAGCCGGAGAAACGCTTAAAGACAAGATTGTATTGAACGATGATAAACAAAAGGGCCTGCCTGGTGTATTCCTAAGTACTGTTACCGCTTATGATGAAAATGGCAAATCGGTTGTGATAACCAACCATGTTTTACCGGATGGGAGCTTGCAATGGCAACCTCAAATGGGTAACTGGAAGATTTTTGTCTTGTTTGTTGGGAAAACGCGGCAAATGGTCAAGCGTGCCGCAGCCGGTGGCGAGGGTTATACATTGGATCATTTCTCTTCCAATGCGAGTATAAATTATTTTAAAACATTCGATACGGCTTTTGGAAACTCCAATCATGGCGTTCGTTCTTTTTTTAATGACAGTTACGAAGTGTATAATGCCGATTGGACCGCCGATTTTTTTAATGAGTTTGTGAAAAAAAGAGGATACGATCTGAGGCCCTATATCAAACAACTGGTTGTAAAATCGGACGATGAAATTACTGCGCGGGTTAAATCTGATTACCGGGAAACGATGAGCGATTTGATGCTGCAGCATTTTACGAAGAAATTCACTGATTGGGCGCACAGCAAAAAAGCGTTAAACACCAACCAGGCGCATGGCTCTCCCGGAAATTTGCTGGATTTATATGCAGCAGTTGATATCCCGGAATCTGAAACATTTGGCAGCTCTGCGTTCAACATACCAGGATTGAGAAGAGACAGCGAAGACATCCGGAATGTAGATCCCGACCCCAACATGCTAAAATTTGCATCTTCTGCTGCGCATGTTATGGGAAAGAAATTTACTTCCAATGAAACATTTACCTGGCTCACCGAACATTTTAAGACATCCTGGAGCCAGTGCAAGCCCGAAGTAGAACAGGTTTTTTTGGCGGGAATCAACCATGTATTTTATCATGGAACCACTTATTCACCTGTGGATGCGACATGGCCGGGATGGCTGTTCTACGCATCAGTGAATTTTGTGCCTAACAACAGCTTATGGCCGCATTTGAAAGGATTGAATGAATACATAACAAGATGCCAGTCTGTTTTACAGAGCGGGGAACCAGATAATGAAGTGTTGGCTTATTGGCCCGTATATGATAGCTGGTCGGCTACAGAAGGCCTGGATATGCCATTTCAAGTGCATGATATCGATGTCTGGCTGCATCCCACAGCATTCTATAAAAACCTTACCCGTTTACAACGTCAGGGGTATTCATTCGATTTTTCTTCAGACAGGATGTTAAAAGAAGCAAGCGTCGAAAACGGGAATATAAAAATTTCACTAAAGGGAGCTGCATACAAAACATTGCTTGTTTCAAGTTGTAAATACATGCCTGTATCTACTTTTGAACAGATCCTCCGGTTGGCTAAAGAAGGTGCAGTGATTGTATTGCAACAATTCCCGGAAGATGTGCCAGGTCTGGGTAACTTGGAAAGCAATAGAAAACGGTTAAAAGAATTGATGACTTCTGTTGCTGCTGTGCAGAAAACCAACGGCATTAAAGAAGCTTTTGTAGGAAAAGGACGCATCATCATCACGGGAGATGTTGAAGAGGCACTTAAATTTGTAAAGATTAATCGCGAAACGCTTACCGACCAGGGGTTGAAGTTCACCAGGAGAAGAATCAATAATGGTAAATACTATTATATTGTTAATCACACGCCTAAGATCATTAATGACTGGATTTCGTTAAATGCCAGGGCCGAAGCTATTGTCTTGATGGATCCGCAAACGGGAGAAACAGGACTTACTTCATTTCGTCGACAGGAAAACAATGTGCAGGTCAAACTGCAATTGCAACCCGGCGAAGCCATGATCGTTAAAGCCACCCATAGTGTGGCCAACACAAAAAGATGGCATTATTTGTCGGCTCAACAAAACGCTATTGTATTGAACAATGATTGGAAATTACATTTTACCGATGGAGGTCCGTTCATCCCGGTAGATAGAACAATGAAACGATTGCAACCCTGGACCAGGTTCACCGAAGATTCAACAACGCAATATTTTTCGGGTTCCGCTGTGTATTCAACCAGCTTCCAATTAAACACCAAGACGGCAGACGATTATTTTTTGCAATTGGATCAATTGTATGAGAGCGCAAAAATAAAGATCAATGGAAAAGATGCCGGTATTATCTGGAGCATTCCTTTCAAACTGAAAATAGGTCAATATTTAAAAGCAGGTAAAAACACCATTGAAATAGAAGTTTGCAACCTGATGGCTAATCGCATCCGTTATATGGACAGGCATCGGCTGGAGTGGAGGAAATATCATGAAATAAATTTTGTAAATATCAATTATAAAAATTTCGATGCTTCCGATTGGAAAGTCCAGCCATCTGGATTGGGCGGAGCCGTAAGGATCATTCCTGTAAACTATTCGAAATGATTTTTTTTCGATAAAACAATAATTCAATCAACCAGGCTTCTATCTGTGCAGATGAAGAAAGCACCCCTTATATTGCAACCTAATGGAATAGAACTTCAAATAATACAAACAGCCCGCCATATGAGATCAATACTCTTTTTTTGTTGCATCAGCTTTTGGTGCCTGAATGCAACATCGCAACAGGCAAAATCCTTTCATGCAGACAAAAAATTGTTGTCTGCCATTGATAAGAATTTCAAAGACGCTGCTGCGCAGTATAAACTGCTGACGGCAAAACTCCCGGAACAAAAATTTCCCAAAACCTATTTCCCAACAAAGGATCAGTATGAATTCAGTTCATCCGGTTGGTGGTGCAGTGGTTTTTACC
Source organism: Sediminibacterium magnilacihabitans (assembly GCA_002973575.1). Classification (GTDB taxonomy): domain Bacteria; phylum Bacteroidota; class Bacteroidia; order Chitinophagales; family Chitinophagaceae; genus Sediminibacterium; species Sediminibacterium magnilacihabitans. The sequence goes on from PVEQ01000022.1 coordinate 23,720, forward strand.
CGGGAACATTGTTGTATTTGTACCAGCAAACAAAGGATACGGCTTTATACAATGCAGCAGAAAAAAGCATGCATTACCTGCAAAAAGAACAGCATAATACTTCTACCCACGACCTGGGTTTTATGATGTATTGTAGTTTTGGCAATGCCAATAAGATACGTTCCTCTCAAGAGAACATCGATATCCTCATGAACAGCGCCCGCTCTTTGGCAACACGCTTTGATGCACAGGTAGGTTGTATTAAATCCTGGGATCGCACCAATTGGAAATTTCCTGTGATCATCGATAATATGATGAACCTGGAATTGCTTTTCTGGGCTACCCATCAATCGGGCGATTCCTCTTTTTATAAAATAGCTGTGTCGCATGCCAACACCACTATGAAAAATCATTTTCGTCCGGATTACAGCTCTTACCACATGGTGAATTACGATCCGCAGACCGGGGCCGTCATCGCCAGGAAAACAGTTCAGGGTTATGCAGATTCCTCTGCCTGGGCACGCGGACAGGCATGGGGGTTATATGGTTACACGGTGATGTATCGTGAAACAAAGAATACAACTTATTTGCACGAGGCAGAACATATCGCCGATTTTATTTTGAATCATCCCAACTATCCGGCAGATGGCATTCCTTACTGGGATTTCAATGTGCCGGATATACCCCATGCTTTGCGGGATGCTTCGGCAGCGGCCATCATGGCATCGGCATGGATAGAATTGTACCGATATACAGACAGGCAACGGGCTAAAAAATACCTGTCAGCAGCGGAGAAAGTGCTCAGGACATTGTCTACCGATATGTATAAAGCGAAGGCAGGAGAAAACGGCGGTTTTATATTGAAACATGGTGTTGGTCACATGCCCAATAAATCCGAAGTGGATGTGCCATTGACTTATGGAGACTATTATTTCGTTGAGGCGATGGTACGGTATAAAAAAATAGGCAGTGGTTTGTTTGTAAGGAATTGAAATGAACTCAATTTTATTCATTTTAAAGTGGGGATATTCTGATTAAATGTTATATTCAGCAGTCGAAGATTATATGTTTAATACGCTATATACTAAAACCCTATGTCATTTAACGAAGAAGAAAGAGTTTGGACACTATCCCAGTTCGATATTGATTACCTGGAAATTTCTGATTCATTCAAAGATTTAACAAGACTGGCTGCAAAGATCGCCGGAACAGATATTTCGTTGATCAACCTGATAGATTCTTATACCCAATGGACCATCGCCAATTATGGTCTCAATATAGAGCAAATGCCCAAAGAAGAATCTGTTTGCCAGTACACCATCAAGGTGCCTCAGCGGTTTGAAGTAAAAAAGTTATCTGAGGATGAACGTTTCAAAAAAAAGTATTATGTCGCAGGCGAGCCTTATGCTGACTATTATTTCGGTGTTCCCCTGACTACCAGTGGTGGTTTTAATTTAGGCGCTTTATGTGTCTTGGATAAAGCAGAAAAAGAATTGCCGCCTGAAAAAATTGACCTACTGAAAATAGTAGCGCGCGAAGTAGTGAGCAGACTTGAAACACTCAAAATCATTCAGGAGTTAAAAAGCAGCGCAGAGTTAGCTAAATATAACCAACAAAAGGTAGCCCATGACATAAGGGGGCCACTGGCGGGAATCATAGGACTAACCAAGATAATCAACGAGCAATCGCAAGACCTGTCTAAAGAAGAAGTGCTGGAATTTGTACAGATGATTTACAAAGCCGGCAACTCTCTGCTGGATCTTTTAAGTGAAATTTTGCGACAGGAAGACAGAGCCGAAATGAATAAACAACAGTCTAGAAAGGAGGCATACACCATAAAGTCTTTAAAAAATAAGCTGGAACAATTGTATGGTCCGCAGGCCCACAATAAAGACATTGTTTTAAAAATCCAAATCGATGCTTCATCGAATACAGATGTCCATTTTCCCAAAAATAAAATAATACAGATTATTGGCAATCTGGTTACCAATGCCATAAAATTTACACCGGCCGGTGGGAAGGTAGAAGTAGGCCTATGTCTTACTATAGGTAAAGATTTACATAACAATTTGAAGATCGTTGTCAGTGATACGGGAATAGGACTTACAGATTCCGAAATATTGAAAATACTAAATAAAGAAAAAGAATCCACAGCAGGTACGGAAGGGGAAGCGGGTTTCGGTTTTGGCCTGCCATTGGTAAAACGATTAGTAGATGATCTTAAGGGAGAAATGCAGATCGTTTCTTCGCCAGGAAATGGTACAACCTTTACTGTTACTGTTAATGTTGAGAGAATATAACACATTTGTTCAATGTATATACGTGTATTAACTGCCTTATTGTAGACGTTGCGCAGTAGTATAAAAAAAATACAATGGCAACAATAAAACTTGGATTAAGAGAGAACTGGCGACAGTTTACCCTACTGGTGATCATCAATGCCTTTGTAGGTGACAGGTCAGTACGGACTCCGGCCCTATCCTTTTTACCTGGGCGTATTCCGGCTCTGGAGAGATTTAGGTTATGCCATTGGCGCCATCATTACGGGCATCATTGCCGATGCCATTGGAATGAATGCTTCCATTGTTTTTATAGGCAGCCTGACTTTTGTTTCTTTGTTGATCATTTATTACAGGATGAAATGCAATGATGATGATCTTTTGAAGATAAAAGAGTGGCCGAACAATAGATTGTTTGCCAGGCATTATTAGAAAGAGATAGTACCTTGCTGAGAGAATTCTTGTTCCATTCAATCGTAAAATCTATTGTATGTTAGAGATTATAAAACAGCCCTGGCCCTGGTATGTTTCAGGCCCGCTGATAGGGTTAATGGTGCCGCTGCTTTTATTACTCGGCAACAAAGCATTTGGTATCTCCTCGAGTCTCCGGCATGTTTGCGCGGCCTGCTTTCCGGCCAACATTCCTTTTTTCAAATACAACTGGAAACAGGAAGTATGGAATTTGTTTTTTGTAGCAGGTATTGCGATTGGCGCTTTTATTACCTGGCAATGGCTGTTCGATTATAACAGCATCCACCTGAACCCTAAGCTGCTGAATGAATTGAACAGTTATGGAATTACCGATTACAAACAGGTAATACCCCATGAAGTAGTAAACTGGCAAGGATTGTTCACGCTGAAAGGATTTGTGTGTATCATAGGCGGAGGTTTTTTAATTGGTTTCGGAACACGTTATGCCGGTGGCTGCACTTCCGGTCACGCCATATCCGGACTTTCCAATTTGCAATGGCCTTCATTGGTAGCCACCATTAGTTTTATGACGGGCGGATTCGTAGTTGCTAATTTTATTTTACCGGTTATTTTAAAAATCTGATGATGGAAAATACTGTTGCTTACAATACGAAAGAAACTACCAGGAATGCAACACAAGCAACAAGCACTGTTGTTATTAACCTGAAATTCTTATTGGCTGGGATCTTCTTTGGTTTCCTGTTGATCAAGAGTGAAGTCATATCCTGGTTCAGGATACAGGAGATGTTCCGCTTTCAGAGTTTTCACATGTTTGGCATCATCGGCTCCGCCATTATGGTTGGTATGATTTCTATTTTCCTGATAAAAAAATTCAACCTGAAAACTATTAACGGAGAACCCATTGCAATAGCGCCAAAAAAGTTCAATAAAGGAATGATCTATGGAGGCTTGCTTTTCGGCTTTGGCTGGGCAATTACTGGCGCCTGTCCGGGCCCGCTGTTTGCACAAATCGGCAGTGGCGCCACAGTGGTTATGATAACATTGTTGAGCGCCATAGCGGGAACCTGGACCTATGGAAGGTTCCGGGAAAAATTACCACACTGATAATATAGCTACTCTAATGCAGGATTGTCAACGATAGAAGCTTGGAATTTTTTAGTAAATTTGATTCTCATGTACACCACCAGCCAAATATTGACCATTTTAAAAGAGAAAAAGGCATACTTGCAAGGCAAGTATCCGATTTCTGAATTGGGCGTTTTTGGCTCTTATGCAAGAGGGGATTTCAACGAGCAAAGTGACATTGACATTCTCGTTGATTTCAATGAAAGGATCGATGGGTTTGAATATATACGACTTGCCCACGAATTGGAGGATACATTTAACCAGAAGGTTGATATCGTTTCCCGCAAAGGCATAAAGCCTCAATACTTACCTTATGTAGAGAAAAGCCTTATCCATGTCTGAACGTAATCTATCCTTACTACTTACAGATATTAAGGTTTCAATTGAAAAAATTCTGGAGTATACAGCAGGAATGACTTTTGAATCTTATGAGGCTGATTCAAAGACAAAAGACGCAGTAGAAAGAAATTTCGAAATTATTGGAGAAGCTGCATCGCGAATTACCGATGATTTTAAAAAGCTACACCCCAGTGTTGAATGGCGTATTATAAAAGACTTCCGGAGTTTTATTATCCACGAATATTTTGGTATCAATAATCAGATTGTTTGGGATACCATTCAATACCGTTTGCCGGATTTATTGCAAAAGATTTCAAGTTTAATTTTGACCGACTAACAGGACTTAAAGCTGACACTTCCGTCCAAATGTTTTTCTGCAAAAACGGCTGAAAAATTTTTCTTATTTAGCTTCTTTTAGAGGGATATTATAACTTCCAACAACGGGAATAACCACATTGTTGGTGTTTTTAAAATTACAGGAAAAATTCCCTTTCACAATATAAGTTACGTAAGTAGCCGTTGAATCTCTTTTTGTAATACTTGTTATATTATTTACCACATTGGCTGGCGCTAATACTGTGTTGCTAAAAAGGCTGGGAATGCTATTATCTATCAAGCCAATCACTAAATCACCATTACAGCCACTCGTTGAAAGCAATAAACCCCCATCAAAAATTCTATGAGGACCCGGTTTAATGGGAGCAAAATCAAGATTGTTGCTGTAATGTTTAATATAACAGTCTAAATAATAAGCATCTACATTTATCTGACCAATATTTGTTATGTTGTAACTTTTATTTGACACACAACCCTGCTGATTAGGCAAAACAAATGTTGATACAGAACTTGTTGAATACTTTACATTCTGTATGTATGCATTTAAAAAGTAGGGAGAACTTACATTGTTATCGCTTGTTTTGCCACAGGCAACTGACACAACGGAAAATATTAAACCGTATACTAAATATCTTTTCATAGTTTGATTATTTATTTAAATCCATCTATTAACATCACTATTAAAGAATTAGAACACCTCACCTAAGTTTACATAAAACCCACTGCTGCCATTTCCAAACCCATAATCCAAACAAAGATTCGCGCCAGACTTTTTATTGAGTTTTACACGTATCCCTGCGCCATAACCCGGCAATAAAGTATTATATGGTCTGAGGTTTCCGGAAAAATGTTCAACATTAAAAAATACAACGCCTCCAAGCAATCCATTACGGGAAATGCCGTACCTGTATTCTGTTTCGAAATAAGTCATTTGTTTTCCCCTGAACCTGCTTTGTACATAGCCTCTTCCTGTGTTGTATTGATCATCCCATGCAGTACTTGGCAACAATAAATAGTTAAGATCCCCGACAAGTGTTAACCAGTTATAACTCCAAAAAGCTAATGTGTTTTTAGAACCCCTCGGGAAATTTATATACTTTCTGGCGTCAATCAAAAGAGACGCCCATTCATCATCGCTGCCCAATTCTTGCAGGTTTTGCCTTAATACCACATTTAAAAAATTACCTTTTTCAGGGTTTATTTGATTAGCCCTTGAATCATATAATAATTTAAAAACGGGACCACTTGCGGTTGCATTATTACCGATCTCTTTTTGTATAAACACATTGATCAATCTGGTTTGCGGATCAATTACTTTGATTTTCCAGAAATAATCATAATAAAACCCGATTCCGGCATAGAAATCTTTGTAGACTCTTTTTAGAATTGTTTGGTGCAGCTTGATTAGATTAAAGTCAATCGTATGATTCTGGTTTGGATCTGTTGCCCCGCCTAGACCAAAAATATCAGAAGGATAAGAAATATACCGGTTATCCGAAATGAAATTATACTTACCTCCTTTTGACCATATATCTGCATATAATGGGAAAATGATTTGATTATATTGAGAGTAAGTAAGACTGGTTGTAATAGCGGAGATTTTTGCGCCCTCTCCTTTATCATTATAATAACCAATATTGGCGCCGATCAATCCTGCAAAACCGGTTTGTAAAGTATATCCTGCACCTGGAAGTACAGTCAAAAAATATTTTTTAGTTTTTTGTTTCCCGGCAAGCGAATCAATTTTTTTGTCTGCCCTTTTTCTACTGAACACGTCTTTTAAATCTTTATCGGGAATAGTAACCGAATCTTTTCTGTTTGTAATGGGTTTCGATGAATCTGCTTGTGAAAATAAATGCTGCGACATAGTTATACAAATAACCAATAAGGGTGCAGCCTTAAGATGCATACAGGGTAGTTTAAGTGCAAAATAATTTTTTATAATTAAAAGAAGCAGGTTTTGCCTTATTTCTTTTATTATCGGCGAAGCTCCACCCACCGTCGCTGAAGCTATGGTGGGCAACGCCGCCTGGTTGTAAAGATACCGAACTCTTGTCGGGCGTTGCCCGACGAAGCCCGCCTCAAGAACAGCGTGTATAAAAAACAAAAGCCCGCCGTCACTGAAACTCTGGCGGGCGAAGTCGGGATGACTGGATTCGAACCAGCGACCTCTTCGTCCCGAACGAAGCGCGCTACCGGGCTGCGCTACATCCCGAAACCAATGATGATCTCATTCAGGGATGCTAAATTAAGATTTTCACAGTTAAGCCAGTACCTTATAGTACATTTTCTCCCAATCCTCGTTCTTCTTCAGCGCGTCTTTTACATAAATGGAATTCGTAATGCTGTTGATCACGAAGTTGTTGATGCGCTCTCCTATTTTGCTGTAAGGACGTTTGGTATCGATCAATAACACCACACGGATGCCATCTGAGTCATTCCATACTTCGTGGTTATAGGTATCGTCAAAGAAAACGGCTTTACCCTGTTCCCAATGAATATACTCTCTGTCCACACGCATACGGCACTCACCGGGTTTACCCGGAATGATCAGCCCGAGATGGGTTCTTACAATTCCTTTAAAGATGCCCTTGTGCGCAGGAATATGTTTACCTGGATGAAGGATGGAAAAAAATCCGGTCAGTAAATCGGGGATCTGATCTAATACTTTAGCAGTAGCCGGACAGCGCTCGCGATTCTTTTCTGCTTTATGTCCGAAGCCTTGCAGGAAAAAAGTTTTCCATTTATTATCGGTTGTGAGCAACGATTCAGCAGGTTGTATATCCTGGATATTGGGAAGATCGTTCTGGCTGGCCAGCAGGGCGTGCGCCTCCGCCTGAATGTTCTCCCAATTGTCCTCCAGAATTTTTGCCCAGGGAAATTCTTCTTTTGGCAGGATAGGTTTGCTGCTCACTTTTGAAAAAGGGGTCATCAAATTTCCCAATCCCATTAAAACACGATTGGCTATTTGTAAAGTGAAAAAATGCGACAGTTTTGATTGTAGGTTATTAGGCATACTAGACGTTTAAAAGGTTTCCAAATTCAGAAACAAAATTAATTTTTATTACATCTGTCAGTACCCGGGCGCTTTGCCAGTCATCCAAATTTACCAATTTATAAAATATTATACAAAAGCAGCAGACATTACACATTGTCCAATGGCGTATTGAAAATTTAAACGGCGTAAATCGGATAACTGTCTTACTTTCGCTCTGCTTTAGGGGTGCCAATAAGAAAGGCTGAGATCATACCCTCGCACCTGATCAGGATAATGCCTGCGCAGGAAAAAGTAACCGATGCTCCGCATCTCTTATTTTCTCCCTTAAAGTACCTGTTCCTTATTCTTTCATTCTTAATCTGCGGTATGATTGTTTCTGTCAATAATCAACAACAGGATCTTCCTGAGCACGCTACGGTGTTGCAGGCACTGCAATCCATGCAGGTACAATCGTTCAATGGTGTGGCGGTTGCTGTAAACAATACCATCGTCAAAAAGGAAAACTGGTCCACTCATTCATTACAACCCAACGACTCCCTGGTCTTAATACGCGCTTCACAGGGCGGATAAAAATACAACCATGAAAAAAGACAAAACACCCGTTTCGCAGGACGACCTGATCGTTCGCACGCCGCTCACCGGCTCACGCAAAATTTATGTGCCGGGCAAACTGCACAACATCCAGGTGGCCATGCGCGAAATAACCGTAGGCGATACAGTGAATCATTCTTTTGGAAAAGAAGAAACCGTTGCCAATGCACCCGTAACCGTATACGACACGAGCGGCCCTTATACCGATCCTGCAGTTTCCATCGATCTGCGCAAAGGCTTGCCCAGGCTGCGTGAATCCTGGATCATCAACAGGAACGACGTGGAAAAGCAGGATGCTTTTTCTTCCGCCTACAGCAACCAGCGTTTGAATGATGAAAAACTGAAACCGCTTCAGTTCGAACACATAGAAAAACCATACAAAGCCATCAAAGGGAAAAATGTTACTCAATTGCATTATGCAAAGCAGGGCATCATCACCCCGGAGATGGAATACATTGCCATCCGTGAGAACCAGCGCATCGATGCGATCAACCAGCACGATGTCAACAATCACCAACATCCCGGAGACAGTTTCGGCGCCAATACGCCGCTGAAAAAGATCACACCCGAATTTGTACGGGATGAAGTAGCGGCCGGTCGTGCCATCATCCCGTCTAATATCAATCACCCGGAAGCAGAACCTATGATCATCGGGCGTAACTTCCTGGTGAAGATCAATACGAATATTGGCAATTCTGCCGTTACCTCTTCTATCGAGGAAGAAGTAGACAAAGCAGTTTGGAGCTGCCGCTGGGGTGGCGATACGCTGATGGATCTCTCTACCGGCAAGAACATCCATGAAACAAGGGAATGGATCATCCGCAATTGCCCTGTGCCTGTAGGAACCGTTCCAATTTACCAGGCGCTGGAAAAAGTGAACGGAAAGGCCGAAGATCTTACCTGGGAAATTTTTAAAGACACATTAATAGAACAAGCCGAGCAAGGCGTGGATTATTTTACCATCCATGCAGGCGTGCTGCTGCGTTATATTCCGCTCACAGCCAACCGTACTACCGGCATTGTTTCGCGCGGAGGCAGCATACTGGCCAAATGGTGCCTGGCACATCACAAAGAAAATTTCCTCTATACCCATTTCGAAGATATCTGTGAGATCATGAAAGCGTATGATGTAAGTTTTTCATTGGGAGATGGATTACGCCCCGGCTCTATTGCCGATGCCAATGATGCTGCGCAGTTTGCCGAATTGGAAACTTTAGGAGAACTCACCAAGATCGCCTGGAAACACGATGTGCAGGTGATGATCGAAGGCCCCGGTCATATACCCATGCACCTCATCAAAGAGAACATGGACAAACAATTGAAAGAATGCCACGAAGCGCCTTTCTATACACTGGGGCCATTGACAACCGATATCGCGCCCGGTTACGATCATATCACATCTGCTATTGGCGCAGCGATGATCGGATGGTATGGTACTGCTATGCTTTGTTATGTAACACCCAAAGAACACTTAGGCCTGCCCAATAAAAAAGACGTGAAAGACGGAGTGATCGCTTACAAGATCGCCGCCCATGCAGCAGATCTGGCCAAAGGCCATCCAGGTGCGCAATACAGGGATAATGCACTCAGCAAAGCGAGGTTCGAGTTCCGTTGGGAAGACCAGTTCAACCTTTCACTCGACCCCGATACAGCACGCAGTTTCCACGACGAAACATTGCCGGCTGAAGGCGCCAAGCTGGCCCATTTCTGTTCTATGTGCGGACCGCATTTCTGCTCTATGAAGATCACGCAGGACATCAGGGACGCAGCAAAAAAAGGACTGGAAGTAGCAACCGGTATGGAAGAGAAAGCGAGAGAATTCAAAGAGCAGGGATCTGAGATCTATATATAATTGTTTTGAAAACAACCCGACCATATGTATTGAGTATTGCAGGCTTCGACCCCAGCGGCGGAGCCGGCATACTGGCCGATATCAAAACCATTGAAGCCAATGGCGGATATGGATTGGGGGTATTATCGGCCAATACATTCCAGAACGATATCGCTTTTGAAAAGACCGAATGGATACCGATTGAAACGATCAAAGAACAACTGACCGTGTTGTTCAAAAGATTTCAAACACATCATTACAAGATCGGACTCATCGAAAGCCTCGAAGTACTGGAAGAACTGGTTGTTTTCATCAAAGCCCATCATGCCGGTGCCGTCATTACCTGGGATCCTATATTGAAAGCGAGTGCAGGATTCTCTTTTCATGATCGCATAGACAAGAGACGATTACAAGCAGTGATGAAACAGATCAGCGTTATTACACCCAATATCCCTGAAGCAGAACAACTTTTTGGTGAAGGAGCAGCATTGCACCAACAATTACTGGAGAACAGTGAATACTGCGCCATTTACCTGAAAGGCGGACATGCAACAGAAGTCATGGCTACCGATACATTGTATGCAGAACACACAACCTATACTTACCAGCAACCCAGGATCGCCTACGGCGAAAAACACGGAAGCGGCTGCGTATTATCTGCTGCATTGGCCACGCAACTTGCTTTGGGAAAAGACCTGCCAACAGCCGCAGAAAATGCAGGCAGGTACACACATTTATTTTTATCCAGCAATCAAACATTGTTAGGATATCATCAATACCCGGTTTATCATGAAACAAATTAGTAAACTACAATACATCACCACATCTGCCGACCTGGCACGTATGGCCTGCGAAGCCGGTGTTGACTGGATACAGTTGCGGCTGAAAAATATTACTTATGAAGCTTACAAAACAACAGCATTGGATGTACTTGCTGTTTGTCGTGAGCACCAGGCAAAACTGATCATCAACGACAATGTATCGCTGGCGTTGGATATTGGTGCCGATGGCGTGCATATAGGAAAAGAAGACATGCCGCTGTCGAAAGCCAGGGCCATCCTGGGCAATGATTATATCATTGGATGTACGGCCAACACACTGGAAGACCTGCGAAAAATTGCCAAAGGTCCGGCGGACTATATTGGATTAGGCCCTTATCGTTTCACCACTACCAAAGAAAAACTGAGTCCTGTATTAGGATTGCAAGGCTACCACGCTCTTTTTGAACAATTGATACAGGAAGGATTGGTTATTCCACCCGTGGTGGGTATCGGCGGCATCTGTGCAGAAGACGTGCCGCTTTTACTGGAAACGGGTTTGCATGGTGTTGCTGTTTCCGCTGCTATTTCACAGGCCCCGAAAGTGAAAAAAGCCGCGCGCGCATTTGTTGAGTTGTGTAACCATCATACCATTAAAACCGTTTGAGATGAAAGATGCATTGATCATTGGCGGACAATCATTCAACAGTCGCCTCATTACAGGAACCGGCAAATTCGGTAACCACCAGTTGATGGAAGAAGCGTTGCTCGCTTCCGGAACTGAATTGGTAACGATGGCGTTGAAGCGTATAGAAAAAGACGACGACGATGATATATTGAAACATCTTCGCCATCCTTCCATACACTTACTGCCCAACACATCGGGTGTGCGCAATGCAAAAGAAGCAGTGTTCGCCGCGCAAATGGCCAGGGAAGCGTTGGAAACGAATTGGCTCAAACTCGAGATCCATCCCGATCCCAAATACCTGTTGCCCGACCCCGTTGAAACGCTGGAAGCAGCAGCAGAACTGGTAAAACTCGGCTTCATTGTATTACCTTATATCCATGCCGATCCGGTGCTGTGCAAGCGGCTCGAAGAAGTAGGTGTTGCTGCTGTAATGCCGCTAGGTTCGCCCATTGGAAGTAACAAAGGATTGAAAACGATTGATTTCCTGCAAATCATCATTGAACAAAGCAATGTGCCAGTGATTGTTGATGCAGGAATAGGCGCCCCCAGTCACGCTGCCGCCGCTATGGAGCTAGGCGCTGACGCTGTTCTTGTAAACACCGCCATCGCCGTCTCCGCAGACCCCATAACTATGGCCCTTGCCTTCAGGCAAGGGATAGAATCAGGAAGAAAGGCGTGGTTAGCAGGTTTGGGTGCAGTGAGCGATCATGCGCACGCCAGCAGCCCGTTCACACAATTTTTAGCAGAACTCTAAACAACCCCTATGTTCCAGGAGCTATTCGATCAATACCAGTGGGATGAGATAAAGCAAAGCATCTACCGTAAAACAGCGGCAGATGTGGAAGCTGCTTTGCGCAAAAACAAACGCAACCTGGAAGATTTCAAAGCGTTGATCTCTCCCGCAGCCATGCCTTATCTCGAAGAGATGGCCATGCTGAGCCATCGCCTTACACAAAAGCGTTTTGGCAAAACACTGCAATTGTATATTCCCTTATATCTTTCGAACGAATGCCAGAATATATGTACTTATTGCGGGTTCAGTCTGCATAACCAGATACCACGCAAAACGCTATCGCTTTCCGAGATTCAGCAGGAGGCCGGTTACCTGAAGCAACAAGGATTTGAACACGTACTGCTGGTTACAGGTGAAGCGAACAGAACCGTAGGTGTTGATTACCTGAAAAATGCTATTACTTTATTGAAACAACAGTTTGCCAATGTGTCGATGGAAGTACAGCCGCTGGAGCAAGACGAATACGAAACACTGATCGATGCGGGACTACATACGGTGCTGGTGTACCAGGAAACCTATCATAAAGACGATTACAAACTGCACCACACCAAAGGAAAAAAATCTAATTTCTATTACCGCCTCGCCACGCCCGACAGGCTTGGCAAGGCCGGTATTCATAAGATTGGACTGGGTGTTTTGATTGGACTGGAAGACTGGCGCACCGATAATTTTTTTACCGCCCTGCATTTGCAATACCTGGAGAAAACTTACTGGCAAACAAAATACAGCATCTCTTTTCCCAGGTTAAGACCTGCAGAAGGATTGATAGAACCCAAAGTGGTGATGAATGATAAAGAGTTGGTACAACTGATTTGTGCCTGGCGTATTTTTAACGAAGAAGTGGAGTTGTCAATGTCGACCCGCGAAAATGAAAAATTCCGCGATCATATCATTCAACTGGGTATCACCAGCATCAGCGCCGGTTCTAAAACAAACCCGGGTGGTTATATAACCGCAGTAGAATCGTTAGAGCAGTTTGAAATTGACGACAGCCGCAGTCCGGCAGAAGTAGTGCGTATGATAGAGCGACAGGGATACAAAGCCGTGTGGAAAGACTGGGAAGCTTTTGCATAATGTTATCACAAGAAGAAATAGAACGTTATAGCCGGCAACTAATATTGCCGGAGATCGGTACAGCCGGGCAATTGAAGCTGCAACAAGCCAAAGTATTGCTCATTGGTGCAGGCGGGTTAGGATGCCCTGCTGCACAGTACCTCGCTGCTGCCGGCATTGGTACACTGGGTATTGCCGATGGAGACAAAGTAGAAACGAGTAACCTGCAAAGGCAGGTGTTATATACGCGGGAAGATATTGGCCAATCCAAAGCCCAGGTGGCAGCAGCAAAAATGCGTTTGCTGAATCCGTTCATACAAGTACACGCGCATGCAATTACAGTTACCAAAGGCAATATCTTATCCTTGTTTGAAGGATACGACCTCATTGTAGATGGTTCTGACAATTTTGCCACCAGGTATTTGGTAAATGATGCCTGTGTGATCACAGGCAAGCCTTTGGTCTTCGGTTCTATTTTCAAATTCGAGGGACAGGTATCGGTATTCAATTGGGGCGATGGACCTACTTATCGTTGTGTATTCCCCGAACCACCCGGAAACGATGAAGCGCCCGATTGCGCCACTATTGGTGTGATCGCTACATTGCCTGGTATAGTAGGCACCCTCATGGCCAATGAAGTGATCAAGCTCGTTACCGGAATCGGAGAAACCTTGTCGGGCCGCCTCCTGGTGATCAATGCATTGAACATGCAGCTACAGGAGTTCCGTTTTGAAGCGATTGCCGGCAATAAACAGATCAGGCAATTGAGCGATTATGTATTCGACTGTCCTACACTACCTGCCGATACCATTTCTTATGAAGCATTGCAAGCGATGAATGAAACAACAGCGGTAGAACTGATCGATGTAAGAGAAGCAGAAGAGCGGGTACTGTTTCACATCGGCGGCATGCATATACCCTTATCGACATTGCCTCAACAAGCAATGCAACTAGACCCAGCACAGACTTATATATTGTATTGCGCGTCTGGTATCAGGAGCGCGAAAGCTGTAAGCATATTAAAAGAAAAGGGCTTTAACCATGTGCTGAGTTTAGCAAATGGCATCAAAGACATTCGCTGATCGCATTTTTGATCTTGCTGAAAGCAGCCAGGGGATCAGCTTCTTCCCAAATAGCGCCCAATACAGCCACACCATCAAATCCTTTTTGAAATAATTCAGGAATATGCGCATGCGTAACACCACCCAGCGCCACAACAGCAGGTAAATCGGTTGCGGCATTATCTTTCATTGGTTGTAAATAATTGAGGTCGATCGATGCCTGGTATCCTTTTTTAGAAATACTATTGTAAACAGGACTGATGAAAACATAATTAAGTGGATAATTGTTCTCTTCCACTTCCCGCCAGGAATGTACAGAGGCTGACAGAGATATCGGGTATAGTTCCAATATCCGCTTCATCTGTGTTTGATCGTGCAGCACATGGTTCTTGCAATGCAACCCCAGTGAATGATAGGTAAGCACCAGGTCGAACTGCTCGTGCACTGCAATACGATGATGATACTCCGGATCAATTTGTTGCAGGTAAGCATGGTATTGATCGCTACCGAAATCTTTTTTACGCAGGTGTAACCTGTCGAGCCCCAGTTGAAACAACTGATTTACCAGCGAAGCTTCCTCCGGCACGGTATTTTCGGGTGTAATAACGATCAGTTTCATTGATAAGGTAAATTTACAACCGCTTATCCTGTTTTCAAGGTAGCATTTTTCAAAAAAACTTAGCTTGAGTACCTTTCACCTTGCCAGCGCATAAAAGATGACAACAACAAACGATACAACTGTTAAGAAAGGAATTGCTGCCTATTTCAGGGAAGCATTGCAAAGCGAACACCAGGATTTTACCCAGGGCAGCATACGCAAAGCCGTATTCATGCTGGCCGTTCCCATGATACTGGAAATGTGTATGGAGTCGGTATTTGCCATTGTAGATATTTTTTTCGTGGGAAAGTTGGGCCCGGGAGCGGCGGCTACCGTAGGCTTAACAGAATCATTCCTCATGATTGTTTATTCTGTGGCCATTGGTTTAAGCATGGCCGCAACAGCAATGGTGGCCAGGCGTGTGGGTGAGAAAAACCCCGATGGGGCAGCCAAAGCAGGTGCACAATCTGCGTTACTGGCTTTTGTGCTCAGCGTGATCATCAGCCTTATCGGTATTTTCTTCGCCGAAAAAATATTGACCCTGATGGGCGCCGATGCGCAGCTAGTGAGCATGGGCCACCGCTATACCCGCATCATGTTAACGGGTAATATTGTGATCATGCTGTTGTTCCTTATCAATGGCATATTCAGGGGCGCAGGCGATGCTACCATTGCCATGCGCAGCCTATGGCTGGCCAATATCTGTAACATCATCCTCTGCCCTTTGCTGATCCATTTCTTTGGCCTGCCCGGCGCTGCAATGGCTACTACTACCGGCCGCGGCATTGGTGTTTGCTACCAGGTGTACCGCTTATTCAAAGGGAAGGGGATCATTAAGATCCATACCCGGCATTTCATACCCGATTGGAGCATATTGAAATCCCTGATGAATGTTGCCGTTACGGCGACCATGCAATTTTTGGTAGCGTCGGCCAGCTGGATGGTGATGGCGCGCATCACGGCTGATTTCGGTAGTGAAGCAGTGGCTGGTTATACCATTGCTTTCCGATGGATTGTGTTCTTCCTCATGCCGGCATGGGGACTCAGCAATGCGGCTGCCACGCTGGTGGGACAAAACCTGGGAGCACAACAACCGGCGCGTGCGGAAGAGTCTGTATGGAAAACCGCCCGCTACAATGCGCTCTTCATGACTTTCGTTTCCTTATTATTTATAGTGGGCGCAGAATTTTTTGTAGGACTCATCAACCACACCGATCCCGAAGTGATCAAAACAGCTGTAACAGCTTTGCGCATCATCAGCCTGGGATATATATTTTATGGAGTGGGTATGGTAATGATCAATGCATTCAACGGAGCAGGTGACAGCCGCACACCCACCTGGATCAATTTGTTCTGGTTCTGGATATTCCAAATACCATTTGCCTACTTGCTGGCTATCAATTTGCAAATGGGCCCCAAAGGTGTATTCATTGCCATTGTAGTAACCGAAACCTGTGTTACTATTTCCAGCGTATTATTGTTCCGCAGGGGTAAATGGAAGACGGTGAAAATATAAACCGGTTACTTCCTTTTCTTCTTGGGCTTCTTCAACGCCACTTGCGAAACCAGCTGGTGATCGTTGCAGTAATCCTGTATCTTTTCCAGGAAGAGCTGGCCGTAGCGTTCAACTTTATATGTACCGAAACCACTCATCTTGAACAGGTCTTCTTCTGTTAATGGAAGATAAGTAGCGAGGTCGAGCAAACTGCTATCACTGAAAATAATATATGCAGGTACGTTTTCTTCATGTGCCAGTTGATTGCGCAGTTTTTTCAATTCATCGAACAACGCTTTTTCGTAACTGAGTTGCTGGTATATTTCCGGCTCTTTTGCAATGGTAATGGTAAGCGGCGCAGTGAGGTAAGCTTTTTCACCTTTGAACAAAACGCCCCTGCTCTTATCTGTCAGTTGCAACACCGGGTACTCGCCGTTGCTTTGCTGCAAATAACCATAATGCAATAGTTCCTTGATGTAATGCATCCATTCTTCTTTCGATTTGTCTTTGCCGATACCATAAACCGATAACTGTTTATGCGCCTCTTTCATTTTTTCCGAATAGCTTCCGCGCAGCAAATCTGTAATGTAACGCATACCAAATCGTTCCTGCACACGGGCAACGGCACTGAGGATCTTTTGTGCCGTAACGGTACTGTCTTCCAGCAGGGGTTTGTTCAAACAGGTATCGCAACTGCCGCAATAAGCTGGCGCTTCTTCCCCAAAATATTGCAAGAGGTATTGTCTGCGGCAATTTTTGGTTTCGCAAAACTTCACCATCTGGTCGAGCTTCTGCAGCAATACCTGCGTTTGCGCTTCATTGCCTTCTACCTGGGCAAAGTTTTTCAACTTCATCACGTCGCCAGCGCCATAGAACAAAATGGCTTCGCTGTGCAATCCATCCCTTCCGGCACGGCCGGTTTCCTGGTAATACCCTTCTATGTTTTTGGGAAGGTCGGCGTGAATAACAAAACGTACATTGCTTTTATTGATGCCCATGCCAAAAGCAATGGTAGCTACTATGATTTTCACATCGTCTTTCAGAAAAAGATCCTGCCGTTCATCGCGGATTTCTTTTTCCAGCCCCGCGTGATAGGCTGCCGCATTGAACCCGTCTGCCTGCAATTGTTCAGCCAGCTTTTCCGTAGCAGCCCTGCTGAGACAATAAATGATGCCACTTTCGTCGGTATGCTCTTTTAAATAGGCTGCCAGTTCCTGGTAGTAATTCTTTTTGGGTTTTACATAATAGTAAATATTCGGCCGGTTGAAACTGTTCTCAAAAACTTTTGCACTGGATAATTGTAATTGTTCAATGATATCGTTTTTGGTGAGTTCATCGGCTGTTGCCGTCAATGCAATCACGGGTATTTGAGGGAATACGGTCTTCAACTGGTTCAGCACACGATATTCCGGGCGGAAGTCGTGCCCCCATTGACTGATACAATGTGCTTCATCTATTGCAAAAAGGGAAACGTTGATATTTTTCAGGTATTGCAGGAACAACACATCGCCGCCTACCAATCTTTCAGGTGCCACATAGAGGAGCTTGAGTTCGTTGTTCCTCAATTGCTCATAAACAATGGCCTGCTCGCTGTTGTGCTGGGTACTGTTGAGGAAAGCCGCTTTGATACCGTTCAGCAGCAGTGTGTCTACCTGGTCTTTCATCAGGGCAATGAGCGGACTCACCACAATGGTAACCCCATCCATACAAAGTGCGGGTACCTGGTAACAAAGGCTCTTGCCTCCGCCGGTAGGCATCAATACCATGGCATCATGGCCCGACAGGATATGCGAGATGATGTTTTCCTGGTTGTGACGGAAAGATTCGTAACCAAAAACAGATTCCAGTATTTTGAGCGGATCGGCAATAACGGGCATACGCAAAATAAATACGGAATGAGACTGGAACCAACAAGTATTTATACCCGATCCAGGTATTGCAATGATTGGGTGGAAGAAAAATTAAGAAGTTTTTTCGTATTCTCTTTTTTTAATCAGCCGCACAGAGCCGGGCACAGGATTTTCCGCTTCGGCGGGAAAATCGTCCGACTGCAGCTCGATCCTGCGGGTGATATCATTCAATGCAGACAGCCGTTGAACGGTATAAGGAATGGTATCGAGCCCTGATACGAATTTCAACACATAGTTGTAAATACCAATGATATTACCGGCCAGTAAAGTGGTGCCGGCTACTTTATTGGTGATGAAGAGCGACAGGCCGATCACGATCATCACCATCAGCTCCATGATACCAAAGTTCCAGGCTTCCTGGTCGCTGATACGTATTTGCCAGAAGCGTAAATTATTGAAATGTTTATGGATGGCTTTTTTATCGCCCGATGAAATGATGTCTACCTGCTGCTCCAGTTCGTCGTTTTTCAGTCGATTGAATCTTTTCATTTTCCTGCCATAGAAATAACTCATGGCCATTACCGGTACAAGGATGGCGAGGCAGAGCAGTACCACAGATGATTGGTAGAAGAACAGCAGGACCATAGAACCCAGGATATTGTAAACCGCTTCAATAACATACACGAGGTCGAATTCCAGGAAATCAACGAATTCCCTTGCCAGGGTAGAATGGGCGCTGAGCTTTGATACATGTGAACGGTCTATCCGGCGCGAAAGGAATTTGGTTACCAATGAGGTATAGATAGCAGAGTAAGTGCGTGTATCGTAACGATGCCGAAGGGTACCAATAATGAGCCAGGCGAAATGAACGGATGACAGTACAATCAGCCCGTGGTAACTTCCACGCATCATATCATCCACTGCTTCACCCAGGAAAAAAGGACGAAGCAAGGTACCAAGCATTTCCAGTGAGAATAATACATAGGTGAGCACCAGTTGATTCCGGTGCTTCATGATAAGCTTTCTTAATATTTCAAACCTTGACATAAGATTTCCTCCTATCTGTTTAACATAGTTTTTTTATACTGTCATTATTCCATAACAGTATAGCTGTTGTTTCTGGAATCGGCTAGGTTAGTAAGTATAGGACTGGAAAGCCGGAGAACTGTTTAAGCGGTTTTGTTTTTTTCCCTTTCGTTAACAGAGTTTCCGGGGGTACCGGTTATCCGTTTACGACAGTTTTTAGCGCCGCAGCTACAATCGAAGGGCTCCATTTGTTCGTCCAGAAAGGACGCATAGTCGAGGGTCAGCTCTTCGCCTTTGAATATAGGGCGAACTGCCACTACATTAAGACCATCATACGCGGTGTTCGGTTGGCAACTATGGTTTTGTGGAGCCCATGCAGCCGGATCATCATCCCACAGCAAAAATACTTCATTACTGAGCGGGTAGGCATAGCGGCGAAAAATTTCTTTATCAACATCCGACCAATGCTGCATGACATAACGGCGGGTAACAATGCGCTGAGCACGTGCTTCCCCCGTGAAAATCAACTCATTAGGAGCTATGTCACGAACGGCATAAATGCCGAAACCGGCAATCATACTGCCGCTTACCTTGTAGTTTTTCTGCAAGCGTAAGTGCCTGGAAAAACCTTCGGCGATCATGTGTCGCAGGAAACCGGCCTGCCCGATTCCGTCGTGCCGGAGGATATAATCGGCCGATCCCTCATAGCCATCCTGGTAAAAAACAGAGCAGGTAAAATTGATCTCCAGGAAGTACAATTCTCTTTTCTCATTCATCCGGAAATCGAGCCGGGCATATCCCACCCCGTTGAATGCTTTGAAAATACGCTGGGCAGCGTGTCGCAAACGTTGTTCAATATCCGGGTCATTACAGGGTATATTGGCTTCGGGGTGCAGTTCGGAAGTTTTGAGCTGGTAGGTCTTGAAACGGTACCCTTCGGGGAAGATGAATTCCACAGGTTTAAATGTAGTGCTGCTGATGCCATCGGTATTGGCAGCTACCAACACGGTAAATTCGCGCCCGTCAATATATTCTTCTACCAGGAGTTGCTCATATTCGCCCAGGGTATCTTTTACTTTTTGCAACAGTTCTGCTTTGTTGTGCACCAATGAATGCTGGTCGATGCCCAGGCTGTCGCCTGCTTTGGCAGGCTTTACAAAAAGCGGGAATTGCAGTTTCTCAATAGCTTTCTCCACTTCGGCTTCCGATTCGATCAGCACATATTCGGGTGTTTTGATGCCTTCGCAATAAGCCACATATTTCATTTGCTCTTTGGGCGGATCGTACAAAGCGCTGCTCGGACCAGTGAATGGCAGGTCGAGCATTTCCAATGTATGGATCACATCTATCGAAGGCACTTCCCATTCCAGGTATCCTTCGCAGAGGTTGATGAAAATATCATAGCCTTTGTGCGATAAAGCTTTTAACTGTTTGTAAGTAGTGAGCTTGTTCAGTAATACATGATCTATCTGTACACCCGGAAGCAGGTGTGAAAGATCACGTGGCGGATCGTAATACTGGTAATCGACCGATGTGGTGGAATAGTCGGGCTGCAGTACGCATACTTTTTTCACCCGTAGTTGGTTCTGGTTCACTTGCCAATTCTTTTTCTTTCCAATGCGTCGTTGATGATCTCCATGACGAGGCCTGTAAATGATTCATTACTCAGGCGCAGAATGGCGCCGATGGAAGTGTAATCTTCGTCTTCACTCAATCCGCATTGCGCATTTACTTCCAGCACATAAAGTTTGCCGGTCTGGCTGTCCATGCGCAGGTCTACCCGCGTATATCCTGTGCCTTTTACGGCAAGATAAGCATCGAGACTGATTTGTTTGATACGTTCCTGCAGTTGCTGATCGGGTTCCTGGTATTCATAAAAACTATCTTCGCCGGGCATGGGGGCTTCTTCTTCATAGATTTCCCAAAGGCGATCGAACGACAGGAATTTTTCGGTATCGGGTAAAGATGAATGGAATACCCTTTCAACCGGGGTATACACTTTACACAGATCGGGCCGCCGCCAGGAGCCAACAATTAGCGTAGTGAACTCAGGTCCTTTGATAAAAGATTCGGCCAGCAAGCCATCGGCAGCAAGGTTCCATCCGCGATAGCCGGCAAACATTTGTTGCACCTGGTTGTTCAGTTCTTCATAACTGCTCACTACGTTCTTGATACCTACACCCATGCTGCCGCCCGAAACAGCAGGCTTTACAATAATAGGACTGCCCAGTCTTGAAAAAATACACTCGATGCTTTGTTTGGGAGAACGGATGGCTTCCCATTTGGGGGTGGGTACGCCTGCGGCTTCGAAAGCCTGCTTCATGGGAATCTTGGAAGTGGTAACACGATAAAAATATTCGTCGGAGCCGGTGTACACCAGTCCTTTTTTTTCCAGCAGCTTTACAACAGATACGCCGGGTGTTCCATTCACTTCATCACCATCGCACAAATTCAATACCACCGGCAGGGTTCCGTTTTTGCTCTCTTCGTATATTTTTTCAATGACGTCTGTATAATCGTTCATGGTCACCGGCTGCCACTGCCAGTTGAGTTTGAGTGCGCCAAAAGTAGCAGTATACTCAGCAATGCTTTGCGAGAAATCGTAGTAATAATCTATGTTGGCATCGTTTGTAAGCAGGTGTGGTGCCAATACCCACACTTTTAAAGGCTTGGAAGGCATTGTCTTTATTGCTTTCTTTTTTGCAGTTGATGCCTGATAAAATCGGTCAGCTTATACGGACGCAATTCATCATCCGTTAAATGAGCTGCGCCCCGGATCTGTTGCAGGCATTGTGATGAACCACAGTAACACTCGAAGGGCTGGGCCATGTTCCATTCGGTAGAAGGATAAAAAAACATCAACTCATCGCCGGGTTGAATGGCTTTCAATGCTTCCAGCTCAAAGCTGGTGGTATTGAAAAAAACATTTGGGCCGCAGCTATGGTTGATGTATTGCAGGAACTCGGGCTGCAATGTAATGTGCCGGTCAATGTCGGTTTGTACGGTGAGGTAACTGGCTTCTGTTTGTACAGAGCCCGCACCAAACGTACAAATGATATCTCCTGCATCGAAAAACCGGGTAGCGTGTAACGATCTTTGCCCTGTAAGGTTGTTGAGCATCACCTGTGCAAAACCGGCATTTGCCGGCCGCTTATCATCAGGTGTGACAAGTGGTAGAGGTATCATACTGCTGGGTTAGTAAAACAATTACATTAAAATACATAATTATCCAACTATACCTAACAATACCGGTAATTAATAGTTCACATTTTAACGGTTAATTATCAACACTATTCCTGGCCAATCAGATGGGCCTGGAAGCCCGCCTCTGCCAGCGATTGGATGATCGCGTCGGAAGATACTATGCCCTCTTTTACTACCGTTAACACTTTATCGTTGCTTTGAACGTCTACCGACCAGTTGTTGGCTCCCGCGGTACTGTTAAGAAAAGGGGTTGCTTTTGAAACACAACCGGAGCATTTGATGTTTGTTTTAAATTGTACAATTTCCATGATGGATGTTTTAATGGTGAATGATAGGATTAAGAAAGTTTGGTCAGTTTAAGCCGCAGGCTGTTGCTTACCACGCTGATGCTGCTCAACGCCATGGCGGCGCCGGCAATCATGGGGTTCAGCAGGAACCCGTTCACCGGGAACAACACACCAGCCGCCAGCGGTATACCAATGATGTTATAGATAAAGGCCCAGAACAGGTTTTGCCGGATCGTGGCCACCGTTCTTTTTGAAAGTTGTAAAGCCCGGGGAATGCTGTTGAGATCAGACCCCATCAGCGTTATTTTCGCAACATCCATAGCAATATCACTTCCCTTGCTCATGGCAATGCCTACATCTGCCTGCGCCAGCGCCTGGCTGTCGTTGATGCCGTCGCCCGCCATGGCAACCACTTTACCTTCTTCCTGCAATACTTTTATAAAAGCAGCTTTATCGGAAGGCAGCAGTCCGGCTTTAAAATGTTTGATACCCGCTTCGGCCGCCACAACAGCAGCTGTTTGCTGGTTATCTCCAGTAAGCATATACACTTCAATACCCCTGCTTTGCATTTGTTCAATCGCTTCTTTGGAGGAAGTTTTGATCTGGTCGGCAATGGCAACCACCCCTACCAGTTGTTGCCCGCGGGCAAACAATACAACAGACCGCGCCTGCTTTTGCATGTCGGATGCTTGCTGGTAAAGGCGACCGGTTGTTGCTACACCGTTTTCAATCATCAGTGTATCGTTACCGGCCAGGTAGGTATGACCCTGGTAATTTGTTTTAACGCCTTTACCCGTGAGGCTTTCTATTCCGTTCAGTGATACTGCCGAAATACCTGCAGCCCGCAGATAAGCTGTGATGGCTTCTGCCAGTGGATGCTCCGATTGCTGTTCCATCGCCAGCAGCAGCGATTGAAGAAAAAGAGCATCGGCTTCATTGTCGAAAAAAATGCCGGTTACAGAAGGACTGCCTTCGGTAATGGTTCCGGTTTTATCCAGTACTACCGCGTTTACTTTATGGGCCAGTTCGAGGCTTTCTGCATCTTTGATCAGTATCTTGTTTTCAGCGCCTTTACCCACACCAACCATAATAGCGGTAGGGGTGGCGAGTCCGAGTGCACAGGGACAGGCAATGACTAAAACAGTAACCGCCGATAAGAGTCCGTATGTGAATGCATTCTCTTTGGCAAAGACCATCCACGCTGCAAAAGTGAGTATGGCAATGCCAATGACCACCGGTACAAATATGCCGGCGATTTTATCTACCAGTTTTTGCACGGGCGCTTTGCTACCCTGCGCTTCCTGCACCATTTGAATGATCTGCGCCAGCAAAGTATCGGCGCCTACTTTTTCTGCTGTGAAACGAAGACTGCCTTTCTGGTTGATGGTACCGGCGTAAACTTTCGCTTTTTTTTCTTTCAATACGGGAATGGGTTCACCGCTGATCATGCTTTCATCTATATAAGAAGTACCTTCCGTTACAATGCCATCTACCGGTATTTTTTCACCAGGCTTCACCAACAACAAGTTGCCCGGTTGTACCTGCTTCACCGGCAATTCGGTCATCTCTTCATTGGCTTGAATGAGGGTGACCGTTTTGGGTTGCAACCCCATGAGTTTTTTAAGTGCAGAAGAAGTCTTCGATTTGGCGCGTTCTTCCAGCAGCTTGCCCAATGAAATGAAACTGATAACAACGGCCGCTGCTTCATAATATACATGTGGGTGTATGCCACGCCTGTGCCAGAATTCGGGATAGAAGGTATTGAATGCACTGAAGAGCCAGGCAACGCCGGTGCTCAGCGCTACCAGTGTATCCATATTGGCTTTAGCATGAAGGGACTGCTTCCAGGCATTGACGAAAAAATTGCGCCCGAAATAAAAAACAACCGGGGCCGAAAGTACCAGCATGATCCAGTTACCATAAGGCATATCCATGAAAAACATGGCAATGATCACAACAGGCAATGAAAGGAAGAAGGACCAGGTAAATCTTTTTTTAATTTGTTGAAAATGATTTTTCTGCGCCGTTTCTTTTAATTCCTGCTGGTTGTCCTTTTCAATGATCAGGTCATACCCGATCGATTGAACGGCTTTGCGCAGGTTCTGCGGATTGGTCACCTGCGGATTATAACTAACCCAGGCATCCTGGTTGGCAAAGTTCACACCCGCGTCCTGTACACCGTCTGCCGATTTGAGTATCGATTCCACACTCACGGCACAGGCCGCACAAGTCATTTCGAGAACAGGGAAAATCTCCTTAACAGTTTGCATATCCAACGCTTTTGTTTATACAAAGTTGGCACAGGCAAACAACCCCGTTGTTACAGAATCAGGAGCGGGGTTTATATAATTTCACGGAATGAGTTTGTCCAGCGGTTTGCGCTTGTTCTCCTTCAGTTGTTTGAAATGCGAAGGCGTTAAACCGGTGATCTTTTTAAACTGCTGCGACAGATGTTGTACACTACTATATCCTAATTCGTAAGCGATCTCGCTCAGGCTTTTCTCATCATATAAAAGCAATTCCTTTACTTTTTCTATGCGTTGCAGGATGGCATATTTTTCAATAGTAATGCCTTCGATAGAAGAAAAAAGTGCAGAGAGGTAATGATAGTCGAGCTGTAATTTTTCTGCCAGCAGGGCCGATAGCTTCAGGTTGAATGCTTCTTCCTTATTGCCATGTATGAGTTGCACGATGGTATTCTTGATCTGCTCTACGATCCTCGATTTTTTATCATCCAGCAGTTCAAACCCTATCTCTTCCAGTCCCCGTTTCAGTTGCAACAGTTGATCTGCGGAAGGAGGAACGGTCAGCGTTACTTCACCCAATTGAATATTGGCATAAGGAATGCCCGATTTGTTCAGCTCCTGTCTGACCGCCATGATGCAACGGTCGCAGACCATGTTTTTTATGTAAAGCGTATCCATGGATGATTGAAGCCACGAAATTAATGTAAATTGTACCCCCAACCGAAACCTGCACTTTTGAAAACGGTATGAAAAAAGGAGTACTCGCCCTGGTTTTCTTTTTATATTATTTGGCCGCAGCTGCACAGGTCAATGCATTTGGTCTTTTATATGGCCAGGGCAGAGGTGAAGGTGATCCTTTCACCAAACGTTATGTTATTACCAGTGTTTACCCCGGATCACCTGCGGCCAGGGCGGGCATCATGGTGGGTGATGAAATCGTGTCGGTCAATGGAACTGCGGTGTTGAATAAAACCACGGAGGAGGTAAGAAACCTGTTCGCACCAGAACGTGCAGAAATTAAAATCGTGCGTAACAACGAGGAATATATCGGCACGTTTGAGAAAGCAAATTTGGATATCGATACAGCCTTTTTAGCTGATGTTGATCAGTTGACGAAACAGGCCGATAGTAATTTCAGTTTATTGAAAGGCCAGGAAAGAGAAGAAGGATTGGTATACGATTCAAAAATACAATTGGCCACCGGCTACCGCACTGTGCTGAAAAAGCACCTGATGTTCAAGCAATACGATCTGTTCGGCGTACTTTATTCAGGCGATTCGAGGCGGGAGGCGGAAAAGGTTTATAATAAATACGAGAAACAGTTGAGCTATTATTGGGGAAGCAGGGCTTATTCCCAAAAATACCGGTCCAGCGATACAACTTTTCTTCAGCAAACCTACTTCAGTAAAAAACTGCTCAACGGATACGAAATGTACAGGACCACACTTGCTGCTTATATATCCCAGCAAACGCATCAATACGAAGTAGCCCTTGTTATAGAAGGAGGCCCCAAGCCGGTTTGTACTTTCGTTAAACCAGATACTGCACAAACCGCAAGGGATTTCCGGGAAACGCTTCAATACCTGTTACTCAGTTTCAACAATAGCAAAGCGGTGGAAAATATTGCCGGCGAAGTGTTGCCGAATGATTCCACTTCCTATCAATCGAAATATTGTTTTAACCACGCCACCTCCTGTTACCTGTTGAACGATACTTACGATCAGGCAAACGATACTATACACAATCAACGGAAATACCATTTCAGTGCGGAGTACAAGTGGCTCAATGCAAAGCAGGCCGACTCTCTCTTTAATGGGTTGTACACAGCAATTTCCAATTCATTGAACGGAGGCTATGTTCGTTATGAAAAAGCAGGCGAACTTGCGCAGTTGCTGAACAAGAAAAATGTTGTTTTTGCAGCTGACAGAGATCATCTGATGCCATCAAAAGAACATTTTATCTCACTTTATCTTGACGATAATAAGAACAACGATTACACAGTAAGAATTGAAATAGAGTAAAACCTGATCAGCTTTTATATTGCAGAAAAATCTGCGGCCTTAGGAAATGCCTCTAGCACATCCCTGACGATCTGTGGTGTTGGGTTCGCCAGTTTACGCAGTTTGGTATCGAGCCAAGCGCCTTCAACGGTCAATACAGCACAAAGGAGGTCTTGTGCATTCACGATTTCATGTACAATGGTCCAGCGCGAAGCATCGGCGTTCAAACGGGCAATTTTGGCATTGATAGTGAGCTGATCGGCCAGCCTGATCTCTTTTTTGAACAGGCATTCTTCCCTGAATATGATGGGACCAAAGCCCTGCTCCTGCATGATCCGGAGCGATAAACCCGACTGCTCCAGTATCTCCACCCGCTGTTGGGCGCCGAAATCGTAATACACGCTATGGCGAACATGGAAATTAGGGTCGAGGTCGGCCCAGCGAACAGACAAGGTTTTCACAAACGGTGCCATAGCGTTGATTTTGTAGAACTAAGTTAGTTAAGAAGCCTATTGCTTTTCTTGAGATTATTTTTTAACGCGTTGTGCTATTAAGAAGTGTTGATAAATAAAGTGATAATGTATTGAAACGAAAGATGTTATGCGATTGTCTAAGGATGTAACCACACGC
>PVEQ01000023.1 GCA_002973575.1 Sediminibacterium magnilacihabitans
GCGTGTGGTTACATCCTTAGACAATCGCATAACATCTTTCGTTTCAATACATTATCACTTTATTTATCAACACTTCTTAATAGCACAACGCGTTAATGTGTATTCTTTACTTGAACATTGTTTCCTTTCGTATCCTGGCTCCTGGCAAAAAACAGGATCACCGCAAAGCATATGGCAGGTACCAGGTATGCCAATTGGATATTACCACCGGTAAGGTCTGAAATCTTGCCCATAACGAGCGGCACAAAAGCGCCCCCAACGATCGACATCACCAGGAAAGAAGATGCGATCTTGGTTTCTTCTCCCAGGTCTTTGATACCCAGTGCAAAGATGGTGGGGAACATGATGGACATAAAGAAAGGAACCGCCATCAGCGCATAAGCAGCTGTTGCTCCATGCGCAAAAATAGATACGAGCAACAAAATGATGTTGATGCAGGCATACAACGAAAGCAGCCTGGCCGGGCGGATGTATTTCATGAAGAAAGTTCCGGTAAACCGTCCCACCATGAATCCTACCATGGCAATAGAGCCCCAGCGGAAAGCTGCGTCTTTTTCGGGCATGTTCATGACATATTTAGAGAAGCGGATGAAAAAACTTCCTACCCCTACCTGTGAGCCCACATAAAAAAACTCTGCTATCACAGCGCCTCGCAGGTGTTTGTGCCGGAAGACTTTCCATGAAAAACTGCTTTCACTTTTTTCATCGGCTTCTTTAATCTCCGGTATATGTGTTACAAAGAACAGGGCCAATACCACAAATACAATTGCCGCTATAACGATATAGGGTATTTTCACCATCCCTGCTTCGAAACTGAGGTAATCGCTCAGGGCCTGCGGTGTCATGGCAGCCAGTTCCTGCGGTGTATGCTCTATACCCGACAAAATGAATTTACCGCCAATGATCGGTGCAAGGAATGCGCCCACACCATTGAACGATTGCGCAAAGTTGAGTCGTTGTTCTGCGGTAGCTTTATCGCCCAACTTAGTAATATAAGGGTTGGCTACTGTTTCGAGGAATGTTGCGCCGCTTGCTATGATAAAAAGCGCTACAAGAAAAAATTCATAACTGCGGGCGCTGGCAGCTGGCACAAACAATATGGTGCCAATGCCATATAACAGTAGTCCGAACAGGATTCCCTTTTTGTACCCATAATGGTGCATGAACCATCCGGCGGGGAGAGCAATGGTAAAATAACCCAGGTAAACTGCCGAGTCGATCAGCGCCGATTCGGTATCCGTTAAGCGACATGCCTTTTTCAGGTGCGGAATCAATATGGGATTGATGTTGTGCAAAAAAGCCCATAAGAAAAAAAGGCTCGTGACAAGCACAAACGGAAGGAGGTAATTATTCGACTTTTTCATCGGCAGCTATTCATTTTAATAAGCGGTCACAATATTCGTTATTCATTCGTTTTCCTGAAAAAAATATGCGCTAACAACCGTTAGGAACAATCTTGTCCTGTCTGTTTACAGCAACGAGGTCCCATTATCAATGGCTACAATATAGTGCTGTGGCCATTTTTCAAATATTTTGGCATATTGTTCAGCTATAAATGCAATGGTTTCATCCACCTGATCTTCTTTTACCAGATTGATGGTACAACCGCCGAAACCGCCTCCCATCATGCGGGCGCCGAGTACTCCTTTGCAGTCTCTCGCCAGTGAAGCCAGCACATCTAACTCCTTACAGCTCACTTCATACAATTTACTCAATCCCTCATGTGTTTCAAACATGTATTCGCCAAAACCTGCCATATCGCCCTGCTCCAGCCGGGTGCAGGCTTTTTGCAGCCGGTCTATTTCTTCCACCATGTATTTGCAGCGATGATATACCGCCACCTCTTTACCGGCAAGACATGTCTCCACCATGTCAATGGTAGCATCTCTCAAACTTTTTACTTCGGGGAATTTTTGCTGTATCAACGCCACCCCTGCTTCGCACTCTTCTCTTCGTTTGTTGTAAGCCGATGAGGCCAGCGAATGCTTTACGCCTGTATCAAAAAGTATGATCCGGATCCCCTCCATATTGAAAGGAATGTATGTGTATTCAAGAGAACGGCAATCGAGTTGGATCACTTTACCGGTTTGTCCAAACATACTGGCAAACTGGTCCATGATACCGCATTTTACACCTGCAAATTCATGCTCCGCTTTCTGTGCCATCTTAACCATAGAAAGACGGTCCAGTTTGAGCAACCACATTTCATTCATCGCAAAAATCGTAGCGCATTCCACTGCAGCGGAAGAAGACAGTCCGGCTCCCAGCGGCACATCACCTATCACTACTGCGTTGAATCCGGCCAATCTGTGTCCGTTCTTTTCCAATTGGTCTGCCACACCCAATAAATAATTGGGCCATTGCTTTGCAGTGGGCTTCAGGTCATGCAGGGATGAAGTGAACGATTCATCCAAATCGCCGGCATATAAATGAATGGCTTCATCATTGCGTGGGCCGATGGCTATGTATATGGCTTTATCAACTGCGGCGGGTAATACGAATCCAAGGTTGTAATCGGTATGTTCTCCTATCAAATTGATCCTTCCGGGTGATCTTACAATAACAGCGGGTTCTCCGAACTGTGCGCGGAACAATTCCGTTACTCTTTCTTTCATAAGGCTCATCAATGCTTGTTTTCTGCAATTTTAGTCATAGAAGCCCGGATAATAAAATCCGCAATGGCTTCGGGGTTTTCAATGGTTACGTGGTGTCCGTTGGCTTCCTGCTTGCCTTTGGTCATGGGGCGAAGCGTAACGGGACCACCCAGTTTTACGTAATTATTGGCTATCACCAATGCGTTCTGATCCATGGGTATCAGTTGGTCGTGCAGGCCGAAGCTGAAATAAAGCGGCACCTGGTGATCGGCAAGTTGTTCGAGGTTGTCTTTGGGATTGTCGTGATATTGCAGGGCCTCTTCCTCTGTAAACCCATAAGCGCTCTTGAGTTGGTTCCAGTTATCGGGCGCTCCGCTTCCTTTGAAGGCAGCGTCTTTTAATTTACCGCCAGGCCAGCTTTTGATCTCGCTCACCGGGTTCTCTGAATAAATGCAACTTACTTTATCGGGATGTTTTTTGGCCCAGGCGAATTCACACAAAGTGCCGCGTACGGCTCCCTCTAATGCCGGCGTAGCGGCAAAATGTTTTTCGTTAACGAGGTAGTCATAAAATCTTTCCCACTGTTGCATCAGTGCCGGCTGTCCGTATAACAGTTTGTTATTTACATCCAGGAAACCAATATAAAAGCCTTTGGCCACCAGTATGCTGTCGATCTCTATGTGAAAGTCTGGTGAATAGGATCGCCAGAGCCAGGGATTGCCTGGCAATGCTTTTGGCGGTACTACCATATAAGCCGGCGTGCTATCGATCGTAAAATGGATCCGTTTGAATCCATGCCATGTATTCGGATCGGTTTCTTTTTTCTGTGCCCATATTGCAGCGGGCAATAATAATAACACACAAATGATCAAAAAATAATTTCGCATATAATGGAGAGAATCAGGTTAAAGCCGTTTCATAATGCATTTCCGGGATCACCACTTCTTTGAAGCCTTTGCGCAAGAGGCGACTGGCAAAGTCTTGCTGCACATCGTATTCTCCATGTACCAGGAACAATGTTTTAACAGCAGCGGGATCTTGTTTACTGATGAACTGGCTGAGATCATCGTAATCGCCATGAGCACTCATGCTGCGCATTTGTCCCACGTCAGCTACTACATTGTACATCTCACCGAATATTTTAACTTCTTTCGCGCCGCTGGCCAATCGTCCGCCCAACGAATGCGGCTCGCAGTAACCCACCATCAAAATGGTATTCTTTTGATCGCTGATATTGTTCATGATATGGTGCTTCACACGTCCTGCATCGGCCATGCCGCTGGCCGACATGATCACGCAGGGCTGTGGAAGATCGTTCAGGGCCTTGCTTTCATCCACTGTTTTGATGAACTTCAGCCCTTTGAAATCGAAAGGATCATCGTCTTCCTGCATTACTTTTTTGATGCGCTTGTTAAAATATTCGGGGTATGACTTCAGCACTTCGGTGGCTTCGCGGCTCAGCGGACTATCCACATAATATGGAATGGCCGGCAAGCGGTGTTCCAGTTCCAATTGATTGAGTGCATAAAGCAATTCCTGTGTGCGTCCCACACTAAAGGCAGGTATGATCAGTTTTCCTTTTTTCTGGATACAGGTTTTTTCGATCCATTGCAGCAGTGCATCTGAAGTGCCGGTTACATCATCGTGCAGCTTATTGCCATAAGTGCTTTCCAGTATGATATAATCTGCCTGGTGCGGAAAATCCTGCGGTGATCGCAGGATGGCATCGTTATAACGTCCTACATCACCGCTGAAGGTTAGGTGCGTTTCTTTTCCGTCTTCCTTTATGCGCAGGTGCACTGCAGCGCTTCCAATGATATGGCCTGCATCGGTAAACATCACTTCCACCTCTTCTGTGATGTTTTTCCAATTACCGTATTCAACTATTTCGAACAAGTCGGCGGCTTTGGCTGCATCGTCGAGATCGTATAATGGCTGATAGGGAGGCAATCCTTGTTTGGCCCTTCGCTTGTTGATGAACTTGGTATCATCTCTTTGTATCTGCGCCGAATCTTCCAGTAAGATGATGGTCAGTTCTTTTGTAGCAGGTGTGGAAAATATTTTTCCTGCAAACCCATCTTTCACCAACTTGGGTATGAGCCCGGAATGGTCTATATGTGCATGCGACAATACAAGATAATCGACAGAAGACGGATCGAAACCAAAACTTCCATTCAGTGTCTCGGTATCTTTTCCCATTCCCTGGAAAAGACCGCAATCGAGTAATATTTTTTTCCCGTTCTTAAGGGTAAGCAAATGTTTGGAGCCGGTAACAGTACGCGCAGCTCCGTGAAAAGCAATTTTCATGTGTAACAGATTCGTACTTAAATGTAGTAAGTGTACCGCACATGAAAAAACATTATAGCAACAGCGCTGCCAGTGCGTAATCGGCAAGAAGAATCAGGATACAACTTACCACCACGGCGCTGGTACTGGCCCTTCCTATTTCCAGCGCCCCTCCTTTCACATGGTAGCCGTAATAAGCAGAAATGCTGCTGATAATAAATGCAAAAGTGTAGGATTTATACAGAGCGAAAGTGATATTATATAAATTGAGGTTTTGGCGAAGACCAATGTCAAAGATATCTGTAGCCAGTATCCCAGCCATGCTGGCTGCTGTACGCCCGCCCCAGATACCGAGGACCGCCGAAATAACGATGAGGCAGGGGATTACAATAAGCGCGCCCAATATTTTCGGCATTACAAGATAGCTCTTGGTATTGATGCCCATAATCTCCAGCGCATCAATCTGCTCGCTGATACGCATATTCCCCAACTCACTCGCAATTTTACTACCGATAACACCCGCCAGAACAATACTCACAACGGTAGGTGCCAGTTCCAGTATCATACTGTCTCTCACAATCTGGGCAATGGTTGCCTGCGGCACCAATGGACTCACCAATTGATATGCAGTCTGCACAGTAGTTACCGCTCCCAGGAACAACGAAATGATGATGACGATAGGCAAAGCTCCAACGCCAATCTCCACACATTGGGTCATGAATTCCTTCCAGTACATGCGCCAGTTCTCGGGCTTGGTAAACATGCCCTTCAACATTAAAAGATAAGAACCGAGATGAGTGAAAAAAGACATGTCTGATTATTTCTTTTTCTTTTTTAAACGTTTCCACCAGCTGCTTTGCTCTACAGGTGCTACTACATGATTGCGGCACCTGATCTGCGCATCCACCACTGCTACCGTAGCCATATTCACAATGCTTCTCACGGCGCTGCCCAATTGCAATACGTGTACCGGTTTTTTAATACCCAGCAAAATCGGACCGATCGCATCGGCACCTCCTACTTCTTTCAGCAGGTTGTAAGTTACGTTCCCTGCCGTTAAGTTAGGAAATATCAGCACATTAACATCTTCATCCACGAGTTCGCTGAACGGATAATTATCCCGCAGTATTTCTTTATTGAAAGCGAGGCTTGCCTGCATTTCTCCATCTACGATCAGGGAAGGATTGCGTTGCTTCAACAAGCGCGTTGCCTCGGCCACCAGCCGCGCTTCGGGTGAATCGCTGCTACCGAAATTGCTATAGCTGAGCATGGCAATACGGGGCGTGATATTAAAGTTGCGTACTTCTTTGGCCACCATCAGGGCAATATCTGCCAACTCTTCTGCAGTTGGATTGAAGTTCACCGTAGTATCTGCGAGGAACAAAGGGCCTTTCTTGGTGAGCAGCAGGTACATGCCCGCTATTTTCTTCACTCCTTCTTCGGTGCCGATGATATGCAATGCAGGGCGGATGGCTTCTGCATAGTTTTTGGTCAGGCCCGACAACATCGCGTCTGCATCTCCTGTTTCCACCATCATACAACCGAAATGGTTGCGGTCTTTCATCACTTTCAGACTCTCGTACTTATTATATCCTTTGCGTTGTCTTTTGTTGAAGAATATCTCGCCGTATTCCTCTCTTTTCTTTTCCATCTCATCGCTCCGCGGATCGATGATGGGAATATCGGCCAAATCAATATCATGTGCTTCTGCAATCTTTTTGATCTTCTCCCCGTTACCCAACAGGATCGGGTATGCAATACCATCATCGTACAATATGCTGGCTGCTTTGAGTATTTTATGGTTATCTGCTTCGGCAAATACCAGTCTTCGCGGGTCTTTCTTCGCTTTATTGCCAATGGCCCTTACCAACTGGTTATCGAGGCCAAGCCTTTTGTTCAGTTCCAGTTCATACGCTTCCCAATTGGCGATCTTTTTCTGCGCCACACCACTCTCTACTGCCGCCTTCGCTACGGCAGGCGCTACGGTGGATAACAAGCGCGGGTCTACCGGTTTGGGAATGATGTATTCAGGTCCGAATGACATGTGTGTCTGGTTATAAGCCAGGTTCACCATATCGGGTACCGGCCTCCGCGCCAACTCGGCCAATGCCTTTACTGCAGCCAGTTTCATGGCTTCATTGATCTGCGTAGCACGTACGTCCAATGCACCACGGAAAATATAAGGGAAGCCGAGTACATTGTTTACCTGGTTGGGATAATCGGTACGGCCAGTAGCCATGATGATGTCTTTGCGGGCTTCTGTAGCCGCTTCATAACCAATCTCAGGATCGGGGTTGGCCATCGCAAACACGATGGGGTTCTTCGCCATGGCTTTTATCATATCCTGTGTGATCACATTGCCTACGCTCAATCCCACAAATACATCCGCATCTTTCATCGCAGTCTCCAGCGTCCAATCGCTCTTCTTCACTGCATACTTTTTCTTTGTTTCACTCAGGTCATTCCTTCCCTGGTGAATAGCGCCGCTTTTATCGAACAGGATGAAGTTTTCGTATTTAGCGCCGAGTGCTACATATAACTCAATACAAGCCATGGCTGCAGCGCCCGCACCATTCACCACAAACCGGGCTTTCTCAATTTTTTTCTTTTGCAGTTCCAGTGCATTCAGCAAGGCGGCGGCGCTGATGATAGCCGTTCCGTGCTGGTCATCGTGCATCACCGGAATCTTCATTTGCTTTTTCAGCTCGCGCTCGATATAAAAGCATTCCGGCGCTTTGATGTCTTCCAGGTTGATGCCGCCAAATGTTGGTTCCAGCGCTTTAACGATCTGTACAAATTTCTCAGGATCTTTTTCATTGATCTCGATATCGAATACATCGATATCGGCGAATATTTTGAACAATACGCCCTTTCCTTCCATTACGGGTTTGCCGGCTTCGGGGCCAATATCGCCCAATCCGAGCACAGCTGTTCCATTACTGATGACTGCTACGAGGTTGCCTTTGGCAGTGTATTTATAAACATCTTCGGGATTGTTGGCGATCTCTTTGCAGGGTTCTGCTACGCCTGGACTATAAGCAAGTGAAAGGTCTCTTTGTGTTTTAGATTCTTTGGTAGGAATTACTTCTATTTTCCCGGGGCGGCCGCTGGAATGATATTCCAATGCCTGCTCCCTCCTGAGGTCGTTCTGTTTGGCCATATTTGCTTTTTTGGTTATCAGCAACACCACCACGGTCGACTGCAGCGGTGCAACTGCCCATCAGCGTTTTATCCGCTGCGGAACGATCCTGATATGCTGGCAGCTATAAAGATGCAGCTATAGAGATGCTCCGGGGCTGCAAAAATACAATTTAATGCGTATTGGCGGCTGTCAATTACTGTACGCTGGACCCAAGCCAGGCCATCATTCCCATACCTGTTTCAATAGCACGCTCATCGATATCGAACTTGGGTGTATGTACGTTGTGAATGATGCCCTTGGCTTCATTGCGTACGCCCAATCGATAAAAACATCCCGGTATCTTCTGCGTATAATACCCAAAATCCTCGGCGCCCATACGCATTTCGGTTTCTTCTACCTTTTCTTTTCCCATATAAGCTTCTGCCAGGCGCCAGGCTTTTTCTGTGAATACAGGATCATTGTCTACGGTAGGGTATCCTACATCGATATGCAGGTCTATTTCTCCTCCCATCGATTCTACCAACCCTATGGCCTGCTTGCGTATGAGCTCATGCGCTTTGAATCGCCACTGTTCATCCATGGCGCGGAAAGTGCCCATCAGTTTTACTTCGCTGGGAATAACATTGGTGGTATGTCCGCCTTGTATAGAACAGATAGACAGTACAGATGGTGTGAGCGGATTCCTGTTCCTCGAAATGATCTGTTGCAGGCCCACGATCAGGTGAGATGCAATTAAAATAGTATCTGCTGTAAGGTTGGGCGCCGCTGCATGTCCGCCCTTACCCCTGATGGTAATATAAATTTCATCTGCGCTGGCCATTACCCTGCCTTTGCGAAAACTCAGTTTACCCTCATCCAGGCCCGGATGCACGTGCAATCCTATGATACCGGCAGGCTGCGGATTTTCCAGCACACCTTCATTGATCATATAGCTGGCGCCTCCCGGGTTTCTTTCTTCGCCAGGCTGAAAAATCAGTTTGATGGTTCCTTCCCATTCCGATTTCAACACATTCAATATTTTAGCAGCGCCCAATAATATGGTCGTATGTACATCGTGACCGCAAGCGTGCATAACGCCCGGGTTTTGTGATTTGTACGATGTTTCATTTTCTTCCTGGATGGGAAGCGCATCCATATCGGCACGCAAAGCGATTACCCTGCTGCCGGGATTTTTTCCTTCGATGATACCCAACACACCTGTTGTTGCTTTTACGGTAAAGGGTATTCCGAAATCTTTCAATTTTGATTGTACGAATTGACTGGTCTCAAATTCGTGGTAACTCAACTCCGGGTGAGCATGTAAATGTTTTCTAACCGAAATAAACTCTTCTGCATATTTGCCTGCCAGGTCTTTGATCTTTTGCTGTAACATGCGCTTGCTTTATTGTGGAATGATCTCTTCTTCATCTTTAGGCGTATACTCTATGGCATCTTCCACCACATATACGCCCTGGGGGTAAAACTTCATCAATTGTTTTCTCAGTCGCTCTGCCTCTTCTTTCCTGATGAAATTTCCAATGCGTACTTTAAAATAGGGCGATTGGAACATGGCATAACTTTTCTGATCGGGGAATCTTGCCAGTAACTCTGCTTTAATCTTGAATGCCAGGTCGCGCTTATTGGTGCTGATCACCTGTATCCGGTAACCCCTGTATAAGCCGGAGCTGGTCATCATGGCCGTCCGCTTATTGATCTGTACCTGTTTGGCTGTGAGGATATCCAACCGGTGATCCTTATTCAGGATAACAGAGTCGGCCTTCAGGCCATCTGCCATTGCCTGTTCAGAGCATGCAGCCAGGAGCAACAGTATGATGGTATGTTTTATCCTGCCCATACACCAAAAATACCAATTCTGCTCCGTAGATATCAGTCATTTATTTTCAATAGCCCTCTGTTGCAGGCGCTCCCTGCACAATGGCTACGCTGGCGCTGCAACCCAGGCGGGTAGCGCCGGCTTCTATCAATTGTTTGGCAAAGGTATAATCGCGTATCCCGCCCGATGCCTTGATCTGTACCTCCTCGGGCAAATACCGCCTGAAAAGCTGTACAGCTTCTACCGTAGCGCCTTTTTCTGCATAACCGGTAGAAGTTTTCAGGTAGTCGATACCCGCTGCACCATAAATATCGCAGCATTTGATGATCTCATCATTGGTAAGCGCACCGCTTTCAATGATCACTTTGATGGTCTTGTGTTTGCTTTTGATCACCGGCATGAGGTGATTGATCTCATTGGCAATGTATAACCAGTCGCCGTTTTTAATGGCTGAAATATTGGCCACTACGTCCAGCTCATCCGCTCCGTCTACCATGGCCAGCACCGTTTCTGCGATCTTGGCTTCTACTGCGGAATAACCAAATGGGAAACCGATCACTGTGGCTGTTTTCACTGTGCTTTCCTGCAACAAAGACTTGGCAGTCTTTACAAAATTCGGTGGGATGCATACGGCGGCAAAAGCATATTGCCTGGCTTCCGCACAAAGCTTCTCCACATCGGCTATCAATGTAGTGGGCTTGAGTATGGTGTGATCGATATACCGGTTGATATGCATATCCTTATCTGTTATGCCTCTCTGCCATGACATGCTTTGTACTTCTTACCGCTTCCACAAGGACATGGATCGTTCCTTCCGATCTTCGGCGCTACATGAACAGGCTGTTGTTTAACAGGTGTAGGATCGTAGTAATCATTCTCTGAAGGAGCTCCATCTGCATTGTCCTTATTGGCATTCATGCGGCTCATATCGGTCTTTTGCTGACGGCCTTCTTTCAACTCATCGCCTTCATTCAAAGGAATGCCGGCGTGACAAAGGAACTGAACGATATCGCGGTTCACTTCGCTGTCCATTTTCTTGAACAGTCCGAATGCTTCCATTTTATAGATCACCAGCGGATCTTTTTGTTCGTAAGTCGCTGTCTGCACACTTTGCTTCAGGTCGTCCATCGCCCGCAGGTGCTCTTTCCACGCGTCATCAATAAGACCCAATGTAACAGACCTTTCCAATGCATTGAGCAGTTCCGCGCCTTGCGTGTGCAGGGTCTTTTCCATATTAGCCAATACCTGCATGCCTTTTCTTCCGTCGGTGAAGGGCACGATGACATTCTCGATATGCGCTCCCTGCTGCTGGCGTATATTCTTGAATACCGGTAAAGCCTGTACCATCAGTTCGCGTTTTTTGCGCTCATAGTTGGCAATCACTTCGCCGTATAATTTTTCGGTCAGTTGCTGATCGGTGAACTTGTTCAACTCTTCAGCGGTAATGGTTGTATCGATACCAAAATCCACGATGGCTGCCAGGCGGAACCCTTCGTGATCATTCTGTTCTTTGAATGATATCACCAGGTCTTCTGCTACGGTATAAAATGCATTGTCTAAATCAAGCGCCAGCCTTTCTCCGAACAACGCGTGGTTGCGTTTGGTATAGATCACAGTACGCTGCTTGTTCATCACATCATCGTATTCGAGCAGGCGCTTACGGATACCAAAATTGTT
The DNA here is from genome assembly GCA_002973575.1 of Sediminibacterium magnilacihabitans. GTDB lineage: Bacteria > Bacteroidota > Bacteroidia > Chitinophagales > Chitinophagaceae > Sediminibacterium > Sediminibacterium magnilacihabitans. The sequence continues at coordinate 11,513 of PVEQ01000023.1, forward strand.
CTCTTCCACTTTCTTCTGTGCACGTTCGATAGATTTGGTGATCATGCTGTGCTGTATCACTTCACCTTCTTTGTATCCTGCAAAATCCATCACTTTGGCAATACGTTCGCTGCCGAACATACGCATGAGGTCATCTTCCAATGACACAAAGAATTGAGAAGAACCGGGGTCTCCCTGGCGACCGGCACGTCCGCGCAACTGTCTGTCTACCCTGCGCGACTCGTGTCTTTCCGTACCCAGGATGGCCAATCCACCTGCTTCTTTCACACCGGGTCCGAGTTTGATATCGGTACCACGTCCGGCCATGTTGGTTGCAATGGTAACAGCGCCGGCCAATCCTGCTTCTGCAACGATCTGTGCTTCGCGTGCGTGCTGTTTAGCGTTGAGTACATTGTGCGGGATCTGCTTCTGTCTTAGCATACGGCTGAGCAATTCACTCACTTCCACTGAAGTGGTACCCACGAGTATAGGACGACCAGCATCGCGCAGTTTTGCGATCTCGTCGATCACAGCGCCGAATTTCTCGCGCTTGGTCTTGTATACCAGGTCGTGCTCGTCCTTACGGATCGCAGGAATATTGGTAGGGATGGAAACCACATCCAGTTTATAGATATCCCACAACTCTGCCGCTTCTGTTTCTGCCGTACCCGTCATACCCGCGAGTTTGTGGTACATACGGAAATAATTTTGCAGGGTAACGGTAGCATAGGTTTGCGTGGCCGCTTCTATCTTCACATTTTCTTTCGCTTCAATAGCCTGGTGCAAACCGTCTGAATAACGGCGGCCATCGAGGATACGTCCGGTCTGCTCATCCACGATCTTTACCGCACCATCCATCACTACATACTCTACATCTTTATCGAACAGCGTATACGCTTTCAATAATTGCTGTACCGTGTGGATACGATCGGCCTTCACGGCATATTCGCTGATGATCTGCTCTTTCTGGTGCAGCTTCTCTTCTGTAGTAGCTTGCGCATTGTTGTCAATTGCAGCGAGCGACAGGCTGATATCGGGCAGGATAAAGAAGTTGGGATCTTCTCCTGAACGGGTGATCAGTTGAATACCTTTATCGGTTAATTCAACCGAATTATTTTTTTCGTCGATGTAGAAGAAGAGTTCTTCATCGGCCTTGTGCATTTCGCGTTGCTGATCGGCGAGGTAATGGTTCTCTGCTTTCTGCAATTTCACACGCATGCCGGGCTCACTGAGGAATTTGATCAGTGCATTATTCTTGGGCAGACCACGATGGGCGCGGAAAAGGGCCAATCCGCCGTCTTTCGGGTCGTCGTTGCCTTCTCCAATTTTTTTCTTGGCTTCATTCAGGAACTGGTTGGTGGCTCTTTTCTGTGCTTCCACCAGCTTCTCGATACGGGGTTTCAGTTCAAAGAACTGTTGTTCGCCGGTATTGTGACCAATGGGACCCGATATGATCAACGGCGTCCTCGCATCATCGATCAATACTGAGTCCACTTCATCCACCATGGCAAAATGATGTTTGCGTTGCACCATTTCTTCCGGTGTGTGCACCATGTTATCGCGCAGGTAGTCGAAACCAAATTCGTTGTTGGTACCATACGTGATATCTGCCAGGTAAGCATTGCGCCGCGCTTCGCTGTTGGGTTCGTGTTTGTCGATGCAATCCACGCGCAGGCCCAGCCATTCGAAGATGGGGCCGTTCCACTCACTGTCCCTCCGGGCCAGGTAATCGTTCACGGTAACAATATGTACCCCCTCTCCTGCAAGCGCATTCAGATAAGCAGGCAGGGTAGACACCAATGTTTTACCCTCACCGGTGGCCATCTCGGCAATTTTGCCCTGGTGCAGCACGCTACCACCGATCAGCTGTACATCGTAGTGCACCATGTTCCAGGTCACTTTACCACCGGCTGCTAACCAGGTATTATTAAATACCGACTGGTCGCCCCTGATCTGCACATAATCCTTCTTCACGCTCAGTTCACGGTCGAAATCGTTGGCCGTAGCGGCTATTTCGGTATTATGGGTGAACCGGCGGGCTGTTTCCTTTACCACGGCAAAGGCTTCGGGCTGGATCTCTACCAGTATTTCTTCCAGTTTTTTATCGCGGTCTTTTTTCAGCTTGTCCACCTCCTGGTAAATGGCGTCGCGGCCATGGATATCTCCCTCGGGAAGGGCTTCGGCAGACTGCCTTTTGGCTTCGATCTCGGTATCGATCTCACTGAGGTATTCACGAATACGCTGCCTGAATTCCACTGTTTTATGGCGCAGTTCGTCGTTCGTGAGCGACTGATACTGTTCGTAAAACTGGTTCACTTTCTCAACGATGGGCAATATCTGCTGTACATCTTTTTCGCTCTTACTGCCGCCGAATAATTTAGCAATGAATTTCAACATATTATGGTTGGATCTGGTCTATTATAAAACGATGATACATTCAAAAAGGATGCTCAAAAAATTACAGGTCATTTTGACACCCCAACTGAAAGCGGCCAAAGGTAAAGAATTTGGGGAGACGCGCCATTTCTGCTACTTTTGCAGCCAAATTTGAAATCAACCCAACAATGGCAGGTCAGTTAAAAGAAGTCCGTAACCGTATCAAAAGTGTACAGAGCACCCAGCAAATCACCAAAGCAATGAAAATGGTGAGTGCCGCCAAACTGCGCCGCGCACAGGATGCCATTATACAAATGAGGCCTTACGCCCAGAAGTTGCAGGAAGTGTTGAGCAATATTGTGAGCAGTACGGAAGGTGATATGAGCATCAAACTGGCCGAAGAAAGAACGGTTGAAAAAGTATTGTTAATTGTGATCACCAGCGACCGCGGACTTTGTGGCGGCTACAATGCCAACCTGATCAAACTGGCCAAGACCACCATTGCCGATAAATACAGCGCGCAATACCAAAAGGGTAATGTTACGATCTGGAATATTGGTAAGAAAGGTTTTGAAAGTCTTTCCAAAGCCGGCTATAAGACCGACGCTACCTATAAAGATATTTTCCTGAACCTGAAATTCGAACAGGTACAGGCTGCTGCCCAGGCTGCCATGAAGGCATTTGAAAACAGGGAGTTCGATGCCGTGGAGATCATCTACAGCGAATTTAAAAACGCCGCTTCACAGGTTTACCAGGCAGAGCAGTTCCTGCCCATTCCCAAAATAACTGCTACCGGCAGTGCGCGCAAATCGGATTTCATCTTCGAACCCGCGAAGGAAGAACTGGTTGCCGAGCTGATGCCTAAAATATTGAATACCCAATTATACAAAGCCGTGCTGGATTGCAATGCCAGCGAGCATGGCGCACGCATGACTGCCATGGACAAGGCCAGCGAAAACGCCAACGAGTTGCTGAAATCGCTTAAGATCAGCTATAACCGTGCAAGGCAGGCGGCTATTACCACTGAGTTGACTGAGATTGTGAGCGGAGCAGCTGCATTGCAAGGATAAGTTTATTATCTTTCAACTTTAACTCTGAATGCTCTTATGGATCTCAGCGAAATCATCCCTCATATAGAAGTACTCATTTTTGCAAGTGAGAAACCCCTTACGGCCCTGGATATTGTGGAACTCATCAATAATGCATTCGGGTTCCTGGAGGAAAGAGTTACCCTCGACCAGATAGAAGCAGCGCTGGATGGTATCCGGGAGAAATACAATTCCGAATTTTATCCTTTTGAAGTGAAAGAGAGCGGCGGCGGATGGCAGTTCCTCACTAAAAAAGATTACCACAAGACCATCGCACAACTGAATGGCGATAAGTTCCTCAAGCGTTTATCCAATGCGGCTTTGGAAACCCTGGCCATCATTGCCTATAAACAACCCATCACCAAAGGAGAGATCGAATTGATCAGGGGTGTTAACAGCGATTACAGCATACAGAAGTTGCTCGAAAAAGAACTCATTGTGATCAGTGGCCGGAATGAAAACCTTCCCGGCAAACCACTGGTATATGCCACTTCACGCAATTTCATGGATTATTTCGGTATCAATTCTGCCGATGACCTTCCCCGCATCAAGGAAGTGCTGGCAGAACAGGCAGTAGAAGGCACTGTTATCAACCCCGAAGATTTTACCGACCACCATGCCGCAGCCATCGTTGCCGATGAGCATGCACTGACCGTAAATGAAAACGGGGAACTGGTGGAGAAGGAAGAGCATGAAGATAATCCTTCCACCGAATCTGCCGAACCGGGAGAAGAAACGCCGCAATGATTATCTTCGCAGCATGTCACAAACATTATCGACCGAGCAATTAAACCGTATCGCAGATCATTACGGCACGCCTGTTTATGTTTATCATGCCGAAAAAATAACCCAGCAATTTTCCAGGCTTACCGAGGCTTTCGCATCATCCGACAGTCGCTTCTTTTACGCCTGCAAGGCGCTGACCAATATCAATATCTTAAAACATATCCGCTCCCTGGGCTGCAATGTGGATTGTAGTTCTGTGAACGAAGTGCACCTGGCCGTTAAAGCAGGCTTTGATCCGAAGAACATCCTGTACACCAGTAATGGCATTGCTTTTTCGGAAATAGAAGAAGCAGCCGGGCAAGGCGTGAACATCAATATCGACAGTCTTTCCAACCTGGAGAAATTTGGTCGCCGTTACGGCGGCACTTACCCGGTAGGCATTCGCCTGCGGCCCAATATCATGGCCGGTGGCAACCTCAAGATCTCTACCGGTCACGAAAAAAGCAAATTCGGTATCCCGGTTGAACAACTCAATGCCATATTAGCGCTGGTAGAAAAATACGACCTGCGCATTGCCGGTCTGCACATCCATACCGGCAGCGAGATCAGGGATGTGGAAGTATTCATGAAAGTGGCCGATATTTTCTTAGAGCTGGCGCCGCATTTCAAAGACCTGGTATACCTCGATCTGGGCGGTGGGTTTAAAGTACCGTATAAAGAAAATGAGACCGGCACAGATATTGAACTACTCGGACAAAAAGTAGCAGAAGTGTTGAACAAACTTCAGCAGGTATATGGCCGCCGCTTACAGGCCTGGTTTGAACCCGGTAAATTCCTGGTAAGCGAAGCGGGCTATTTCATCACACAGGTGAATGTGCTCAAAGAGAGCGCCGCCGCTGCTTTCGCCGGTGTCAACAGCGGATTCAATCATCTTATCCGTCCTATGTTCTATGAATCGTATCATCGCATCACCAATATCAGTAACCCTGAAGGAGATAAAAAGCATTATGCGGTAGTGGGAAATATTTGTGAGACCGATACGTTTGCGTGGGACAGGGAACTGAACGAAGTGCGGGAAGGTGATTTCCTGGTCTTTCACAATGCCGGCGCTTATGGGTTTGAAATGGGAAGCAATTACAATTCGCGTTACCTGCCTGCACAGGTACTGGTAAAAGACGGTGCCCATCACCTGATCAGGAAGAGAGATGTTTTTGATGATTTATTAAGAAACCAGGTGGAGGTCTTATAGAACAAAACAGTAGTTTGCATTGGCATGATAGAGATAAGGAACATACAAAAATCATTTGGCGACAGGGTAATACTGAGCGATATCTCTGCAGTGATGGAATCGGGCAAGTGCAACCTCATCATTGGCACCAGCGGCAGCGGCAAAACGGTGCTCACCAAATGCATAGTAGGTCTTTTTGAACCCGACAAAGGAGATATTCTTTACAATGGCGAGAATATGTTAGAAATGCAGACCGAAGAACTGGCACTGCTGCGTCAGAAAATAGGTATGCTTTTCCAGGGTAATGCCCTTTTCGATTCCATGACTGTAGAGCAAAATGTACTTTTCCCGCTCGATATGTTTACCAGCCTCTCCTATTCCGACAAAAAGAAAAGAGTGGATGAAGTATTGAACCGTGTGAACCTGGAAGGCGTTAATAGAAAATATCCTTCCGAGATCAGCGGTGGCATGAAAAAAAGAGTGGGTCTCGCGCGCTCTATCGTACTGAACCCACGTTTCCTCTTTTGCGACGAACCGAATTCAGGCCTCGATCCCCAGACTTCCCTCGTGATCGATAAACTCATCAAGGAGATCACCACCGAATACAATATCACTACCATTGTCGTGACGCACGATATGAACAGTGTAATGGAAATCGGCGATCACATCGTTTACCTGCACCAGGGACATAAACAATGGGAAGGATCTAACAAGGATATCATATTCAGCAAGGATGAATTACTGAACAAATTCATTTTCGCATCTGAGTTCCTGCAAGACGCCAAACAAATGCGAATGATGGAATCAAATAAAAAAAAATGAAGCAGTTTTCGTTATTCCTGGCATGCCTGATCTTCACGGCTTTTGCTATGGCGCAAACAAATAACCCAGAGGACAATGCTCCTTATAAAAAGGATCCCGTCTTGCCCGCCTTCCGCATCCTTCAAACCGACAGCGCCACTTGGTTTACCAAAAGCGAATTACCAAAACGCGATTTCACCATCATCATTTATTTCAGTCCCGATTGCGGCCACTGCCAGTACGAGGCCAAAGAAGTGATCAAAAACATAGACAGCCTCAGCAATACCTTCATGGTATGGGTGAGCTATAAAAGTATTACAGAGATCCGCGAGTTTGCCCAGCACTACGGGCTCGATCAACACAAGAATATACGTATTGGCCGGGACCCCCTCTACGCCCTGCCCAGCTTTTACCAGGTACGTTTCACGCCTTTTGTGGCCGTATATGATAAGAAGGGCATGTTCGTGAAAGCTTATGAAACAGGGGTTGAAATGGCTGAACTGAATGCGCTTTTAAGAGAATCGAAAAAATAGAGGCCCAGCACTATTTATAACTACCTTTGCCCCGTTAAAAACCTTCATTTCCAATAAATCATTTAGACACATGAAAGTTACCGTAGTAGGTGCCGGAGCCGTAGGCGCTACCTGTGCCGACAATATCGCCCGGAAAGAGCTGGCCCAGGAGCTGGTATTACTGGATATCAAAGAAGGCGTTGCCGAAGGCAAGGCACAGGACATGATGCAGACTGCCGCCTTGCTGGGTTTCGATACCCGTATCAGCGGAAGCACCAATGACTATGCTAAAACTGCCGGTTCTGATGTAGTGGTGATCACATCGGGCTTACCCCGTAAACCGGGCATGACCAGGGAAGAACTGATTGGCACCAACGCCGGTATTGTGAAAAGTGTTTGTGAGAACATCCTCAAATATTCTCCCAATGCCATCATCATTGTGATCAGCAACCCGATGGATACAATGACTTACCTAGCGTTGCAATCTACCGGTTTACCCAAGAACCGCATCATTGGTATGGGTGGTACGCTCGACAGCGCCCGCTTCAAATATCAACTGAGTCAGCACCTGGGTTGCAGCCCCGCTGATCTCAATGCAGTAGTGGTAGGCGGTCACGGTGATACTACCATGATCCCCCTCATTCGCATGGCAACCTGGAACAGTGTACCTGTTACCAAGTTCCTGAGCGAAGAGCAACAAAAACAAATCGTAGCCGATACCATGGTAGGTGGTGCAACACTGACCAAGCTGATCGGTACTTCTGCATGGTATGCACCCGGTGCTGCCGGAGCTGCACTGGTAGAAAGCATTCTCCGCGATGAAAAGAAATCGTTCACTTGTTGTGTAAGTCTCGATGGCGAATACGGACAAAAAGATATTTGTCTCGGTGTTCCTGTAGTGATTGGTAAGAACGGATGGGAGAAGATCGTTGATTTCAACCTCAACGCAGAAGAGCAGGCCGCTTTCAACAAAAGCGCCGATGCCGTTCGCAGCATGAATGATGTGCTGAAAACCCTGTAAACACAAGTATTCTGCAGCTTTGCAGTAAAAATAAATCCCCGGTGTTTTTTGATAATGCCGGGGATTTTTATATCCGTAGCAGTTACCGCTCGTCCTGTGATTCCAGCATTTCGTCCTGATTTACTTTTCCGATTTGTAACAATTGTAAGTGCTTTGCGTCTGATAGAATATAAAACTACTACCATGAGACGGCTTATTAGTATGACAGTATGGGGATTGTTAATGACTACTACCCAAATTTCTGCACAGAACAAATCTACAGTGGACGGAAACGTAAAAGACAATAATGGCAAGGCATTAGAATCAGTAACCGTATCCCTCTTAAAAGCAAAAGACAGCACCCTTGTAAAGACAGATATCACCGATGCCAACGGCCAATTTGAATTGTCTGCATCTGCAGGCGGAAAATTTTTACTCAGTTACAGCATCGTTGGATACGATAAAAAATTTTCCGACCATTTTGAATTGCAGGCAGGACAAAGCTTTCACGCCGGTGCAGTAAGCCTCAACGCTGCTCCTAAAAAATTACAGGATGTAACGGTCACTTCACGCAAGCCTATGATTGAAGTGAAGGCAGATAAAACCATTTTTAATGTTGAGAACAGTATCAATGCTACCGGCAGCAACGCACTCGAACTGTTGCAGAAGAGTCCGGGTATGCAAGTCGATAACAACGACAACATCAGCATGAAAGGAAAAACCGGTGTTAAAGTGTATGTTGATGGCAAGATGATGCAATTGAATTCGAAAGACCTGGCTGCTTATCTCCGCAGCATCAACAGCAATGATATTGAAGCCATTGAAATGATCAGTAACCCCAGCGCCAAGTACGATGCCAGTGGTAACGCAGGTATCATCAACATCCGCCTGAAGAAAAATAAAAAATTCGGCACCAACGGAAGCATGACCGCTGGTTTCGAGCAGGGCGTAACGCCCAAAGGCAATGGTTCGGTGAACCTCAACTACCGCGATAAGAAAGTGAACCTGTTCAGTAATGTCAGCGGCAATATCGGCCGTTATGAGAACGATATGAACCTCTATCGTATCCAGCGAGATACGTTATATGATCAGCACGCCGTTAACTACAACAACAATAAGAGCATCAACATCAAGACCGGCGCCGATTTTTTCCTGGATAGCCGGAATACCATCGGCGGTTTGATCACTACCAATTTCAGTACCAATGACTGGACCAGTACGAGCAATACGGATATCTCCTACTATCCTACCAACGCTTACCAGAAAACACTGAAAGCATTCAATACTATTCCCGGCAACAGGAGCAATATAGATGCCAACCTGAACTATCGTTATGCCGATACCAGTGGCAAAGAGATCAATTTCGATGGAGACTATGGCCAGTTCCGCGGCAGGGGTAACAGTTATCAGCCCAACTATTACCAGGATATGAATGGCAACATTCTTTCACAGGTGATCAACCGAAATTACACACCTACCAACATTGATATTTATACAGCTAAAGTGGATGTAGAGATGCCTAAGTGGAAGGGTAAGCTCGGATTTGGCGCCAAGTTCTCTTATGTAAAGACAGACAACACTTTTGATTTCTTTACAGATGCCAATGGTTCGCCTGTTAAAGTGTTGAGCCGCAGCAACAGCTTTTCTTATAAAGAGAATGTGAATGCAGCTTATGTTAATTACCAAAGGCAGTTCAATCCTAAATGGAGCTTGCAGGCAGGTCTTCGTGCAGAACAAACCAACAGTGAGGGCATACTCACCAGGGCAGATGGCCTTGTGCAGGATGATAACAACGTAAAGCGTAATTATTTCGATCTTTTCCCCAGCGCTGCATTGACCTGGACAGTAGATAAAAAGAATACCCTTAACCTTACCTATAGCCGCAGGATCGACAGACCTACTTACCAGGATCTGAATCCATTTGAGAACAAACTCGATGAACTGACCTATGAAAAAGGCAATGCTTTCCTGAGGCCGCAGTATACTGATAATGTAGAGCTATCACACACATTCATGTATATGATCACTACTTCAGTTGGTTATAGCCATGTGAAAGATTATTCTACCATGACCACTGATACCGTCAAGAACGCCACGTTTGTACAACAAAAAAACCTGGCTACACAACAGATACTGACCTTCAGCATCGGATCTCCGCTGCCTATTAAAAAATGGTGGAACGGTTATGCCAATTTCTGGTACAACTATCAAATGTTCAAAGGTATGATCGGAAACAATGAACTGAAAACAAGCATTCCATTGTTCGGAGCTTATATGCAGCACAGTTTTACATTGGGTAATGATTATACGGCTGAAGCAAGTGGTTGGTTCAATGGCCCTTCTATCTGGGGAGCTACCTGGAAAACCAATGCACAAGGGGCGCTTGACCTGGGCATACAGAAAATGTTCCTGCAGAAAAAAGTCACCATCAAACTCAGCGCTACCGATATCTTCCATACGGCCAGTCCCTGGAGGGCGCACAGTGTGTTCGGTGGCCTGAACATCAATGGCAGCGGCAGTTGGGAAAGCCAGACATTCCGTGTGAATTTCACTTACCGTTTTGGCAGCAGCCAGGTAAAAGATGCAAGGCAGCGCCAGACCGGTCTCGAGAGCGAATCGAAACGTATCAAAGGATAACAGTTGATTGTGTAATTGCCTCTTTTGCCCCGGGCTTAAGCCCGGGGCAAAAGCAGGTATTGATGGGCCTTTTTTGCAATAGCGCTGATGTCTTGCTGCTGCATACATTTGAAATGCCCCTTCGGACAGGTATTGGTTCCGAAATTGGAACAGGGCTGACAGCGCAATCCAGGTACGATGAAATTGGTATAGCCAGGTTGTAATTGGTTCGTACCATAATACGGTTCTACATCGAGCAAGGGAGATGTACCACCCCAGATGGCCAGCACCGGCTTACTCAATGCGCAGGCAATGTATTGCAAGCCGGTATCGTGCGAGATCACCAACTTCGCTTTGTCTACCAGGTCGGCCGATTCGTGCAGGCTGAATTTGCCACAGGCGTTGTAAATACTCACCGGATCTACGCTCGCTATCTGCTCTCCTTCCAACACATCCTCTTTTCCACCGACCAGTATAACAGGGTACTTTAATTCCAGGCAAAGCTGTTGCAATTTGGTAACCGGCAATTTCTTTGTATAGTAAGAAGCACCGATCACAATAGCTACAAATCCTGCGGAATGTGCAGTTGGTATATCTTTCGCAGAAGTATGTTGTTCTTCCGGGATGAAATAGTCCATTCCTTTCCCATCATCTTTTACTCCCAGCGGTTGCAATGCATCCAGGCAGCGGTCAACGATATGCCTGCCCGTCATCCAATTGATGTGAAGCTTGGTGAGTAAAAATTTCCGGATGCTCTCTTTGTGATAAGCCAGTGTTTTTGTTCTCAGTGACCAGCGTATACGATAGGTTCTGAAATTTTTGTGCAGGTCTATAATATAATCGTACCGTTCTTGTTTAAGTTGATGGATCAATTCGCCCAGGTTATCCTGGTAATAAAAAAAACGATCGATATATGGATTGGTTTCTGTTACGGCTTTGAATGATCGTTTGGTAAGAAAATGCACTTCCGCAGCCGGCACCTGCTGTTTGAGACAGCGGATAGCGGGGGTGGTGAGTACAATATCACCAATAGATGAAAAGCGGATAACTAGAAACTTCATAACATTCAACAACTTCGGTTAGCTTTCCACGTAATTGAGGTCTTTATGATAAGTATCCTCTGTAAAATAATAAGCAACCAATGCAATACCCATCACCACCACACCCGTTACAATACCACTTTTCACCAACGGCCAGCCCCAACTTTTCTGGAAAACATCGAGAAACAGGATGTTGGTCAATGGCAATGCACCGCGCACCATATTCGGAATGGTGGTGGCAGCAGTAGCACGCAGGTTGGTGCCGAACTGTTCGGCGCCCATGGTAATGAAGATGGCCCAGAAGCCCGTACTGAATCCCAGCAGTGCCGAGATGGTGTACATGGAAGCATCTGAACGATTATAACCGCTGAAAAATAAGATCAGCGATACAATGCACAGCAAATAATATAACAACAACGCTTTCTTCCGGCTTTTGAAATACTGGCTCACGAGCCCCACAAACATATCGCCCACAGCAATCGCTGCATAAGCAAACATGATGGCGCGGCCCGAATCGATGGTGGTGCTGCCAAACATGGCTTTACCAAATCGATCGCTCTGGTTCACCAATATGCCAATCACATACCAGGTGGGTAAACCTATCAATATGGCGCATACATATTTTTTCAATCTTGGTCCGTTGTTGAAGAGCATAAAGAAATTACCGCGTGTTACTTCCTGCGCTTTTACTTCTTTGAACATACCCGACTCGGCAACACTTACACGCAACAGCAGCAGTGCAATACCCAGGCCGCCGCCTATCTTATAACAAAGCCGCCAGTCGTTGGTGTACTGGAATGTCAGGTAGGCAAATATGGCTCCGCTCAATCCTATGCCCGCTACCATTGAAGTACCGAGACCTCTTTTATTTTTAGGCAGCAATTCACTTACCAAAGTAATACCAGCGCCCAATTCGCCTGCCAGTCCCAATCCACCAATAAAACGGCAGATCGCATATTGGTTCACCGTTTGCACAAATCCTGTAGCGAAATTAGCCATTGAATAAAGTATGATAGAACCGAACAATACTTTCAACCGGCCTTTTTTATCGCCCAATACGCCCCACAAAATACCGCCCAGCAACAGTCCCACCATTTGCCAGTTGATCACCCTCGTACTGTCAGACAGCATGGTAGCATCAGTGGCACCTACTGCCAGCATACTGGGTTTCTTGACAATCGTAAACAACAGCAGGTCGTAGATATCTACAAAATAACCCAGTGCAGCAACGATCACCGGGAGTGAGAAAACGCCGTATTTTTTTTCTGCCATATTGTGATTGGTATTAAACTTTTGTTTTCCTGACTGAGAACAACTTGATCAATACCGGCGCTGTGGTCACCAGTACAATACCCAATACAATCACTTCCAGGTGTTGTTTCAAATCGAAACCGAATTGTGTCAGTATCCATTTCTGCAGGAAATGGCCGGCGAACAGCATGCTGAACACCCATGACACGCATCCTATGATATTAAAAAAAGTGAATTTTTTTCCATCCATTCCAACGATCCCTGCAATGATGGGTGCGAAAGTGCGGATGATGGGAATAAATCGCGCGATGATGATGGCCCTTCCACCATATTTTTCATAAAAATCATGCGCCTGCGTAAGGTAGCGTTGTTTGAACAACAGGTTCTCTTTCCATCCGTACATGGCTGGACCTACTTTTTTACCAACCCAATATCCTGTAGCATTACCAATGATACCGGCTGCAGCAATCAGTACCAATAACACCACCAGGTCGAGGTATTCGTTTCCGGTTGGAAATATTTCATTGGCGAGATTGGAGCTGTAGATGCCTGCTACAAAAAGCAGGCTGTCGCCCGGCAGGAAAAAACCTGCGAACAGTCCGGTTTCGGCAAACACCACAAACAACAGGAGCCATAGTCCGCCATGTTCTATATAGAATTGTGGTTGCAATAACTGGCTCCAGTGAAATCCCGCCGCTAACATCGTCTCTAACATAAAATGGTATTATTGGTTGGTAACAGAATGTTCAAGCGCTCCTTCCCATTTGCTTACAACGGTAGTAGCCAGTGCGTTCCCCAGCACGTTGGTGGCTGTACGGAACATATCGCAAAAATGATCGATCGGGAGTATGAGTGCAATTCCTTCCGGCGGGATATTGAACATGGCACAGGTAGCGGTTACCACTACCAGTGAAGCGCGGGGAACACCTGCAATTCCTTTGCTGGTCAGCATCAGCACAATCAGCATGGTCAGCTGCGTGCCCAGGTCAATGTGAACGCCATAAGCTTGTGCAATGGCCAGGCTGGCAAAAGTCATGTACATCATACTACCGTCGAGGTTAAAAGAATAACCCAATGGCAATATGAAGGATACGATCTTGTCTTTACAGCCAAAGCTCTCGAGTTCTTCGGTGAGTTTGGGGAATACCGCTTCGCTGCTGGTGGTACTGAACGCCACAATCAGAGGTGAAACGATTCTTTTAAGCAGGGCAGGCAATCTGTTCTTAAGGATGAGGAACCCGGCGAGCAGCAACACCAACCAGAGTGAGGCAATGCCCATCAAAAAGAACAAAAGATATTTCCCATAGAACCAGAACACTTCGAGTCCTTTGGTAGCAATCACTGCGGCGATGGCGCCGAAAACGCCAATGGGTGCAAAGTTCATCACATAGCCTACCATTTTCAATATCACATGGGCCACGGCATCCAAGCCCTTCACCACTATTTTGGCTTTTTCTCCCAAAGCCGCCGTTGCAATGCCAAAGAAAATACTGAAGATCACCAGTTGCAGTATTTCATTGGTGGCCATGGCTTCTATCACGCTCTTGGGAAAAACGTGCTCCACAAATTTAGCTAGGCTGAATTCCTGTGTCTTGCCCACCAGGTCTTTTGCGCCACTCACATCTGCATTACTCAGATCGATGCCCGCCCCCGGTTTAAACAGGTTCACCAACAGCATCCCTAGCAAAAGACTGATCAGTGATGCAGATATGAACCACAGCAATGCCTTACCCCCTACCCGGCCTACGGTTTTAAGGTCGCCCAGTTTGGCAATCCCCACCACCAGGGTGGAAAATACCAGTGGGGCAATGATCATCTGCACCAGCCGGAGGAAAATGGTGGTGAGTAATTTGATATTTTTTGAAAAAACCTGGATGGTATCTGAGGAAGCATTGAGGTGAACAAGGTACCCAAGTGCGATACCGGCTAACATGGAAATAATAATATATATGGTAAGCTTGTTAGATTGCTTCATAGGGGGCACCCTTGATTAGGGTCGCAATATAAGACTTATGTTGAAACAGCCTCATTTATGTAGCTGCCGGCAGTATTTGCAAAAGTTTTCCATAGCGAAATAGAGGCGAAATAAAGAAATCATTACTTTTCCGAAACTTTTTATTAAAAATCAACTAACTATTACTATGAGTTTATTCAGAAAGAAGTCTTTGGACGCTTTAATGGCCCAGGCTGCTGATTCGGAAAAAGGACTGAAGCGAACGCTGGGTCCCGGTAGCCTGGTAGCGCTGGGTATTGGGGCCATCATTGGCGCTGGTCTCTTCGTGAGGACCGCTGCTGCTGCAGGTGAGCATGCCGGCCCGGCCGTCACTTTCTCCTTCCTCGTTGCAGCCATCGGATGTGCTTTTGCCGGGCTTTGTTATGCAGAATTTGCATCCATGATCCCTATTGCCGGTAGTGCTTATACCTATGCATACACTACCATGGGCGAACTGGTTGCCTGGGTCATCGGCTGGGCGCTCATATTGGAATATGCCTTGGGCGCTGCCACCGTTTCCATTGCCTGGAGTGAATTCCTGAATAAGTTATTAGAGCAGTTCAACATTGGCTCGATACCATACGAGTGGTGTCATTCTCCTTTTGAAAAGGCGCTGGATGCCGCTAACGTCATGCACCAGGGCATTATGAACATACCTGCTCTGTTCATTCTCTTGTTGTTGTCTCTCCTGCTTATTAAGGGTACCCAGGAATCGGCTATCGTTAACGGCATCATTGTATTCATCAAGGTTACGATCGTACTGGTATTCATTTTTGTAGGATGGCATTTTGTAAAAGGCGCCAACCATACGCCTTACCTGATCCCTGCCGATGCACCACCTGCTATGAAACCTGATGGGACCATGTACTCCTATTCCGGCTTCTTCAAACACGGATGGGGTGGTGTACTCACCGGTGCCGCAATCGTATTCTTTGCATTCATTGGATTCGACGCGGTATCTACTGCTGCCCAGGAAGCCAAGAACCCCAAGAAAGACATGCCTATTGGTATATTGGGTTCGCTGGTGATCTGTACCTTATTATATGTACTGTTCTCCTGGGTGCTCACCGGCGTGGCTCCTTATACCGATTTCGTAAAATCTGGTAAGGAAGCATCTGTTGCTTATGCTATCGAGACCTATATGCACAATTACGGCTGGCTGGCCAAGGCAGTAACCATTGCAATCCTGGCCGGTTTTTCTTCGGTGATATTGGTGATGCTGATGGGACAAAGCCGCGTATTCTATACCATGTCTACCGATGGATTGCTCCCCAAAGTATTCTCAGACCTGCATCCGAAATTCAGAACGCCTTATAAATCCAATCTCATTCTTTTTGTTTTTGTTGGCGCTTTCTCTGCATTTGTTCCGGGTAGTGTGGCGGGCGACCTGACCAGCATTGGTACACTCTTTGCGTTTGTGTTGGTGTGTGCAGGTGTATGGATCATGCGTAAAAATGATCCTGACAGGGTACGACCTTTCACAACCCCGTTGGTGCCGCTGGTACCCATCTTGGGTATGCTCGTGTGCACAGCGATGATCATTTCTTTGCCCAACCAGACTTTGCTCAGTGCATTCCTGTGGATGATCATTGGCCTGGTGGTTTATTTCGGATACAGTAAGAAAAACAGTAAACTGCTGGGACAATAACCATTCTCCCCTGTCAATCTTATTCAATATTCAACAGCCTGCCCACCGTAGCTCTAGCGAAGGTGGGGGCTGTTTTTTGTTGGATGGGCTTGTAAGCGTTAATTTTGCACGTTTCCAGACATTATCACCAGATAACAAGATCATCATTTAATTATGGGAAGGATTTTTGAAGTTCGTAAAGCCACCATGTTTGCCCGTTGGGACCGGATGGCCAAGCAGTTTACACGTGTTGGCAAAGAGATCGTGATAGCTGTTAAAGCCGGCGGCCCCGACCCTGCCACCAACCCCGCCCTTCGCCGTTGTTTCCAGAACGCCAGAAGCGTGGGCATGCCTAAAGACCGTGTAGAAGCAGCCATCAAAAGGGCGCAGGGAAAAGATACCAGCAACTACGAAGAAATTTTATATGAGGGCTATGCCCCTCACGGAGTGGCTTTATTAGTAGAGACAGCTACTGATAACCATGTACGTACCGTAGCCAACGTGAAGAGTCATTTTAACAAAGGAAACGGAGCCATGGGTAATACCGGCAGCGTTAGTTTTCAGTTTAAAAAGATGGGCGTATTCAAACTAAAGCCCGAAGGACTGGATTCCGACGAGCTCGAACTGGAGCTGATTGATCATGGCCTGGAAGAGCTTGGTGAAAGTACCGACGATAATGGCAATGCAATATTGGTACTCCGTTGTGCTTTTGTTGACTTCGGCAAATTGCAGAAAGCGCTGGAAGATAAAGGCATTACGCCTATCAGTGCTGAGCTGGAATGGATCCCTACTACTACCGTACCCGTAAGTGATGCGCAGGCAGAAGATGTGAGTAAACTGATTGAACGCCTGGAACAGGATGAAGACGTGAACAAAGTGTTCCATAATATGGCATAAGCCATGAATGATGTGATTCTTTTTGACGGACTATGCAACCTATGTAATAACAGTGTGCAGTTCGTGATCCGCAGGGACTCCGGGAGGCGGTTTCGTTTTGCTTCCCTGCAAAGTGAATTCGGCAAAAAATTCCTGTCAACACATCATTTGCTTGAAAACGATTACAACAGTTTTATTTTATTTGAAAACGGCAGCGTATTTACCCGTTCCACCGCAGCGCTGCACGTAATAAAAAAACTAAACGGGGGATGGCCGGTCTTATATGCATTGATCGTCATTCCCCGCTTTTTACGTGATGGGATATATCATGTTGTTGCACGTAACCGCTACCGTTGGTTTGGAAAAAGAAACGCCTGTTGGGTTCCCACACCAGAATTAAATGATCTTTTTTTTGATTGAAGTTATTCCGCCATCACTTCCCGGATAACGTTGATGATCTCTTCGGCATTGGGTTTACCAAAATAATCACCATCGCTTCCATAACCCGTCCTGTGTGCTTTGGCGGTGATGGTACGCGGCGCGGCATCGAGCCACTGGTATCCTTTCTGTTCCTCCATCACTTTGTTGTACATATAGGCTGAAGCGCCGCCAGGTACGTCTTCGTCAATGAAAACAATGCGACTTGTTTTTTTCAAAGATTCAACGATCTGGTGATGGATATCGAAAGGCAACAAGGTTTGCACGTCGATCACTTCACAGCTGATGCCTTCTTTTGCAAGCCTGTCTGTCGCATCCTGTATGATGCGCAGTGTGGAACCATAAGATACTATTGTGATGTCTGTTCCTTCCCTGATCACTTCGGGTATTCCCAGCGGAACAGTGAACTCAAGCAGATTGGAAGGTAATTTTTCTTTTAAACGATACCCGTTCAGGCATTCCACCACAATGGCCGGATCGTTCGATTGCAATAAAGTATTATAGAAACCGGCGGCCTGCACCATGTTCCGGGGAACACAGATATAGAGACCACGCAGTGCATTGATCATCATGCCCAACGGCGAACCACTGTGCCAGATGCCTTCGAGCCGGTGACCGCGGGTACGTATGATGAGCGGACAACTATGCTGTCCTTTCGTTCGGAAATGCGTAGTTGCTACATCATCACTCAATGGCTGCAATCCGTACAGGAGATAGTCGAGGTACTGTATTTCTGCAATCGGTCTCAAACCGCGCAACGCCATACCAATACCCTGTCCAACAATGGTCAGTTCGCGGATACCGGTATCCAGTATCCTGTCTTTCCCGTGTTTATCCTGCAATCCAGCAAAACCCTGGTTCACATCACCGATATGTCCAACGTCTTCACCAAAAGCATAGACTTTGGGATTGGATGTAAACAAAGCATCGAAATATTTATTGAGCACTTCGTAACCGTTCACCAACGGAGCGTCTGATGGAATAAGTGGTTTTACTTCCTGCACGTTCATGGCGCTCTTGGGCCCTTCGTTGTACAGGTGGCTGTTGTATAACGCTTTGCTTTCTTCCCATAACGACTGGCTATGCGCTTTCAACTCAGCAACAGAAGGCGATTGCGGCGCCAACTCCATGGCCAGTGCAAGCGTGCGAAGCACATCCCTGCGCAACGGCTCTTTATTGTTCTGCAAATCTTTTGCCTGTTGTTGCAGCTTGCCATAGAGATCGATATCATTGACCATGGTGCCCCTGATGAGCTCAGCAGCTTGGGCTGCCTGTGCTTTGATGGGCGCTAAGTATTTTTCCCAGGCCAGGTTCCTGCTTTCGCGCACATGGGTTTTGGCTTCGGCTTCCAGTTCGGCCAATTCATCTGCCGTTGCCAGTTCGTTTTCAATCATCCACTCTTTCATCTTCTTTAAACAATCCCATTCCTTTTCCCATTCCAACCGCTCGGGCGATTTGTATCTTTCGTGACTTCCGCTGGTTGAATGCCCTTGCGGTTGTGTTACTTCTTCTACGTGAAATAAAACGGGTACATGAGTATCTCTCAATTGATGCAATGCTTCTTCAAACACTTCACACATGCCGGCATAATCCCAGGCCTTCACTTTGTATATGTTGATACCATTGGTATCTTCTCCTTTCTGAAATCCTCTCAACGCAGTGGAAATGGAACCTTTGGTGGTTTGTATATTCTTGGGAACGGAAATACCATAACCATCATCCCACACAAAAACAGCGAGCGGCACTTGCAGTACGCCTGCAGCATTCATGGTTTCCCAGAAATGACCTTCAGTAGTACTGGCATCGCCAATGGTACAGAAACAAATTTCATTACCATTGTTACTCAGGTGCTCCAGTTCTTTTTTATGCGTAGAACTGCGGAAACATTTGGAAGCGAATGCCAATCCCAATGAGCGCGGCATTTGTCCGGCTGTTGGTGCAATATCTGATGAAATATTTTTTCGATTGGCCAGGTCTAACCAATTGCCCGCTTCATCCACAAAAGGTGTTGCAAAATGCGCATTCATCTGCCTGCCTGCACTGAACGGATCGTGTTCAATATCCGGATCGGCATACAATTGTGCAAAATATTGTTCAACCGTTGCCAGTCCTGTTGCGAACATGAAAGTCTGGTCGCGGTAATACCCGCTTCTGAAATCGCCCTTCTGAAAAAACTTGGCCATGGCTACCTGCGCCACTTCTTTGCCATCGCCAAAAATGCCGAACTTGGCTTTGCCGGTAAGCACTTCCCTTCTTCCTAAAAGACTTACTTCCCTGCTTACCACAGCAATGCGGTAATCTTGCATTACTGCATTTCTGAAGCCATCGAAAGAAAGCATATCTGTTCTTTGTTCAACTGTGGTCGTCGATTCCATAAAACAAAAATAATACTACAAGATGAAAGGCTAACAGAAATTAGTTTTGGCCTGTCCCGCCCGGCATTAAAATGGCTTTAAAATACAAAATGACTTGGAAATAGCACTAATTATATGCCATAAATAATGGCCTCTTCAGCCATCCAACATTATTTTTCCGCTAGTTGAGTGAAAGGGGTTAGTTTTACGGAAGATTCATTCTTCAACACAAATAAAATCATACTATGAAAAAAGTGCTCACATTTGTTCTTATGCTGACTACTATTGCTGTCTTTGCGCAGAATGAAGTGAAAGACGCTAAGTTCAGCGAATCTGTTTACAAGTTCGGTAAGATCAAGCACAATGTTCCGGCCACACATATTTTCACTGTTACCAATACGGGCGACAAACCCCTGATCATTGAATTCGCGAGTGCTTCCTGCGGATGCACCACGCCTGAGTATTCAAAAGATCCGATCCTTAAGGGCAAAACTGCTACCATCAAAGTAACTTACAATGCTGCCAACATGGGAGCTTTCAAAAAAGATGTAACCGTTAAGTTTGCCAGCGCGCAACAGCCGGTGGTATTGAGTATTGAAGGAGAAGTAGTAGACGCCGTTACTACCAAATCATCTAAATAATTACATTATTCATTTTCGCTGAAAAGCAGCCTCCGGGCTGCTTTTTTGTTGGTGTAGCTTCGGGCATGTTATCTTTGCGCCATGCTTAAAGTCAGTCAACGCGGACAGGTCATGCCGGCCTCTCCCATACGAAAATTGGTGCCCTTCGCAGAAGCTGCCAAGAAAAAAGGCACTACTGTTTACCACCTCAACATAGGTCAGCCCGATATTGAAACCCCTCCTTTGATGCTGGAAGCGGTGAGGGAAAGTCATTTGAAAGTACTCGAATACAGCCACAGTGCGGGCAATGAAAGTTATCGGCGCAAGCTCACAGGTTATTACAAAAGCGTGGGTATTGATGTGGATTACAACCAGATCATTGTAACCACCGGCGGCAGCGAAGCCATCCTCTTCGGCTTTATGGCCTGCCTGGATGCGGGCGATGAAGTGATCATTCCCGAGCCCTTCTATGCCAACTATAACGGTTTTGCGGTAGCGGCGGGCGTGAAAGTGGTTCCCGTAACATCCAGCATCGACACCGGTTTTGCGCTTCCGCCGATTTCGGCTTTTGTCGAAAAGATCACCCCTCGTACCAGGGCCATCGTTATCTGTAGTCCGAATAACCCTACCGGTTATTTGTACAGCGAAGCGGAAATGCAGCAGTTGAAAGAGATCATCCTGCAATACAATCTTTACCTGTTCTCCGATGAAGCCTATCGCGAATTCTGTTATGAAGGACACCAGGTAAGTGCCATGCATTTAAAAGGTGTGGAAAATCATGTGGTGCTGATGGATACCATCAGTAAAAGGTACAGCGCCTGCGGCGCGCGGCTCGGTGCACTGGTAACAAAAAATGTGGCCGTGCTGGAAACTGTGATGAAATTTGCACAAGCCAGGCTCAGCCCCCCTGGTTTTGCGCAGATCGCCGCCGAAGCTGCGCTCGACCTCCCGGCTGATTACTTTAATCACACCCGTGAGGAGTACAGGGAAAGGCGCAACTTGCTGGTACGGCGCCTCAATGCTATGGAAGGCGTTGTTTGTCCCACCCCGGGAGGTGCATTCTATGCCATGGCTCAATTACCAGTAGATGATGCCGATGTATTTTGCCAGTGGTTGCTGGAAAAATTCAGCTATAATAACCAGACTGTGATGCTGGCGCCCGCCAGTGGATTTTATGGAACACCCGGCTTAGGCAAGCGCGAAGTGCGTTTGGCATACGTATTAAATATAAATAATATTAATTTGGCGATGGACTGCCTGGAGCAGGCGTTAAAGGTATATAATCAACCTAAATAATTGATTATAAATAATTTAATTGTTAAACTGCGGTCTTAAGCATGTATTAGAAGAGGAAAAATTAGGCAAAATAATCAAATTATATATTTTTACATGTTTTATTTTTTATCAAAAATTTTATCTTTTTATTAATTTTTTGGAAATATTAAATTAATTACACAAAAAAATACTTTGTTTCAATTTTTCCCTTATCTTCGTTTTGGCTTCAAACATAAGCGCATACTTTATGCCAGATTTGAAGTGGCTGTTAAGTGATTTTTACCTTTTTTCATATGGCAAGCAATCGAAGACGCCCCCTGTTTCTACAGGGGGCTTTTTTTATATAGTCTTTTGAGTTTTCCCCCTATCTTTCCATCGGATAATCAAAACTGTATCTCCAGGCAACTAATACCAAACCAACCGACTCTTTGCTTCAATGAAACCAGTACGCGGTATTATTTTATGGCTCCTGTTCATCCTGTTTTCCTATAGCGCAAAGGCACAGA
Source organism: Sediminibacterium magnilacihabitans (assembly GCA_002973575.1). GTDB lineage: Bacteria > Bacteroidota > Bacteroidia > Chitinophagales > Chitinophagaceae > Sediminibacterium > Sediminibacterium magnilacihabitans. Next base: position 33,819 of record PVEQ01000023.1, read on the forward strand.
GCTACCATGCCATCAATGGATCGCCTTTTGCAGGCAGCGCCGGCATCCGCAATAATCCTGCGTCGCCGGTCAATTCGGTTTACCGGTGGGATCTTAACCTTTTCTCTTTACAGGTTACCCAAAGTACCAACACCCTGGCATTGGGTAATTTTTCGCTCTCTTCGCAAGACAGTACTTTTCTGCAATTCGGGAATAAATATTCCAGCAGGTTTATCCATACCAATGCAGATGTTGACCTGCTTCAATTCCATTATAAGTTGTCCGACACAAAAGCCCTGGCGGTTGGACTGCGTGCCCGAACCTACAACCACATCAAAACACAACCACTCTGGTCGTCCGACAATGTGTATAGTTTCAATGAGTTTTTTAAAATGAACCGCACCACCCCTTACCTGGAAGGTTTCGCTATCCATACCGGCTGGCTGGAAGGCAATCTTAATTACTCGCAGGTGTTGAGCGAAACACCCAGTGGAAAATTAAGCGGGGGCATTACATTACAGATCATGCGCGGGTTATCGGGGGGATTCGGAAAAGTAAGGCGTTTTACTTACCAGGAGCTGACCAAGGGTACAGATACCGCCTACAAGCTTACCAATGCTTATGCCATTTACGGCTATTCGGCCAATTACGATAATACGACTTCCAATAATCCTACAATAAAAGATTTTCTGCGGAATACATCTACCCATTTAGGACTCAGCTTTGGTGTGGAATACTTGGTTTACGATACAGAAAACGATGATCCCGACATCAATAAAAACCTGAATTATACCTGGAAGATCGGCGCTTCCATCATGGATCTCGGATCCAATGCATATAAGGCCAGTACTTATTCCGGTGAGTTCAGCAATGTCAATCCCAATATCACCGATACTGTGATCGCCGTTAAGATGCGCGGTGTTCAATCCATCAACGGATTACACGATACACTGGCTACCATTTTCAGTACTGCATCATCCATTGGCGAAAACTTCATCATCAGTAATCCAACCAGGCTGGTGATCAATGTTGACCGGAAGCTGGGTAACAATTTTTATGTCAATGCCGACCTTAGCCTGAATTTCTATTCTACTTCCAGCTACAACAAACTGCGCACAAGGGAATTGAACCTGCTTACGATCACACCACGATGGGAAACATTGGCCTGGGGCGCATACCTGCCCATACAATACAATACACAGGGGCAACTTTGGATAGGAGCGGCAGTCAAACTGGGTCCGCTTCTATTGGGTATTCACAACTTTGGTTTATTGAAAAAAGACCCTTCCCTGAATGGAGGCGGATACCTGATGCTCAGCATCCACCCTTTCAGCAAAAAGAAAGTGGTTTCCCGGCTTGACTGCCCCCAATAACCGTTCATTCTTCCGCTCTTGGAGCATTCGTACAGATACATTATAATGAGTGGTTCCATCACACACAAATCCTGTCAAATTGATGCCTAAAACGATATAACTCGTTAACTTACCAGTTCAAAGTAAAAACACTTGTTTATTCATCATGTACGATATCTGCTGCATTGGACATATTACACTCGATAAAATTGTAACACCACACCATGTAGCCCATTTGCCTGGCGGCACTGCTTTTTATTTCTCCCACGCCATTGGAAACCTGCCTGTCCGTTATCACCTGGTTACCGCGCTGGCGGAAAAAGAAGCAGCACTTCTTTCTTCACTTCATGAAAGGGGAATCTCCATTACGGCTTGCTCCAGCAGGAATACCGTTTATTTCGAGAATATTTATACAAGTAACCAGGACCATCGGGAACAAAAAGTAGCCCAGCAGGCCGATGCTTTCTCTGTTGAACAAATAACAGGTCTCAACGCCCGCATATACCATCTTGGCCCATTATTATCCGGCGATATACCCGCTTCAGTGATCAAAACTTTGTCCGAAAAAGGAATCGTTTCTCTCGACGCACAAGGTTACCTGCGAAATGTAAAAGATGAAAAAGTGTATCCTGTAGATTGGAGTGATAAAAAAACTGTCCTCCCTTATATAAGCATTCTGAAACTGAATGAAACCGAAATGGAAGCCATTACCGGTCACACCCATATAGCATCTGCGGCACAGGCATTATGGAATTGGGGTGCTAATGAAATAGTGATCACACTGGGGAGCAACGGATCGGTTATTTGTAAAGATGGAGCATTCATTGCTATTCCGGCATACAAGCCAAGCGCTGTTGTAGACGCCACCGGATGCGGAGACACTTACATGGCAGGCTATCTGTACATGCGTACAAAAGGAGCAACCCTGGAAAATGCAGGTAAGTTTGCCGCTGCAATAGCTACTTTGAACATTGAAACATCGGGGCCTTTTACAGGCAGTGAATCGGATGTATTGAAAACACTGTCAGCAGGCATTTCATTCAATACTGCAACACAATATTTATAAAATTCAATTTTACCAAAAGTCTGAATAACATTCATTATGTCTTTTCTTGCCATCCTCCTTGCCACGATTTTACTATTGGTATTGCTTATTAGTTTTTGTAAGATCAACCCTTTCATTTCATTTTTGATCGTTGCTTTTATAGCCGGCCGTTTGTTGGGAATACCTTTTCAGCAACTCGCTTCCTCTGTTCAGAAAGGGATTGGCGACATGGCCGGTTCTACATTGATCGTATTGTGTTCGGGCGCCATGATCGGCAAACTGGTGGCTGTCAGCGGTGCTGCAGAAGTCATCGCAAGCAGGATGATGCGTATTTTTGGAGAGCGTTATATCCAGTGGGGGATGCTGTTTACCGGTTTCATCATTGGCATTCCCATCTTTTATAATGTAGGATTTGTTTTAGTGGTGCCCATCATATTTACATTGGCACATCAATATAAATTACCCATTGTTTTTGTTGGCTTACCAATGCTTGCCTCCTTATCGGTGGCACATGGTTTTTTGCCGCCTCACCCCTCGCCTTCTGCGCTGGTTTCTATATTTCACGCTGATTTGGGAAAAACCTTGCTATGGGGACTGATCGTTGCTTTTCCTACCCTGGTTCTGGCCGGGCCTGTTTTTTCTTCTATGATCAAAAATATTCAACCGGTTGGCGAACCACCGCTGATAACTCATTTAAAAAAACCTGATCAGCTTCCTTCTGTATTCAACAGTTTTTTTTCGGCCTTACTGCCTGTTTTTTTATTGATATTCACTTCTTTTATCAAATACCTGGTGCCAGATCAGTCACTAGCCGGACAGGCCGCTTCCTTTATCAGTGAGCCTTCTGTTTTGATGATATTGTCGGTTTTGTTTTGTAGTCTCTCTTTAGGCGTTTTTTTGGGTAAAACCATGAAGCAGGTAATGGGTTTATTTGAAGAAGCCATTAAAGAAATAGCTGTACTTATTTTAATCATTGCTTGTTCCGGTGCTTTGAAACAGGTGATCACCGATAGCGGTGCCGGCAACCAGATCGCTGAGTTCTTTAAACAATCACAGGTGAATCCGCTTTTACTTGGCTGGATCATTGCCGCTACATTGAGGGTTTGTATCGGTTCGGCTACTGCAGCCGGACTCACTGCTGCGGGCATCATTTTGCCGTTGATGAGCCACTCGGCTATCAACCCCAGTCTCATGGTATTATCCATCGGCTCGGGGAGCCTGATGTTTTCTCATGTCAACGACCCTGGATTCTGGATGTTCAAAGAATACTTCAATCTCTCTCTGAAAGATACCTTCCGCTCCTGGTCTTTAATGGAAACCATTGTATCGGTAGTGGGGTTAGCAGGCGTGATGTTATTGAATGCTTTCTTATGATTTTTTCCATTGGTGATGAAAAAACTTTCCGCCGGGAGTATCGTAACGCTGAAATGTATGCGCCCCGAAATAATCCCGCTGTGCTTGCAATAAATTGGCCGGTGATTGGGCCGTTGTAATTGCATTGAACGCATTGATGGCTTCACTGAGACAGGGAACAGCTATTTCATTTTCTATTGCATAGCTCACCGCTTTACTTAAGGAAGGTTTTAACTGCCCGATCCTTTGATGCAACAGGTCTGATAACAGCATATTATCTGTAGTGTTGAAGACTGTTATCAATTCCTGCATCAAACCCGACCGGATAATGCACCCATTTGTCCATATCCGGGCGATCTCACTCATATTGGTTTGCCAGCCGTGGTTTTTGAAGGCTTCGGTAACGACCCAGAAACCCTGGAAATGATTAATGATCCTTGCCAGTTCGTATGCTTCTCTCAACAGCTCAACAGCAATGGGACTTTCAGCATTGTGAGGAACCGGGTACAATGCATTCAATGCTACCCTGAGGTCTTTGTATGCCGATTCATACCTCGCATAAAGCGATGTTGCAATTAATGTAGCAGGAACATGTTGTTTGGTTATTTCAATGGCAGCCCAATTACCGGTTCCCTTACTTTGGGCTTCGTCGACGATCTGATCGAGCAGCCATTTATCCCCTTCTTTTTCTTTTAAAATATCAATGGTGATGTCCAATAAATAACTGTCCGCCCCTTCTTTTTTCCATGCTTCAAAAACAGCAGCGATGGCATCGGGGTTCTTTCCATTCTGTCTCAATACCTGGTACACTTCAGCCAGCAATTGCATTTCCACGTACTCGATCCCATTATGGATCATTTTTACAAAATGACCGCTGCCTCCTTCGCTAATATAGGTGCAGCAAGGATTTTGCTGGTGATCCTTTGCAGCAATGGCTTCCAAATAAGGCTGTACCATTTCATATCCGGCTTTATTACCCCCGGGCATCAGGGATGGCCCCATTAAAGCGCCTTCTTCTCCACCCGATATGCCACAGCCGATGAAGAAAACATCTTGCAAGCTGAAAGCGGCCTGTCGCCTTTCTGTGTCTTCAAAATATGTATTTCCCCCATCCACCACCACATCGCCTGCGGAAAGATAAGGTGTGATTTTTTGGATCACATCATCTGTTGCAGCGCCTGCATTCACCATGATGATGATTTTCCTTGGTGTTTGAAGCGAGTTGATGAATGATTCGATGTTATCGAAAGGCAAAGCCTTATTTAATTCGGGGTATTGCTGTTGAAAATGAACCGCCACATTTTCTTCAACACCTTGCAGGTGGCGGTTGTACATGGAAATATTGAATCCATGCCCGGCAAAATTCCGGCACAAACTTTTACCCATCACTCCCAAACCAATGATACCTATTTCAGATTTGCTGAACAATTGATGATGAATGGCTTCTACCATAACCGATGGATTTTGATCAATTGAAATATGAATTGCGTTAACCGGGTTTTCCAACGCATCAAACTGCGACTGAAGTAAAGAAGGGGAAATAAAATGATCTTTCCTTGACTTCATTTGTGCCGAAATTTTTTCAAATGAACCAAACAAATGAATGAATTTTATTTGGCTTGTACAGTTAGCAGATAAAGTATCCCTGTATGATTGTTTCAACGCAGAGCAAGCCAATATGCAGGAGTCTTGTTGCAATTGTTTCAACAACATAGTATTCAACTTATGCAACCAGTCGCTGCGATCCTCATCGGTAAGCGCTTCCCCTGATCTCATTTTTGCAATATTTTCCTCGCTGTGAAAATCATCTGCATCAAAAAAAGGGATATGCGTTTTTTGAGATAACAACTTACCAATGGTTGTTTTGCCTACGCCTGAAACACCCATAATAATAAATGCAACATGTCTTGAATAACTCATAGACTGTAAATATATCATGGAAATCAATGCTGAATTAGTGCTTCGTACCAACCGCCGCAATACCTCAAAATAAAAACGGGAATTCTCAATTTTTTATTGAAAATTCCCGAGTAGTAGCGGGATCGGGAGTTGAACCCGAGACCTTTGGGTTATGAATCCAACGCTCTAACCACCTGAGCTACCCCGCCGCGTTCCGCATTCATTAATGGGGTGCAAATATAGGGGTGTTTGGGGGCTAAAAAAAGCCTAAGACTGCAAAAGTTTGGCAATTCTTTCCGCCACTTTGGCCGGGCTGGGCAACATTTCCGCTTCCAATGCAAGGTTGATGGGTACTGCCGGCAAATCCAGCGCCCCCAGTACTTCAATCCTGGTATCCAGGAAATGGTAGCAATGATTATAAATCCGCAGAGCCAGTGATTCGGCAAATGAATGAGCCTCTTGTTCTTCGGTTAATACCAATACTTTACCATGTTTTTGTACCAGTTCATACACTGCTTTTTCATCCAGTGGATACAGTGTGCGCAAGTCCATCACTTCTACCTGTCCGGGGTATTTTTCTGCGGCTGCCTTTGCCCAGTAAACACCCATGCCATAAGTGATGATACAAACCGTTTCTCCTTGTTGGATCTTATCTGCATTGGCTTGTAATACCAGGCTGGCCTGGCCCAAGGGCAAAATATAATCCTCGTCCGGTTCAATGGTACGGGCCTCTTCTGTTCCGGGTACTTTACTCCAATACAAACCTTTGTGCTCAAGCATAACAACGGGGTTGGGATCAAGAAAGGCTGCTTTCATCAATCCTTTCATATCGGCAGCGTTCGACGGATAAGCTACTTTGATTCCCTTGATGCTAAGCAGGGTACTCTCGATGCTGCCGCTATGATACGGTCCGCCGCCTCCATAAGCGCCTATGGGTACACGCAAAACCATTTGTACTGGGAACTTGCCATTGGTGAGGTAACAGGATTTCGACAATTCAGTCACCAGTTGGTTCAAAGCAGGATAGATATAATCGGCAAACTGTACTTCTACTATGGGTTTCAGGCCAAGGGCCGATAGCCCGGCAGTAGAGCCTGCGATATAAGCTTCCTGTATAGCTGTATTGAATACCCGGTGCGCGCCGAACTTTTCTCCCAGTGTAGCTGCTTCTCTGAAAACGCCTCCGAGGCGGGCGCCCACATCCTGCCCATACAAAATCGCTTCGGGGTATTTTTCCATGATCTCTTCTACCGCATGCAGCGCCGCATCAACCATCATCACTTTTTCTCCGCATGCAGGTGTTCTCTCACCACTCTCTTTTGTTACCATCGTTGGCGCGAATACATGATCTGTAACAGTACCAGGCAAAGGCTCTGCTGCCTGCATCGCCTTGTCAAAATCCTGTGCCGCTTTGGAAATGGCTTCTGTTTCTATCAGCTCCAGTTCCTGTTCCGTGAAACCGTTGGCAAGTAATATATGCCTGAGTTTGGGAAAGGGATCATCCAATGCGTGTACAGCAAGGTCATCCTTGCTGCGATAAAATTCTTTTCTTACGCCGCTGGTATGATGTCCCAGCAAAGGAACGGTTGCGTGAACCAATACCGGCTTCCGTTCTGTACGGGCATAATCAATCGCTTCCTGCATGGTTGCATAAGCCTGTTCAAAGTCGCTGCCATCACATTGCAGGCGCTTCAGTCCTTTGAAGCCCGCTGCGTAATCAAATACATTCATGGCCCTTACTTCATCCACCGAAGCGCTGATGCTCCATTGATTGTCCTGCACCAGGTATACAATGGGCAACTGTTTCAAAGTGGCGAATTGAAGGGCTTCACTCACCTCTCCTTCTGTTGCGCTGCCATCACCAAAAGAACAAAGTGCAATAGGTAAATATCCTTCGGTGGTTCTGCCCAATTTTTCAGGAAAGGTTTTTTCCAGGAACTGTATGCCTTGCGCCAGTCCGGTAGTAGGAATGGTTTGCATGCCCGTAGCACTGCTCTGGTGTATGATCGATGGTTTGTCCGGGGCTTTGCTGCTGGGATGGCAATAATAGGACCGGCCGCCGGAGAATGGGTCGTCCTTTTTAGCCAATAATTGCAGCATCAATTCATAAGAAGTGAAACCTGTTGCCAGTAAGAGACTGTCATCGCGGTAATACGGACTCATCCAGTCACAAGCCTGCAATTGCATGCCTGTTGCCAATTGGATGGCTTCATGTCCGCGTGAAGTGGAGTGAACGTACTTGCAAACAGCGCGGTTGGTATCGTATAGATCACTCATAGCCCTTGCGGTAGCCATGAGCTCATAAGCCTGCAATAGTATCGCGGGTTTTAACATGTTGAAGTGCGTATCTTGGCTGGCAATATTAAGTTATTTTACCTCGAGCGTGAACATTTGCTGTTCGCCCAGGTATCCTTCCAGCAGGTCTCCTACCACGCATTCACCTACTCCTGCGGGGGTACCTGTAAAAACCAGATCGCCTATGTTGAGTGAGAAATAATGAGAGATATTGGCCACGATCTGTTCAAATGAAAACAACATATCGGCCGAGGAGCCGGACTGTACAATTTCTTTGTTCTTTTTCAGTGAGAAGAGCAAGGGTTTTTTGAGTATTTCGGGTTGCAGCGGTAGCCAGGTTCCAATCACGGCAGAATGGTCCCAGGACTTGGCTTTTTCCCAGGGCAGGCCTTTTTTCTTCAGTTCATTTTGTATATCGCGGGCAGTAAAATCAATACCAACCGTTATGGCATCATAATAATGCGCGGCATGTTTCTCAGGTACATACCTGCCATTCTTCGAGATACGCAATACCAGCTCTGCTTCGTAATGAAGCTCATTTGAAAACTCAGGGTAATAAAAAGGGATATTAGGTTGTAGCAGTGCTGTTTTGGGTTTCATAAAAAGAACTGGTTCATCCGGAATGGAATTGTTCAGTTCTTTTGCATGCTCGGCATAATTCCTGCCTACGCAAAAAATCTTCATAAGTCGTTTCGTTTAGAATACTATCAAGTGATACAGGGTAAAGCATCCTCGATCGAGTTCCCATCGGTTGTATTATACTTCCTTCCAATATAATTGTGAAATACGTGCTTTTTTACTTGAATGCCAAATTATTTAACAGATTCATGGTCTTTTCCAAACCCACTGTTGCGAACAGTTCGATGGCCTCTACACACTTGGCAATTTTCTGCTCTACGATAGGTATTTCCACGGGATCCCACCTACCCAAAACGAAATCTACCTGCCTGCCCCTGGGAAAGTCATTCCCTATTCCAAACCGCAGTTTAGGGTATTGGTCGGTGCCAAGTGTGAGCTGGATATCCCTGAGTCCGTTATGCCCTGCATCAGAGCCGCTGCCCCTCAGTCGCAGCCTGCTCAATGGCAGGGCCAGGTCGTCTACAATGGTCAGGGTAGCGTCCAATGTTATCTTTTCTTTATCAAGCCAATATTTAAATGCCTTGCCACTCAGGTTCATGTAGGTGGTGGGTTTGATGCAGGTGAACTGCCGGCCCTTCCATTTGACTTCAGCCACTTCTGCCAGCCGGCCGGTCTGAAAAAGGCCACCGTGTTTCAGCACGAAGGCCGAGACCACATCGAATCCTATATTATGCCGGGTATGATGATACTCAGCACCAATATTTCCCAGTCCAACAATCAGAAATTGATTCATACTACGGGTAAAAATACAATATATCACTCAATACAAAAGCCCGGCAAATCAGTATTGCCGGGCTTTTTCAAGTATAACCGCTACTTAAAAAAATTAGATTATTTCTTCTTTTCTTCTTTTACTGCTGTAGCTTCTTCCTGTTTCAATTGACGGGTCATTACTACAGAAGCGATGGGAATACGGGGTGAGTTCAGTATTTCCATATTCTCTGCTTTTACATCTTCAACGCGGATGTTACCATTCAGTTCGAGGTTGGTAATGTCTACATTGATGGTTTCTTTCAGGTCTTTAGGTAAAGCTTTTACTTTCAAAGACTTCATTTTGGTTACCAGTTTACCACCGGCTTTCACGCCTGCAGAAGTACCTACAAATTTCAGCGGCAGTGTGGCAACCACTTTCTTGTTATCTACCAGTTCCAGCAGGTCAACATGTGTCAGGGAATCATCTACTTTGTCGAACTGCAGGTCTTTCAGGATACATTTGTACGCTTTGCCGTCTACTTTTACTTCGGCCAATTGGAATTCACCGGTGTATACCAAAGGCTTGAAAGCCTTAGCAGAAGCATAAAAATTGATCTCCTGCGCACCCCCGTAAATTACACCTGGCACGTTTTCCTGAGAGCGAATCTGGCGGGCGGCTTTTTTGCCATAATCGGTCCTCAGTTGTCCTTCGATTGTAATCGTTTTCATTAAAATAAAATTTTGGACGGCGAAGGTAAGGAAATTTTCTATTTGTCTCTCCCCCTGAGTTGGGAATGTATAAAAAGGCTCGTAATACTCTTATTTTCATAGGCATTACGTATAGCGATCGCAAATAAATCCGCTACTGAGACCACTTTGATCTTCCTGGATTCCTGTTTAAGCGGAATGGTATCGCAAACCACCAGTTCTTCGAGTACGCTGTTTTCGATGTTCTCGTAGGCTTTTCCGCTGAGTACCGGGTGGGTGATCAGGGCCCTTACGCTGCGGGCTCCTTTTTCTTTCAGCAATCCGGCCGCTTTGGCCAGTGTACCACCTGTGTCGCAGATATCGTCAATGAGTACAATATCTCTATCCGATACATCACCGATAACCACCATGCTGGCGATCTCGTTGGCCCTTTTGCGGTGTTTATCGCAGATGACCATTTCCGCGTTGAAATAGCTGGCCACTTCACGTACCCTGTTGGTACTGCCTACGTCCGGCGCTGCAAACGTGAGGTTGGTAAGTTTCAATTGTTCGATATACGGGATGAAGATGGCAGAACTGTCGAGGTGGTCAACCGGCACATCAAAGAAAGCCTGTATCTGGGGTGCGTGCAGGTCCATGGTAATGATCCTGTCGGCCCCGGCTGCCTGTAAAAGTGTGGCGATTAATTTCGATCCGATTGCCACACGTGGCTTATCTTTCCGGTCCTGCCGCGCGAAACCGTAATAAGGAATCACTGCTATGATCTTGTAAGCGCTGGCTCTTTTAGCCGCATCGATCATCAGCAGCAGTTCCATGAGGTTATCGGTGGGCGCAAAAGTACTCTGCACAAGGAACACATAATCGCCTCGGATGCTTTCGAGGAAAATGGGTTGAAACTCACCGTCGCTGAATTTCTGGATATTGATTTTGCCAATGGGGGCGCCAAAGCGCTGGGCAATTTTTTCTGCCAGTTGCTGCGACCCGGTGCCGGAAAAAATCTTAACGGAAGGGTTCATATATAGCGGGAATATGCGGCGAAGATATAGATTAGGTTAAGAAATTATGATTTGATTTTTTAGTAATTTTTATTATGGCGAAATTAAAAATCAAGGATTGGGCGCCTGCCGAACAACCGCGCCAGAAGCTGCTCCTGAAGGGTGCCGAAGCCCTTACAGATACGGAATTACTGGCCATCCTGATCAACAATGGTGCACCCGGAAAAAATGTGATGGAGCTTTGCCGGGAATTATTGTCCCATGTGCACCATGATCTTTCTTTACTGGCCAGCCTGTCTGTAAAGGATCTCCAAAAACTACACATTAAGGGCTTGGGTGAAGCCAAAGCCATTGCACTGGCAGCGGCTTTGGAATTGGGTATCCGGCGCAATATGGCCGCCAGCTTCAGGCCACGAGTGAAACAGAGTGCCGATATAGCCCATTACCTGCGGGCCAGGCTGGAACACCGTAAAAAAGAAGCCTTTGCTGTAGTGTGCCTCAACAACAGCAATAAAATATTGCGTTTTGAGATTGTTAGTGAGGGCGGCGTCACCGGCACCGTTGCCGATCCACGGGTTGTTTTAAAAAAAGCCCTGGAATACGACGCTACCAGTATCATTCTTTGCCACAATCATCCCAGTGGCAACCTTCGTCCCAGTACAGCCGACGAAATGCTCACACAGAAAATAAAAGCTGCGGCCGCTTGCCTCGACATACGATTGCTGGATCACATCATTGTAAGCAATGAGGGGTATTTCAGTTTTGCCGATGAGGGGTTGCTGCGTTAAGCCTGGGCGTTGGGACCACCGAAGTTCATGGGAATCTCAATATGTTCCAGGTCTTTAATGGGGCCATTGGCCGCTTCGAATCTTTCGATATTTTCCTCCAGCGCTTTCATAAAGCGTTTGGCATGCATGGGCGTAAAAATGATCCTGGATTTCACCCGGCTTTTGGGAGTACCCGGCATTACGTTCACAAAATCGATCACAAATTCTGCATTGCTGTGGGTGATGATGGCCAGGTTGGCATAAGAACCTTCTGCCGTTTCTTCACTGATCTCGATATTCAATTGGTTGGGTGGTTGTTGGTCCATGCTTGATGATTGAAGCCACAAAAGTATTTCAAATATCCAATACGGCAACCCGTATGCATTACTGTACCAGATAAAAAGAGGCCGTCTCAATACAATAATTGAGGCGGCTTTTCATTTTGAGAGGAGAGCGGGCATTTAAAGCTGGGATTAGATTTTCTGAGAAGTACCTGCT
>PVEQ01000024.1 GCA_002973575.1 Sediminibacterium magnilacihabitans
CTGCACTCTTGTTGCTATTTTTTGTGTACTCATTGTTGCCGAAAACTCTGCACTCCTGATTGCCAAAAACTCTGCACTTTTGGTTGCCGACTACATACCCAGTTTTTTCAACCATTCTTCATCGGCTTTTACATGCCATTAACTACGCTTATGTCTAAAAACAACATATCAATACTTGTATGGCTATACAAGACTAAAATCAACAAAAAGGGGCTTTCACCTGTTTGCATCCGTATTTCTTACGGCAGCCAACGAAAAACCATTGCTACCGGACACACTATTTCCGTTGATCGTTGGGATTCTACCAAATCAAGGGTAAAAGGTTCAACAGAAGAGGCCCAGCAAATCAATGAATATTTACAATCAACACGGGTCAGATTCATCAACCTTTTCAATGAAATGCTCAAGGAAGTTCCCGGCAGATATCCTCCGCCTTACGGCCATTTTCATGTTCCTGAATGGCTTTGACAATTTGTGTCTCGGTGAATTGTGATTTTTTCATATTCGCTTGTTTAAAATTAACCGTTTCAGTTAACTTTCAACTACGCGAACTTTGGGGGAGCCGACAAATCTAACACCAAATGCCCATACAGCCGAAGTGAGCAATCCAGAAGCGATGGAAGACATATAAAAAAGCAACTGTATCGATTGAACCGTAAATTGTGTAAGGTTTTTTCAGGACGAGTCATCAAACAGGGTAAGGCTTCACATCTTCATAGAATTCAAATACCAGTAAACATTTCCATGCCAAGTTTGCAGGCTTTCAATTACCTTTTTATTATACTCTAATATTGACATTTCGGGGATATCATTCTTATTATTAAAAGTATTTTTTTCAATTGTTGTATTATATACCCTTGTTGCATACCAGCTTGTATGCAGCGATGGCAATGATATTCCAAGTATCATTCCAGGTAGGCCATGAAAGGTCAGTGGCCCAAGTGGAGGGGTAATTTCACTACAAAAAAAGGCGACTGTATAAATCGAGTCGCGATATATACCATTCGCTCTCGTACATTCAAAACCTGCAATATATTTTTTCTCATTCGTTATTCTCCATTTTATTTCTATGGCCTTACCTAGTATTTGAAGCCTTGTTTGATAAAACCTTTTTGTCACTCTGAATGCAGTGTCGTTTAAGTTTAAATAAACCATATCAAGATCGTTAAGTTCAATTGGCAGAATTTGGCTGGTATTTTCGATATCTGGTTTAAATAAAGATTCTTTCGAGTTAAAATATAAGGTAAACTTTGATTTGATAAACTTAGGATATTTATCTGTAATTTCTTCTGTGAAATAATCTCCTTCCATCACAAAGTGCAGGTTAGTGGTTTTTACAAATTCTATCTTCCCTTCGTTTATGCAATTTTCGTTTTGGCAAATGGCAGAATTCAAGCTTAACAGAAACACAAATGTCATAATGATTTTCATAAGATCATTTATTTACTCTTGAATAATTGAATTTCCATTGAAAAGAAAATAAGAAATATCTCTTTATAATATTATAACTACTTTCAGAAATAGAATTTCTATATAAGTGTCTTTCAATCCCAATATTTTGATTAAATAAATCATTCCCTTGCAGTTTCAAGCTTACACTGTTGTCTTTAAGAAAAGATTTTTCAATCGAATAATTAAAAATTACACAATTCTTATTTCTGTCAAAAAAATTATTATTACCCCTAAATGTGGTTTTTATATTTGAATGAATTGAAAAGGATTTCAAAAATGAAAACCCTCCATCAAATTCAATATTGTTTTCCCAATAATCAATATCTCTTGTAACGTTCATGTTCGATTCAGCATTGTAATAATTCAATGAAAAGTCAATTGAAATGCTGGCTTTGTTTTGAAAGTCTTTAGATAAGTCTAATGCAAAAGACGCATTTCTAATAAATGATTTAAGTGGCTTATAATTAAAATAATAAACTGTAGTCTCTTCTCGATAGCTTCCCGTCAATAAAACATCAATGTTCATCTTTTTGAGTAAAAAGCCATATTCGCTATATGTTTGCAAATCATTGTTTCCGTTAACATTTATAGTTTTATTTTCACGGATATAATTTGAATCAACCGCTGCTGATGTTGAAAAGGAATTACTAAATACGGATAGCTGCGCACGTGCTATAAAATGATTTTTTTTTAAAGTATTGTAGGTGAAATATTTAACTGCAATCGTATTAGTAAATGAAGGTTTTAGAAGTAAATTTCCTACGTTAACATTTAAAGAGTTTGAGTTGGATTTAACGGGTTGCGTTTGAGCCAATGTAGGTTGGGTTGTAAAACCATTGTAAGAAAATAGTAATCGCTTATTGTTCAAAAAATTATAGCTGAATATTATTTTTGGATAAATGTTAATATAATTCTTATTATAATTGAAATTTGAAAATTTATCCTTTTGTGACAGGTTTGTAAAACCAATGTCTATTCCGGATATCAGGTAGAATTTAGCAGGGGTCGTTGTAAATCCAACTCCAATTTTTTGGGTATTAATACTATAAGCATAATTACTCGAATGGATAGTATCAATAGCTCTATAAGATAAACTCATATCTTTATTAAATGATAGCCTGATTGATTGGTTAGTTGTCCACAAATTGTTGGCAGTGAAAACGAGAAAAGATTTATCGGAAACAGGTTGACTGAAATTCATTTTTATATCAGAGGTTGATTGTGAAAAATCAAATCGCTTAAATTGATCGATATGTTCCATACTTATGAGATTCGATTGGGTTGAGTAAAAACTGTTTGATGAATTCAAAAAGCCATCTCCTAATATATTATTGTACCCATGAACATAATTGACCGAAAAAATTTTTCTCGGATTACTGAAAGTTCGTTTTAGTATAAAATTAGAGCTCAAGAACTTTAGTGTTAGACCTGACAGATTTCGGGTTGTGGATTTACTTCGTAATATATTGGCATTGTCAGTTATATCCGATTCCGAGTATTCATCAATATTTTTGTGTGCTGAAAATCCGTTGATTTCAAGTTTTAAGTTCCATTTTTTAATATTCGCTCTTTGATAAACAGTGAATATTTTGTTTGTACTTATGCTATTGTTCAAGGCCAAAGAATCAGACATTTTATATGATGAGTCTTTCGAAAAAAAATAATTCTTTGAATATGCATTTCCTTTTATAGACAAATTCACCAATTTGTAATTTGAATTAATCGATGCTTGATCATTATTCCATTTATTACTAAAATGAATCCCTTGTGTAGACGCCGTTGGGAAACCATATCCAATAAATTCTCCATTCCACGTATCCATATCCCAACTATTACTATTTTCTATACTTGGGCCGCTTTCTTCTGCATACTTATTTTGTTCTGAGGAACTTAAATCAAATTGGCCAACATCAGAAATTATAGAATATAATGCGAGCTTCTTTTGGTCGGTGAACTGATTAAATATCGATTTGCTATCGTAATAATTATCAACATCATGCCCAGCATTTAATTTCCCGAATACTTCCCTCTTCTTATTTTTCTTCAGTTTAAGATTTATAACTTTTCCTCCAGATGAACCAGTATTAAAGTTTGATTTTAACGGATCGGCATTATTGTCGTACACCTGAACCTTATCAATTAAATCTGCTCTTAAGTTTTGAGTAGTTAGTAATGGATCATTACCAAAAAACTCTTCTCCGTCTATCAAAATAGTTTTAATCCTTTCTCCTTGAAATTGAATATGCCCTTTTAAATCAACTTTAAATCCAGGAAGTTTTTTAATTAAATCTTCAGTTATAGCTCCTCTCGCCAAATGAAAGCTATCTGCGATAAAAATGGTGGTATCCCCTTTAATACGGATTGCCCGTAGGTTATCCTTTACTATTACCTCTTGTAAAAGATGTATTTTATTTGTTAAATAAATTTTTTTTAGGTCATAAATACGGGTACCAACTGTTAAATTGACCTCATCAAAATACTCTGCATATTCCGGATAATTTACAACAATAATTACTTTAGAATGATCTGGTTTTTCATTAAATGACAATTCAAATAAACCAGACTCTGAAGACCTTGAAAAGGAGATTAAAAATGAGTCTTTTGCATCAATTAAATAAACAGATGCATTTTTTATTGGTTTCTTTTCCAATGAATCATACAAATGCCCTTTTATTTTATAGTCCTGGGCTTTAATTTTTTCTGTACAGAAAAAGAATGTAAAAAAAGTTAGTGTTATAAATATTTTAATCCCCAATACAGGCATATTTAAATTTTGATAATAATACTTACTACTTTAATAATTTTACATTGGCTCGTATTAGAAACAAGACTCTATTTTCATTGCTGGAATTATTGTCCAAATAAACACTTTGTTGGATGTAGCCATCGACAGCAGGGGTAATTTGAAGATGTAATAAAGCGGAATCGCCAGGTTTAATGGGGTCTTTGGGAACATTAGTAATTGTACATGAACAATCAGGATTCGCATTCAGTAATTTTAAATCCATGTCCCCTCTATTCCGGATAATGATCTTACTGGTATATTTTTGGTTAAATGTAATATTTCCCAAATTGATTATTTTTTCATCATAACTTATGATAGGCCCTTTATGCCTGCAGCTTGCAAGAAGCAACAGGAGCAGAAAAGATTTATATGTCGATTTGTGTTTCATTAAGTTCATTTTTTTATTGACCCGATTAATATCAATTGATTTGAATTTTCGCTAACCGAATCAATTATATTTTTATTAGCATCACGTATTATATTAAACAGAGAGCTGTTTGTTTTGTGTAAGTTCAAAATTTTATCCCTAGATAAACTAAATACAACATTGTTATCTTGTGTAATTGCCAGAGGCTTGCTAATCAAGCGAGTATATATATCTTCTGTATTTTTATTGCTGAAAACAAATAATCTGCTATCTGGAAAATGGAATAATCCTATTTTAATACGCCTTTCGCTTTGATAGGTAAATAATGCGTATTCATTATTTTGGCAATAGTCCGGCCCCAAGTAACTTGCTGCACTATCGATTAATATTTTAGAAGCAAATAGTTTATAATGTAAATCTTTGTTTGCTTTAATTGAATCCGATGTTATTCGAATCAGCAAGTAAGGTTCCCAGTTCATTGTAGCGAAAGAATAATTATAAACCGTATCATTAAAAGGAGGTGAAAAGATAGTTTTGTGATAGGATTGGGTTAAAAAGCCGGTATTTGTCCAATAAATATTAGATATCTTTGAATCGAATGGGAAAAACTTTTTTATAATCTTCCCTTTATCGTTTATCAAATAAAGATTCCCTTTTCCTCTTCCGTTATCGTTAGTAGAAAAATTCTTGTATAAAAAGAAGCTATCCTTTTGAACAAGTTGAATGTCACTCCCATATAAATTAATATATGCCTTATTAATAAAGCTTCCGTCGTCTAAGGAATAATAGTATAAAGCTCTATTCTCATTTGAATAAACAATCAATTTGTTATCAATAGAATCGATTGAAAAATCGACAATTTTTCGATATTGATTACTATTCAACCCGATCTCCCCAATTTTTCTTATAAAATTCCCGTCCTTGTCAAATACTGCTAAATTTGAGAAATGTTTGTCAAGAATATAGAAGTTGTTTTTATAACAAACAACTTTGTCAATAGATGCAGCAAAGAAGTCTTTGGGGTTAGTTTTTAATTCTAGCAACCTTATGTTTTCTATTTTATTGTTGAAAAAAATTTCATTTGATTTTTCATTTTTCTTCAACTCTATTTCTATTAGAGGCTTCCCAAACTTAAAGGGTTCAACCCAATCGTTTTTGGACTTGCATGACAAGAGAGAACTTAAAATTAGTAGAGGATATAATTGTTTAATCATTTTAAAGTTTTTGACAATGATACTTTTTAAGGAATAATCGTCTCAGTGCATGTGAGACGATTATTCCTTAAACTTCAATACCTATTAACTACAAGGGTTGGCTTTGCACCCGTCACCTGAACCATCACAGGTATTACCAATCTGGATTATTACACCTCCTGATGTAACTGTACAACTTTTTAGCTGTTTTTTTGTCAGGTCATCTGATACTGAAGCTTTTGATTCAATTGAATAACCAACAATGGCTGCTATAAATAAAATTGCAGCAGCCATTATTGCGAATTTTGTTCTTTTCATTTGCGTAATTTTTTAGTGTTAATTAAGATTGATAGGTTTTCTTATCTTTTACTTGTTAAAGACTCAAGGTTTACAGTACATACTGGCAGTATTTGGCTGTTTATTACTAATCCCAAAGTAGTTTCGTTTTCTACCAACGTCCTTTTTTGTTTTTCTTTGGGTCAATTAAGGATTAATATCCCGCAATTCTTGCGCAATGAATATTTTTATTACTGATTGTTATTCAGCTGTATCAAATATGCTGGTCGAACCTCTGAGCGATAAAAATGCGTTGACTGTATATTGATACATTAAGATGGATTTAGAAGCAGCTTCTTCTTCAAAGAACTCTTTGCATATCTGATAAAATCTACCGAAATTCGTCTTGATGTTGTGCATGCGTTTTAGATAGTTTTGTCACTTACTAAGACAACTGCACAACATTTTTGCTTAATTGATTATCAACTATTTTTAATACAACACGTTAATAAACATATAGCAACACATTCAAGCTTGGTGGGGGGAGATACTTGAATGTTCTATCAATTCGACCGCATAAGCAAAAGAACACGTTATAAAACGTTTTTTCTATGCAGTCTAGGCAAACATGAAATTAGACAATCATATCAATTATTTTAATGTTTTTTCACTGAATCTTTATCGGTGTTTTCACCCTTTGATACGTGTTTTCACCCGCTTAAATCAGTTTAACCTGATTTACAACTCTTTATGACGATAGGCTCTACAATAAAGTACCCTCATCGCAGGATATCTCCATGGACGGAGCGAAACAAAGAAGTAGGAAATTTATTAAACATACAGGTGCTTGATCACTTTATATTATTTCCGGTCAATGGGGAGTATTTTAGCCTTAAAGGAAAAGGCTTTTTATAACTATCGAATTCATCACCTGTATAGGAAGTTTGAATTCAAGCAACCTGAACGGGACGTTTATAAATTGACAATATAATCAATGAACGTCTACACCCTTATAGTCATTTTCAAAGCACCATATCCTATTAAACACAACCTGTGAATACAATTGCAGAAATCGAAGTAAGTTACCGACCGTCTATAGTCGAAAAACTAATCATTAAATCCGCAGAGGGTGCGTATACTGTAAAAACATGGAAGGCTACATTATTGCCGGTCAAAGGGACGTATTTTAGTTTCAAAGAAGACGGCATTTTCTAGCCACTCCATTCTTTGCCCGTATAGTCAACATGGACAGATCTTTAGCTTTGCACAAAGGGCCAAAATCATTGCTTTTCATTATAAAAATCGTAAATTCGTAGGGTGAAAAAACGAAAAGAAACAGGGCTTGATTTTGAGGTGGATAAACTCACAAATTCAATCGAGAACATAAAATCGGGAGATAGCTTCCCGACTGAAATTTCATTGTTAACCAAGGTTGAACTAAAAAACTTAACAAAGAAAAATGGATGGCGATTTAATTGGGCATACGAACATAGCGTTTCTACAAGGGACGTTTACAAATTGACGATCACCAATAACCCAAACATTATACAATGCGTTGTAAGTTTGGAAGTAAAATCTGATCACGTTTATATGCACCTGATCGAAAGTGCGCCTTTTAACATTGGAAAAGCTAAAACATATTTAGGTGTTCCTGGTAACCTTGTAGCTTTCGCCTGCAGGCTTTCATTCCAAAGAGGCGGTGAAGGTTATGTTTCTTTTCTTTCCAAGACCAAGTTAATTGAGCATTATGAAAAAACTTTAGGAGCAATCCATTTTGGAGGACACAACATGGTTATTACTACGGAAGCAGCTTTAATATTAACAAACAAATACTTTTAATAGCATAATTATGAAACTTATAAAAGAACCTCTTGATGTAGATTTTGTAGTCGATCCAAGACCACTGACAAAAGATGAAGAAAAAGCCATCAGCGACTTCATTCGTGCCGACAAAGAAAAACGGAAGCTGAAAGAACTTAGAAAAAAAGCAACCACAAAACGAAAAGAAAAACACCTTGCTTGAAAAAGCAAGAACAGCAACACAATTTATTGGAGCAATGAAAGCAACAAAACCCGGTCAATATATTCATTCTACTTTCACAACTATAGAAACATTGGCGGATGGGGAGGTATTTATAATGCTATCTTTCGACAATTATTCAAGGTTTTGCTTCCAACCTGCCTTATGCAAAGAACTTACTGAAAGAGAAATGGAAAATCATATAACCGGGTTGGTATCTGATATTAAAAAACAGCATCCTGGTGTAAAGCCACACATTTACTTTTCTTACGGTAAAAAGTTTATTGAAAGCCTAAATGAAAAAATGAAAGATCGCTGTACACTTGAGTTTAATCCGATCATTGCTGATGAAATTGCCCTTCCAGAGGCACGTTTATTTCTGGAAAGTATTTCAAAGAGAAAATAATATCGTGTCAACGATTATTTTCCTCATTCAATAAAGCGTTTGCAGTTCCTTTTCCACCACCCTTTTTTTACATCGGCAACAAGTTTGTCGACCTGATCCTGGGTAGCCTTGGAATTGGCAGTCGCTTCTTTATATATCAGATAGTCCACTAAGCGTTGCAACCCTGTCGCGTCTACCGAAGCTGGGAGGCGAATAATGACTTCTCTGGATGTTCTTTCAATCAGCATAAACCGAAATTAGGAATGAAGTTACAGATTTGAGAGGGGTAAAATAAAGGCACAAACCTCCAATATTGCATTCTCCTTATGTTACTTACTTCTAAAGTTGGGCTACGAATTACTTGAAGGACTGCACAACACATTGATTTCTAATTTATATTGTTATATCAAAAGGATGCTGACACCAATTTTACTCACCACTTTCTGCCAACCCTTAGGGCTAAGCAGAAATATTTTATCTTTGATAAAAGGACTAATAAAGAGCTGAAGGGATAATCAATTAATTTTTTACGATGGAAACTTATTTAATAGAGTTGACCAATATCAGCGCCTACAGGCTATTGCAAGATTTGGAAGATTTGAAGATAATAAAAGTACTTAAGAAGGAAAAGGAGCAGGTGGCAAGCAAAAGCAGAACTGCTAGGCTTCGTGGTACACTTATGTTGAACAACAAGCAGTATCAGGATTTTCAACAACACGTTAAAGATATACGCAACGAATGGCAGGAAAATATTTAATGGACACCAATGCTGTAATTGATTATTTGAGCAACAAACTACCTGCCAATGCTTCGGATCTGTTAGACTTGGGAGAACTGGAAATCTCTGTAATCACGAGGATTGAATTGTTGGCTTGGCGCAATGCAGATAAGCAGCAGTTGGCTGTATTGGAAGAGTTTATTAGCAATGTAACCGTATGGAATCTTGACGAACCAATAATTCTAAAAGGAATAGAAGTAAGGAAAGTCAATAAGCTTAAACTGCCCGACGCAATTATTGCTGCTACCGCACTTGTTCATAATCTTGACCTAGTAACAAGGAACATTGATGATTTTAAAAACATTGATGATATTAGGTTGGTTAATCCTTGGAAATGAGTTATATGCCACAAGCTTATAATAAACACTATTACAATAAATCCGGTAACCAAATCGGTACCTAATTCCTCATTGGAGATTCCAGTAAAACTATTTCGCTCTTAAAATATTGATTATCAGCATCTGACTGTTAATCAGAGGGTCGCTGGTTCAAGTCCAGCTTTGGGAGCCCAATACTAGAAAAGGTTTTAGCGAAAATGCTAAGACCTTTTTTCATTAAAAGACATTGGAAACAAAATGCAAATATTATTCCATGCTAAACGTTTTTTTCAGTTTCAGGGCCATCTGATTGATTTAGAGTTGACCCGGTATTGATACATTTTAAATATACATTAAAATACAAATAAACCACGATAAACCACATTAAAAGTGGGTTGGTGTGGGAATACTGTGGGTTTGATGTGGGTTTGCCCAGAACCAAGTGCGTTCCAATTACCTGTCATGAAAGAAAATAACATATCAATACTCGTATAAATGATAGCTCTGTTTTCTCTAAAAGCTTCCCTTGTCTATCTTGGCCGCGATATTGTTTACAGCTTGTTCCATAGCATCATATTCGATCTTTTAGGCTTCTCCGTTATTCCATTCAAAATGCCCGAATGAAGATTTGAAAGAAACCAAAGCCTCTTTGCTGTACCCGCGAATTGCATCTTTGTTTTTAAACAAGACGATAGGCTTCTCCTCGGCATCATATATCCGGAAATCCAGCTTAACTATTGCATGAGGTGGTTCTTTGTGAAACATATTGCTAAACCCACCTAGCGTTTTCCCATCCGCTGTTTCAGATGAAAAATAAACTGAAACATGAATGATCATAAAAGCATCTGCATTCATATCTTTTGCCATCCTGGCATATACTTTCAATGCTTCATCGCTGTAATAGTCTGCAATGACAGCGCCTGGTTTTTCTTGTCCGTTCTTATCAATTGCAGGCGCTAAAGCTACGCTGGTGTTACTGCTTGAGATAGCATTAGAATTACCCGTGACAAGCCCGCTCCCTCTACCTCCCATCTTCATATTGACCATCTGCTGTAATTTCTGTAATTGCTCCATCTGGTTATTCAACTGGTTGATCTGTTCTTGCGTAGGCGCCGGCTTACCCTGTATCTCAGACAAGGCTGTTACCATTTTTGTCATGCTGGAGTACACCGGTTGTGACTCACTGAAGGGAATCAATTTAATATTAGCAGCATTCATCTTTTCAACTACTTTCTTTTCCAGGAAATCGTAAAAAGGCTGTTGATCGAATCCATATTTCTTAACATCAATTTTCGTTGAATTGAAAATGGTAATATCAGGAACTCCCCAACAATAGGCAAATGCCAATGATTTGATACCGGAGAGCTTCTCTTTGTCTAACTGTTGCCCCCAGGTCTTGCCAGTGACAACAAGCAGTAAGATGACAGCAGAAAATATTTTTATCTTCATAATTGAAAAGTTTTGATGATAAAAGTAGGAGGCAACCATATCGCCTTACAATACCAACTGGTTTGTATTTTATAGCTTTTGCAGGCGTTCACAAATCATATAGCTGCCTATATCAGTAATTATTTTCAGTACCAGAAATACCAGCCCGAAACCAGAAGGCAGGTAGGTAATACAAAAAATTATGACGCCTATTGGAACGACCCGCAGGTATGGAAGAAAAAACAATTTTCCTATGTCTATTCCTTTATTGAATGAATGAATGATCAGCCTTGAATTATCGGCTATCATTGAAGCTACCAGTAGCCAAAAAGCTACCTGAAACATTTTCCAATCACCTCCCCGCCTGCTTATTGCGTCATTTGCAAGGAAAACATAGAGCATAAAATTGAAAAAACTAAAATGAAAAAGAAAAAACAAAGCCTGTTTTATCCTGAATAGAAGCGAATGATTACTGTTTGGGGAAGGTTTGCAAAAGACAATGGATAATGCATTGAATAACCCCAGCAATATACTCTGTACCAGGTAAAGGAAAATAACGGCATCAATAGTACCCTGGCGTTCTATATACCGAATAAAGATGTACAAATTCCCAGCCAGGAGTAGCCAAAATGACGGATTTTCGAATATTTTTTTCATTCTATTTCAATTCTAACGGTATAATTGTTGTCTTTGGAAACCTGTAAAGAAAGTGTAATAAAATGCTCTTTATACGGCGTTATGTGCCCAAGATCTGGAGCGAATACTATGCTTCTTTTATCAAATATGTGGTCAAACTCACCCACCTTCTCATAATAAACAAATTGGCTACTTAATGAATTCTGAATGTCTCTGTAAAGTTCATTGAATATAGAATCGGCTTTCTGCTGGCTTAGCCACCTGTATTCCGCTGTGAAATAATATTTCGGCACTTTATGACTAAATTGTAGATCATCCATTGTAAACACCATACATTTTGCTTCTTTAAAACAATATTTCGAATAATAAGAAGTAGCGCCATCGTACAAAGGGGCCCCAGCCAGGTTCTCATCTACTTTATTGGTATAAAAACCATTAAACAGGTATTGAATCTTATTCCTGAATTCCCTTGAAGTTTGTGTTGTATCGGGGTTCACAAATACACAGGAAGGTTTAATTCCTCCTTCAACAACTAATGCGACTTCATAATGACTTCTATCTTCGGTTCTATAAGCAGATAAATACGTTCGGCATGCCCGGTAACCTTTGAATGTTTTTTTGCTGAAACTAATTTGATGAAAAAAAGAAGTATCAGCAGCCTGATATTCTTGTGAGTAGGCCTGGAGACCAAAATAAAAATTGAGTTGTTGTTCATACCTGGCGAATACGCTCATCGCTTCTTGAGGAGAATCGCCTGAATAGCAATAGGAAACCACATCATGTTGCTTTAACAGCATATGTTTTCGTAATGTGGTTTGATGCGTTGGCGTCAATTGAATTTTCGACTCATAAATAAATGCTTTTTCAGTGGCAGCGCCTTTGAAATCTCCGAAGCTGCTATCGGCCTGTAACAGCAACCTGTTAAGACCAGAAAATAGCAAGGTATCTATATTCACAAACGCTTTGGTAAGTACATGAGCATACTCCTGGTTATTTCTGGAAGTTTTGATTTCGATGGTTTCCGGCTTCATCATTTCTTTCACTTCATCCAGGGATTTGTTGCTAATGGCAATACCGCTGATGGCGGTTATTTTATCACCCGCCATTATTCCTGCCTGGTATGCCGGAGATCCCGGATAGATACTGTTCACCACATAATAAGCAGAAAAAGGGTCGTCTTGTGGGCTTTCCTGGCCGTTCTTATAATGATAAGTAAGGCCAAAACCATGCATTTGCGCCATCATTGCTAAGTGAAATAACAGGAAAGAAAAAGTGAATATTGTTTTTTTCATGACTTTTCAGGTAAGTAGTTTTACTGCTAAGTATCATCAGACTATTTACCATAAGTCTAAAATGACAAAAAACAAAACCATTCAAAATACCAACCAGTTTGTATTTTGAATGGTTATTATTACAGGTTATGTTGGATAATAAACCTGGTTAATTCCACCGTTTTTTTCAGCTTTAGCTTCTGCATAATGTTTTTCCGGTGTGTTTCTACCGTGTAAATACTCAAATGAAGCCGGTCGGCAATTTGCTGGTTGGTTAAATCTTGCTTAATCAATTGTAATAGCTCCATTTCTCTCCTGGTGAGATTAAATTGTTGCAGGAAAGGGTCTATTTCCGAGAATCGGGTTGGTTCAACAATCTTCTTCGCAGGAAAACAAAGCTGTCCCTGATTTACCTGCCGAATGGCCTGCATTAGTTCTTCTTTGTTGGCATTTTTCAACAGATACCCATGAGCTCCGAAGGTTTTCGCTTTTTCTACCAGGTGTTCTTCATTATAGGTAGATAGCATAACGAGCTTAATAGATGGATACTGCCGTTTCAATATCCTGGCAGCTTCAATACCGTTCATTCCTGGCATATTGATATCAAGTAATACCACGTCGGGCTTATTTTTATGCAGCAGTTCAAGCAACTCTTTCCCGTCGTTTGCTATGGCCATTACTTCCATATCTCTTTCCGAAGTAAGCATCGACAACAGGCCTTCTAAAAATAAATTATGGTCATCGGCTATAATGAGTTTAGTCTTTTCCATTATTGATCTTATAAGGTAATTGAATAATAATGGTAGTTCCGTACTCGTTGCTGTCAAATATAATTTTTCCATCCAGGTAATTGATCCTGGATTGTATATTCTTCAGACCTATCCCTTTTTTATTGGGTTCAGCGGGTATTCCTTTACCATTATCCTCCACTATCACTTCCAGGTATGTATCACAATAGATCATCTGAACCGTAGCCTCTGTAGCACAAGAATGTTTCACTACATTGTTCGTCAGTTCCATGATGATGCGGTATATCATCAATTCATCTTCCTTGGTGAATTTACCAGATTCACCATTTACATGGAATTGAAAAACAATCCCATGTTCGTTGTTCAGTTGCCTGTAATAACTATCCAACAAGATATCCAGCGGTGTGGCGCTGAAATCGGGAGGCATCAGGTTATGCGAAATACTGCGTATATCACCAGAGGCTTTATCCAACAGCTTTATCACCTTATTCAATCTTTCCGTATCAACCGTTGCTTTTTGAAGGTTTATTTTGATGGCAGCGATATCTCCTCCCAACTCGTCATGCAGATCTTCTGCGATACGCTTTCTTTCCATCTCCTGGGCAGAAATGATATGTCCTGCCGTGGCGATCTTTTGCCCCTCCAACTCCAAAGAAAGTTTTTCCTTTTCTTTCTTGAACAGGTTGTACCTATATAAAATACCAAAGGAGATCACCAGTGTTTCAAATGCAACTCCCAATTGTATCCGGCTAAGCATATAACCCATTGTAGTGTCAAAGGTTGTAATGACCCCGAATAGATTGAGTATAAATTCAATTGTGGCCAAGAACAATGGAGTAAGGGCAAACAGGTAAAAATAACCCGGTTTAAATCCTTGCCTCACTCTTTCTATCGCAGAGAAAACAATGAGTACAAATGAAAGGACTGCTGTTACACTGAAAAATAACGTATAGGTCTCCTTCAGGATCATCGAATGGAATAATTTATATACAGGTATACAGGAGATAATTAAAAAAATAATCGCGGCCTTGAAAACAATAGTACCTTTTAAAAAGCGGGAGTTCTCTTTCTTTTGGTCAAAAAATTTCTGCATTACCTGCAGCATTAAAAGCAGGTTAAGTCCGCAGCTGATAAATTTAGCAATATCATTAATGGAAGGAACCGCTGGGTAGAGAAATTGAAAATCCATTCCTTCAAATGCAAGCATCTGCCATAAAGTTGCCAGCACGTAAAGTGCATACCATCCGTGAATGGCATCTCTGAGGGAATAAAACAGAAAAACATTAAATAAAAATATCAGCAATAGGATGCCTGTTAAAATGCCCATGACAAAATAGGCGTTGCTTTGCAGCTGTTGCAATGTTTTTGCATCCATCAACTGGAAGCGCTGTTTGAGGTTTTCCCCTTTTTTATTTATGAATGCATAGAACCGGGCATCTTCGCCAGGTTGTAGGGACAATGGATAAACAAAGAGATAGAAATAATAAGGTCGTTGATTGAATGCAAAATGATCACCGGTAACTCCTAGCGAGGTAATTCTATTATTAGATACCTTATACACTTTCATTTCGTTCACTGTTGCATTCTGGAAAAGCCACATTATCTCCATTGTCGATGATGTTGGGTTTTTCAGGTGCAGACTGTGCCAATAATATTTATTGGAAAATCCGCTGTTCAGCACATCTTTCTTCAACCGTTCAAATTTCCCGGCATTATTGATCTTAATAACTGAATCTATCGGTAGTAAAGCCGTATCACAATAATATTCGAGGTATCCTTTAAGATCGTATTGATGCTTGCCTGTCAGGTACAAAGTATCAGAAAAGGGGCGGGCAGCAACAGTATAATGAATCGCAGCTGTTAAACAAAACAGCAATATCGTAATATATAGCGCGCGTTGATTCATGTAATGACAAAAATACCTTTCCGTGGTCAGTTAAGATATACAAACAAGTTTGTATAATAGATACTTTATTTAACAGTGCAATCAATATGATAAGGCTTCATCTTTCCTTAAGATGACGGTATCAATTCTGCCGAAAATACCCTCGTGTTCGGCGTTTTTGATCCCTTTAGGGCGTTTTAATACGGCAGCAACCCACTTTTGGTTCCAAAGCAGTTGAACGAGTAAAAATCGCTTAAACTATTCATCTTTTCTTGATTTAAAACCAGATCGGGAAATAAGTGGGTGCGAAGCTTACAACTTGTATATACAGAACCCTTTTCCTTTTGTAATAGCTTCCGGTGGAGAGATGTTATTCATTGGAAGAGGAGATCATTTAAAACCCGGAGTATATGAAAATAGTGGGCATAGAACAGCCGCAATTGAAGACTCAAGACTGTTGCCTCTTGAAGAATTAAAATTGAAGCAGCCTTAACTTCTACAAATTATAGTATTTTCAAAACACAGGCATATGTATCAGCATTGTTCTCGGGCAAACTAACCGCAAGTTCCGTTTCGGTTCGTTGAAACAATAATGGTTGCCCGGCAGGTACCCACTCCACTTTTTGAATTTCTTTTGGAAAATGCCGGCTGTTTTTTGCAAGACTTTTTATAATAAGCTTTCCATCTTGCGGCCAACCCAGTGCAGTAGCATAAAGCACATCGCCTTTGGTAGCAAAGCGAATATCTTCATATGTAAACGGCTTACCTTTCCCTTCATTAAAACCTTGCGCATTAAGTTGAGCCGCCGCTTCTTGTGCAGGCCCTTCACCAAATATCTTCCATGGCCTCGTAGCATAAATACTTTCGCTATTTGTTTTCATCCAGTTGCCAATTTCCTCAACTACTTTTCTTTCTTTTTCATCAATGGTGCCATCTCCGCGAACAGGAATGTTCAACATCAGATTACCATTTTTGCTAACAATATCTACAAGCGTTTGAATAACGGATTTTGCTGTTTTGTAACCATTGCGTTCA
The DNA here is from genome assembly GCA_002973575.1 of Sediminibacterium magnilacihabitans. GTDB lineage: Bacteria > Bacteroidota > Bacteroidia > Chitinophagales > Chitinophagaceae > Sediminibacterium > Sediminibacterium magnilacihabitans. The sequence goes on from PVEQ01000024.1 coordinate 16,578, forward strand.
TACAGTCCGCGATCATAATGCCAGCCCCCAATACAAGTATCCGTTTGCCACGGCAGCGGCTGAATATCGTTGGCCTGTCCTCTTTCAATATCCCAAACCATGGCTTTGCGTTGGTCTTCATTTAACATTTTTCCGTTGAGGACTGCACGAAGCGTTCCATGCTCCTCAATGCTTTTGTTGTACAAATGAGCGGCAATGCGCAAGCCCGCATCATTAACTGGCCAGAACGGAAGTTTGTCGTCGTCGAAATAAACGACATCAGGATTGTATTTGTTGATAAGGTCTACAGTACGATTATAAAATTTATCGATGTATGCTTTGCTGGGTGGATATACACCGTTGCCCCAATCCCATTGCCGGGTGTCGAAATTATTATCTAAACTATTTTGACTCAAAGGATGATTTTGGGCATATAACTCCTGGGGATCCAATCCACTCCACCATTTTCCTTTACCATCTGCCTGGGTTAGTTTTCCATCATAAGGAATGCCCGAATATTGTCCGGTTTTATCCGCACGTTGCGCCATTTCGTACCAGCGCCATGCGTGAGATGCATGAATACTCACGCCAAATGGCAATCCATTGTTTCTTGCTGCCTTTGCCCATCCGCCAATCAAATCTTTCTTAGGGCCAATCCTGGTAGCGTTCCAATCCTTTTGATATTTGCTGTTGTACAAATCAAAGTTATCGTGGTGATTGGCAAGTGCCATGAAATATTGTGCCCCTGCGCTTTTATACAAGCTCACCAATTCTTCGGGATCCCATTTCTCCGCTTTCCATTCATTGATCACATCTTTAAATCCAAATTTCGAAGGATGCCCGTATTTTTTAAGATGAAATTTATATTGCCATGATCCTTCCTCGTACATATTTCTTGCATACCAGTCACCGGCTTCCGGCTGGCATTGCGGCCCCCAGTGTGCCCATATGCCAAATTTTGCATCACGAAACCATTCTGGTGTTTTATAATGCTGCAACGATTCCCAGCTAGGGTTGAATGGACCTTTTGCGATAGGCTCTCCTAAATGTTGTTCTTTAAGAAAATTATTCCCCAATGCACCGGACAACCACATAGATGGTAAAGTAGCGGCCATTCCCTTGATTAATGTTCTGCGTTTCATTTTATAAGTTATTAGTTTAGAAGAGCTTGTTGAGAAATTTTATCCATTAATACCTACTTCTTTCTCTTTTTTGTCCATAGCACCAGTTGTAGCCCCCTCATTATCAGATCAATACATTTCTACCATTGCTTTTATTACGCCATTTGCCGGGTTTAGCCATCTTTCGAATTCGTGACTCACCTGGTCAAAGAAAACCCGGTGAGTAATGTAAGTGGTTGGGTCTACTTTCTTCTCCTTCATACAAGCAATTACATGTTCAAAGTCCTTTCTCGTTGCATTTCTACTGCTCATTAATGTAGCTTCCCGTTTGTGAAATTCGGGATGGCTGAAATTGATTTCACCTTTCTGTAATCCAATCAAAACATACCTTGCTCCATGTGCCATGTATTGAAACCCGCTATTTATCGCTTTCAAATTGCCTGTAGCATCAATTACAACTGCCGGCATATCTCCATTGGTGATAACCTTCAATTGCGGTACAACATCAGCATCCATCGCATTAATAGTATGTTCAACTTTCAGTTGTTCTCTGCAAAACCTTAAGCGGTCATTATTGATATCAAGGGCAATTACTTTTCCTCCTGCAATCCTTACAAATTCCATTGTTCCCAACCCTATTGGTCCGGCTCCAATCACTAAAACAAATTCATCTTTTCTCACCTCAGCTCTTCTCACACCATGAGCGCCAATTGCCAAAGGCTCTGAAAGAGCCAGTGCGTCATAACTTAATCCATCGCCGTGAATTAAAGAATAAGAAGGAACTGAAAGATATTCCACCATTCCTCCATGTTGATGCACACCACACACTTTTATATTCACACAAGCGTTTTGTTTTCCATTCCGACAAGCAATGCATCTACCACAAAAAAAATAAGGAATAAAAGTAACAGCCTCCCCTGTTTCAAAACCAGCAGCATTATCAACTGCAATTAATTCACCCGAAAGCTCATGACCTAAAATGCGTGGGTATTCAAAATAAGGTTGTGTTCCTTCGAAGGCATGTAAATCAGTTCCGCAAATTCCGATTCTTTTGATTTTTATAATGGCTTGCCCCGGGGTTAGCTCCGGCTGTTCTGCAGTAACATATTCAAACCCGCCGGGCCTTGTGCAAACTAAAGTTTTCATTATGGCTTCTTATGAAATTTTAACAGAGTTGCCTCTTACAAATTTATTCTCTAGCCTTAAGTTTTTCATTGTATTAAAAAGACTTTTTTTTATACAAATCCGGCTTTTTCGTACTTTAAAGCACGTATATTTTTGTTATGAGCAAAAGACTATTGGGGCATACTTTCTCGCTTCTTAATGTTGACTACGTTAAGCTAAACGAGAAATGGGATTACGGAAACGTAATCAGCCCATATTTTCGGATTTATTATATCGATGAAGGTGAAGGTTTGGTTTTGAGTAACACTGAAAAGATCAAGCTGGAAGAAGGGTTTCTTTACATAATTCCGAGCTTTACGCTGTGTCATTTGCGTTGTGATGCTTATTTAAGCCAATATTTCCTTCATTTCTTCGAAGAGTCCCCGGTAGGGCTTTCGCTTTTCGAATACAACCGAAAAGTCATAAAAATGCCTGCACTGGAAACCGATATTGCAAACTTTAAGCGGTTATTGGAAATAAATCCTGGCAGGGGTATTAATCGTTCAGATAATCCAAAAATTTACGAGAAAACTATCTATTACAAAAGCTACCAGGAGCTTAATAACATTGTTAGTGATTCCACTTATTTAGAAACACAGGGTATAATTCTTCAATTAATCTCCCGGTTTTTAAGTTCAAAACAATTTAAAAACAAAAATCCAGCCCCTATACCCTCAAAGATTTTGGACGCGATCAGCTATATTCAATTAAATCTGACGAGCAATTTGACCGTTGATTATTTAGCGAAAAGAGCAAACCTTCATCAGGATTATTTTTCACGGATTTTTTTGCAGTTTACCGGAGAAAGGCCATTGACATATATACATGTGAAGCGCATTGAGCGGGCTCAATACCTGATCACAACTACTAACTTATCTTATATCGAAATTGCCGAAGAAACAGGATTTGAAAATGTCTCCTATTTTTCTAAGATCTTTAAAAAGGTTACCAGCCTGACTCCTGGCCAGTACAAACAGCAAAACCTGTTAAAGTGTGACGCAATCACCGCCCTGGAATGTCGCTCTTAACCCTTTTCATTTCATAGATGGCGACTTAGCTTTGGAAACAAATTATTGAACCATGCGTAAACTAATCATGAAGATGTCGATGTCGATCGACGGTTTTGTTGGCGGTCCCAATGGAGAAAACGATTGGATATTCAAAAGCTCAGATGAAACGTCGAGGGACTGGGCCGTTGCGCAAACCCGTGAAGCAGGCCTGATTATCATGGGCCGCAAGTCGTTTGAGAATATGGCTCCCTACTGGCCAACCGCCACCGGTCCTTTTGCCGCGCCGATGAACGAGATACCCAAGGCACTCTTTACCAAAAAAGGATTTAAAGGTCTCGCTCCGGTGCCTACAACAACGGCTGAGCAGGCACTCGCCGCGGCTTCCTGGGCGGAGGCGCGCGTTTTCGATGGTGACCTTGCCGAAATAATCAAGGAACTCAAATCCGAACAGGGGAAACCGATCTGCGCGCTTGGAGGCGCCGGATTCATGCAGAGCCTGATAGCAACAGGCCTCATAGACGAATACCACCTGGTTACCCATCCTGTGGTTCTGGGCAAGGGATTGCCGATCTTCAATGGCCTTGCACAACCGCTTGACTTGAAATTGGTTGATGTAAAGACATTCCCGGGCGGGATTGTGGCCCGTACTTATCATGCTGTCTAGCCCACGGTTGTTCAACATTTGTAGGTGCCCCATCCTTCAGTTATGTGTGAACTAAGCATTATCTTTAGTTAAGCACAACAACTATTCCCGGCCATCGGGTATTAAAATCTCAATCAATATGGCAGCCAATATTAAACGGGGTCTTCTTACAATTTTTATCTCTTTTGTTTTTTCTGCAACCTATTCTCAATCAAATAGTCTGTATGAGACAATCGCAAAACTGGACAGCACTTTCTTCACCGCATACAACCATTGCGACCTTTCAAAACAGTCGGAACTCATGTCCGACAGTATTGAGTTTTATCACGATCGCGGTGGTCTATCAACATCCAAAACGGAAATAATGGCGGCAATAGAGAAAAATATATGTGGTAAAGTCACCAGAGAATTGGTGAAAGGAAGTATTGAAGTTTCCCCTATTCCTGACTATGGTGCTGTGGAGATAGGAATGCACATGTTCCATAACAACCAGGAAAAAAATGCAATCCCGCATCCAAGCAGGTTTGTTATTATCTGGAGAAATAAAAATGATCGTTGGACCATCACACGGGTCATTAGCCTTCATTAACAGGATCTGATTTATCCAAGCAATGCCGGTTTGTTGTATAAATGTTTTTTAAACTACTTCCATGAAATCTCTTGCAAGAAGAAAGTTTCTTCAAACACTTGCTACCGGTGGTGCAGCACTAGGATTGGCCAATACCGGGTGGGCACGCGCACTGAACAAACAAACCCTTACTGCAGCTGCTGATAATCGTTTTAAGATCAGCCTGAATGCCTATTCTTTCAATGGCCCATTAACAAAAGGCACTACCGACCTCGAGGCGGTGATGGATTTTTGCGCCAAAACAGGTTTTGACGCCATTGATCTTACAGGCTATTATTTTCCTGGCTACCCCGAAGTGCCCACCGATGAATATATCTATCGTTTAAAACAAAAAGCGCATACCCTTGGCCTGGGTATCAGCGGCACCGGTATCCGTAATGAATTTGCCGAACCCAACGAGGCCAGGCGTGAAGCGGAAATACTATTTGTAAAAAAATGGATCGATGTAGCGGCCAAATTGGGAGCGCCTGTTATAAGGGTATTCAGCGGAAAAACCATTCCTGCAAATCATACATGGGAACAAACCGAAGCATGGATCATAGATGCATTCCAGCAATGTGCGGCATATGGAAAACAAAAAGGGGTCATCGTAGCGATGCAGAATCATAACGACTTTATTAAAACTGCAGCACAAACGCTGGATATTCTGAAAAAAGTAAACAGTGAATGGTTTGGTCTTGTATTGGATACAGGAAGCTTTGTTACAGAGGAGCCTTACAGCGAAATGGCCAAAGCAGCTCCTTATGCCGTCAACTGGCAAATAAAAGAGAAATTGAATTACCAAGGCCGGTCAGAAGACATGGACCTGCAAAAGCTCGCTCAGATCATTCATGCATCTCCTTACAGGGGCTATCTTCCCATCGAAACATTATCTCCCGGCGATCCGTTCGAGATCGTTCCCCCATTCCTGAAAAAAGTGAAAGCGTATATAGGCTAAGCGTAATTAATAACCCCTTACATTTTTCCCTTCAATATAATTGAGGAAAGCTTTATTCACCACCTTATTACCACCCGGTGTGGGATAGTTACCGGTGAAATACCAGTCGCCCGTATTGGTAGGACAACTTTCGTGCAAGTCTTCTACGGTCTGGTAAATCACTTCTACCTGGGTAGATACCTCCGGCGGCGTAATCAGTTCTGCAATTTTGCGTGATATTTCTTCGGGTGTGAAGGGGTCGTATATTTTTTTTACGAGGTTCTCGCTGTGCAACTGCCCTGTACGTTGCAGTTCTTTGATTTTTTCATGTACTTCGGTAAGCAGGTGCTCCTGGCCTCTTTCTTTCAATAACGCAATAGCAGCGCGGAAAGCAATGAAATCGCCCAGCTTGCTCATGTCTATACCGTAGCAGTCGGGGTAACGTATCTGCGGAGCAGAAGAAACCACGATGATCTTTTTAGGACCCAAGCGCGAGAGCATGCGAACGATACTTTCCTTGAGGGTAGTGCCGCGCACAATGCTGTCGTCGATCACTACCAGGGTGTCTTCGTCTTTCCTCACCGTACCGTAAGTGATATCGTACACGTGCTGCACCATTTCATTGCGATTGGAGTCTTCGGTGATAAAGGTGCGCAGCTTTACGTCTTTGATAGCGATCTTTTCCTGGCGTATCTTACGATTCACCATTTCTTCGAGCTTCTCCGGTGTAAAATCATTACCCCAGCTCAAAATGCGCTCTACTTTTATTTTGTTCAGGTATTCTTCCATTCCCTTCACCAGTCCAAAGAAAGCCACTTCAGCAGTGTTGGGTATATAAGAGAAGATGGTATTCCTGAGATCATAATTGATACGCTCCAGCACAGTCTTGCTCAGGTGGTGACCCAGCGCAATCCTTTCGCGGTAAATTTTTTCATCACTGCCGCGGGAGAAATAAATCCTTTCAAAACTGCAGGCCCTTCTTTCTTTGGGTTCCAGTATCTGCTGTATGCTGTAGTTGCCTTTATCGTCAACAATGAGCGCGTTGCCGGGCATCAGTTCCAGCACTTCATTCTCACCCACATTGAAAGTGGTACGGATAGCAGCCCTTTCACTCGCGGCTACGATCACTTCATCATTCGCATAATAATAAGCAGGACGGATACCATGTGCATCACGCATCACAAAACTGCAGCCGTTGCCCAGCAAGCCGCCGATTGTGTAACCACCATCGAATAACGGTGTGGCTTTTTTGAGCACTTTGGAAATATCGGCGGTATTGGGATTTTGTTCGTCTTCTCTTACCAGGAAATGATGCAACACTTCCATCATGGCGGCGAGATCGCTTTGTTTTTGGAACTCACCCGGACTCATATTAATCAGATCAAAAAGCTCATCGGTATTCACCAGGTTGAAGTTACCCGCCAGGGCCAGGTTCTTACCCGGCAACAGGTCGCGCTTGATGAAAGGGTGACAGAATTCCACATTGTTCTTACCCTGGGTGCCATAACGCAGGTGGCCCAGCAGCAGCTCACCCAACACAGGCAGGTGGCCCTTCATGAGCCCCGGGTGTTGCTTGATATCGGGCTGGTATTTCTCCAGCTCCCGGATTTCCTGTCCTATTTTAAAGAAGATATCGGCAATGGGCTGGGGAGCGTTGCTCCGTATACGGTGGAGATAAGGGTAACCCGGCTCGCAGTTCAGTTTAACCGAAGCGATGCCCGCTCCATCCTGACCCCTGTTGTGTTGCTTTTCCATCAACAGGTATAATTTATTTAAGCCATACGTTACCGTTCCGTGCTTTTGCTGGTAGTAAGAGAAAGGCTTACGGAGACGAATATAAGCCAGGCCACATTCGTGTTTGATCTCGTCGCTCATGGTGCGTATTAAAAAAGAAGTGGCGAAGTTACGACTCCGCCACGTTTTATACGATTAATTATAGACCGGATCCAGTTCCGGATGCAAGGTTTCTGATAACCAGAGGAATTCATTTACGAAGGTTTCTACCGATTTTTCGAAAGAAGCATCTTCCAACTCCCCTTTTTCATTGAATTTCTTGTCCACAAAAGGCGTTACCAGCATGTGGGGTGAAGCCACGCCGAACAGCGCAGGGATCAGCAGCAATAACTGCTGACTGGCCCTGATGCCACCCAAAGCGCCCACCGATGCCGTTGCAATACCAAATGCTTTGTGCGATTGCTTGGGAAAATGGTCGAGCAGGTTTTGCAGAGCAGGAGAATAGCTGCCATTGTATTCCGGCGTTACCAGTATAAAAGCATCTGCCGCGAACATCCTTTCCGCCAATGGCTTGAAGGCGTCGGGCGTATGCTCTACATTCCTGTACACTTGCTGTAACAGGGGAAGGTTCCAATCCCGCACATCAATAATGTTCACCTTGTGGCTGGTCTTTGCAGAAAGATAATGCTTTAAGAAAAGGGCCAACCGGTTGGTTATACTGTCTTTCCTCGGACTTCCCGATATGATCTCTATGTTCATAATTGTAATTATTAAGCTTGTTTTACCATCTGAATAGACAGGTGCAGTTTCACATCATCGCTCACCACTACACCACCTGCTTCTGTTACTACACCCCAGCTCAGACCGAATTCTTTACGGTTGATCTTACCACTGATATCGAATCCGGCTTTGATCTGACCATAAGGGTCGGTCATGGTGCCACCGTATTCTACAGCCAGTTCCACGGTTTTGGTTACGCCACGGATGGTAAGGTCGCCAACGAGTTTGTACTCTTCTTCGTCTTCTTTGGTGAAGCTTTTAGAAACGAAAGTAAGCTTAGGAAATTTCTCAGCGGCAAAGAAGTCTTCGCTCTTGAGGTGACCATCGCGCTGTTCGTTGTTGGTGTTGATGCTGTTCACATCGGCTTCAAATGAAATGGTTGCGTTGTTGAAATCGGGCGCTTCTGTTTGTAAAGTAGCGTCAAATTGGGTGAAGTTGCCCGATACGGTGGCAATCATCATGTGTTTTACTTTAAAAGCGATTTCGCTGTGTGCCGGGTCAATTTTGTAGGTTGTCATGATATTTTGTTTTATGCATTGAAAAATATTGTTTGATTATGCGGCTTCCAATTCCATGGGTACTTCTATGAGCAGGAGCTCTGCATCACTACCGGCTTTGATCTGCAAGGGATCGGCAGTATCCCAGATACCCAACCCATCGCGCTCTTCCAGTTCCTGTCCGTTGATGGTGGCATTCCCTTTGATGAGAAAAGCATATACGCCACTGTTTTTGCTGTGCCAGTTGTAGCTGGTCTCAAACCCGTTGGAAAGATTCGCCAGAGAAAACCAGGCGTCCTGGTTGATCCATACGGCTTTCTCGTCGTCGGGCGCTACCACGGTGAGCACCTGGTTCTGCCTGTTGGCCGGGTTGAATGTTTTTTGTTCATAACGCGGTTCAATATTGTAGTTTTTGGGGAAGACCCATATCTGCAAAAATTTCACTGCTTTGTCTTTGTTGGCGTTCATTTCGCTGTGTGCGATGCCGGTACCGGCGCTCATGATCTGTACATCGTGTTCGCGTATGATCTCGCTGCGGCCGGTGCTGTCGCTGTGGTGCAGATCGCCATAGAGCGGAATGGAAACAATTTCCATGTTCTCGTGCGGGTGTTTGCCAAAGCCCATGCCTTTTTCTACGGTATCGTCGTTCAATACACGCAGGGCGCCGAAATGGTTGCGTTCGGCATTGCGGTACTGGCCAAAGCTAAAAGTATGGAAGCTGTTGAGCCAGCCGAAATTGGCATGTCCGCGGGTATTTGCTTTATGAAGTATGGTTTTCATGTTGTCTCCTTTAATTATTTAAGTGTATATACACGTATTTATTTAAAAAAATATCAGTCTTCTTTTGCCCTCACTTTTTCCAGCAGCGTATTCAATGCTGCACCTTCCTGTTCGGAAAGCACCATCAATTCATCGTGCAGCTTGTTGATCCTTGCTGTAGTGGCTTCCAGGATGGTAATGCCGCTTTGGGTAAGCGATATCACTGTTTCTCTTTTGTCTTCCGCTGAAGTGGCCCTTTTTACCAGCTTCTTTAATTCCAGCCTGTCAATGATCCTGGGCACGTTGGAGTTCTTTTCAATCATCCGGCAGGCGATGTTCTTCACACACAGCTGCTCGGGATGCCTCCCCTTTAAAATGCGCAACACATTGTATTGTTCATGGGTAAGGCCAAACTCTTTCAATTCTTTGCTGGTAACGGTTTTTAGCCACCAGGCGGTGTATAATATGTTCAATCCTGCTTTCTGCACTTCGCTTCTGAATTTAGTACTCTGTATGGCTTGTTCTAATTTCACAACACAAATGTATGTACATACATCTAATTTTCCAAATCTTATTTGTTAAAAAAAATCCCGCCGGTGGGGCGGGATTGTATCTCAATGATTTAGTGCATTAATTCTTTACCGCGGAATGGGTTCTTTCGGCTGCTTTGCGCCATTCGCCGAGACCGCTGCAGCTGGCAAAATCGCTGTCGATGGCCACATAATAAGTGGGAATGTGTTCTTTGAACCATTTTTCCAGCACCTCCTGTTTCTTTTCGGCCAGTGCGCGCTTGGCTACGCGGTCATAGTCTTCTTTCAGGTTTTCGCGGTGGGCTTCGGTACGTGTCTTCAGGTACAGGATCCTTACCACGCGGCGGTTGCGGTCGTCGGTATATACCTGGGGTTGTGAATACTGACCGGGCTTGAGGTCTCTCAAAGCGGCTACCAGGTCTTTATCTTCGATCTGGTCAATACGCAGGAAAGTAGAGCCGGAGCCATCCTGTGCAGTGATAGAACCTGCGCTGTACTTGCTGTTCTCATCATCGCTGTATTTGCTTACGGCTTCACCAAAACTCATGGTGCCGGCCACCAGTTTGGTGCGGATGGTATCGAGCTTGTGTTTGGCTTCCGTGATCTCTTCATCGGTTACCGGTGGAATGCGCAGTATGTGTTTAACAACCGCTTCATCGCCGGAGCGGCTGATCATTTGTATGATGTGCAGTCCGAATTTCGATTTAACCACCGGTGATACCTGTCCTTCCTTGAGCCTGAATGCGGCCGCCATGAAAGCGGGATCCCAGTTCTTATCGTTGCGGTTGAGCGTATATTGTCCGCCGTTGTCTTTCACGGCCGGGTCTTCGGAATAGAGTTTGGCCAGCTGGTCTATCTTCTGCGTCCCGGCTTCGATCTGCTTCTTGTAATCGTACATCTGCTTCGCCACATAATCTTCCACGTCTTTATTGGCTTTCGGGTGCACTACAACCTGGCTGATCTCTATCTCACTTTCGTAATAAGGCAGGCTGTCTTTGGGTGTCTTATTATAGTATGCTTTTACTTCTGTAGGCGTGATCTTCACATTGTCTACGATCCTGGCCTGCATGGCATCTGCCAGCTTGCCTTCCTTGATGGCTTCTTTATTGTCTTCCTTGATCTGGTAAACGGTTTTGCCGGCAATTTCTTCCAGCACATCTTTCGATCCGTATTCCATGATGAGCCTGCGTATGCGCAGATCCATAGCAGATTCCACTTCTTCATCCGAAACCGGGAGTGAATCTTTCTGGGCCTGCAATACCATCGCTTTCCTGATCAGGAAACCTTCCAGTACCTGGCATTCTGTAGGCAATATCACATGATCTTGTCCCTGGGTCTGCCTTTTGGCATCGGCCACGGCATTGATCACATCCGAGCGGAGGATGATCTTATCACCCACCTGCCCCACGATCTTGTCGGCCAGCACTTTTTTGGTCTGGGCCTGAACAGATGGGGTAATGCCCAGTCCGCCTCCAATCAACAATACCAATAGAATTGCCTTCTTCATAAGTTTCAATGTGGGTCAAATGTAGGTTATCGGGTTCTTAAGAAAATGTAAAAGCTATTACAGGGTACGCTTCACTTCTTCTTCTTCAAATGCTTCTACGATGTCGCCTACCTTGATATCGTTGTAGTTCTTGATGGTTAAACCGCACTCCATATTGGATACCACTTCTTTCACATCGTCCTTGAATCGTTTCAGGCTGCCCAGCTCGGCGCTCTGTCCTTCGCCTTTGGGGTATTCCACGATACCGTCGCGGATGATGCGGATCTTGCTGTTGCGGCTGATCTTTCCTTCGAGCACATAACAACCGGCCACGGTGGCTTTGTCGAACTTATACACTTCGCGTACTTCCACGTTGGCCACGATCTTTTCCTGGTATTTGGGTTCCAGCATACCCTCCATCGCGCTCTTGATTTCGTCGATGGCGGTATAGATGATGGAGTATAGTTTGATCTGTACGCCTTCTGTTTCTGCCAGCCTGTTGGCCTGCATGGAAGGTCGCACGTTAAAGCCAATGATGATAGCGTCTGATGCGGTGGCCAGCAGTACATCGCTTTCGGATATCTGTCCTACTGCCTTGTGCACCACGCGCACGGCGATCTCTTCGTTGGAGAGTTTCTGCAAAGAGTCGCTCAGGGCTTCCACCGAACCGTCCACATCACCTTTGATAATGATGTTGAGCTCCTTGAAGTTACCCAATGCCAGACGACGTCCGATCTCATCGAGCGTGATGTGTTTTCTCGCTCTCAGTCCCTGCTCACGCAATATCTGGGCGCGCTTGGTAGCCACTTCTTTGGCATCGGCCTCGTCTTCGTACACTTTGAATTTCTCACCCGCCTGCGGCGCGCCGTTCAGGCCCAGTATCACTACCGGTGTAGATGGCGGCGCTTCTTCGATGCGCTGGTTACGCTCGTTGAACATGGCTTTTACGCGGCCGTAATGCTGACCGGAAACGATCAGGTCGCCCTGGCGTAAGGTTCCGTTCTGCACCAGTATGGTGGCCACATAACCGCGTCCCTTATCGAGCGATGCTTCGATGATGGTACCGGCGGCTTCGCGGTCGGGATTGGCTTTGAGGTCGAGCAGTTCTGCTTCGAGCAATACTTTTTCGAGCAGCAGGTCTACATTGAGGCCCTGCTTGGCAGAGAGTTCCTGGTTCTGGAACTTACCGCCCCAGGCTTCTACCAGGATATTCATTTGCGAGAGTTGCTCGTATATTTTCTGCGGGTTGGCCCCGTCTTTATCTATTTTGTTCACCGCAAAGATCATGGGTACGCCGGCAGCCTGTGCGTGGCTGATGGCTTCCTTGGTCTGCGGCATCACGGCGTCGTCGGCCGCTACCACAATGATGGCTATGTCGGTTACTTTGGCACCACGGGCACGCATGGCCGTAAATGCTTCGTGACCCGGCGTATCGAGGAAGGTGATGGCTTTGCCGTTGGGCAGGGTTACTTCGTAGGCGCCGATGTGCTGGGTGATACCACCGGCTTCGCCGGCTACCACGTTGGCATTACGGATATAGTCGAGCAGCGAAGTTTTACCGTGGTCTACGTGACCCATGATGGTAACGATGGGGGCGCGTGTTACGCGGTCCTCCTCGTCATCCTCCTCGTCTTCTTCTTCCATTTCCTGTGCATCATCCATACCTATGAATTCCACTTCGAAGCCGAATTCACTGGCCACCAGTTCTATCACTTCCGCATCGAGGCGTTGGTTGATGGATACCATGATGCCCAGGTTCATACATTTTCCGATCACTTCGGCAAAGCTTACATCCATGAGGTTGGCCAGCTCGCTTACGGTAATGAATTCCGTTACCTGCAGCTTGTTGTCTTCCGTGCCTTCGCCCATGGCTTCGGCGGCTTCATCGCGTTTGGCGCGGCGGTATTTGGCTTTGAGGCTCTTACCACGACCGCCGGAACCGGCCAGCTTGGCCTGTGTTTCACGGATCTTATCCTGTATGGCTTTCTGGTCAATCTCTTTGTCTTCAACGGGTGTTCTGCGCGGGTTGCGGTCGTTGCGGTTGGCGCCACCTCTTTGCGGGCCGCCGCGGTTATCGCGGTTAAAGCCTCCGCCCTGTTGCGGGCCACGGTTCTGACCGGGACCGCCACCGGGCCTGTTGCCCTGGAACGGAGGTCGCTGACCACCCTGTTGTCCCTGACCTTGTCCTTGCGGCTGGTCGCCGGGCTTTTTATCGATGGGTATACGCTTACGTTTGCGTTTCTCGTCGCGGGCCATGGGCTTGGGACGGGTATCGCTGTTCACAGGCAGTTCTATCTTACCCAGTATCTTGGGACCTTCCAGTTTTTCGGCGCGGATGTTCTCGATCACGGGGCCGGCTTCTCCTGCCGGTGTTGCTTGCGGCTGGGGCGCTGCCGGTGTTACCACAGGCTCCTGCTTAGCAACCGGCTCTGGTTTAGGTGCTGCCGGTGCAACGGGCTCTTCTTTGGGAGCCGGTTGTTTGGCCTCGGCGGCCGGAGCAGCTTCTTCTGCCGGATGCTCTTCTTTTTTCCTGGGTGCCGCTTTTTTGGGGCGGGTAGAAGAGTCAATGGCGGAGAGGTCTATTTTGTTGATGACTTTCGGCGCTTCGATTTCGGGCGCTTCTATCTTCACATGGTTGTTGTCTTCTGAAGCGGGTGTTTCTGCTACCGGTTCCGGCTTGGTAGCAGGGGCGGCCGGTGCCACCGGTTCTGCTGCTACCGCTGGTTCTTCGGGTGTCGGTTTTTCTTCTTTGACTGCCGGCTTCTTCTCTTCTTTTTTAAAGCTGATCTCTTCTTCGTCTTTCCTTTTCTTGGCTTCTCCCTGGGCCGTTTTGGGTATTTCTACCTGGTCGGCTTTGTTCTTGGCCACTTTATCGCTCTGGAACTCTGCCTGCAGGGCATAGTATTGGTCTTCCAGGAGCTTGGCAGTGGGCTTCAGGTCGTCGCGGTTAAATCCTTTTTTCACCAGGAACTCGACCAGGGTATCCTGGCCAATGTTGAATTCCTTGGCGGCTTGTAACAGTCTCGGTAATTTCAGTTCTGACATTCAGTGTTTTTATGGTCTTCGAAAGACTTCGGCAAATATAGTTCCTAATAAGTAGCTTACTCTTCTCTGTCGAATTCTTCCTGTAATATTCTTCTTACGTCTGTGATGGTTTCTTTTTCCAGGTCTGTTCTTCTTTCCAGTTCTTCGGGTGTTAGTTTGAGCACGCTGCGGGCGGTATCGCAACCGATGCGTTTGAATTCGTCGATGATCCAGGAATCGATCTCATCACTGAATTCATCGAGGTCGATATCGAACTCGTCGGTCACTTCTTCGTCTTCGCGGAACACATCGAGTTCATAACCCGTCAATTCGCAGGCCAATTTTATGTTTACGCCCCTGCGACCGATGGCCAGGGATACCTGGTCGGCCTTGAGGTACACTTCGGCGTGCTTTTTTTCATTGTCCAGCTCCATGAAGCTGATCTTAGCGGGCGTGAGCGAGCGTTGGATGAGCAGCTGAATGTTGCTGGTATAGTTGATTACGTCTATATTTTCATTCTTCAGTTCACGTACAATACCGTGGATACGGCTACCTTTCATACCCACGCAGGCGCCTACGGGGTCTATGCGGTCGTCGTATGATTCTACGGCCACTTTGGCGCGCTCCCCGGGGTCGCGAACGATTTTTTTGATGGCGATGAGACCGTCGAAGATCTCGGGTACTTCAATCTCGAGCAGTTTGGCCAGGAAGAGCGGACTGGTGCGTGACAGGATGATCACCGGCGTATTGTTCTTGAGGTCTACGCGGGCTACCACGGCGCGGATGTTCTCGCCTTTTTTGAAGTAGTCTTGCGGGATCTGCTCCGATTTGGGCAGGATGAGTTCGTTGCCTTCTTCATCGAGCAGGAGCACTTCTTTTTTCCAAACCTGGTATACTTCGGCGCTGATGATCTCGCCTACGCGGTCGCCGTATTTTTTAATGAGCACGTTCTTTTTCAGGTCGCTGATGCGGCTGGCCAAGGTTTGTTTGGCGGCCAGGATGGCGCGGCGACCGAAATCGAGAATGTCTACTTCTTCGTACAATTCTTCACCTACTTCGAAGTCGGGTTCAATTTTGGTGGCTTCGGTATAGGCCACTTCGGCCAGGGGGTTCTCCACTTCACCGTCTTCCACGATCATGCGGCGGCGGATGATCTCAAGGTCACCTTTTTCCGCGTTCACGATCACATCGAAATTATCGTCGCTTCCGTATTTCTTGCGCAGGAGGGTTTTAAAAACGTCTTCCACCACTTTCATCATGGTAGGACGGTCAATGTTCTCTGCGTCTTTGAATTCCTGGAATGCTTCAATCAGGTTAATACTGGCCATAGCTCTGAATTTTATTAGAATTTGACTTGAACTGTTGTAGTTTTTATGTTATTGAATGGTATTACCAATTGCTGTGTTATTGCTTTTTTGCCTTTGCCCTCGGTATGTTCTATGATGATATCGGCTTCGGCCACTTCGAGCAGTTTGCCTTCTTTCTGGGTTCCGTCGGTAAAGAGTACTTCTACCTGGCGGCCAATGTTCTTCACGTACTGGCGTTGCAGTTTCAGCGGCTCGTCTACCCCGGGCGAAGAGAGTTCGAGGGAAAATTCTCCTTCGGGGTACATGCCGGTTTCTTCTATGAGTTTATAGAGTTTCCGGTTGAACTGTACGCATTTTTCTATGGAAATGCCCTGGTCGCCGTCGATGAACACTTTTACGTTGTTGGTAGGTTTTATTCTCACTGCCACACGGAAATAGGCGGGTTCGCCGGCCAAGACCTGGTCGGTGAGCTGCTCTATTTTTTCTATTGCTGTTTCGTTTGCCATTAATTTCTTCAGGTATGTAAAAAGGAGAAGGGAACGGTGTCCGTTCCCTTCTGTTGTTCATTTCCGAGTGCAAATGTAGTGTATTGCAGGGGTATATTCCAAATTTTTGGCGTTAAGCCGTTTTAACTTTTTGGTGGCGGGGGCTTGGTATTATTGGTTTAACTTTGTTGCCTCATGTTCAAGATATTAGTTTACGGTTTCATCATTTATATTGTGTACCGCTTCATTTTCGACTTTGCGATACCGGTGAGCAAGGCCAGCACCCAGGTGCGGGAGAAGTTGCAGGAGATGCAGCGCCAACAACAGGAGGCTGCCAGGCAGCAACAGGCGCAGGCCCAGCAGCGGGCTTCTTCTTCAAAGCCTTCGGTAGGTGAAGATTATATTGAGTTTGAAGAGGTAAAGAAATAGTTACCCGTCATCCCGAGCGAACGCAGTGAGTCGAGGGACCTGCCCAAACCTTCAACCATTACTACAATCCCAGTTCCAGTACAGTCTTCGACGCCACCAAGTGAATTGTTTGCAGGCCCGTTTTTTGTGCACCTTCTATGTTTTTATAGGTGTCGTCTATGAAAACGGTTTCAGCGGGGTTCAGTTTTTCTGCTTTAATGATGGCTTCGAAAGATTCAGGATCGGGTTTTCTCAACCCCAGTTCGTGCGAGTAATAGGCTTTGATGAAGAAGCTGTTGAAATCGCGACCGTTGTTATTGGTGCGAAAATCGGCCATGAATTTATCGTAATGAATCTGGTTGGTATTGGAGAAAAGGTAAACATTGTATTTTTTACCGATGGCTTCCAGCCAGGTCACGCGTTCCTGTGGAAAATCGAGCAGCAGGGCATTCCAGGCATCACGGATCTGTTCATTGGTGAGATTGGTTTGGGTTTCTTTGCAGAAGGCATCGTAGAATTCCTGCGGAGAAATTTTACCGGTTTCAAGGTTGATAAACAGGTCGTTGGAATGGTGTTGGGTGAACATGGCGTTGAACTGAGGCACGCCCAGGTTTCTGAATGCTTTTTCTGTCAGCGAGAAATCGAGGTTGAGGAAAACACCGCCGAAGTCAAAGATGATATTCTTAGTCAAGATTATAATTTAATGGATAATTGAATGCTTCCGCCCAGGCCCAATTCAACAATTTTCTGCAAAGTGGAGATGCGGACTTCCTTTACATCGTTTTCAATTTTTGAGATGTACGATTTTGCCATGCCTACTTTTTCAGCCAGTTCTTCCTGGGTGAGGCCTTTTTCCAGCCTGGCTTCGTGCAGCATGGCTCCTATCTTGAAATGATCATATCCGTCTTCCAGTTCTTCGCGTTTTGCTGTTCCTCGTTTGCCGTAATGCTTGTCTTTGAATTGATCAAGCGTCATTATATTATTGTTTTTTTTCGTTTTCATATTCGTGTTTGATTTTTAATGCTCTTTCTATTTCGGCCTTGGGAGTTTTCTGGGTTTTCTTCTGAAAACCATTTGCCAATACCACAAGGCTTCCTTTATCGAAAAAGCAAAAAATTCTAAAGATATCACTGCCCTGCTGTACCCGTATCTCATATAGTCCGTTTGTTCCTTCCATATGCTTGAGGTAGGTTTCAGGAATTTTCGCTAAATCCTCAATCAGATTTAAGGTCCAAACAATTTTGTTTTTGACGTTGTCTCGTTGCCTTACAAAGAACTCCTCGAAATAAGTCTTGTAAAAAATAACCGTTCGATGTTTCATATTTTAGCCAATTCTCCACGTAGCAAAGTTAGCAAAAGTTGCCCCAAAGTGCAACTTTTATTGTTTAGGAAAGATCATCTTTTTCAATTTTCAAGGAAGATCATCTTCTTTTCTATATTTTTGCCGCCCAAGATCGAAAGATCAGGGCCTATAGCTCAGTTGGTTAGAGCACCTGACTCATAATCAGGGGGTCCCTGGTTCAAGCCCAGGTGGGCCCACGTTGAATAAGAAGCAGTTATGATGAATAATCATTGCTGCTTTTTTCATTTGTAGGGAATTTGCATAAAATTTGCACAAAACACATCATAAACGCACGTGCAAACGCAGTAAAATCAAGTAAAGAACTATTTGGAGTGATAAATTGGCTTATGAGAAAACCTTTATTCAAAAATTAACAGACTGATTAACCCAACATATTCGTTCTCAGTCTATTGCATATTCTTTTTATTTCCCGAAAAGAAATGTACGTTAAATCCTGAATTTATACTAGTTACTTTTAGTAAAAAATTGACCCGACATGCGTATTTATTTTGATGGCAATGTATTTCAAGACCTTGCTAAACCGGAAAGAAAAAGGTCTCGCTGACAAAGAATACAACTATTATTTCTTCTCGGGAGCTCATATACAAGGCCTGCCTGACCGCTTTGGACGCATTCAGCAACAAAAAGCCAGCTATTCTATTAATGAATGATACTTCGATCAGTCATTCGACACAACCAGATGCTGCTATTCCGCAATCGAAAATTGCGTCTCTCAGTTCAGAAGAGTTTGTAGGCCCGGTAACAGATGATCCGGATACACCGATAGCATTAAAAGGATTTCATGCGAAAATTATCAATGACCACGAAATGTTGAAAAAAGAACAGAATGGATATAAACCCTTACCTACTATTCGAAATGTTACCGCGCAGTTGGTACAAAAAAATCACTTACAGGTAAAAGAAGACATCCAGTCATTGATCGAACATGAAATGAACAGGTTCTTAAACGATCCGCTGCTAACATCATTGATCGTCAAAAAGGAAAATACCGACCAATGATTGACACGGTGGTTAAATTTTTATGGTTGAGCTGAAATAATTAACCTTAAACCTGCTTGCTTAGCTTAAATTGTTCATTTATTCTTACAAAAGAGTAATTTTTTGCGTAAATTATCGTTTTTTGATACCTTGTGCAAAATATTACTTGTGTCAGTAAATTTTTCACTAGAGGATTGGGTAGATAATCTTTTATCAAGAGGAAGGCATTCTTTTAGCCTCAACGAAGCAAGAAGTACTTTTTCTACCGATAGTGAAGCGGCTTTAAAGCTAAAATTAACCCGCCTTTCTAAGAAGGGTAAAATTGTATCCGTACATCAGGGTTACTATATTATTATTACCCCTCAATATATAGCTAGAGGCATTTTACCAGTGGCACTATTTGTAGATGGATTGATGAAGTTTTTATCAAGACCATATTACGTTGGCTTATTGAATGCCGCAGCGTTTTATGGAGCAGCACATCAGCAGCCACAGGAATATTTTGTATTCACAAATTTTCCTGTCTTACGGCCTGCAAACAAAAAAGGAATCCGCATTAACTACATTAGCAAGAAACAATTCAACAGTGAACACCTGGAGCAGCGGAAAACTGAAACCGGTTTTATTACTATTTCCAACCCTTTGCTCACTGCTGTAGACCTGGTGCAATTTGAAAAACGAATTGGGGGATTGAACCGGGCAGCAACTGTTTTAAACGAGCTTGCCGAATCGCTTAAACCGGAACAGATTACGCTATCCTTACTGAAGGAAGTTTCTGTGACTGCAGTGCAACGGTTAGGATTTTTATTGGAAATAATTCTGAAAAAAGAAATAAGTGAACACTTATTTGCAATGAGTAAACAAGCAGGCCTTGATTTTTTCCGGGTTCCCTTGAAACTAAGCCAAAGCACCAAAGGGTTTTCCGCCGATAATAGGTGGAAGATTATTGTGAATACTGAAATTGAAATTGACGAATGATACCACAAAATGATATTATTGAATGGAGTAATGTTGTCCCATGGAAAAGCAATGAACAAGTTGAACAGGACTTGGTTATTTGCCGTGCGCTGGTAGCAATATTTAATGACGAGTATTTAGCACAACACCTGGCATTTCGCGGCGGCACCGCTTTACACAAATTGTACTTGCAACCACAGCCCCGTTATTCAGAAGACATTGACCTGGTGCAGATAAAGGCAGAACCTATCGGGCAGGTGTTGGATAGACTAAGAATTGTATTAGACTTTCTGGGTAAAGCAAAAGTCGAAGTTGGGGATATGATGGCAACAATGAAATTCAGGTTTAATTCAGAGATAGCACCTGTCGTTCCTTTGCGTTTAAAAATTGAAATCAATTGTAGAGAGCATTTTTCAGAATTAGGATGGGAACAGAAACAATTTGATGTTAA
The DNA here is from genome assembly GCA_002973575.1 of Sediminibacterium magnilacihabitans. Lineage (GTDB taxonomy): Bacteria > Bacteroidota > Bacteroidia > Chitinophagales > Chitinophagaceae > Sediminibacterium > Sediminibacterium magnilacihabitans. The sequence continues at coordinate 36,798 of PVEQ01000024.1, forward strand.
ATCAAATTGGTTTGCGGGATCTTGCTCACTGACTACATATCGTTTAGAGGAATTGTTAGGAACAAAGATCCGCGCTTTATACCAAAGGCGAAAAGGAAGGGATTTATATGATCTCTATCATGCTTTTACGAAAGCAAAGCTGGATGTAGACAGTCTGCTAAAATGCTACAGGCGGTACATGGAGTTTAGTGTAGGCAAGGTCCCGCATCAAAAGGAGTTCATTCAAAATATGGAACTTAAATTAGAAGATGAATACTTTCTTGGCGATATAGCCGCATTGATTCGTCCGGCTGAAACGTATAATCAGCAGGCTGCGTATCAATTGGTCAAACAAGAACTCTTTGATAAAATGTAACCATCATGAGCCTGACATCAACATTTCCGAAAGGAGCCGAATGGCGCAAATGGGACTTGCACGTGCACACACCAAGTTCGTTTATTAATCATTTTCGGGGAACGGATTTAGATGCAAAGTGGGAACAATTCATTACGGATCTTGAATCTCTTCCAGAAGAATATAAAGTTATTGGCATTAATGATTATCTGTTTATAGACGGTTATAGGAAAGTACTTGAATATCGGGCAAAAGGAAGGCTGCAGAATATCAATACCATTTTACCGGTCGTTGAATTTCGCATCAAAAAATTTGCAGGACATAAAGATTTTAAAAGAGTCAATTTTCATGTGATATTTTCTGATACGTTAAGTCCTGATATAATTCAAAATCAATTCCTAAACAATAGTCCGGTAATTTTTTAAGCGGCGATACGGCCAATATCAAGGCATTGGTTGTACAACCGAGTTATTTTTCTACAACTCAGGTCTAATCCTA
>PVEQ01000025.1 GCA_002973575.1 Sediminibacterium magnilacihabitans
ATTGCAGAGGGTATATCGGGCAAGTGCTTATTTTGCTTGATAAATTGTTCAACCTCTGTCAAAGGCTTCAACTGGTAGGATGAATCGAATACATAGTCGCTCCATCCAGTTTGCGCAACAATCATTTTTTGAGCTTTTACATTTCCTTTTACAGAAAGCATCTCTGTAGGAACTGTTGTCCCTATACCTACATTACCACCGGAGAAAAGAAAACTATTATTGCTGCTTACTGTAAACAAAGCATTGTTTGATTGTATGGAGGTATTAGTATAAGCTTGTCCAGTTCGATCATATGTGAGTATATAACCATTACCGCCTGAAACACCTATCTCTGTACCCAGGCCAGTACCGGTATGATACCATCCTTTAAATCTCCCTTGTCCGCTTTCTATCTGCAGGTCTCCGCCGTTAACTGTCAGTTGAGAAACAGGACTCATGGTGCCAATGCCAACGTTCCCAGAAGAAGGAAAGGTATTCTGTGCAACAGACAAACCACACTGAAAAAGGCAATACGCTCCAAGTAAATATTTTTTCATTTATGACTGATTTGCTTCATTAATATTTCTATTTTTTTATTCTGTGTTTCATTTTCTTTTTTTAAGTCTATTACGTATAAAGTAAGCTCTTCAATCTTTTTTAACAGCATTGCTTGTGTTGATCCTATATCTAATCCTTTGGCTTCTACTTCACCAGCAGAAGGCATATCCGGCAAATGATTGTTTTTTTTGACAAACCGCTCGATATAAGAAAGTGATTTTAAGGGATACTCAGGGGTAAATACATAATCTGGCCAGCCAGATTGAATAACAATCAGTTTCCTGGCTTTGATATTACCATTTACAGAAAGTCTTTCTGACGGAGTCGTTGTCCCAATTCCTACATAACCCGTGTTTGCATCCAATACCATCTGAGAATACCAAATATTATTCCCGTCAATAGTGCCAAACTGGAGCCCCCGATCTGCTGATGTAATAGCATTCCCCCGGAATCGGATAGCGCCTCCATATGAATTATTGATTCGGATGAACCGTTCTGTTTGTTCTGCATCAAAAGCAATATCTCCCCCTGAAACATGAAGTCTGTAAGACGGCGTGTTGGTTCCTATTCCCACATTTCCGTTAGATGCCAATATCGATAATGAGTTAAAGGATGGACTGCTGATGGTATTGCCTGCCGTTACCCGAAATGCATATGCTTGATTCCCTGTTTCGTTAGAATGAATATGGAAAAGATCATTTGATCTACTGTTTGCAGCGTGAGAGGTGCTAAAAGAAAATAGTGGTGATGGATCGCTGTAATCAGCAACATTAGCATTTATAAAATTGCCATTTGCAGGTCCGCCGAGTAGCCTAACAAAATTTCCTGTCGCATACATCACATCAAGCTTAGCAGCAGGCGTTGACGTACCAATTCCCACATTGCCACTTGCAGGGAATGTGTTCTGACTAAATGAATCGCTCAAAATGAGTAGTCCCATTATTGCCGCTAGTAGTCTCTTCATATAGATCATTTTTTCTTTTCTATTTTTGTTTTTATGACATTCACTTCTTTTTTCAATAGTCTATTCTCCTTTTTCAGGTCAATTACATACAGTGTCAGCTCCTCTATTTTTTTCAATAACAAGGCTTGATTATCTCCCACACTAATTCCCTTTTTTTCCACTTCATTTGCGGTGGGAATATCCGGCAAGTGCTTATTTTTCTTGATGAATTTTTCAACATCAACAAGTGATCTTAATCGATAGTCTGGTTCAAAAACATAATCACTCCATCCTGTCTGGGTAACAATTATCTTCTGTGTTCGAATATTACCATTAACAGAAAGTTTTTCAGCCGGAGAAGACGTACCAATACCAATGTTACTATTTGCAGATAAATAAAACTGATTTGTATTTCCAAATGTCTGCATAGTTATTGGCTGAGCAGAGCCTCCTGCAAAGTAATTTGTAGAGACCAGAATTCCTGTATTAGTAGAGGATATGTCTAATGTATTTAGGTCGTTAGGAGCTGTTAACCTGAAAAAGCCGGCACTTAATTGATTTCTTGTGGAATTTGTATTTGTACCAAAATAAATATTTTTGCCAGGTGCCGATACATCTGTGTAAAACGATGCGGCATTATTTTGCAAACTCAATGTAGAGCCGGAAGTACTTCCAGTTGGGTAGAAGTATAGCCCGGTTCCAGTAGCCGCAGAAATGGTAGGTATACCAGCTCCATATGAGCCTCCCCATGTTAAGTTATTATTGCTCTGGATATTAATTCCTCCAAGCACATCTAATTTCACTGCGGGACTTGCAGTTCCCAGGCCTATATTGCCATTAGTGGATAAACAAAGCTGATTACTGCTTCCATATGTCTGCATAGTGATTGGTTGAACAGAGCCCCCACTATAATAATTTGTAGAGAACAGGATTCCTGTATTGGTAGATGATATGTCTAATGTATTCACATCATTAGAAGCCGTTAGCCTGAAAAAGCCAGCAGTCAATTGATTTCTTGTAGGGTTTGCACTTGTACCAAAGTAAAAGTTTTTACCAGGTACCGACAAATCTGTATAAAATGATGCTCCTGTGTTTTGCAAACTAAATGTAGAACCGGAAGTACTTCCGGTTGGGTAAAAATATAATCCTGTTCCAGTAGCAGCAGAAATGGTAGGTATACCAGCTCCATATAAACCACCCCATGTTAAATTATTATTGCTTTGTATGCTGATGCCTCCAACTACATCCAATTTTACTGCGGGATTCGTTGTACCGATGCCTACATTCCCACTTGCCGGAAATGTATTCGTTTGAGCAATCCCATCGTAAGTCAATAAAATAAAAACAGTTATAGATAAGGATACGAATAGTGTTTTCATCTGATCATTTAGATTTTCTTGATTATAATTTGATATTGCCTTTTCTCTTCAATAGTTGACCAATTTGTTTTTGCTGTCTTTCATTTTTTTATCCAGTTCAATTACATACAATGTCAGTTTTTCAATTTTCCTTAATAACAAAGCTGTTGTTTCACCTATATCAATCTCATTTTTTTCTACCTCTTTGGTCGATGGAACTTCCGGCAAATGCTTGTTTGCCTTAACAAATGCTTCAATCTGTGAAAGTGGTTTAAGCGTATAAGCAGGATTAAATACATAATCCGCCCATGGACTAACCTGCGTTACTTTCAGTTTTCTTACCCCTACAGTACCTTCTACTGCCAATTTATACGGTCCTGCATCTTGGGTACCAATGCCCACACTCCCGTTGGTTGTATTAATACTAATTCCTTTTGTGCCGGTATTCCAATCAGCAATATTAAAGACCTGACCACCTCCACCAGCGGCATTCCAGATACCAAGATCATCCACAGCTAATGTCACGGCTGTTTTTAATATTCGAACATTGCCCCAATGAGTGCCAAAAATTGCTCCCCCTTCAACGTGAAACCTGCCTAAGGGATTTGCAATACCAATACCAATATTTCCATTGGTCGTCCAGGGGGTATTCTGGGCTGAACAATATTTTGAGAAAAGTGTACCAATAATAACGAAGAGTAGTAAATTTTTTTGTCTCATGGGCTTCGATAATAAGTTAATTATATAGCTTCACCCAATTGCTTTATTAAAGCATGGGATACAACAGGTTAAGGCAACTTATACTGCACACAACTACATTTCGTGACTCGCTAATAGAGCTGTAAACGCTTCGAACTTCAGACTACTTATTTGGGGCAATTGATGGGGGGATATATCAGTTACCTGGTTGATTACAATATTAAAACTTATTACAAACAAAAACAATTTTTAAACGTATTTTTTTATGCTTTTTAGGGAGAGTAAAAACACTTATAATATAGCAATCATTTTCGTTCCAGTTTTTTGTACTCGTTTCTGCAAGGCTATATTTTCTTTTTTTAACTCGATCATATAGAGTGTCAGCTCTTCTACCTTCTTCAACGAAGCCGTTTGTGTCACTCCCATATCCAACCCCTGGTTTGCTACTTCTTTTGCAGAAGGGACTTCGGGTAAATGCTTGTTTTGCTTAACAAATTTTTCCACTTCCAAAAGGAGTTTCAAGCGATATGTGGAGCTAAATACATAATCGGGCCATGTTGAGGATTGCTTGACTTTAATCTGGCCGGCAATGATGGAGCCGGCAACAGCAAGGTTATAACCTTTGGTATCCGTGGTTCCGATACCAACCTTCCCATAAAAATAAGTGGTGGAGTCCGGCGATATCTGAACAACCGGATAGGTTATATTACCATCGCTATATTCGAAAACAAAGGGCTTGTAATTTCCTGTAGCTCTTTTCTGCATCCGCATTCCGAATTTACGAGATGTGGGATACGATAGGTTGAAAAAGTCAACATACTCCTCTTCATTGTCACCATTCACCAGCGCTACTGTTGACTCATAAGCATTCCTTGAACTGGTAGGACTCCACACTTTGAAAACAGTGAAATCCTGTCCATATCTCCTGAAGTAAGGTATGCCAGAAGTTAGCAGTTTGAGGAACGCTTATCTGGTTCTTAATAGAACTGTCAGATTGAGCGTTTGATTGCGTGGTCAATAATATACTCACCAGGAAAAACAATACCAACGGCACTTCATTCACGATTCTTTTCCTTATTTGCTTCATTTGTTCAATCTTTTATTTGTAATGCTTGCAGTGGAATTTCAATTACGGTTTACAGCAGTACCTCTTTTCCACATCAAATGATTTCGGGGATGATTTTCTTTTTGCTGTTTTAATTCACCCTTAATCGTATGAGTAGTAGAATCTGCCTTATCAGGCTGCATTGGTTTATCAGGGGATGTAGCAGTCATTTTTATGCCGGAAAAAACATGATTCGTTGTTGAAGATGGCGTATCATTTTTTTTTTCGGATAATGGATGCCCGTTTTTATTCAGATCAGCTTCCTCTCTTTTATACAAATTGCTTTTCTTCAATTGTTGAGTAGTATGATCTTCTTTCCACAGTAAATGATTCCTGACATCGGAGGAATCGTTTTGCAATTTGATATTGCTTTTCGCTGTTTTTAAAGTATCCTTCTGCGCAGGGTGGGTTTTAACCTGGGAAACAACACTGCCAACGAGTAATTATATTGAATGATAACAACAAAACAAAACGTAGTGCACATTTTTTAACAGATGGGGGCTTGATTTCAGGCATAGAAATATCACATTTACTTTATACATGAACTCAATTGGAATACTATTTCCATTGAATAATTATTGAGGCAGCATTTACAGGCCTCAATCAAAACATGTGAAGGACATCATTGGGGGAAAAAAGCAGACATCCATTCAATTGATAAAACAAAAATACTTCCTTAAATTTGTCTTCCTAAAAAAATATTAAAAACCTTTACCAATTCCGACAATTTGGGTGTAATGGCCGGACTGATATAAAATACACGTAGATAGAGCACCCCTTATTTTAGGGGTATCAGCATCATTTTTTAATTACCGGTAAAGTTGTCCGCTTGAATTTTTTACCGGAGGATAGTATGTTTATAGGTCGACCTCAGGAAAACATTTTAACAACTACCCTTCTGTTTCATCGAGTATTTTCTTCCCCTTGTCGGTGAAGTAACAAACTTTTTCGTTCTCCTGTGAGCGCTTGATCCAGCCTTTCCCGATCAATATCTCGGTGAGCAGACCGCCCAGCTTACCGCCAATTTGCCTATAACGGATCCTTGGGGGCGTTGCTTTCTTGAGGAATGTTTTAACGATTGACATAAATGTCCGTTTTACCCGGAGAATGCGCCTATTAAGTTACACAGGTTCTCCAGCACATTTTATGCCATCAAAGGAAGTTTTTTCCCGCCGTTTATTGGTATTGAATAACCGTAATTAACATAAAAGTAAAGTGAGCCGTACAATACATTGAGCCATTGCGTATTGAACCATTGTTTCATTAAACATATTACCGCAACAAACTTTCTATCGTTGCATTAAATTCTTTCTTCATTTCTTCATAATGCACACCCGTTCCAGGGCCTGTAAACCCGGCTTCCAGCTTGGCCACTTTACCGGTTTTATCGATGAAGATGGTAGAAGGGAAGGATTTAATGGGCGTGAGCTGCGGCAGTGTTTTCTCTGTTTTCCGCTCATCCATAACAGTAACACCGGTAACCAGTATGGGATATTCCACGCCGAAACGTTCTTTGAATTTCAGCAGGCTCTTGCGCGAACGTTCAAAATCGGTGCTGTATTCATACGCGAGGCCAATGATCTCCACGCCACGCTGTTTGTTCTTTCTATAAAAATCACTCAGGAAAGCCGTTTCATCCATGCAATTGGGACACCAGGAGCCCATGATCTGGATCACCACTACTTTGTTTTTAAAGCGGGCATCGTTGATGGACACCATTTTTTTATTCAGATCGGGGAAACGGAAATTCAACTTGCTTTGCCCTGGCCTCAGGTACATCGCCGCATCATTGGGCAAACCGGCATTGGCATTTTTTTCAGCAAGCCAGTTTTCATGGGCAACAGGACCGGAATAAAAATCTCCGCCACTGATGCTATGGTCATTGTTGATTTTGGCCGTGAACAGGAAAGCATGCACCCCATCGAAAGTGGACAACTTCAGCGTATCACCGCTGACCACTCCGCCCAGGTAACGATAATCTCCTGTTGAAGTCAATATAGAACCACTCAGATCGTTTCCTTTTTGCACAAACTCCCCTACCGTAGTATCTGTAAGTGCTTTACCGCTCTGTCCGAAAAAAGTTGCCCAGCGTCCGGTGATATTGTGCAATGCAGGTTGCTTTACTTCAAAGCGTGTACCATTGCCCAGTTCAGCGGTGAAAGGCATTTGGATATGCCCCTTGCTCGTACTCCTGATCCACCATCCTGCTATTTTTTTATCAGACAACAGCTTAATCCTGAACTGCGATTCAAAAACAGGCATCTGCACCAGCAGCGAATCACCCGCTGCGCCAATATTATCTACACGCATCCTCTCACTGGCATTCAATATATACCAGACCGTTTTCCCTCCTTCGTGACGAAGCTCGAAATTGAATACGATATGGTTACCATCCGCGCGATGCAATTGCGCTTTCCATAATCCCTGTTCTTGTGCCTGTACCGTGTTGATCATTCCCGCCAACAACATAACCACCAATATCTTTCTCATAGTTCTGTACAACTTTACTTTTCTTCAATAAATAGGCTGCCTGGCAGCAAACTTACCAACAAAACGCCTGCGCATCATCACTTGCCTGTCAAATTATACGAACGGAATGTTTATCTTCCGTTTTCTAAAATAAATGGCATGCGTTCGCTTCTTCTTTTTGTTTGCCTGATACTAAGCCAATGGCTTTTTGCGCAGGATTATTATTTGTTCGTTGGCACTTATACCAGCGGAAAAAGCAAGGGTATCTACGTATATCGCTTCAACAGTCAAACCGGCGAAGCGCAATGGGTGAGCAATACCGACAGCAGCAATAACCCTGCTTTCCTGGCCGTATCGCCCAATGGTAAATTCCTGTATGCCATCAATGAAGCGGGATCTCCCCAATCCGGACATGTAAGCGCTTATGCCTTTGATGCTGTCAATGGTAACCTGCGGCTGATCAACCAGCAGCCGAGTGGTGGATTAGGCCCCTGCTTTGTAACGATAGATAAGACCGGTAAATGGGTGCTCGCAGGCAATTATATGAGCGGAAGCCTGGCCACATTGCCAGTAAATAAAGATGGCTCGCTGGCTCCTTATACGCAAATGATCCAGCAAGAGGGCAGCAGCGTGAACAAGAGCCGGCAGGAAGGTCCGCACGTTCATTCTACTTTCATCACACCCGATCAGCATTATGTGCTGACGCCCAACCTGGGAACCGATAAAGTGATGATCTATGCATTTCATAAAGAAGACCAACAGCCCCTGAAGCCCGCCGCACAACCCTTTGTACGTTCCATACCGGGCAGTGGTCCACGGCATCTCGACTTCCATCCCAATCGAAAATATGTTTACCTGATTGAAGAAATGAGCGGCACCGTATCGGTATTCGCTTATCATGAAGGCAGGTTGAAAAAGCGGCAGACCATCGCCACGCATCCGGCCAATTTCAACGGGCAGCCCGGCAGCGCCGATATCCATGTATCACCCGATGGTAGATTTTTGTATGCTTCCAACCGGGGTGAAGAAAATAACATCGCTATTTTTTCTATCGATCCCGTTTCCGGTTTGCTAACGGCCAAAGGCTACCAGGCCCTGCCCGGCAAATGGCCGCGTAATTTCACCATTGACCCCGAAGGGAATTTCCTGCTGGTGGCCAATCAACAGACCAACAATATTGTCATTTACAAAAGAGATAAAGAAACGGGCATGCTGGAAGCTATGCCACAGCAACTGGAAGTACCCAGTCCTGTTTGCCTGAAGCTGTTACGCATTGAGCCGCATCAATGATGATGGCGATGAGGGTGGTGTTGGTTCTGACCCGAAGAGTGGTTTTGCGCATTGGCCTTCTTCATTTGATTTTGAAGAAACCCTAAGGCAACCAGGAAAAATCCCATCATCAAAAAGAAATACTGCAGGAAAAAATCATTGCCCACCATGAACATCTGGGCAATCACGATCACTACAATAACCAATCCCTGCACCACGATGGCCGTAGGGTACCAATGGACCTTCTTTAAAGTAACGATAATGGTAAAAAGACTCAATACACCGAATCCGATCAGCAATATCCATCCGGGGATGGTATAATCTTTGAACACGGTCCCGTTGAGGAGATAAAAAGGCAGGCCGAGGGAGTTTCCGGTGGGATCCATGATCATGCGGGCTCCGGCATAAAGGTTAACGGCACATACCAATACTAATACTGCAATTGATAATTGGCGAACTGTTTTCATAGGCACGCGGGTTTGTATCTGGCAATCGTATCTATCATCTGTTAAGATACGAAAAAATCACTTACCTGCCAGGAAATCCCGGAACCAATAGCCCGAATTCTTGATGGTCCGCAATTGGGTTTTAAAGTCGGTATGTACCAGTCCGAACCGCGCCGCATAGCCTTCCGACCACTCAAAATTATCGGTAAGCGTCCAGGCAAAATAGCCGCTCAGGTTCACGCCTTCTTTTTTTGCCCGCAGCGCGGCAGCCAGGTATTGCTGGAAATAGTCGATCCTTGCCTGATCGTTCACGGTACCGTTCACCAGTTGGTCTTTAAAAGCCGCCCCACCCTCCGTGATCATAATCTCTTTTACACTTCCGTATAACCAGAACCGTTTGATCATCCAGTAAAGGCTGTCGGCATTGATTTCCCAGCCCATGCCTGTTACCGGCACTTTTCGCTGGGTGGCTTTTACTTCTGAGGCGTGGATATAAGGGATCAGCGAATTGTATTTCACCGTAATGGGGAAATAATTCTGTATGCCAATGAAATCGAAATTGAACTGCATGCGCTCCTGGTATTTCCAGGCTTTGTTATGGAGGTGTATTTTATCGAGTAAAGGGAAGTTCTCCACTTCGGGGTAACCTCTGCCCAATGCCGGCTCAATGAACAGTCGGTTCATCAAAGCATCGACCCTTTTGGCCGCCAGTACATCAGGCTCTTTTTTACTGAAGGGCATTACTTCACTACACGAGAAAGTAGTACCAATTTTTGCCTTTGATACCGCATCACGCACCAGCCGCCCTCCTTCGGCCGTACAGAGCGCTGCATTATGTATGGCCGGCAGGAAATGAGGCAGTCCGGTTTTACCGGGTGCATGCTTGCCCATCATATAACCCAGCGTGGTAAAGCCCATGGGCTCATTCATGATGATCCAGTGTTTTACTTTGCTGCCATAAGCTTCGGTGCATACCTGCACGAAACGGGTGAACCATTTGAGCATCTGGTGACTCGTCCATCCGCCATTTTTTTCCAGCTCCAAAGGAAGATCCCAGTGATACAGGGTTACATAAGGTGTAAGTCCCAATGTAAGGCATTCATCAATGACCTTATGATAAAACGCAATCCCTTCTTTGTTCACCCTGCCAATGCCTTCCGGTAAGATGCGGCTCCATGAAATGGAAAAACGGAATGCAGTAAAGCCCAATGCTTTCACTAATACGAGATCATCTTTATAACGATAATAGAAATCGCAGGCTTCAGATGGTTTAGCAGCACCTTTGATCTTTCCCTGTCGCCGCGCAAAACTGTCCCAGATAGAAAGTCCGCGCCCGTCTACATTGTAGGCACCTTCGTTTTGTGCGGCGGACATGGCTACGCCCCATTGAAAATTGGGACCGAAAGACTTTGCAGATAGGGTTTGATATGGTGTCAACAGTAAAGCTTTGCGCTAAATTGATGAATGATCTTGTTACGATGATATTATGCAATTGTTATTTCTAACTGCAACCCGATGTTTTAATCAAAATTTAATGGTTTGATTTTAAAGCTACAATCAGCTGGTAATCAGCAAAATATAAATATCTGTGTTTTCAAAGTAAACTTTCATTTAAATCAAACGTTTGTTTAATTCAAACACTTGTTTAATTTTACATCGCCGTCATCCTGAGCGAGCGGAGCGAGTCGAAGGACCTGCCGGAGGTTCTGGCAGATCCCTCGGCTACGCTCGGGATGACGACAGCAATAAATTTTCTGTATATGCATCCCGATAAAAAACAAAACATCATCGAAGCGGCCATGGAGCTGTTTGCCGACAAAGGATTTGAAGGCACTTCCATCCGCGAGCTCGCTGCCAAGGCCGGTGTAAACATCGCCATGGTGAATTATTATTTCGGCTCGAAAGAAAAATTGTTCGAAGCCATGGTGGAAGAGAAATCCACTTATTTCAGAGAGCGGCTCAACAGCGTCCTTATCGATGAATCGAAAAATGAACTGCAGAAAATAGATACTATTATTGAAGACTACGTGAACCGCATCACCAGTCAGCATAAATACCACCGGGTGATCCACCAGGAACTGATGCTGCAGCAACGCGAATCGCTTCATGAAAGCATCATTGCTGTGTTTGCCAAGAACAAAGAAGTATTGAAAAAGATCATTGACCAGGGGGTGAAGAAAAAAGTATTCCGCAAAGTAGACCCTGAGCTCACCATCGTTACCCTCTTTGGTACCATGCACCAGGCGCTGCTGTCGAAATCCATGTGCAAATTTCTGATAGCCAAGGATGCCAATTTCGATCCGTATACCGATGAAGCTTTTAAGAAAAGACTAATTAATCATATCAAACAGGTCATGCACGCCCATTTATCGCACCAACCATAACCTCATTTATATTATCAACCGTAAACAAGCAATCTAAACACCATTTCGTATGACAAAGCAAAAACCCCCAGCAAAAAAGTCGCCCGTAAGGATCGTGGTACTCAGCGTGGTATTTCTTATCGTCGCTTATGTTGGCTATAACAAAATCCATTTTGCCATTACCCACGAAACCACCGACAATGCACAGGTGGAAACCCAGATCACACCTGTACTGCCCAGAGTGGCCGGTTACGTGAAAACCATTTCTGTAAAAGATTATGATTCTGTTGCAGCCGGTCAGCTCCTGGTAGAACTCGACGATGCCGAACTGCAAACGCAATTACTGGAAATGGAAGCCGATTACAAACAGGCCGAAGCCGATCTCATCAACGCCAGGGCGGCGCTCAATAATGCCGTGGTATCACTCCGCATCAACAAAGGCAATATCGACCTGAACGATGTGCGCAAGAAAAAAGCGGAAGACGATTTGAAAAGAGACCAGAACCTGTTCAACGACCAGGCCATCACCCGCAAGCAACTCGACGACAGCAAATACAATGTAGAAACAGCCGCACAGCAGTACCAGAATGCCAAGACCGACCTGAGCTCTGCCGAAAGCCGCATTGCTGTTTTGCAGGCAGGCATAGAAAAAGCAACCGCTGCATTGGCTGTAAAACAAGCCAAGATCGAGCAAACCAAACTCAAGTTGTCTTATACCAAGATCTATGCACCACAGGCAGGCAAGATCGGTAAGAAAAATATTTCAGAAGGCCAGTATGTTCAGGCAGGCACGCCCCTGTTCTCTATTGTAAACGATACCACTTACTGGATCGTAGCCAATTTCAAAGAGAACCAGTTAAAAAAATTATATCCCGGCAAAGACGTGGATATAGAAGTGGATGCGTATCCTGATCTTAAAATCAAAGGCGCTATCGAAACTTTGAGTGAAGCCACCGGCGCCAAGTTCTCTTTGTTACCGCCCGATAATGCTAGCGGCAACTTCGTAAAAGTAACACAGCGCGTTCCCGTAAAGATCCGTATCAAAGACATGGATAAATACAGGAATATGCTGCGTGCAGGTTTAAGCGTTTATATCAGCACTGAAATCAATTAATCATGGCAACGCCTAAAGGATTTGCCAAGGCCATCATCGTACTCACTACCGTTACCGCGGCCATCATGGAGCTCATCGATACCTCCATCGTGAACGTAGCACTGAGTGATATGAGCGGTAGCCTCGGCGTAAACATAGAAGACATCAGCTGGGTCATCACCGCTTATGCCATCGCAAACGTGATCATCATTCCGCTCACCGGATTTTTAGCGGAATATTTCGGAAGAAAGAATTATTACATCGTTTCCATGATCATCTTTACGATTGCATCGTATATGTGCGGTCAGTCTACCAGCCTCATGGAGATCATCATCTGGCGCTTTGTACAAGGTGTGGGCGGCGGCGCCCTCCTGTCTACTTCTCAGGCCATCCTCTTCGATGCCTTTGAACCAAAAGACAGGCCCATTGCTTCGGGTTTGTTTGGTATGGGTCTCGTGTTAGGCCCTACCCTCGGCCCTACGCTGGGTGGATATATCATTGACCACGCTTCCTGGCCGCTGATCTTTATGATCAACATACCCATTGGTATCATCGCAACTTTTTTATCCTTCACTTTTATTGAAAAGAAAGAAGGCGAAGGAAAAAATAAAAAACACATCACCATCGATTATACCGGTATCCTGCTGCTCATGGTAGGTATCGGCAGCCTGCAGTACATGCTGGAAAGAGGTGAATCGGAAGACTGGTTCAGCAGTAATACCATCATCATTACTTCTGTTCTCGCCTTTGTTGGTCTGATTGCTTTCATCTGGTATGAACTGAGCATCAAATCGCCCGCAGTGAACCTGAAAGTATTGAACAACCGGAACCTGGCATTCACCACCATCTTCACTTTTGTGGTGGGTGTGGGATTGTTTACCTCGGTGTTTGTATTTCCCGTACTGGCACAGAGAACATTGGGTTATACCGCTTATGAAACAGGTCTCACCTTACTCGCACCTACCATGATCACCGTTGTGATGATGCCCATCATTGGTAAAGTGATGAGTAAAGGCGTCTCACCCATTCCTTTTGTGGTGATCGGGTTCCTGCTCTTTGCCGGTTACGCGTGGCTGAGTGCAGGCGTGAGTCCGGATGTGAACAAAGACGATTTCTTTTTACCCCTGGCCCTTCGCGCCGTAGGCATCAGCATGGTGCAGTTACCGCTGATCAACCAGGCAGTAGCAGGCTTGCAGCCCAAAGATTATGCATCCGGCATCGCGCTCAACAATATGATCCGGCAACTGGGTGGCGCCTTTGGTATTGCATTGGCCAATAACTATATCGCAAGGCAATATGCACAACACCGGTACGACCTGGTTTCCAAAGTAACGGGCGAATCGCAGATGTTCATTGAACGAAGCCATACCATCGCACAGAGTATCATATTGAAAACGGGCGATGTGGCCGGCGCCGGCACACAAGCCATCGCTACCATCAACCGGGTGGTGGACAGGGAAGCGTATTTTCTTTCTTACCTCGACACTTTCCGGCTCATCACCATCTTCTTTATACTGGTGATACCGCTGGTAGGATTCCTGAAAGTGAAAAAGAAATCAGCTGCCGAAATGGCTGCAACGATGAAAGCGGCGGCGGAAGCGCATTGATGAAATCAACAATCAAAAGAAAAAATTCAAAATAGAAGATGAAAAAGATATTGATCATATCATTGTTTACAGCTACAGCACTTTCCGTTGGAGCACAGGTAGCTGTGAACAATGAACTGAAGGGACTGATCAACCAATCCTTTGGTTACTTTCCCAAAGTGAAAGAAGTGGAGCATACCATTACCACAGCCGATGAAAAATTAGCGCTCACCCGCTTGAATAAACTGCCCGATGTAACAGCAGATGCCTCTTACGCCTATGTAAGGCCGAAGATCGAGATCCCGCTGGGCGGAGAGAGTTTCCAGTTTGCTCCTGTACACAATGTAAGCGGTGCACTCAATGCTACTTATGCACTGTTCGATTTTGGCAGGCTGCAGGCCAATATCAACCGTGCAAAAGAAGATTTGCTGTATGCCAAACACAATACCGACTATGTGAAAAGCCAGCTCGCCAACCAGGTAGCCGTTGTGTATTACAACATTGTTTTTTTACAGAAAGCGATTGGCATCCAGGACAGCGTACTGAGTTACCTCAACGAGAATAAAAGGATTGTGGACAGCAAGCTGAAAAACGGCGATGCATTGAAGATCGACCTGCTGAACATACAGGCTTCTATCGACAATGAAGAGAACCGCAAGGTTGACCTGAAGAACAACCTGCAAAAACAACTCAACCTGCTCGAGTACACTACCGGTGTGAGCCAGAGCCAGGGCAAGGCATTTGATTTTGATATCAATCTCACCGATGCCGGAAGTGCATTGGGATTGGCCCAGGCCAATAACCTTGAATTTATCCTGGCAAAAGACAAGATCAAACAGGCCGAGAGCGACCTGGCCATTGTTAAAACAGCAGAAAAACCAACGGTTGGACTAAAAGCCGGTGCCGGCATCAAGAATGGCTATGTACCTTATATCGCTGACATGCGTTTTAATTACATGGCAGGTATCGGTTTTTCAGTGCCCATTTACAATGGTGGCAAGAATAAACAGCAACAGAAATTGCAAGAGAACATCATCAAACAAAATGAAATGGCAGTGGAAAGCCTCAGCAGCAATTACAAAAAAGACATTGCGCAGGCCATGACCGATGTTGCTACCAATCTCGAAAGGATAAAGAATACACAGGGTCAGATTGAACAGGCGAAAGCCGCACAGGTATTGGCTTCCAATCGTTTCAACAATGGTGTGGGCACCAACCTGGAAATTACCAATGCCAGCACCAATGTACAACGCGCAGAACTGACCAAACTGCAATACGAATACCAGTTGTGTTTGGCTAAAGTTGAATTATCGAGGTTGATGGGCTATCAATACTGGTAAAACTATTTCGCTTCGAACCAGATGGGTTTTTCATCATCCGGTTCTGCATTGTAGTTGATGAATAGTTCTTCACCTGCGGTGATGGGTTTTACGGTAATGATGCGCATGGTATCTGCATCGTAATCCATTTCGTACACGCAGTTCGCATTATAAGAATGGTTGTACAGAGAAAGATAACCGAGCGCTACGCATGCACCTTTGGAATCATTGCCCCATTCGAAGATATAATTGTACAGGAGGGTTGCTTCTACCTTCTGCCTGTCTTCCGCTCCCAGCACGAGTACCGGGGATATTTCCACCACCGTGCCGGGGGCGATGGGCTCGGAAGCGAATACGCCTCTTCCCCGGTTATCGGAAGGGGCAATATGAAGAATAGGTAAAATCATACTATTGCAAACTACAAAGTTCCATCAGAACACCCAATTCCCTTGCTGTAATTGGTAATTCCCCTTAAATTGCGGCCATGTCACTGGAACTGGAACAACCCGGCCTTCAAGAACAGTTTGAACAACTGATTGAAAAAGAAGATAAGCTGGAGATCAGGGAATTCCTTGATCACCAGAACATCAGTGACGTGGCCGAACTCATCAATGCCTACCCGGAATACGAAGCGCAGATCATTGCCAATATGGCCATCCACCGGGCATCCAGTGTATTCAAGATCCTGGACATTGCCCAGCAGAAAGACATCGTAAAAGAACTGCCTTCTTCCAAGACCGCCGAATTGCTCAACGAGCTCCCAGCGGATGACCTTACCGACTTCCTCGAAGAATTACCCAAAGCCGCCATACGCGACCTCATTAAGTTGCTCGATCCCGAAGAAAGAAAGATCACGCTTTCTATGCTGGGATACCCGGAAGACAGTGTGGGCCGTTTGATGACGCCCGATTATGTATATGTATTCGCCGATAACACCGTTACGGAAGTCTTCAGTACCATCCGAAAACATGGTAAGAACAGCGAAACCGTAGACGTGATCTACGTAATCAATGATAAGGGGGAGCTGGTAGATGATATCCGTATCCGCGATGTGATCCTCGCATCGCCAGAGAAACGCCTTATTGAGATCATCGACGGAAGAGTGGTATCGCTGAATGTGAATGATGACCAAGAACATGCAAGCCAGGTATTTAAAATGAACAACCGCGTGGCGCTGCCCGTGGTAGACGACAATAACATATTGTTGGGCATTGTTACCATCGACGATATGTTGTGGGTGGCCAACGAAGAGTTCAGTGAAGACATACAAAAAATTGGCGGTACCGAAGCGTTCGATGAACCCTACCTGGATATACCTTTATTGAAATTGTTCCGTAAAAGAATTGGCTGGCTGGTAGTGCTTTTCCTTGGCGAAATGCTTACGGCTACCGCCATGGGTTATTTTGAAGACGAGATAACCAAAGCCGTGGTGCTGGCCCTTTTTGTACCCCTGATCATTTCCAGCGGCGGCAACAGCGGATCGCAGGCATCCACGCTGATCATACAGGCCATGGCCGTAGGCGAGATCAGTCTGGCCGACTGGTGGCGCGTATTAAGAAGGGAATTATCGAGCGGCTTATTGTTGGGAGGTGTGTTGGGTATCATCGGATTCGTTAGGGTAGTTGTATGGCATTCCATCGCCCCCACTCTTTACGGTCAGCACTGGATGCTGATTGCTTCCACCGTAGGGTTTTCCCTGGTAGGCGTTGTATTATGGGGCACCCTTTCCGGTTCCATGTTACCCATTGTATTGAAGAAGCTGGGTGCCGACCCCGCCGTGTCTTCTGCCCCGTTCGTTGCCACACTGGTAGACGTAACCGGGCTCATCATTTACTTCTCCGTTGCGTTCTTCTTCCTGCAGGGGATACTTCTCTAATTCGTTTTGATTGTCATCGGAGCAATTTTTTCTCGTCATCCCGAGCGCAGCCGAGGGATCTGCCCGAGTGTTCATCAGGTCCCTCGACTCGCTTCGCTCGCTCGGGATGACGAGGAAAACAAAGTCAACAATATTATCTTTGCTGCAAAAAGATATGGGTGTTGCAGATCAATTAGCACAAATGAGAGCCGAAAAAGCGGCAGCCAATTTGAAAGCAGGACAAGATTTTCTGGCAGGTAACAAGCAAAAGCCCGGCATAACCGAATTGCCCAGCGGCTTACAATACGAGGTCTTAACAGAAGGCAACGGAGAAAAGCCCAAAGCACACAATGAGGTAACCTGTCATTACCACGGCACGCTCATCAATGGAACGATATTCGATAGCTCAGTACAACGCGGACGCCCCGCTTCTTTCCCGCTGAACATGGTGATCAAAGGATGGACCGAAGGATTACAACTGATGCCCACCGGAAGCAAATGGCGTTTTTATATTCCGTCTCACCTGGCTTACGGTGAGAGGCAGGTAAGCGCAGAGATCGGCCCGAACAGCACATTGATATTCGATGTAGAACTGATCAGCTTCAAATAAATCATTGCAGTTCGCTCAACTCGAGCCAACGCATTTCTTTTTCTTCGAGCAACCGGTTGATCTCGATCATCCGGTTGCTTATTTTTTGCAGTTCTTCAAAAGGCAGTTTAGCGATGCTCATCTGGTTGGCGAGCGCATGTTTTTCTTCTTCCAATAAAGGCATTTCTTTTTCCAGCAATTCGAATTCCTTTTTTTCTTTGAAGCCCATTTTCTTTTTAGCCGATGCGGAAGCAATCTGAGATTGTGCAGCAGGCGTTGTTGCTTTAGACTCCGTTTCTTTTGCAGCAAGCTCTTCCTGCTCTTTCAGCCAAAGCCGGTATTGTGTATAGTTACCGGGAAAATCGCGCACTTCACCATTACCTTCAAACACAAAGAGATGGTCTACCAGCCTGTCCATAAAATACCGGTCGTGCGAAACGATCATCACACATCCCTGGTATTCGCTCAGAAAACGCTCCAGCACTGCCAGCGTGGGCAGGTCGAGGTCATTAGTAGGTTCATCCAGTACAAGGAAGTTGGGATTGCGGAACAAAACAGTCAACAATTGCAGCCGCTTCCGTTCACCACCACTCAAAGAAGATAAATAAGTGTACTGTTTATCGGGTGAAAAAAGAAAAAGCTCCAAAAACTGTGCGGCGCTCATGCTACCGCCTTTGGCCAGGGGAAAACTTTCGGCAAATGTTTTCACATATTCAATCACCCGAAGGTCTTCTTTGATCACCAACCCCTGCTGTGAAAAATTGCCGAATATTACTGTATCGCCTATGTTGATTTTACCGCTGTCGGCAGATTCGATCTGTTGCAAAATATTCAGGAAAGTAGATTTGCCTACACCGTTCTTACCAATGACACCAATACGTTCTCCTTTGCTGAAGGTATAATCAAACCCTTTCAGGATCGCCAGCTCACCGAATGACTTGTACACTTTCTTCATCTCTATCACCTTCCCTCCCAGTCTGCTCATTTTCACCTGTAATTGCAACTGCGCGTCTTCTATTTTTTGTTTGGCACGGGCTTCTACTTCGTAAAAATTATCCTGCCGGCTTTTGCTTTTGGTAGTACGTGCCTTGGGCTGCTTGCGCATCCATTCCAATTCCTTGCGGTATTCATTCCGGGCTTTATCGATACTGGCCTGCTCGCTTTCCAGGCGGGCCGCTTTCTTCTCCATGTAATTCTCGTAATCGCCTTTGTATACGTACAGGTCCTCACGCTCCAGTTCCCATATTTCATCGCTCACGGCATCGAGAAAATACCGGTCGTGCGTAACCAGCAGCAACGTAACATTTTCTGCATTCAGGTAATGCTCCAGCCATTCGATCATTTCAACATCGAGGTGGTTGGTAGGTTCATCCATCATGAGTAACGTGTGCTTATGCTCAAACCCAATATCGATAAGGGTTTTAGCCAACGCTACGCGTTTGCGTTGCCCTCCGCTCAGTTCACTCACCGGGTTTTGTAAATGATGGATATTGAGCTTACCCAGTATCTGCTTCACTTTGGCTTCAAAATCCCAGGCGCCCAGATCATCCATCCGGGTAATGGCATCTGCTATCTGTATACCGTCTTCTGATTCCACCGCCGCCTCATATTGCCTGATGGCAAGGATAACGGGATGGTTGAGATGGAAAATATTCTCCAGTACTGTTTTGTTCTCATCAAAACGCGGGTCCTGCTCAAAAAGGGCAATGGTAACGTCTTTGTGTACCCATAATTTCCCTTCATCAGCCGTTTCCTGTCCGGCTAAAATGCGCAACAATGTAGATTTACCCACCCCATTGCGGGCAATCAGCGCCACTTTATCGCCTTTGTTGATGTGAAATGAAATATTACTGAACAGGGGATTGACACCATAACTCTTGGTGAGCCCTTCGGCCGAAACATAATGCATGCCGCAAAGATACGGTGCTTCGGCAGAACGGGCACCTGCTTACACAACAAGACAGCGCCTGTTCGGCACTGCCTCGTCGGTTATGTTCATCAGGATATAAGATATTTCAGCGGAACGAATAGCATGATGCTGTATCAGAATGCCGGGGCCACTTGCAATCCCCTGGCCAGCTGGCGCAAACTCCTCTTAGAATGCCAGAATCGGTACAACCGGATACCCAGCAGCAGCACAACTGTAAACAGGATGTACAGTAAAACGGAATTGATGAATCCCAGCTTCAAAACCGGTATGACCCGGGTTACCATCAGTACCAGATAAGCTGCCAGGGTAACCAAACCGATCTTGTTGTCGAGCTGCTTTCCGCCTATGGCATATCGTTTCACAATCTCCTGTTCTAATTGACGGTTCTCCGTTTCCGAGAATTGGTTCATGTGTACTTTGATGATCCTTTTCTCCATTTTAAACAAGCCGATTTCATGTGCGATCTGTTCTATATCAGATGCAGTACTGATGATGATTTTCTTTTCCATAGCGTAGGTGTTGAATATATCATCACACAAAAGTAGCAGGGCGCCATAGGTTCTACAAGGGGAAAATAACCCATTTTAGAAGCGTGTTTTCCCCCTTTTTTACCCCCCGATCCGCTTAACTCCCAATTTATCTTCAAGTTTTTCTTTCACTCCCGGCCATTCTTCTTTCACAATGCTCAACACAATGGAATCCCTTCTCCCGCCTTCCGTTTTTGGCATGTGGCTTCGAAGGATACCTTCCGGTTTGCATCCAATGCTTTTCATGGCAGCGATGCTGCGCGCATTGTTGTTATCTGCCCGGAACTCTACCCGCTCCATCCCCATCTCTTCAAAAGCAAACTGCAAAAGCAAATATTTACAGTGCTTGTTCAACCCCGTTCCCTGAAAAGCTTTGCCATACCAGGTGAAGCCCAATTGTAACGTACGGTAAGGAAGGTTGATATCGTAAAAACGCGTACTGCCGGCATATTGCTGTACACGCTTATCAAAAACGATAAAAGGATACTCTTTCTGGTTTTCACGCCCCATCATGGCCAATTGAATATAATCCTGGAGATTTTTTTCTCCTGCCGCTTTTTGCAATGAAAACTGCCAGATATCGGGCTCATTCTGGGAAAAAATGCGCAGATTTGCGCAATCGTTTGCGCTAAGAGGACGCAAGAGCACGCAATCGTCCTCCAAAATGTAGTCTTTCGAAAAATCAAATGTGTAATGCATTGGAAATATTTATGGTGTGGAACGATCTTTGCCCCAAATTGCGAACCATTCTGAGCAGTAAAATAACTAAACTTGTAACCTAATACAACTTAAAAAATTATGTGTGGAATTGTAGGATATACCGGGCCGAAAGAAGCCTATCCCATCTTATTAAAGGGACTGAAGAGACTGGAATACCGCGGATACGACAGCTCCGGTGTTGCTTTACTCAACAGCAATGGCCTCAACGTGTATAAGAAAAAAGGAAAGGTAGCCGAGATGGAAGAAGACGTGATGGGTAAAAACACCCACGCACATATTGGTATCGGCCATACACGCTGGGCTACACATGGTGAACCCAGCGATCGCAACGCGCATCCGCATCTTTCACAAAGCGGACAACTGGCTATGATCCACAACGGCATCATCGAGAACTACATGCCCATCAAACAGGAACTGATCAACAAAGGCTATACTTTTAAAAGCGATACCGATACCGAAGTATTGCTGAACTTCATTGAAGACATCAAAAAGAACAACAACTGTTCACTGGAAGAAGCCCTGCGCATAGCGCTGAAACGCATTGTAGGCGCCTATTGTATCCTGCTCATCGACCAACACGATCCTGAAACCATCATTGCAGCGAGAAAAGGCAGCCCGCTTGTGATTGGCATTGGCAAAGGCGAGCATTTCCTCGCCAGCGATGCTTCCCCCATCATCGAATACACCAAAGAAGTCGTTTATGTTAACGATTATGAGATCGCTATCGTAAGGCCCGACGAGCTGATCTTAAAGAACCTTGGTAACGAAAAGCAATCGCCTTTCATTACCAAACTCGATATGGAACTGGCCGCCATTGAAAAAGGCGGATACGAACATTTCATGTTGAAAGAAATACATGAACAACCGGACACTATTTTCGACTGTTTACGCGGGCGGTTGCTGCCGCAATCCGGACAGATCATCATGAGCGGAGTAGATAACCATATCGACGCATTGAAAAATGCACAACGTATGCTGATCGTAGCCTGCGGTACCAGTTGGCATGCCGGCCTGGTAGCCGAATACCAGATAGAAGAATTATGCCGCATTCCTGTAGAAGTGGAATACGCTTCTGAATTCCGGTACCGCAACCCGGTAGTGAACAAAGGCGATGTGATCATTGCTATTTCACAGAGTGGCGAAACCGCCGATACATTGGTAGCCCTGGAAAGCGCGAAAGCTAAGGGCGCTTTCATCTTTGGCGTGGTGAATGTGGTAGGCAGCAGCATTGCGCGCTTAAGCAATGCAGGCGCTTATACGCATGCCGGCCCGGAGATAGGCGTTGCCAGTACCAAAGCGTTTACCGGCCAACTCGCTGTGCTCACCATGATGGCCCTCAAGATCGGTTATGCAAAAGGAGCCATCACCGAAGCGCGTTACCTGCAATTGATGCGCGAACTGTATGAAGTACCGGAAAAAGTAAAAGAGATACTGAAAGACACCAGCAATATCCAGCGCATTGCTGCTAAATACAAAGACGCTACCGATTTTCTGTTCCTCGGAAGGGGTTATAATTTTCCCATCGCCCTTGAAGGTGCACTCAAACTGAAAGAGATCTCTTATATCCATGCCGAAGGCTATCCGGCCGCGGAAATGAAACACGGTCCCATTGCACTGGTAGATGAAAAACTGCCGGTGGTTTTTGTTGCCACGAAAGACTCTTATTACGAGAAAATCGTTTCAAACGTACAGGAGATCAAAGCAAGAAAAGGAAAAGTGATCGCTGTAGCAACGGCCAATGATGAGATCATCCCCGGTATGTCGAACGATATCATGTTCGTTCCCGATGCAGATGAAGTGATCGCACCCTTGCTGAGTACCATTCCGCTGCAATTGTTGAGTTATTATGTTGGCGTGGCCAAGGGACTGGACGTAGATAAACCCCGCAACCTGGCCAAGAGTGTTACTGTTGAATAAAACAATATAAGCATACTGCATGCCTCAGAACATCATTACCAAATCTCCGCTTGCGGCATTGGGGTACGGTTTTATCAAAGACACCTACCTGCCCAAAGGGAAAGATGAATATTACCTGCGCAATAAACAGAACCGCAACGGCATTACATACCGGCAGCTTACCGCTTATGAGATTGAAATGCTGGTACGCAATGGCAATACCAGCGACAACTGGAACCACTTATTGGTTTCCGATGCATTCAACCCTGAGCTGGTAAAGAACTGTAAATTTTTTGGCCTGGTACGCATTGGCAAGCTGGAGCCCCTTTGTCTCAGTTTCAGCGACCTGCAAACACCCGTTGGTTTATACAATTCCACCATCATCAGTTGCGATTTCGGCGATAATGTGGTGATCAATAATGTAGAATACCTCTCGCATTATATCATTGGCAATGAAGTGATCATTGTGAATGTAAATGAACTGGTAACAACGAATCACGCTAAGTTCGGCAACGGCATTGTAAAAGAAGGCGAGCCCGAAGATGTACGGATATGGATGGAGATCTGCAATGAGAATACCGGCCGGCGCGTGATGCCTTTCAATGGCATGCTGCCTGGCGATGCCTTTTTATGGAGCCGTTTCAAAAACGATAACGCGCTACAGGAAAAATTCAAGGCTTTCACTGAAGCGCGATTCGATAATAAACGCGGTTATTATGGCAAGATCGGCGACCGTACCGTGATCAAGAACTGTAAGATCATCAAAGATGTATGGGTGGGTACCGATGCCTATTTCAAAGGCGCCAACAAGTTAAAAAATCTCACTGTTAATTCGGGCGAAGAAGGACAAACACAAATTGGTGAAGGTTGTGAGATCGTCAATGGCATCATCGGTTTCGGATGCCGCATATTCTATGGCGTGAAAGCTGTTCGTTTTATCATGGCTTCTCATTCGCAATTGAAATACGGCGCGCGGCTCATCAACTCTTACCTGGGTAACAATGCCACCATTTCCTGTTGCGAAGTATTGAACTCACTGATCTTCCCCGCTCATGAACAGCACCACAACAACTCATTCCTTTGTGCAGCGTTGGTCATGGGACAAAGCAATATCGCCGCAGGCGCTACCATTGGCTCTAACCACAACAGCCGCGGCGCCGATGGTGAGATCATTATGGGGCGCGGATTCTGGCCCGGTCTCTGCGTGAGCCTCAAACACAATTCCAGGTTCGCCAGCTTTACCATTCTTGCTAAAGGAGACTATCCTGCCGAGCTTGACATACCGTTTCCTTTTTCATTGGTGAGTAATGATGTGCATAACGACCGGCTCAACATTATGCCGGGTTACTGGTTCCTATACAATATGTATGCACTGGCCAGGAATGCCTGGAAATGCGTAGACCGCGATAAAAGAACCGAACGCATCCAGCACCTTGAATACGATTACCTGGCGCCCGATACGATCAATGAAATGTTTCACACTTTACGTTTATTGGAAATCAATACGGGTTATGCTTATTACAAAGCCCATCATCCGCAAAAAAATATTACGCAGGAAGAGGCCCTGACTACAGGCAAGCAGCTCTTGCATGGAGATCCTAAATTGGTAAACCAGTTGGAGATCACCATAGAAGGCGTGGAAAACGGCAAACGGAAAACAATACTTTCCAAAGTAATGCAGGCTTATACGTTGTTTACCGACCTCATCTACTATTATGGTATTACACAGTTGCTGCAATTACTGAAACAACAGAAAGCCGTTTCTTTGGAATCTTTCATCGCGGCACTTCCGGCAAAAGCTGTTCGCACCAACTGGGTCAATGTAGGCGGACAACTGATCCTTGCAGAAGACCTGCAACAATTGAAAAACAAGATCAAAGCGAATAAGATCAAATCATGGGATGAAGTACACGACTACTACACAACGTTGGGGAACAAATATCCGCAGCAAAAAATGAACCACGCCCTGGCATCCCTCGCCGAGATCAGTGGAAAATCTTTGCGCAAGATCGACAAACATGGTTTCAACAACCTCTTGAACACCGTTATCGCTACCCAGGAATGGATCACCAAAGCCATTTACGATTCCCGCGCAAAAGATTACAACAATCCTTTCAGGAAAATGGTGTATGAAAACATGGCCGAAATGAATGAAGTAGTGGGCAAGCTGGAAAACAACAGCTTCATCAAACAACAACTGGCTTCACTGGAAGAATTCAAAAAAGAAGTAGCCGGTATCAGAAAAACATTCAAGCTGAAAACACCTTAAAAAAGAAAGCGCCCTTAATAAGGCGCTTTCTCATTGTATGATTCAACTGTAATTAGAACCGGAGTCCAATACCCATCTGTATCTGCTGATTGGTCCATTTATCCTGGTTACCTACATCGTTCAGGTTCTTCAAGCCAATGTTGTAACGACCGTAAATACGCAGGAAATTGAAATTCAGTTGTGCACCTGCTACCATAGAAAAATCTCCATTCTTGAACGCAGATTGTCCGTTCTGCAGGAAATTTTTATCCTGGTTAATCAGGATACCGAATTGCGGTCCGGCATTCAATGTAAGCATCTTACCAACATTGTATCGCAATAAGATCGGTATGGCCATATAATCCAGCTTAATCTTCTCATCCTTACTGGTTGCAGAATTTACAATAGTTGGATAAAGATTATCAAAATTGGTACGCTTGGTAGTGGTCTGGCTCCACAACACTTCAGGTTGAATACCCCATTTCTTGTTGAAGTCGATTTCTGCAAATGCACCTACGTGATAAGACAGGTCAAATCCGTCATTGAAAGATTGTCCTGTTATTTTTGTCAGGTTAGTACCTGCTTTCACACCCAGCCTGAATCCGCCTTGTGCAAAGGCGCCGGCTGTAAAAAGAAAGAAGGTGGCTGCTACTAAAAAAATCCTTTTCATAAGTCCCTGTTTTGTTTAATGTATTCTTTTCAATGACCATGCCAGAAATAGCAAGAATATCCTAAAAAGCATAAATGTCAGTTGCTTATACCAGCTCGATGACGGTGATTTCAGGCAATATACCTACCCTTCCCGGATAGCCGATAAAGCCGAATCCACGGTTCACATATAATTTCTGTTTACCGTCCTCATACAATCCGGCCCATTCTTTGTACATCCATTGTACCGGACTCCATTTGAAGTAAGGATTTTCTACTCCGAACTGCATGCCATGCGTATGCCCCGCCAGCACCAGGTCGATATCGGGGTAATGCGGTTTGATTTCCGCATCCCAATGACTGGGATCATGACTCATCAATAGCTTGAATGGAATTTTTTCTGTTCCGGGATAAGCGAGGTTCATTTTACCGTATTTCGGAAACCGGCCTTTGGCGCCCCAGTTCTCTATGCCTAATAAAGCTATTTGCTGTCCGTCTTTTTCCAATAGCACATGTTCATTCATCAACAATCGCCAGCCCATATCGGCATGCACTTTTTTCAGCGCTTCGAGGTTGGCCGCTTTGACGGCTTCTGAAGGCCATGAAACATAATCGCCATAATCGTGATTGCCCAATATACTGTAAACCCCCATGGGTGCCTGAACGCGGCTGAAAAGGTCTTTATAATCATCCATTTCAACAGCCCGGTCGTTCACCAGGTCGCCCGTGAACAGGATGAGGTCCGCTTTCTGCTGCAACACCATGTTCACCCCATGCTCCACTGCCTTTTTATCCTGGAAGCTGCCGCTGTGTATATCGCTGATCTGTACCAGCTTCAATCCATGGAAGGCCGGTGGCAGGTTATTGAATTTCAGCCTGACTTTCAGTACCTGGTAATTGTATTTGTTGCTGAAGCCATATAAGAGCGTGCCAAATAGCCCGCCCCCAATGCCCAATCCAACCCAGCTCAGAAAAGTGGAGCGGGGAATACTGCTCGTCTCATCCATATACCGTACGCCGGTATCGGGAAATATTTTCGTCATGAGCCATAAAGCCCCGCGGCGGAGGTCATCGGCCAAAAAGAATACCGAGCCCAGTATTTTAGCAAAGAACAAGCCCACCAGTATTGAAAAAATATAATTCCGGAACACCCGCGAGGTCTGCAGGGCCTGCACATAAGGAAAACTTAAAATAGTGGCCAGTGTTAAGGCAGATATCACCCAATAAGCAATATGAATGACCATTCGGGCCTTTTCAGTCGCATTCTGTGACACAAGCCTGAGCGCCTGGTACACATACAGGTCCAGTAAAAACATCACCAGGGCTATGATCCACCAGGTAGTTGCGTTTCGCATAAATTGATCATTATAAGGTACTTCAGGGCAGACGCATGAAGGATAAAATTATTGTAAAGCTTTGCTAATTCTTAATTCCGCACAATTCCATTTTTAGGTATCGTTTCCTAAGCACAAACCCGTATTTTTGGCGACTTCCAAAGTCTCAATCAGATGAAACTGACTTATTACGGACATTCCTGTTTCTCAGTGGTTATCAAAGGTAAAAAGATCCTTTTTGATCCGTTCATTACGTATAATGAACTGGCCAAACACATTGATCCTGCGCAAATTGAAGCTGACTATATTTTCCTGTCACACGGCCATGTCGATCATATCGCCGATTGCGTGAGCATTGCCGCCCGCACCGGCTGCCAGGTAGTAGGCAATTGGGAGGTGCACGAATGGTTAAATAAGCAGGGCATCGAGAAAACGCATCCCATGAATACGGGCGGCAAATGGCATTTCGATTTTGGTACGGTTAAATGTGTAGTAGCGCAACACAGCAGCGGTCTTCCCGACGGTAGTTATGGCGGCAACCCCATGGGATTCCTGTTCACTACCGGCGAAGGTAATTTTTATTACAGCGGCGATACGGCCCTTACGCTCGACATGCAACTCATCCCCTCATGGGTAAAACTTGATTTTGCAGTGCTGCCTATTGGAGACAACTTTACAATGGATGTGGCCGATGCCATCCGCTGTGCAGATTTCATACAATGCAACCAGGTAGTGGGTGTACATTATAATACTTTTGGTTTTATAAAGATCGATACCCATGAAGCGCAGGCTGCATTCAAGGCCGCAGGAAAGAATTTGTTATTGCCCGGCATAGGAGAAAGCATCGAATTATAGTGATATAAAAATATAGAAGACACATGGCGAGAATTATCGGGATTGCCAATCAAAAAGGAGGCGTGGGAAAAACCACCACTGCCATTAATGTGGCAGCCAGCCTGGCAGTGCTGGAATTTAAAACCCTGTTGGTAGATGCCGATCCGCAAGCCAACAGCACTACCGGCGTGGGATTCGACCTGCACAATATCACCAGCAGCCTGTACGACTGCATGGTGAATAATACGCCCGCATCGGATGTGATACTGAAAAGTGAAGTACCCAACCTGGATGTGATCCCTTCTCATATTGACCTGGTAGGCGCCGAGATCGAAATGATCAATTACCCCAACCGTGAGAACGTGATGAAGGGTATCATCGATGTGGTGAAAGACCGGTATGATTTCATTATTATCGACTGTTCTCCTTCACTCGGTTTGATCACGGTAAATTCCCTGGTGGCTTCTGACAGCGTTATCGTACCCGTTCAATGCGAATTCTTTGCATTGGAAGGATTGGGTAAACTGCTCAACACCATCAAGATCGTTCAGAACAGGCTGAATCCCGAGCTGCAGATAGAAGGTATCCTCATGACCATGTACGATGGCCGCCTGCGGCTCTGTAACCAGGTGGTGAGTGAAGTGAGAAGGCATTTCGATGAGATGGTTTTCGATACCATCATTCACCGGAACACCCGTTTGAGTGAAGCTCCCAGCGTGGGAAAACCAGTCGTACTGTTCGATGCAGAAAGCAAAGGAGCCGTCAATTACCTCAACCTTGCCAAAGAAATATTACAGAAGAACGGCATGACCAAAATGTCGAACGAAGAAAGAATACTTGAATAGCATAGTGCGAATCACAAACCGTGTACAATGACTTCACCCAAACAAAATAGCAAAGACCTCATAGGCAAAGGACTTCGATCACTGCTCAACAATATCGATGCCGACCTCAAAACCACCGCCGGTTCTTTAAAGACCGATGTGGTGAACCAGGTAACCAATATCTCCCGTATTCCCATTGTCGATATACAGATCAATCCCAAGCAGCCACGCCGCGATTTTGATGAACAGGCTTTGAATGAGTTGGCAGCGTCTATCAAATTACATGATATCATCCAGCCATTGACCGTGTCTAAACTGGCCAATGGAAAATACCAGCTGATTGCCGGTGAACGCCGCTTCAGGGCCGCCAAGCTGGCTGGTCTCAAAGACGTGCCTGCCTACCAGCGCCAGGCCAACGACAAAGAATTACTGGAATTGGCGCTGCTGGAAAACCTGCAACGCGAAAACCTCAACGCTGTTGAAATAGCCCTCAGCTATAAACGAATGATGGAAGAGCTGAGCTATACACAGGAACAGGTGGCAGAACGCATGGGAAAAGAAAGAAGCACCGTTACCAATTATATCCGCTTGCTGAAATTACCACCCGATATACAACTGGCCGTTCGCAGCGGCAGCATCACCATGGGTCATGCCCGCGCATTGATCAGTGTTGATGTGGTGGATAAACAACTGTATCTGTTCAAAGAAATACAACAGAAAGAGCTCAGCGTAAGACAAACTGAAGAATTGGTGCGCAAGCTCTACAAAGCCGATAAACCCGATGCTGTTAAATCTTCGGTAAAGTCGGAATTGCCCCCCGCTTACAAAAAGATCGAAGATAACTTAGCTTCACACTTTGGCACCAGGGTAAAATTGAACCACAACAAAAATGGACATGGCAATATTACCATTGAATATTATTCACTGGAAGAGTTCAATAAAATACTCGATGCCATGAATGTAACCGTGAGTTGATCGTTGCATGAAAGCATATCATCGTTTTATATGGATCATCGTTTGCTGCAGTTGGTTCAACTGCCTGCTGGCGCAAACCGATAAAGCATCGGTGAAAGATACAGTTAAGATCAGGAAACACGATCCTCGTATTGCTACCCGCCGTTCTGCGATCATTCCTGGATGGGGACAAGCCTATAACCGCGAATACTGGAAAATACCCCTTGTGTACGGCGTGCTGGCCATACCAGCGAGTTTATATTTTTATAACAACAGTTGGTATAAAAAAACAAAATTCGCTTACGAAGCGCTTTACAAAGCATCATTGCCCGTTAATCCCGATTCAAGCATGTTGAAGGATATCGATCCGCAGCTAAAAACACTCAGCATCGGCTCTGTACAGAGCTACCGCAACGCTTTCCGGAGAGACAGGGATTATTCCATACTCTGGTTCATCATTGCATGGGGATTGCAGGTGGCGGATGCTACCGTATTCGGTCACCTCAAACAATTCGACATCAGTAACGACCTGTCGATGGAATGGAGTCCCAAACTCGACCCCGTTACCCGCACACCGGGCCTTGGTTTTACCCTGAACCTCAAAAACAGCGCTTCTCGCAGGCTGGTAGATGTTCGATAAACAGAATAGTGATACTTTCGCAGAAATTTCCGACTTTTTAAATCCCGGTATATGAAAATTGCACTGATCGGTTATGGTAAAATGGGAAAAGCCATTGAAGAAATTGCACTTGCCAAAGGGCATGAGATCGTATTGAAGATCGATATCAGCAATGCGCATGAGTTTACACAGGAGCATCTGTCACGCGCCGATGTGGCCATTGAATTCACCGGACCGCACAGCGCTTTCGATAATGTGATGAAATGCCTGGCTTGGGGCGTGCCGGTGGTATGTGGATCTACGGGATGGCTGGATAAATGGGATGAAGTGAAAAATTATTGCGAAGCACAAAAAGGCAGCCTCGTTTATGCAAGTAATTTCAGCATCGGCGTAAACCTGTTCTTTGAAGTGAATAGTTTTCTCGCCAGGCTCATGAACAAACACCCGGAGTATAATGTATCGATGGAAGAGATCCATCACACACAAAAGAAAGACGCGCCCAGCGGCACTGCTATTACGTTAGCAGAACAGGTGTTGCAACATATTGCTGCTAAAAAACAGTGGGTAAACGAAACAAGTACCGATCCGGAAAAACTGGTGATCATTTCAGAACGCATCGACCCGGCGCCGGGTACGCATAAAATCAAATACAGTTCTCCGATCGATGATATAGAGATCATACATACAGCCCATAACCGCAAAGGCTTCGCCGGTGGCGCCGTGCTGGCAGCAGAATTTGCCGCTGGCAGAAAGGGAATTTTCGGAATGAAAGAAGTGCTGGGCTTATAACTTGATGGCCAGTCCGGCTTTCAGCAACAAAGCATTGGCCGTAACAGGCTGAGAAGTACCCGCCAGGTTGAACCCGGTATAAGCAGCGCCCAGTTCCAGGAACCCGATTTTCCATCCGGCGCCTCCTTCATACAGGAAAGTGCTGCCCGTTACCGTACTGTTGTCGTATTTCTGCATGGCAACACCCAGGTTTCCGTTAAGGAAGAGGCCACCAATCAGGTAACGCCGGATACCTACTTTCAATGGCGTTACTTTCAGATGGGAACTACTGCTGGTGAATGCGATACCTGTAGTACTGGTAGCAATAAAAGTATTGGGGATATTATAGCTGATCTGTCCAAGCGATGCAATAATGAGCGTTTTACCCATACCGATACCTGCGCCAGCTTCGAAACCTACGCCGTTATTGGAAATGTTTTTGAAGTCGCTATTGGAAGGGCTTGCATAAGTAAAATTGGCAAAAGCCAGCACTTTAGGCAACTTGGGGCCCGGCAGTTGTGCCGATGCTTTCATAGAAAGGGCCAGGGTCATGCAAAAAAAGGAAAATTGGATTATCTTTCGCATGTTGATGGTTTTGAAAAAGGAAGGTACAGGTTTTCACTCAATCTTTTAATATTTTAAGTTTTCATTAATATGTTGTCGAAAAAAACACAATATGCCTTTAAAGCGCTTACCTTTATGGCAGAGAAGAAAAAAGACGGCCCGGTATTGATCGCTGAAATTGCCAGCAAAAAAAAGATTCCCCTCAAATTTTTAGAAAATATTTTGCTGGAACTGAAAAAGGCCGGTATACTGGATAGTAAAAAAGGAAAAGGCGGCGGTTATTTTTTCAACGTAGAACCTCATAAAATTCCCCTCGCGAAGGTTATGCGTTTAATCGAAGGCCCTATTGCATTATTGCCTTGTGTAAGTCTCAATTTCTATGAAAAATGCGCCGACTGCAACGAAAAAAGATGCGGTCTGAACAGGGTCATGATTGAAGTGCGTGATAACACGCTGAAAGTATTGGAGAATAAAACGGTGGCGGATCTTGTTGGGTAAAGAACCGTCATCCCGAGCGTAGCCGAGGGACCTCATGAAGTCTTCAGCAGGTCCCTCGACTCGCGTTCGCTCGCTCGGGATGACGATCAGCAATAAATCAAACCAGCTCTTATATGAAACGAGTTCTTTTCCTGTTGCTTTGCTTCCCTTTGTTTGCCAATGCGCAACTTTTAGGCTTGGGAAGCAACATCGTAAAGGTGAATCTCAGTTCACTGGCCCTAAAGAATTATAGTTTTTCTTTTGAAAGAAAAATTTCAAAGCGGGTGTCTCTTGTACTCGGTTACCGCACAGAACCCAAGGGCAGCCCTCCTTTCCAGTCACAATTCGAGAACATCATCAACAGTTCCGATATCAACTTCAGTCGCTTCGAAATTGGTAACACCGCCTGGACACCCGAAGTAAGATTTTATCTGGGTAAAGGCAATATGCGCGGCTTTTATGTAGCCCCCTATATGCGGTTTGCCAGTTTCGACGTCACTTCGCCGGTACGCTATAGTACTACAGTCAGCGGCACGCTTTATACAAAAGATGCTGATTTCAGCGGTAAGATCACTTCTACTAATGGTGGATTGATGATCGGAACCCAGCACCGTTTATTTAAAGTATTAGTGATCGACATCTGGATCATCGGCGGGCATTATGGTTCCAGCAAGGGAGACCTGAATTTTGCAGCCACCACTCCCCTGACGCCGCAGGAGCAATCCGCGCTTAAACAAAATCTTGATAAGATAGACGCGAA
This sequence comes from Sediminibacterium magnilacihabitans, assembly GCA_002973575.1. Classification (GTDB taxonomy): domain Bacteria; phylum Bacteroidota; class Bacteroidia; order Chitinophagales; family Chitinophagaceae; genus Sediminibacterium; species Sediminibacterium magnilacihabitans. The sequence continues at coordinate 32,735 of PVEQ01000025.1, forward strand.
GCCTTTCAAATTCACCAATACCGTGTATGCCGATGGCAGTGGCGCCAAGATCACATCAGACGGGCCCTGGGCAGGGATACGCGGAGCAGGTATCAATATCGGTTTTCACTTTTAAGCGTGACTGAGGTTCTTCAACATGTCCTCGGTCATCTTACTTAAATCATATTCTCTCTTCCAACCCCAGTCCTTCGCAGCTACGCTGTCGTCTATGCTTTGCGGCCAGCTGTCTGCGATGGACTGGCGGTAATCGGGCACATAGATCATCTGAAAACCGGAAACATGTTTGCCGATCTCCGCAGCGATCTCTTTGGGTGAAAAACTCATACCCGAAATATTATACGAAGTACGGATGCTGATCTTATCTGCCGGTGCCGCCATCAGTTCCAATGTGGCGCGAATGGCATCAGGCATATACATCATAGGCAGGTAAGTATCTTCTTTGAGAAAGCATTGGTATTTTTTCTCTGTCAACGCTTCGTGATAGATCTCAACAGCATAATCGGTAGTACCACCACCGGGAGCCGATTTATAACTGATGAGCCCGGGATAACGCAAGCTACGTACATCCACTCCATAACGATGATGGTAATAATTACACCAAAATTCACCGGCATACTTACTGATACCATACACAGTAGTAGGTTCGATGATGGTTTGCTGCGGGCAATTCTGTTTAGGTGAAGTAGGTCCGAATACCGCAATGCTGCTGGGCCAATATATTTTGTGCAGTTTCTCTTCGCGGGCGATATCGAGCACATTCAATAAACCCTGCATGTTCAGGTGCCAGGCCAGGTTGGGATTTTTTTCACCGGTGGCCGAAAGAATGGCCGCAAGCAGGTATACCTGTGTGATGTTCTGGCGTATCACCTGCACGTGCAACATTTCTTTGTTCATCACATCGATGCTCACATAAGGACCGGTGCCTTCGAGCAAAGGGTTCTGTTCACGCAGATCAGAAGCGATGACGTTATTGTTACCATATTGTTTGCGCAGCGCCAGGGTCAATTCAACACCTATCTGGCCCGAAGCGCCTATTACGAGTATCCTTTCTTTGGTAGTAGACATAGCAGTTGATTTAGAGCGAAGCAAAGAAAGCAAAAATACCCTGAAATAGATATGCCGCTCCATTTACGTAAATTTGCTGCGCCGGTGAAATCGGTTGCGCAAAATTATCATCTCATGATCCCTTCTTATCTTTCCCAACTTTTCAAACAACAGTCTTATAACCCCGATCAATTTTTCCTCATTGCAGGCCCCTGCGTGGTGGAAAGCGAAGAACTGGTCATGGAAGTAGCCGATAAAGTATCGGCCATTTGTAAAAGGCTGGAAATACCCTATGTGTTCAAAGCCAGCTATCGCAAGGCCAATCGAACCAGCGCCAGCTCTTTCACAGGTATCGGTGACGACAACGGTCTTTCTTTGATCAAAAAAGTAGGCACTACCTATCAACTGCCTACTACATCGGATATACATGCGCATGAGGAAGCGGCCATGGCGGCTCCTTTCATCGACCTATTGCAGATACCCGCTTTTTTATGCAGGCAAACCGATTTGTTGATTGCCGCTGCTGAAACAGGAAAGGTAGTGAACGTTAAGAAGGGGCAGTTCCTGAGTGGTCCTTCTATGAAATTTGCTGTGGACAAGATCAAAAAAGCGGGTAACGATAAAGTGATGCTCACGGAAAGAGGTACTACTTTCGGTTACCAGGACCTGGTAGTGGATTATCGCAATATTCCCTGGATGCAGGAGCACCAGGTGCCCGTGATCATGGATTGCACCCATTCACTGCAACAACCCAACCAAACCAGCGGTGTAACAGGGGGTAATCCGCAACTGATCGGCACTATTGCAAAAGCGGCTATTGCCACGGGGGCAGACGGACTTTTCATTGAAACACATCCCAACCCGGCCGTTGCCAAGAGCGACGGAGCCAATATGTTAAAGCTCGATCTGCTGGAAGGATTACTGGAACAGCTGGTAAAACTGCGTAAAGCGGTGATCTGAGATCCGTTTTACAAATTCCTTAAAGGATTCCTCCTTCCCGCCAGGATATAATTTTTTATATTGATCCAGAAAGCCAGGATCATATAAATGATAACAGGAGAGCCCAGCGTAAGAAAGGAAATGTAGATGAACCACATGCGGATGCGCGAACTGGCGATACCTAAACGTTCCCCTATTGCCGAACAAACACCAAAAGCCCTCAATTCGAGAAATTCCCTGATTTTTTGCATACACAATCAATTTACAATGCAGTCCGGGGGGTATAGCAGAAACCGAACCCAATTTACGTATTTTAACGCTATCAGCCAGCAATAAACAGGCCTAAAAAGACCCAAATTCTGTTAAAAACAGTTTTCCGTTAGCCCTCGTTTTTTCGTAAATTCGCGGCAATTTCCACCCACCTGTAGCAATAACCTACAAACAATAAACTTCTATTATGGCTTTTGACATTGAAATGATCAAGAAAGTTTACGCCAACCTCCCCGCTAAAGTGGATGCTGCGCGTAAAGCCCTGGGCAGACCACTTACACTGGCAGAAAAAATACTTTTTGCACACCTGCACAGCGACCAGCAGTTATCGAATTTTGAGAGAGGTAAATCTTATGTTGATTTTGCCCCCGACCGCGTAGCCATGCAGGATGCAACGGCCCAGATGGCATTGTTGCAGTTCATGCAGGCGGGCAGGCCTAAAGTGGCCGTACCCTCTTCGGTACACTGCGACCACCTGATCACAGCCAGGGTAGAAGCCAAGCAAGACTTACAGGTAGCTACTACCGAAAGCAAGGAAGTGTTCGACTTCCTGTCTTCCGTATCCAATAAATATGGCATCGATTTCTGGAAACCCGGTGCGGGTATCATTCACCAGGTAGTATTGGAGAATTATGCATTTCCCGGCGGTATGATGATCGGTACCGATTCTCACACCGTGAACGCAGGCGGACTGGGCATGGTAGCCATTGGTGTTGGTGGTGCCGATGCTTGTGATGTGATGGCCGGACTGCCCTGGGAACTCAAATGGCCCAAGCTGATTGGTGTAAAACTCACCGGCAAGCTGAACGGATGGACTGCTCCCAAAGACGTGATCCTGAAAGTAGCCGGCATCCTTACCGTAAAAGGTGGAACCGGCGCTATCGTAGAATATTTTGGCGAAGGCGCTACCAGCATGAGCTGTACCGGTAAAGGCACCATCTGTAACATGGGGGCAGAGATCGGAGCCACTACTTCTACTTTCGCTTACGATGAAAGCATGAGCCGTTACCTCAAAGCCACCGGCCGCGAAGAAGTAGCCGCCATGGCCGACGGCATCAAAAACTACCTGACTGCTGATGCAGAAGTGTACCAATCTCCCGAAAAATATTTCGATCAACTGATAGAGATCAACCTGAGCGAACTGGAGCCACACCTGAACGGACCTTTCACGCCCGATCTGGCCACCCCTATTTCTAAAATGAAAGAAGTAGCTGTTGCCAATGGATGGCCTACCAAAATTGAAGTGGGTTTGATCGGCAGCTGTACCAACAGCTCTTATGAAGACATCAGCCGCGCTGTAAGCCTGGCCAAACAGGTACAAGACAAAGGCCTGACCCTGAAAAGCGAATTCACCATCACACCCGGTAGTGAGCAGGTACGTTTCACTATTGAAAGGGATGGTTTCCTGGATACTTTTAACCAGATTGGCGCCAAGGTATTTGCCAATGCATGCGGACCCTGTATCGGTATGTGGGATCGCGTAGGTGCTGATAAAAAAGAAAAGAATACCATCGTGCATTCTTTCAACCGCAACTTCGCCAAGCGTGCCGATGGCAACCCCAATACTTATGCATTCGTTGGTTCACCTGAACTGGTAACTGCTATGGCCATTGCAGGCGACCTCACTTTCAACCCAATGACCGATACCCTCACCAACGATAAAGGCGAGAAAGTAAAACTGGATGCACCCAACGGCGAAGAGTTGCCGGCTAAAGGTTTTTCAGTAGACGATCCCGGCTACCAGGCGCCTGCTGCCGATGGCAGCGGTGTACAGGTAGTAGTAGATCCTGCTTCCAAGCGCCTGCAATTGCTGGAACCATTCCCTGCCTGGGAAGGAACCGACCTGAAAGGACTGAAACTGTTGATCAAAGCAAAAGGTAAGTGTACAACCGACCATATCTCAATGGCAGGTCCCTGGCTGAAATTCCGCGGTCACCTCGATAATATCAGCAACAACATGCTCATCGGCGCCATCAACTATTTCAACGATAAGGCCGACAGCATCAAAAATGAACTCACTGGTGAATATGGTCCTGTACCCGCCACCCAGCGTGCCTATAAAGCCGCCGGCATTGGTTCAATCGTTGTTGGTGATGAAAACTATGGTGAAGGCAGCAGCCGCGAACATGCAGCTATGGAGCCCCGCCACCTGGGCGTTCGCGCGATACTGGTAAAATCTTTTGCCCGTATTCACGAAACCAACCTGAAAAAGCAAGGTATGCTGGCCCTGACCTTCAACGACAAGAACGATTACGATAAAATACAGGAAGATGATACTGTTGATATCGATGGTCTCACCAGTTTTGCACCCGGTCAGCCGCTCACCATTGTGTTGCACCACAAAGATGGCAGCGTTGATAAGATCAGCGTGAACCACACTTACAACCAGCAGCAGATCGAATGGTTCAAAGCAGGAGGCGCATTGAACATTATTCGTAAGCAAGTTGCTGCAAAATAAAATTTGACAATTAGCCAATTCGGCAATTAGTCAATGTAAATAAGAAGAGGCCGTCTCAATACAATAATTGAGGCGGCTTTTCATTTTGAGAGGAGAGCGGGCATTTAAAGCTGGGATTAGATTTTCTGAGAAGTACCTGCT
>PVEQ01000026.1 GCA_002973575.1 Sediminibacterium magnilacihabitans
GTTCATCTGTGAGTTCCATTTTACATCGTTTCTTGACAAAACGATCCTTTCCACCAACTTATTTTTCAAATACCTACTTTTGAGATAAGTTCTAAAAACTATGACTGACATTCAATTATATACACAAATATCCTCTCTTCCCACCGACCTCAAAAAGGAAGTATCTGATTTTGTTGAATTTCTTAAACAAAAGACAAAATCAAAGATCAAACTTAAAGAGCGCCAGCCAGGAGCTGCTAAAGGATTAATAAAAATGTCAGCAGACTTTGATGAACCGTTAGAAGATTTCAAAGACTATATGTAAATGCAATATTTACTGGATACACATACCTTGTTGTGGTTTCTTCAGGATGACCCGCAATTGCCTAAGAAAATAAGTTCACGAATCAGAAACATTGAGAATAATTATATCGTTAGTATTGCCTCACTTTGGGAAATTGCTATAAAAATTAAGCTTGGTAAGCTTTCAATAAAATTTCCTTTCGAAAGATTTGCTGTTTATCTGGCTGATAATGACCTGGAAGTACTGGCAATTTCTTTTGACCACATTTCCCAGGTATTAAATCTTGACATGCTGCATCGGGATCCATTTGACCGGATTATAATTGCACAAGGCATAACAGAAGACTTAACCATTCTTACCAGGGATGAGCATTTCGCTAAATACGCTGTTAAAACTACGTGGAAATAACGTTTACAACCCGCTCAACGCCGGTTTCATCGAGCCTGTTGGCAACAACACGTTCACTTCTTGTGCTATCGTGAAAGTGGATATCTGATGAATGGCGCAATTGCTCAATACTCAATGGCTCAATGAGTCTCACGATTCATGACTACGCTGATTCGCCCGGTTTTACATCATGGTTTTTATCTTTGTATGCTTCCGGCGGCTCATTCAGGATCATTCCCAAATTACTATACAGCACTTCATATTGGGCTTCAATGTTATGGTGAAAACTTTCGGGCAGGCGTGCCCAATCAAACAGATCTACCACAATGGGTATATTGCTTTGCTGTATTTTTTCCTTTACCTCCGCTAAAACATCAATTGGCAATTTTTCAAGGTTCCGGCCGCGCATCACTAAATCCAGGTCGCTGCCCTCATGCGCTTTACCGCTTACCCGGCTACCGTACGCCCATACTTCAACAGGTATATTCAGCATGGCAAAAATTGCCAACAAACTTTCTTTGTCTTTATTCCTTAAAATCATTGTTTTGCTGATTAATGGCTTCAGTCAACAGTGCAGCTTACCGCTTTGTTCTAAAATAATTTCGAACTCCCTGACGCAAGCCGAGCGGTACATATCATAATCGATATTTTCAGGATTGGCTTTTAACAATAACCCATATGCCTATCCGATTCTAATTTCGATCATTCAAATTTAAAACTTGAGAAGCTGCAAAGCCAATCTATTACGTTCTGTCATTTCCTTCCGGGTCTTTTTACGCGCAGTAGCTAATTGTTTCGCAGCTTCTTTTTTTTGTGCCGGTGTAAGAGCAACTGGAAACACCAATGCTTCTGCTAATTCTGCCGGAGTATGTTTCTTCTTAGCGTTCATAAAAAAATTCTTGAATTAGTTTGTTCATACTCGGAAGGTATTTTTTAAACCAATCAGGAAGAATGGTTGTTTTCTTTTGCAAAACAGGCAACCCCAATAAAAAGCTAGCCACGTGCTGATGTTCAATTCCGGAAGTATCAATAACCTGAACAGAATCGAACATAGCAAAGTGTTCATTCAGCTTTTCAAGATTACCATAAAAATTATCAGCAACCGTGATTGGATTTACATAATGACCACCAAATTTCACTCTGTCGGTAACACGCAACTCTGAAAGATCTGTATTATTTAATCCAAGATAAATTAAATGAATAGCATATCCTTCCGACTTAAATCTCCTTGGAATATCCCATGTTGACTCATTGGTAAAATGCCCTTCGTAAGCAAAATCAGCTCTTGCATGAACAGCTTCATCAACAAGCGCATCAAATGTTGATGACACAAATTCATACGCTATTCGGCGCATTTCTTTATGGGCTCTGATGCCATCTCGCCATAGCTCTCGCTGCTTATCCATAAATAGCTTATCCCCATCAAAAACCTCGCAGGTATCAACAATATGATCCGGCAGATAATTGGCGCCAAGGCTTGATTTTCCGGCTCCATTGGAGCCAGTAATGATATATAGTTCGGGCATAATGAATCAATATAATTCGAATTGATTCCTGAGATTTGAAACTTCCATTGCGGAAAGCTCCCTGACTATTGTAAAATCGCGTTTGGTATGATTAAGTGTGGCAAGGGAAATATGACCGTCAGGATATTCAATATAGCATTGTCCCTGGGGAAGGGTTTTTGAATTAATCATAAAAGATTGGCCATGCGCCAGCTTATTACGCCGCAATTCCCTTACAGCTTTATTGACTTTATGCTGCCTTTCTTCTATGTTCAAAACTTTATCCATAACAGCTATAAAGTTACGACATTTTAACTAATAAAGTAGCAACTATACAAAGCAAAGCTACGTTATATGCCTAACGCCGTTCCTACTAAAAACGACTCGAGATCAAAGAGAGCAATCACTTACCCATGGAAACTGAAACCCCGCAGACCATCGATCTGTCGGTAAGTTTCCCTCCGGCAAGTACGCTGCCGCTGTTCGCAGCCATCCGCCTCGATTTCGCAAGAACCGTGAACGGTTACCTTGAACCGATAGGCAACAACACGTTCACCTCCTGCGCGATTGTGAAAGTGGATATCTGATGAACGACTCAATGAGTACATTTAAGACTTGCCCACCGTAGCTTCAGCGAAGGTGGGTGAGCTTTTTGCTTTTGAAAACAGAATATTTGTATATGTCAACGCGACAAACCTACGATATCATCAAATCGACCGTCCATTCCTTTTTGCCGGATGCGCGAATTTTATTGTTTGGCTCCAGAGCCAGAAATACGTTCAATGACCAAAGCGATTATGATCTCCTGATTGTCACCAACGGCACACTCGCCCCACGCATAAAAATGAATTGGGAGAGTAAGATCAGAAAAGCATTGATTCAAACCCTCAATGCCCCTTTTGATGTAATCCTGCAAAGCAATCGTGAGGTTCAGGAAAAAAAGAACCTCATTGGACATATTGTCTATTATGCCTATAAAGATGCCCGGGAAATATGAGCTCCGCATCTCAAAACAACAAAGGAAAGATGTCAGCTATAAAATCAATCAGTGGCATGCTCAAGGATAAAATCCCTGCAAAATTGGATTGGAGAAAAATAAAATTAAGCTACCTGATCAAAAAGCATAGCTTATAACCTACCATCCACCCACCTTCGCTGAAGCTACGATGGGCAAGCCCTTTACTAATTTATAATCTCCCGTCTACCAGGTCTCTTTCAATAAACCCTTGTGCGTCGAAGATCAGCGTGCCTTGCTGCTTGAAGCGTGAAAAATCTATCTCTCTGAACTGTTGATGAGCCACTGCGAGTATTACAGCATCGTAATCGTAAGTTAGTACATCCAACATGTTGATTCCTTCCATTTGACCAACCCAGGGGTCATACACCGCTACAGAAAGACCGGCCGTTACAAGCGTTTGATAAATATCTACCACTTTGGTATTACGCGTATCGGAACAATTTTCCTTGAAAGTGATACCCAATATCAACACCCGGCAGCCTTGCAAACGGCCTTGTTTTTTGGCTGCGAGTAAAGCAATCAGTTTTTCTGCCACAAACACGCCCATCTGGTCATTCACCTCCCGGCCCGACAAGATCACTTTCGACTGATAACCCAACACCTGCGCCTTATGCGCCAGGTAATGCGGGTCTACGCCAATGCAATGACCGCCCACCAGGCCCGGACGGAAAGGCAAAAAATTCCACTTGGTCTTTGCCGCTGCCAGCACATCATAAGTATCAATGTCCATACGGTCGAAAATAAAAGCCAGCTCATTCATGAAAGAAATATTCACATCACGCTGCGCATTTTCTATTGCTTTGGCAGCTTCGGCTACTTTGATGCTGGGCGCCAAGTGTGTGCCCGCAGTAATAATGCTCGCATACAAAGCATCTATCTCGGCGGCAACAGCCGGCGTGGAGCCCGACGTAACTTTTTTAATCGTAGTAACGGTGTGTACCCGGTCGCCGGGGTTGATGCGCTCGGGGGAATAACCACAAAAGAAATCTGTATTGTATTGAAGTCCGCTGGTGCGCTCCAGCACCGGCACACAGTCTTCCTCGGTGCAGCCCGGATATACAGTAGATTCATAAATTACGATATCGCCTTTCTTCAGCATGCTGCCCACCATTTCAGAGGCTTTCAGCAGGTAACTGAGATCGGGGCGTTTATGCGCATCGAGCGGCGTAGGCACAGTAATGATGAACACATTGCAATCTGCAATTGCCTGCAGTTGGCTGGAAAAACGGATATGCGAGGCTGCCTGTATATCTTCTGCCGTGAGCTCCCTCGTTTTATCGACTCCCTGACCCAATTCCTTTACCCGATCCTCCCGGATATCGAACCCCATTACCCGGTAATGCCTACCAAAAGCTACCGCAAGCGGCAATCCTACATAACCCAATCCTACAACAGCAATCTGGTAACGGGAAATCATCGATTCGGGAACGGACATAAAGGGAATTTTATTAGGCGCCGAAATTAAGCAACAATCATTTTTTTCCTGGTATTCATCACACTTGCATTTCGGAAATGAACATTCTCTGGAACAATCAGCTTATATGGACGATTAAAAGCTTCCTGGGAAACTTTAAAATGGTCAGCCAGCTTCCTGATAACTTCCTTAGAAAATCCTTTTTTATAATGAAGAATGTCAGAGATATAACCTTTACTGACTTCCAGGATATCAGCCAGGTCTTTGGCCTTCAATTGATGGTCCTTCATAAGCGCATGAAGCAATTGAACCGGATCTATTTCAGTCAGGGGATAATGCGTAGCATCCCATTTTTCAATCAGCAAGGTCAGCAATGCTATTTCATCTTTCGTATTCCGGTCTTTCAAACCTGAAAAGACGAGTTGCTCTAATACGTTACAGTATTCTTTGTACTGATTTTTACTGGTAATCACTTTATATTTAAGCGCTTCCATGTTGTTATGTTTTAATAGTCACTTACATTGTATTGTTCACCTGCATTACAAAGTTTATCATATTCAGCATGCGTACCTATCCAACAAATAAACAAATGCACCTGTTTATCTCCAAAAGCATATTTTCCAATCATCCTGTACTTGTTGCCGGCAATATCAAATACAATCCTACTTGAACCATTTCCAAGCAAATCCGCACTTGGAAAAGTAGCTTGCATATCTGCCGGTATTTCCCAATCGGCACATTTTAGTTTATTGCACCATGCATCAAACGCAGCGCTGCTTTGAGCATTTTATTGTGTAAACGCTTCTATTGTTTCTCTTCTTATCAGATGAATCCTCATAGCAAAGATAAGTTTTTTTCTAAAAGTTCTCATTTTGTGAACTTTTTTTATTTGCAGCAGATTGCAAAATAGGAAGATGATGTGGATGGAAATGACGTATAAATACCCAATCAAACTCTTTCCTCATTCTCCTACCTTCAAAAGAAAAAATGCAACGTGGCGGCAGTGTTTACATCCTTACTAATAAAAATAAAACAACACTTTACATCGGCATAACAGCCGATTTAATTCGTCGTATCCAGGAGCACAGAAATCAAGAAAACAAAAACAGTTTCTGTAGCAAATACAATCTCACCTACCTGATCTACTATGAATGGTTCATAGACATTGAAGAAGCCATCGCACGCGAAAAACAGTTAAAAAAATGGAAACGTTCAAAGAAAGAATGGTTGATAGCATCAATGAATCCGGGCTGGGAAGACTTGTGGGAGAAAGAAGTTAAGTATTGGTGAGCGAAGAACGTCATCCTGAGCACTATTTGATCGTCATCCTTCGACTCGCTTCGCTCGCTCAGGATGACGATAATAAACACACCGCATGCGCCACAAGACCCTCTTTCCGGCCCACAAACCCCATCTTCTCTGTTGTAGTAGCTTTAACAGAAACATCCTTAACAGTGATGGCTAAAATAGAAGCAATCACTTCCTGCATTTGCGGCACATAAGGTTTGATCTTTGGCGCCTCGAGACAAAGCGAAGCATCGATATTCACTACTTTATAACCCTCAGCGCAAATAAGCGCATAAGTTTTAGCCAGTAATATTTTACTGTCGATATTTTTGAACTCAGCAGCAGTATCAGGAAAATGTACGCCAATATCCCCTAAACTCAAAGCCCCCAACAACGCATCGCAGATCGCATGCAATAACACATCTGCATCGCTATGCCCCAACGCACCTTTATCATGCGGGATTTTTACCCCGCCGATGAATAAATCACGCCCTTCTACTAATTGATGGAAATCGATACCGTAACCTATTCTGATATTCATATCTCTTTTTTTGTTCGTCATCCTGAGCACCTTCGATCGTCATCCCGAGCAACGTCACCCTGAGCGAGCGAAGCGAGTCGAAGGGGTAGCCGAGGGATCTGCCTGAATGTGGGGCAGGTCCTTCGACTCGCTTCGCTCGCTCAGGGTGACGACCTCAGGATGACGACCTCAGGACGACGGAAATATTTTTATTCTTTGCCAATGTTAAACACCAACCCCAATCTCAACGTGTTCGAAAGCGGGTTGCGCGTAATGCCGCTACCCTGCGGCGCAAGATAAGAGAAATTGATCTGCACAAAATCGTAGTGGAAGCCGGCGCCCAGCGTAATGTATTTGCGGTTGCCGCGCGATTTATCTTCATAGAAATAACCTGCCCGCAGGAAGAACTGGTCGTTATAACTGTATTCAGCGCCCAAAGAAAATTGCAGCGAACTGAGTTGATTGGTACCATCATGGAAGGATTTCAGCCAGCTCGACACCACACCCGAACTGCGGAAATCGGCCAGTCTCGCCGAATCTGCAGAAGGGTTGCCCGTAGCCTGTGGAGCAGCCGGCACCAGCAGCTTGTTGATATCAAGCGCTATGTTGAGCTTATTGCTTTCATCAAAAACCTTGGTATAGGCTCCGCCAATTCCTAAATTGGCAGGGATATAATCTTTGTTACGCGCATCATTGGTATAAGAAATTTTACTGCCCAGGTTAGAGAGCGTAACACCCCAGTTCCATCCTTCCCCCGAACTGTTCAGCCCGTTATAAAACAAAGAAACATCTCCCGCCAGGGCATTACCCGCCTTGTACGAAACACCGTTGTAATCGCCCACTACCAGTCGCGAGTTGATATAACGCAACGCTACACCGATGTTCAGCTTGCTGCTGATTTTACGCGAATAACCGGCATCGATGGAAAATTCTGTTGGCTTGGTATTGAACAACGGGTTACCGGAATAATCGGTGAGCTGTATATTACCCAGGCTGAAAAAGCGCATAGAAGTAGAAATGGCCTGCTCATCATCCAGTTTATGATAAGCAGCCATATTGGCCAGGTACACATCGTTCAACCCCAGGTCTTTGAGCCAGGGAGTATAGTTAAATGCGATCGCTGACCGTTTGGGCGCTGCCAGCACTTTGGCCAGGTTCCAGAAAGGCGCATTGGCATCGGGCGTTGATGCAATACCTGCATCACCCATGCCACCGGCACGTGCATCGGGAGAAATACGGAGAAAGGGAACGGCGGTAGAAACAATGTTAACGGACTCTGCCGTTTGAGCCATACCTGAAATCGTGAACAATGCCAATAAAGCAGATAGCCCAAATTTGGGGAAATACTTCATGTAGGGATTTTTAAGTAGATTTCATCTCATCAAGCAGACCATTTAAAATAAGATCATCTGCCCCGCACCTGCATAGCGCTCACCACCTAAGGCAATGATAACCCGGTAAATATAAATACCTTTTTCTAATTTCCTGCCACTCGCATCGGCACCATCCCAACTTATTTGCGCATTACGTGATCCCGCCGATTGCACAATCGATTGCAACTGGCGTACCAGCTTTCCGTTAGACGTGTAGATACCAACCATCACTGAAAATGCTGCCCCGGGTTGGTTGTGTTCGAAAGAAAAATTGGTATGTCCCGAAAACGGGTTGGGATAATTCATTAAATGGGTGATACTAAGTTTCTCCCGCTTAACCACCATAAAGTCCAGGCTGGCAGTAGCCGATTGGTTGGCCACATTCCAGGCCCGCAAGCGGATCGTATGGCGGCCCGGCGTAAGACCTGATAACTGGTACTGCAAAGACCCGCGTTGGTAATTGTCTTTATCGGCCGTATAAAAATCGTTCAACACCAGGATATTATTTTCATTGCCGTCGATCACCGCAATGATATCATGCCCGATGCCATTACCCGATGTGTTGATGCCCGATGTATCGAACAATCGCGCAATGAGCAAAGGATTTTCATTGGTCAATCCGCCGTTGAGAAACAAAGTATCGTTGAGATACAACCGGATCGTTGGCCCCGCAACATTCCCCAATTGCGCGTCATCCCGAACGAAGTGAGGGATCTCATCAATCCCCGCGCCATCCCTCACCCCATCCTCAGCATACAAACTGATGCGACCATTGCCTTGCTGGTTGAAGCTGATATCTTTCGGCATTACAAAAGAAAACTGGAATTGTCCATTCGTAACCGTAGCGCTGCCTTTATACAATACCTGTGTCTGTTGTTGAAAACCGGTAACCGGACTGGCCGGATCGTTACCCAGTGTTTTCACGGTCTGCGGTTTATCGTACACAGTGGGATATACCGTTCCGTTGAAATCATTCACCGGCGCTCCATTGGCATCGGTAACCACACCGCCGAACTGGTAGGCATGCAGTGTTTTCAGGGTATCGTTACCGGTGAGCGGCATGCCGTTGAGCGTGGTGAGTTTCAGTTGAAGCGTGGGGATGGCCAGGTGCATGGCCGGATCGCCCAGCAGCGCAAACTTGCGGGTATTCACCACATCGCCAAAGCCTTGCACGGTAAGGTTCTTGGCCCGGCGCACCGATTCGCCCAGGCTGAGCCGGTTGCCATTGATGGCAGGCTGCAACACAGTTTTCAGGTAATTATCGTTGATGAGCCGGTTGCTGTAGGCAAAGACCAGCCGCGTGGTAGTTAACAAAGCAATGGCGCCATTGGAACTGCCCGTTAACACCGCAGCGCCCAATGAATTTTTCTGCGGGTCATCATGCGGTGCAAAATCGCAGCTCGCTGTAATGAATAGCGGCAGCTTGTTGAGGTTATTGAAACGGTTCACTTCATCCATACCCAGCACCGCCGCTTCTGACAGTCGCTCGAAACTGCCGTGGCCACTGTAGTTGAACAGCAAAGTACCATTGCCAATGCGGTTAACGATGGCATCATTCACAGCAGGATAACGCGCACCGCCGCTGCTGCTCACCAACGGATAAGCATCGAGATAGATCTTCTGCTGGTTGAACAACCGGTTGGCGGCAGATGCATCGGCAGTTAAGGTTTCGGCATCGTTGAGGTGCAGGTTATTGTCTTTGTCATCGGCCACATAGGTTGTTTGCGTGCGCCAGTTACCGAGACTTTCTTTGGCATGATACCGGATGATCTTATCTACCATAGTAGTGGCTTCCTCCACCGTGCGCGCAGGGATCCTGCCTACAGCTACATTCAATGCAATACTATCGGTGAGCAGTCCAAAAAAATCATCCGAAGTATAGGTAAGCAAAGGGTCGAGCGAGTTGGCGCTCTCGTAACAAGGTACCAGGTTGATATTATTGAAGATGCGGTTGCGGTAATCGAAAGAGCCCGCGCCCATCAATAAAAGATAGCGGGGATTTGCAAACATTTTTACAAAATCACGGATGGCGGTAGGGTCGGCCATGCCGCCGCTGAACTCATGGAATAACTGATCTATCTGCACTACTACCGTACGCAATCCTTCGCGTAGTTGATGAAACTGCGCCAGCCGCTGGGCCTGTTGTAAAAAAGCAGGATGGGCGATGATGATATAATCGGCCGCAGATGATTGATGCAGGTCCTGGTTGGCCAGCTTACCCAGGGGGATGGGTGTGAGCCAGCCTGCACTGCCAAAAGCCACGTATTCCCGCAGTCGCGATGCGTCGTTGTTGAAAGCCACCTGCGAGCCAACGGCGCTGGTATTCATTTGAACGGGGTTGCGCGCATTGGTGATATCCCAAACCGTTAATGCACCGGAGCCATTATTGATAATAGTAAAAGCCGCTACCGACTGGCTGCCTACCGACAACCAATCGCGGAAGAACAAGGGGGTGTTGCCACCAACCACCAATGATTTTCTTCCATGCAATTCAAACCAGTCGAGCCAGCCTTGCGCATTGCTGTTGAAGGGCTGAAAGCTGCACCCGATAGTAAGGCTCCCCGAATTGGCAGTAAAAGTATTTTGCCGGATAACAGCCGTAGCATAATGATCGAGGAAATAACCCGATACCGGGGCGATGGTAGCGCTTTGCGCGGGCTGACCGTTTACAGTCAGTTGAAAACTGCTGCTGCCATTCACCGTTCTGCCCGCAAACCGGCTGATCAGCGTAACAGGTGTTCCCGTAAGCACACCGGAGAAATCCACCGGGAAACTGCGCGAGAGCGGCACACCCGGATTGCTGCCGAACTCCTCGCCATACCACTCTTTGCCACTGCTGAGCAGGTTCACCAGGTCGTTCTCATAAAAATAATGTTCATTGTAGCTGTTCACCTGTACGGTAGGCGCAGCAGCGGTGGCAGCCGTTTGTATCCGTTTACCCGTTCCACCCACGGTCAGGTAATAATACGCAGTATCGCCATATAGGTTTTTATGGTGATGGAATAATTGCTGCAGGCTGTCTTTTTCCCAACGCACCGTTCCCGGCGCGTAAAAAAGAAAATAGTCGTTGTTATTGAAGACCCCATCGCCTCCATCGAACATAGCAATGGCGTTTTCTTTTAAATCGTCGTCGTTCTGTGCGTTCACCGATTCATCCAGCATCCCTCCCCCATTACCATAGAGCCGTATGGAAGTCGATGCCAGGCTGGCCGTATTTACCCCCAGCGCGTTCAACATCGCCACATCTACCTTGTACACACCTTCCTGCTTCACCCCTATCCTTACCCAGTTACCTGTTGCCAACACTGAATGCGGTACATAGCTGCGTTGGGCATGGGAGGTAAGGGATAATAAAAAAACAATTAATACAAGAAGTTTGCGCATACATCAAAAATAACCAACCCTTCGTCATCCTGAGCGCTCTTCGATCGTCATCCCGAGCGCAGCCGAGGGATCTGCTCGA
Source organism: Sediminibacterium magnilacihabitans (assembly GCA_002973575.1). Classification (GTDB taxonomy): domain Bacteria; phylum Bacteroidota; class Bacteroidia; order Chitinophagales; family Chitinophagaceae; genus Sediminibacterium; species Sediminibacterium magnilacihabitans. The sequence goes on from PVEQ01000026.1 coordinate 11,251, forward strand.
ACGTGAAGCAGGTCCTTCGACTCGCTTCGCTCGCTCAGGATGACGATCGAAGCGAATCTTAAACTTTGCCCTGGGCTTAAGCCCAGGGCAAAGAGTAGTAATATCCCTACACCCAAAACCCCATTCCCCCATCACCCTGTAAAAAAAATCTTCTTTATTTTGCTGCACTTTAACAATTTGCCGAATCTAAAATTAGGCTTTTGATAACATTAACAACTTATATTCGCATACACATTCATTCTATATTCAATCCTTTGCAAATGCAGTTACTGAAAACAACCAGGAATTTAGTTTGGCTGTTGGCTATTACAGGCGCTATGGCTTCCTGTAATGTCTTTAAGAAAAAACACGATCAGTCCACCGCTACCGGATGGAACTACAACGATAAAGAGCAGGGCAATTTTCATGTGGCCAAGCCGAAAGACATCAAGACCGCACCCGGACTGGTATTCATCCAGGGCGGTACTTTTTCTATGGGCGCTACCCAGGAAGATGTGATGGGCGACTGGAACAATATCCCCCGCCGTATCACCGTGAACTCATTCTTTATTGACAAGACCGAAGTGGCCAACGTGCACTACCGCGAATACCTGTACTGGCTGCAGAATGTGTTTGGAACTGCCGGTCAGGACTCTATCGTAGACCAGGCCAAACCCGATACCCTTGTATGGCGCAGTGAGCTGGCTTATAATGAGCCTTATGTGGAATATTATTTCCGACACCCTTCTTATAACTACTACCCTGTAGTAGGTGTGAGCTGGAAACAGGCCACCGAGTATTGTATGTGGCGTACCGATCGCGTGAATGAATTGGCATTGATCAACAAAGGATTCCTCGACAAGAAAAGCCAGATCAAGAAAGAGCTGAACGGCGCCGGACAGGACAACTTCAATACCAAGGCCTATCTGATGGATGAATACCAGGCCGTGCCCGGTAAGCAGGCCGCCTCTAAAAGCAATCCTTTGAGAGACGCACAGGGCCGTCCCAGGACCAAAGTGGTTTTTGAAGATGGTATTCTCTATGGCGATTACCGTCTGCCTACAGAAGCAGAGTGGGAATACGCCGCTTACGGATACATAGCTGAGAACCCGCAGAAAAAACTGAGGAAATCGAAGCGGGGCGAAGAGTTGATTGCCAACAAACAGATCTTCTCCTGGAAAAACAATGGATACGATAATGCGCGTTATGTACAGAAGAGCGCTTACCAGGGCGCTTTCCTGGCCAACTTCAAACGTGGCTATGGTGATAACATGGGTGTGGCCGGCGGATTGAACGATAATGCGGCCATTCCTGCTGAAGTAACTTCATTCATCCCCAACGGATACGGACTCTATAATATGAGTGGTAACGTGAGCGAATGGGTAGCCGATGTGTACAGGCCGCTGACAGAAATGGACGGTAGCGATTTCAACATGTACCGCGGTAACGTGTTCAAGAAAGTGGATATGAGTGGCGGCGCCGGTAACCTGCGTGACGACAAAGGACGCATCAAGATGGTTCCCGAATCGGATTCAGCTTTGAGGAACCGCCGCAACTACCAGCATTCTTATGCATTGAACTACCTCGATGGCGATTCAACCAGTAATGTTTCTTATGGATATGGCGTAACCACGCTGGTCTCCGATAAATCAAGGGTATACAAAGGTGGTAGCTGGAACGACAGGGCTTATTGGTTGAGTCCGGGTGCCCGCCGCTTCCTCGAAGAAGACCTGAGCAGCAACTCCATCGGGTTCCGTTGCGCCATGAGCCATTACGGCGCTTCCGAAGGAACCTCCACTAAATCACAGACGGGCCAGTTCTTCCCCACCCGCCGGAATAAAAGATAGTAAAAAGGAAAAGGGTTAATACACAGTAAAGCCATACTCGATAAAAGAGTGTGGCTTTTTTGTTGTGCATTTTACGCAACTCCGCTCTCGTCGGAGTGTTCCAATGTAATCTTGTAGTGTAATAAGATTCATAAACAAAAATTTGTACTGAGTAATAAATTTATTACCTTTATCATGAAGGCGAGTGAGTTGATACGTCAGATCGTTGTTCCCAATCATGGAAGTAATGAGATAGGCAAAGGCTTAGAATTGAAAATTAAAAAAGACGCCGGAATCAGATGATCATGAAAAAAATAAATATACTGGTGGAACGCACCAAAACCGGGTACTCTGCATTTGCAGAAGACTTGCCTGTTTACAGTACAGGAAAAGATATTGTTACACTGAAAAAAGGCATACTGGAAGCGTTGAATCTCTATTTCGAAGATCAGCAAAAAACAATTACTGAAAGCAACCTAAGGGTTACACTGGATCTACATCAGTTTTTTGAGTTTTACAAAGTGATCAATGCTAAAGCCCTGTCAGAACGAATTGGGATGAATCAAAGTTTGTTGGCCCAATATGTAAAGGGGCACAAAAAACCATCCTCTGCACAAACAGAAAAAATATTAAAAGGGATACAACAAGTGGGCAGGGAACTAGCCAATATACAGGTGATCCATTAATCAAGCAGGGACCTTACTATCATGACCATTCAAGAGCTTTATAAAATATACCTGCAGCATCCTTCTGTACAGACTGATACGCGCAAGATCAAAAAGGGCGATATTTTCTTTGCGCTCAAAGGCCCCAACTTCAATGGCAATGCATTTGCAGCCAAAGCCTTCGAACTTGGAGCTTCATATGCTGTAATAGATGAGCCCGTACAAGATATACCTTCAAACAACGCTCAGTTCATTCGTGTTGATGACGTTCTTGAGACCCTTCAATCCCTCGCGCAACACCATCGCGAACAATTCAATATCCCTTTCATAGCCATTACCGGCAGCAATGGAAAAACCACTACAAAAGAACTGGTTTACGCCGTGTTATCATCCCATTTCATTACTTATACTACCCAGGGCAACCTGAACAACCATATTGGCGTGCCGCTTACGTTGCTGAGCATCCGCAACGATGCACAAATGGCCGTGATTGAAATGGGCGCCAATCACCAGAAAGAAATTGAAGGGTACTGTAAGTATGCAGAACCTACGCATGGCATCATTACCAACGCCGGCAAAGCGCACCTGGAAGGTTTCGGCGGAATAGAAGGTGTTAAGAAAGGCAAAGGAGAACTGTTCGATTACCTGCGCGCGCATAAGGGCACCGCATTTATCTATGCCGACTACGATTACCTGCATGATATGAGCAAAGGCATTGAAAAAATTGAAACCTACGGTACACAGATCGGCGCCGTACAAGGCCATGTACAATCGAGCGAACCGTTCCTGCAAGTAACCATCACTGCCGGCTTGCATACACCACTGGTTCGCACGCAACTGGTGGGCGAATACAACCTGCCCAATGTACTCTGCGCTCTGGCAGTAGGCCGCTATTTTGGTGTACCGGAAGCAAAAATGGCAGCAGCCATAGAAAACTACAGCCCTTCGAACAGCCGCTCACAGATGGTAGAGAAAGATTCCAACCACATCATACTCGACGCCTACAACGCCAACCCCAGCAGCATGAAAGCAGCTGTAGAAAATTTTGCCAGGCTGCATGCTCCTAAAAAAGTGCTGATGCTGGGCGGTATGATGGAACTGGGGCAGGAAAGCATAGAAGAACACCGAAACATTGTTGCACTCATACAATCGCATGCCTGGGACCGGGTAGTGCTGGTAGGTGGCGACTTTGGTAAGATTGACCAGCCCTTCACCTTTCTGCCTGACTCAACAGCTGCAAAAGAATGGTACCAATGCCAGGGCTTCAAAGACACACACATACTCATTAAGGGATCGAGGAGTATGCAAATGGAAAAAATCCTGGAATAAACGTAATTTTGCAGCCAGAAAAACAAGCTCTATGAACGACGAACCCTTGAGTAAACGTTGGTACCTCACCAGTGTGCTCACCAACCGATGCCCGCGTTGCAGGGAAGGCAAAATCTTTAAAACCGATAATGCGTATAAGCTGAAGGAAAACACCAAAATGCATGAGCGCTGCCCTGTATGCGGACAACCCACCGAAATTGAAGTAGGCTTCTACTATGGTACAGGTTATGTAAGCTATGCCCTTTCTATTGCATTTCTTGTGGCAACATTTGTTGCCTGGAAAGTATTGATCGGCATGACGTTCAGCATTGATGATAACCGGATTTTCTATTGGATGTTCACATCCATCGTACTGCTTTTCCTGGCCCAACCCCTGATCATGCGCCTCTCCCGAACCCTTTGGCTGAGCTGGTTTGTTAAATACGATCCCCACTGGCGCAACCACCCGCATCAGGCGCCCGAAAGAATTGTTCCTGAACAGATGAATAACTGGTAGTACCCTCTTTTAACCGTCATCTTGAGGTCGTCATCATGAGCGCACTTCGATCGTCATCCTGAGCGCAGCCGAGGGATCTGCCCGAACTTTCGGCAGGTCCTTCGACTCGCTTCGCTCGCTCAGGATGACGATAATAGATAATAAAAAAAACTTTGCCCTGGGCTTAAGCCCAGGGCAAAGTTTTTTATTCCTAAAGTATCAATTAGAAGTTATACTTAATTCCAAACTGTCCCTGCCAACGGGAGTTGATAGGATCTACAGTATAGTAGTGACCATCCAAACCGGTAGGCTTGTTGAAATAGAAAGCCGGGTTATAACCACTTGAAGGCTTACCAATAGGCACAATACCTGTCGGGTTCTTCGCAGTGATCAAAGCAGGATTGGTATTAGACGGATCTGCTGCAAAAGTGAGCAGGTTCACCGTATAGTTGTTCACATTGGTAACGAATGTGATATGTCCCCAGTCGTTGTTGATCAGGTTCAGCACGTTGAAGATATCCATGCTGAGCTGCAGTGTTTGCTTGGGATTTTTCTTGCTCAGTCTGAATTCGTGCATCAGTTTCAGATCCAACTCGTGGTTCCAGGGTGTGCGCAACGCATTCCTTTCTGCATACTGACCTCTCCTGGTGCTCAGGTATTTATCGCCTGAGATCAGCGCATTCAGATCAGCCCACTGCTGTGCGGCAGTATAAGAACCATTATCGATCAACTTGATATCGTTCTGGTCTTTAGGGATATAAGGCAGGTTGGCATTCGCAGCGTTGTTGAAAGGGTTACCACCTGAAGCATACACTACTGAGTAAGGGCTGCCTGACTGACCGGCATAGAAGAAGTTCAGTGAAGTAGCATTCATCTGGTTCCATACCAGGGTACCACCCAATGTAGCTACGATACGATCGCGCAGATCGAAGTTAGAGTAAGCCAGTTGGGGACTATTGGGTACAATGGCAGGGTTTACTTCGAAGTTAGACTGGAAAGAGTTACGGATACCGTTGCTCAGGTCTTTACTCACACCATAAGTATAAGCAGCGCTCCAGTTCAGGTTCAGGAAGTGGGTACCTACCCTGATGTTGTTGGTAGTCTTGCTCAATTGTGCAGTAAGGTTGTAACGGTAACCTTCCGTGGTATTGCTTAAGAAATAAGCGTTGGAATAACCACCATACAGTTTACCTCCGGTATAAACGGGGGACTGTGTAGGTCCGGTGCTATAATATTCTGCCTGGTCTTTGATGTTGATCTGTTGGAACTTCACATCATAGAGGGTCTTGGTGTACATACCTTCCAGTGTTAATTTATAGCCGTTGCCGAATTTGAAATCAGCAGCCAGGCTTGAACGCCAGATGGTAGGCAGTTTGAAGTTATTGTCGATGATGTCCACCTCACGGGTAGCGCTGGCGCTGGGTCCACCGTATTTATTTACAGTGTCTTTCAGGTACAGCGGATTAACAGCCAGGGGAACAGTAGTACCGGAAGCAGGCTTGTAATCGATGTTGCCGTATACAGTACCATTCAGGGTATAAGCATATCCGAGCCATGCAAAAGGCATACGGCCTACGAAGATACCAGTACCGCCACGCAATACTACAGACTGGTTACCATTGATATCCCAGTTGAAACCAATACGGGGAGAGATGGTAGCCTGACCCAGCCATTTGTTGTTCAGCTGAGAGAACGGCGTATTGGTATAAGTAGGGTTAGTTGAATTATTAGCAGGAACCGTATTCAAAGCCGGATCGGTTGTAGGCTGATTACCCACAGCTGAATAATCTACGCGGATACCCGGAGTAACTTTGAACTTAGGACTGGCAGTGATCTCATCCTGTGCATACACACTCAACAATGCCACTTTGAAAGGATTGGGCGGGTTGTTGTACAGGGCGTTCCTGTCGTTCGGATATTTAGGATCGGTAGTGAAGGCGCCGCGGATACGGGTAGGCTGATCGGCCTGGAAACCTTTCACATCTTTATATTCCCAACGGCCATTCCATGAGTTGATGAAACCATAAGTAAGGTTATAGAACTCATTATGCGTACCGAAAGTGAACTTATTGACACCGGTAGTATAAGTAACGTTATCGCTCAGTTCAACAGTTTGCTGCTTCATATTATAGATAGAAGCTTCCCTCCAGGTACCAGCCCAGATACGGCCGCTACCAATATCCATGAAGGGCGACAATACGCCGGGGAAATCGCGGTACTCATGTACGTTGATATAGCTGGCATTGAACTGGTTGTTCAGGTTGTTGCTGAGCTTGCTTTTCAGTTCGGCTACCAGGTTTATGTTCTTGGTATGCTGGGTAAAGTCGGTTGAAGAGAACTGGAAGTTGGTGGTGCTGCGCTCGAGGTTATTACCCCATCCATTCGTATAGATGGCGCGCAGGGTAAGGCTGTTCCTGTTGTTCAGGTTGAAGTCCAAACGCGCGAACAGCTTATCACTGTTGGTGAAGATCTTATATTTATCGTAAGAACCTACATCGTATCCTTTGCTCTGCAGTTGTGCCTGGATGGCCTGTGCTTCTGCAACGGTGATGGCAGCTCCGGGATCGCCTGCATTATAGAAAGTAGGCTCCTGGCGGCGGGTCTGTTCGAAGTTTACGATGAAGAACGCTTTGTTTTTAGCGATCGGACCGCTTACGGTAGCGCCATATTGGTAATCGTAGAAATCAGAACCGATCTTGGTTTTGAGACCGTCTACGCTTTTACCGGTAAGGGTTTGGTTACGGCCATAACCGTATACAGATCCGTGGAAATCGTTGGTACCGCTCTTGGTAACGGCGTTTACGCTACCACCGGTAAAGTTACCCAGCTTCACATCGTAAGGAGCCAGTTGAACCTGTACTTCCTGGATCACATCGAGACTGTAAGGGTTGGTACGGGTACCGGCGCCGGCAGAACCAGCCTGGCCGCCACCACTCACGCCACCAAAAGAGTTACTGAAGCCGATGGCATCGTTGTTGATGGCGCCGTCTACAGTAAGGTTGTTGTAGCGGAAGTTGGTTCCTGCAAAAGAGTTGTTATTAGAAGCGGGAGTCAGACGGGTAAAGTCAGACAAGCTCCTGCCCAATGTAGGCAGGGTATTCAGTTGCCTGCTTCCAACGGTTACGCCGCCCTGTACTTGTTTCCTTCCGGCCCCTGTAACAGTTACTTCTGTAAGTGTGTTGGTAGAGCTGATAAGGTTAACGTTCAGGTCGGGGTTGCTGCCGAGGGTCAGGTTCACATCGTTCATCACTTCTTCTTTGAAGCCTATGAAAGAGATTTTGATGGTGTAAGGACCGCCCGCTTTAAGGTTGGGAACGGTGAAAATGCCTTTACTGTTAGTTTGGGTGGTGGTTACGAAACCGGTGGGCTCGTGTTTAATGGTTACCACGGCTCCGGCAACGAATGCGCCTTTGGCTTCTTTAACATGGCCACTAAGGGTAGCCGATGTTTCCTGGGCCTGCAGCGTGACTGAAAAAAGCAGAACTGCCAATACAGACAATGCTACTTGCAGCTTTTTAAACATACTAAGGTGTTTTTAATTTCGCTGCAAAATTGTTACCATAATGTTACCTGAATGTTAACAGAAGGCTGTTAGTGCATATTGGTAACATTAACTTAACACAGAAGAACTGAGGTACCCTTGCTACGTCATCCTGAGCATCCCTTATTTCCGTCATCCTGAGCGAGCGAAGAACGTCATCCTGAGCGAGCGAAGCGAGTCGAAGGACCTGCCAGAGATTCGGGCAGATCCCTCGGCTGCCCCTTCGACTCGCTTCGCTCGCTCAGGGTGACGTTGCTCGGGATGACGATCGAAGAACGCTCAGGATGACGCACCTGTTTTAGTGCTCATTACCCGCTGGGCGCGGTAAATACCGGAGTGACCACTGAAATAATAAGCGGTGAAACAGGCTATTGCATAGTAAAGGGTGTACTCGCCGCCAAACAGTTCAATACCCATCAAAGTACAAGCGATGGGCGTATTGGTGGCGCCGGCAAAGACGGCGATAAAGCCCAGTCCGGCCATAAGATCAATGGGCGCGCCGGTAAGCGTGGCAATGGCATTGCCCAGGGCGGCGCCGATGAAAAACAGGGGCGTCACCTCTCCTCCTTTAAAACCAGTGCCAATGGTAATAGCGGTGAACAGCAGTTTCCAAAACCAACTGGTATAGCCGGCACCTCCGGGCTGGAAAGAAGACACAATGCTCACGCCATTCGTATGTGCACTTGTAACGCCCAATCCCAGGTAATCGGAAGTACCCAGTACCAATGTTAGCACTATAATGATACATCCGCCGGCAAAAGGAATCAGCCAGGGCGTTTTGATGTATTGCGTGCTGTACTTTTTGATGTTGCGAGACAGTTCGGCAAAAAAGAACCCAGCCAGCCCGAAACATATACCAGCGAGGATCACTTTCATGAGCAGTATCCCGTTGAAATGCAGGTATGGCAACAGATGTGCCGCTGCTGCCTGCAAAGGGGCGATGGCATAATGCGTATGCCGGATACCCCATGCGCTACAGGTGATATCGGCCAGGAAAGCAGCTATAAAGCAGGGCAACAGGGCCGTATGGTTGATGCGGCCAACTGCCAGTACTTCCAGCGCAAAGATGGCGCCTGTTAGAGGGGTACCGAAAACAGCCCCGAAGCCGGCAGCCATTCCCGCCATCAGTAATATGCGCAGGTCGCTCCTGTTGAGCCGCATCCATTTACCGAGGAGTCCTGCCATACTGCCGCCCATTTGAACAGCCGTTCCTTCCCTGCCAGCCGAGCCTCCGAATAAATGGGTGATGAGTGTAGAGATCAATACCAGTGGCGTCATGCGCGCCGGCACGCCTCCGCCCGGCTCATGAATTTCCTCCATAATGAGGTTATTGCCCGCTTCGGCATTCTTACCGGTGTATTTATACAGGAAGAAAATCAGCACACCTGCTACCGGCAATAAGAAAAGCAGCCACTCATGCTGCTCCCGCATGGTTGTTACTTTATCGAGCAACCACAGAAACAAAGCCACCAGCGAACCCACCAGCACAGCCAATGGCAAAGCATAAGCCGACCATTTCAGCAAATGCAAAAAGATCGATAACTGTTCAAAAGAAGATTTGATTTTTTTCATGCAGACCGATAAAACTGAGCACAGTCATCCCTAAACCTTTATTCTTTGATAATTTGTTCTATAAAATCAAGTAGATCTGGCAACTTACGAGATACTATATCCCACACTATGTCATAATCTACTCCAAAATAATCGTGTATGAGTTTGTGGCGTGTGCTGATGATTTTTCGCCATTCAATTTCCGGATGATCAGATTTGAAATCAGGATCTAGTTTATTGCTTGCTTCGCCTACTATTTCTAAACTGCGCACGATAGCCCGTGACAAAACAGGATCATTAATTACTGTTTCCTTTGTTTTGTCTTGAGTAGCTTTTAAAACAAAAGAAATTTCATCAGCTATATGTTTCAGTAATTCCAGATCAGATGGCGACATGCTCTGCACGTTTTAGAATATGTGGGCCTATGAATTTGTTCAGTGACTGGGGCGTTACCAACTCGACCCTTCTGCCAAGCAGGTCCTCCAGGAAAAAAGACAACTCCATAAAGTTGTCGTAAGTTTTTCTTTGAGGGTCAAAATTAACCAGCAAATCCACATCGCTCTCCGGACCTGGTATACCTCGAGCAAAAGATCCAAAAAGACTCAGGCTCTCTACGCCATAAGATTTGATCTTAGACCCATTGGCTTTTAACATCAAAAGCAGGTTATTCTTATCCTGAACAGGCTCTTTCATGGGTCTAAGATACTACTTTCAGAAAGCATATCCGCGATCAGCGCCGTCCATCCGGTTTGGTGACTGGCACCTACTCCATGGGAATCATCACCATGAAAATACTCATAAAACAATACCAGCTCTTCGTTGCCGGGCCGCTCATAAAACCAGCTGTGCCTGCCATGTACCGGCCTTTTTCCATTGGCATCTTTGGTAAAGATACGGATCAACCTTTGGCGCAACGCTGCCGCTACTGCTTCGAGGTTCATAAAATTGCCCGAATGCTGCGGGAATTCAACGCGCAGGTCGTTGCCATAAAAGGCGCCGTATTTTTCTATGGATTTTACCAGTAAATAATTGATGGGCATCCATACCGGACCCCGCCAGTTGGAGTTGCCGCCAAACAATCCGGAAGTGGAATCGCCCGGATCGTAGCTCACTTCATAATCGTTGCCTTCGATGTTTATCCGGTAAGGATGGTCTTTATAATATTGGGAAAGCGCACGCACCCCGCCGGGTGACAGGAATTCCGATTCATCCAGCAGTTTAGACAACAAAGCCGTTAACTTATCTGTATCGACCAGGGAGAAAAGAAGCGTATCCGGATCTTTTCTTTCTGCATAGGCTTTATAATGATGGATGGTTTCTTCATAATGATTGAACCAGTTCCTTCTTTTCTCAAAACCCGGCAAGCGGCTGCACTGCTCTTTAGTCAGTATTGATACCGCAAACAGAGGCACCAACCCTACCGCCGACCTGATCTTCAGCGGCACGGGCGCTTTTCCATATAAGCTCAGCACATCATAAAAAAAACGATCTCCTTCGTCCCACAGGCCCAGGTGATTGGCGGCATCGGCGATCAATATAAAATGCTCATAAAACTTGGTGACCATGTCTTCAAAAGCCAGGTCTTCCGTGGCAATCTCAACGGCCATGTCGAACAAATGCAGTGCATACATGGCCATCCAAGCAGTGGCATCCGTTTGTTCCAGCTCCACTTCATCGGGCAACTGGCTGCTGCGGTTGAAGACGCCGATATTATCTAACCCTAAAAAGCCTCCGCTGAAAATATTATTCCCGTTCAGGTCTTTACGGTTCACCCACCAGGTAAAATTCACTACCAGCTTCTGGAAGATCTTTTTAAGGAATGTGATATCGCCCTTGCCGGTTCTTTGCTTTTCTATCTGGTATACCTGCAACGCGGCGAATGCCTGTACCGGCGGATTCACATCACTGAAATTCCATTCATAAGCCGGCATTTGTCCATTTGGGTTCATGTACCATTCCCTCGTAAGCAATATCAATTGATGCTTGGCAAACTGCGGATCAATGATGGCCATGGGTATGCAATGAAAAGCCAGGTCCCAGGCCGCATACCAGGGATATTCCCATTTATCGGGCATGAGAATCACATCGGCGTTCTTGATGTTCTTCCAGCCGGCATTCCGGCCTTGCTGTCTTGCAGCAGCAGCCGGACTGACGCCGTCTGAGGATGCCAGCCAGTCTTCTACATCGTAGTGATAATATTGTTTACTCCAAAGCAGACTGGCGAAGGCTTTGCGCTGCAGGGCGGCAAGAGAAGGATCTGTTTGCGCGGGGAAGACTGACCGGTAGAAATCATCCGCCTCCTGTTGGCGCGCTGCAAACAATTGCGGCAGCCTCTCATCAAAAGGCGTTTCGGTTTGATGGCTTGTAATGCGCGCATAGATCAACTGGCTGGCGCCGGGTGCAATGGTTAGTTCATATACAGCCGCACATTTGGTGCCCGTTGGTTGTTGCGCCAGCAGTTCCCTGTTCTTGCCATCTATCACCGCATCATGAAAAGCATCTTTGACAAAAGGCGATGGGTTGGGCCGGCCGAACAAGCGTTCCGTGTTGGTCTCATTTTCTGTAAAGAAGATGGCTTGTGGTTGTTGCACATAATAGTAATAGGTGCCAAGGTCTTCGTGAGTCGCCTTTACCGTTTGTTCGTTGATCCGTTGCAGTTGCGGTTTTTGTTGCATCTGGCCATACTGCCATTTGTTGAAGAACCATAGTGTGGGCAATACAGTTATAGTAGCGGCATTCTTGCCTTTGTTGGCAACCTCTAGGCAAATGGAAATATCTTCGCTGTCTTGTTTGGCATACGTAACCGATACATCGAAATAAGCATCCTGGTCGAAAATGCCTGTATCGAGCAACTCATACTCTTCTTCGAATTTATTCCTGTTCTTGTTTGTATTAACGAGGTCTTCATAAGGAAATGCCTGTTGCGGATACTTGTACAGGTATTTCATATAATAGTGCGAAGGCAGGTTATCGAGGTAATAATACAGTTCCTTGACGTCTTCGCCATGATTGCCTTCGTTATTGGTGAGTCCGAACAGGCGCTCTTTCAATATGGGATCTTTGCCGTTCCACAACGCTACGGCAAAGCACAATTGCTGCCGGTAATCCGATATACCGGCGAGCCCGTCTTCCCCCCACCGGTATACGCGGCTGCGGGCATGGTCGTGCGGAAAATAATTCCACGCATCGCCGTTTTCGCTATAGTCTTCCCGAACAGTGCCCCATTGTCTTTCGCTGAGGTAAGGGCCCCATTCTTCCAACGGCACTTCCTTACCGGCATTCTTTTCTAACCGTTCCTGTTCTGCTGTCATACAACTTATTTGAGTTATCCATTGGTGGAGAAGCCGGGATAAAGGGTCATGCCGCCATCACAGAAAACAGTGGTGCCGGTAATATAATCCGATTCGTCGCTTGCCAGCCAGGCGGCCAGTTTGCCAATGTCTTCCGGCTGACCGATGCGGTTATAGGGTATCAGTGTGAGTAGTTTGTTCAGCGCTTCGGGTGTTTCCCAGGCGGCGCGGTTGATGGGTGTTTGAATGGCGCCGGGGCCGATGCTGTTGACACGGATCTTTTTAGGCGCCAGCTCCTGTGCCATGCTTTTCATCAATAACATGATACCGCCTTTGGAGCTGGCATAGTTCACATGTCCGCCCCAGGGAATGACTTCATGCACGCTGCTCATGCAAATGATCTTACCGGCGGCAACACTTCTTTCGGGTACAATGCCCCTGCGTAAAAACTCGCGCACCGCCTCTCTTGCACAAAGGAACTGCCCGGTAAGGTTGATATCGATCACCAGTTGCCAATCGGCGAGCGACATATTTTCAAAAGGAGAATCTTTTTGCAAGCCTGCATTGTTCACCAATATATCGATGGTACCGAATTCTTTGTACATAGCCTGGAACATAGCCTGTACCTGGTCTTCCTTGCTCACATCTGCCTGCAAAGCAATAGCCGTACCACCATTGTTTTTGATTTCTGTTACAACAGCTTCAGCTGCTTCGGGATGGGTTACATAATTGACCACCACATTGGCGCCATCATTTGCCAATGCAATAGCCACGGCTTTACCGATACCGCTGTTGGCGCCTGTAACCAGGGCGGACTGACCTTTTAGTTTGGGATTGGGATTCATGCGGAAGAATTAAGGTTCGATGATGCTGATGCTTGTTTAATGGTATTTGATCTTATATACAAGAATGATCAACGCAAAAATCAATGTGACTCCATTGGCTGCAGTAACCGGAATGTTGGAAGTAAAAAGACCGAAGAGCAACCACAACAAAGTGCCAAAAGTGAACAAGCCATACATGGAAAGCGAGATACCCGAAGTGTCACGGGTCCTGATTGTTTTAATGGCCTGGGGAAGAAAAGAGACCGTGGTACAAAAAGCCGCTGCAAGTCCCAATAGGGTTATCGGATTCATCGCTGGTTTTCAGGGAAGATAGTGATTTGTTTGATTAGAATTTCTATTTTTCAAATTGTAAACCATTCTTTAATAGAGGGCAAATATTCTATTTCGTATCTTAGATTAAAACTTATTAAATTTGGCATATGAACACCAGCAGTGCGGCAATACGGCATAAATTATACGATTATATCCGCGTAGCGGATACTAAGAAGCTTCATGCCATTTATAACCTGCTTGAAGACGATATCGAACAAACAAACGAATGGTGGAGGGATAAACAATTGGTAAAAGAACTTGACACCCGATACAATGCTTTGGAAGATGGGGCTGACAAAGGATTTACTACTCCCCAACTCATTGACAGCATAGATAAACTTCGTGCAAAAAAATATGGCAGGTAACCTGTCATATTTCATCATTTTTTCTTCCCGGGCTCAAAAAGAAATTGCATCCGCATGGGATTGGTATGAAGAAAGGCAACAAAGCCTGGGAGACCGATTTATTCAGGAAGTAGTTCGTAAAGCACAACTCATTGAACAAAATCCTGAAAGATATCCTACACGCTATAATTCATATAAAGAAACAATATTATCAACATTCCCTTTCCTGATAATTTACCGTATCAATAAAAGAAAGAAATCAATAAGAATAGTATCTGTATTTCATACGTCCCTTCATCCTAAAAAGAAATATCGCTGACCAGGAAACCATTCAGTTTGGTAGTTGTTTTTACACCACCAAAATTACACTTAATAACTTTCAATGCAATACCTGTATTGCGCAAGGCAGTGATGGATTCAACAATACCCTTCTTGGGCGGGTCGTACAATACAATGAACCCGAGGAATACCATGTCTTTTTCATCGTCTTTACCGATACGGGTAGTGCCGGTAATATTTTTATAGCAAACCCCAATCACCCGGAAGCCATTGCCGCTTAATGCAGCAAACCGCTGTTTCAACTCATCCTTTACTTCTTCTATCGTACACTGGCTGGCCCCTGCTCTTTCACAAAAGCTGCAAACCTGCAGGATATTGTCCACAGCTCCTTTGGTGATCAGGAGCTGCTGATCCCCGAAACTTACCGCTATACTCAGGCGCTTCCGTATGAAATCGTACGGCAGTTCATCGCATTTGCTGTAACCGGTAATATCCACGGCTTTTACCTGTCTTATGGCATCGTCCATAGGATTGGAAAAACCGGTTTCAAAATAAGCATTGAGGTAAGCATACAGCCACGCTTTATCACTCCTGTTGCCGTTGAGATCGGTGACCGATTCTATTTGTACCGCTCCTTCGGTAATGGTGCCCGTTTTATCGCTGCAAAGGATATCGATTTCTCCCAGGTTCTGAATGGCGCTTAATTTTTTTACGATCACTTTTTTAGCGGCCATTCGTTTGGCTCCTGCAGACAGGGTGATGGTAGTAATAACGGGTAATAATTCCGGTGTTAGTCCTATGGCCAACGCAAGTGCAAAAAGAATGGAATCGATAAAGGGTTTGTGGAGAATGATATTGAAGATCAAAATGGCTCCCGTTGCAATGATGGTTAAGCGCATCAACAGGTACCCGAATTTCATGATGCCTATTTCAAAAGCATTGACAGACATCTCGCTTTCGAGTGAGGAAGCTATTTTTCCCAACTCGGTATATTTGCCTGCATTGGCGGTCAACACAACCGCGCTGCCGCTGACCACACTGCTGCCTTTGAATACCGAATTGCCGACAGCACTTAGTGGAGCATCGGGCTTACAGGTGCCGCTGTTTTTTTCTACAGGGAAAGCTTCTCCCGTTAAGATGGATTCATTTACATGGAGGTTGTTCGACTCAAGTATCAATGCATCGGAAGGGATCATACAGCCGGCGCTCAATAACACAATATCTCCTGTTACCACTTCGTCTGCCGGGATATCTTCTTCTTTACCATCTCTCCGTACCCGCACTTTGCTGTGTACCAGTGCGCGCAGTTTTTCAACGGCCCTGCCGGCATTCCGTTCCTGGAAAAAGCCGAATATGCCGGTTGACAATAATACGATGAGTACAATGATGCCGTCTGAGTATTCCTTCAGGATCAACGAAAGAAAGACGGCAAAGATCAATAACAGGACCAGCGGGTTTTTGTATTGAGCCAGCAGCAGTTTTGCATCCCGGCGCCAGGGTTGCACAGTTTTGTTCGCTTTTCTTTGCCGGCTCAGGCGGGCATTCGCTTCATTTTCACTTAGACCAGGTAAACCGGATCCGGTTCTTTTAAAAAGTGTTTCCTGGTCAATACTCCAGAAATGTGCTATCAGATCTTCGTTCAGCATAGGCTTCTGTTACGATAACGGAACAGAGGTTGCTTTTATTGTTTTTCAAATCTCCCTGTTGCTTCCTGGATCCTGATACGGTACAAGACAGTTTTGACCCTTGTACTGTCATCCACTTTCGTTTTTGTTTCGTGTTCGTGCGGGTGAATGGTGCTGCTGGTGGACAAAGGAAATACGCGGTCGAAAAGAATTTCCCTTGCCTTTTTTGCTTCTGCCCCTTCCAGTTCTTCAAACTTTCCGTAAATGACCACGCTTTGCCAATTGCGCATATCGGTTATCATGTCGACCTCGAAACAAACTTTCGGGTTCTTGCGAAGGATGTCCAGCTTTTTCCCTTCGCTTGTTTGTCCGTAAATAAAATCACCGTCGTACGCATAGGTTACAGGGGTAATATAGGGTTCTTTCCCGTTACTGCAGGCGAGCCTGCCGATTACCTGGCTATGCAGGATGTTTGTTATAGCCGCTTCTTTCAATTCACCTAACATGGGTTGCTGTTTTAAGATTGTGGTTCAAATGTACCCGCTGTCCGGCGCCCTTTTCATGACAACAATCAAATCAACTGGTGATGATTGTCAAGGCCGCTGGCCTTAAAGTGTATTGACTGCTGCATAGCTGTATTATTATCATCGATAGTATAAAAATAATTATGTGTTTGATTGCCCTTTTAAATTTAAACAATATTTAAGTGTAAAAAGGACATTTATTTATTCAAAACATTCATACATTAGCCTTACTGTTCGATTTGCCGTGATTGATATAAACGATTGCTTTGGAAAATTATTCATCATATTCGGATGATCAATTGCTTGCTTTGCTTTCAAATGAAGACCAGCAGGCATTTGAAATATTGTATGACAGATATTGGGAAGACCTTTACTTGCTCGCTTACCTTATGCTGCGAAACAAAGATGCCAGTAAGGATATTGTGCAGGAGGTTTTTATTTGGTTATGGGAGCACCGGTTGTCGCTACAAATTAAATCTCTCCGGGCTTATCTGAAAACAGCTGTTAAGTATAAAGTTGCCAACCACATCCGCTCAGGTAATATACGGGAAAGTGTTTTTCAAAAACTGTCGGCTGTAAGCACTTCGTTGGACAATGCATCTGCTTTGGAAATGGTTGAAGTGAAGGAAATGCAGCACCATATACAGCAGGAGATCGAACAGCTGCCCGACAAATGCAGGCAAGTGTTCCTGCTCAGCAGGGAAGCTCACCTGAGCAATAAAGAGATTGCTCAAAGACTACAGATATCCGTTAAGACAGTGGAAAATCAAATGACCATTGCCCTCCGGCGATTGCAGTATAAAAAAGCATTAATGGACTGAGTGCCGACTATTTTTTTAAAAAAGCCATCTTCTGTTTAGGGGATGGCTTTTTTTCATGTGCCTTATAGAAAAAAGCGCAATGACGAGGGAAGAGATCATCCGGTTAACCGAAAGAATCATTTCTGGGGAAGCTAGTGAAGAAGAGATACTATTGTACAACAGGCTGTACGATTCTTTTATCGCAAAGCAGGAAATACCCGACTCGTTTTTTGAAGAAAAACAAGCGCTTAAAGAAGCATTAAGGGCTTCCATCCGGGAAAAAACAGGGCTGCAATCGCCTGTTGTCAAAAACAGGTTGAACTGGCGCAGACTGGCGGCTGCGGCTGTATTCATTTTTACTGCCTCTTTATCGGTGTATTTCTTTCGGCATAAAAGCAATGTGCCTCAAATAGCAGCTATATCTCAAAAAGAACGCTTTAAAAATGATGTGGCTCCCGGCAAAGAGGGCGCTATTTTAACATTGGGCAACGGCAAAACAATATTGTTAGACGCCGCCGGAAACGGAAACATTGCCAGCCAGGGGGCTATTGCTGTTGTAAAGAAAAATGATATGGTTGTATACGAGGGGGTTGACCATGGGCCCGAAATCGTGTATAATACAATGTCAACACCCAGAAGACGCCAGTTCAGTCTTGTGTTATCCGATGGCACCAAAGTATGGCTGAATGCGGCTTCCTCCATTACTTATCCAACAGCGTTCACCGGTAAAGAAAGAAAAGTTTCTGTTAGCGGTGAAGTATATTTTGAAGTGGCTCATCGTGATGACAATCCGTTTATTGTTGAGAAAGGCGATGTTACCGTAAAAGTGCTGGGCACTCATTTCAATGTTAATACATATCAGGATGACCACGATATAAAGATCACACTATTGGAAGGCGCTGTGAGTGTAAACAACAAAACCACTTCGGCCCTCATCAAACCCGGACAACAAGCCAGGGTTGCAGATGATCACAAAATAAAAGTGCTGAAGGATATCAATATGGAGGATGTAATGGCCTGGAAAAATGGGCTGTTTCATTTTGAAGGTACCCGTATAGAATCGCTGATGCAGCAATTGGCAAGATGGTATGATATTGAAGTGGTGTATTCTAAAAGAACCGATGAATTGTTTTATGCAGAAATTCCCCGCAATACCAATTTATCGGATGTTCTAAAAGCATTGGAACTAACAGGAAAAGTGAAGTTTGCCATAGATGGGAATAAAGTGATCGTAAACGTGTAAAATATTTCCGAACCAATTAAGCCAAACGTATGAACCGGTCTCCCTGATTTTTATGAATGACTTATTAATTCAATTTCCATTGATTATTGGGAAATGCTGAAAATAAAAACCGGAAATGTTACGACCATTTCCGGTGGTAATCAGGTTGACCAATACAAACCGCGACTAACGATTTATTTATTAACCTAATCAATTCAAAAGTATGAATTTATTGGCTTGCCGCCATCTTTTCAGCATTAAAAGGAACAGATGGCTCAAAACACTGCTAATTATGAAGTTGACAGCTATCCTTTTAATTGCAGTTTCCGTCAGCGCTACCGCCGGTAGCTTTGGACAGAAAATCAATCTCTCTGAAAAAAATGCATCGCTTGGCAATATTTTTAAGGCGATAAAAAAACAAACGGGCTACACGTTTGTGTACACAGAAAGTCTTTTAAAAAAAGCAGGCAAGGTAGACCTAAACGTGAAAGAAGCTTCTCTGGAAGAAGTGTTGAATACCTGTTTGAGGAATAAGCCACTGATGTATTCCATTCTGAATAAAATTGTTATCATAAAAGATAAAGAAGAGCTTGCAGAAAACAATATTGTCAATGCACCACCACCTCCTCCACCTGTAGTTAAGATATCCGGCAAAATTACCAATGAAAAAGGCGAGGCCCTGGCAGGCGCATCCATTCGTGAAAAAGGCGGTCGCCATTCTGCTGTTTCAAAAGAAGACGGAAGCTTTACCATCAGCATTTCAGGCAAGAAAGCGGTTTTGATCATTTCCTATATTGGCTATGTTACTTCGGAAATAGCAGTAACTGAAAATGTACCGGTAACCGTTAGCCTGGTTCAGACAAACAACAACCTCAATGAGTTTATTGCGATTGGATATGGTACGCAAAAGAAAGTAAACCTCACGGGATCTGTTGGAACAGTTAATATGAGTGATATGGAAGACAGGCCTTTGACAAATGCCGGTTTAGCGCTGCAGGGAACCGTTTCAGGTGTATATGCCTTGCAAAGCTCTGGCAAACCCGGAGATGACGGTGCAGTGATTGATATACGTGGTGTGGGAACATTTGGCGACAACTCTCCGCTTGTACTCATCGATGGACTCCCCGGAAGTATCGGCGATGTGAATGCCAATGATATTCAATCGATATCCGTATTAAAAGATGCCGCGTCTTCTTCTATTTATGGTAACAGGGCTGCGAATGGCGTCATTCTGATTACTACCAAAAAGGGCGCTGTTGGAAAATTAAAAGTCAATTACAGCGCTTATTTTGGCGTACAAAGTCCAACCCGGCTGCCCGATGTTTTAAACTCAGTTGAATATGCTACTCTTCGCAATGAAGCTTCAGCAAACTCAGGAACCATTCCAAATTATACCGCTGCCGATATCGCTAAATATGCGGCGCACAACAATCCGATGTACCCTGATATCAACTATTTCAAAGTTTATTACGGTAATGCAAATATGCAAAGTCACCGTTTGAGCATTTCAGGGGGAAGTGAGCACGTGCAATATGCATTTATGCTGGGGCATCTGGATCAGGACGGTATATTGGTAGCTACGAATTATAAAAAGACCGATTTCCGTTCGAATGTTGATGCCTTCTTTTTAAAAGACAAAAGGTTAAGGGTATCTGCTAAACTGGCCGGTAACCTTGGGGTTAAAAGCGAGCCTACCAGTATGTGGAACGCTACCTGGTATGCCACGCTTTCACCTGTTTACCCCCTTAGAGATTCGGCAGGAAGGTATATGTCCGTCAACGGCGAATTAAACCCTTATGCAGAGATCATGGCGGGCAGTACAGCCATTACCAAACGATATAATTTTAACGGACAGGTTGAAGCGGAATACAAGCTATTGAAAAATTTAAGCGCTCAAATTACGGGTGGCTATAACGTTACCTTATCGAATTATAATGGGTTCAATGCAAACGTAGTATTGCAAAATAAAGATGGCAGTACTAAAACCGAAGCATCCGATTTATCTGTATCGAACGGAACGAATATCCAGACTTTGCTGACCGGTTTACTGAAGTACAATAAAACATTTGGACAGCACGATTTCAATATACTCGCAGGTTATTCGGAAGAAGAATTCACTTATGACTGGCAAAGCGGATACAGGAAAAATTTCGTGAACAATTCGCAAAGAGTGCTTAGTCTTGGTGATGCATCCACACAAACAAATAATGCAGGTAGTTATGACCTCGGTTTACGTTCGCTTTTTGGACGTTTAAATTATACATGGGGAGGAAAGTATTTATTTGAAGCCAATATCAGAAGAGACGGATCTTCCCGTTTTGCCAAAGGGCACCAGTGGGGAACATTCCCATCATTTTCCGGCGGATGGATCGTTTCAAGGGAAAATTTCATGAAAAAGGTTGACTGGATCAATTTCCTGAAACTCAGGGCTTCCTGGGGACAATTAGGCAATCAAAACATCAGCACCTATTATAACGGAAGTGATATTTTATCATCGGGCCGTAACTATTCTTACGGCGGCACATTGTATTCCGGTGTGGCAGTAGCCTCACTGACCAATAAAGAATTGACCTGGGAAACGGCTCAGCAATTAAATATTGGGGTTGACGTGACGCTGAAACATGGGTTCGACCTGACCGTAGATTTCTTTGATAAAAGAACGAAAAATCTGTTGCTATCAAGACCCATTCCGCTTACCATGGCCCTTTCGGCGCCCTATGTAAATGCCGGAGAAGTTCAGAACAAAGGAATAGAAGCTTCTTTAAATTACCGGAAAACATTCTCCAACGGATTGAAATTACGTGCAGGTCTTAATGTATCACATATTGTCAACAAAATAACAAGGATGAATGCCCCGGAACAGCTTAACTCTCCCAAAGCGATTAAAGTTGGAGCTGCCATTAATTCATTCTACGGATATACAATGGATGGTATTTACCAGATAGCTGATTTCACCTGGCAAAACAACAGCGACCCATCCATCCCTTATGTTAGTCGCGTGTATACGCTCAAACCTGGGGTTACAAAGGTTTCAAATTACAACGCACAGCCCGGAGATATTAAGTTTAAAGACCTCAATGGAGATGGCGTTGTAGACATGAATAACGACAGGGCGATTATTGGAAAGCAATTCCCGGACATTAATTATGCTTTCAATTTCAACCTGCAATGGAAATCATTTGACTTAGGGGTGTTCTTCCAGGGCGTTTCAGGTATTCAAGGGTATTTTTATTATGAAATCGCTACTCCGTTCAGTGGGGTTGCCAATTTGGGTTCCTGGTGGAAAGACAGATGGACCCCTGCGAATCCGTCCAACACTATGCCGCGTGTAACGCTGGATGAAACCCGCACAAATATCCATTCAACTTTTTATATGCAGGATGCAGCATACCTGCGGTTGAAGAATATTGAATTGGGATATACCATAAGTCCTAAGATGCTTTCTAAAATCGGCATTAGCTCTTTCAGGATTTATGGAAACATCCAGAATGCCTTCACGATTTCTAAATTTAAAGGTTTTGACCCGGAACAGACCATAGATCAAACAAGAGCCGAGGCTTTTCCGCAAGCCCGTATCATGACGATTGGTTTAAATGCTAACTTTTAATTGAAGCTACCATGAAAAAAAATATTATCATCATTATCACATTCAGCTTTTGCTTTTTGAGCTGCTCAAAAGGGTTGCTGAATAAAACACCGAAGGACCAGTTGTCGCCAGCAACATTTTATCAAAGTGAAGCGCAATGTAAAATGGCCCTTGTGGGTATTTATAATGCCATCCAACCCAATGCTACGCCTACGCATTTTTATCAGTTTGAATTTATGTCAGACAATGGCTATTGCCAGGCCGCTTGGCAGGGTTCAAATGAAGTTGGCTCCTGGAGTACCAATACAACCAGCTGGGCTCCGTATGCAAAATGGACGCAGGACTACACGATTATTTCCCGTGCCAACGAATTTTTGCAGGACATTGCCACTGCCGCATCTGTGGGAGCAGCAGTGAAAAACCAAATGGTGGCAGAAGCAAAATTTTTAAGGGCTTATGCTTATTCAGACCTGATCACTTATTTCGGAGATGTACCGTTGATCACAAAAGTTTTGTCTTTATCCGAAGCCTATGTAAAAAGGACGCCCAAGGCTACCGTATTGACCCAGATCCTTACAGATCTTACAGACGCTGCCAGTGTTCTTCCGGTATCATACACCGGCTCAAATATTGGTCGCGTTACCAAGGGGGCAGCACTTGCGTATAAAGCAAAAATATTATTACACAATCAAAAATGGGCAGATGCGGCACAGGCAGCCAAAGATGTTATTGATTTAAGCGTGTATGATCTATACCCGAATTATGCCGATTTGTTTACCGAAGCCCATGAGAATAACCAGGAGGTCATTTTTGATATTCAATACACTACGTCACAAACACAGCCGTGGCCAACAGAAGCATTTGTGCTCGGAACCTGGCAAACATCAAATATGACAGCCGATTTCATCAATTCATTTTACATGAAAAACGGCAAGCCGATAACAGACGCCTCATCTGGCTATAATGATCAAAACCCTTATGTTAACAGGGACCCCAGGCTGGACGCAACAGTGGTTTTACCCGGTACAAAATATGGCACAGCTACTTTTATTCCCGCCAGCTATGCTGAATATCCCTGTGGCGCCAAACCCAGAAAATATGCCGAATATGGTACTGCAGACGTGAATACAAGCACGTTAAATACAATATTGATGCGTTATGCAGATATTTATTTGATGAGGGCGGAAGCGCTGATCGAATCGGGCAATACGTCTCAGGAAGTTTATACATTGATTGATAAGGTACGTGCGAGAGTTGGAATGCCTTCTGTTGAATCTGTTGAAGGAACAGGGCTCAACCAATCTCAATTACGTGACATATTACGACACGAGAGAAAAGTAGAATTTGGTGTGGAGGGTACGCGATATGCTGATATGCTGCGTTGGCAGGATGTATCGCTAGTACATGATGTTTATGGCTACGATAAATCGCTGTTGTCAGACCCATCCGGTTCTGCTACCTGGACATTTAAACAAATAAAGATCGCACCACGTGTTTTTAATGCTGCAAAAGGATGGTTGTGGCCTATTCCACAGGCTGATATAGATATCAATAAAAATTTGCTCCCCAATAATCCAGGGTATTAACAACGCGATACTTGTATGAACCGATAGATAAATTCTCTTTGTTGGGCATTGTAGTTTTTCTCAAACCTCCTGTTTTCTACAGGAGGTTTTTAGCAATTATTAGGATCAATTGGATTTCTGACCAGGCTTCTTTAATTTGGCTTTAGCTAATTGAGGTTTTAGTGGCCATATGTCATTTCAGTTAATAAAAAAAGCGGAAGAAATTGCTGCCGCTTCCGCTACCCGTCAATAAAATATCAACGCAAATATTTGAAATACACTTTATTATAAGCTTCATTAGCAGAGAGGAAGGGATTGATACCCGTTTAATATCTGTCTTATTATCAATTATTTACGATGCGCTAACCAGTGAACTCATGAATTACTCCAGAACACCATATTTTCCAAAGATCCTTTCAGTTCGATAACAATATAAAGGTACGTCATTTTTGTATTCGTGGATCTATATGATGGCTGGCAAAGAATTAATCCTATTTGATGCAGGTCATTTCATGCAACAATGACAAGTAGCAAACCGTTAATCTTTGGGTTCTCAGGCAGCCGTCCGTCAAGCCGATTATTTGTTGACCCTCGTTACTATAATTCAGGATGCTACGAAATATGGGAGGAGGTTAAAACCAGCGCACTATCTGTCCGCCAACATAATACAAATGCATATGTTAGCCGTTCGTTGTTTTTATTCGGACTTTAGTTTCTTCCAATTCCAAGCCTGCCAAATTATTATTAATGTAATTATGCTTTCAATAATTGATAAAAAAATATAAAACATTCTCCATTCAGAGATGGATGAAATACCAACCAACAATGTGAATTGTCGCCTTTTTGCTCATTTCAAGAAAACTGAAATTACTATAGTTGTTAGGACTGTGAAGCTTAATCGGATTAACTGACAGAGCAAGCAAAACATTTAGAAAACATAAGCAAGCGATTGAAAGAAGTGATATTTTTTTCATTTCACCAATTTTAATTCTCCTTTATATAGTTGCTATTGCCCCTGGTAATAGTAATTATATACTTTAATGATATTTCCGTCTTGATTTTTGATATCTTTTAATCTTCCAAAGCCGTCATATTCATAGTAAGTAATCTTGTTGCCAGTATCACATTGGCTGGTTATGCCAATTAATGGAGAGTACGTATAAGTAGTCATCTGGGCTGTTAGTGGATAAAGACGTAATTCATCAATGTTTCCATTGCCAGATATCGAGGCTGTACTTACACCCGTTACCTGGTGCTCAAAGTAAGTCCAGCCATTGACTGTCTTTCCTTGTTTTACCGATGTGCTGCCGCTTACCGTAAAAGCACTACCCGTATTGCTCCAGTACGAAACGATATAAATACCAGATGTGGATATTCCTGCACTGGAACAAGCGCCATTAACAAGGTTATAGCTCTGTTGACCAGTTATTCCGCTGCCAGTGTTTCGAAGTCCGGAACCTATAGTCCAATTTCCACTGCCATCCGCTTCAAAGCTGGTATAGGCAATGCTTGCTGCATCTGAATTAGCAACATCTGCTATCAGGTAGGTTGATTTATAATCCCAGATATAGCCGTGTTTTGCATCCCCTGTTTTTTGTTGCTCTAAAAGGCTTCCAGCACTGTTATAGCTATTGTATTGTACCCTGGTTTCTAAAGGATAAGTGGTATTTTGCACCATTACATTATCTGGCTGCACATAACTATTTGCTTGATTTTTATAATTGAAGAGGGTTTTGTTGATTAATGAGCCTTTGACATATTTTTCTGACTCAACAGGCATCCCTACCATGTTCCAGGAAACCATTGTGTCAATTGCAGCTGAAGCGGTAGAAGTTAATGTTATACTTGAATTGATATTTGATTTTTCAAGTGCGGTTCTATTGTACAGCAGGACACTATCGCCTTTGCTATTAAAGGTTACCGTTCTTATGGGTTGCATATTTGATGCATTATCATAATAATAATTGGTAGTAGTAATCAATGAATCTCCGGTAGATGTGTTGTAAGCAATGTCTGTTGTAGAGGTTTTTTGTACCTGGTCTGTTTTATCCTGATAAAATACCCTGCTAAGTATATCTGCGACATAGTTATACGAATAACAACTGGAAAGAATATTGTATTTGTATGCAACTTTATACGCTGTGATGGAATTTCGGTTTATATTTTGATAAGAATTGAGCTCTTTGTTCGTCAAACTTCCACTGGACGTATAGGTATCCTTTTCTAATAACAACCCCCGTTCATAATCATAAGAGATGATGGAGGGATAAGGAAATCCTTTTGAGCCGTTATAGTTTCCGTCAGTCGCAAAACTATAATAATATACATTGTTGCCGTTTTCCCCGTTTGCTCTATAATGTACCCTAAAAAGAGGGCAGGTAGTTAAGAATGAAATTTTCATCTTAAATTACCAAATATGACAAAGAAAAGCAGGCGCAAGTTCAGCGCCGAATTTAAAGCGA
>PVEQ01000027.1 GCA_002973575.1 Sediminibacterium magnilacihabitans
CTTCCATGGCCATTTTACACTGGATCAACTATCTTAATGGCAGAAAAATCGCTCAAATCAAACATGCTCTCAGTTTCTAATAGCACAACACGTTACACATTAATCATCACGCATGAAGAGATATTGTCTGGCGCTGGACCTGGTAGATGATCCGGCATTGATTGCCGAATACGAAGCTTACCATCAGTCGGTTTGGCCTGAGATCAAAGCAAGCATCCTTGATTCGGGGATTACCAATATGGAAATATACCGCCTGGGAAACCGGCTTTTCATGATCATGGATACCACAGATCTTTTTAGCTTTGATGCCAAATCGGAGATGGACAGGAACAACCCCAAAGTACAGGAATGGGAACAACTCATGTGGAAATACCAGCAGGCATTGCCACAGGCAAAGCCCGGGGAGAAATGGTTGCTGATGAACAAAATATTCCAATTGTAATTTGTAACTGATATGTTAAGTCTGAAAGGAAAAAAAGCCGTGGTAACCGGCGGTGGGAGCGGCATAGGCAAAGCCGTGTCGGTGGTATTTGCCAAGCAGGGCGCAGAAGTATGCATACTGGAACTAAATACCGATCATGCCGCAACTATAGTGGAGGAGATCAAAGCACAAGGCGGAAAAGCCACGGTGTACGCCTGTGATGTGAGCAATCAACAGCAGGTGATGGAAATTTTTGGACAGATAGGCCGGCACGATATACTGGTGAACAATGCAGGGATATCGCATATCGGAAATGTGGAGACCACTTCCGAAGCAGATTTTGAGAAGCTGTTCAATGTAAATGTCAAAGGCGTGTATAACTGCCTGCACGCTGCAGTTCCGCTGATGAAACAGCATGGCGGAGGAGTTATCCTGAATATGTCATCGATCGCTGCTGTAACGGGACTGAACGACCGTTTCGCTTATTCCATGACGAAAGGAGCGGTATATGCCATGACGCTTTCTGTTGCGAAAGATTATCTGAAACACGGAATCCGGTGCAACTGTGTTTCCCCGGCACGTGTGCATACTCCTTTTGTAGACGGGTTCCTCGCAAAGAATTACCCAGGCAAAGAAGCGGAGATGTTCGAGAAACTTTCACAGTCGCAACCGATCGGCAGGATGGGCAAGCCCGAAGAAATAGCCAACCTGATCTTGTACCTGTGTTCGGATGAAGCTTCATTTATCACAGGTTCGGATTACCCGATCGATGGAGGGTTTATCAAACTCAACGGGTAACGTGAACGAATTTTTTTAAAGTAAAAAATAAAGTGAGATAGTATATGAAACTGATACGTTTTGGTGAAGCAGGAAAAGAGAAACCCGGTGTTTGTGTAGATGGACGTTATTACGATGCATCAGGATGGGTGCGCGATTACGATGAAGATTTTTTTGCCAACGGAGAATTGGCCGCTTTACAAAAGAAACTGAACGAAGGAATAACAGCTTTGCAGGAATTGCCCGCCGGTACCCGCCTGGGATGCCCGGTAGCAAAGCCTTCTAAGATTGTTTGTATCGGATTGAATTATGCCGATCATGCAAAAGAAACCGGAGCCGCCACACCAAGCGAACCAATCATTTTCATGAAGTCAACCACAGCTATTGTTGGCCCGAACGACGCGATCATGATCCCCAAAGGATCGGAAAAAACAGACTGGGAAGTGGAGCTGGCAGTAGTAATCGGAAAGAAAGCAAGCTATGTTTCGAAGGAAGCGGCTTTGGATTATGTAGCGGGCTATGCATTACACAACGATGTATCGGAACGCGCTTTCCAGTTGGAGCGGAACGGTACCTGGGATAAAGGAAAAGGATGCGACACTTTTGCACCGATCGGACCCTGGATGGCAACACAGGATGAAATAGCTGATGTGAATAATTTGCGTTTGTGGTTATCGGTGAACGGTAAAAAAATGCAGGATGGCACCACTGCCAACCTCATTTTTGATGTGCCGTTCCTGGTTTCCTATATCAGCCAGTTCATGACCTTATTACCCGGCGATATCATTTCTACCGGAACACCCGCAGGTGTGGGATTGGGATTCAATCCTGCCATTTACCTCCAGCCGGGCGATGTGGTGGAATTGGGCATTGACAGCTTGGGAACATCAACACAAAAGGTAGTAGCGTATGCTGCGCATTGATGCACACCAGCATTTCTGGCAATACGACCCGGTGCGTGATGCCTGGATCGACGATAGCATGACGGCGATCCGCAGAGACTTTCTGCCGGAAGACCTCCTGCCTTTATTGAATAAGAACCAGGTAGATGGTTGCGTAGCGGTGCAGGCCGATCAATCGGAAACGGAAACGGATTTTTTGCTGCAACTGGCTGCTCAACATCCTTTTATCAAAGGAGTGGTAGGGTGGGTGGACCTGCGTTCACCTGCTTTAGAAGAAAGACTCGCACATTATAGCCAGTTCAATTTGCTCAAAGGTTTCCGGCATATCCTGCAGGCAGAAGACCCGCAGTTCATGCTGGAAGATGCTTTCATGAAAGGCATCAGCCGCCTACGGCAATTTGGTTTTACTTATGATGTGCTGATCTATGCGCATCAATTAAAGCATGCTGCACAGTTGGTAGCAGCTTTTCCCGATCAGCCCTTTGTGATAGATCATATTGCGAAGCCTGCGATCAAGCAGGGGGAAATAACAGAATGGACCAGGGATATTCGAAAGGTAGCCGGGCTCCCCAATGTATATTGTAAGGTATCTGGCATGGTGACAGAAGCCCATTGGCAACAATGGAATGAAGCAACTTTCCGGCCTTACCTCGACGTAGTAGTAGAGGCCTTCGGTATGAACCGGTTGATGTACGGGTCGGACTGGCCGGTTTGTTTGCTGGCAGCCGATTACGAGGCAAATATGAACATTGTAAAACATTATTTTTCGTCATTCAGCGCCGAAGAACAAAACCGTTTTTTCGGAGGCAATGCGATTCAATTTTATCAGCTTAGTTAAACAGCATTGAATATGGACCTTCAGTTAAAAGACAAAATCATCATTGTATCCGGCGGAGCCAAAGGAATAGGCGAGGGGATTTCACGTGTGCTGGCAAAAGAGGGAGCCATTCCCGTGATCATTGGCCGGAGCGAAGTCGATAACACAGCAACGGTTAATGCCATCATTGCCGAAGGAGGAAAAGCTTCCCATGTGGTGGCAGAGCTTACACAGCCAGAAGCCTGTGAGCATGCGGTAAAAGAGGTATTGAGCAAGTACGGAAAGATCGACGGACTTGTGAACAATGCCGGTGTGAACGACGGTGTGGGACTGGAGAAAGGTAATTATGAGGCTTTCATAGAATCCCTCCACAGAAACCTGGTACATTATTACCTGCTGGCGCATTATGCTTTACCAGCCTTGAAATCATCGAAAGGGTCTATTGTAAATATCAGTTCCAAAACAGCGGAAACAGGCCAGGGCGGCACTTCTGCTTATGCTGCTTCGAATGGCGGCCGTAATGCACTGACAAGGGAGTGGGCCGTTGAATTATTACCCTACAGTATTCGTGTCAATGCCATTATTGTAGCAGAAAGCTGGACGCCGCTATACGCAAAATGGATCAACAGCCTGCCCAATCCGGAAGAAAAGCTGGCATCTATTACAGCAAAAATCCCACTGGAAAAAAGAATGACCACGACCGAAGAGATCGCCAATATGACGGCTTTTCTTTTGTCGGCCCGCTCCAGCCATACCACCGGCCAACTGATCCATGTAGACGGTGGTTATGTTCACCTTGACCGCGCCCTATAACCTGCATACGAAACATGCACCAAATCTTTGCCCCGCCCTGAAGGGCGGGGTTTCTTTATAAAAAGTTCACAAAATCGATTTAGCTATGTAAATTGGCAGGGAATTTTATAAGCGATCGCTACCAATAAAGAAAGTATGAAAAGAAAAACGCTCTTCCTGCTGGCCCTGCTGATCAACAGCCTGGCTTCATTTGCACAGATGGTTAATAAAGTAACAGACCCTGCCGACTGGGTGAATCCGCTCATGGGAACGGATTCAAGACCAGCCTTATCCAATGGAAATACCTATCCCGCCATTGCAGTGCCCTGGGGAATGAATTTCTGGACACCACAAACTGGCCCCATGGGCAGCGGATGGCAATACACCTATAATCCTGAAGCATCGCCCAAATCAAACGGCAGCTATAAGATCAGGGGATTCAAGCAAACGCACCAGCCATCGCCCTGGATGAATGATTACGGGCAATTTTCCATCATGCCGGTGACGGGCAAACTGAAATTCAACCAGGATGACAGGGCCAGTTGGTTCTCGCATAAAGCAGAAACAGCCAAGCCTTATTATTACAGCGTTTACCTGGCCGATGCCGATATTACAACAGAGATCACACCCACAGAACGTGCGGCGCAGTTCCGTATTACGTATCCGGCAGCAGACAGTTCCTTTATTGTGATAGATGCTTTTGATAAAGGAAGCTATGTCAAGATCATTCCCGCAGAACATAAGATCATCGGTTATACTACCCGCACCAGCAGGAGCGTGCCTAAAAACTTCAAAAATTATTTTGTCATCTATATCGACAAAGCTTTCGACGTGCAGTATGTATGGCGCGGCAATGATTTGGTGAAAGATGCACTTGAAATGAATGACAATCACGCAGGAGCAGTAGTGGGCTTTAAAACCGCCCGTGGCGAAAAAGTACACCTGAAAGTGGCATCTTCTTTCATCAGCTTTGAACAGGCCGAACTGAACCTGAAAAGAGAACTGGCGAATGATGCTTTTGATGCTACTTTGGCAAAAGCAAAACAAGCCTGGAACAATACATTGGGACGTGTTGCCGTTGAAGGCGGAACCGTTGACCAGATACGTACTTTTTATTCCTGCTTTTACCGCGCTGTTTGCTTTCCGCAAAAAATGTATGAGATCAACAGCGAGAATAAGGTTGTGCATTACAGTCCATATACAGGACAGACCTACCCAGGCTACCTGTATGCAGGCACTGGTTTTTGGGATACTTTCCGCGCGCTGTATCCCTTCCTGAACCTGGTATATCCTTCCATCAACAAAGAAATGCAGGAAGGACTCCTGAACGATTACAAAGAAGGAGGCTGGTTGCCGGAATGGTCCAGTCCGGGTTATGCCGATGTAATGGTGGGCAACAACTCCGCCTCAGTGGTATCGGAAGCATGGCTCAAAGGGTTGAGGGGATACGACATCCACACGCTTTACCAGGCACTGCTGCACGGAGCCAATAATGAAGGACCGCTCACCGCAGTGGGCCGCGCAGGAGTAAAATACTACAATGAACTGGGTTATGTGCCTTACGATGTAAAGCTCAATGAAAATGCCGCACGCACACTGGAATATGCGTATGACGACTACGCCATTTACAAACTCGGAAAAGCATTGGGCAGGCCGAAAGAAGAAACAGACCTGTATGCAAAAAGAAGCCTGAATTACCGGAACCTTTTTGATCCGGAAACCAAACTCATGCGGGGTAAAAACAAAGACGGCAACTTTCAAAAACCTTTCAACCCGTTCAAATGGGGAGATGCTTTCACAGAAGGAAACAGCTGGCATTATTCCTGGTCGGTCTTTCACGATATACAGGGATTGATCAACCTGATGGGAGGCAGGCAAACATTTGTGAAGATGCTGGATTCGGTATTCATCATGCCACCGGTATTTGATGAAAGCTATTATGGTGGCGTGATACACGAGATCAGGGAAATGCAATTGGTGAACATGGGACAGTACGCACATGGCAACCAACCTATACAGCACATGCTCTATTTGTATAACTATGCAGGCGAACCCTGGAAAACACAATACTGGGTGCGGGAAGCCATGAACCGTTTGTACCTGGCCACACCCGATGGTTATTGTGGCGATGAAGACAATGGCCAGACCTCTGCCTGGTACCTGTTTTCAGCATTGGGCTTCTATCCTGTTACGCCTGCATCCGACCAATATGTATTGGGTGCTCCTTTGTTCAGGAAAGCGACCATCAAACTGGAAAATGGCAAACAGGTTGTGATCGATGCGCCGGCGAACAGCAAGGGAAATCTTTATGTACAGCAACTTCAATGGAATAATACTTTGTATAATAAAAACTGGCTTGGCCACAGCGTCCTGGAACAGGGAGCAGTATTGAAATTCACCATGGGTAACCAGCCGAATAAGCAAAGAGGTATATCGGAAACGTCCTTCCCTTATTCTTTTTCAACAGATAAAGAGAATCCTTTCCTGAAGAAGTAAATAATTATCTTCATGTTTGTAAAAAACAAAACTGCACAACCTGCATGAAGAAAATATCCCTGAAGGATATAGCGAAAATGGCCGGGGTATCTACCTCTACGGTTTCTTTTGTACTCAACGGAAAGGCTGAACAGATGCGCATCAGCAAGCCGATAGTAGAAAAGGTGCACCAGATTGTTAAGAAATCAGGTTATCAGCCAAACCGGGTAGCGGTGAGTTTGCGAACAGGAAAGTCAAAGATCATTGGATTATTGGTAGACGATATTTCCAACCAGTTTTTTGCATCCTGCGCAAAATTCATCGAAGATGAAGCTAATGAATACGGATACAAAGTGATCTTTTGTTGTACGGAAAATGACGCCCATCGCGCAAGGACCCTGCTCAATATCCTCAACTACCAGCAAGTGGATGGATTCATTATCACCCCTACGGTAAAGATGAATAAAGACATCGAACAACTGGTGCAGTATAAGAAACCTTTTGTTTTGATGGACCGTTATTTCCCGGAGATCAATACGCCGTATGTGTTAGTGAATAATTATTCTGGAATTGAGAAAGGAATGGCGCACCTCATCAGGAAAGGATATAAGCGAATCGGTTTCGTAACCGTTGATCTGAAGATGATACAGATGGACATGCGGGAACAGGCTTATAAAGATGCCCAGAAAAAAGAACAACCGGCTTCGAAACAAAAACTCCTGCTAAAGTTACCCATCAATTGCACAGATGATAGAGAAGCAACTATGCAGACGATCATTTCTTTTATCAGGGATACTGAGCTGGACGCTGTATTTTTTGCTACGAATTACCTGGGTATCCTGGGACTGGAAAGCATACAACAGATTGGACTTGAGATCCCCAGGGACATTGCCGTGATTTGTTTTGATGATAATGATATTTTCAGGCTGCATACACCTGCCATTACAGTGATCAGGCAGCCCATAGATAAAATTGCAAAATCTTCCGTGGCCATACTGATGGATCAGCTGGGTGCGGGGAAGCATAAAGTGCAACGTATACAAGTTGAGATCGACCCGGAATTTGTGGTGCGCAAATCAACCTGACCTGTTCGTATTTGCATGGGAGAAGATATTTTTGTGGGACCAAACACATATTGAACCATGACAATTGCGAAAAAACTATTCATCATTGC
The DNA here is from genome assembly GCA_002973575.1 of Sediminibacterium magnilacihabitans. GTDB lineage: Bacteria > Bacteroidota > Bacteroidia > Chitinophagales > Chitinophagaceae > Sediminibacterium > Sediminibacterium magnilacihabitans. Next base: position 7,359 of record PVEQ01000027.1, read on the forward strand.
AGCATTGCTTTACCTGCCTTTTGAATCGAATGCCTGGGGCATGCTCGGACACCGGATCGTAGGGGAAATTGCTGAAACATATCTCACCGCCCAGGCACGCAAAGAAGTAAGGGCTATTTTAGGCAACGAATCGCTGGCCATGACTGCTAACTGGCCCGATTTCATCAAGTCAGACCCTTCTTTCAACTACCTCGGCCCCTGGCATTATATCAATTTTGATGATGGGTATACCTTGGACATGATGAAAGAATATCTTGCCAAGGACACAGCTGTAGACGCCTATACCAAATTAAATTTCCTGATCAGGGAACTGAAGAAAAAAGGACTGGACCAGGAAAAGAAAAAATTGTACCTGCGCTTACTGGTGCACATTGTGGGAGACGTGCACCAACCGATGCACACGGGCAGGCAGGCAGACCTGGGCGGCAACCGCATTCGATTACAATGGTTCGGCGAACCCACTAACCTGCATGCGGTATGGGATGAAAAGTTGATCGACTACCAGCAACTGAGTTATACCGAATATGTGAAAGCCATTAATTTCACTACACTGCAGGAGCGGAAACGATGGCAGTCGGCGCCCATTGCCAACTGGCTTTTCGAATCTTACGAGATCAGCCGGAAACTGTACGACGAAGCCGGCCGCTCACCTGAACTGAAATTAAGTTACCGTTATAATTTCGATCACATTAATACCCTCAATGAACGTTTGCTGAAAGGAGGAGTAAGACTGGCCGGGGTTTTGAATGAGATTTTCTCGCAGACAGCTTAAAAACGGCAAAAAAAGTGGAATGGGCCTGAATTTGGCATGTTTTTTTATTAGATTTATTTTCAAATTCAAATTCCATAACATGAAAAAGATCTTCACGTTCTCACTTGCCTTCGCGCTTTTATTAGGTGGCGTACAGGTATTCGCCCAAACAAAAGAAACAGCCAAGGAAAAGGCTAAAAAAGAAGCAGCTGATAAGAAAAAAGCAGCTGCCGACAAAGCAAAAGCGGAGGCAGATAAAGCCCAGCAAGCTGCCGCTGTAAAAAAGATGGCGCCTGTTGCAGCCAAGCCTATAACCCCGGCTCCAGCTACCGCCAGGCCAGCTGCCCCTGCCCCGGCACCCAAAGTTGCTACTCCTGCACCCACTGCAAAAACAGCCGATAAAGTAGTAGGAACCGATGCAAAAGGGCGCACCATTTACGAAGGACCCCGCGGCGGACATTATTACATCAACAAGAACGGAAACAAAGAATACGTTAAAAAACAATAAGTGCAACAACGCACTATTCCTACCTAATCATCATCCAATAAACTGCTGCGCATGCTATAACATTGGTACACTATTATTTTACTAAAACCAATCATCATGTCAGACTTGAAAGATCAACTGGCCGCCAAGGCCAGTGAGTTCAAAAACCAGGCGGCTGAAAAACTGGAAGAACTGAAAAACAAATCGGGCGAATTAGGAGCGGAACTAAAACAAAAGGCAGGAGAGATAATGGACCATATCAAATCGGGAGAGATCAAAGACAATTTGTCGCATTTGAAAGAAGAAGCAGGTGAGAAAATGAATGAACTGAAAGACAAGGCTAAAGGTTTCTGGGATAAACTGACTGGCAAATAACCCCCGGCAAAATAGCATTGGCATACCCGAAAAGAAGGCATATCCTGGATGTGCCTTCTTTTATTTGATGCATATATAAGTTAAGACTTAGCTTGACAATTAAGATTCCCTTAGTGCGGGAATAGTCTATTTTTAATGCACCTATTCAATTAAACCAACGCATCATGTCATCAAATTCTTCACGCCGGGCATTCCTTTACCAAAGTTCGCTTGCATCTTTGGGCATATTGGTTACCGGAAAATCTGCCTTTGCGCGTAATTTCTTCCTGTCCAAACCCAACTCATTGATCCGGGGAGTTCAGATCGGAGTAACTACTTATTCATTCAGAAGCATGCCGGGACATCCGGATAAACTGTTGCAATATTGCATCGAAAGCAATATCAATGCAGTTGAATTAAAGGGTGATGAAGTGGAAGACTATTTAGGCAAGCCCGTTAACCCGGTAAAAATGCAGCCACGCGTACCCGGACAACCAAAGCAGGAATTGAGTGAAGAGGTCAAAGCCCAACTGAAACAATATAAGGAACAAGTAGCTGCCTGGCGGGAATCTGTATCAATGGATGGATTCACTGAACTCCGCAAAAAATTTAATGCAGCCGGTGTTTACATTTTTGCGTATAAGCCAAACGCATTGGCGGCTGACAATACAGATGGCGAAGTAACTTATGCCATGCGTGCTGCAAAAGCGCTGGGCGCCACTTCGGTATCTGTTGAATTGCCCTCAGATCCTGCACAAACGAAAAGACTGGGCGAACTGGCCGAAAAAAATAAAGTATATGTTGGCTACCATGCCCACCTGCAGGCATCAGAAACTGCATGGGATACGGCTTTGGCCCAATCGCCCAATAATACCATCAACCTCGATTGCGGGCATTATATAGCTGCAGGTAACACCAAAGAGAGCCTGCTGTCTTTTATCGAGGCTAAACACAAAAAGATTACCAGTATGCACCTCAAAGACCGTAAAAGCAAAGCCAACGGCGGCAAGAACATGTCATGGGGTGAAGGTGATACGCCTTTGAAAGACATACTGACTTTGCTGAAAACAAAGAAATATAAAATGCCTGCTACCATCGAACTGGAATATGATATCCCGGCAGGTTCCGATGCAGTAAAAGAAACGAAGAAGTGCAGGGACTACGCACAGCAGTTACTGGAAGCATAAAATGAAAAGCCCCGTTAGGAATGAACTAGCGGGGCTTTTTATCTCTCTTTAACACCACTTGCATGGTATTAAAATCGATTGGAGAAGAAGTGTGCTGGTGAATGATTTTCCAGGTCAGCCCTTTCTTTACAGCTACCCATGTAAGACGGTTCTCCAGGTAGCGAAGCGCTTCTCCCTGTTCCGAAGTTGCAGTAAATTTTGCTATTGCAGTAATAAGCGCCAATTCCCCCTTTTCTGTAATTTCAATATCGCTGAAAGTTACCACATCTTTATCCGCACCTAGCGCGTCAAACCAATCCTTTGCCACTTCACGCCAGGCCGTAATGCCGTCGTATCGCCATTCCTGCCACATATCAAAGACGCGTATGTTCTCGTCGAAAATGGAAGTGTAAGCAGCTGCATCTTTATGTAAAACTGCTGTTGCATAAGCTTCCAGCAAATATTCCGGCCTCATCGTTTTTTACTAAATATATAAAAAGATGAAATGAGGATGTTAGGTTCCGGGAAATAAAAAACCGGAAAAGCAATAGAAATTTATGCTTTTCCGGTGGTGTAGCCCGTACGGGAATCGAACCCGTCTTTCCTCCGTGAAAGGGAGATGTCCTAGCCGATAGACGAACGGGCCGTCTATTTTTTCAATCGGGACGCAAAAATAGGATGGGACGGGGGTATAACAAAATTTTTTTTTGCCTACCACATTTGGATCCCGGTTGCATTAATTAATTTTAAAGACTTTCTCAATCCCGATAATCACGTAAATTCGCATCTCATTTTAGCATTTATACCAATCATTAAACCAATTATTCATGAGTACAGTTAAAGTTGCCATTAACGGATTCGGGCGTATCGGCCGTTTGGTGTTTCGCCAAATCTATAATATGAAAGGAATCGAAGTGGTTGCTATCAACGATCTGACAAGTCCCAAAGTATTAGCTCATTTATTGAAATACGACAGTGCGCAAGGCCGTTTTGATGCTACCGTTACTTCTACAGAAGACGCCATCGTAGTAAACGGTGAAACCGTAAAAATATACGCACAGAGAGATCCCGCACAAATTCCCTGGGGTTCACATGGTGTAGACGTGGTGATTGAGTCAACCGGATTTTTTACCGATAAAGCCAAAGCGGAAGCACACCTCACAGCCGGCGCCAAGCGCGTAGTGATCTCTGCCCCCGCTACCGGTGACCTGAAAACCGTAGTATTCAACGTAAACCACAATATCCTCGACGGCAGCGAAACCATCATTTCCTGCGCATCCTGTACTACCAACTGCCTGGCGCCGATGGCCAAAGTAATGAACGACCAGTATGGCATCGTGGCTGGTTTCATGACTACCATCCACGCTTATACCAACGACCAGAATACCCTCGATGCACCCCACGCAAAAGGCGACCTGCGCCGCGCAAGGGCTGCAGCAGCCAATATCGTTCCCAACAGTACCGGAGCGGCTAAAGCCATCGGACTGGTACTGCCCGAACTGAAAGGTAAACTCGACGGAGCTGCGCAGCGTGTGCCTACCATCACGGGTTCACTCACAGAACTGACTACCATCCTCAGTAAAAAAGTAACGGCCGAAGAAGTAAATGCCGCTATGAAAGCCGCCAGCAACGAAAGCTTCGGTTATACTGAAGACGAGATCGTTAGCTCGGATGTGATTGGTATGCACTTCGGTTCTTTGTACGATGGTACACAAACCAAAGTGATCACCGTTGGCGATACACAACTGGTGAAGACCGTTAGCTGGTACGATAACGAAATGAGTTATGTAAGTCAGCTGGTGCGTACTGTTAAGTATTTCGCCGGTCTGATCAGCAAATAAAAAAGACAAGAAAAAAAAATGCCGGACGCTGATCCGGCATTTTTAGTTTGCATACACTATTAATAAACACTACCATGAGCCGTTTTACCCATCACTCTTTCGCCGGACAAAAAGCGTTGATCCGCGTAGATTTCAATGTACCCCTGAACGCCAATTTCGAGATCACCGATGATACGAGGATAAGGGCCACCATTCCCACCATCCAAAAAATATTGAACGATGGCGGAAGCGTGATCTTAATGAGTCACCTCGGACGCCCGAAAGACGGCCCTACAGAAAAATATTCGCTGAAGCACCTGGTTGCTCATTTACAAGGATTATTGAGCAAAGCCACAGGCCACGCGGTACCTGTTCATTTTGCAGATGATTGTATTGGCGAAAGCGCTATACACGCTGCCGCAGCGCTGAAGCCCGGCGAAGTGTTGCTGCTCGAGAACCTCCGCTTTTACAAAGAGGAAGAAAAAGGCGATCCTGCCTTTGCAGAAAAATTGAGCAAACTGGGTGATGTATACGTGAATGATGCATTCGGTACCGCACACAGGGCGCATGCTTCCACAGCCGTGATCGCGCAATTCTTTCCTGCCGATAAAAAAATGTTCGGACTGGTGATGGAAGGTGAAGTGTCCAGCGCGGAGAAAGTATTGCACCAGGCATCCAAACCCTTTACGGCCATCATTGGCGGAGCGAAAGTGAGCGATAAGATATTGATCCTGGAGAACCTCCTGGAGCGCGCTACAGACATCATCATCGGAGGCGGCATGGCCTATACTTTCATGAAAGCGCAGGGAGGAAATATCGGTAACTCACTCTGCGAGGAAGACCGCCTGCAAACGGCGCTCGACCTGCTGAAGAAAGCCGAAGAAAAAGGCGTATGCATTCACCTGCCATCCGATTCTGTGATCGCCGATAAATTTGCAGCCGATGCCAATACTTCCACCGCTCCCAGCAACCAGATCCCCGATGGCTGGATGGGATTGGATATCGCAGAAAATGCCTGTGAGCAATTCAGCAACTGCATCAAACGTTCAAAGACCATTTTGTGGAACGGACCCATGGGTGTATTTGAAATGGAAAAGTTCCAGCATGGTACCAAAACCATTGCTACTGCAGTGGCAAACGCAACACAGAATGGCGCTTTCTCACTGGTAGGCGGAGGCGATAGTGTGGCCGCCGTGAACCAGTTTGGCTTTACAGATAAAGTAAGCTATGTATCTACAGGAGGCGGCGCCCTGCTGGAATATTTTGAGGGAAAAGTACTCCCGGGAATAGCGGCGATAAAACAATGATAATTCGACAATTCGGCAATTTGTCAATGTGCCAATGAAATGATCTTATGGCCGAATATCACTTTTTCATTGTCGAATTGTCAAATTATCGAATTACCGAATTGTATAAAAGCGTAATTTCAAAACAAAATCAAGTCAAATGAGTACAAAAAGTCTTACCCTGATTGTTATAGCAGCATTGGTATTGATACTGGGCGGATGCGGCTGTCGCGGTTACAATGGCCTGGTAGTTCAGGATGAAACCGTGAATAAAGCATGGAATAACGTACAAAGCGATTACCAGCGTCGTGCCGACCTGATCCCTAACCTGGTGAATACAGTAAAAGGAGAAGCCAATTTTGAGCAGACCACTTTGCAGAATGTGATACAGGCCAGGGCCAGCGCTACACAGATAAAAGTAGATCCTAAAGACCTCACTCCTGAAAAATTACAACAGTTCCAACAAGCACAAGGTCAACTTTCACAAGCCCTCGGACGTTTGCTGATGGTGAGTGAGAATTATCCCAACCTGCGCGCCAATGATGCATTCCGTGGATTACAGGCGCAACTGGAAGGAACCGAGAACAGAATCAAAGTATCCCGCAACGATTTCAACCAGGCAGTGGCCGATTACAATGTGAAAGCCCGTTCTTTCCCTATGAATATCTTGGCCGGTATGTTTGGCTTTAAAACCAAGGAAGGATTCAAGGCAGAAGCCGGTGCAGAAAAAGCGCCTGAAGTAAAATTCTAACCGTGATACATGTTGCGATTATTCAGTAAAAGACCCGACCGTTATTTTTCTGCCGAAGAGAAGCAGCGCATCGTTGCAGCCATCCAGCATGCAGAACGCAGGACCAGTGGCGAACTGCGGGTATTCATCGAAAGCCGCTGCCGTTTTGTTGACCCTTTACGGAGGGCGCATGAAATATTCGGCGGACTGAAAATGCACGAGACGGCGGCGCGTAATGCTGTGCTGGTCTATATTGCCATGAAAGACCGGCAACTGGCGGTCTTCGGCGATGAAGGCATCCACCAGCGCGTGGGGTCTGCTTTCTGGAACCAGGAAGTACAACAAATGCTGCAGCATTTTAATAAGAACAACTACACAGAAGGCATCGTTCAGATCGTTACGGAAATAGGAGAAGCGCTCGCGCAGCATTTCCCTTATGATGAACAAACAGACAAGAACGAATTGCCCGACGATATTGTATTCGGAAAATAAATAAGAGTCCCGCCGGCTTGTGCAGGCGGGGCTCTTTAACGAACAACCATGAAGCGGATCGTATTTTTACTCCTGGCGGTATTGGGGATGCATACCCTGATGGCGCAGAACATACTTCCTAAACCCAACCCGCCGAGGCTGGTGAACGATGCTGCCGGTGTGTTGTCGCCTGAACAGCGCGATATACTGGAGCAAAAACTGGTGGCGCTGGATGATAGCAGCTCCAACCAGATCGCTGTGGTGTTGGTTAAAACACTGAGCGATTACCCAATAGAAGATTACGCCGTAAAACTTTTCCGTGATTGGGGCATCGGCAATAAGAAAACCAATAATGGGGTATTGCTGATTGCAGCCATCGACGATCACAAAGTACGTATTGAAGTAGGATATGGTCTGGAAGGCGCTATCCCGGATATCGTTAGCGCCAGCATCATCCGCAATGATATCGCTCCCAATTTCCGCGATGGTAATTATTACCGCGGCATCGACCAGGCCACCAACTCCATTGCCAAAGCAGCAGTGGGCGAATACAAAGTAAAACGCGAACGGCAGGGCAGTGGTGGCAGCAGCGCTAAATCGATCTTTACATTCATCATCATACTGGTAGTGGTATTGGTAATACTGGGCCGTGGCGGCGGAGGTGGCGGTGGTATGGTGAGCCGGCGCGGTTATGGCGATATTGCACAAACTATTTTCTGGACATCCCTCCTGAGCGGCGGCGGTCGCGGTGGCGGAGGCTGGGGTGGTGGTGACAGCGGCGGTGGCGGCTTCGGCGGTTTCGGCGGCGGAAGCAGTGGCGGCGGCGGCGCCAGCGGTGGCTGGTAATTTTTTCAATGAACTAAGATTGCTTGCTATGAAAATGAACAAATTGTTGTTGCTTACTTTGTTGTTGACAACATGCGTACACATCATCCATGCCCAACCCCCTCATGGATACAAATGGACCAAAGATGGCAATGGCTATTTCGCGGCAGAAAACGGGGAGATTGTTAAATACGAATTGCCTGCCTTCATCAAAACAGTCATCGCTTCGAAAGAAAAATTAACGCCTGCCGGTGAGAATAATCCCATCAGCATCCGCAATTTTTTCTTTTCCAACGACAATACCCAGGTACTGATCTATAACAACAGCAAGAAAGTATGGCGCTACGATACCCGCGGCGATTACTGGATACTCAACCTTACAACCGGCAGCCTGAAAAAAATGGGCAAGCAATTCCCGGCTTCTTCCCTCATGTTCGCCAAATTCTCTCCCGATGGCAAGAAGCTCGCCTATGTAAGTAATTACAATATTTATGTAGAAGATATTGCTACCGGTAAAGTCACTGCACTCACCAACGGTGGTACCCGCAAAAAGATCAACGGCACATTCGACTGGGCCTATGAAGAAGAATTTTTTTGCAGGGATGGATTCCGGTGGAGTCCCGATGGCCGTAAGATCGCTTACTGGCAAATAGATGCTTCCCGCACCAAGGATTACCTGATGATCAACAATACCGATTCTATCTATCCTTTTGTGAAGCCGGTCGAATATCCGGTTGCAGGTGAAGCGCCTTCTCCTTTCAGAATCGGCGTAGCAGATATTACCACTGCCAACACAAAATGGATGAACATCCCTACAGACCCGGTATTGCAATCTTATGTTCCGCGGATGGAATGGGCAGCTAACAGCCATGAACTGATTGTGCAACACCTGAACCGCAAACAAAACGAATCAAACCTGTTGGTTTGCAATATTGCTACGGGTGCATCCAATGCGGTCTACGGTGAAAAGGAAAAAACATGGATCGATATACTGCCTTTATGGGATGATGATTATGCTTACGGTGGATGGGACTGGCTCAACAATGGCAAGGAATTCCTGTGGGCAAGCGAAAAAGACGGATGGCGCCACCTGTACCGCGTTAATCGCGATGGACAAAAAGAAACGCTGGTTACAAAAGGCAATTATGATGTGATGGACATCAGCTCCATCGATGAGCCAGGCGGGTATGTTTATTTTTTTGCTTCACCCGATAACGCCACACAGAAATATTTGTATCGCACCAAACTCGACGGTACCGGAACAGCAGAGCGATTGACGCCCATGAACCAGCCGGGTACACACGATTATGAAGTGTCGCCAACGGGGCATTTTGCCATACATTCATTCTCCAATTATTATACAAGGCCTGTTGAAGAATGGGTATCATTGCCCGATCACAAAGCATTCAATGGCGACAATGTAAACAATGCACTGGCAAAGACAAGCCCCGCTCAATCGAATCTCAACTTCTTCAAAGTGAAAACTGCGGAAGGAGTAGAGATGGATGCCTGGATAGTAAAACCCAGCCATTTTGATTCTACCAAAAAATACCCCGTTGTATTTTATGTGTATACCGAGCCGTGGGGACAAAACGTAAAAGACCAATACGGTGTTGGCCATAATTTCCTGTTCAATGGAAACATGTCCGATGAAGGGTATATCTATATTTCAATCGATAACCGCGGAACGCCTGTACCCAAAGGGAGGGACTGGCGTAAATCTGTGTACCGGAAAATCGGACAGGTCAATATCCGCGACCAGGCGCTGGCAGCAAAAGAGATACTCAAATGGCCTTTTACAGACACTTCGCGTGTGGCCGTATGGGGCTGGAGCGGCGGCGGTTCGGCCACACTCAACCTGATGTTCCAGTATCCCGAAATTTATAAAACAGGTATTGCGGTAGCAGGCGTAGGCAATCAACTCACTTACGACAATATCTACCAGGAACGTTACATGGGATTGCCGCAGGAGAACAGGGAAGACTTTGTGAACGGCTCACCCATTACACATGCCAAAAACCTGAAAGGACATTTGCTCTATATCCATGGTACGGGCGACGACAACGTGCATTACAACAATGCAGAAATGCTGATCAATGAATTGATTGCAAATGGCAAACAGTTCCAACTGATGAGTTACCCCAACCGGTCACACGGCATTTTTGAAGGCAAAGGAACTACGGCACATCTTTCGCATTTGTACACCGATTACCTGCGCATGTATTGCCCGCCGGGGCCCGGCGCCCGCTGATCAGTTGTGCTGCTTGGTAAACATGTTTTTCTTCACATCATACCATACCTGGTCGAGGCTCCGGCCGTCATCCACCCAGGTAGAAAGGTACTGGCGCATGTTCTCGTACTGGTTGCGTGATGCAGTGGCAAAAAAGTCTTTGATGAAACGGCTGTCCTGCTCAAGGGCCCCTTCACCATATATCTGCCTCACAGAGAGCTCGCGGTCGTGGTCTTTCTGGATGGTCTCTTTCTCCAGCTCTTCACGTAACCGCACTTTTTCATCGTAAGAGCCGGTAGGCAACAATGTTTTTGCGATCACCGGCATGAGCTCGATCAGCATCAACAATGCTACGAGCAGGTAATAACGGAATGCAACGGCCGGATTGTCTTTCACCAGGTGGTTGAGCGCTTCAATACGCGTAATGAAGCCGTCGTTTAACAAGGCTTCAAAAGCCTGTTGCTCTTTTTGAACAGTAACATCGATGGCATGCAGTGAACTATCAACCATGCGGAGTCGCGGCTGCAGCTGTCCTTGTATTTGCTGGTATTCAATATCCAGCTTCTGGTATTCATCCTGCTTGGCCTTTGCCACATCTTTCAATCCGGGTCTTTTACTTCCCCCTGTACCATCGGTTTCGGCAATGAATGCTTGCCTGGCCTGGCTCACTTCACCATATTTTGTGGAGAGTTGTTGTTCCAGCTCATTTTTAGAGCGCAGCAGATCAGCACGCGATGCCTGGTACACCGAGTCCTGGCGCATGCGCTTTTCTTTTTTCCGGTGCTCATTATCCAGCGAAGTCTGTACATGGATCTCTTTATCGAACAGGTAAAGCAGGGCAGGCTGTGCCATGAAAACACCAATGGTCACTGCCAGCAGGCCACGGAAAACCAGGGGAATGAACTTGCGTTTGTTACTGCGGGTGATACCCTTGATCAGGGCCCTGTCTATGGAAAGGATGATGCAACCCATAAAAAAGCCCAGGAAACAAGCGATTGGCAGGTTAGGGGTAACGGTACTGAAAAAATAGGTCCAGGCAAAAGTGGCAAATAACCAGGTGCCCATCACGCTCATACCTATAATGGCGTAACGGTTGCGGTCTATCATGCAATCCCTGATCAATTCTTCTTCGGCTGTTGCCAACCACCATAAAAAACGGTTCCATCTGCTGGGGGCACCCATACCCCTATGTACATACGCAGCAGGACTGGTCTTTTCCTTCATAATTACAATTTGGAGCAGAAAAACGGCTGAAATAGGGGGAATACCTGGTTGGAGTCGGAACGGTAAAGGAACGATTTTAAACCGGTACGGCCCGTAGAAAAAGCTGTTTTAAAGCTATTTTAACGGAATATAATACTGAAAACCCCCAGTTTTCGATCCATGCCCTACCTTTGCCGCTCAATAAAAGTTTCTATGAAGACGGATAAGAATACGGTCATTGGATTCATCTTGCTGGGAGTCCTGTTTTTTATTTTTTTCTGGTACAATAACAAACAACAGGCCACATTATTGGAAGCCAGGAAAAAACAGGAAGATTCCCTTGCCCGTATTGCCGCCAGTCGCGTTAAACCGGAGGATAAAGCCCTTGCGCGCATCGATTCCCTGAAGCGTGATTCTGCTTCCCGCATAGCGGCTGCAGGTGATTTTACCACGGCTGCTATTGGACAGGAACAGCTGGTGAGCGTGGAAAACGACGTGATCAAAGTAACTTTTACCACCAAAGGCGGGCAGGTAAAATCGGTAGAACTGAAAAACTACCATTCAGCCCAGGGCAGTCCCGTGGTGCTTTTCAACCAGAACCAACTGGGATATAATGTAAATACGGCGGCCAACCAATCGGCTTCCACAACCGGTTTATTCTTCACGCCTTCGGCTCCCGTAACCCAGGCCGATGGCAGCCAATCTATCAACTTCAGCATCAACGCCGCGAATGGCGAGAGCATCATACACCAGTTTGTGATCAGGAAAGGCGCTTATATGGTTGATTGGAATGTAACCCTGACCGGTGCAGATAAATTGCTGAGCCAGGGACAATTCAACCTGCAATGGAACGGCGAAACTTTTCAGCAGGAAAGAACAGCCACTTATGAAAGGCAGATGTCGAACATCTGTTTTTCAGAAGGTAATGAGTTCGATTATATCTCTGCCAAAACGGAACGTAAGTTTGAAAAAAATGTACAATGGGTGAGCATGGTGCAACAGTTCTTCAACACCACGCTCGTGGCGAAGAACGGCTTTGGCAGTGGCGATGTACAATGGCAACGCAAGACCGATTCCAGCAATATACTGGCTACGGCGCAGATGAACCTGCAGGCCAAACTGCCGGTAACAGCATCGGTATCTGTACCGCTTCAATTATACTTTGGCCCCAGCGACTATTCGATCCTCAAACACCAGGCGCCTGAAATGGACCGCATTGTGAACCTGGGTCGTGACCTGTATTCTTTTGTAAGACCTATCAACAAATTCATCATCATGCCCGTGTTCGATTTCTTTGCGGGTTTTGTGAAGAACTACGGATGGGTGGTATTGTTGCTGACTTTGTTCATCAGGCTGGTAACATCACCGCTTACTTACAGCAGTTACCTGAGCGGCGCCAAGATGAAAGTGTTGCGCCCCGAGCTGGATGTGATCAAAAAGAAATTCGGCAGCGACCAGCAGGGCTTTGCCATGGAACAAATGAAATTATTCCGCGAAGCGGGTGTAAACCCATTGGGTGGTTGTATCCCGGCATTACTGCAGATTCCCATCTTCTTTGCATTGTATAGTTTCTTCAATTCCAATATTGCTTTGCGCGGACAATCCTTCCTCTGGAGCCAGGACCTTTCTTCTTATGATGTGATTGCCAAACTGCCTTTCAACGTACCGTTGGGATTCGGAGATCATATCAGTTTGTTCACCATTACAGCTGTGGTGACCAGCTTCCTGATCTCTATTTACAATATGAGCATGACGCCAACACAGGATAATCCGATGATGAAGTATATGCCGTATATTTTCCCTTTCATGCTGCTGTTCATCTTCAACAGGTTACCTTCGGCGCTGACCTGGTATTATACGGTATCCAACCTCATCACGCTGGGACTACAGTTCGTGATCCAGAATTATATCATCAACCATGATAAGATACTGGCCAAGATCGAAGAAAAGCGTAAGGCGCCCAAGACCAAAAGCAAATGGCAGGATCGCTATGAGCAGATGATGGAAAGCCAGAAAAAGTTGCAGGACCTGAAAGAGAAGAACCAGCGACGCAATAACTGAGTTTTTTTGGCATAGATTTGATGGTACTATTCAAAACAGAATGGCCATGCGCGCTTATGTTTCATTAATAGGTTTATTGTTGTTCTCCGCAGTGCTGTATGCACAACAACGGGTGGTGGCGGATTGTACCGTTACCTACCGCGTTAACCTGGAAGAAAAGGGTGGCGATAAAGATGTTACCGAATCGTTCGGCGCTACAACAAAAACAGTGTATATCCGTGGCAATAACAGCCGGGTAGACCTGGTAAGTCCTGCTTTCAAACAATCCCTGCTGTACGATAAAACAGTTGCCAGTGCGGTGATATTGCGTGAGTTCGGCAATCACAAACTCATGACCAAACTGAATCACGACCAATGGATCGCTGTCAATAAAAAAATGTACGATAGCATGACCATCGCCTATTCCGGTGAGACCAAGAATATACTCGGCTTCGAGTGTAAAAGGGCTGTATTGCGTTTGAAAAACGGCACCACATTCAGCCTGTATTATGCCACTAATATTATTCCTTCTGTGAGGGAGTTTCAATACGAGTTCAAAGACATACCGGGTTTTGTGCTGGAGTATGAGTCGATGGAAGGAGAGAACAAGAAAATAACATATACAGCTACGAAAGTGAACATAAGTCCTGTGCCGGTATCAAAATTCGAGATACCTACTTCGGGTTACAGGATCATCAACTGAATTAGTGGTGCTCGGGAGGAGCAGGGGTTTTGAATTTGGGAACCCTTACCTTGAACTTATAAGGATAGATATAAGTAGTATTCCCATTGTCAAATTTGAGCATGGAACTCACTTCTCCGCCTTCGGTGAGGACTTCGCTTACTGATGAATGCATGAGTTGTGTTCCTTTGAACTGCATGCTGGATTTGAGGGAAGAATAAGAAAGCGCTGAAAGGGATTTATGAGACGATACGGCATTCACATTCTTCAGCGAGTACTTGCTGTTGTTCTTGGTACCGCCTTTTTCGTCGGTAATGCCGGTAAATGAAAAGGCAGCAAATGCTATCTTAACGCCCAGTGTAAGGACGAATGCAATAGCAACTGTTTTAATATGTTTTTGCCCTTTCATTAACACAAATCTAAATAAATTTAACAAAATTACAAATTAAGCTTCTGTTAGCTAAACGTTAAGGGATTAAAAAAGTTACCCGAAACTTGGAAAAAGCTGATTTTTGTACTAAATTGGGTAAACCAATAGACAGATGAGAGAAAACCCGTATCGTGAAGACCGAGAGGAACTGAAGGAGCTATTGAGACAATACCAGAATCTGAAACAGGGCCGTAGCCATAGTTTCCTTGAAGAAGAGGCTTTTGAACGTATTATAGATTATTTTGATGATAAAGATAATCTTCCTGAAGCACTTGAAGCGGCCGAGGCCGGCCTGGAACAATTTCCCTATTCTTCCCAGTTGATGATCAAAAAGGCAGATTTGCTGCTGGCTACCCGTAAATACCGGGAGGCGCTCGATGTGCTGGAAATGGCGGAATTATACGACAGCAGCGATATCAACCTCTATATCCTCAAAACAGATGCTTACCTCGCGCTCGACCAGCAAGCCAAAGCCGTGGAACTGCTCGAATCGGCCCTGCGCCTTTTTGAGGGGGAAGAGCGGCTCGACCTGCTCTTTGAGCTGGCCGATGTGTACGACGATTATGAAGAGTTCGATAAAGTATTCGATTGCCTCAAACTGATACTGGAAGAAGAGCCCAATAATGAAGAGGCGCTGTACAAGATCTGTTTCTGGACAGATTTTACCGGCCGCAATGAAGAAAGCATACGCCTGCACCAGCAGATCATCGAAGATTATCCGTTCAGCGAGCTGGCCTGGTTCAACCTGGCGGCGGCTTACCAGGGATTGAAACTCTATGAAAAAGCCATCGATGCATACCAGTATGCGGTGGCCATCGACGAAAAGTTCGACTATGCTTACCGCAACATGGGCGATGCCTACCTGCGGTTGAGAAAATACAAGGAAGCCATTGAAGTGCTGGAAAAAGTGCTGGAACTAACGCGCCCCGAAGATGTGATCTACGAAGCCATCGGCCATTGCTATCACCGCATGGGCAATTATGCGCAGGCGCGTTTTCATTACAAGAAAGCGGTGCACCTGAACCCCGATGACAGCAAGCTGCACTATAAGATAGCCGTTACTTATATGTTGGAACAACAGTGGCAGAGCGCTGTGAAGCAACTGGAGAATGCCATGCGAATTCACCGCTCGGTACCGGAATACAACCTGGCCATGGGAGAATGCAAGATGAACCTCAACCAGTTCAAGGATGCCATACAATATTTCGGAGCAGTAGTGCGTTATAAAACCAAGAATGTGGCCGGATGGGAAGCATTGATCCGTTGCCTGATCAAAGCGGAATTTTACGATGAAGCGATGGAGCAGTGCATGGCGGCATCGAAAGCCACAGAAGGCAAACCGGTATTCCTGTTCTATCACAGCGCCGTTCTTTTCATCATGGGCAAGAGCAAAGAAGCCCTGGTGAAACTGGAAACAGCGATGGAAAAAGCGCCCAGGCTCCTGAAAAAATTTGTAGAGATCAACCCGTCCATATTGCAAAACAACCACGTAGTTGATATAGTAGCCCGCTACAAGAAGGGCAAAAAAATATAGACTCCTTCCCGCTGCACATGTGCGATTAGCCTATTTTTGCACCCGACAAGAAAACGAATAAGAGCATGAATTTTAATCTGACGCAGATCCCTGCCCGCACGCAGCAACCCCGGAATTCAGGTATAACAATGGTAATGGACAAAGGACTCAGCATCACGGAAGTCCATAATTTTATGAGCGTGTCGGGTCCGCATGTGGATATTGTCAAACTGGGCTTCGGCACTTCATTCGTTACGCCCAAACTCCGTGAGAAGATCGAAGCATACAAATCATACAACGTGCCTATTTATTTTGGTGGCACTTTATTCGAAGCTTTCCTGGTGAGAAACCAGTTCAATGATTATATCGCAGTGTGTAAGGACTATGGAGTGGATTATATGGAAGTGAGTGATGGCTCCATCACCATTCCGCATGCAGAGAAATGCGGCTACATTGAAAAACTGACACAGCACGGTACTGTATTGAGTGAAGTGGGAAGTAAAGACGCCGCGCATATCATTCCTCCTTATAAATGGATTGAACTGATGCGCGCCGAACTGGAAGCGGGCTCTTCTTACGTGATCGCTGAAGCGCGCGAAGCGGGTAATGTGGGTATCTACCGCGGATCGGGTGAAGTAAGGGAAGGTTTGGTGCAGGAGATACTCACACAGATACCGGAAGAAAAGATTCTTTGGGAAGCGCCGCAGAAAGCGCAGCAATTATACTTCCTGGAACTCATCGGCTGCAACGTAAACCTTGGAAATATCGCACCGCAAGAAGTGATCGCATTGGAAGCAATGCGTGTTGGATTGCGAGGAGATACGTTTGAACTTTACCTCGATAAAGCCTGATAACTATGCGCCGCTTTGGTTTGCTGGGATACCCGCTGTCACATTCTTTCTCGCAGCATTATTTCACCGGGAAGTTCAGCCGGGAAGGTATCCGCGATGCGGTCTATGAAAATTTTTCCCTGCCCCGGATCGAAGACCTGCATACTGTATTGAAACAACACAGCGATCTGCGTGGATTTAATATTACCATTCCATATAAAAAACAGGTACTGGCTTTTCTATCAGGATCCACACCTGCCGTGCAACAAATGGGCGCTTGTAACTGCGTTAAGATCACCAACGGATCGTTGTTCGGTTATAACACCGATGTGGTGGGCTTCAAACAATCATTGCAGCCTTTTCTGAAACCTCATCACCGCCATGCATTAATATTGGGTACGGGGGGCGCTTCAGCTGCAGTAGAATTTGTATTGAAGGAACTGCATATCGATTACCGGTTTGTATCGAGAGCAGCCGGAGACGATACCATGCGTTATGACGAGCTGGATGCATCGGTGCTTTCTTCGCATCACCTGGTCATTAACACTACGCCCCTGGGCATGTACCCCAAAACGGAAGAATATCCTGCTATCCCTTATCAATACCTCACACCGGATCATCATTTGTACGACCTGATCTATAACCCGGCAGAAACCCAATTTCTTGCTAAAGGCAAAGCGATGGGCGCTACCATTCAAAACGGACAGGAAATGCTGGTGCTGCAAGCCGAAGAGAGTTGGCGGATATGGAACAGTGCCGATTGACCCTGTTCATGATGCCTGTTCTTTGAGGAAGGCGATGAGTTGTGCGACGGCTTTTTTGCGATGGCTGAATTTATTCTTTTCTTCCACGCTCATTTCTGCAAAGGTTTTGTCGGCGCCATCCGGCACGAAAATAGGATCATACCCAAAACCTTCCCCGCCTTTGCACACATCGATGATGCGTCCTTCGCAGATACCTTCAAACTGGTATTCCTTGTTTTGAAAAATGAGGGAGATCACGGTACGGAACCGCGCATTCCGTTGATCGATGCCCTGCATATTTAATAACAGTTTGTCGATATTCTGCTGGAAGCTTCTGCTCTCACCGGCATACCGGGCGCTCTTTACGCCGGGTTCACCGTTCAGCGCATACACTTCCAGTCCGGAATCTTCGCTGAAACAATCTTTACCGGTGATCCGGTGAATGGTTTGCGATTTTTCCGTGGCATTCGCTTCAAGGGTATCGTGCGGTTCGGGGATATCGATGTCAATACCCGCCTCCTGCAATGTGATGATGGCAAAACCTTCTCCCAATACAGAACGGACTTCATTCACCTTGTTTTGATTATTGGTAGCAAAAATGATCGGAGGCATCATAACTGGAATATCTTTTTCAGGCTGAGCCAGAGTTTGGTTTTTTCCAGCTTCGCTTCCTTGCTTTCGCCCAACATGGTTTGCAGGGAGGGGGCCGACAGGAACTGGCACTGGTCGTATAGCTGCACCTGGTAATGCGGAATGGTAAAAGGTAATTGGAGCTGCTGCAGGTTCACATCAAAGGCCAGCAATACCGCAGGTTGCAGGTGGCTTTTGAGGAAAGAAAACAATACGGGCTCCTGGTGCCTGTTGATGATGGCTACGTCGCCCAGGTTCAATTTACAGGCCGATAGTATGCTGGAAAGGAATTGCAGCGATTCATCGTTCAGGTAAACGGCCCCGGCATCGTTGACAATGATGGCGATGTGTTTACCATTATTGCCGAGGTACCATTGTTTCGGCGGAACTGCGGGCGCTGCAGGCAGGGGTTGCGCTACCGGAGATGTGCTATCTTTTGCTAATGTATTTGCCGGAGAAATGGCATCTCCGGTAATTACCAGGCTGTTTTTATACAGTCCGGCCAGCACAAAATCAGGTAACCGCTGCTCCATTAACGATTGTTAGTTTTTATTTTTTTCGTTTCTTTGCAGCAAATATAGAAACTATGACAGCAGCACCCGAGATAAACGTTACGAAAGTGGAAACGAGCAGGTTGAAAAGCATGAGCCTGGAAAATTTACCTTTTGGTCGTGTCTTTACCGACCACATGCTGGAGGCGGATTATGAAAACGGAGAGTGGAAGAATGTAGAAATTAAACCGTATCAGCCGCTGCTGTTTGAACCTTCACTGGCTGCCTTTCATTACGGACAAGCCATTTTTGAAGGCATCAAAGCATACAGGAACGAAGAAGGAGAAGCTTTCATCTTCCGTCCTTACGATAATTTTAAACGATTCAATCTTTCAGCAGAACGCATGTGCATGCCGGTTGTGCCGGAAGAAATTTTCATAGAAGGCATGCGCCAGTTGATAGACCTGGATAAGAGCTGGATACCCGCTAAAAAGGATCACTCTTTATACATCAGGCCTTTCATGATCGCAACAGATTCTATGCTGGGAGTGAGGCCTTCTGAAACATATAAGTTCCTGATCATACTCAGTCCCACCGGCCCTTATTTCGCCGCTCCCATGAAGATCAGTGTGGAAGAAAGGTACACGCGCGCTGCTCCCGGCGGTGTAGGCTTCTCTAAAAATGCCGGTAACTACGGCGGTAGCATGATGGCAGCCAAACAAGCCAACAAATCAGGATACGACCAGGTATTATGGACCGATGCTTTCGAACACAAGTGGTTGCAGGAAGTAGGTATGATGAATGTGTTTTTCCTGATCAATGGTATAGCAGTAACACCTTCACTGGAAGAAGGTACAATCCTGAAAGGTGTTACAAGAGACAGCGTTGCTACATTGTTACAGGAATCAGGTATCAAAGTAGAAGAACGCCGCATCAGCATCGATGAATTGATTGAGGCATACAAAGCCGGCCAGTTGCAGGAAGTATTCGGAACAGGAACGGCAGCTACTATTGCTTACATCAAAGAATTGAAATACAAAGACCATGTGATGCAATTTGACCTGGACAAATGGAAAGTGGCGCCTGCTATCAGGAACCTGCTCAATGACATCAGGGATTGCCGCATAGCTGATACACACAACTGGATGTTTAAAATATAATGTCTTGTGTTGTGCGTGCAAATTTTTATAATGAGTCTCCAATCATAACTTTTTTAACGACTGTATCGCTGTCGCATTTTAATTCAAGTATATACAGCCCTTTGGGTATACCTGCCAGTGAAATGGTAAAACGACCTTCCTGGCGAAAACCTAATATGAATGATCTTACCTGTTGACCTTGCAGTGAAAACAAATGCAGGGAACAGTTACCGGGTTGCATGGCTTTGAAATCAACAAAGAGCCGGTCATTGGCGGGAACAGGCCCGGCCAGCAACCGGATCCTCGAAGGAATGCTAATGGTTGCGAGCTCTTTTTTGAAAGCCATGATCTCAAAGCGATCAGTTAATCCATTCAATGTATCATGTCCTAGCCTGAAATAATAACTGCTGTCTTTTTCCAGTTGCATCCACCGGCCGAGCAATTTATCGTGCAGGTATAAAACCAGTTTTTCAGGCAAATATTTTCTGGCTGTTCGTATGCGGAAGAGTCCGGATACATTGGAACGAATGCCCAATGGGATCAATGTTTTTTTATGAAAGGGCCGGGCATCGGCGGACAATGCATTTTTATCGGCACTGGAACTGTAAAAACTGATGTCGGGGTTCATGATCTTTTCTGCATCCAGCGGGTCGATGGCATCACGGGCGCTGTCGATATGAAAGAGCAATATCCTGTCCCAGAACCGACCATCACTTTCCAATCTCAACTCAAGATGATAAGGATCATCGGTGGTTTCCATGAATCCATTGGAAGGTTCACCCGTTAGTTTTGCCTGCTCTGTGAACAGGAGATGGTTTTCAGTAAACGCATAAGTTTTGATAAAGAAAGAAGCGAAAGCAGGCATCATAAAGTGACTTTTAAAAGGAATTGAAGTATAACCGCCATGCAGACCTTGCTGGCTATCCCATATCCAGAAATAAGGAGCGATGTTGTTGCTTGGAGAACTATGCAGCATATCAACCGGGCATGGATAGGGGTTCACAACAAGCCGGTAACCTGTGTATTGATCTGGTGGAAGAAAGATTTCCTGACTGCCCTGGTTTATGCGGCCAGATAGAACAATGATGGTTGGGGGCCCTTTGATTTGCATGCGAAGCCCCTGGTGCTTTTCCCATCTGGGTTCCGGCATGTTTGCGCTGCTGTCAAAAGATGTCCAGGCGGCTGCTTTGTCAAATGATAAGTACCCCGCATTTTCATCAAAAAAAGAAAGCGATTCAGTGTTGGAAAGCTGTGTCAACAGTTTTGTATCCAGGGCCGTTGAGAAAGGATGTGCCAGCAGATGTATGCCACTATCTGGAAGAAGATATTCCACATGAACATTGCCGTTGATGCCACTCTCTGCGGCAACAGGGCCAATCCTGCTACCTTCCTTCAATACAAGCCATCCGTTGGTTTCAAGCATTCCTTTGCGACAACTGAGCATACCGGAAACATTCAATGAATCTTTCAAATACACTTTGTTATTGTTGATGGTGAGGTGGTGAATGGTATGCTGCAACAATGCAGTTGAAGAAAGCGCCTGGGGTTGGAGGCCGTTCAGTTCGATGCTGCCACCGGTAGCATCGATGCTTTCAACGGGAGCGTTAATGGAGCCACCGCATTGTAATAGGCTGCTGATCTGCAAAGCCGATTGATCTGAGAGTGTGAGGTGATTGCAGGATGCTGAACTGGTGATCTGCGGGGAATATGGTGAGGAAGCAGGAATGAATACATCAGTGCTGCTACTGGGGATATTTGCTCCGCACCAGTTGTTGGCATTGTTCCAGTCGCGATTGATATTACCCAGCCATAAGCCGTCTTTCATTGCCGTGACGGACACAGGCGCAGAATAGGATGAACAAGCGCCCATTGTGAGTTTTCGCCTGAACCAGGTATTGGTTTCAATGACGGGTGGTGCGTAATGGGGCAGGTTGTTGATGCCGGGTACAGGCAGGAAGCCGTTCGATGCAGAGACCGTAGTGTATTCCCATGCATAAGCGATAGGGGATTTTTCACTTGAGATAATCGAGCCAATGAGTGCCGAAGGCTTGCTCCCTGCACAGATCCATTGATTGGCTTCAATCGTATTTTCACGAACGGGCGAGACGGTACAATCTTCTACAAATACAGGCGCCGTACCGAAGGCAGAAAAAGAGAAATCGTCAACGGCCAGGGCATCGTCGTTACCGGGTTCGTCATGATCATCCCAACGGAGCAACAGTTGTTCGCCGAGGTTCCAGTGAATATCGCGGATGGTGTGCCGGATAAGGTATTGGTTCGCAGGCAACTTTCCATTGAGTGCTGAAGCTCCTGTGGTATACACGACCGATTGTAGGTTTAATGCGGGAACGGTAATAAGGGCAGATGAAAAAGGAGGGTCCAGGTTACCGGTTGCATAGCTGAAAGTGTAGGTGTTGCGATGCCCGGAGCCGCCTTTGCGCCACTGTTCAACGGTAAAGGAAAGGGTACAGCTGTCAAGCGTAACACCTGTCTGGTTGCTGAGGAGCAACCCGAATGCATATACCCCGCTTCCCGATGCGAGGGAACCCAGGGACCGGTTGGTGTTTTTGGAAGCTCCAAAACTATAGGCTCCGCTTGCCGTACCCGATCCGGTTCCGGTTAGCAATTGGGCATTGGCGCTGCTGCCGCCTGTTTGAAGAATAAACCAGCCTTCCATCCCGGCTGCATTAACCGGGGAGCTAGCCAGGGCAAAGGGCCCTTTACCCCCTGGAAATGGTATCGTACTGGAGAGGGGCAGGCCATCAAAATCCTGGTGGTATACCTGGCCTGCAAGGGTGTAAGAAATCGGCGCAGGAACCGGCGACTGGGCGCCGGCAACAAGGGGTAGCAACAGGCCATAAAGCAATCTGAATATGGGAAAACGCTTCATAGTGTTTATTTTTGGGTCTTTAAAACGGCCGGGAAGAGGCCAACAGGCTAAAATAGGTGCGGATGCTCCGGCAGGAACGGAGTAGACAAAAAACCAGAAACTTGTGAAAACTTTTTGGATTTTCGGTTTCAACTGTTACCTTTGCCGTCCCAAAATTTAAATGGTTCAGAATGCCTACAATACAGCAATTAGTTAGAAAAGGCCGCGAAATTATCAGGGCTAAGAGTAAATCAAGGGCTTTGGATGCATGCCCCCAGCGTCGCGGGGTTTGTACCAGGGTATACACCACTACCCCCAAAAAGCCGAACTCAGCCTTGCGTAAAGTAGCGAAAGTGCGTTTGACCAATAAGGTGGAGGTGATCGCTTATATCCCTGGTGAAGGGCATAACCTGCAGGAGCACTCGATCGTATTGATCCGTGGTGGTCGTGTGAAGGACTTACCGGGTGTACGTTACCACATCGTTCGCGGAAGCCTGGATACTGCTGGTGTGAAAGATCGTAAGAAGAGCCGCTCTAAATACGGTACGAAGAAAGAAAAGGCAAAAAAATAATTCCAATTAATCGTTAATTACTATACGTCATGCGTAAAGCACAAGCTAAAAAATTACCCCTCGCTCCTGATGGACGTTTCAATGATAAACTGGTTACCCGTTTCATCAATAACCTGATGTGGCAGGGTAAGAAAAGCACTGCCATCAACATTTTTTACGATGCAGTGGATAAAGTGAGCAAGCAGACTGGTGAAGACGGATATGAGATATGGAAAAAAGCCATCGCCAATGTAACGCCTGCTGTAGAAGTACGCAGCCGCAGGATCGGTGGTGCAACATTCCAGATCCCTGCAGAGGTTCGTCCCGATCGTAAGATTTCTTTGAGCATGAAATGGCTGATCCGTTACAGCCGCGAAAGGAATGGTCGTACCATGGCAGATAAATTAGCCAATGAGATTGTAGCTGCCAGCAAGGGTGAAGGTGCTGCTTTCAAGAAGAAAGAAGATACCCACCGTATGGCAGAAGCCAATAAGGCATTCTCACATTTTAAGGTATAAAAAAGTGAGTGCAAACGTTTTACCCCCCCCCATTTTTGGGGGTTTTTTTTGCAAAAAATCTTTCATAAAAGACGGGTTATCAGAATCGAAACTGTAATTTTGGTATATCAAACCCCCCTAATCCAATTCCTGCTGAAATCTTCAGTATGAAGCCAGTTTTCATGGCTAGTCATTATCCCCCTGTCTGTTAATCCGATTTTCCAAATCCTTTTTTTAAACCGTTGCATCCAATTGTGATCTTGTGACTGATCATTATCCGCTGCGATATTGACATGTCTACTTGTTGCCCTCTGTTTGGCTAAATCCATCTCCAATTCCTCCAACAAAAGCCATTCCATTCGTCTATCCAATCCCTTTCAAAAACGTGCGTATCTGGATCCTGAGCATTGGGACCTATTGAAATCTGGATATCAACTAACATGACGGCATCTTGCAAAATCATTGCTTCTTTCTTCTTCTGTGTACTCCTGCTGGCCAGTTGTACGAAAGACGATGGAAAAAGCGTCAAACCTGAAGACCAGCTGGTGAAGTATCTCACTGGCGATGCCGGCAATCGGGTATGGCGTATCAAGGAAATATACCAGAACAGGGTGCAAACACAGTTAACGGCCAATCAGCTACGGTATACCAAAACTTACACCCAAACAGCAGGACAGAGTTACACAGGCATTTTTACAGATGCTGATGGGTATTCGGGTAAATGGACGCTGACTTCTGTAGCACAATTGGTTGAAGTGATCACAAATAATCCAGCAGGTGATATCAAAACAGAATGGATCATCAATAAGCTCGATGCCAATGCGATGGATGTAGAAACTACGAATAACGGAACAACAACACGGGTCGTTTATTATGGATTTTAAAAGAAAAATACAATTGTTGATGGCTTTGCTGCTTGTCTGCTCCGCAGGCATGGCCCAGTTGTCTACTTCTTGTTCTTTTTCTTCTATCTGTGTAGGTAACAAGGGTACTATGGGAGTTGCCAGTCCCCTTCTTGTGTACAGCAAAACAAAATGTTTAACGGTCTCCAATGGTTTGGGCGTTTTGGATATTGCCAATAACGGTAATGGACGTTTCGATGCGAACTGCAGGGAAATACCGCCTGTAGGACCCGGCGTACCGGAATTCTCGCTGTCACTCTCGGTATATCCCAATCCTACCAGGGGAATGAGCACCTTGAAATGCAAAGGAAATTTTGATGCAGGATTGTCCTGCATGGTGCGGGTTATTGCCTTTGACGGAAGGGTTATGTTGTCGCAGGTGGTGCCCATGGCAGCGATGGCTACCGGATGGACATTCGACCTCAGTAATTATACTTCCGGCACTTATATGGTTAACGTGGAATTGATACGCCAGCAGTATAATCTGAAACTGATCAGGTTATAAAATTATTACCAGGCAACTGGTTGAAGATACTATTGTCTATTGAAACGCATCAATGCGCAGTGTCCTGAGAAAGACTATTTAAATCCATATCCTGTGAAAGACCAAAAATCCTATCCTATGAGAGACTATTAAAAACTAAATCTATGAAGAACCATTTTTAAATGAATGTCCTGTAAAAGCTTTCAGGTATCAATTAACCAAACGATTTGCCTAAAATACTGTATATGAAAACAAAGTTCATCAAAATACTCGCTGTGCTTGCACTTGCTTGTATAACAGGTATAGCTGTGGCGCAGCCTCCTGCGGGTATCCCTTATCAATTCGTTGCCAAAGACAACATAGGCAACCCGGCCCGCAACCGGACGGTATATGTGCAATGTGCTATCATACAAACGGCAGCAGTAGGCGGCACAAATGTGCTGGAAGAAACACACCAGGTGCAATCGAATAGTGATGGTGTATTCGAGATCATCATCGGTCAGGGAACCAAACCCCCCACAAGCCTCAACAAGAGCCTGTCTACCATTCCCTGGGCGAGCGGACCTTTCTTCTTCAACCTGAAAATTGCAGTAGCCCCTTCTATACCGGCATCGTGGTGGGTTGCAAAAGACAACTATGTAGACATGGGAACGATGCAATTGTGGAGCGCCCCCTATGCATTGTATGCGGGCAATGCCAGTGTAACCAATGTCAATACAAGCATAAAGGCCGGCCCCGTTAATTCATTCCTTGTCACGGACAGTACAGGGCAGGTAAGCTGGGCTACGCCGCAGGCGGCAAATGTAAATGTGACACATATCTCCAATGTCAATCTCACATTGAATTCAACATTTGGACAAACGGTTATGATCCAGCCCAATACTACGGCGTTGGTAAAAGTGTTTATTCCGGGAGTTAAGAAAGGTGACCCTATCCTCGTAACTCCCGACGATGATTACACCAATTGGTCGATCTACAGTTCATGGGTAAGTAATCGCGATACAGTCGCGGTGCGATTGGCTAATTATACGAATAATGTGGTATCGGTATTGAGTAGTCAGTATAAGATCGTTGTTATAAAATAAAAGATAAGAGATAGTGTTAGGCAGGATGAATTGGTTGGATTAAAAGATAATGTTATGAGAAGAAATTTACACAAAATTGCCGGCTTCGCACCCTTGCTGGCTTTTACATTCATAGCAGCAACATCCCATGCCCAGCGTTTTGGCGATAACCTGGGTAACCATACTGCAACGGATACCTTGCATATGCGAGGGTTCAATATTCTCCAGGCTGGGGGCATTACCATAGGCACCTATGCTTTTCTGAATAACAGTGTCGCACTGCAAATAGACGCCACGAATAAGGCCTTATTGCTCCCTAGAGTATCCGATACTTCCGCCATTGCCAATCGTGTGAATGGTATGCTGATTTACAGTAATTCGGATAACCAATTTTATGCTTGTCAGGCTGGTATATGGCAACCCTTTGGTTTAACCAATCAGGGTGTGACTGCTATCAATGGGAGAATAGGAAGTATTACTATTGCAGGGGATACTACGAATACCATCACTTTATCGAAAACCGGCAATAATATTACTATTGCTGCTGCTAATACGGTTGCGTTGTGGAACGCTAATAAATTGATGGGAAAAAATATTGCTTCGGCAAATCCTTCTGCTGGTCAGGTGATGATGTGGAATGATACTACTCAATTATGGGTGCCTTCGACTATTATTAAATTGAATAATCTAACAGTAACTGGAGTAATTAATGCTGGTTCAGTAAATGGTACATTGACCACAGCTGCTCAGCCCAATATTACCAGTGTGGGTACACTGGGTAATCTGACAGCGACGAATGCGACCATCACAAACCTGAATGGTCTGAGCACCCTTACTGCAACGAACATCAGTGGTACACTGACCACAGCTGCTCAACCCAATATCACCAGCGTGGGTACACTGGGTAATCTGACAGCGACGAATGCGACGATCACTACCGCCAATATCACGAACTTAAGCGGAGTGGGTACATTGACAGCAACAAACATTAGTGGTACGTTGACTACAGCCGCTCAGCCCAATATCACCAGTGTGGGAACACTGGGTAATCTGACAGCGACGAATGCGAGCATTACGAATCTGAGTGGATTAAATACGTTGACAGCCACCAACATCAGTGGTACATTGACTACAGCCGCTCAACCCAATATTACCAGTGTGGGTACCTTGGGTAATCTGACAGCGACGAATGCGAGCATCACAAACCTGAGTGGTCTAAGCACCCTTACTGCAACTAACATTAGTGGTACATTGACCACAGCCGCCCAACCCAATATCACCAGTGTGGGAACACTGGGTAATTTGACAGCGACGAATGCGAGCATTACAAACCTGAGTGGTCTGAGCACCCTTACTGCAACTAACATTAGTGGTACATTGACTACAGCCGCTCAACCGAACATCACCAGTGTGGGAATACTGGGTAATCTGACAGCGACCAATGCAAGTATCACGAACCTGAGCGGATTAAATACGTTAACAGCCACCAACATCAGTGGTACACTGACCACAGCCGCTCAGCCCAATATCACCAGTGTGGGTACCTTGGGTAATCTGACAGCGACCAATGCGACGATTACTACGGCCAATATCACGAACTTAAGTGGAGTGGGTACATTGACAGCCACCAACATCAGTGGTACATTGACTACAGCCGCTCAACCGAATATTACCAGTGTGGGTACACTGGGTAATCTGACAGCGACGAATGCGAGCATTACGAATCTGAGTGGATTAAATACATTGACAGCCACCAATATCAGCGGTACACTGACGACAGCTGCTCAACCGAACATCACCAGTGTGGGTACACTGGGTAATCTGACAGCGACCAATGCAACGATCACTACCGCCAATATCACGAACTTAAGTGGAGTGGGTACATTGACAGCCACCAACATCAGTGGTACATTGACTACAGCCGCTCAACCGAACATCACCAGTGTAGGAACACTGGGTAATCTGACAGCGACGAATGCGAGCATTACAAACCTGAGTGGTCTGAGCACCCTTACTGCAACGAACATTAGTGGTACATTGACTACAGCCGCTCAACCGAATATTACCAGTGTGGGTACCTTGGGTAATCTGACAGCGACCAATGCGAGCATCACAAACCTGAGTGGTCTGAGCACCCTTACTGCAACGAACATCAGTGGTACACTGACTACAGCCGCTCAACCGAACATCACCAGCG
This sequence comes from Sediminibacterium magnilacihabitans, assembly GCA_002973575.1. Taxonomy (GTDB): domain Bacteria; phylum Bacteroidota; class Bacteroidia; order Chitinophagales; family Chitinophagaceae; genus Sediminibacterium; species Sediminibacterium magnilacihabitans. The sequence goes on from PVEQ01000027.1 coordinate 35,744, forward strand.
TGGGTACACTGGGTAATCTGACAGCGACGAATGCGAGCATTACGAACCTGAGTGGGTTAAATACGTTAACAGCCACCAACATCAGTGGTACATTGACAACAGCTGCCCAGCCCAATATCACCAGTGTGGGTACCTTGGGTAATCTGACAGCGACGAACGCGAGCATTACGAATCTGAGTGGATTAAATACGTTAACAGCCACCAACATCAGCGGTACATTGACCACAGCCGCTCAACCCAATATCACCAGTGTAGGTACACTGGGTAATCTGACAGCAACCAATGCCACGATCACTACTGCCAATATCACGAACTTAAGCGGAGTGGGTACATTGACAGCCACCAACATTAGTGGTACATTGACTACAGCCGCTCAGCCCAATATCACCAGTGTGGGAACACTGGGTAATCTGACAGCGACGAATGCGAGCATCACAAACCTGAGTGGTCTAAGCACCCTTACTGCAACGAACATCAGTGGTACATTGACTACAGCTGCCCAGCCCAATATCACCAGTGTGGGTACACTGGGTAATCTGACAGCGACGAATGCCACGATCACTACCGCCAATATCACGAACTTAAGCGGGGTGGGTACATTGACAGCCACCAACATCAGTGGTACATTGACCACAGCTGCTCAACCGAATATCACCAGTGTGGGTACCTTGGGTAATCTGACAGCGACGAATGCCACGATCACTACGGCCAATATCACGAACTTAAGCGGGGTGGGTACATTGACAGCCACCAACATCAGTGGTACATTGACAACAGCCGCTCAACCGAACATCACCAGTGTGGGTACACTGGGTAATCTGACAGCGACCAATGCGACGATCACTACGGCCAATATCACGAACTTAAGCGGAGTGGGTACATTGACAGCCACCAATATCAGTGGTACATTGACCACAGCTGCTCAACCGAACATCACAAGTGTGGGTACCTTGGGTAATCTGACAGCGACGAATGCCACGATCACTACCGCCAATATCACGAACTTAAGTGGAGTGGGTACATTGACAGCAACCAACATCAGTGGTACACTGACCACAGCCGCTCAACCGAACATCACCAGTGTGGGAACACTGGGTAATTTGACGGCGACCAATGCAAGTATCACGAACCTGAGTGGATTAAATACGCTTACTGCAACGAATATCAGTGGTACATTGACAACAGCTGCTCAACCGAATATCACCAGTGTGGGCACCTTGGGTAATCTGACAGCGACGAATGCGAGCATCACAAACCTGAGTGGTCTGAGCACCCTTACTGCAACGAACATTAGTGGTACATTGACCACAGCTGCTCAGCCCAATATCACCAGTGTAGGTACACTGGGTAATCTGACAGCGACCAATGCGACGATCACTACGGCCAATATCACGAACTTAAGCGGAGTGGGTACATTGACAGCCACCAATATCAGTGGTACATTGACCACAGCCGCTCAACCGAATATCACCAGTGTGGGTACCTTGGGTAATCTGACAGCGACGAGCGCGAACATTACGAATCTGAGTGGATTAAATACGTTAACAGCCACCAACATCAGTGGTACACTGACCACAGCTGCTCAACCCAATATCACCAGTGTAGGTA
>PVEQ01000028.1 GCA_002973575.1 Sediminibacterium magnilacihabitans
CTTCCATGGCCATTTTACACTGGATCAACTATCTTAATGGCAGAAAAATCGCTCAAATCAAACATGCTCTCAGTTTCTAATAGCACAACACGTTATTTTTTAACATTACTAAAGCCCTTCCTATGAGCCATCCATTTATTTTTTGGGCAACATTCCTCGCCCTTGCCTCGTTGGTTTATTTCTGCGACAAAAAATATGGCATGCTGAGGGATGCCAGTACAGCCACGCCCCGTCCTTACAGCTGGTCGAGGGTACAACTGGCCTGGTGGACGGTTATCGTATTCTCCTCTTATATTACCATCATCCTGCGATCGCATGGAAGCCTGCCAGATTTCAACAATTCAATATTATACCTGCTGGGCATCAGTTCAGCTACCACCATTGGCGCTACGCTGATCGATGTCAGCGATCAGTCGAACCCAGCTTTGTCAAACCTTAGTCAGAATGATAGAGGCAATACTTTTTTCCTCGATATTTTATCAGACAAGAATGGCATCAGCATTCACCGGTTCCAGACCATCATTTTCAATATTGTGTTTGGTATCTGGTTCATCGGTGCCGTACTGCAACGGCTGTCAGTAGATCCACCCTGTGCCATTTGTGCCGGGCAACCTGCATCGGGCGCATGCATAACCTGTCTCAACAATTATGCAAGAGCCATCATGCCGTTCATTCCCTCCAATGACCTGATCCTGATGGGTATCAGTTCCGGTTTGTATGAGGCATTGAAGATAACCGAGAACAGGCAGCCCACTACTTCCGATGCACAACCATTGAAAGTGGCGGATGAAGGATTTCAAAAAAACAACCCTTCTGTAAAAGGCTAAACCAGTTTTATGAGCGCACTATTTATCAAGAGCCCCAATTTTACCCAGGGCCGCAAAGGGTTCAAACCCATTGCCATTGTGATCCATATCATGGAAGGCACCCTGGACGGAACCGATAGCTGGTTCGGATCCCGTTCTTCCAATGTTTCGGCGCATTATGGAATAGGAAAGAATGGAGAGCTGCATCAATACGTGAAAGAAGAAGACACCGCATGGCATGCCGGCCGGGTAGACCATCCTTCCTGGAAACTGATCAAGCCTGCGGAAGACGAAGCAGGCATGTACATCAATCCTAATTATTATACCATCGGCATCGAGCACGAAGGTTCGGAAGATACCGACTGGACAGAAGAAATGTATGCTACCAGCAGTGATTTGATTGCAGCGATTGCCCAACGATGGGATATTACACTCGACAGGGATCATGTGGTGGGCCATCACGAAATTTATTCATTGAAAGATTGTCCGGGTACCAAAGTAGACATCAACCGGCTCATTGTGCAGGCTGGTGGAGCGCCGCCCGCAGTACCGGAATGGGTAGTGATTAAAACAGGTGTTACCGGTAAAGCCACTACAAAAAATAATGTTAATATCCGGAGAGATCCGAGTACGCGGATGGCCCCGCTGGCCAGTGTTCCACCCGGGATACAACTGGCGTATGACGGGTATACTGAAGTGGGACAAAGCATTGATGGCAATAGTAAATGGTATTATACCGATGAAGGCAACTGGTTTTGGAGTGGTGCAATGAAGTAACTACAACCGTTTTGGCACGCATTTAGTAAGGATTAGGGTAGTAACAAATCAAACTCTAGCACTATGAAAAAGTATTTGATCCTTACGATGCTGGTAGTAATGGCCGGACTGGTTGCTTCAGAAGTAAAGGCTCAGCCGCCGTGGGCGCCGGCATGGGGTAAAAGAAGAAAACAGCAACAGGCATATTATTATTATCCTCGCGCTAATGTCTATTATAATCCTGTTGCCCGCCGTTATTATTATCCGCGCAATGGCGTATGGTTGAGCGTAGCTACCCCCAATTTCGGATTCTCTTTTTCCAATATGCCGCGTGAAACCGTTTATTACGACGGGCCGGATGTATGGGTAGAGAACAGGGTACATATAGAACGTTACCACGGTATCTGGCATGATGACGAATATTATAATCCTTATCGCGACCGTTACTATAATAAAAGGTATAAACACCGTCACCACGACGACGATGACGACGATGATGATGATTAGATTTTCTTTTGGATCACCCAATAATGTCCAAAGGGGTCTTTGATCTCTCCTTGTCTGTATCCATAATCATAATCCTGCGCCGGGGCAATCACCTCGGCGCCGGCTTTTTCGGCCTTTTCCATCACTGCATCTACATCGGGTACAAACAAACCGATTAGAGCCGTTACGCCATTATGCTTTGACGGATTGAAAAGATTTGATTTGCCTGTTTCTTCATGAACATGGAATATAGCGCCGTTGATAGATAATTCGGCAACATGTAAACTGCCATCGTCGTTCGAGAAACGCATCACCTCCACAGCACCCAATGCCTTTGTATAAAAACTGATATCGGTTACTCCGTTTTTGATGTAGAGTACGGGTGCAAAAGATATATGAGCAGGTGCATGCATGGCTTTATAAAGCTACAGTTCGCAGAGAATTGGTTGCTAAAACTTTTTCATTCAAATAAAATAATGTTAATTTAGGCTCGCCGTTCACCGATTGTCAACCGATTTTGACCGAGACTTGCCATGCACCATGAGAATGATGAAATATTGTGGAAAGGCCTGATGGAAGGCGACCAGGACATGTTTCTGGCCCTGTACCGGAAATATTATCATAGCCTGTTATTCATTGGCTTAAGGGAGATCAAAGATGCCCACCTGGTAAAAGACGCTATTCAGCAGCAGTTCCTCTACCTCTGGGAAAAGAGAAACAGTATCCAGCCCGCTAAAAACGTAAAAGCATACCTGGTAACTTCCTTCCTCAGAAAGCTTACGGCTGACTGGAAAAGGGCAGAAAAGACCGATAACCTGCAGGTGGCCTGGAATAATACGGCGGAAATGCCGCTGCTCACGCCGGAAGAATCCCTGATATGGAAAGATGAGCAACAGCAACTGTGCCGCCTGCTGATGGATCATGTAAATGCCCTGCCCGCCCGGCAGAAAGAGCTGATCATATTACGATTCTACGAAGGGCTCAGTTATGAAGAAATTGTACAAAGGACCAACCTCACACACCGTACTGTCTACAACAAAATTCATGAAGCTTTAAAAAAGCTTAAACTGGAATTGGAGCCTGCTAAAGAAAAAGAGCGGCTTTCCTTTGGTTTCGGCATGTCCCTGCTCTGGACGGCCCTGCTGTTTTTTTACGGATGGCAGTAGTAAAAATACTACAAAAAATGAATGGCCTGACAAGGGTAAAAAAAAACGTTTCGATACTCTTTATTATTAACGCTATATAATATAACAGCATGACGCCTGGTCAACTGGATATAGAGGATTTGCTTGCCGATGAATCCTTTATTAATTACTGCAAAAGAACTTCACAGCGCGATAGTACGTACTGGGAATCCTATATACAGGACCATCCTTACCATGCGGCAGTGGTAGAACAGGCCAGGAACCGGTTCATAGAATTATTCAATGTTCTCTGCGTGGCCGATATGGAAGAGCAGGAAGCCCTGCTGAAAAACAGGCTGGCGGCTACCGTCCCTGCTCCCGTGATATCTATAAAAAAACAGGAATCTCAACGTAAAACTATTTTTTCTCCTGCACTCCAACTGACTGCCGCCATACTGGTACTGGCGTTGGCCGTCTATTATTTTTATTTCATCGACAGTAACCGCACTCCCAGGGAAACCGTAAAGCTGTTTGCAACGGCCTATGGCGAAAGAAAAAACTTTCAATTGCCCGATGGCTCTTTTGTAGTGCTGAACGGCGGAAGCAAAGTGAAGATCACTGATGCGTATGGCCAGGAAGCAAGGGATATTTACCTGGAAGGAGAAGCGTTCTTTGATGTAAAACATAACAAAGCCCTGCCTTTCATTGTACATACTTCTGCAATGGATGTGAAAGCGCTGGGTACGGCTTTCAATGTAAAAGCATACCCGGAGGAAAAAACGACGGAAGCCTCACTGGTAAGAGGATTGGTAGAAGTTACCCTTAAAGACAAAGAGAACCATAAAGTATTGCTGCATCCCAATCAAAAAGTACAATGGCAGCTACTACAGACAACATCCGGCAACAAGCTCAACGAGCTGGCCGATGCCAATAAAAAAGCAGTTTCAGCAGATAACCTGGTACAAGGAGTGACTAAAACAGACGGGGATGAGATCAAAGAAATTGCCTGGACAGAAAACAAACTCATTTTTACCAACGAAAGTTTTGAAGACATCGCCGTATTACTGGAAAGATGGTATGGCGTTAAAATAGAATTTGCCGATGATGTGATCAGGAATTATCGCTTTACAGGAATTTTTGAAAAAGAGGGAATAGGTGCAGTGCTCAGTTTCCTGAAAGAGTCGCGGCATTTTAATTATGAGTTCATACCGGGTGATACATTGACAGTGAAGCTGTATCAATAAAAGAACACAGGGGTTATGCGCGAACATACCCCCTGTTGGTCAAAATCTTGGAACAGCCGTACTAAAAGGGGGCTGGTCCAATTATTTAATTTTTAAACCAAAATAAAGGTATGAAAAAAAGTCATGCTTATCGGTGGGGACCGCTTACGCCACCCTTAGCGAAACTGCTTAGAGTTATGAAATTAACAGGTGTTTTCATGCTGGTCGGGATCATGGCAGTCAGTGCAGGAGGCTTTTCACAAGACTCCCGCGTTTCCCTCTCTCTGAGGGAAGTGAAACTGGCAAAATTCTTCAAAGCGATTGAAAAGGAGACCAGTTATCGCTTTGCCTTCAGCAACGACATTTTACCTGCAGGCCAAACAGTTACAGTGAATGTAAAGCGCGCACCTGTATCGGAAGTGCTGAAGGAGGTACTGACCCCTACCGGGCTCAAGTACCGGTTTGCCGATGAATCCGGGATCATCATCATTTCCGAAAAAACAGGGGATGCCGCTACCAAACAGGCCCCGGTGATTCTTTTCAAGCCTGTTACCGGTAAAGTAACCGATGACAAGGGAATCCCGCTTCCAGGGGTAACCGTATTCATTAAAGGAACCAACCAGAGGACGTTGACCCAGGAAAACGGCTCTTTTACCATTGAAGCCAAACCTGGTGAAATCATTGAATTCACCATGGTGGGCTATAGTAGCTATTCCATCAAAGTGGGTAACCAGACCTCCCTGACTGTTATGCTCCAGCAAAACACTTCTAACCTGACCGATGTGGTGGTGGTGGGTTATGGTACCCAGAAAAAAGTAACGGTTACGGGAGCGGTAAGTGCCGTGAAAGGCGAGTCGCTCGTTAAATCGCCGGCTGTAGACCTTTCGAATTCACTGGCAGGCCGGTTGCCGGGCCTGGTAGTGATACAAACGAGCGGTGAACCGGGGTACGATGGTGCCAGTGTAAATATCCGTGGTGTGAATACGCTTGGAAACAGCAGCCCGTTGGTAGTAATTGATGGTGTTCCTGACAGGGATGGTGGATTGGGCCGCCTCAACCCCAAAGACGTTGAATCCATTTCCGTATTAAAAGATGCATCTGCTGCTATTTATGGAGCCAGGGCTGCTAATGGAGCGATATTGATAACAACCAGGAAAGGTGCCAGCGGTAAACCCAAAATTACTTACGACTTTAACCAGGGTTATACCCAGCCTACCATCGTGCCCAAAATGGCCAATGCGGTTGAGTATGCAAAAATAATGAATGAATTACCTATTTATAAATCCATACCGGTTAATGAGTGGAGCGCAGCATGGCAGGCTATTCAGCAAACAGGCGTGTACAAATCACCCACGGCCGGCGTTAGTACCTTAAATGCGAACTACAGTCCGGATGCCGTAAAAAAATATGGCGATGGTTCAGATCCCTGGGGATATCCGAACACCGATTGGTTTGGAGACGCTTTCAGAACCTGGGCGCCCCAGTCGAGGCACAACCTGCAGATCAGCGGTGGTAATGATAACATCCGTTATTTTACTTCCTTAGGTTATGTTTACCAGGATGCGATATATAAAAATTCAGCTACCAATTATCATCAGTATAATTTCAGGAGCAATGTAACGGCTAAAATAAACAACTACATTACTACTAACCTCGGTATCATGGTGCGCCGCGAAAACAGACACTTCCCTACTGAAGGGGCAGGCTCTATATTTCGTATGCTGATGCGCGGACGACCCACTGAACCGGAGGTTTGGCCCAACGGCAAGCCCGGACCGGATATTGAAAACGGTCAGAATCCATACGTGATTACTACCAGTGCTACTGGTTATAATGATAATCCTACTGATTTCGTGCAGGCAAACGGTTCTGTAGATATTACGAACCCCTGGATCAGTGATCTTAAACTTACTTTGTCAGGGGCAGTAGATAAGAAGACAGATATTGATAAAATCTGGCAGACGCCTTGGATGTTGTATTACTGGGATAAGATCAGCTATGAAGCCGACGGCAAAACACCCAAGTTGGTGGGAGCCGTTCGCTCTAACTTTACCGATCCAAGGCTGACCGAAATTTATCGTTCTGCTTTAAATACCAACCTCACCGCCATGCTGAGCTACGACCATAGGTTTGGTAATCACAACGTGTCGGCACTGGTAGGTGTAACAAGGGAGCAATTCAAAGGGGATAACTTCCAGGCGTTCCGCAGGAATTTTATTTCCTCTGCAGTTGACCAATTATTTGCGGGAGGAACCATACAAACAGCAGATCAGTTAGGGCCGTATGCTCTATATGATCGGGCGAGACTCGGTTATTATGGCCGTGCCCAGTACAACTATAAAGAAAAGTACCTTGCCGAGTTTATCTGGAGATACGATGGTTCTTATATATTCCCGCCCGCTCACCGTTTTGGTTTCTTTCCTGGTTTGTTGTTGGGATGGAATGTTACCAACGAGAAATTTTTCAAGGTTAAGAACATCAATTACCTGAAGCTGAGAGCATCTTATGGGCAAATGGGTAATGACCAGGTGTTTTTCAACAATCAATTGCAGGAGTATGCATTTCTTTCGCTGTTTGGATTTAACCAGTACCCGATAAACGGAGCGGTTGCTAAAACACTTGTGGAAAAATTGCTTGCCAATCCCAATTTTACGTGGGAAAAAGCCAACAACTACAATGTGGGCCTGGATGCATCCTTGTTTGACAATAAGATTGACCTGACATTTGAATATTTCTATAACAAGCGGGATCAGATTCTTATCCAGAAAACGGGTTCTACGCCGGCTTCTTCGGGTATCGGAGATCTGCTACCACCTGTGAATGCGGGACGCGTAGATAACCGTGGTTTTGAATTTGCAATAAACTATCACGGAAATTTGGCTAAAGACTTCACTTTCAAGGTGGGTGTGAATGGTGGTTATGCCAAAAACAAAGTGGTGTTCATGGATGAAGTGCCCGGTGCTCCAAGTTACCAGCGCCAGGAGGGTAAACCCATCGGTGCTTATTTGGTATACAAATATACCGGTGTATTTTATGACCAGGCAGATATCAATAAAAACACCATTGACTATAGTGGTGTAACCGGTAGCTTGCGCCCGGGAGATATGAAGTTCGAAAACGTAAGCGGCACAGGCAAAATCAATGCCGACGACCGGGTACGCCTAGATAAGAGTATTACCCCTACGTTCAACTTTGGCGCCACCATTGAATTGCGCTATAAAAATTTCGATCTCAGTATGCTCTTCCAGGGAGCCACCGGTGCATTGCTTAGGATACAGACAGAGTCTGGTGATATTGGAAACTTCCTGAAGTATTCAAACGACCATCGTTGGTCTATCGATCATCCCAGCAGCGTTGATCCAAGGCTTGCGAGTCGCGGCGACACCTATTACACGGGGGGTAATTATGGAAATAATACCTATTATCTTTTCAGCAAGGATTATATACGGTTGAAAAATATTGAATTGGGATATAATCTTCCGACAAACCTGCTTTCAAAGTATAAAATCAGTAATCTCCGTGTATTTGCAAACGGACTGAACGTACTGACGTGGCAGAAGAGCAAAATTTTTGACCCGGAAGCAACAGCCGGTGCCGGTACGTACTACCCACTGTCGAGAGTGTTGAACCTCGGCTTTAGCTTAACTTTCTAAAATGTTAATCATGAGAATGAACAAAATAACATATTCGGTTGCGATTATGGCACTTCTGTCCACGACCATTGCTGCCTGCAAGAAAGGTTTCATGGACACGAAACCATTGTCGACAATTTCTGCCGATGCAACCTGGGCGGATGGTCCATTGTCCCAGGCCTTTGTCTTCGGAATTTATTCCTACTTGGGATATGGTGGTTTTGAAGAGCAGGCATTGGCGGCTTATACAGACGAGGCCATGTTTACGCATGCAGGAAGAAATATCAATACGTTTACAGAAGGAACGGAAACGCCTGGCAATCTTGCATGGTACAGTGGTACTTACGAATGGGGCAGGATGTACAAAGCCATCCGGGAAGCCAACATTGCGATTAGTAAATTGCCTACGGCTACATTTGCAGACACCAAACTTCGCGATCAACTACTGGGTGAATCTTATTTCCTCAGGGCTTATTATTACCAGCAACTCCTGCGTTTTTATGGAGGCGTTCCCCTGGTCGACAAACCATACGAGTTGAACCAGGATTATACCATAGCGCGTAGTTCTTATGAAGATTGCGTAAAGTTCATTGTAAGCGATCTGGATAAGGCTGCCGGGTTGCTTGCCGGAAAATCAGCTCAGGCAGGACGTGCGTCTGATATAGCTGCCCTTGCATTGAAATCACGCGTATTGCTGTATGCTGCCAGTGATTTGCACGATGCCGCTACAGCCAAAGCACAGTCGGCAACGCTTGCCGCTTTTTCAAAAATTGAACTGGTGGCTTATACCACTGGTGACAGGACAACGCGCTGGAAAGCCGCCCAGGATGCCGCTAAAGCAGTGCTGAATGCTACACAGGGATACAAGCTAAACCTTGGAGCACCTGTATCCGCTGCTGAAGGCAAAATGAACTACATGTCCATCGCTTTAGGCGGACAGAGTGCCATAGGAGATAAATCAGCTACTTCGGAGTTGATTTTCCAACGTTCCTTGTCTTCGCTGTATACACCCGAAGACAACTGGCCGCTGGGTGGTACACACTACGGCATCAATAATGGTCCTAACGGTTACCACAACTGGGCAGGTAATACACCTATACAGCAACTGGTGGATGACTATGAAATGATGGATGGCAGTAAATTTGATTGGAGCAATCCCGTTGAAAGCGCAAATCCCTATAGCAATCGCGATCCCCGTTTTTATGCTACGATCCTCTATGACGGAGCTGATTGGAAACCCAGACCATTGGATGTGGCTGGTAAAGATCCTGCGAATCAAATACAGACAGGTTACTATGCCGATGGTGCTGGTGGTTTTATCAACGGTATCGATACCAGGGAGTCCCCTGTAGAAAACTGGAATGGTAGCCGTACCCATTATTATACTAAGAAGTTCATAGATCCCAACCCCGCGCTGGCCGATAACCAGTCCAATGCGCAGACCATCCCATGGCCATTCATCCGTTATACCGAGGTTGTACTCAATTACGTAGAGTGTTGCCTGGCCCTTGGACAGGAAGCGGAAGCGCAGAATTGGCTTAATAAGATCAGGTTCAGGGCGGGAATGCCTGCGATTACAGATGTAGGGCCTGCACTGGTAGATCGCTATCGCAATGAACGACGCATTGAACTGGCTTATGAGGAACATCGTTATCATGATGCGCGGCGCTGGATGATACCTGCTACAACGGTGGGTCGTGGTATTAAAACGATAAAAATAACAGCAACTCTGCAAGCGGGTAAAACGCCACTTGTTCCATATCGTCATGACAACACTGTTTACAACTATACATATACAGTAGTAAACAATACAGAAAACGAAACAAGGGTGTGGAATGATAAAATGTATTACCGCCCGATTTCAAAGGATGAGGTGAATAGGAATAACAAGCTGGTGCAAAATCCTGGCTATTAGACCTGTTACCATATTACGCTGAATAAAACCATTTAGGAGACTACAGTAGTTTAAAATCCTTTACTACTGTAGTCTCCTCCTTTTAATTTCGGCTTTCAAGGATCTTCCCGGCCATATGAAACCGCTTTATTTTTACCTGATCATTGCCTGCTGCGCGTTTACTGTTTCTTGCAGACAACAATCTGTTGCGCCACCCGATTATGAGCTGGCGGCCACTTGGGCTGATATGGCCAACTATATCACAAAAAATACCCCTTCCAATTCACCAACTTTTGCATCCCGCTGTTTTGGATACATTGGCCTTACTATGTACGAATCGGTGGTCAATGGGTCTTCCGAATATCGATCGATAGCACAGCAACTTAATAGCCTTGGCAGCCTGCCGCGACCCGATACCAGCCTTACTTTTAACTGGCCCATGGCATTGAATGCAGGCCAGGCAGAGATATTGCGGCTTATTTATGTGCAGACTTCCGACGAGAATAAACGTAAAATTGATTCACTGGAACAAACCATGCAGCAAAGACTGCAAACCATACAACCCGATACAGTTGTCGTGAACCGATCAGTTGCTTATGGCAAAACCATTGCCCAAAAGATATTCAACTGGTCTACCACCGACGGCGGGCACCGTGCTTACCTGAAGAATTTTGATAAAACATTGGTATTTGAGCAGAAACCAGGTTCTTGGAAACCACCATTATTCGCCCAATCGTTCAGCCATTTTCCATTGCATCCGCATTGGGGAAAGAACCGGACTTTTCTTGCCATCGATTCGGCAATAGAGGCACCTGCTTTTATCCCGTTTGATACTACATCCGGATCGCCCTACTACCAGCAATTTAAGCAGGTGTATGAAAAAGAACATGTTTTAACACAACAGGAAAAAGAAGCAGCTATATGGTGGAGTGATGATCCGGATGTTACTTTTACGCCACCTGGCCATTCTTATTACCTTGCCACCATTGCTGTTCGTAAAGTCAGGCCCAACCTGCCGAAAGCCGCCGCTACCTATGCACAAGTGGGAATGGCGGTTGCAGATGCTTTCCGCAATTGCTGGAAATGGAAGTACCAATTTTTTACAGAAAGAGCTAATACTTTTATTCCCGCACACATAGACGCACATTGGGAATCGTTTTGGCCCGACCCACCCTTTCCTGCCTTTCCTTCTGGCCACGCTATACAGGCAGGGGCTGCTGCAGCCGTATTGACAGCATTATACGGCGACCATTTTGAATTCATCGACAGTGCTCATGTTGGAAGACCCCGGGATGAAATCAGGAATACCGATTTCAAAGCGAGGCACTTCGCGTCGTTCTTTGCAGCGGCGGAAGAAACGGCTATGTCGAGATTTTATGGTGGGATACACACGCCACAGGATAACCAGAGAGGTTTGGAAAAAGGAATCCTTATCGGAAACAATATTAACCATTTGAAATGGAAAAAATAAAGACCAGGTGCCTGTTGTTGTTGCTGTGTATTCATACAGCCGCCTGGAGCCAGACACACTTTACCGATGTAACTGCTACTGCAGGCATTCATCATGTATTTAAGGTACATGAAGGCATGTTTGGCGGCGGTGCCTGTGTAATAGATTTCAACAACGATGGTTTTGAAGATATATACATCACCGGTGGTACGAATGACGATGTATTGTATAAGAATAACGGAGATGGCACCTTCACCAATGTATTTGAGAAGTCGGGTCTGACTATAACGAAGAATTATGTAACCCAGGGCGTAACCAGTGCAGACGTGAACAGGGATGGGTTTACCGACCTGTTTATTACCACCATTACCCGGCGCGACAGGAAGGAGAGGATACCGAGGTCCATCAACCTGCTTTTCCTCAATAATGGCAACGGCACTTTCCGCGATGCCACCAAAGAATACGGACTCGACAAGATGTTGTCCTTCAGCACCGCTGCCAGTTTCGGTGACTTTAATGCCGATGGATGGCCAGACCTCTATGTGGGTAATTATTTTAATGAGTTTGAGGGGACGTTGAGTAAAGTAACTGATGCCACAGTGGTGGGCGCCAACCAGATTGCCAAAGGATATTTATTGCTGAATGAAAATGGTAAACATTTTCGGGACGTATATGAAGAATATGGCCTCAATCACCGTGGTTTTGGCTTTGGTGGCGTATTCACTGATTTTGACAATGACCACAACCAGGATATTTTCGTCAATCACGATTTTGGCTATAAACGCACACCCAATCTGCTGCTGAAAAACGAATATCCCAGAAAATCGTTTATTGATGTGGCTAAAGAGAAAGGAATGGACCTCCGTATCAACGCCATGGGTGCGGCTGTTGGTGATTACAACAACGACGGCTGGATGGACTACTACGTCACCAATATCAGGTTCAACTATTTTATGGTGAACCAGGGCCGGGGAAAACCATTCGTGAACCGTGCACATGAACTGGGTGTTGATTTTTTTGCGATAAGCTGGGGAGCTAATTTCGCCGATTTTGATAAGGATGGCGACCTGGATTTATTTGTTTCCAACGGAGACCTTAATCCGAATTGTATGCCCATGGCCAATTTCTATTTTGAGAACATAGGCGGCCGGTTCGTAGACCATGCCAGCCAGGTAGGACTTGCCGATTATGGCATTGGGCGCGGCTCTGTGGTATTTGATTACGACAATGATGGTGACCTGGATTTGCTGGTGGTGAACCAGGAACCAGTTTTACCAGGTTATCCTGTTCAATCTATTACAAGACTTTATAGGAACGAATCTTCCGGCGGCAACTGGATCAAAATCGCATTGAAAGGAATCCAGGCCGAAAGCCATGGAATTGGCTCGAGAATAGAAATTGAAGCGGGTGGAAAAAAAATGATCCGTGAAATAGATGGAGGCGCTTCCAGCCATATGTCGCAAAACTCGATCATTGCTCATTTTGGACTCGGAACAATATCGAAAATTGACAAGATTACTGTTTACTGGACGGGTGGCAATGAACAAAGTATTGCCAATATCCCCGTGAACAAGCAAATAGTAATTACAGAAATCCCCGCTGCTAAGAGAAGCTACACCTGGTTATATGTATCCGGAGCATTACTCGCCGGCACTCTGTTAGTATACATTATTATCAGAAGGGTTTCAGCAAGACACAAAATGTAAGCAGAGAAAACACAGGCATAGTTATTATTTTTATGTTATTGATGTATTTAAATACCTAACATGTTGAATCGCTCCCTCATTACCCGCTTGCCCATTTGCCTCCTGGTTGTTCTTACAGGGTTTATAGCTGGATGCGGCAATAAGCCATCATCGGACAATACCAACCCGCTCTTTACCTTGCTATTGCCGGAGCAAACGCATATCGATTTCAGTAACAAGCTGAATGAAGGTCCCAATACCAACGTGCTCATGTATGAATATTTCTACAACGGCGGCGGCGTTGCGGTAGGTGATGTGAACGGAGATGGTTTGCAAGACCTGTACTTTACGGGTAACATGACGGATAATAAACTGTACCTGAACAAAGGACAAATGCAGTTTCAGGATATTACGGAAATAGCCGGCGTGAACGGCAGACCAGGCCCCTGGAAAACAGGCGTTACCATGGTAGACATCAATGGCGATGGCAAAACCGATATCTATGTTTGTTATTCCGGTAAACTCCACGGAGCCAAAAGAGAGAACCAGTTGTTCATCAACGATGGTAATGATGCACAGGGTATTCCGCATTTCAGCGAACAGGCGCATCAATACGGACTGGCCGATTCATCGTACAGCACACAAGCTTATTTTTTCGATTACGACAGGGATGGCGACCTCGATATGCTCCTGCTCAACCACAACCCCAATTCCCTGCCCGTACTCGATGAAGCGGCTACGGCTGCCTTATTGAAAAAAGACGATCCTTCAACCGGCATTCGTTTGTATCGTAATGATAAAGGGCATTTCAGCGACGTTACTGCACAGGCAGGACTCAGTAGCTCCGCTTTATCGTATGGACTCGGCGCTGGTATCTCCGATATCAACGGCGATGGTTGGCCCGATATTTATGTTTCGGATGATTATACCGTGCCCGATTTTTTATACATCAACAACCACAACGGTACCTTCACCAATAAACTTTCTTCCAGCCTGGGACATACTTCACAGTTTTCCATGGGCAACAATGTGGCCGATGTAAACAACGACGGGTTGCCCGACATCTTCACACTCGATATGCTGCCGGAAGACAATCGCCGGCAAAAATTATTATTCGCGCCCGACAACTATGAAAAATTCGACCTCACACTTCGTACAGGTTTTTATTACCAGTATATGCGCAATATGCTGCACATCAACAATGGCGACGGCAGTTTCAGCGAAATAGGGCAACTTTCAGGCATTTCCAATACCGATTGGAGCTGGGCTCCGCTCTTTGCCGATTATGATAACGATGGGTGGAAAGACCTTTTTGTTACCAACGGCTACCTGCGTGATTATACCAACATGGATTTTCTCAAGTACATGAACGATTATACACAGAGCAAGGGCAGGCTGAAACGCGAAGATGTGCTGAACATCATCCAGCACATGCCTTCATCGTCGGTAACCAGTTATTTTTTTAAAAACAATGGCAACCTCAGTTTCAGTAATACCAGTCAGCAATGGGGTATCCGTTCCGCTTCCAACAGCAACGGGGCAGCCTATGCCGATCTGGACAATGATGGCGACCTCGATCTGATCGTCAACAACATCAACCAACCTGCATTTATTTATCGCAACGAAGCCAGCCAAAAGAAGAACGTACATTATTTGTCGATAAAACTGGAAGGGGCAGGTTTGAATACACAAGGATTGGGTGCTGCGGTTACACTTTACAATAAAGGCAGGAAGCAATATATAGAGCAGATGCCGGCAAGAGGCTACCAGTCGAGCGTAACACCTGTTTTGCATTTTGGATTGGGTGCAGATACAATCATTGATTCATTGCGCATTGTATGGCAAAGCGGCAAACAACAGGTGCTTGCAAAAGTACAACCCGATAAGCTGTTGGTGTTGCAGGAAAAAAATGCAACAGAGGCATATTACCCCGCCACACCGGCTACTCCTTTGTTCCATGCTGTTCCATCACCCATAGCATTTCATAGCGCAACAAATACCATCAATGATTTCAAAAGACAACCTTTGCTGGTGAATCCATTGTCGTTCTCGGGCCCCTGTCTTGTAAAGGCCGATGTAAACGGTGATGGATTGGAAGATGTATATGCAGGGGGCGGGAGCGGACAGGCCGGCGCATTGTATTTGCAACAAAAAGACGGCCGCTTTGTTCAAAAAACAGAACCGGCATTTGAAGCCGACAAACAAAGTGAAGACGCCGACGCTGTTTTCTTTGATGCCAATGGCGATGGATTTGTTGATCTGTATGTAGTGAGCGGAGGTTATCATCAATACACGGAGAACGATCCATTATTGCAGGATCGTTTGTACCTGAATGATGGGAAAGGAAATTTCACCAAAGCAGCCGATGCATTACCGGTGATGCATGCAAGTAAAAGCTGTGCACGCATAGCCGATGTAAATGGAGATGGTAAGCCTGACCTTTTTGTGGGCGGCCGTGTGATCCCTGGCCGTTATCCTGAAACACCCCCAAGCTATTTACTGATCAATGATGGCAAGGGACATTTCACAGACCAGGCAGCCACATTGGCGCCTGCGCTGCAAAGGATCGGTATGATTACCGATGCTGCATGGCTGGATATGAATGGAGATGGAAAAAAAGACCTGGTGGTAACAGGTGAATGGATGCCGGTATCGGTATTCATCAACCGGAACGGAAAGCTCGAGAACAAGACAAAAGATTATTTCGAAAAAGAATACAGTGGATGGTGGAATAAAATTACTGTAGGAGACTTTAACGGAGACGGCAAACCCGATTTGGTGGTCGGCAATATGGGCCTCAACACACAATGCAAAGCCAGCGACAATGAGCCCGCTGAAATGTATTACAAAGATTTCGACAACAACGGCGCTATCGACCCCATACTTTGTTTTTACATCCAGGGCAAGAGCTATCCTTATGTAACCAGGGATGAATTGTTAGACCAGATGAGCATGATGCGCACACGCTTCACCGATTACAAGAGTTATGCCGATGCCACGATCAAAGAAGTGTTCACACCAGATGAACTGAAAGGCGCCGGCCATTTGCAGGCCAACTATTTGAAGACCGCTTATTTTGAACAAGGGGCCGATGGAAAATTCCATGAAAAAGCGCTTCCTGTACAGGCTCAGTTCTCGCCCGTGTACACGATCACACAACTGGATTTCGACAAAGACGGTAAACTTGACCTGCTGCTTGGCGGTAATATCAGCCATGCCAGGTTGCGCTTCGGGAAATGCGATGCCAATTACGGCGTGTTGCTGAAAGGCGATGGTAAGGGACATTTTACTTATGTAAACCAGCAACAGTCGGGCTTTCAGTTATGGGGAGATGTAAGGGCTGTGTTGCCGGTGAATAATATGCTGCTGTTCGGTATCAACCAGGAAGCAGTTAAAGCGTATCAAATGAAATGAGTATGAGAAAGCTGAAAGGTTTTATAGTATTGCTGGTATTGATAACTGGTTGCAGGCAGCGGCGAACAGATGCACCGGTGTTTGCGAACAAAGACATCAACGCGGTGATCACAGGGATGACAGACATCATGATACACGATGTTACCAATCCACCGCTCGCGGCGCGTTTCTACGCGTATGCGTGCCTGGCAGGATACGAAGTGGTTGCCCAACACAATGCGCAGTTCAAAAGTATGCACGGGGTGTTGAATGATTACCCCGATCTGCGCAAGCAGGACAGTATCAGCGACTATAATTATCAGCTTAGTGCGGTACTGGCCATGCTGGAAACAGCATCACAAATGCAACCTTCGGGCAGCCGCCTGCGCGCTTATGAACAACGCTTACTGGATTCCTGTAAAGAGCAGGGTTACCCGGAAGCGATGATCAATGGTTCGAAACGTTATGCAATAGCCATCAGCAAGCGTATATTGGCTTATGCAAAGGCCGATGGATACAATAAGATCAGTAACCTGCCACGCTATACGCCATTGAAAGGGGATGGATATTGGTATCCCACACCACCGGCATTCATGGCTGCAGTGGAGCCATATTTCAAAACAGTGCGACCTTTTACGCTCGATTCCAGTGCGCAGTTCAAACCTGCACCGCCTGTTTCATTTTCGGCAGACAAACAGTCGGCATTCTTTAAACTGATGGAAAAAAATTACAAGGAAGCACTGCCTCCAGAGCATAAAGCCATTGCTGCTTTCTGGGATTGTAATCCGTTTGCTGTGCAGGACAATGGGCACTTGCTGGTAGCGTTGAAAAAAATATCCCCCGGCGCACATTGGCTGGGTATTGCAGCTATTGCTGCGGAAAAAACAAAGAAAAGTTTTGATGAAAGCATGCAGGTCTACACGTTTGTGTCTGTAGGCCTGATGGATGCTTTTATCTGTTGCTGGGATGAAAAATACCGGAGCAACCGGGTGCGTCCTGAAACAGCTATTCGTAAATTAATTGATCCTGCCTGGGTGCCTTTGTTACAAACGCCGCCTTTTCCCGAATACCTGAGCGGGCATTCGGTGATCTCTGCTACCTCAGCCACTGTATTAACACGATTGTTTGGCGATGGATTTCATTATACAGACAGCGTGGAAGTAGATTATGGATTGGCTCCCAGGAATTACCAGTCATTCCAGCAAGCTGCTGTTGAGGCCGGTGTGTCGAGGTTTTTCGGCGGCATTCATTTCATGGATGCCATTGATAATGGAAGAGAGCAGGGACTGAAAGTAGGAGAATGGGTGTTGAAGAAAGTGGGGAAATGACGGCTCTTACACGAGAATTAAGGAAGTTTGCTTGGTTCCGGTAACCCGCTCGTATCAGCCGCTATAGCAGCAGCCATTCCCAGTTTGCTGCAGAAGTTTACCAACAAATAAAATGAATCTTCTATTACAGGCAGGAGGTTACGCTTCGTATAGCTCCAGTGGCAGTCCATCGGGATCTGTAAAAAAGGTGAACCGCCTGCCTGTATATTCATCCACCCTTATGGGCTCTGGTTCAATCTGGTGATGGTTTAAATGCCTGATGGCTTCTTCCATGTTACTCACAGAAAAAGCGAGATGGCGTAAACCACAGGCTTCGGGCCTCGAGGGCCTCGGCGGCGGGCTGGGAAAAGAGAACAGTTCAATTACATAATGGTCACCGATAGCCAAATCCAGCTTATACGATTGTCTTTCCTGCCGGTACACTTCACGGATCACCTGTAAACCCAATATGGTAGTATAAAAATGCCTGGACCTTTCGTAGTCGGAGCATATGATGGCAATATGATGTATGGCTGCGAGCGGCTTGTTCATGAAGTGAAATTACAAATGCTTTATCCAATAAGGCAGGGTATTCCTGATCTGTTGTTGATGCAAAAATTTTTCCGTGTATTCCCGGACAATATGCATCCAGTCCTTGCTTTCGGTTTCGCCCGCCCAATCAACGGCAAATCCTGCTTTGTCAAATGGATCGAGCGATTGGTAATAATTGCAATACAATGGGCAGGTTCAGTTTATATGATTGCCTTGGAATTAGGGTTATTTTCATAGATTCGTCATTTGGCAATAATTATTGCTTTGCTCGTATGGATTACAAAGACCTGTCTGATGAGGTATTATTGAAACTGCTGGCTGCTTCAGACGAACTGGCTTATAAAGCCATATACGAGCGTTACTGGAGAGTCCTTTTTTTAAAAGCCTATGCCAAAATATACTCCAGGGAATCAGCAGAGGAAATGATTCAGGAAATATTTGCTTCCCTTTGGCAGAACAGGAAAGAACGGGTTATTCAACACCTCGAAAGTTATCTCGTTACAGCTGTAAAGTACAATGTCATTGGTTACATACGCGCAAGGGTCCGACGACAGGAAAAGTTTAAGCTGCTCGCAGGCAGTGAAGCCGATAACTCTACGCATGAAACCATTGCCCTGAATGAACTGGCCAGGAAAATGCACGAAGCCATCGCGAGCCTGCCTGATAAAACACGACAAGTATTCACACTGAGCCGCATAGAAAAAATACAAGTGTGGGAAATTGCCCAAAGACTCGACCTGAGCGAGAAAGCAGTAGAGTACCATATCACAAGAGCCCTCAAGTTAATGCGTATCCACCTGAAAGACTTCATTTTCCCCGCCACAATAGGTATATGGCTGGGTACTGAAAATATTTTTTAAAAGGGTTTAGGGGTACGCTCTTTTTCTTCTACATATAAGTAAAACCAGATTTCATGAATCGAAAAGAATTTCATTCATTATTGTATCGTTATGTAAACGGACAATGCAGCAAAGAAGAAGCTGATCTGGTAGATCAATGGTATGAACTGCTGGACGATGACGGCCTGCCGCCTATCAACGAGGAAAATATGCAGGCAATGGAAGCTCGTATCTGGAACAGGCTGCAGCCATCGAAAAGTACACTTTCAGTAGCGGTTCCTTTATATAGAAAGCCCTTGCTTAAATGGAGTGTTGCAGCTGCAGTGTTGTTAATAGCAGGGTTTTCTCTTTGGCGATCACTCAATAAGGACAGTGCCGAAACATTGTATACGTCGCTGAAGCTGCCTGAATATGAAGAGCTGATCAATAGCCAGTCAAAAACAATATCTCTCAACCTGGAAGACGGCAGCCAGGTACTCCTGGACCCCGGCGCTTCCCTGAAATATCCCCGCCATTTTGAGCCCGGAACACGAAAAGTGTACCTGAAAGGATCTGCTTTTTTTCAGGTAGCAAAGAATCCTGAACGGCCTTTTTATGTTTTCAGCAACCATGTTATCACCCGTGTTTTGGGTACCAGTTTTTATGTAAGCTCATATAAAAAGAACAAAGTGGAAGTTTCGGTAAATACTGGAAAAGTGGAAGTAAGGGAAGGAAATGCCGGCTTAATCCTCACACCCAATCAAAAAGCCATATTCAACATAACAGAAGGAAAATTTGAAAAGGCATTGGTAGACAAGCCACACCTCTTGCAGCAAAATACCGGCGCTTCGGCTAAGCAGAAAGCCTTTGTTTATGAAGATGCGGCTTTAGAGCATGTGCTGGCAGACCTCAGTAAAGCATACGGAGTGGAAATCATAGCGGAAAACGAAATACTCAACCAATACCCTTTCACCGGCGATATTACCGGACAAGATCTTTATAAACAATTGGATATTATTTGTCGCGTCATCAAAGCTTCTTACGAAATAAGAGGCACTACTATCCTGATCAACCGCGATGAGAAAGTACAATAAAAACAATCAAACGATGCGCTATATGTTTTTAACCCCTACGTAACCCTTCAGTTTTCTGCATAAGAAAACCGGTAATGCTCGCAACACTACCGGCTGTATCCTTTGCAGGAAAGTTTTACTCCGTCAACCAATTTTTAACGAACTAAAACATGTCTAAAATATGAAAAAAAAGCGTGTTACCAACCTGCTTGTTTATGTCATGAAAATTACCTCAACTCAACTACTGTTAATTTGCCTGTTTGCCGGCTTTGCTTATGGAAGAAGACTGGAAGCACAAACTGTGTTGAACAAAACCATTACTATTTCGGCAGAACGAGTTGAATTGAAGAAAGTTATCTCTTTATTGCAAACACAAACCGGGAGCAAATTCATTTACAGCTCCCATCTCATTCATGCCGACAGAAAGATTAGCTGTAACCTTTCAAAGGTGAAAGTGAAAGATTTTTTTGAACAGATCTTCAAGCCTTTGGGCATTACTTACCATATTGATGAAGAAAAAATATTGCTGTTCCCTGTAACAGAAAAAGAGTCTTTACAAAAGGAACCTGGCTACGATAAACCTGCCGCTGAACCGGTCAATATCAAGGGAACGGTGAAGAATGCCGCCGGTGTTCCTCTGGTGGGTGTAACCGTGCAATTGACCAATAGTAAATATGTGACTACTACTGACTCATTGGGCAATTACGAACTGAAAAACATCCCTTCGGGCAACCATACCATTACATTTACTTATGTGGGTTATTTACCGAAAAAGCAGCATATCATAGCAGACAACAATGCTATGGTGAATGCCAGTTTGATTGAGGACCTGTTGAAGCTAGATGATGTGGTGGTTACAGGAACCGGTAATCCGAAGAAAAAGATTGAAAGCAGTGTTGCCATCACTACACGAAGCTCGCGCGACATTGCATTGCAGGCGCCTTTGAACAGCGCCGATCTGCTGAAAGCTGTTCCCGGACTGTCTGCAGAAAGCAGTGGCGGTGATGGTCCCGGCAGTATACGGGTACGTGGGTTGCCCGGCGGCGGATACATTTATCTTGGTATCATGGAAGATGGTCTTCCCATACTGCCAACAGGCTATTCTTCATTGCCGTCGGCCGATCAGTATTTCAAATACGATCTTACCATCAAAAATGTGGAAGCCATCCGGGGTGGCAACGCATCGATCATCACTTCCAATACACCGGGAGCTGTTATCAATAACCTTTCATACACAGGAGGCTCTAAACCGTATGGTTCATTTAAACTCACATCCGGTTTGTCGCAGGGCCTGTATCGCGTTGATGCAAATACGGGCGGACAGTTCAATAAAGACTGGCAATACAATATAGGCGGCTTTTACAGAACAGACCCGGGCATCAAAGAACCCTCTTTCACCGCCAACCAGGGAGGCCAGTTAAAACTGAATATAACCAGGAAGCTGGGTGATAAAGGATACATACGCTTCTTCGGAAAATGCCTGAATGATAAAGTGGAATGGCTGTTGCCGGGATATTATGGATATGATAAAAACTCGCACTTGAGTAATGCGCTTCCTTATTTCGACAATTTCACGGAAGTGTTGATGCCATCCAAGTACCAGTTCAATTTTACCATACCTGGTAACAAAGCCATCAATGTAGATCTTTCTGATGGTTTTCATACCAAAACCGGCTATAGCGGTATGTTATTCCATTACAGAACGAACAATGACTGGACCATTAATAACAATTTCCGCTACCAAGCCACCAAAATGAGTGCTTCTTCTATCATCGTTACAACACCGGCGGCATTTAAAAGTGGAATCAATTATTATTATGCAGGCGGACAGCCATTGCAAAACCCCTCCGGATTTTATACTGCACAACAGATAGGCAATACGAAAAGGAATGACAAACAGATCATCGATTACCTCGACTTTACCAAAAAAGCAGGCACCCACAATATTACATTAGGCGCTGGCCTATATGTCTATGATTTCAATTCAGAAGGAGTAGCTGCCACCGTCAATACGGAGATAAAGAATAACCCTTCCGTTATACTGGTAGGCTCTTCCAATGTGCCGGAGGTTAAGCCAGTTGCCAATACCAGCAAAAGTGGTTATACGAAGTTCGATGGAATATCAAACATGTATTCGGCTTACATTTCAGACCTTGTAAGAGTAGGTGAGAAATGGAATTTCGATGGTGGCTTGCGCCTCGATGCCAACCATCTTTCCGGTCACAGGGCAGTGTATGGAGGATCATCTGCCAGTACGGGCGGTAGTGGCTATACCATCGATGGGTTCACGCCTTTCACACAGGATATGACTTATTGGTCTGCTTCTCTTGGTATCAATTATAAACTGGATAACCATACCGGGTTATTTGCACGCGGCACCAAAACCTACAATGCTTTTACGATCGATGATTTTGCTGCTGTGAGTGCTACGCCCAGTCAGCTCAGGAAACGCAACATTTATATGGGAGAACTGGGTTTACGGTATGCTTACAATAAGCTGGCCTTTTTTACTTCCCTTAGCTACTCCAGCGTAAATAATTTCCCACTCACCATCAGTGTTCCGGGTGCGGCTCCGGGAACCGTGATACCCCAGGCTACTTTTGGTTCATCCAGGACCTACAGCTGGGAAACAGAGATCATTTATGAAGTACTGAAAGGACTAACGCTGAGGGGAATGGCAACGATTGAAAATGCACAGTTCACCAGCTACGATATTGTGGTGAGTCCGGATGCTGACCCATCTATTGCTGGCAAGCCTTTGAGCTGGAAAGGCAACAGACCCGAACGTTTGCCCGCTACCAACCTGCAATTATCGGCCACTTATAACCGTAAGAACCTGAACCTCTATGCCAATATGATCAACATTGGAAGCCGCTGGTCAACCAATGCCAATACCTACAGGCTGGATTGTTATACGGAAGTGACAGCCGGCGTGGGTTATACCATCAAAAAGAAAGTGGAGATACGCTTTTGGGGAAGCAACCTGCTGAATGCCCGCGGTCTCACAGAGGGAAATGTTCGCGGCGAACAATTCATCAATGAAAGCACACTTGCTCCTGGGCAATTGATGCTGGGCCGTGCAATTTTACCCCGCAGTTTCTGGGCATCTATCAGTTATACTTTTTAAGAAATGAAGAAAATGATTAACACTATCAAAAGAGCATTGCTGGTATCAGCAGTGCTCTTTTCTTCCTTACACACCTGTTTTTCGCAGGAGAAGGACAACAATAACTCAACAGTGGTTTTCTATATTGTACGCCACGGCGAAACCTTATTGAATGCACTGGATCGTGTACAGGGCTGGTCCGATGCACCCCTGACACCCGAAGGTAAAAAGGGTGCAAAAGCTTTGGGCATTGGGTTAAAAGGAATACATTTCGCATCGGTGTATACCAGCGATCTGGGGCGTGCGCGCGAAACAACACAGACTATCGTGGACGCAAAAAACGAAAAGGATGCTCAACTGGTAGCTTCAACAGCATTAAGGGAAAGCTGCTTTGGCTGTTACGAAGGCGACCACAATAAAAAAATGTGGAACGATATTGCCCTCTATCTACACTATACTTCCGCAGTTGCTTTGTTTGCCGACATGCGTAAAACCAATAAGCTGACCGATGCACTCGATGCCGTTAAAAAACTGGATACCCTGCACCTGGCGGAGAATTTTGAAGACGTAAGAACGCGCACACAGAACTGGCTCCGGGCCATTGCTGAACGGACAACAAAATCGGGAGGCGGCAATGTGCTGGTTGTCTCACACGGACTGGCTATCAATGCCATGCTTTCAAACATCAGTGAAACGCACCCGGCCGCTAAGCCACTGGCCAATGCATCGGTCTGCAAAGTAGTTTTTGAGCAAGGGAAATTCTCGATAGTATCGTTCGGAGATACCAGCTATATGGAAAAGGGAAAGCAGGCAATGGAGCAGTAGATCATGCTCTTTAATTGGGTCCATCTTTGGTATCTGGTACAATCGAAAATTACCAGCACTGACAATCAGGTTGTGTTCCACCGCTCATAACGCCCAACAGGCAAATGCCATTGAATTTGCCGCCTGATTTTCCGTGCTCGCGACACCATTTATGACATTCCTGGTCACAGGTAGTGCCGGGATTTACCGATGCGTTGCCGGTACAGGTACAGCAGCAGTCGGTGAGGGTAACCGCCCACAGGGTTTCGGTAATAATGCCTACAATGAATGTATGAGGTTCTACAGAGTTCATAGACCCGAGCGGCACTGTTGAGAAAGCGCCGAGCTGCAAATCGGGCATACAAGGCAGCAGGGTAGCCAAAGCGTCGTGCGCAGTGGTAAGATGCGCCGAGATTGTTGATGCAATATTAGCTGGCATGGGAACGGGCTGACAGATCCTGCTGGACGCATGCGCCTGTGCTGCACCCAGGTGAATGCCTCCGATGAAAAGCATTTCGAGATTCAATCCCCTGTCGCAGGTAATACCTGCATTTCGTACGGCCACCTGCAGGTCAATAATGATCTGATGCGATTCCTGGGAAGCCTGTGTGCCGGTGATACTTCCTAAACTGTTACTGAGGTTGGTGATGCGGTTTCTGTCGAAAACGATGCAGGGAAATAAGTTGAGTGTTGGCACAACAAGAGACAATGCCCCTCTAAGGTCTGCAATGGTTCGGGCACTCATGGCTCCGGGTTCGTATATCGGGCGTGCCCAGGTAGTACCCAATGCCGTCATGGCATAAAAGAATGCAGAAAGTTCTCTCCGGCAGATTTTTGTAGTACCTGCCGTACCTGTATTTGAACCGGATACTGTTGCACCTCCGGCAATTGTCCAGGTCTGATTATTCCATTTAAGACTTTGTGTGCCGGCATCATAAGTGGCATAAGTGTTCCATTCGGTGGCATAGATACCTTGTGTGGAATAAAAATAACCTTTCGATTTTCCTCCTGCCATTGTGAACTCCAACATCTTTCCATTTTGTGTGATAGTGACAGGCGATCCATTCACATACCATGTTCCTGCAATATTGGGATAGTTGATGACCGCCCTCGTCCAGGTCTGATCACTCCAGGTAAGTGTATTACCATCGGCAGAGATATTCGCAGCAGCTTTCCATGTATTGGCATATACCTGGTTGACTGAAGTAAATGTGACGGTACTGGTGGTGTTGGAAAAAATGAACGTGAGGTTCTGACCATTCTGGATGATATAGGCAGGGTAATTGCTGTTGCCATTCTGGTACCATGTGCCGGAAAGGTCGGGATAGTTTTGTGCTTTCAAAGTGGCAAAGGGGAGCGCCAGGAAGAGGAGGCACGAGAACAGGTATCTCATAAGCCAGGGTTTAGTCATTCCAATAATACGCAGAATCTTTATTAAATGCAATAGCAGAAATGGGCGCAGGTGCTTATCTTTAGAGCACACGTTGCAAATAAAAAAATACCGTATGAAAAGAGATTACAATCGTCGGGGATTCCTGAAAAATTTATCTATGGCCACCGGTGGCGTATTAGCCGGTGGGATGCTGGCACAATCTGCTTCTGCCGCTTATGTTGAGCGCATCAGGCGGGAAATACTGGAAGGCAAAACTTATGGCGCCAATGACAAGATCAACCTGGCACTGATTGGTGCAGGGGGCATGGGTTCGGCAGATACCAATACCGCTTTGAAGGTACCCGGTGTGAAACTGGTGGCCGTTTGCGATCTGTATGATGGCCGGTTGAACGATGCAAAGACCAAATGGGGTAAAGACCTTTTTACTACCAAGCATTACAAAGACATCCTGAACAGGTCAGATGTGGATGCCGTGATCATTGGTACCCCGGATCACTGGCACAAACAAATATCGGTAGATGCCATGGCCGCAGGCAAGCATGTGTATTGCGAGAAACCGATGGTACATGGCGTGGATGAAGGTCCCGCTGTGATCGCAGCCCAACAGAAATATAATAGAGTGTTCCAGGTGGGCAGCCAGGGCCTGGCTTCACTGGGTAATGAGAAAGCGCGTGAGCTGTTGAAAGACGGCGCCATTGGTAAGCTGAATTATGCAGAAGGTTTCTGGGCGCGTCGCGCACCGGTAGAAGTATGGCAGTACCCCATTCCCGAAGATGCATCAGAGCAAACAGTGGATTGGGAAACTTTCGTAAGCAATACTACCCATCGCCCCTTCGATAAAATGCGTTTTTTCCGCTGGAGAAATTACCGCGATTATGGTACCGCCATGGCGGGCGACCTCTTTGTGCACCTGTTCTCGAGCCTGCACTTTATTACCAACTCAGTTGGGCCCGATCATATTTATGCCACCGGCGGATTGCGTTACTGGAACGATGGACGCGAAGTACCGGATGTATTGATCGGCACTTTCGATTATCCGGAAAGAGCCGCCCATCCGGGTTTCAACCTTTCACTACGTTGTAATTTTGTAGATGGCACGAGTGGCACCACTTACCTGCGTTTGATTGGCAGCGAAGGCGCCATGGATGTGGAATGGGATCGTGTTACGTTACGAAGGAATAAGTCTTTCGATTCCCATGATCCTTTCATGGAAGCGCAGCTGGCAAAAGCCGGCAAAAGCCAGGAGACCAGGAAAAAGATGTTGCCTCCCGAATCATTTGTTTTCCAGGCCGAAGAAGGATATAAAGGCGCCCATTACGATCACTTCAATAATTTCTTCACGGCTATCCGTAATAATGGTACGGTAGTGGAAGATGCTGTTTTTGGTTATCGCGCTGCAGCGCCGGCGTTGCTTTGTAACGATAGTTATTACAGCCATAAACCCATTCAATGGGATCCGGTAAATATGAAAACAATAGGATAGTTATTATCCGTTCATTTAAAAATAGTCAAATCATGTACATCAGGAAAAGTATTGTAATTGCATTGATAGGATGTGCCGCTATGGCGCCACAATCATCTGTTCACGCGCAGGTAACCGCCACCAAGAGCAACAGCATTGCCGGTGGAGACCTGGTAGGAAGATGGGACCTCACCGTATTGGAAAATGGAAAAGAAAGGGCTTCTTGGCTGGAGATCGAGATTTCCGGCGTTAAAACCCTGGTGGGCCGGTTCGTGGCTTCAGGTGGAAGTGCGAGACCGGTTGCCAAAGTATTATTGAATGGTAACAAGTTCTCTTTTGCCATCCCGCCACAATGGGAGTCGTCGGAGAAAGACATGGTACTGGAAGGAGAACCTAATGGTGAAGGGATCAAAGGAGTGATACATTCCAGTATGGGAAAAGATCTTCCTTTTACGGGTGTAAGGGCGCCGATGCTCACAGAGAAGAAAAAAATTCATTGGGGAAAACCCATCCGCCTGTTCAATGGTAAGGACCTCACCGGATGGACAACAGACAGAGAGAACAACCAATGGATTGTTCAAAACGGGGAATTGATTAGTCCGCATTCCGGCGCCAACATCATTACCAAAGAAAAGTTTCGCGATTTTAAATTGCACATCGAGTTCAAATACAAGAAGAACAGCAACAGCGGCGTGTATTTGAGGGGCCGTTACGAAACGCAGATACTCGATAATGACCCTGCTGAACATCCGGGCAGCCATCTTTTTGGCGGCATTTACGGATTCCTCGTACCCAGTGAAATGGCGGCCATTGGACCTGACCAATGGCAGAGTTATGATATTACGTTGGTGGGCAGGATGGTTACGGTGGTTGCGAATGGCAAGACCATCATCTGCAACCAGGAGATACCAGGCATTACCGGCGGCGCGCTGGACAGCAAAGAAGGAGAACCCGGCCCCATCTACCTGCAGGGCGATCATGGTCCGGTGT
This sequence comes from Sediminibacterium magnilacihabitans, assembly GCA_002973575.1. Classification (GTDB taxonomy): domain Bacteria; phylum Bacteroidota; class Bacteroidia; order Chitinophagales; family Chitinophagaceae; genus Sediminibacterium; species Sediminibacterium magnilacihabitans. Next base: position 27,955 of record PVEQ01000028.1, read on the forward strand.
CTTTTAGAAATATAGTGATTACGCCGGGCGAATAAACGGAATCTGCGCTGACTTGTATTCGATAGGTTTTCAACTACCTTTATTGCTGGCAACACATGCAATATGAAAGTAGTTACCCATTTCGTTTTCCGGCTCCTTCCTTTAATTTTATCGGCTCAATCTTTTCACATATTCGCGATCTGGGTATACAACCGGGGGTAATGAAGTGGCCGAGGGAAATGTAGATGGAAAACTACTTTCTAATTTTTGTAATTATTATTCTACCGATGGCTAAACGTACAAAAGAGAAGGAGTTATTGTCTTTCTATGAAACAGAGGAGGGGCTGCACAAGATTAATACTATTAAGTCAGGATTATTTAATAATACGATTAAAAGTTTTCCTCAAATTTTTGCAACTATAGCCAAAAGCAATCTCCAAATCTTATTGGGTATTTCATTCTATTCCTTTATTAAGAAAGTCGAAGATCCTGGCAAGTTCTCTTTAAATGAAATCGAGTTTATGGCAGCTTTTTTTGGAGTCGAATATGATACTATGTTGAAATTTGTTAGAAGTGCTATGATCTTATCAAAAAATAAACGGAACCTCCCTCCGGATTTCGGGCACTCCTAAGTCGGAGAATTCGGACTGTTTGAAGGATAAAAAAACTCTTTATGAAGGTATGTATTTTCCGGTGAAGCCAACAGGTTTTCTGTAGCTGCAAAATACATCCCTTCATGAAGAGGAACCTTGGGTACGTTTTTTTCCTTTCGCTCTTTTGATTGTTTTATCAGTTGTTCAACTACTACTTCAGCAGGCGTCTTACCATTTAAAGAACTGTGCGGTCGATAGTGATTATATTCCGCTACCCAGCCACTTATTTTCTCATAAGCATCCTCCAGAGATAGGAACCAGTGCGTATTTAAGCATTCATCGCGGAACTTCTGGCTAAATAGGGTTATTTATAATTAGCCACAACTCATTTTTTTAAGCAGATTTGGCGAAATATAACCATCTTATATCTCGCCAAATCGCGTATTTTTTTATAGTTTTGGCGAATTATAACTCATTCTTAATTCGCCAAAAGACGCAAAATGCTTATACAATGGAACCAATAATTGGACGAGAAACAGAACAGAATCTATTGTCTAAAATATTGAAATCAGGAGAAGCGGAGCTTGTTGCTATGTATGGTCGCAGAAGGGTCGGAAAAACGTTCATTATACGTCATGCATATGAAAAACAAATAGCTTTTGAATTTTCTGGAACACATAACGCCACTTTATACCAGCAATTAGACAACTTCCGCATTGCCCTGTCAAATGTGCAAGGTTTAAAATTAGGTACCCCCGCCAGTTGGTTTGAAGCTTTTGACATGCTAACCAAGTATTTAACGCCTATCATAAAACGGCAACGAAGAGTGGTATTTTTTGATGAGTTTCCCTGGATACATACTCCCAGATCCGGTTTTATGCAGGCTTTTGAGAATTTTTGGAATATGTGGGCCTCCCGGCAGCAAAATCTAATTGTTGTAATCTGCGGGTCGGCAGCCGCCTGGATGATCCAAAAAGTCATTAATAACAGAGGGGGGTTACACAATCGGGTAACGAGGAAAATGCGTCTTTTGCCTTTTACCGTCAGTGAAACGGAAAAATTTTTAAGAGCCCGGAAGGTTAATATAGACAGGTTTCAGGTACTTCAATTGTATATGGCAATGGGTGGGATACCCCATTATTTAAAAGAGATAGAACCGGGTGAAAGTGCCACGCAAGCAATTGACAAATTGTGTTTCACGAAAGATGGGATCCTGCAAGATGAATTCAAAAAACTATTTCATTCATTATTTGATGGGGCTGATGACCATATTGCCGTCGTTAAAGCACTTTCAAAAAAAGGAAGTGGCTTGAACAGGAATGAAATCATTGAAGCATGCGGGTTGTCTTCAGGCGGAGGCGCCACGCAATTACTGGAAGAACTTACAGAGTCGGGTTTTATAACACCATATATTCCGTTCGGAAAAACTACGAAGGATGTAGTTTACCGGTTGACTGACGAATACTCCCACTTCTTCATGAAATTCATTGAAAACAGTAAATGGCATGGTGCTGGCTCTTGGGAGAAATTTGCATCTGGCTCCTCTTGGAAAAGTTGGAGTGGAACTGCATTTGAAGCGATTTGTATGAAACATATAGCATCAATCAAAAAAGCACTGGGTATTGAAAATGTACATACTGAAACCTCTACATGGCGGTATAAACCTCAAAAGAATGAGCAAGGTGCGCAAATTGATTTGTTGATTGACAGGCAGGACATGTGTATTAATTTATGTGAGATGAAATTTTCAATCAATGAGTTTTCAATCACAAAAGGGTACAAAGAAGAACTATGGAAAAAGGTGCAGGTATTCAGAAGTGCGACTAACACAAAAAAAACATTATTCCTTACGATGATTACGACGTATGGGGTCACTACCAATGAATATAAGATTGGGTTAGTTCAGAGTGAATTAACAATGGATGTATTGTTTGATGAATAATCGCAACTCAAATCCTGTCCAATATCTTTTTTTAATATTACTTCCAGCAGAAAACCTAAGCGTTGGAGAGCAGTAAGGGGTACTTCTTTTAACAGGTGCTCAGTTATTGTAAATTCTACACCCTTTCGTTTTAATTTTTTGATTTGCGAATAAGTCAGTTCACCGCCGAACCCCAACGCTTCACGATTAATTGCCAGATCAATGTCTTCAGAGAACCTCGAGATCAGTTGCCAGCTCTTACTTAAAGAGGTGCCGCCCTTAAAAACAATATCTTTTGCAAATGGTGTATTAAAGATGGCCCGTAAGGCAACAGTCACCCACCAGTCTTTTTCCAATGCATTCTTGGGCGCTGATAATTTTGCCGATGCCTGGTCAAGCACCAGCTGCTTTCTATCATCCGATAATTCAAGCCACTTCATGTCTGTCTTTTATTAACTGTAGTAAATAGTTATGAGTTTTTGCTGACGCGAGTTGCAGATCGTATTTCAAAAGTTGCGGGTCCTCCTTTTCAATCAGCACTTTGATACGAGCCCTCATTTCAGCTGTGATCTCGTTTAGATTTACATCTTCTAAAGCGCGTATCAGCATGCCGCTGATGGCGCCTTTAAAAGCAAACTTTTTGGGAGTTGTCGGCTTGAATACCAGCTTTCCTTTACCGATTTGAATATTACGCCGCTGGCCATCGGTCAGGTACACGATATTCATAGGCACCTGTGTCGACAAGCCCAGTCTGTTGAGAGCAGCCGCACCGGTTGGCAGAATGCGCACATGCTCTCTCGCTGCTATTGCCTCTGCTATTTTTTCCATGGAAGGAATCAGCTTACCCAGCTCATCGTCATATTGAGGGAGGTAATAGATCCCGTGTCCAAGTCTTTCAATGACACCTTCACTTACCAGGCGCGACAAAGCCTGCCTGATAGCATCGTCCGATCCCAAGCCTCGAAAGTCAGCAGGAAATAAAATAGCTCCAGGCGGAGTTTCCCGAATCTGCTCTCCGATATGTTGTTGAACTGATTTCATGTCACAAATTTATGCATAATTGTGACAGAAAACGTCACATTTGTCACGATTTTATGCAAAATCGTGACAAATGCTCACCACGGTACTTGATTCTTATCGGTCAAGGATTTCAGACAGGGCACCAGTTGATGATGATTTATGTCAATACCAAAAACCTGGTTTCCCCCGCCAGTTGGTTTGAAGCTTTTGACATGCTAACCAAGTATTTAACGCCTATCATAAAACGGCAACGAAGAGTGGTATTTTTTGATGAGTTTCCCTGGACACTTATATCCCAATGAAGAACGAATTGGGTCTTTGCAAACAGCATAGGATTTTAGAGGATTGGCAAGTTTGAGGAAGTAATCATAAACGTCATCAGTAAACTTTTCGGCAATCGCAACCAATCCCTTCGATTCAATATACCAAGCGATAGATGCAATGCTTTCAGCGGCGCTTTGTTTTACAGTTACTTTTCTGCCGCCCATTTTCTGATCAACTTCTTGCTAAACGACCGTGCATCTTCCAAGGAAAAGACCTTTTCGGCCTTTGATTTTAAGGCAGCTTTTTTTTGCAAAGCAGAATAATCCTTTGCAGGCACCAGAAGGTATTTTTTCTTATCAATGATTTATCAATGATGATTTCTGTCATGATAAATATTTGCTCTTCAAATATACGATAAAGCAAGGGCAAAAAATACCCGCAAATCAACTGATCTGCGGGTATTCTGTGGGCCCACCAGGGCATGATCCTGGGACCCCCTGATTATGAGCGCTCAAAAAGGGGTTTATTGCATTTTATTTCATCTTACTACATCTTACCGAATTCGCTGAAAATTAGGTAGTTACGGGTGTTTTTGCCTAATTTCAAAATCTGTCACAAAACGGGTTTTTACCCTGTTTTACCCTTCGATTTGTGCAAATTTTATGCAAATTTCCAAGTAGAGGACTGTATTGTGTAATGATTAAAAAATTCAGTGTATGTTGGTAACAGCCTCCATTTTTCTTGACACACGAAGAATGAAAAAAACAAAGACCTATCCGGTCAAATTACGTGTGTACACTCAGAATAAAACTGAGATGTATCCTACCACATTTGATTTGAATGAAAAAGATTTCGAAAAGCTCGAAGCAAAAAACCTAGGTGAAGGATTGCGTAAAGTACGTGATCAGTTAAAAGAGTTAAAGGAACAGGCAGAAGAATCAATCAAAGAGAATCGGCCATTCACCTTTATTGATTTTGAACGCAAGTTTGTGCAGCATCATCCGCTGCTGGTTAAGAAGCAGTCTATGAAGTATGCCGCACAATTGCCCGAGATGTATCAAGGCGAAGAGATGCCGAAAGATGCTGTTAAACGTTATAAGATTTTGTCACAGCGCTTCGACAAAGGAACCATTGGTGATGTATTTCAATGTATCATTAAGCGATTAATGTTGGAAGGGCGTATTGGCTCTGCCGAGAGTTATTACACCTCATATCGCGCATTTGAAAAATTCAAAGGAAATGTATTGTTAGAACAAGTAACGGTTTCTTACCTCATGCAGTTTGAAAATTACCAGAATGCACGAGCTATTTCCAGAACAACAATCGGTATTTACACACGCAGTATGCGGGCGGTTTTTAACGAAGCGATATTCCAGGATATTGTAACACTAAAACAATATCCGTTTGGCCGCAGAAAATATCGTGTACCTACCGGCAAGGGAATCAAAAAAGCATTAACACATGAAGAGTTGTTGAAGATCTATAATTATAAATGCGACCCCAATAATCCGACAGAGCAACGAGCAAAGGATATGTGGTTGTTCAGCTATTTTGGAAATGGCATCAACTTCAAAGACATCCTGCATTTAAAGTATAAGGATATTCATGAAGGCTTTATCATTTTTGAAAGAGCTAAAACAGAAAGAGCCAATCGCGATAACCCGGTATTGATTTCTGTGTTTATTACGGAAGATATGTACCGTATCATGGAAAGGTGGGGTAATATGAATAAGTCTCCTAATAATCTCATTTTTCCGGTGCTTGACTTAAATTCTAACTTGTTCCAACAGCATGAGGATAAGAAACTGTTCACCCACATGATCAATGAATGGCTGCGGAAAATGCAAAAGGAATTAGGCATTGCAAAGAAAATTACAACGTATGTGGCACGGCATACCTTTTCAACAGTGATGAAGAATTCCGGGGTATCAACCAGGTATATTCAGGAAGCATTGGGTCATCAATCTTTAACCACCACGGAAAATTATCTTGCCAGCTTTGATGATGCCACCAAGAAAAGATTGGCGGCCAACCTGGAAAATTTTAAAGCTGCTGATCTGCAGGAAAAGATTGCCGTTTAGCTAGGGAGAAGATAAAGATGCAAATTATTGCCAGCCAAAGACCCGTCTTTTGAGATCATATTGGCTGGCAATATTGACTGCAAATTGTCCAAAAGTGTTTTTTTGAGAGACTTGTGGCTGAATATAAAATTTTATAATTGTCCATAAGTCATTTTAAAAACGACTTATGGCTAGATATAATTTATTAGCCGCCAAGCGGCTTTTAAAATCAGCTTTTTTAATGAATATTTCTCTCGCCAGCACTGTTCCGTCACCCATTAAATTCTAAACAGCAAAATTACACAGACGCTATTTAGTAATGTTATTTTCTGAATCCGTATTTACGTTCCCTATAAATAAATGCATCTTCACCGCCTTCTAATACATCGCACACGTGTTCTCTAATACCCATTTGCTGTAACACGCCAGTAACGCCAGGGCTTTTAAAGGTATTTTCCAAAGAACCAGTGATATATTCAAACTGATATTTTTCATTAACCTTGCCGGCATCCTGACCATTTTGATTGGCTACAATAACTTCTTCAGCATCTGTTGATACAACAAGATTGGCATTGTGCGTTACAAGGATTATCTGCCGTTGTATTTTCTTTTCCTTGATAAAATCATTTAAATCTTTGAAAATCGTTCTATTATCCAGATTGTCTTCAGGTTGGTCAATCAGTATGGGATGTTTTGCATTACTGAGGTGAAGAATTATTTGCAATAAAACCAACCCTCTTTTACCAGGGGACATCTGCAGAATATCATCACCATTCGCTTTTATGTTATACTTGAATTTATAATTGTCCTTGAATAACTGGGTGATAGCGTCCTGCGAACGATAACCAGACCTGAATTTTATCTGGTTTTGTTCGGCCGCCCAAACCCTATCAAAAATAGCTTTCAGATTTTCTATGTGAGATTCTTCCGTGAATGTGTAATTATTGCTTCCATCAAAACAGTTGCCAAATAACGTTGAAAAGTTTGATCTGCCATCCAGCAAACCACAAAATCCATTTTGAAAAGAAACATTGTCGATTTCGAGATGAGCTTCCAGGTGTAGTCCAGTATCAATTTGTGATAGGTCAGGCTTTTGTATTTCGGTTAAAATCTGCTTGTAATTTTCAAAAAGCAGTTCAACGTTTTTGAGAATCTCTGTTTTTAATTGAATTCCTGATTGTTTAACCTGATTAAGTTGTTTTTCTTTTTCGTCGATCCGCTTTAGTTTGCTCTCATCATCTATTACTTCTTTCTCCAACCGTTTTAACAATTGCTGGTTCGATATTTTTGCAGTGAAGGGATTTAAGGCTTGGTCTACCTGTGTAATTGTTGTTGTTTTAGTTGTGATTGCCTTATCAAAGTCTCCGTAAAGTGTAGTGTATTTGATCGACAATTTATCAAACAAATCGACTGATTCTTTTATATCCTGGCGGATATTATCAGCAATATAATCCTGTGCAATACCTTCTGTAATTTCAAACCACTGTAGAGAAGTAGATTCTAACCTCGTTGCAACTTCTGCTTTTAAATCAGCCAACTCCTGTATATATTCCTGAACTCTTTCTTTATACCCTTCGACTTTTGATTTTGCGATACTTACTCTTTCTTTTTTCTTTTGAAGTTTTGCAAAGAGGGTAGCTTCTTGTGGAGTAAAGCCTGCTTTTTCGTTTAAGTCAGCGATCTCTTTTCTTACTTTATCAATATTATCTTGTATTGCTTTTTTGTCGCCGATTTCCCTTGTTTCTTTAGCCAAAGCTTCTACGTTCGCTCTTATCAGAAAAACCTCATTAATGTCATTGCCAATTTTTAAATTTAGTTCCTGGATTTTTCTGGTTTGTCCTTCACTAAACTTTTTGAAATCGCTGTTCTGGAATAATATACTCTCAATTAGTTCCGCTAGTTTCTTTTCGCCTTTCTGTTCCGCGAGGTGGTTAATGTACATCTGCGGTATATAGGTTATCTGCCGGTTTTGGGTTTCAATCGGATCGGACAATGCATTTATAACACCATCCTTCCATTTCACTTTAAAATCAAAGCCGGACACTTTACTGAATAAGTCATATTCTTTTTCGTTAACCACTCCCAATCTTTCTTTCACCTGCTGGGGATCAATCGCTTTTGCAATATGATATAGTAGTAAAGATTTACCAGAAGATTTACCTCCAATGATAACATTGAGATTAGGGTTGATTTCGATTGCCGTAGCATCAAAATACTGCGTCCCTACATCTCCTACGAACTTCACTTTGTCAATTACATTATAAGCAGTCTTTTCGTCTGGCTTATCATCTTTAATCAAAATTCTAGTTACAGGTTCATACTTTATCTGCCTTAATCCATCAAAGGTTGGATCACCCTTAATCCATGTAAAGCATTTACCAACCCTGTCTTTTTGCGATGTTTCGCTTGAATTATAATGTGCGTCACTACAATCAAGTAATAGATGATTTACAAGCTCTTGTTTCAGTTTCTGTTTTGCGTTTTCACATGCCGCAACAGATTCGGAAGAAATAAATACAAAATCGACTTTATTAATGATGTCTTTCTTTTCCGCAATACTTTGATCATTCCAGGACAGACTGGCCCATTCAGTTTTTCCGATTGCAGTAAGAAAATTATCATTCAAATAAGTATTCGAATGTAGGAGTGATAGAATATCATCTTCATTAAGGTTAAGATTGTTAAATCCTTCCTCCAGATCGGTACCATAGTTTGGTAACTGTTCCGCCGCAACACTTGCTTTTATAGCCTTTCCTAAATCACCTAAACTTTCAGGCGTTATGATGCCGCTCCAGGAAATACCAGATAAACCTGGCGACAGCTGATATTTACCCATCAATCCATTTAGGCAATGGTTCGGTAAGAATTAAGGTGTGAATATGTGGAAAAATTGGACACAATAAAAGGTAAAAGAAAAGGGATTAGTTATGTGTGCAAACAACAA
>PVEQ01000029.1 GCA_002973575.1 Sediminibacterium magnilacihabitans
TCGCTTTAAATTCGGCGCTGAACTTGCGCCTGCTTTTCTTTGTCATATTTGGTAATTTAAGATGAAAATTTCATTCTTAACTACCTGCCCTCTTTTTAGGGTACATTATAGTAATTCCCTTTGTGCGATCGATAGGTGAACAGTAGAACATCCTATATGCGTACCAATTTCAAGTATCTTTACGGGTTTGAAATGCCAGACGAGATAGGCGATTGCCCGTTGGTCGCCTTCGTTTACACCACCTGTATTTTCTGGCAGCATTAATTGCCCTACCTCAGCAGATATCTTTTCCCAGTTCTTCTTAAAATCTGCCGATTTAAAAATGGATTCCAGAAAAGATCCGTCATTAATACGCACCAGATTAGAGGTATCAACGACAACTTTTTGTAAGGCTTTCAACCCTTTTCTGTCTTTATATTTTCTTATCGAATTTTTAATTGCTTCCGGGACAATATGGGAGATTAACGTAGTCATATGGTTGTGAAAAATTTACTTTTTTTGAATTAATTGGCAGAAACCCATTTTTTGTACCATTTATATAACATTAATAAATTCCAGATAAAAAGAGGGTCAGTAAGTGGTTGATTACTGTAAAAATTATCTACGTTTCTTTGAATTGCGTGTTGATTCAATTGCAATTCCTTACAGAAAAGGTGGTCGTTCTTCAAGGCATTTACTTCGGCGTAAAGTTCATTTTTAAGCCAGGAATCCACAGGAACAGTGAACCCGGATTTAGGAGCTTTTGTTATCTGCTCCGGAAGATACCCACTGAGGATATCCCTTAAAATAAATTTCGTCTCCCCGTTATTAACCTTGTATGAGTCTGGCAAAGAAAGGCCTATTTCCATTAAAGTATGATCGAGTAGCGGCTCTCTTGCCTCAAGTCCGTATCGCATCGAGGCCCTGTCGAGTTTAACTAAAAGATCATCGGTTAAGTAATACCCGATATCTAACAGACCCAAAGTGCGAATGAAATATTTCTTTGCGAACTCTGTCTTTTCTTTTCCTTTGAATGGATTGAGTTCTTCTCGTGAAAAATCAAGAACATCATTTAATTCCTGGGATCCAATCACAAAAGAACTCTTATTGAAAAAATCTATCCAATCCCCGGAAGAAGCCGCATGAATAAATTTTCGAATCTTGGTATCAACATTTCTATATCTTTTCTTCAAAAGGGTTCGGCCAAACGATACTGCGTTTTCGGTTCCAATTGATTGTGAGAGTATGGATATTGCTTTATAAATATACTTGCGTCGTCTAAACTGATCGGCAAAGGTATATTTTGTGTATCCGCCAAAAACTTCGTCCCCGCCGTCGCCCCCAAGGGCAACTTTCACATATTTGCTTGTCATTTTAGATAAGAAAAGAGTAGGGATGGCACTCGCATCAGCAAACGGTTCATCGTATACAAAAGGCAATTCGTTCAAAAACTCAATCAAAATTAGCGGATTACATTTAAATTCATGATGCTCTGTTTTGCATTCCCTGGAAATCATCCTTGCCAAATGAGATTCATCAAATGCTTTATCATCAAATGAAATATTAAAAGTCTGAAGGTTCACTCCGATATCTTTGCTCGCAATAGCAGTTACCAGGCTCGAGTCTATTCCCCCACTCAAAAAAATCCCCACTGGAACATCAGATACGAGTCTATATTCAATACTATTTCGCAAGGACTGCAATACTGTATTTTTCGCACTGCTATAATCTCCCTCAAAGGGTGGGTTTCCTATGCTGTTTAAATTCCAGTATGAATACGTCGCAAAAGAGTCAGGTGATTCAAATTCAAGTATCGTACCTGGTTTCACCTTTTGTATCTGTTCAAAAATGCAATGATTTCCTCCTATATAGCCTCTTTGTAAAAAATCTGCAGTTGCATTTTTATCGATTGTCAGTCGGATTCCATCAATTTGGCGTATAGATTTCAGCTCAGAAAAAAAATAAACTGCATTATCATATGAAACATAATACAAGGGCTTTACGCCCATCCTATCCCTTACTAAAAGAAATTTATTTTTTTTGCCATCCCATAAGGCAAAAGCAAACATTCCCCTAAATTTCTTGAACGCATCAATTCCCCATGCGTCATACGCTTTTATGATTACTTCCGTATCACCATCAGATTGAAACTGATACCCTTTTCCTGCCAATTCTTTCCTTATCTCCTTAAAATTATATATTTCTCCATTATAACATATGATATAGTCGGTCCATTCATATGGCTGATTGGCTGCGTTGGACAAGTCTAAAATAGACAATCGTGCATGTCCTAAAACCATATTCGGATACGCTGTGACCTGCTGGTAGTCCGGCCCACCGTGCTTCATGGCACTTACCATGCTACCAATTATCGATACATGCTTATCTGTAACTGTTTTTCCAAAAAAACCTGCAATCCGGCACATAAAACAATATTATCAAAACTACGCAGTCTGGTAGCTCTCCGATCTTTTAATAGAAATATTTTTTATAATATCACCGTATAGTATCACAAAAAGAAAAGGGCCAACCATAGCAAATTGTCTTGGCCCTACTGCATCTACTTCCTGGTTGCTTATGATATACGGGAATAGCCCTGTCATAAACAATGCCACCATCACTCTCCAATTTAAAGCCAACGACCTGTAAAAAGCAGGCAATGTGAATCCCAGCAAAATCAATGAAAGTGTTAACGCATACCATAATGGATTGTAACCACTATCTATTCCGATCATGTTCCATGGGAGGGGGCCAATATAATATTTAAAAGAAGAAACAAGTATATTTTTTACATCGAATCTGAAGTAGGACAGAAAATTCATTCCATACGATAATAAATCCGTTCCTAAAAAAATCATACACAGAAAGGGGGGGATTAAGAGAACCCAATGAATCCATCTGAAACATTTAAAATAAAACAGATAAAGACTTATAAATACTAAAAAAGCGAATGGTCTTGAAAGAATCAACACATAGGCAGTCAAAAGAAAAAGTACAACTGCCAATATCCCTTTAAGATATCCTCGAACCATTGCGAGGCGTAGTAAAATGATGATAAGATAGACTACAATATCATCTCTCAAATATGTTGCATCAGCTACAAAAAAGGGATGATAAAATGCAAGAAAAAGTATTGAAATAATAGTCACCTTTTGCCCATGACCTGTTCGTATTAATATTGTATAAAAAGCATTGCAGGCTATAAGGAACAAAATCACTCTCAGGATTACAGCGTTAAAATAATGATACCCTACTATGTAATGAAGTAAACCGATCAGATAAGGCCATCCACCATTTGTGAATCCACCATCTAGCCCAAAAGATAATTTAATCGAATTAAAGTCATATCCATTTTCGTAAAAGAAGGTGGCGGCATTTTGCCATTGCAATTCGTCCCAGCCAATTAGCGATTTTCCAAAATCCAGATTGTGGCTTCTGTATACTAAATATGCAACCAGCAACTTGATAAGGGCCAGTATCAGCGATAAAAAGTATATTTTTTTTATTCTCACTTTAAATATCAAGTATCAAACAAATCTGACAGATCCTTTTTGAAATATGAGATGTTTTTTAGAAACCAATGGGCTTGCAACTACAGATTCATCAAAAACAGACTGCCTAATTCCAACATGGCCCTTGAGCATTGATTTACGTATGTCAGAAAATTCAAATTGCACTATTTCCCTCGGCACGTTGCTGTATACACCTTTATGCATCATATTCGTATCAAAAATGATTAGATCGTTCTTAGCGCCAATTACTTTATGAGGTTCATGTCGGCTTTCAATGTCTGAAGTATTTAACCTGCTGTTTTGGTAATCCGTATATTTTATTAAATGTGTGTTAGGAATGACCTGGGTATGCGTGCTTTCATCCTGATCAGTAATACACATAAAAATTTTTATCCGATGCCCTACAGAATCGTGATGCCAACTGTCAGATTTAGAGCCTGATGCCAGAAACCTTCTTCCAGATGCATAATCCAGAACTGCCTTAGATCCCAAATAATCTCGTATAATTGAAATGATGTTAGGATCAAATAGAGGCTTAGCTAAAAAGGGGAATTTTTTTATAATATCCTTTGACTCCTGACTATCAATAAATGAAGCCGACACTTCCGGAAATCTTTTCAAATCATCAGTATCAAAATAATTATGAATTAAAAGATAGCCTCTTTCAGCAAGGGGGCCACTTAAAGTTGCTCTCATATCTCCAAATCTCACTACGTATTTTTGGTATATTTTTCCTAACATCATAATTTTATTTTTTAACAATTAATTTCAAACACTTTATCGTTGATCGTATAATTACTTATATACAAACTCATTTTTTTATGTGCGTATGCAACATCTTTTTCGGTGAATTTTTGTTTAATACGTGTATAATTATCGCCTTTCATCATAAACCTTATCTGGTTCTTCAGGTGCATCAATTTATGGACAGAAAATTTTGATTTTGATTTTGATTTTGATTGAGGAAAAGAAAGCTTCTCAATTGTTTCGCATATGAGATTCATCGAATCATGCGCAGAGTCGGCATGGGCCAGGAGGTTCGAAAGAATTTTCTTTCTTCTGTTCTGGGTTGTATCCAACACAATACACCCAAAATCATGTAAGTCATCCGCAAATAAATTTGCAAGTTTATAAGCAGGTTCATGTGTGAGCAGTTTCCAGGTGTATGCTCTCTTCCCGGCAATAAATGCCTCTATGCTGGTAGTACATTTTGCATTAACAATATATTCTGATGCCCTGATCCAGGGTATAATATTGAATCGCTCATCGGTTTGGACAGAATTGTTATGATAAGGTTGATCCGAGGGATGTGGTCTAAGAACAAAATTCAAGCCATCCTTTTGATGGTTATCAAGATAAAAACTCATCTGCGATTTGAAATAATCATCTATCTCCTTCATCCCAGGCATAACATGTTTATAAACCTGAGGATATGGGTTAAAAGAGCTTACCAATAAAACAAAATTTTTATACGAAGTTTTTATTTGGTTATATTCTCCTGAAAACCACTCTTGCCATTCCGGATGAAGCATTGAATATCGGGGGTTGCCTGTTATTATATTATTGGCTTTTCTGAATTGAGACTTTATTATTGAATCCAGGTTTTTTCCTGTTACGAAATTTGCAGAAACAAATTTTTCAGCCTGAGAACTAAACCGGCTTTGATTAAAATAAGCTGCATTGGTTATTAAACCTTCTTCATCTAGTACTGTATAAACAAATCCTGCACATATCAGATTTTCAAATTCCTGTGAAGTTGCAATTTGCGCACATTTATCCAATATTACTCCAGGTGGATAATAACCTACAAACATATTCCATAGCAGCTGGTTTTTTTCCCCAACCACCACACTATATCCTTTCTTTGCAAGCTGAACAGCTAATGCCATTCGCCAATCAAGCTCTCTTCTGGCTACCTCAATGAATATGTATATAAATCTGTTAGACATAGGCTAAGATTCTTGTCTGCTTTTAAGGATAGTCTCTGCAAGTTTGAGATCCATTTTATCATCAATGTCAAAAATGTATTTATCTTTTAGTAAAAAGGGAGATGATAATTCCGGAACTACGAACGTTTTGTATTCATATAGAAACGGGGTAGTTAACATATAATAAGAACCATCAATAAAATAATAATTTTCTTTGTATGCCTGTCGCTGTTGACCAATAGTCGGTTCTTCAAGATACGTCCATTTGCTTTCTTTTATGTTGAGACATTCATACGGATGCTGCTTCATAGGAATAACACTGAACATAGAGTCGTATTTTCCTTTCTGAAATCTATAAATCATGTCTTTCAGATCATTGATATTCCTGATTGGAGAAGTCGGCTGCATTAACAGCACACTCTCCGGAACAACTCCCTTTTGATCCTTCAGCCAGGCAAAAGCATGAAAGATGCCATCTACTATTGTGGAATGATCGCCAGCTAAGCTTACTGGTCTGCGATATCCTGTGTCAAAGCCATAAGACTTGCAGTAATCCCATATTCTTTCGTCGTCAGAAGAAATAAACGGGATATATTCTTGTGGGTTTTCGTCAAAAAGCTCTTTTACAATATCTAGTGTGTAGTGTATCAGAGGTTTCCCTAACAAGGGCTGTATATTTTTTAATGGTATCCCTTTTGACCCTCCTCTTGCAGGAATATAAATCAGCATCATATTTTAAATCTTCTGGAAAACGTCTATGGCAATTCGCTCATCGTTTATAAAATAGTCGGAAAGAAATTTTTTCCGAAATCCCTTTTCTTCCAATTTAGATCTCAACACATCAATGTCAAGGAATCTTTTTGTGAACGAGTCATCTTTTATATTATATGAATAAGCCAGATACCCTTCTTTTTCAAGCATCTCATGAATATTATCTATAGTCACATCAATTTCAGGGGCACAATAATACAATGTTTTCAATGCGGTGATCAGCGTTCCTTTTATGCCTTTCGTTTCCCTGATTATATCAAGTTCATGGAATTCCAATTCAGGATTAACAGATTTTGCTTTTTCGACAGCAGCCTTTGAAATATCGCAACCAATATACTTCTTGATTCCAAGTTCTGTACAAAAGGCGACGCTTAAATGCCCTGGGCCGCAACCAATATCAATCATTTGTTTACCACTATAAATGTTCTTCAGCACTGCTACAAGCAACCGAAAACTTGTATCCTCGGTTCCTCGGGCTTCTTGCCCCCATGGGTCCGTAACTTCCTTATACATTGTATCAAAATTCCTTACGAACTCAGCTCCATCCTTAATAATATAATCGTTACAGTTCATATTTCTTCATTATTTTTTTAGGATAAATCTCATATGATTAGCCGCACCAGACTGATCAATAATCGGCTGCAACTGATCGAAAAGATTGAATAATTCATCAGCCGCTTCTTTTTTCCCAATGTGGTTATAATAGGCATGAATATCTGCAATGTCCATTCCTTTGGTTTCAAGATGCACAAGGCTCATTCCTGTTAATTCAGCGAGTTTTTCCACACTTTGTTTTGTAAAATAAGTAAGGTGAGCAGGAGGGCACACAAGCGATGAATGCTCTTTTAGCAATTGGATGCCGAGTGAATCATAATTTGGCGTAAATACGACAATGATCCCACCCTCATTTAACAACCTTTTAGATTGTTCGATTAATTTTACCGGGTCCATTACATGCTCCAATAAATCGAACATAGTAATTACATCAAAAGTCTCTTTTATTTCCGCCAGGTTCTCGCTGAACACAGTAATGCCCAGTTTTTCTTGCGTGTATTCCCCTAATTCTTTAGATATCTCCTGTCCGTATATCTCAAATCCTTCAGTTTTAGCAGCCTCCAAAAACCAACCTACCCCACATCCTATGTCTAATAATTTCCCTTTTTGCACATATTTTTTTATGAGTCTAATACGTTCCATTCCAAACCGTTTGATGCGATAATCTCGCATACTGTCATAAGAGACCAAAGATTTATTGAAGTAAGTCTGTTCATACACATCACCTGCATAAACAGGAAAGGGGTCAACATAAGCGAGTGAACAGGATTTGCATTGGTATATTGCCATACCATCCAATTGAATATTGAATTCCCTGTCTGTCGAACCACATACCAGACAGGTCGATTGAGGTCTGTATCCTGATTTGCCTTTTACCCGTACGATCCAGTCTGATTTTGCCTGGTTCATTTTGGCAATAAAATCAACCGGCCTCATGGAGGCAACATCGATTGCTAGAAAATTCTGAAGTGCGTTAGAATAAGACATATTTATTGTTTGTATGGTGATATTTTCAAGTTACAAAATCTCATATATAGAAAACTCGCTGTTAGTTATGATTAGTTTGAGTTCTTTGGTAGAAAAATTACTAATTTCCTGCGCTTTTGATAATAATTCGTTCTCGACTAATACATGTGTAACATTATTATCAGATAAAATAGTTTTGTTCCATTTCAAATAGGGATAAGAAGCGAAATAAGTGTTATGAATTTCATTCGAGTGATTCCCATATTGGTATTCGAATGTTTTCGTACCATATCCCAAAGCAACAGCTGTTGTTGAAACTCTGTATGGAACGCCATACCAAACTGATTTTCTGAAAGACTCAGGCCCGTTATTTAACAAGTCTATAAGCGCGGGGGTTTTGTTTCCAAGCTTTTCTTTATGAGCGAATGAAGCAATAGCTATTGCCGCAAGTATAAGCATTAAGATAAGGCCTTCTTTTACCATTTCAGGTATCGGAAGTTGGTTGATAAGCAGTGGCAGAAAAAAAGGGGTCAAAAAATAAAAACTGTAAGATATATAACGCCAGCATTCTCCAAGAAAGGCATATCTCCGGATTCCAGTTATGATAAATATAATAATAACAGATAAATATGTAAAGCTCAACCGGCGAAGTAATTGATATTCTGCATTATTGTTTTTCGGGATATTGAAAAGAATGTAGGAAAGCAGACATGTCATTAAAATTGAAGCGAAATATGGATAAGATTCATATACAGGCCTGGAGATAATATTTTTTAAAAAATGTATTAACAAGTTCCGGGATGGCTTCGGTTTATAGTAATTCAAATAATATTGATAAGAATACTGAATTTGCGGTTTAATACTGGGAATAAATTCTTTAGGAAATAAAATAGCTGACATTAATGCCGAAACGGGCAGTATTAAAAAAAGCAACCCATCTAACAATAAGATAGACGCAAGCACTATTGAAAAGAATGTCATCTGCCTACAAAAAATTGAAGTGTTTAGAGACAAAAAGGCCAGCAAAACCATCAGCACAAAACTCCAAACTGTAATTCCATAAGATACATATAAAAACCAAAAGACTGAATTCAACAGCAGTCCAAAATACCTGGGTTGCAGTACAGTATAATGTACGCGATGCTTATCAAGGCTGATATTATCAGGTTGGATAACAAAAAATATTACCATAAAAGCCATCAGCCATTTATTTATATCTCCATGTATTATCAACATCAATAAAAAGAACAATGACGCTAGTACGTAAAGAAAAAAATTAGGGAGCCATGATCTTTTTAATAAAGTATTATCACTAAATAATTTTCCAACAATTTTCATGTAGATGGATGGCACAAGAACTGGTTCATTTGATAAAAGGCATCTCTCATCTGAAACCCCGCAATTGTGTTTCCTGAAAAATTGTATCAGGAAAAAATAAGTGGCTGCGTCCCCATAAGGTCCCCCTGAAAAATAGGTCCAAATATTTTTATTGTATCGTATATATATATACCTAAATACTACTAATCCTGTCAATGATAAAGCCATTACCCCAATATTCATGTTAGCTTATTATTTAACTTAAAGCTTTTTCCAATCGTTTCTTATCAGGGAAATTGACCAGCACCCCCATTCCCTTTTTTTGGTACACAACCATACTTCCTAACGCAACGGCCGACGCCTTCCCATGTTTGACAACCTTTTCAATATGTTCGATACTTCCTGCGCCTCCATTTGCTATAACTGGAACTGAAACAGCTCTCTCAACTTTATTGACCAGTTCCATATCAAAACCGTTCCAGGTACCATCTCTATCCATTGACGTAAGCAAAATTTCACCGGCTCCCATGTTAGTCAGATGTTGTATATACTCAATAATATCTGCGGATATCTTCTCTGTCCCATCGTTTATATAAACCTGATATTTTCCCCAAATATTCTTCTTGACGTCAACGGAAGCAACTACTGCCTGAACTCCATAATGTTCAGCAATTTGCTTAATTAACTCTGGAGAGCGGTATGCATGTGTATTTAAGATCACTTTCTCAAATCCAATAGCAAAAATTCGTCTTGCATTATCAAAGCTATCAATACCTCCACCATAAGAAAGGGGCATAAAACATTCATTCGAAATTTGTTGTAAGATGGAAATATTGGGTTTCCGATTCTCGAGTGATGCTCTGATATCAAGAAAACAAAGTTCATCCACTTCTAGTTCATTAAATATCCTTACCGTATTAATCGGATCTCCTATATAACCATAATTTCCGAACTTAACTGTTTTAACCAGACTCTCACCTATCAATTGTAAGCAGGGAATGATCCTTGTCTTAAGCATATTATATTTCGGAAAAATTTTTTAATAGCTTCATACCAAATTTGTGGCTTTTTTCAGGATGAAATTGTGCCCCGTAAATATTGCCCTGGCAAATAATCGAATCAAATTCGGTTCCATATTTTGTAGTACACAAAACATGATCTCTTTTATTACACTGTACATAATAACTATGTACAAAATAAAATCTTGGCTCATCCGGAAGATCCTTGGTCAATAAAGACTCATTTTGATAGATAATATCGTTCCAGCCCATATGAGGTATTTTCAACGCTCCGTTATCGGGGAAATTGAATTTTATTGTTTTAGCAGATATCCATCCCAATCCTGGAAGATTACCTTCTTCACTGTATGCTGTTAGTAACTGCATACCCAAACAAATGCCCAATATTGGTACTTTTTCGTCAAGCGCTTTACGATGCAGAACCGGAATAAGTCCGCTATTTTCAAGGCTTTGCATCGCTGCATCAAATGCCCCCACGCCTGGTAATAATAACTTTTGAGCGTCCGTAATTACTGCAGGATCTCCCGAAATACGGCTCTCTACACCAATACGTTTAAACATATTTTGTACAGAGCCAAGATTTCCCATTCCATAATCAACAATAGTAATCATCACGCCGTTTTTACAGGGAAACAGTATTTCATATAGAAACTATGGGGAACAAGATGGGCTTTCATCAGTAAGAAAAAAAATGGCCTTAGTCTCTCAAATCTTCTTTTATACGTCGGGAATTCGTACCAATATCTTGGTTCATCGCGCATAACCCTTTCATAGTCTTCATCGCTTAGTTTCAGTCTTTTCTTGAAATAACCCAGTAGTTCAGGTTCGATATAAGGAGGTTTATTATAATACTCCTCAATAGCTTGATCTCTGGTGATTTTTCCACTTCTGACTGAGGCAGATAAGCTATTATTCCGGTAATCAATGTGAAACTTCTGTGGACAATAAATGCCATGAAAAAAGGATGTCATTCTGTTTTCAAGGTGATGTCCACCATAATATTGCCATCCAAATTCTTTTTCAAGAAAAGCTTTTGCTTCTTCTTTAGAATATCTAATATACCACAAGGGGCGGATTTTTTTGATCCTATAAAAAGCAGTCCATTTAATAAACTTCCAAAAAGTCATCAATGGATAAGTCTTCATAGGAAGCTTCCCGTACTTTTTATGTATTGAAGATATGTACTTACCATCAAAATAGTTCTTCCCTAATGGGCTGATTCCTTCAGCCATAAAAGAATGTCCCTCTAACACATATTTTATTCCATATTTAGCTGCCGCTCTATACATGGTTTCCGCCAATGCTAGATCAGTTGAAGCTTCAATTTCCGGAACACTTGCGATGAAAAAAGCTTTGAAAATATCGTCTGCTTCTTTATTATCGATCACATGTGTATATAAGTCTACTTTTAACGCTCCAAGAACTTTTCTTATATTTTCCGTAGCAATAGAGGTATTCCATGTATTATCATAATGTACTGCCAAAGGTCTTAGGCCTTGCTGAATAGCCCACCATACCATATAGGATGAATCTGTACCTCCGCTCACTCCGATAATGCAATCATATTGCTTGTCTTTCCCGTCTTTTTTTATCTTACTAACAATTTCACGAATCGTGTTTTCTCCTTCAGGCTTACCAGTGTGGTATTCGGCAATTAGGTTGTCGACCATGTGACAATAATTACAAACACCTCCTTCATCAAAAGAAATGTTGGGGACCGAATTATCATAGATACATCTTGAACATATCTCGATATTAGCGGTATTTGAGATTTCTGCTTGCATTATGGTTAAAATTCTAGTAAACTCTTTAATAATTTATTCCCCTATTTTCTACTCTGGCACGATGTTACGCACGGATAAACTACCATTGATATTTCTGTACAAAACTTAATTATAAAAGCTTAGCCGGCGTTCCAGCTATTTTGCTTCCTTCCGGGAAAGATCTGTTGACAAAACTGTTTGCGCCAACAATGCATCCTGTTCCGAGTGTAACTCCTTTTACTATGATCGAATTCGGACCAATGTAACAATTGTCTCCTATAACAGTACATGCATAATCATACGCTGCTGTGCCTCCACCTGTTGCCCAATTTACTGAATCGTGGCTGTAGATCTGAACTCCTGCTGATATGCTGCAGTTACTTCCGACTTCTAATCCCCCGGAACCATCTAATATGGTAAATGGTCCTATCCATGTTTTGGCGCCAACTTTTACTTTTCCAAATACATAGGATAAATCATATATCGAGCTCCCTTCTCCAAACCCTAAAGATTTTGCTCTTTCCCAACGATCAAATAGAAGCTCTGTAAATGGCAAGGATCGGTCAAATTGATCTTTGTAATAATTTTCAAGATGGGCTTTAAGGCGTAACATTTCATCAAACAGAGCTTTCAAACCCTCTTTATGAACATCAAATGATTCTTCTTTTTTCAACTGGTTAATGTTGATTAAGTTTTTCTCCGTTTAAAAAAATTCTGCACCACCATTCAAAATTCATCAAACTCCATAGTAAAAGCCTGTGGTTTATTTTTTTGTTTAAATGTTCATCAACTATTCTTTCAACGTGATTCGGATTGATGAATTCAGATGACACAGTACGCTTATTCAGTAACAAATCTTTCATGTAATCTGCATTTTCCCCACGATACCAGCTTTCATCTGGTGCGCTGAATCCCTGCTTCTTCCGATTAATAATCTGCTGGGGCATGAAATCAAGCATGGCTTTTCTGAGAACATTTTTGCCATCGTCGTATTCTGTGTACATTTCCTTTTTGTTCTTGTACTCATTTTCATCTATACGTTTCATATTCTCCAGGTTGCCCAGCTTATGCTTTACCGGAATGCACTGGGCAAAGCTGACAAGGTCATTGTCCATAAAAGGGAATCGCTCCTCAAGGCCATGCGCCATCGCTAGCTTATCACCTACTAGCAATAAACCAGGCAAAAACGTTTTGATCTCAAAATATAACGAGTTATTGATATGCTGTTCAGGTGTATCATACGCCAGTTTCTTATTAAAGAGAAATACTCTTTCGAAAATCTGTCTCGGTTCAGTGATATCATCAACACCCTTTATCATAGAAGAAGTAAAAAGGGAGGGCTTATCTTCTTCTTTCACCATTCGCTGCCAGAACTGGTAATATTGATCAAAGAAATCCTGCCTTCCCAACGAACGGAAAATCCGATAATACCGCCAAGGATAGCCCCCATATAATTCATCACCTCCAGTTCCCTGTAAACATACTTTTACAAATTTAGAAGCCAGTCTCGAGATATAATAATTGGGATAGCTCATACCTACCCTCAGGTCTTCAAGGTGCCAAACCAATTTCGGTAAACTCCATCTGAGGTCTCCAGCATTCATTACCTGTTCATAATGTTCGCTTTTGATATAATTGGCTGTTAATTCGGCGTCTCTTCGTTCATCATAATTTGCTTCCACACCTGTCACCTCGCTCATATCAAATCCACATGTAAAAGTGAACAAACGAGGCACGTGCCTTGCAGCAGCTACTGCTATGGAACCTGAGTCCATACCTCCGCTAAGATAGCTTCCAACTGGCACATCTGCTACCATTTGCTTTGCCACTGCCTTGCTGAAAAGACGTTCCGTTTCCAATCTTGCCTCTTCAAAACTTAGCTTCTCATCCGGTTGGGAAAAGTCATAATCCCACCACGAATGGTGTTGTACATAAGAACTATTCTTGTCAATGCAAACAGTATTTGCCTGTGGCAGCATATGTACATCCTTGAAAAGGGTGCCATAAGAAAACATGTTCTGAAAGGTGAAGTATTCATTCAGTGAATTGCAATCGAGCTCAACAGAGAATTTGGCATGGCTTAGAAATGCCTTGATTTCAGAAGCAAATAATAATACACCATTTTTAAAATAATAATATAATGGCTTGATTCCATATCTGTCTCTTGTAAGCCATAATTGCCTGCTTTTGGCATGCCATGCACCTATTGCAAACATACCATCCAATCGCTCGAAAAAAGAAGGTCCATACGCTGAAAGCCCTTCTGTTATTACTTCTGTATCTGAAGTAGAAATGAATTCATGACCTTTTGCCTGTAATTCCAGTTTTAATTCCCTGAAATTGTAGATACATCCATTAAATACAATTACCCATTCACCATCCTTGCTGCTCATGGGTTGAGCTCCTTTCGGAGAAATATCAAGAATTGCCAGGCGCCTGTGTCCCAATGCCAGATTTTCATCCAAAAAAATTCCCTCACCATCAGGTCCCCGGTGAGCAAGCGCATCTGTCATGCCTTTTATTTCCTGTGTTGACACAGGAATACTCTTCAAGTTAAAAATGCCAGCTATTCCGCACACTATTTGATAGATTTAAGCGCCATTATAACATAATCATAATCATCTTTCGTCATCTTATTATGCAAAGGAATTGACATGGAATACTGGTCTGCTGCAAATGCCCCAGGAAAATCCATTGGTTGGATATTAAAGGTTCGTGCATAAAAATCCAGCATATGAACCGCATGAGTGCCGGGTCTTGTCGCAATACCTTTCGCCTGCAACAGCTCCATGATATCGTTTCTCTTCATTGGAGATTTCGATTCATCAATAAACGTAACATAGCTTTGCCAGCCATGCTTGTAATCAGCCGGGACCACAGGCGTACGCATCCATTTGATCTCTTTCAATGCTTCGGTATAATAGGCTGCCCAATGATGCCTTTCATCAATAAAACGATCCAATTTTGAAAGTTGTATTGTTCCAATGGCTCCCTGCAGATCGGTCATCCGGTAATTATATCCTACCAAATCAAACGCAGGAAGTATATATGGTTTAGGTCCATGATGTCTTTGTTCTTCTGAAACAGACGCTCCGTGATTTCTTAACATGTCCAGTCGTTTGGCAAGTGATTCATCATTTGTAGTCAGCATCCCCCCTTCGCCTGTGGTAACCGACTTCCGGGGATGAAATGAAAAACAACCAACATGACCTAAGCTCCCTGCCGGACGCCCCATAAGTGCAGCCCCCGCAGCACAAGCTCCATCTTCTACAATTTTGAGGTCAGGGAATTTTAATTTGATAGTATCCACATCTGCGCATAATCCAAACAAATGAACAGGGATGATCGCTTTCGTTCTCCCAGTTATTTTAGATGCAATCTGATCAATATCAATGTTGAATGTCATTGGGTTAATATCAACAAAAACGGGTGTTGCATTGCAATACATTACTGCATTTGCAGTTGACACCCATGTGAAAGCAGGTACAAGAACTTCATCACCTTTACCGATTCCGCACGCTAGTAATGCCAGGTGCAAAGCTGTAGTACAGTTAGAAACAGCCAGCGCATATTTTACCTGGTGTCTTTCTGCAAACATCTTCTCAAATTCCCGCACTTTAGGTCCTTGGGTAATCCATCCGGATTCAATGGGTCCCTTTAATGCCATCCATTCTTCTTCTCCCATTGAGGGGATTGATATAGGTATATTTCTCTTTTCCATATTACGCATACTCATTATATTATCAATAGTTGATCTGTTTATCTTTTTCTGTCAACTCCAGTTTCGATTCTCCAATCAATTAATTTTTGCAATCCCTCTTCAAGCTTGTATTTGTATTCAAATCCTATTTCCTCCTTCGCTTTTTTTGCCGATCCAATTCTATTTTGAACCAAGGCCCTGGCATCATCAGCAGAATAAGGTTTATAGTTTACTTTCAGAGTGGATTCTTTCAATTGTAATATGGTATCACATAATGTCTTGATCGAAGTTTGTACTTCTGTTCCTACATTATAAAAGCCAAAACTCTGATTGCTGGTCAGTCCAGCAATATTGGCTCGCGCAACGTCTTCAACATAAATAAAATCATAAGCCTGCGAACCGTCACCATTAATAGTGGGGGCTTCATTGGCCTCAATTTTATTAAGCATAATGGGCACAACACCCGTGTAAGCTGCGGTTTGATCCTGTCCCGGACCATAAACATTCATATATCGTAAGCCAATCACAGGTAACGCGTATCTGTCGTGAAATGCAGTACACATGGCTTCTCCAGCAATCTTCGTTGCCCCATAGAAATTCTTATTATTGAAGGGATGTGATTCTGTCATTGGCAACTCCACTGCATCTCCGTATACAGATGCAGAAGAAGAATAAACCAGCTTTTTTACTTTGTTTCTTACACAAGCCTCTAAAACATTAAAGGTTCCTGCGATATTCACTTCAAATGCTGTTCTGGGAAAATCTTTGCAATGCAACAACCACATGGCTGATAAATGAAATACATAATCCATTCCTCTCATAGCATCATCTAAAATATCTATATCCCTGATGTCGCCACCATTGGGGTATATTTTACAACGTGGGTCTTTGAGCGCCTCTACAATATTATCCATCTTGCCCCTAGCAAAATTGTCATAGATAACAACTTCTGCTACTGCATGCTTAAGTAATTCAGACACAACAAATCCGCCGATAAAACCGGCGCCTCCAATAACTAAAACTTTTGACTGCTCTAATTGCATATAATTTATTTGATATTAAAAGGATGCTGGGAAAGAGGAATAGTAACAAACGGATGGTAGTCCCCTACTGCCCCTAAGGGTTTTTGTGTGCGTATATCATGAACTATTTCAATGGCAGTTTTGGCTTCCATTAATGAAAATCCATTGCCTGCCAGTATATTTTGATAACTCTGAGTATGCAGTTCTGTAAATCCATCACTGAATTCGAATGATTCTCCATCAATCGTTAAAGAACGGAAAGTTCTTTTACCACTTTCCTGTATTTCCTGAGGAATATTACCGTAGTTAATACTTAAAAACCACCTCACCTTTGCTTTTGCAAATTCAATGAACCCTGCTGCTCTGTCATGCTCGTGCAAGTGTACTATATTTTTTTGTACCCCTCCAAAAATCCATGCGAGCATATCGTAAAAATGTACACCAATATTTGTTGCTATGCCGCCTGACTTTTGAACATCGCCTTTCCAGCTTGTATAATACCAATTCCCACGGGAAGTGATATAAGTCAGATCTACATCATATACCTTATCTGCAGGTCCTTCCTGAACTTTTTTCTGCAAAGCAACAATGGCTGGGTGAAGGCGTAATTGCAATATGTTATATACTTTTCTCCCAAATTCCTTTTCCATTAAGGCCAAAGAATCAAGATTCCAGGGGTTCAGCACCAACGGTTTCTCACAAATCACATCGCTATGATTGCGTAATCCAAATCTGATATGAGAATCATGAAGGTAATTGGGAGAGCAAATTGATACATATTCTATCGGATTGCTGGAAAGCCGTAGTTTTTCAATATGTCGGTCAAATCGTTCAAATTCAGTAAAAAAATCTGCTTGTGGAAAGTAACTATCCAATATGCCTACACTATCAAATTTATCGAGCGCTGCCACTATTGTGTTGCCTGTATCTTTAATAGCTTTCATGTGCCGGGGAGCAATATATCCGGCAGCTCCTATTAGTGCAAATCTCTTAGACATTGACTTTAATAACTGTATTATTAGTTAAAATATATTTCTCTCCGCTTTCCGGGCAAATGGATTCTGAATTTTTGTCAAACAACAGTTTATGACCATATTCACTCATCCATCCTACCTGACGGGCTGGGTTTCCAACTACCAATGCGTAAGCAGGTACATGTTTGGTTACTACAGCCCCGGCTCCAACAAATGCAAAATTTCCTATATCATGTCCACATACAATGGTTGCATTTGCACCAATAGATGCTCCTTTACCAACTTCTGTTTTTGCATACTGTCCCCTCCTGTTTATTGCACTACGTGGATTTGTTATATTTGTAAACACACAGGAAGGACCAAGGAAAACATCATCATGGCAAGTAACTCCCGTGTATATGGAAACATTGTTTTGAACTTTCACATTATTTCCTAGAACTACACCAGGCGAAACCACTACATTTTGCCCTATGTTGCAGTTTTCTCCAATGATAGAATCAGTCATAATATGTGAAAAATGCCATATTTTGGTTCCCTTTCCTATTTGGCAGCCCGCATCAATAACAGCTGTATCATGTACAAAGTATTCCATACAATTTAATTAGCAGCAAAAAAAGAAACGATCTTATCAATAATGTATTGTTGCTGTGAAGGATCCATTTCAGTATGCATAGGAAGAGAAAGTACAGAACCGCATAATTTCTTTGTTATTTCCAGTGTTCCGGTAATTCTTCCTATTGAACGAAAAGCTTCCTGTTGGTTCAACGGAATAGGGTAATATACCATTGACGGAATACCTGCGCTTCCAAGATAGTCTTTTAGTCTATCTCTTTCCCCGTTTGCAATACAGAGAGTATATTGATGAAAAACATGTGTCGATAATCTGCTCCTGCAAGGAATTTTCAGGCCTTCAACAGATGTCAACCGTTCATCGTACACAACTGCTACAGCCTGCCTTGCTGCTATATACTCGTTCAAATGTTTCAGCTTGATATCTAAAATGGCTGCCTGCAAAGTATCGAGCCTTGAATTGACCCCTATGTATTTATGTGAATATTTTTTATCCTGGCCATGATTGGCTATCATCCTGATCTTACTTGCCAAATCACTGTCTGAAGTAAAAATTGCACCGCCATCTCCATAGCATCCAAGGTTCTTAGACGGAAAAAACGACGTACAACCAATATGGCCAATAGTACCTGCTGCTTTTCTGCTTCCATCAGAAAATATTAATTCCGCTCCCAATGCCTGGGCAGTATCTTCAATTACAAAAAGATTATGCTTTTCCGCTAATTTCATGATCTTTTCCAAATCAGCGCATTGACCAAACAAATGAACAGGGACTATTGCTTTGGTTCTAGTTGTAATGGCTGGTTCAATGAGCTCTGCAGTAATATTAAACGTATCCGGATCAACATCAACCATCACAGGCACAAGTTTCAACAAACCGATCACTTCTGCAGTTGCGACATAAGTAAATGATGGAACAATTACTTCATCACCGGGTTGAAGGTCAAGTGCCATCAATGCAATTTGCAAAGCATCAGTTCCATTTGCACAAGGGATAACATTTGTGCCACCCAGATAATCAGCAAGGTTTCCTGCAAACAAGCTTACTTGTGGTCCGTTAATAAATTGCGTATTCTTAATTACAGATAAGATTGCCTCATCAATACTAAGTTGAATCCGCTTATACTGACTTTCCAAATCAACCATTTGAATTTTCATATCCGGCTTTTCCAAAATTCGTATGTTAACTTAATACCATTAGTCACATTTACTGATGGTTTGTACCCCAACAAATTTGTAGCCTTGGAGATGTCTGCTAAACTGTTCCTGACATCTCCTTTTCTCGCCTCTCTGTAGACCGCTTTAATATTCTGCCGGCCACTTATTTCTTTTATTTTTTCCAAAAGCTGGTTTAGTGAAATTTGTTCGCCAACAGCAATATTATATACTTGATTAATAGATTCTGGATTTTCAGTTATCATAGCTAGTATATTAGCAAAAACTGCGTTTTCGACATAAGTGAAATCCCTTGTTTGCATACCATCGCCATTAATAAAGGGGCTTGTCCCATTTAAAACAGATTCCATAAACAAAGGAACCACCGCTGCATAAGCTCCATATGGGTTTTGCCTAGGACCAAAAACGTTGAAGTATCTTAATCCAATTGTTTTAACTCCATAAGTTTTGAAAAAAACATCTGCGTATAATTCATTCACCAATTTTGTAACGGCATAAGGTGACAATGGTTTGCCGATTCGATCCTCTTTTTTAGGCAACTCAATACTATCCCCATAAGTTGAAGAGGATGCCGCATAGGCCATACATTTAATTTTTCTGTCTCTGCATGCAATCAGCATGTTAAGATGCCCACCGATATTTACATCATTAGTAGTTACGGGATCATCTATTGAACGTGGAACTGACCCAAGGGCTGCCTGGTGTGAAACAAAGTCCATTCCTTCGCATGCTTGCAAACAATGCTGAAGGTTACGTATATCACCTTCTATAAACTCGAATTCTTTCCGGCTTTCAAATTCTTGAATGTTCTTCCTAAAACCCGTAGAAAGATTATCCAATACACGAACTTTCCCCGCTCCTGTTTTCAATAGAAATTCTACAATATTTGAACCGATAAAACCGGCGCCCCCTGTTACTAAGAAAGCTGAATTGGCTATTTTGTTCTTTTGTATCTGATTTAGTTCCATATTACCTATAATCGCCCGTCTGAAATATTAATGTCCAGCACAGATTTAACATCAAAAATTACTGTGCTATCTTGTTTCATAGCAGCAAAATCAAGCGAGAGTAAATTTGTATGTGCTACTGCAAGTACGATAGCCTGGTATTGGCTACCTGCTATTGCATCCAATAAGTGAATATTGTATTCGTGTTTCACTTCAGACTTATCTGCCCATGGATCATATACTGCTACATCGGTACCAAATTGCTGAAGTTCATTAATAATATCTATAACTTTTGAATTTCTTATATCGGGACAGTTTTCCTTAAAAGTTATACCAAGTACTAGTACTTTTGCGCCCTCAATTTTATGCCCCTTTCGAATCATTAATTTAATGATTTGACTTGCTATATGAACCCCCATGCCATCATTTAAACGTCTTCCCGACAAAATGATTTCGGGGTGATAACCTAATTCCTGGGCTTTATGTGTTAGATAATATGGATCAACTCCTATACAATGGCCCCCAACCAACCCTGGCTTAAAAGGAAGAAAATTCCATTTAGTTGACGCCGCGCTTAAGACAGACTGCGTATCTATTCCCATTTTGCCGAATATCATCGACAATTCATTGACAAAAGCAATATTTAAATCTCTTTGCGAGTTCTCGATCACCTTTGCCGCCTCAGCAACTTTTATGGACATTGCCATGTGTGTTCCTGCAGTTATGATTGATTTGTATAACTCATCTACTTTTTGGGCGACTTCGGGAGTTGAACCAGATGTGATTTTTTTGATCTTAGTTACCGTATGTTCTTTATCGCCCGGATTGATTCTTTCGGGAGAATATCCGCAGAAAAAATCAACGTTAAACTTTAATCCCGATATTTTTTCTAAGATAGGTACACACTCTTCTTCAGTACAACCAGGAAATACTGTTGATTCATAAATAACGATATCGTCTTTTTTTAAAACCTTTCCTACCGTTTCACTAGCCTTATAAAGAGGGGTTAGGTCTGGACGCTTATGTTGATCAATGGGTGTTGGAACGGTTATGATATAATAATTACAGTTTGCAATATCAGTTAATGAGGTAGAAAATTTCAACTTGATTGCATCTTTCAAAGATTGATTGTCTACTTCCCTGGTTCTGTCATATCCATCTAACAACTCCTTGATCCTTTCAGAATTGATATCAAATCCAATAGTAGGGCACTTTTTACCAAATTCAACGGCCAATGGTAACCCTACATACCCTAAACCTATAATTCCAATTATTGCCATTCAAAAATTCTTTAGAAGGTTAAATATTATCTTTTAAAAAGACTATCAAATTATTATTTCATCACCTCATGAAAAAGTTTTCTCAGAACAAGAAGCGTTATAATAAAGAGGCTTCCGATAACAAAACCGAGGATTAAAAATTTTTTATGTGAAACGAGTTTTATTTTTAATGGCTTCTCCGGGGTATCAATAACTTGGTATAGTGGCATATCCCGCTGTAAATTGATCTTAGCAATTTCAAGGTTTTTTAATACTTCTGCATATGCTGCACTGACGATATTTGTTTTGACCTGCCCTTCCAACACTTGATTTCTTTGTGTCTGTAATGCCGGGTTAAGGTTAAACGTTTTATCCATAATGTTTGAAGTGGCTGAAATACTTCCGCTTAATTTACCTCGCAAGCTGTCTGCTTCATATTGCAACAATTCGAGATTTTTTCTCGCCTGCATAGTTTTAGTATTTATATAAAATTGGGCAGTTTCGTCCACAATAAATTTGGGCAGGTTAGCAGCAATCAGTTCATTAAATGAAGTAGTAGTAACAGCATAGAAAAATTCATTTTTTTCAGGCTTCGCTACTTTCAAATAATTTGTTGTTACCACATCATATAATTCTCTTAACAAGCTATCCTGTAGAGGTAAAAGTTTAGTTTCATCAATGGGGAAAGGAAATAATTGCTGAAATCTGGGATTATTCTTCCAGACCTCTGCATACCCGATCTCATTAGCAATTAGATTAGCGAGATTATCTTTCACTTCGGGTATTGTCTTAAAAAATACTTTGTGTAATATCTTTTGAGAAGTCATCAGCCCAACAATATTTTGCCCGCTGAATGCATCGCTCCCAGTAGAGCCAATGTCTAAGCCAAATTGAGAGGCCAATCCTGATAACCCGTTCCCTTTGGTCTCGGTCGCTAATACAAAAGTCAGTTTACCTGTATAAGTAGGTTTAAGTTGATTGGAATAAAAATATCCAATAATTGCTCCTGCAATGCCAATTATTAGGATCATTAACCAGCGTGAGCTGACAAATCTTACCCAACTTTTAAATTGAAGTATTAACTCCTTTACTGAAATCGTATCTTTTGATTCTTCTACCACAAGCTACTGTATTATTTAAGTTAAAAAATCTCAGCAGATCCCAGGTTGTACATTATTAAAAAATCAAGCCCATTAAACTTAAAGAGCCTTTTATAGAAATAAAGGGCGTATGTTTATTGTAAGTATTAGATATCGAATGCTTTCTTCACTTTCGGAACATAATCCAGTTTTTCCCAGGTAAACAATTCCACTTTCACTTTTTTCACTTTACCATCAGGTGATTTAAACTCTTTTGTTACTTCTTCACTCTTGCGGCCCATATGTCCGTATGCTGCTGTTTCGCTGTAGATGGGATTACGCAGTTTCAGGCGCTGCTCAATGAAGTAAGGACGCATATCGAACAAACCTTCCACGATCTTGGCGATCTGTCCATCGGTCTTCTTTACTTTGGCTGTACCGAAAGTATTCACGTTGATGCTGGTAGGCTGTGCTACACCAATGGCGTAAGATACCTGTACCAACACTTCATCGGCCACACCCGCAGCTACCAGGTTCTTGGCAATATGGCGGGTAGCATAAGCAGCCGAACGGTCTACTTTGCTGGGGTCCTTACCACTGAAAGCGCCACCACCATGTGCGCCCTTACCACCGTAAGTATCTACGATGATCTTACGGCCGGTTACACCGGTATCGCCATGCGGTCCGCCGATCACGAATTTACCCGTAGGATTGATATGGTATTTGATCTTATCGTTGAACAGTTTCGCGTATTTCTTGTACTTGTTCTTCACACGGGGAATCAGGATCTTGATGATGTCTTCCTTGATCTTCGCCAGCATTTTGGCTTCGGTATCAAAATCATCGTGCTGGGTAGACACTACAATAGCGTCGATACGAACGGGTTTGTTGTTATCATCGTATTCGAGTGTCACCTGGCTTTTTGCATCGGGACGCAGGTACTTGATCTGCTTGTTCTCGCGGCGAAGGGCTGCCAGTTCGATCAATATTTTGTGGGCCAGGTCCAGTGCCAGCGGCATGTAATCATCTGTTTCATTGGAAGCATAACCAAACATCATACCCTGGTCACCCGCACCCTGCTCTTCTTTCTTCTTGCGGTCAACACCCTGGTTGATATCAGCTGACTGCTCATGAATAGCAGAAAGGATACCACAGCTGTTGGCTTCGAACATGTATTCGCTCCTGGTATAACCGATCTTACGGATCACACCGCGGGCGATTTCCTGCACATCCAGGTAAGCTTTGGATTTAACTTCACCGGCTAATACTACCTGGCCGGTAGTTACCAGTGTTTCACAAGCCACTTTCGATTGTGCATCAAAGGCCAGGAAATTATCGATCAACGCATCAGATATCTGATCAGCCACTTTATCCGGATGTCCCTCAGATACACTTTCAGAAGTAAAGAGATAAGGCATATTGTTAAAAGTCTGTTTTAGATATTTAAATTATAAACGCAATATAGCAATCACAACTCCAGCCAGACTCGCCAAAGCACTTGAAATACCAATAATTTCACCTGTTGTTAATGATTTTTTCTCGGCTTTTTTAGGAACTATCAATTCGCTACCAGGCAATACTTTAGGGTAAAATTTGATGAACATAAGATGCTTAGTAGTCGCAGCCCTCCCATTAGCATATACAATGTAGGCTTTCCTTCTCCATGCATCCGCAGCATAACCGCCCGCATCGCTAATATAATTCCTTACTGTATTCTTTTTCTTAAACGGCACTTGTGTTGCCATCAGCACGGCCCCACTGATTTTCACCTGGCCATCGAATTTAGGTATGTATAATTCATCCTTGGATCGCAAAACCAAATCTTCTACAGAACCAGGGTTCCTCATGATAGATATCATGTCAAGTGGAATCTGATCATAATCCCTCTTAATATCCTGCAATACCTGTTGTAATTTAGTGCTGTCTTTATCTTTTACGCTCTTTTGTAATTTAAGGGCCGTTTCTTCAGATTGCTTTCTTTCAATTTCTGTTTTAGGTCTTTTCACATAAGCTCCGGAAGGGTTGGCATCAGCAGTATAACCACCTGCTCTTCGTAAAACGTCACTTACGTGCTCAATTCGACTTATCAATGTGTATGGTCCAGGGTATTGTACCTGCCCGCTCACCATAACAGATTCTGGCAAAACATAACCAGCTTTACGACGAATGGTAACCACATCGAAGGGCTGAATAGGAATGTTGGCTGAAGTGCCACTTAAATCACCATTGATTACGGTATTAATCACTACGCTTGCACGATTATCAGTCGGTGTTATACTATCCCTGCGTATTAATCGGGCGATCTCAATATTCTTATAAGCCGCATCGGTAAATCCACCCGCCTGTAAAATCAAATCTTTCAGTGTTAGCTGGTTCACATAATCATATTGTCCTGGAATGCGCACTTCTCCTTGTACAGTAACTTTAAAGGAATCTCTTAAATCCTGCACAGAGCTAATCAATATTTCATCTTCTTTTTTTAAAACAGGATTATCTTGGCCAGCCAATGCTTTTTTTACATCAAAAGAAACAATAGATCTTGTGAGATCGTCTTCCAAACGAAGGATTTGCCCTCTACCAGTATATGCATCTTCTTTCAGTCCATCAGCCTTCCTGATCAAACCAGCCACATCTAGCCCAGGCGTTAACTCATACACATCAGGACGGAAAACAGACCCGGATATCTTCACCCTGTTCTGAAAGCGGTTGAGTATTTTAGAAGACACAAACACATCACCTGTCTGGGGGATATAATTATTATAGGCTGTTGATTGTAGATCATGTACCTGTCTTTCAGTTTCATTACGCTGGAAAACCTTCACAGAAGCCTGGTAAGCCGAATCGGTAAATCCGGATGCAAAAGCAACTACATCTGAAAACTTCTCTCCGGGCAACACTTCAAAAATACCTGGACGCTTGAACTGTCCCTGCAACTGAACTCTGGTTTTATAAGGAGGTATACGGATCACATCATTGTCCTTCAAGCCTACATTGTCTGATTGATCTCCATGCAGCAAAAAACGATACAAATCTATCTTACGCTCTATCCGGTTATTCCGCACAAGCTCTATCTCACGAAAACTGCCGAAAGCATTAGGCCCGCCGCTGACAAATAGCGCATTAAATACCGTTGATAAAGAAGAAAGAGTGAAATTACCTGGTCGGTTAGCGCCAATAATGATCACTTTGATACTGCGTATTTTACTGAGTGTAACCGACAATTTAGAACCACCTGATTTAAGATAAGGGTACACTGAACTACCCATAATGGTTTTGAGCTTTTGCATAGCTGCTTCAATGGTAAGACCCGCCACTTTTACCTGCCCTACATTGGGGATGGAAACAGATCCTTCAGCAGACACCAGCAGATCTCCACTATACTCCTGTACTCCATATACAGATACCAATATTTGGTCATCAGGACCCAATACATAATTCAATGGAGTAGCCAATTTAAGATTTGGTTCGAAGTTGGGGGCAATAGAAGTGTACAACTCAGAACCAAAGATCAGGGGATCGATCAGGGATCTGATTTGTTCGCGAGATTTTTCGGTACTGAGTGAATCAGAACTGTTATTGACTTTTTCGGCTGACACTGAATTTTGTACTTTTAACCGCCCCGTTGCCGACAAAGCATTGCTTGTTCCCGGAACACGGGCCTTGAGTTTGGCAAATTCTGCTGGCGACATCCCCTTTGCAATGGCCATTTGCTCTGCTTGGTCGATGGTCATACCCGAACTGCTTAATTGTGCTTTGAACTTTGCAATATCAGCATCGCTCATTTGGTCTACCCGAACCTGGCTGAGATCTTTTCCTTTTAGTAAGTCCTGGGCCTGAATTACTCCAACCGACAATAACACAACAAGCACCGTTAAAAATCTGTAAAACCACTTGATATTTATCTTCATTTACTTAACTGTAATTAACAATAACTAAAATCCCTCTTTCCACTTAAGATTTCCAATCATAATCTTTTACCTGTTCGTATACTTTCGTAATACCATTTGCTAATGTAATTTTTGCTTCCCAACCCAGTTGTTTTAACTTACCTACATCCATCAATTTCCGCGGTGTACCGTCGGGTTTAGCAGTATCCCAAACAATGTTTCCTTGGTACCCTATGACCTTTTTAACAAGTTCTGCAAGGTCTTTAATGGTCAGATCATCTCCTATACCAATATTCACCAACCCGGCTTCATTGTATTGTTCCATTAAAAAAAGGCAGGCATCGGCCAGGTCATCTACATATAAAAATTCGCGCCTGGGGCTGCCGGTACCCCATAACACCACTTGGGGATCATTATTTCTTTTTGCAGAAATGAATTTACGTAATAAAGCAGGTAGCACATGAGATTTTTCCAGATCGTAATTATCGTTCGGACCGTACAGGTTAGTGGGCATTGCTGAAATAAAATTACACCCGTATTGTGCCCGGTAAGCATCGCACAGTTCAATACCCGCTATTTTGGCAATGGCATAAGGTTGGTTGGTGGGCTCTAAATACCCCGATAATATGGAATCTTCTTTTAGAGGCTGAGGGGCAAGCTTCGGATAGATACAGGAAGAACCCAGGAACAGTAGCTTGCTAACTTTGTTCACATACGCCGCATGGATTACATTGCTTTCGATCATCAGGTTCTCATAAATGAATTCAGCACGGTAGGTATTATTAGCTACAATCCCCCCTACTTTAGCAGCAGCCAGGAAAACATATGCTGGCTTTTCTTTAGCAAAAAAGTCATTTACTGCCTGCTGGTTGCGTAAGTCTAGTTCCTTGGAAGTTCGCAATAAAAGATTACTATAGCTTTCAGCTTCCAATTTTCTTACAATGGCACTACCTACCATTCCGCGGTGACCAGCTATGTATATTTTGGCGCTTTTTTCCACTTACTCAAACTCGTTTTTTATATCAAAACCACTGTTCTTTAATAGCTGGTCCTTTTCGAATAACTTGATATCGCTGGCTACCATTTCCCGAACCATTGTTGCCAATGTATATTGTGGTTCCCAGCCTAACTTTTCTTTTGCCTTGGAAGCATCTCCTATTAAAAGATCTACTTCTGTAGGGCGATAATAACGAGGATCTACTTTTACTACAATTTGCCCTACAGGTATTTTGTACTTGCCTTTACAGGCCGCCACTTTGGCTATTTCATTTTCTGCTTTTCCTTCAAATGAAAGTTCCACACCCACTTCAGCAAATGCCATGCCTACAAAATCGCGGATGCGGGTGGTAATCCCTGTTGCCAACACAAAATCTTCGGGTTGCTCCTGCTGCAATATGCGCCACATACCCTCTACATAATCTTTCGCATGCCCCCAATCGCGCTGGGCGTCTAAATTGCCCAGGTATAGAGTATCCTGCAAACCCAATGCTATTTTGGCAACGGCCCGGGTAATTTTACGGGTTACAAAAGTTTCGCCACGTAGCGGAGATTCATGATTGAATAGAATTCCATTGGAGGCAAACATTCCATACGCTTCCCGGTAATTCACCGTAATCCAATAGGCGTATAGTTTGGCTATCGCATAAGGAGACCGTGGATAAAAAGGCGTGGATTCATTTTGAGGAACAGCCTGCACCAAACCATATAACTCTGAAGTAGAGGCTTGGTATACCTTGGTCTTGGAAATAAGGCCTAGCAAACGAACCGCTTCCAATATGCGTAAAGTGCCTATGCCATCGGCATTAGCAGTATATTCAGGTGTTTCGAAGCTCACTTGTACATGGCTCATGGCCCCCAGGTTATAAATTTCATCTGGTTGAACTTCCTGGATGATACGGATCAGGTTCGTTGAATCTGTAAGATCGCCATAATGCAGGATCAAATGTTTATGCGGTACATGCGGATCTTCATAAAATGGATCAATTCTTTCCGTATTGAAAAGTGAGCTTCTCCGCTTGATACCATGCACTTCATATCCCTTTTGCAGTAACAGCCCTGTTAAGTACGCACCATCCTGCCCGGTAATACCTGTAATCAACGCTTTTTTCATCAAACTGCTATGTTTCAATTAAATTGATCACTATACCAAGGTCTTTCAACTGCTCTTCACCAAACTCGCTCTCTGCAAAAACAGCTACCCGTATTTTTTTACCGATCATTGGTTCTACCCGGTCGATCAATTGGTGTAAATAGGTTTTATCTACATCACCCACCAGTACCAGGTCTATTACATTGGAATTTTTCCCCTCCGCCAGGCCGCCAGTAAGATACACTTTTCGGAGGTTACCCAGCTTTTTTACCACTTTTTCGAGTATCTGGTCGAGTCCCACATGTTGCAAAATAATGGAACGCAGTGAATGAAAAAGCGGGTGGCGCGTGTTCACAGAATAATGCTTCACTTTGGATTGCACATCGTTGTCGTCTGCTTCAATCAGGTGCATTTCAGACAACTTGGCCAATTCTAACCTAACGGTGTTACTGCTCACATCGAGCTCTCGCTCCAGTCCGCGCAGATACACTTTACCTGCGGGATTCAGCAGCAGTTTGGTGAGTAAACGGATACGGATTTTACCGGTGAAAAGCTGGTCTAACAATTAAAGAATATTAAATTAACGTCCTATGCTTTCGTAATGATAGCCTAGTGCGGCCATCTGTTTTACTTCAAAAAGATTGCGGCCATCGAAGATCGTTTTGTTCTTCAACCGTTCTCCGATCATCTCAAAATCGGGGGTGCGGAATTCACTCCATTCCGTAGCAATGATCAAAGCATCTGCACCCACCAATGCTTCGTATTGGTTGGCGGCATATTCTATCTGATTGCCCAGCGTCTTTTTAACATTGCTCATCGCTTCCGGATCAAAAGCAATCACGTTGGCGCCTTCTGCCGTTAATGCTTCTATCAGGCTCAAAGCCGGCGCCTCGCGTATATCATCGGTATTGGGCTTGAAAGCCAATCCCCACAAGGCTATGCGTTTTCCTTTCAAAGCACCTTTGAAATAAGCTTTGACCTTGGGCAGCAGGTGTTTCTTCTGCAATTCATTCACCGACTCCACTGCCTTCAATATCTTGAAATCATAATCTGCTTCTTCCGCAGAACGGATCAATGCCTGCACATCTTTGGGAAAACAACTGCCCCCATAACCAATACCAGGGAACAGGAATCGCTTGCCAATGCGCTCATCACTGCCAATGCCACGGCGCACCATATCTACATCGGCTCCCAGCTTTTCACAAAGCTGCGCGATCTCGTTCATGAATGATATTTTGGTAGCTAAAAAAGAGTTGGCAGCATATTTTGTAAGCTCGGCCGATCTTTCATCCATGTAGATCACCGGGTTACCCTGGCGAACAAAAGGAGCATACAGGTCACCCATCAGTTTGCGGGCCCTTTCTGAACCGGTGCCGATCACTACCCGGTCAGGCTTCATGAAATCATCTACCGCCACACCCTCTCTCAGAAACTCCGGATTGCTCACCACATCGAATTCTCCTTTATAATGCGCAGCAACAGCGCTGTGCACTTTCTGTGCAGTACCTACCGGTACTGTACTTTTATCAACAATCACTTTGTAGTCCTTCATTAATTTACCTAATTCATCAGCCACACCCAGCACATAACGAAGGTCAGCCGCTCCATCTTCGCCGGGTGGTGTGGGCAAGGCCAGGAAAATGATAGGAGCGCCTTCGATACCTTCAGCCAGGCTGGTGGTAAATTTCAAACGGCCTTCTTTCAGGTTGCGCAGAAATAATTTTTCCAGTCCTGGTTCATAAATGGTGATCTCTCCATTGCTCAGCTTCTCTACCTTGCTTTTGTCAATATCCACACAGACTACTTTATTGCCCGTTTCAGCAAAACAAGTGCCCGTTACCAATCCAACATAGCCTGTTCCTACAACCGCTATTTGCATAATGACATACTTGAGTTAAAAATCAGCTGAGGCATCTTTGCCTGAGAAAAGTAAATGATAATGGGACGGCTTCGCCACCCTGACTCACAAGCATTTCGGAGTCAGGTGATACAAAATTGAGTAGCTAAAGTAAAGCATTTTCTGAAATCTAATATTAAGGAATCCTGAATATTTTATTATTTGTCCTATATAGTTTAATCATTCTTCTATCCATTCAACATTATTTGAGAACGAAAAACATTTTTATTGATCCCAACGGATTAATTGACGACTGAAAAAACATACCGGACCCTGCCAGATAACTATCCGGTGGAAAAAAATAGTGTACGGACGCCACCAAATAGTTGGCGGACGGAAAAAAATAGTGCGCGGACGCCGCCAAATAACTATTTCTTCCGGAAAATATAATCCCAATACCGGAGATTACAGAAAGGCAGCACAATCCCCATCATAATCCCCATACCCGTGGTGATCATGAGCAGATGCGCGATCGCATCCCACCGGAAAACGCCGTATTCCCCCCAAAGCGTGCCGGAAAGATGGCCCATCGCGAGCAACCAAATGGCGGTAGCATACACTGCCAGCCAGTGCACCCTATTGCGCAAGGGCAGGGGCAGGCCGGTAAAAGCGCTCGTGATGATGAAACGCCTCATCCTGTTAAGCAAGACCAGTATAAACCATTCAATCAATAACAGGTACACCTGCATAACACCCCGCTCATCGAGGTAAGCCGGCAGGGCCTCGGGCACCAGCTTGTGCATGCCATAGCGCATTACCCGGTACATGATCCTGGCCGCTATGGTCATAATAGCCAGGATACCGGTGAATAGCAACCAATACCTGAAAAGCATAATAAAACGTTTGATTTTTATAAATATAAATTAATATCATTATGTTCATATCACCTAAATTAATGCCTTATGGAAAAAAACCACACCCTCTCTACTGTTAATCGTATGCTCATCCGATTTGTGACAGACGACAACGCCCACCAACACTTAAGCAACGAAGAGCAGGAAGAAATGCTGAAAGAAACGGAAAAGCTGTCTGCACACTGGCTGATGCATGCCTACAGGAAAACAAAGAAAGTTTCGCTGGATTCGCTGGTGCAGCTAACACAGAAAGTGGCCGTATACCTGATGGACCAACTGTTTGACAAAGACAGCCAGCTGCTTTTGTCTGAAGCTTGTAGCCGCTGAATGGTAGATGAGTTGCTGGTAATGAGAAGGGGCTGTCTCAAAAGGGGCAGCCTCTTTTTTTTGCGTCATCCTGAGCGAGCGCAGCGAGTCGAAGGACCTGCTTCACACTCAGGCACCATATCTCCTAGCTTCATCAATAAAAACGGAACGAGTAGGTAGCAATACGTTCACTACAAAATGACAAGGCTTCAAAATGAGGTATTTCTACTGTATACCAGCCGGTTTACTTTTGCTATATTTGTACGACACAATACTAGAACTTATCTCAAAAGTAATTTCTTAAAAGGATAACGATGCAAGCCAGTTGAACAAACCCTAAAAAGTTTTGCTCGTGATAATCATATCTCGTTTGACATCGGCGGAACTGTTGAATCCAGGCAAAAAGTCTTTCCACTTTCCATCGGTTTCTATATCTTCTGAGTTCACGCCCATCCTGGGTTGA
>PVEQ01000030.1 GCA_002973575.1 Sediminibacterium magnilacihabitans
GAGGAAACTAATCTCACCGAAGCGGGCATATCGAAAAAAGTAGGATTTAAAAGTGCCAGCAGCTTTATCAACGCTTTCAAAAAAGAATTTGGGGTTTTGCCTCACACGCTTAGAAAAAGTTAGAGTTTACCACTTAGCAAAATGCTCCCGCAACAATAATTTTCCCATCGTAATTTTATATCAACAATTACCCCTACTTACAGGGGAGCAATTCTACCCTCTTATTTAGTAGTTCTGATTAGTAGCTTTTCACTCTTGTTACTATTTAAACGCTATGCTCAAACAAGCATGGACTTGATAATATTTTGTTGGCCAACAAATGCAGGTTAACAACCGCCCTGCTCAAAAACGGTTATCCATTAATGTTTAAACTTAAATTATGAAAAGTCTTAAAATCTCTTTAGGCATCTTTGTTATGCTGGCATTCGCAGGAGCCTTGTTCGCGTTTAACAATAACAGTAAAAAGGGAACTATAAAAGTTGAAAAATCGGCTTTTGCAGTAGTAACCTATTCGTTTAATACCGGTATCGCACAGCCTCCTACCAGAGCCCAAATAGATAATTCGGCCAATTGGACATTGTTTACCATTCCTCCTGATCCCTGTGATCACCTCGGAGGGAATTTGTGTTCCATCAAATTTAACAATACTACTACTTCTTTAGCACAGGCTTTGGCGCTTATTCCTGTATTACAAACTGCCAGTTATACTGACGGCACTGTTTATTCCAGCGGTTCTCAAAGCGTCACCATCTATACAAGGTCTTGACATACCGGGTACAATAAAAAAGGGGGAATATCATTTTCCCTCTTTTTTATTCTGTATCACACTATTATTCAACATGAAAAGCAAAGAAAGTTCGAAACCCATCAACTTCACTCCGCTAAAGGTTTGTATTCATTATGGCTTCAGCGTAAGATTGAACTTTGTCGACGTGGGAGGCAGGCATAACGCATCCGTACATACCATATAAACAACCGTTCCGCCCAGATTCGTTTTCACCTTACCTTTTACATGAATAAGCTGAACAAAATCAACCTTTCCGGAATAACGCCAGTCTTCTGTTTTCAAGGCCTCGTTTTTGTTTTTTTCCATATTACCCACCTCCTTCACTTTACCAACCAACTGAACCAGCGGGTTTTTATTGAAGTTTATTTTGGTAGGCATCGGAACAGCAGTAGCGGGTTGGGTTTGGGAGTAAGCATGCCAGCCTTCTTCAAGAAGAGCTGTTAAATGTATTTCATAAATCTGATCTTCTTTTTTTACAACACTATATTTCCAGCTAACAGGATTTTGTGCGTGCAAACCAAGGTGCAACAGGATAATACATATTGACAAATACCATTTTTTCATAGAGCAGTTTATTAATAAATCAATTATTGCCTTCATTTACCGCGTTCCTGGCAGGCTGGGGTGTTCCAGTCTGTTTTGTGCCGATATCCAATGCCAGTTTCAATCTATCACGCATATCTGCCAAATGCATCCTGCTTACCTTATCCTTATACAGGGGAATGGTTTTAGTCACTTCATTCAGCAACTCTTGAATATGCACTTTTAAAATGGAAAGTACATCGGTACTTCCCCACACATTGGCATATCGTTTCTCAGGGGTTTCGCCAATCTCACTTTGGAGAGCAGCCAGTTGCGCAATGTAGGCTTTTTGCAGATTTCTCCTGTACAGGTCTATTGGTTGGTATTCTTTGAGCTCACGAAAGATGCCCGCTTTGAGATCTTGCAATAAATCTATTGGTGTAAAAGCCCCCGTCGGGTGATTGGCCTCAAAATATAAAAGAGTACCCAAATTATTTAAGGACATCACTGCCGACAACACCTCTTTCTGCAAAAAAAGTATCCTAAGGTAACCGTTCCCTTCTACTAGAGAAAAGATATCTTTATTCACAGTCCATTCTGGAGTGGTGAACAACTGATCTTGTAAAAACTGTACTGCTTCTTTTTGCCTTTCGCGGGGAACAAATTCAAATACAGGTCCCGGTTGTTCAATTGTTTTAGATGTCTTCATCACCGTTCCGATATTTCTGACAACGTGGAAAAGGTAACGTTTGAACTGGGCCATCACTTCTTTCTGCATTTGATACAATTTGTCATAATTGTTATTAGGCTCCCTGGTCCACTCAATCAAGTGAGATAACACTATTTTCAGGTTCCGGATGCCATAATAGCCTGCTTTCATAGCATTGTCGCCGAGGTCTTCCGATTGACAGCGTGGGTCATAAGATAATGACGGATCCCCAAACCATAAGCGTTTGTCCTTACCCGTTCTATCAATGATCCAGCGGTTCAGGAAAGCTTTTTCTGCATCCGGATCTTTAAGATCAGGCAACCATCGGTATCCCCATTCAATAGCCCATTCGTCGTACACCCCTATCCTGGGGAAAATACCTGTTTCACCGATGCTGTCTTCCGGTTGCGCTACATAATTAAACCGCGCATAATCCATAATGGAAGGCGTGTGCCCATTGGCTTCCACCCATTTCTTGCTTCGCAAACTATCAACCGGAACCGTTGAAGAAGCGCCGAAATTGTGCATCAGCCCAAGCGTATGCCCCACTTCATGACTCGATACAAAGCGGATCAATTGCCCCATCAGCGAGTCGTCAAAATGCATCTTCCTTGCCCTGGGATCAACAGCGCCAGCTTGTATCATATACCAGTCGTGCAACAATTTTGTTATATTATGAAACCAGCCGATGTGGCTTTCCAAAATTTCCCCAGTTCTGGGATCATGTACTTGCGGTCCATAAGCATTGGCAGCAGCAGATGGTTTGTACACAATGACATTGTGTCGGGCATCATCGATATTCCATTCCGGATCGTTAACAGGAGCTTCCTGTGCGTATATAGCATGTTTAAATCCTGCTTTTTCAAATGCCTTTTGCCAGTCGTTCACTCCTTGCATCAGGTAAGGCACCCATTTTTTAGGTGTTGTAGGATCTATATAATACACAATAGGTTTCTTCGGCTCTACCAACTCTCCTTTTTTATACCTTTCAACGTCCTCAGGTTTGGGTTCCAGGCGCCAGCGTGTAATCATGTATGATCCTTCAACACCAGCTGGTTTATCGAAATCTCTGTATCCTCTTGCAAAATAACCTACTCTTTCATCTGCGAAGCGGGGCTTCATAGGAAGATCAGGCAAAAGCACCAGGGAACTGTTGAGTTCATAAGTGAGTGCATAATCTCCTGCCGGAGCCGGATAAGTTTTCACTGTACGGATTTCCAGATTAGTTGGGAATGATTGTATTTCCTGGATATACGATTTGTCGGCTTGCAATGCACCCAATTGGAGGTTCTTTTTAAATCTGGCGTTAAAAAAAAACACGGCGTTGTCCCCTGCCAGGTAGTCGGTCATATCAATGACCACACCTGATGAATCCGGTGTAAGTGCCTTGACATCAAATGCAGCCATAATAGTGGGAAGAGACGAATGGTGTAGAGAATGATACATACCATTGGCCGAGCTGTCTTTCGACCTTTCTATATAAGACAGCTCCTTGATGAACAATTTATTATT
The DNA here is from genome assembly GCA_002973575.1 of Sediminibacterium magnilacihabitans. GTDB lineage: Bacteria > Bacteroidota > Bacteroidia > Chitinophagales > Chitinophagaceae > Sediminibacterium > Sediminibacterium magnilacihabitans. The sequence continues at coordinate 3,531 of PVEQ01000030.1, forward strand.
CCCCCCCTTGGCAAATTGTATTTCGATTTCTCCAATTTCATCTCCTGCATAACCAAAAAAGTCGGCGTCCATCCGCCCCTCTGCCGGCCCCTGACTGATTCGATTGACAATTAAAAAATCTTTATTTAAGAGAGAATCGGGTATCTCAAAGAAGTAGCGGCCCTCTACCTTATGTACTTTAAAAAGTCCATTCACAGTGATCGCCTTTTCTGTAATCACTTCTTTATAAGGCTTTATCTTAGCAACAGATTTTTGGACGGTATCAATTACAGCGGAAGTATTTCCCTTTACCTGTACAGGCGTCATTTTTTTGGGAACCGATGCTTTTTGAAGAAAGCTACAAGAGAACAAAAAAATACATGCTGTCAATGACAGCAGCTTATTTTTTAATAACATAATAATCTGATTAATTTACAGCTGAAAAATTTTGAAACAATCTGACCGGAACGGAAACTCATTTAGGTGATTGATAATCTTTCTCCCGTATCACCACCATTTCCATTTCCCGTTCTGTTTGGATAATATCCAATCCATAGGGGGCCAATGATTCCCTGATTTTTTCGAAAGGAGCATCCCCCAGTTCCTGCTCGACGGGTAGTACTATATCAACATTATTTTTGTATTCAGTTTCGTCCAGTAAAAGAGTAAAAGTGTTTTGGGGGTTAGCCATCATTTGACGTAATGCGCTTGCAATACATTCTTTCAAAGGCCGGTTGTGATAACGAACAAGCCTCATTCCACGCTCTGTAATAGGTTCTATTTTATAATCACTCCCTTTGGTTTGTGTGGCCAGCTTATCTTCTTTTGTGGTTCGAACAAGAACAAAGCAAGGTATCTTTATCTTTTCCAATCCACCTTTTGCCCCATAAAGAGCGCCGAAATAACGGTTCAGGTCTTCCAGCATGTATTCCTTTCGTTCTTTATTGGTTAAATTTATGGGTGTTATTTGTTCGTAACAGACGCGGCTTTTTACAAAATCCTTGTCCGTTAGTTCCTTTTCCTTATGCAGGGCATTGAACTCAAAAGTGTATCTCAATGTATCCTTAACAAAAAAGGAAAACCCAAGTGTAGGTGGACCATTGTACAAGATGACTTTGTTAGTAAAATTTTGTAACGACTCTTTGAACAAAGCAGCATATAATTCTATTGCTTCCCGGTTCACAAAAGTGTTTCGAATTGTACCAAAAGCACTGTCTTTGATCCCTTCCACTCTTCCTCCCGTCAAAGCTGCATACTCATTATTATGAGCAGTGAAAAATGAGCAAAAAGTCTGTTTGGTATTCGTTTTGGTCAGGAATTGATAATAGGGCATTCGTTTATCAAATATGGCAGTACTGTTGTTATCCTTCATATTATAGATGGCTTTTCCGGCCAGCAAATCCCTGATTTTGGATTCATAAGTACTATAGTGAGAGCCACGCACCCTGACAATTCCTTTGCCATCTATCCACACATGACTGGGGTTGCCCATTGGATGAGGGAAAAGCAAATACAACTGTTTAGCGTCAACGATGGAGGGCAGATCCGGCAATTTAAATCCGGAACTTTTAAATCGTTCATTTATTTGAGCCTGCGTTTCTTCGCTGTTCACCAGAAATACCTGGACACTGTCTCCAAATGTTTTTTGCAGCCTTTCCATTTCAGGCATCAGTTCAAGACAGGTTCCGCAATAGGTAGTCCAAAAGTCCAGGATCACGAGTTTTCCTCTGAATTGAGAAAATCGGGTCTTTCCAGTATGGTTATTAATGACCATTCCCAAAGGGATATCCGGCATTCTGTCTCCTTCTTTCAGTTCCGCAGCAGTATGCGCTTTCTTATACAACGCCACATCATCATCTGCCGATTGCGAGAATAACGAGGTTTGAACAAAAACCAGGAAGATGATCAACAAGAAATAATATCTGATAATTGTTTTCATTTTTTCTTTCTTATAATTACTATATCACAATCTTAATTCGGTCCCGTTCTGCATAATCAGATGAGGCCACTCAACGGGGGTTTTGTGCAATACCAGAAAGGTTGATCTCTGCCTGGGGTATCAGCATAACCGACCGGGAGTCGTTTGGGGGCAAGGAATAAGTAATATTGTTAATGACCCTGGTTAATGTAATATTGGCGCCTTCCAAATTCAACCGCCTGATATCGGGCCACCGCAAACAACGATAGAGCAATTCTTTTCTCCTTTCTGTTAATATTTTATTTTTTGCATCATTGGCATCCGTAGCAGTAAAGGGTACCCAAGTCCCGTTATTTTTCCATCTTTTAACCATCAGAGTATTGAGATCGTTCATGGCAGTATTCAGATTTCCTGCCCGGGCATAACATTCTGCCCGGATCAGGTACATTTCATCTGTTGTGATTCCATCAAAAGGGTAATAGGGGCTTCCCAAATAACTACCATAAAACTTATATGTTCCGTTTCCGTTCGAACGGAAAAACAATGTTTTTCTCAGGTCATTACTATCATAAGAATTATACAATGCACTGTCAACTATCGCTGTTGAACGAACGAGGTCTCCAATGAAGGGGTAACTATAATAAATTGTTTCAATATTAAACCGTTGAAAACGGCCACTTTGTGTATTATAATCCATTAATGAACTATTTTGCTGTAAACACAGGTCAGCATATTTGCCTGCATTCACATAGTCTCTCATTTCCAGGTACGTACGTGCCAACACTCCGTAAGCTGCCGCTTTGGTAGGTCGTGTAGAGGCAATACTGGTTATCGGTAACAAGTCTGCCGCCATCTTCAGATCATTAATGACCTGATCATAAGTCTGCTGAACCGTTGAGCGGCTTACTGCTTCAGTAACACTGCCGCTAAGTTTTAATACAATCCCTAAATCCTTTGCAGCAGAAGGCGAATACGGCCGGCAATAAACTTGCGCTAAACGTTCGAAAGCAAAAGCACGGTAGAATAGTGCAGATCCTTTTACAGTGTTCCAAAGTATATTGCTGGCACTGTCGGTTGCAGGTATTCTTGGCAAAACATCCAAAACAACATTCGAATAATAGACAGGGTTGGTATAAGGGCTTTGCCAATCTGTTAACGATGTTGTAGTTGTTGGGCTGCCGTCCCATATATAATCCAACGCTTCCTGTTGAACATCCAGGGGGCCAGACATGATACTTTGCCAGTTTGCAGTAGTGATATAATAGTTATCTGCCAGCGCTTCGATCAAAGCAGGAGTTTCGCCGCGAGTAGTACGAGCATTATTATCCAGTATTGCCTGAAGATCGGTTAAGGAGGAAGGAACCACTTGCGATTTTAATGGCTTTTTATCTAAGTATTTGGAGCAGGAACAAAAGCTTACTATCAGCAGCCCAATACCATATATTAATTTATTGATCGTGAGTTTCATTGTCTTGTGTTTACAGTGAAAAAACATGGGTTAAAAATTTATGTTGATACCCCCGGTCCAGGTGACAGGTATCGGTGCAGCAAATGGATTGGCACCACCTGAAAAATCCGGATCCCAGCCCGATTTATTGGCCTTCCACAGAATCAGATTTAGGTTATTCACATAAGCAAACAATTGAATTGAATTGAATGGCATTTTGGTTGTTCTGCTCGGTGCCCAGTTGTATTGCAAACGAATATCCTGTAAGCGAATATTATCGGCTCTCAACACATTGATTTCCGAACCGGCATAAAAAACATCCCTGTTACTATTTCCCGGATAGACCATCGATGGAACATTGGTAGTACGTTCATCCCCGGGTTTCTGCCAGCGTTGTTCATAATCGGCGCTCAGATTGGTCAGGCCGAACAATTCATAGTAGGTGATGGTTGGTTTTCTGAAATAATAAGCTAACCGGTAAGTAATATTTGCAGAAAGCGTAAAGTTTTTCCAGGTAACGGCATTTCCGATATAACCGGAATAGAGCGGAATAGCAGACCCATGGAATACCTGGTTTTGTATAGAGTCGTTGAAAATAGCCGCATAATCTTTGCTTACCTGCTTATTCAAATAACCTTGTGGATCTCCCGTAACAGGGTCAAGACCAGCCCAGCGGTAACTTGAGAGTCCGAAAGCAACCTTGCCTACCGCAGGATTTATATTGTAGGCTATGAAATCACTGGCTTTATAACCCCCATTATACAGTTTGGTAACGATCATTTTAGCATAGCTCAATCCAAAATTGGTTTCCCATTTTATGGCTCCTGTAGTATTCTTTGAATGCAACTGCAATTCAAACCCCTTTCCTTTCATACTGGCAGCATTCACTGTATAAGCAGTGAGTCCACTCGTAGGCGCAAAAGGAAGTTGAGAAATCAAATCTGTTGATTTCTTGTTGAACAGTTCCAGGCTTCCTGATAATCTGCTGTTGAGCATACTGAAATCCAATCCAAAATTGATCGTCCGAACCTGTTCCCATTTCAGGTTGGGGTTCGGCGCATTTTGTATTTGTGCCTGCGGCAGATTTGTAAAAGTTGCAGTACCGCTGTAAAGAATAGTAGGCAACCCGGAAAGGAAATTATTCACGTTGCCCATGTATCCATAAGAAGCACGCAAGCGAAGAGAGGGCATCCAACTGATTGAGTAAAAAGGTTCTTTGGAGAAATCCCAACTTGCCCCTATCGACCAAAGTGGTTTCCATCGGTTATTGGTATTCACTCCGAATACATTGCTACCGTCTCTCCGTGCACTTGCATAAAACGTATAACGATTGTTATAAGTATAAGAAGCATTGGCAAGCACAGAAACAATCCGGTTAAAAGGGCCATCAGTATAGATATCTCCTTGCGGAACAGTAGCCATGTCAGGTGTTCCGTAAATTGGATAAAAATTCAGGTAATCAATATCTGATTGATAGACTCCTGTGGCATCGTTGTATCCATAGAATTGGCTACTGTTTTGTGTGCTCTTAGATTCAGAAATCTCACCGGCCACCAAAGCTGTGAATGCATGTTTGGCATTCCATATTTTATTGACGTTGAATTGCGCCCTTGCATTGTGACTATTGAGAGTGATATTCTGCAATTGTAAAATCCCTCCAAGTGGAACAGGATATCTCAAATTTTGGCTGTTCTGGTTCAAGTTGGTATAAGTATTGATCAGATTACGTGTCCTGAATGTTTGCTGGCTGTAAAAATTACGATTATTGGCTGCCTGGTCCACATATTGGTATCGAACTTCAGCATTCAGCCAGCTGGTTAACTTGTAAGACACAGCAAAGTTCAACCGTACAGAGCTATTCGTAAGGTTGTTATCAGCCAACCCAATCTCATCCAAAGGCCGGTAATACCAGTCCAGGAGCATACCTCCACCAGCCGTATCCACATAAGCCAATCTTCGCTCTGTAGGTATTGCCTGGTGCTTTCCCTTTGCGTCTGCCAGTTGCGAATAAGGATAAGACTTGGGCAATGAAAATGGATAGCTTTTATCAGTGCCATGGCTATAATTGATACCTGCCTGTACTTCCAACCCCTTAAGAGGTCGGAAGCTAGCATTGGAACTGAGGGTATATTGATCCGCCCCTTTGCTGCCTTGAATATTGGGTAAGTTGTTGTTATATCCTGCAGAAAATTGATAGCTCAATAGTTGATTACCTCCACTGAAATTAAGATAATGTTGTTGCGCAACCGCTTGTCTGTAAACATAGCGGTTTAGTTCATTTCTAAGATCAATTCCCCTGAGTGTATTGATTTGCGCAGTAGCATCCGCCGCAGAAATCGTGCCTGTCCTTTGTTTAGCCAATATTTCTACAACCGGAGAAAGCACGGGCCAGTTATTGGTGTTAGAAAGATCAGCATCATAAAATCCTTTACCAAACAAAAATTGCTCTACATCAATGGCTTCCGAACTGCTCATACGAGGTGCATAAAATAAATTTGGCTTTTCCTGTATGGTTACATTAGAGCTCACAGAGATATGAAAAGGCTGGTTGTACTTTCCCTTTTTAGTAGTAATAATAATAACACCATTCCCTGCCCTGGCTCCCCAAATAGAAGCCGCGGCAGCATCTTTCAGCACTGTGATATTGGCTACATCATTTGGATTAATAGCATTCATGTCGCCATTAAAAGGGAAATTGTCTACGATCACCAAAGGATCTGGCGAGGGCGAGTAAAGCGGATTCAGCAAGGTACTGACTCCCCTAATCTGAATTGGTGCAGATGCGCCAGGCTTTTTATTGAAAAAGACTCCCGTTACTGTTCCGTCCAACCGCTCAATAATACCCATACCTGCACGGCGGTCGTAGGCAATACTGTCTAATTGAGCATATGAGCCAACAGTCCTTTCCTTAGTTATGTTTTGATAACCAGTGTTGATAAACACCGCTATGTCTTCCAGGGCTGTGGTTTTTGTTTTAAGTTTGATGTAAAGGTCGGCCGTGTTCCCGTTCTGCACTTTATACTCGAATGATTCCATGCTCACGTGCGTAAACAGAAGCGTAGCATTGCCAGCAACACCCAACAAACTGAACTCCCCGTTCGCATTAGTCTGTGTTCGTGTTTTTGTACCTTTGATCAGTACATTCACCCCTTCTACCGGCTCCCCTTTTTCATTTACTACCCGGCCGCGTATATCGGTAGACGTAAGGGCGCTGTCGCCTCGTGGCGGAGTAGCTGGCAAGACAACAACGATTGAAGCCTGTTTTACCATGATGACTACATTATTCCCCCGTACTTCATAGGTCAAAGGCTGTTCCTTAAACACTTCTTTCAGAGCCGTTTCTACTGTAACATCTTTGAGCGATACGGTTACCGGCCGGGCTTTGGCTATATCCCTGTCGTTATAAATGAACAGGTAACCGGTCTGTTGTTTGATATGGGTCAACACTTCTTCTAAAGGCGCATTCCTGGCTTTGTAAGACAGCTTCTGGGAATGCACATGGGCGCTGACCTGGAGGCAGCCTGCGAGCATGATCATCGTTGTGAGCTTCATCACGCAGAACAGTTTGGTTCGAAATGTCATAATTTCGTACAGTTTTTGGGTTAAGAATGTTTGTCTTACCGGACAAGTAATATTCGGGTAACCCAAAACATCGGTCGGTAGCGTCGCAAGCGCTACCGGCTTTGTTTTGAATTACTGGAGAACAGGTACTGGATCTTCTGAAAGGATATCTAGGATATTTATTTTCAGGGCATCACTGTTATAAGCCTTTTGCCCTCATCTATGCTGAAATGTACATGCATCTGCTTCATGAAATCCAGTGCGTCAGACAGGTTCAGGCTCCTTCCCATGTCGCCGGAAAAAGTTTCCGCAGGTATGTTTTGTTCGTACCGTATGTCCACATCATACCACCGCGCCAGTTGCCGCATAACGGCAGGAAGATCAGTATGCCTAAAACTGAACCATCCCTTGTGCCAGGCCAGCTCCCGGTCCACATCTGCATCGGGCACCACTGTTAATCGACCATTCGTTTGTACCTGAGCCTGCTGACCTGGTTTCAGGATAATGCGTTCTGTAAGGTGTGCCAATCGTACGGCTCCTTCTACGAGCGTGGTTTTGATAACAGGTTCATCATGATATGCATTCACATTAAAGGCAGTGCCAACATCTTCAATCACCTGGCCGGCAACTTTAACTTTAAAGGGTTGTTTCGCATTGTGCACCACTTCAAAATACGCTTCACCGGTTATTTCCACCTCTCTCTCTCTGCCGGTAAAATACAGCGGATAACGGATAGAAGAAGCTGCATTCAGCCAAACCTTTGAACCGTCTGGTAATACGAGGGCCCATTGCCGCCCCTTGTTTGTGGTAATGGTATTATAGACCTTTTCGTTGCCATTGGTTCCCCGATACCGGATCTCACCGGCAGTTTTCAATACCTCTGCCTGACCGTCGACTGCTACGGTTCCGTCCTGTAAACTATCTAATACCAAACGTTGACCAGTAGATAAGGTAAGTACGGCTCCTGTACGCCCGGGGGTAATATTGCGTGCAGCCGCCAGAACAGGTGATGCATTTTCTTTTTTATGCGTACGCTGGTACCAGTAATAAGTGCCAGCTATCACCAGTAATATGGAAGCCGCTACTGCCATGCGACGCAGCAGGTAAACCACCCCTGTGCGTTGTTCTTCCGGCGCGCGCTTCAGCACTTTTTGCAACAGTTCCCGCCCTTTTTCAGGCGCAAAAAAAGCTTCTTCTGTTTCAGCTGTTTGTTCCCATGCGCCACGGATCAATGCGGTTAATTCCACATCATGCTGCCCCTGGCCAACGAGCTCCATCAGTTCCTTTTCCTCGGCATCCGTTGCCGTTTGGGTATAATAGCGGTTGAATAAATACTCCAGTCGATGATTGGCCACAGCATGTTAATTTACTGTTACGAAAATATCTTTATAGAGAAGACAACCAGGATTTCAAAAAGGGGCTAGTGTACAATGATTTTTTTGTCAACTATTTAATTCAGGCAGGCAGGATCATACAAAACAGGCGCCAGCAACAGCAAGGCAATCAAAGCCGGGTCCATATGTGAGCGAACATAATGGCTGATGGCAACCGTAGCCAGTTGCAGGTATTTTTTAACGGTTTCACGGGAAATTCCCATTTCTGCTGCAATCTCTTCGTATTTCTTCTGCTGTCTTCGGCTGAGTACATACACTCTTTGTTGTTGTGCAGGCAACCTTTCAATAGCCTGGTCGATCAGGGAATAATACAATCCTTCCACTTCATCTGTAGCTGAAACGGTTGCTGCATTGTTCACATCTCCCTGGTAGACTTTTTGCTTTACCTGTTCTCTTGCCTTTTTCTTTAAGGCGTTCAGTGCATGGTTTTTAGAGATGACATACAGGTAGGATCGGAAATGATTGACTCCTTCCAGCGCTTCGCGGCTCATCCATATTTTCAGAAACACGTCCTGCACAATCTCTTCGGCCATTTCCATAGAACGGGTAAGCCTGAAAACATGTCTGCCTAAAAAATGATAATAGCGGGTGAACAACCTGGCAAAAGCCTGTTCATCTCCGTTTGCTACCGCTTGTAAAAGCGCTTCTTCATCTTGTGAATCGGGGGTATTCAAGGGGACTATTAATTTCCTCTCATATGAAATTAAGACAAAAAAAGCTCGTTGCCAAACCGTTGCGAGTTTGTATTAAATTAAAAAGAATAGAGTGTTAAAAAAAACAAAAAACTAAATCAGAAAAAATTTAAATATAAAAATCTATCTTAAATTAGGATAGCGTTATTTACCCTCCTGTCTGTATCTGATCTATATAGTGTTTCATAATAGATCCTCATTAAATTCCAGTTTGCTGGTCATTCAGTGTACTTGTCTGTGGTTAACCCGTGGTTAATCACCTAATAATTCATGTGTCTGTTCTTGTCTATCCATAAATCAAATACTAAATCCGAGTTCCCATGAATGAGATTCCTTATGTAACAGAAATCAGGCCTTATACGCCCTCTGAATTGGCGCGTATTTATGGTGTATCTAAAAAAACAATGAACCGCTGGCTCAAGCCACATCGTGCAGCAATCCAGGAAAGAGAGGGTCTGTATTATACAGCCTTGCAGGTAAAGATCATCTTTGAAAAGTTAGGATTACCTTCTCGAATTGAAGAACGGTGAATTGTCTGTAATGCGCTGCAAAAGCCATTAATGTCTGACAAACAATTAAAAGATATTTTGGTCCTTTCTTCGCCTTTTCAGACCTGAGCGTACCTTCTTGCGCCCGCCCGGTTCATGTGCTGATGCGGCTCATACTATGTTTGTGTAACACAAGCGCAGTCATGAAAACAACAGCAGTTAACACCGGCAAAAGCACAACACCTTCCTTCAGCATCATCCGGGGATTGCTGATGGGCAGGAGCCCTATGCAGGACCTGGTAGATGCTGCCTGGCTATTCGCGTACACTGCTTTATGGAATCATTGTATTTTTTCAGGGGCCGAAAAGGAAACAGTCAAACAACTGATCTGTGCCGAACTGTCAACAATGGCCAACACAAGCAAAGCTTTCATACAGTTTTGCGAGCGCATCATCCTGGCCAGGAATGAAACAGTACTGTTTCCCGAAAACAAAGATGTGTTGCCCTCCTACTGGTTCTCGAAATACAGTACCAACGGTTATGTTACCGCAGCACGCAGGCTGGAGTCCATCTCCATGATCCGTCATGCTGTTCCGGGACACAAAATAGAAATCAAAGCCCTCGCAGAAGCTGTACTCGAATTAAGCCAGGAACCTACCGCCAGCAACTTCCTTTACTGGCGCAGTTATTTCATCGAACGCAAAGAAATACAACTCCTCGATCTGCTGACAGCATTCAGCGCCAACTGGCAGTTTAAAATCCAATAACCTATGAGCAAACACGCCATCAAACAGTATTTCGATGAACAGGGGAACCTGATCATCAAACCTTACCGGTTAAAAGACCTGGCAGCCATCTTTGACATCAACACGCAAACATTAAAACGATGGATGTCTCGTCATCCTGATGAACTGAGCTGCAAAACGGGTAAGTTTTATTCCATTAACCAGGTGGAATTCATGATTGACCAGTTCGGATTGCCTAAAAAGTTAGCCGTACACGTATCTCACCCTTCTGCCAAACAAGCTGCCTGACAGCGTCCTGGTATTTAAAATTCATGCAAGCATGCGACCAACAGACCAACAACGAGACGGCTCCAATATTTTTTTAACTGCCACCATCCTGCTGGCCAACCTGGATTACAGCGGATTGCTGGATTACGCGCTCAAAGCATTGATTGGTGGAGCCATCTGGTTCGGGTGCAAGATCACAGCAGATCATATCAGCCGGCACAAACAAAAGAAATCATGACAAATGGACAAAAAATTTTAGGTGGATCAGCGCTCGCATTGGGTACCGGCCTGGGTTTGATGGCATGGAAATACAACCAGATGAGAAGTGTGGATATTTTCACTACGCTTCCTAAAATAACACATATCAATGCCTTTGGTTTTGCCATTGTGTTCGACCTGACGATCCAAAATCCTACTCCCTATGATTTCAAGTTCAACATTCCCTATATCGCCATCCACTATAACAATATACCCATTGGCAGCTCAGAAGCATTGAACCAGATGATTGATTTACCTGGCAAAGGAAAGATCACCATCCCCAATATCAAAATTGGAATATCTGTCATCAATATTTTAATGTCCATACCCGATATCATCAGCAGGATCATGAATAAAGAAACTGTTTCGGCAGATGCCGTCATGCACACTTCGGTGCCATTTCTCTGGGGATTGGCAAATATCCCTTACAAAAGAACCAAAACCATTTCTCTCAAACTATAATTCAACCAGCAAGCGCCATGATAGCCAGGAAAAAAAGGACCATCGCCAGCGGCAGGGAATACGACCAGTTCTTCCCGCGCGCTACTGGATTGATCTATACCATACGTGAAAAAGCCAATGTGCAGCATACGGTTGACTTTATTCCCAGAGTGGTGATGGCTACCCTGGGCCACACAAGATCTCTTGCGGAAGCCATGCGGGGCAATACATTGGAAGCTACTTGCCGCAACATCTGGCATTTCATCTATAAACACATCAATTATAAAAAAGATGCAGAAGGCTTTGAACAGATCCGCAGTCCTGCAAGGGCCTGGCGCGACCGATTTGATGGCGTGGATTGCGATTGTTATACCGTATTCATCTCCACCGTACTCACCAACCTGCGCATTCCCCATTGTTACCGCATCACCAAATACTACAAAGATTATTTTCAGCACATCTATCCCATCATTCCCTGTAAAGACGGCGCTTATATAACGATCGACTGTGTAACCGATCACTTTAACTACGAAGCGCCCTTCAGTGAAAAAAAAGATTATCCTATGGATCTGCAATATTTAAACGGTGTTGATACCACCCCGCTTTATGGAGAAGAGCTTCTTCTGAACGGAGCCGACAGCAATCATGATATCGAAGGGCTTGGCCATTTACTGTTCCGTAATATGGCCGACTACCGACTTAGAAAAAACAGTTCAATGAAAAAAGCACAGCCTGTTCCGTTGCTGCTTCCTCCTCCTGCGCCTGTGGATGACGACGATGAGAACCGCGCTCACTATCATGACAATTCTGATCAGCCCATGGGCAGTTTCTTCTCCAAGGCATTGCATGTAATCAACAAATTCAATCCGGTTACAGTCTTGTTACGCAACGGCTTGCTCGCAGCAATGAAACTGAATATAATGGATGTGGCAGGAAAACTGAGGTGGGCCTACCTTACACCTGAACAAGCCACGCAGAAAGGAATCATTCCCGGTAAATTCAAGAAGCTGCTGAAAGTAAAACAGAAGCTGGAAAGCATTTTCAATGGAGCAGGCGGTAATCCCGCCAACCTGAAGAAAGCCATCCTCACTGGTAACGGCAATAAACCCGTGGAGAAAAAAGGGCCGGATGGTAAAGTAATGAAAGACAGCAACGGCAAACCCATAAAAGAACGGCCGGTTCCTTTACATGGTATTGAAGGCCTTGGGGAAATAGATCTTGCTGCTGTTGAAGTGCTGGAGGGCATGGACGAAAATACCCCGCTTGTTCAATTATTAGGCCCCGATATATATTATGTAGAGAACCCTACTACCTTCAATGGCTTCGAAGGGTTTGATGAAGCGGGTGAACCGTTGGGCGCTGTTACGGTGGCCGCCGCCATGGCCGCTGTTTCAACACTGGCTGCTTTATTGAAATCAATCGGGCCGCTGTTTAAATCTCAAAGCAACGATGGCGGAGCATCTGTGCCTGATACCTCCGATAAAACATCTGACAGCAGCAGCAACGATACCACCCAGGACAAGTCCGATACCAGCAACAATACCAGTAATGCTGCAAGCAGTGATGCCGCCAAAACAGCAACAAATACGACGCCACAAAAAACAGCAAAGCAGGTTGATGCTGCCACCGCACCAGTTGCAGCACCTGCCAAATCAAGTCCCCCTCCTGTAACTGAAGAAGTATCAAATGAAGAAGCATCTGCTGCTACAGAAAAAAATACGGCATCTGCCGCACCGGAAGCAATCAAAACCAGCAGCCTGCCTGCCAATGCATTCAACATTACCAATCCAACTGTCGACACACCGTCATCTCCCACGCCGCCACCGGCAACGCCAAGTTTCTGGGATAAAAATAAAAAGCCTATTATGATCGGAGCAGGAATATTAGCTGTAGGCGCCATCATTCTTTTAGCAACACGCAAGAAACAAACCCCAACACCTCAACTACCGGTTTCTGGTATCCCTCGTAAAAACAACCGAAGAAAAAAAAACTACGGCTATAAAAAAGAAGTAGAACTGCTTTAACCCTATTCATCTTATTCAAATACTTTCTTATGATCGCAGCACCCACACTCAATCGATACGAAACGGCCGCAGAAAGGCGAACTCATACCGAGGATATAATAGCTCATAAAAAATATGACCTGGCTATAGAGACAAAAGGCAACATCCCGCACTCTCTTCTCGCCACATCTGTAGACTTACTCATAGGTGGCCTGGCTGGTGGTCTTGGCGCCGCATGGATAGGTAGACCTAGTTTATATGCAGGCTTAGGCATTTCTGCACTTGGCCATTATATAGATAACAAACTGATCAAAATACTGGGCGTGGGAATGATTGCATATGGAGGTTCTACACTTATCAACTCACCCGTTAATGGCCCAGATGAATCACTCGAAGGCGCCAAAGAACGTTTAATGGCTTTTAAACAGTCTTTGATACACAGACTTTTCATCGACAAATTCTTCAAACCCACCGCTACAACCAACAATAACACAGCAACCACTCCTCCCGCAGTGACCGCCGCCACAAGTGGCTTTGGAGAAATTCAATATTTCAATTTTGCTCCCACTAATGAAATCCAGGGCCTTGATGAACCGGATGAAATACAAACGCCCATGGCTGCTGTACCCATGACAGAAGATAACACAGTCAATGGCAACAATGATGATCCGGCGTTGAATGCGAATCCGGATGAACCGCTGGACCTGAAAGGACTCGACGACATCGAAAATCAACTCAGCGATGCTGCCGCAGAGTTCCAGGGATTGAATGGCGATAAATCGGTAGAAACTACAATACCGGAACATCCTGAAGAAAAATTATACTGAAAATAAAATTCTCACACACTTTAAACATGCATTTATGTTAAACTTAATGGAAGGGGTTGATGAATACAACAACCAGGGGGCCCTGGTTGGCATAGACGGAGTCAACAATGAAGAATTGATGGGCGCCCTGCGAAGAATGAACCCGATTCAGCGTCAAAGGACCATTAATAAAATGGCGTACGCCGGTATCCCCAGCCGCGGTTCTCGCGCTGAAATGGAAAAGTTCTTTGCTGAACTGCCCTCTTATATCAAAGAAGGCCTGGCCGGTGGAACCCTGCGTTTGGCAGACACCGTGATTTATTCTATCAAAGTGGTTAATTCCAAAACCATCAAAATGTACGAGCCACAGGATGATCGCCAGATCGGGCTTCGCAACATTTCCAATGCAAAACTCCCCAAGAACCAGGCTTTCCTCGTAAGTGGTATTTTCCTGCTTGCCGGTACCGCTGCCGATGCTACGGTTGACAGTTCCATGGCCACCAATTTCACAGGGCTGGAAACCTTCCCGGCCATTGCCAACGGGGAATTCAGTCTCACCTGTAACAAAAAGCAGCTGATCCCTGAAACCAGTAATATCGTATTCAAAACAGCTTCTTTTCACAACCTTCCCTTGGGTTATTATAAACTGGCCAACCCCAGGCTGATCCAGGACGATGTACTCATTGAACTGACCGTTGAACTGGGCACCATAACAGGTATCCCTGCCAACAGCTATCTCTTTGCCGGTATGCACGGAACCATTACAACCCCGTAAGGTTGTTGGTTCTTTTCAAGGGCGGCGTGACCCCGTAAGGTCTCCCGCCCCTTTTTAAAAATTCAATTATGAGCCAGAGAGTAAAAAAAAGATTCGATATCAGCGTGGCCACAGCCGGACAACTGATCTCTTCCACTTTTCAACTGGACAAAACTGTGACCCTGCTGTATGGGTTATTGCTGACTTCCAACCGCGACGATATGCTGTACTACCGCGGATCGCAAAAGATCACCATCAACCGCGATGAGATCTTTCCCGATAAGTACGAGAGTAAGCTGCTGATGTCGGGCATCAACGTATCGCCGAATGACCGGTATTACCTGCTCGGCGAAAAAGACCCGGGCAACGGGCAGATCAAAATAGATTACCTGGACAGCAACAATGTACTGGATTTCGCTCCCTACACCGTATCACTTTACCTCGATTGCGAAGTGGCCGATGCATCCTGAAGGCAGCAATTCAAATGATCCATATCATGGTAACCGAAGAAATCATTGTTACACAATTAACGATCACGTATCCGAATCAGACACAGTATTTTCAGATCGTCTTGCCGGACGACGCTATCTGCATCAGCGCCATTGAGACCGGCATGTACTGGGTGATTTCTGCGAGTAGTATGGCAACGCCCGCATATGCCGCTGCACCCAGCTTTGATTTCAGCGCGCCCTTTCGTGTAAGCAATAATTTAAAATTGGGAGACCTTTCCCTGAGCGCGGGCAGTGCGGCCGATGTTTTTTTTGAAAAAGAAATCATGTACGAAGCGCCCGGTCTATTACCCGGCGATCTGATCGGCGCTTATCTCTGGCCTTCCATGCCCTGGGTTCAGTCTTCTAAGAAAACGGCAGTGAACATACACATCCATGAAGGACTCCGGGTAATAGAGGGATGGTTCCGTGACAACCATGATCCGGGCGGTTTGTCTTTTCAATATGCAATCAATGTTTACTTATGGATCAAAGTAGGCAACACACAAAAAACAAAGCATCATGACCACTGCACTTGCCCTCGAATACATACCGAGGCGGATGACGGAGTTAGGATATTGCAAGAATTATCACTTACGGTTTCGGCATCTCAAACTCAAACCGGGGGAACAGCGGATATTACAGGTACCCAACAGCCTGTTCCTGTTGGTGGAACCTCCCGATGATGTACGCGTGGAAAGTAAAATGGGGCTTTTTGATCTGTCAGAAGAAAACATCAATGAACTCCAGTACGAACACCGGGGCTTTCTCAACATTACCAACCTTTCTGCCCTTACCAGTCACCTGCGTATGATCCAGGTCATCCCAAAATATTAAACCATTATCCATGGCGATCACCAACGATAATTTCGATCAGCTTAAGATAGACAAGCTCAAGTACTTCCTGGAAGATATGGCGCAGAAAAATCAACCTCGTCCTTATGAAATTTTTGTTGACACCCTTAAAGTAGTGCCCAAGACCGAAGACCCCATACAATTTGAGAGTTATGAGTATTATGTAAACGAGAATACAGAAAAGATCCGCATCCTGATTTACAATTCCAACCTGTCGCCGCGCAACGACCAGTACTGCTTTTACCTTAAACCGCTCAAAACAAACTCTTCGCTGAATGGACTCGGTGAGATGGACAATGTTATCCGCGAGAAACTGGACGCGCGCGATAAAGAACATGAGCTCAACCGCACAAAAGAAGAATTGACAGAAACCAGGAAGCAATTGGGAGAAGCCGAAACTTATATTGAAACGCTGGAGAAAAAGCTGGATCTGGCTAACGATGCCAAATACAAATTGAAAAACATCGACCTGCTCGACCTGGGCGCAGCGATGCTGGGCAGGCTGGCCGAGAAACATGCGGGCGCTTTGGAACAGTTGGGCCTGGCAGGACTGGCTGCGCCAGCATTGCAGGCGCCCGCAATAGCAGATGAAAAAGCAAGCTTCAGTAAAAAAAGACCGCCTGCTCCCGACACAGCACAGCACCACTATACGCATATTTTACAACAGCTCGAATCTGTATTCGCCGAACAGGACCTGATAGTTGTCATGGACATCCTGCACCGTTTTGCACAACAGCCTGAACAATTGAAAACCGTAGCCGATTTACTGGACATTACCGTTAAATGATACCATGGACACTTACCAATACGACATCAATATCATAGCGCCCACTGAAACTGAAGCCGATAGTAAGATGCAGGCAATTGTAACCATTGTTTCATGCCTGACTGTACAGGAACTTAACAGGCTTGCCTTTATTGTAGAGCATGATCCTGTAAAAACAGCGCTGGCAAAAAGATATTTAGGCGTGTAATAAAATCCTTGACTATGCAGCAACACCTGCCTGATGATATTGTAATTGAAACGGGGTCTAAAGGAAATGCCACCAAATGGAAAGTGATTGGGTTTTCACTGGGGGCGGTCGGATTGGCGGTGGCCTACTTTTATATTCGAAAAAAGATTTTACAAAAAAGAGCGGATGAAGAGGAAAAAAAAGCATTGGATGAAGGTGAACCGGCATTGTATGCACAGCAAATAAAAATGGCTTTTGAAAACGATGGCTATGGCTGGTGGAGATCCGATATAGCTATGTTGAGGCAGATCATTGAAGACATCCCTTCCAAACAGGTATTCAGACAGGTGAATGATTCTTATGTTCGTCTGTTCCCCGGCAGAAGCATGATAAGGGATATGAAAATCAATCTAAAGAGCACCGAATATGATGAGATACAACTGCTCGTGAATGCCAAGCCTGAAACAGCAGCGTTCGATACAAAGGATATAAAATACAAAAGATGGGCCCGTCGTTTACGCGATGCTTTTAAACTCCATTATGGATTGTATAATTCCAATGACAACGGGGCTGTAGAAACTGTATTCAACGAGATCCCCAGCAAATACGAATACAAAAAAGTGGTAGCTGCCTATAAAGCGCTGTACCATAGCGATCTGGAGAGCGATTATAAAAGTGAAGTGTGGTGGCATTTCTGGCAAAAAAATCATTTGGATATCATCAGCAGTAAACCGGATTATTAAGTCAAAGCAACAAAATGAAAAAGAAAACTAAACAAATACCGGAGAATCCCGATCATCATAAGCAATCTGCACAACATCATAAGCAGCCTGCTCTCAAATGGATTGCGCTAGGAGCGGTCGCCGGCCTGGTGGTGCTAGGGGTTTGGGGATGGAAGAAACTGCACAAGAGCCAGTTAAAACAACCATCCAATACCCAGCCGGATGATGAAGTGAACAATTTTTTATACCAAGGCAATCATCCTTCAAGTACTCCCGCAACCATCACCGATTCCATAACACATAAATCTCACCGGCTTGTTTCATATACCACATCGGCAGACAACATCAGTACTTCTGATCAATCATCGGCTGATTCATTAAAAACATCCAGCGACTTCCCGCTTAAAAAAGGCAGCAGGGGGCCTAAAGTAAAGCAGCTGCAAGTGGCCTTAATAGCTCAATACGGAAAAAGCATCCTGCCCAGGTATGGCGCCGATGGAAGTTTTGGGAACGAAACCCAGACAGCGCTGAACAAATTAAAGAATCAAGGCGCCATAGCCTCTGCCATTATCGATGAAAATATGTTCAATATATTGACTGCTAATGCTGGCAGTAATATGCGGCAAATAGGCAGCGATCTCTATGATGCTGCCCAGGCAAACGATTATCATAAAGCCGTTCCCCTGCTGCAAAAACTAAAAAATGCCGACGATTATAAAGTTGCCAATGCCGCTTTTAAATCGAGAAGTTTTTCCGGCAGGATATCCCTGTTGAGCGGTATGTTCAATGCGTTCAAGGAAAAATCTCAGATAGATAACTTACGAATGTTGTTTGGAACTATGGGATTGCAGTATGATAAAAACAATGACAAATGGTCACTAGCAGGTTATGGAGGCTCCGGTATCATCACCATTGAACCTACCGTAGTATGGATCAATACGCATCACAAGGTCAATGTGCCGGCCAGAATGATACTGGGCAATGAGGTTTGCAGGCACCTGAACTATTGCCTGTTTGAAAATGCAGGTGATTATTTCCTTGTACCTGAAAAAAGCATCCGTTGCATTTAAACGTCGTCTTATGTATTCCATTGATAATGTTCATGCAGTCTTACAGGAGAATGGCTTCAATATATTCAGCAGGCCGTATGAACTCAACATTGTAGGTATCCGTGCAAACAGCACCATTCCCAACAATTTCGATGACACTATTTTTGTATCGTACACCAAAGAGAATGGAGCCTGGCAATCGCACCAGTTTCGTGCCACCACCGATCCGGGCACTTATTGGTTACTCAACCCATTAGATCCGAACGGCACAGCCATTTTGAAACACGGCCAGTATTTGCGTTCTTACAAGATTGGGTTACACAGAGGATTATACCCTGCGTTGGTGCAAGAAAATCCGGTAACCGTGATCAGGGACTATCAGCGAAAAGCCGTTCTCGACTTCATGAACGGATGGCAGGAAACCGGCATGTTTGGTATTAACATCCACCACGCCGCCGATTATGGCACTACCAAATACATTGACAAGTACTCTGCCGGCTGCCAGGTATTTGCCAATGCCGGTGATTTTGCTTTCTTCATGCAGCTCTGCGAAAGGCATCGCAGCTTATATGGCAACCAGTTTACGTACACCCTTATCGACGAGCGGGCGCTGATCCGGAGCACAAAAAAAAACTGGTGTTCGGAATGGGCTTCCTCGGCGCCGGCATCGTTACCCTCCTCTTGTTAGATCCATCATCTTAAAAATCATCTTATGAAAACATTCATTCAGCAACTCTTCAAAGACAAGAACAACAATTATTCCTTACGGGAACTCTGTATCGCAGTCTTCATTGCCATGATCATCATCAGTTGGATTGCACAACAGTTTTTCCGGTTTGCCATTCCTGAATTCATGTTCTATGCTTTTGTAAGCCTGGTAGGCGCCGGTTGTTTTGGTTATTCTATTGAAAGAAGAACCAGTGGAAATGAACAGGCTCCCGGCAATGGCTAATACTTCATCCTTAAATCTTTTTTATGATTACCGCTAAATACATCCGCCTACTGTTGTTGGGGTTTGGCTTTGCACTGGGTTGTTACATAGCTTTTCGCTTCATCGGCTGCAATCAACACCCTGCCCCTGCTGCATCTATTACCGTTAAACCACCGGAGGCCATACGCCGTGAGCTGACCAATGCCACCACTCCTTTGCAAGCCAGGGTTGATTCCCTTAACACTCACAACCTAATGCTGACCGGCCAATTAAAACGTACAGAACAGGCGCTTGCAGTTGCCAAAGGACAAACCAACAACCTGCAACAGGAAATTTATACCCTGCTCAACAGGCAGCCTATGGACAGTCCTGTAACAGATACCATTGGCGCTTTGAGGGATTGTGATTCCCTGCAACGGAATGTAAGAACGCTCCTGGCAGCAGACGCACAAAAAGACAGCCTGCATGAAGCCGTAGCAGCCCAACTTCGCTTGCAGGTAACCAACAGGGATTCTGTGATCCAGGCCGAACAATCCATTTCGCGTTTATTCAGAACAACACTGGATACTGCCCTGTTACAGCAGCAGGTGTTGCAAGGTCAGGTAGATTTCTATCAGAAACAGTACCGGCGTCAAAAGAACAAAAGCAAAATAGCCGGAGCCGGTTTGTGCATCGCTGCCGGTATCCTCATCCATTCTTTGATGCAGCGGTAAATTTTTCGCACTTAAAAAAATACCATGAGTTACCGGCTTATCAACGACATCGACTTTGTGCGTATCCAGTCCGAAGCAGGAGACAAATTTGTGAGAAAAGCAGCCGTTCAGGAAGTGCTGGCGATCGGTACGCTCTTCGTAAAACTGGACCTGGGCTACCCCCTGCGGGATATTTATGTCAATTATACAGAAGTAACTTCTCCCAGTTTCGCTTCCAATATAGACATGAGAGATACTTTACTCAACTGGCTTAACTATTATACTCCTCCTCCTCCAGCAAGATAATCATATGAATACAAATACCAACAGAAGACGCCGGCCTGCCAACAGGCCAAGAAAAACGAATCTGCAACAGACAGAGCCCGTCCCGGAAGAATTACGCTTTATCAAGCGTTTTGTGAATCTCGCTGGTAAACACAAGAAAAAGGAAGAGTTACTCGGTTTTATCAATGCTTTGCAAAAGGCCATCATTGAAAAGAAGATACGCCAATCATCCCTTTACGCTGATAGTATAAGGCTGATACAGAACAGGCTGGTTAATTTTTTCAATCACTCATCTGCACGAACGTCTTTCGATGTAGATCCAGCTGACTTGAAAGATTTACGGCCATTGGTCAAGGATCAGAAGTTATTGCGTGTCGTTCGGTTGATTAAGCAATTCATTAGCCTGCGCGGAAGACCTGGCGTTAAGCAAGAGGCGCGACTCCTGCTCTCGAAGATTCTCAAAATTTATCCTGAATTACGCATCCCCCACAAAGATCCTTATGCCAGCGAGTTAAAATCTGTCATTCGCAGCCTTAAGCAATTCACCGGCAAAGATGGCGGAACAATATTGGAGATCAGCAAAGCCGAGTTGAATGGATTGGAAGCCATCGCCTATGATCATGAAGACGAGTATGAATATGAAGATGAATTAGATGGCGAAAATGAAGATGAGTATCGTGTAGCAGGCCTTGATGAACGGGTAACCAGCAGCATGGAATTGGGAGAAGCAGACCTTGAGACATTGAATTTACAGGATACATGGCTGGAGCTGGCCGCTTATCTGGCCCGTAATCATGGAACGGTTTTATACATTCATACAGCGAAAGCTGAAGCCGATCCCGCTTTTCAACAAAAAATACAGCATGTGGAGATCAGACATCCCAAACTATATATAGCTGCCGGATTACCTCACGACCTTTCAACCTATGACTTTGTTTTCATAGACAACATCAATGACCTGCAGCTTTCAGCAGCAGACCTGGAAGCATTGGAAGAAACCCATCCAGAACAGTCGTTCATTTATGTTTCCGGGAAGCGATACAGCACCATTAACCTACCTAACAATATTCACTCATTATGAATCGCCTTATTGCTGATTTTGATCCGGTCATTCAACAGATAGAAGGCCAGTTGCACAAAGGAAAATTACCCTGGCAGTCTGGCTGGTCTGATAAACCAGGCCTTAACCTCAATACAACTTTCTCAAGCATTGATAGCTGTGAAACCATTGTCAGGAATATGCCGCACCCGCCTTTGCTCAAAATCGGCGGCAATTTGGCTATATATCAAAGAGAAATCGATACAGTTTGTATGCCCGATCGATCGATGTTTCAAAGCAACTATTTGTTTTATGGGACCCTTTTTCATGAAATGGCCCACAGCACGGCCCACAACAGCCGGCTCAACCGTCCGGTGATTCCGGGAGACAACAGCATTTTCAGTAAAAAAGACAAGGCAAAGGAAGAGATCATTGCAGAATGTGCTGCGGCTTGCTTAAGTATGGTTGCAGGTACCCTTTCTCATACCATTGATAATCATGCAGCTTTTATCCAAAGCTGGTTGAACATTTTACTGAATGATGAGTACTTGTTCAAGCAATTAACCGAGAAAGCCAAATCGGCCGCTGCCTATATTTTGCATATTTAGGCAATTATACAGATCAAAATTCTGATCAATTACCAAACTGTTTATTTTTTCTTCCCTGCTTGCCAATGCAAGGGATACGCTGTTTCCACTTTTCCTTCCGACAACACGAAGAAAGATTGTACGGTGCGGATATTAGGTAGCGTAGCCAGTTTGGTGAGGATGAAATCGTTGTATTCGTTCATGTCTTTGAGCGTGATCTTTAAAATGAAATCATACTCCCCCGTCATGTGGTAACATTCCATTACTTCAGGGAACCTGCTCGATTCGTTCTTGAAAGCATTCAGCATATCGCTGGAATGTTCTTTCAACTGCACATGCGTAAAGGCAACCAGGGATCGCTCGATCTTGGTTTTGTCGAGAATAGCTACATATCCCCTGATGAACCCTTCTCTTTCTAAACGGCGTACCCGGTCGTACACAGGTGTAGCAGATTTGCCCAGCTTATCGGCCATTTCCTTGACGGTAAATCGGGCATCATGTTGTAATAACTGCAAAATGCGGACATCGTCCTCCTGTAAAACGTAAGACATAAAAGACATTTTAACGGTTAGGGGACTTTTTCTTGTGCAGTGACCGTAAAATTATCGGTTTTACTAACAATAATTAGTTTTTTTTTCTAGCCTGGCAAAAAATGTGACGGCTTTGGCAGATTCGCTAAAATTTTGACCCGGAAATACTTCTATCAAAGAACAATTGCTTATGGCCGAACGTATTATTATACTGCCTTTGGAAAAAGTAGGTCTGGAAGATATTGCCCTGGTGGGTGGCAAAGCGGCTTCCCTTGGTGAAATGTTGCAACACCTCACTCCTCTGGGCATTCAAATACCTGGTGGTTTCGTGATCACTACCGTTGCTTACCGGCAGTTTCTGGATGAAAGCAAACTGGAAAGCATGATCAGGTCTGAGATCGCCAATATTGATTTTGACAATGTGGAATCGTTGCGCCGCTGCGGCTCGCGTATCCGCAACGCCATCAGTAATGCCAAATTCCCGCATGAGCTGAGTCATCGCATCATTGCTGCGTACGAAGAACTATCCAAACAATACAACCAGACCGGCACCGATGTGGCCGTGCGCTCTTCGGCTACTGCCGAAGATTTGCCTGATGCGAGTTTTGCCGGACAGCAGGAAACTTTTCTCAATGTGCGCGGCCCGGCTGCACTGATCGATGCCGTGCGCAACTGTTTCGCTTCGCTATTTACCGACCGCGCCCTCAGTTACCGCCACCTGTTTCATTTCGACATTTTTGATGTGGGCCTCTCTGTCTGTGTACAGAAAATGGTGCGATCAGATTTAGCCGCTTCGGGTGTGGCTTTTTCACTCGATACCGAGAGCGGTTTCAAAGACGTGGTAGTGATCAACGGCGCTTATGGACTGGGTGAACCCATTGTACAGGGCGGCATTTCACCCGATGAATTCATGGTGTTCAAACCTGCGATGGCAAAAGGTTTTGCAGCCATCATTGAAAAAAAATTAGGCGTCAAAGACCAACTCATGGTTTATGGCGACGATAGCGATGCCCGCACACGCATGATACCTACCGACAAACACCAGCAATCGCATTTCTGCCTGAACAACGACCAGGTACTGCAACTGGCCGATTGGGTTACACGTATTGAAACCTATTATACCCAAAGAAAAAACAGTTGGTGCCCTATGGATGTGGAATGGGCTGTGGATGGCATTACAGGCGGGCTTTTCATTGTGCAGGCAAGACCTGAAACCGTACACGCCAATAAAAAAACAGATACCCTGGTGCAATACAAAGTAGTTGCCGATGGCTTACTACCCATTGCCAAAGGCATTGCCGTAGGCGATAAAATTGCAAGTGGTAAAGTGAACATCATGTACTCACTCGACAAACGCATTGATGCTCATGAGTTCCAGGCGGGTGATGTGCTGGTGACCAATATGACCGACCCCGACTGGGAGCCCATCATGAAAAAAGCCGCGGCCATCATTACCAATAAAGGTGGCCGTACCTGTCATGCCGCTATTGTGGCACGTGAGATGGGCGTACCGGCCATTGTAGGCTGTGGCAATGCTACGGAATTACTCAGCGAACAACAATTAGTAACAGCCAGTTGTTGCCAGGGCGAGGAAGGTTATATTTATGAAGGAGCATTGTCTTTTGAAAAAGAAGAAACCAAACTAACAGAGCTGCCTGCCATCCGTACCCAGCTGATGCTGAACGTGGGTTCCCCCCAGGCAGCTTTCAGTCATGCACACCTGCCTCACAAAGGCGTGGGTCTTGCAAGAGAAGAGTTCATCATCAATAACTACATACAGGTGCACCCTTTGGCCTTGTTGAAGCACCAGACACTGGGAGACGCGACGTTGAGCACTGCTATTCGAAAACGCATAAGCGGGTTTGCCGATGAAGCCGATTATTTCATCCAGCAACTTTCTTTTGGTATTGCCAAGATTGCAGCTGCCTATTATCCCGAAAAGGTAATCGTTCGTTTTTCTGATTTCAAAAGCAATGAATATTTCAACCTGCTGGGCGGCAGTTATTTTGAGCCCAAAGAAGAGAATCCCATGATCGGCTGGCGCGGCGCTTCCCGTTATTATTCAGAAACATACCAGCCGGCCTTTGGGTTGGAATGCCGCGCGATTAAGCGTGTACGCGAAACGATGGGACTGGACAATGTAGTGGTGATGGTACCCTTCTGCAGAAGTGTGGATGAATTATTAAAAGTACAGGCAGTGATGGCCGAATATGGTTTGGTGAGGGGTGAACATGGCCTGGAGCTGTACCTGATGGCAGAGTTACCTGCCAATGTGTTGCTGGCAAAACAGTTTGCACAGCATATCGATGGTTTTTCCATTGGCTCCAACGATCTTACCCAATTAACCCTGGGTCTCGACCGCGATTCTTCCCTGGTTGCACACCTCTATGATGAACGTGACGAGGCAGTAAAAGAACTGCTGCGCATGCTCATCAGGACTGCCAAAGCCTGCGGGGTGAAAGTAGGTATCTGCGGCCAGGGCCCCTCTGATTTTCCTGACTTCGCCCAATTCCTGGTAGAAGAAGGCATTGACAGTATTTCCGTAACACCCGATTCTATCATCAAAACCATCAAAGCCATCCATGCAATTGAACAATAACCTGCCTGAACCGGACACAAAATTTTTTCACGTGGTATTTTTTTTTCATTGGCATTAGAATAACCGGTGTGTTCTCACACTGGTTATATTTTCATGATCATAATACATCGACAAATGAGGCATTTGTATCTTTTTTTACTGCTGGTGGTTGTAGGGGCTTCTTGTAAAACAAGAAATACACCAACTGCTATTTTGCCTAAAGCCGGTATTGTATATATTAACGCGTTGTGCTATTAAGAAGTGTTGATAAATAAAGTGATAATGTATTGAAACGAAAGATGTTATGCGATTGTCTAAGGATGTAACCACACGC
>PVEQ01000031.1 GCA_002973575.1 Sediminibacterium magnilacihabitans
GCGTGTGGTTACATCCTTAGACAATCGCATAACATCTTTCGTTTCAATACATTATCACTTTATTTATCAACACTTCTTAATAGCACAACGCGTTAAAATTAATGAACATTCTTGATTTTAGCTGTTTTTATTCATTTATCTCTCTAAGTTGTTGCAAAAAATGCAACAACTCCCCTCATTTTTCTATTTCCCCCGTAAACATTCTTTAATTAACTGTAAATCAAATGCTTATATTAGTAAGACAAACTATCCATCTGAGCTAAGTATTGATCATACAGATCCGTTTCCTTTAACAACACAGTAATCTCCAACAATTATCGCGATCACGCCCGCGAGTTGGCCGCATCCCGGATATTGCTGCAGCACGCCCTGCGTTGGGAAAGATCACTCACCCTGCGCCGCTACATAGCAGAACTCCGTGATCGCGCCACAGTCGGAGGCACTACCTTATCCGATGAAATGACTAATTACCTGGAATGGGCTGCAAAAAAAGCCGATTGGTACGACCCCTTCATCAATGCAATTGACGATTTATTATCCACAAAGACAAGGAGGCAATTGAACAACCTGCCGAGAAAAAAACTTCCCAGTTTGGATTTGCAGACTTGGGTGATTCCAATGCAAGCGATTACTATCCCGGAAAACCATGGTATCTAAAATAGTGGTACCAGTTATATTTTGATTGAGTCATAATTGCCTCAATTGCCTCATCCGTTTGAACTACCGAAAAAAGCTCGGTAGTTCAAAGCTAAAGATAGTTGGCATCTTTTAACAAAAAGCAATTGGCTCATAGTAGGCTCAGTGGGCTCATTGATTTTCAGATATGGTTCGTGCACAGTAGTGAAGCGAGTTTACTCGCAGGAGCGGATGAAAGAAAAAAATAACACCGGGCGCCGGCCCGGTGAGGTCACTTGGGTAATACAATGCGGGAGGATCAGCGGAGGCCGATGATAGAAGGCCGAAGCTACTCATCGGCCTAACAATTCGACAATTCCAGCGACTTTTTATGAAGTTTTAAAAAAATTGAAAAAAAAACTTGCGAAACCAAACAGTTGCATATATATTTGCAACCGATCAGTTTCATTAAAGTAAATAGAAAAAATGCGTAGAGACATTTTTCAAGCAATTGCTGACCCAACCAGAAGGGCAATTATTGCTTTAATTGCATTACAGGCAATGACACCAAACGCCATTGCTGAAAATTTCAACACTACCCGACAAGCGGTTTCAAAACATTTGCGTATTCTGACAGAGTGTGAACTTGTAAAACAAGAATATCAAGGTAGAGAAATTTATTACTCTCTTGAAATTGATAAAATGAAAGAAATCGACAAATGGTTAGATCAATATCGGAAAATTTGGGAAACCCAATTTAACCAATTAGACAACTTATTAACATCAATTAAAAGAAATAAAAAATGAACAAATTACCATTTGAATTTAGGGTTGATAAAACAACAAACACCGTATTAATGAGCAGAGAATTTGCAGCCGACCTTTCATCGGTTTGGGACGCATTTACTAAACAAGAAATACTTGACCAATGGTGGGCCCCAAAACCTTTGGCATCAAAAACATATTCAATGGACTTTAAAGTGGGTGGCAAAAGATTTTACGCAATGGTTAGTACCGAAGGGCAAGAGAATTATGGCGTTCAGGAATACACAGCCATTAACCCTAAAACCAATTTGCAGTGGGCATCATCGTTTGCTGACAAAGACGGAAACATAAACACACAATTTCCAACTTCAAATTGGGAATTGAATTTTAGCGAACAAAATGGAATAACAAAAGTGAACATTGCAATAAAGCACAAAACCCTTGCTAACATTGAAATGCTCATCAAAATGGGTTTCAAAGAAGGTTTCACTATGACATTAAATGAACTGGAAGAATTATTACATCATATAAAAAATTGAGAAATGAAAAAGGGAAAAATTCAATTTCTTAAACCAATCCTATTTGTTGCAATTATGTTTGTAGCATCTACTTTAAACGGACAACAAATTAAACCTTCCAACAGCGGGTATGCACCCGTTAATGGTATCAAAGTATATTACGAAGTATATGGCGAGGGCAGGCCCATAGTTTTATTACATGGCGCTTTTTATACAATTGAAATGAACTGGAGCCAATTGATCCCTGAGTTGTCAAAAACCAGGAAAGTAATTGCCATTGAATTGCAAGGACATGGACATTCACCCTATTCAGATAGAAAATTATCATTTCCTGCTTTAGCAAGTGATGTGGAGGAAGTAATGGATTACCTGAAAATTGACAGTGCCGATGTAGCAGGATATAGTATGGGTGGCTCTGTGGCTTACCAGTTTGCTATACAAAGCCCCAGGCGGTTAAGAAAATTAGTGATCATTTCTTCTACTTATAAAAGCAGTGGCTGGTTACCCGAAGTAACCAATGCGTTTAAAGCATTCAAGCCTGAATTTTTTTCGAATAGCCCTTTCGAAACCGCATACGACGCGATTGCCCCTGATAAAACAAAATGGACAAAGTACTTAGAGCAGATGATTGCTTTCGCCCAGACTCCAATTGACCTCGGTGAGTCCAATGTTTCTAAGATATCCTCGCCTGTATTGATCATTTCCGGTGACAATGACGGACTGGATAAAGTTGAGCTGGCAAAAACATATCAATTGCTAGGAGGTGGGGGGTCTGATCTACGGCCAATGCCAAAATCGCAATTGGCTATTGTCCCTTCACAAGGACATGTCAGTTTGATGATGCAGACGACTACGATCCTGACTTATATGAACAGTTTTTTAAATTAAATAGAAGCAGGAGGACACATAAGACGGTTTCAAACATGGAGGCTGGATAGCAGCTACCGGTTGCCAAAACAGAGTGATCGCCAATAAAAGAATGGCCCACCAATATCTTTGTTTAACAAATTGTGCCTTGCACAGCTGAAAATAACGTCCTTAAATAATAGAAAATCAGGCGCTTAGTTAGGCGACCATTTCCAAATCCGCCAGGAAGTGATTCGAGAAACGTCCACTCCGGGCAACAGGCGCCTCTCGCGATAGTAAGGGACGTTTTTCTTTGGTAGCGGCCACCCCGACGAACAATGAAAACGGGTAGGTTGCAATATATATATCTAAAATTTAGTATTACTTTGATCCCATGTTTAGCAGTTTGAACATTTCCCGCGTAATGCATTTCACATTTGCTGCAATTTCTTCTGCCGTACAGCTCACTATCTTGAGGTTGACCGGCAGCCCCTCCTTTGTTTCCATCAAATCCATATGCAGCATATCAGTTTCTTGCGGCAATTCCCGCCCCTTCAACTGACTGAACGTGCTATATGCAAATTCTCGGTCGTCTCCCAGGTTGAACGACCCATAGGACTCGAATCCATCAATTGTTCGTAACCGAAGTATGACATAAAACATAGTTCTCATAACAATCGATTTATACCGCTGTGATAAACAGAAAATTAGTCGATAACACGCTAATTTTTCCATCAGGCAATCACGATGCCATCTTCTCATTTATGCAAAAATGACATACCGCCTTATCGCTTTTTAAGATATGATGTCGATAATTTTCGCCTGTATTTTTCTGAACAGCTGTCATTTTTTCAACAGTAAGTCAATTGGCATTCATATTGATCTGCGAAAATTAACCTTAAAAACGAAAAATCATGAACAACATCATCAAAAGAGCGGACAATCGTCCGACCACATTTGGAAGTGTTGTGGATGAACTCTTCCAAAGTAATTTAAATCGTTTTTTTGACGATCGGCCTTGGGGTTTCAACGGTTTACAGTCGGATACCCGCGTACCGGTGAACATCGTCGAGACCGATACGGCCTATGAGGTTCAGGTGGTCGCGCCGGGCTTGAAGAAAGAGGATTTTCAACTGGCATTTACAGTCGATACCCTGACAGTCTCTTTCGAGCACAACGAACAGAAAATGGAAAGTGATCAGCGAAAATGGATACGCCGGGAATACCGCTCCACATCCTTTTCCCGCAGTTTTACTGTAGACAGTACGGTAGATGTAGAAAAAGCGAATGCCCGTTATGAAAACGGAATATTATCGCTCACGCTTCCTAAAAGGGAAGAGGCTAAGCGCATTTCGCGTAAGATCGCGGTGCAATAATTAAGGGGTCAATACAAATCAGCCTCAAATCTGCCAGCAAGTGATTCGAAAAGTGTCCAGTCAGGGCAACGCGAATGGACAAATCGATTTTTTTCGGTTTGTCCATTTTTATTTTCGCTTAAACCATCGCCAACACAGAATATTAGCCGAGTAGCTGATTGAGCCGACCAGCATATTCTGCCGGCAGTTTTAATCACCCGCGCTTTGCATTATTATCTATTTGCCCTGTATCTTTTTCACAAAGTCAGGCCGCGGCAAAAATTGTATTCTGTGGCCGGTCCTGCGTTCTTCGAATACCCCCTGTTCTGCAAGACCATTTAAATCATTTCTTGCCGTTTGATTACTGACTCCAAAATTATTCTGTACTTGCTGAACCGTAAAAAACAGCGTAGTATCCTGCATCAGTTCCTGTAGAAGGATGATCTGGCGTTCATTAAAGTTGGTATGTCTGAGCAGGGTTAACGCGTTCTGCTTTTCCGTCGTTTTTTGCTTGATATAATGCTTAAGTTCATCCAGCGCTTTGACTATTGATTTGAGACAGCCCCTTTTTATTAAAGATCATCCACACGATATTGGATCACTATTTTTTAAGGTACCCATAATACTCATCATCCGTTGCACAATCCCACCAAACCGGCATACTCCAGATATTGGGATCAGCTGCATGCGCATTTAAGGCAAGTGTATTTACAGAGTTGTAATTGATCTCATATACGGGTGGCAACTGCCAACGGCGCATCCAGTACCTGGGATCTGTTGGAGAACCACCTGTTAACTGTGACTGGCCTGTAAACAAAGGTCCTCGCTGATAACCCGGATAAACAACGCCAAAGCCAGCTATGTTGCCAGCGCTGAAATTGAAGCGTCGCATATCATTCCAGTTTTCAATGCTGCAACCCATGGCCACATACTTTTGCAGCATGATATCTGACATGGTCAGCGCACCGGGGGCAACGGCAGCACTCGCCATATAAGCACTGATGGCGTTTTGATCCATAGGCGCCATATCAGGATTGGTAGCAGTATACCCGGCGGCTTTCCATTGGCTCAGCTTAGTCTGCATCATATCCATGTGTGCCTGGATACCGGCTTTATATGCCGTATATGCAT
This sequence comes from Sediminibacterium magnilacihabitans, assembly GCA_002973575.1. Classification (GTDB taxonomy): domain Bacteria; phylum Bacteroidota; class Bacteroidia; order Chitinophagales; family Chitinophagaceae; genus Sediminibacterium; species Sediminibacterium magnilacihabitans. The sequence goes on from PVEQ01000031.1 coordinate 5,231, forward strand.
TTCCCATATCGCCTTTTCGCATATAAACTTCAGCCTTGATAAAACACATCTCATGGTAAGTCACGATCTCCTGGTCAGAAACAGGCCGAACCTGGAACGACCCTGTAGACGCCACCACGCCGGCGTTAAATGCGGCAGTAGAAGGATACCAACTCACATCCGTTTGCCCCTGTGCAGTGATGCCTGATGTGGCGACTGAGCTGCTACGCAGGTTTACATAAATGGTATCGCCTGCATACAGGTAATTGGTACTGTTTATAAAAATAGAACCGGCTTTGTAGATCACCACTACGTTATTGCCACTGCTGCTGGCATCATAACGTCCTGCTGCTATTTGTGCGGCAGTAAAATTTGCACGGTCCGTTGCATCGGCAATAGTGTATGTTATTTTCGTATTTGCAGCGGCGTAAGTAGGTGTTTGAATAGAAGTGGCACCTCCTTTCAACAAGCGGGCTGCAGGACCATAAGAATCCACACCCTGTGAACGGGTCCAGGTATAAGACGCTACCTTACCATTACCATCCAGTTGCACGCCCGACATATAAGCAGGTACAATTTTACTCATGCGGGGATCCGTTACACCTGAACCACGCATATTGGTCAGCAGGTTATAATAGTATTGAGAAATGCGGTTGGAACTTCCGTAAGCCGCATAGTCAAAGTTGCCATTGGTTACTACCGGGTCGCCATACAAATAATCGGTTACTGTGCTGTTGTTAAAGCCAGGGCCTACTATATTGTCGGCAATAGACTGAGGCCCCTTCGATAAACAATACAGAACAGAATCCGGATTGAACGATGCTTTTTTCGACAGCTTGAGCATATAACGGGCTTTCAATCCCCAGCACATTTTTATCCACTTGCTTACATCCCCGCCGTTCCACAGATCGCCGGTAGCCAATGCGGGCGCCCCGGCATCTTGTGTTTTACCGAACAAGCTGATGGCTTCATTCAGTTTTGCCATGCATCCGTTATAAATGGTTTTGCCATCATCTGGCTTGGGACTCGGGTTCCCCGTTCCTGCCTGTGTATAGGGCATTTCTCCATACAGGTCCAGCATCTGCATATAACCCAATGCATGGAATACATCGGCAGCAGCCATATAATGATAGGCCCCTTGCTTCTGGGCGGAGTTATACAAATCAACCACATTGGAAGACACTTCCACAAACCATGTTTGATAGGGCGTTGTTGAATTGCCGCTTGAACATTGCCATGTGGTGCTGAATGTATTAGGGTTGCCGCTGTTAGAATAATAAACGCCTGCCTGGCATGCCGTACGATAATTGGTAACGCCTGATGTGTACTGGTAAAAATGTTCAATCCAGGGTAACCTGTTTTGAACCAATACGTTTTTATTGTTTGGGTTATCCGTATCCGTATTTACATCCAGGAACTTCTTACATGAGGTTGCTCCCAGTGCAAGCAGTGAAATCGCCAATATATATTTTGAGCTTTTCATAATCTTCATTTTTTCATTGGTTAAAACATAATATTTACCCCGAAAGTGAAACTCGCTGTTGCAGGCACACCCAGGTAATCAATACCTGTAGAACCTGAACCTCCTGTTCCTCCCGCAGCACTTACCTCAGGATCCATTCCTTTGTAGTTTGTCCATGTAAATAAATTGGTTCCCACAGCCGTTGCGCTAAGTCCCTTGACGATCTTCTTATTCTTGAAATAATCAGAGAAATCATAAGACAACGACAGGGAGCGCAGTTTCACCCAATTCACAGAAGTGATAAAGTTGTACGAGTTGGCCGCATAATTCTGCCAGTACTGCTGGATGAGGTAGTTGCCGGAATAGGTTGTTCCATTGATCACGTACGACTGTCCCGCAGTATAGGTTTGATTAAAATCAGCTCCTGTAAGGCTGTTAACGCCTGACACCGTTACCGATTGGCGATCGTTCTGTGTTGTTAATTTGCTTAACCCGTTTGTAACCATCGCATACTCTGTACCATTGAACACATCTCCTCCCCTGCGGATGTCGAGCAGAAATGACAAAGCGAATTTTTTGTAGCGGAATGTATTGTTAAACCCGCCGATCCAACTCGGCTCACGATTACCTACCACCGGGTTGGTCGTGTTCAGTTTGTAGAATCCCGTAGAAGGATCTACCTGGTAGCGTCCGTTGGGTATTTCAACGCCTTTGGAATCCAGTTCACGCAAATATGGTTGTCCCGTCATTCCCAAAAAGTAACCACCGTTGGGAATAGATGCCGCTTTGATGGTTCCAAATTGAGCGTCTGTAGGATAGAAATAAGCTACACCCGGAATGAAAGCTCCCAGCCTGCCTTTGTTATAAGAAAAATTCAGTGTCGCATCCCATGTAAAATCCCTTGTTACGATGGGTTTGCCGGTAAGCGCTATCTCCATACCTGTATTAAGTACCGAGCCGGAATTGAGGGTACTGAAAATAAATCCGCCGGATTGCGCTAAGCGCGGCTGGCCGATCTGGTTCTCTGTTTCGCTGTGATAATAAGTATAATCCAAACCTATCCGTCCATTCAGGAACCTGAACTCGCCACCTACTTCCCATGAGTTTTGGATCTCTGGTATCAGGTAAGGGTTGCCAGAGTAGTATTGGTTACCAATGCCGGTATATCCGCCAATGGAGATCGGAGGGTTTACATAAGTATTCGTTGCATAGGCATTGGCATCTTTACCAACCCTCGCCCAACTTGCCCGTACTTTACCGAAAGAAAGAATATTGTTTTTGGGCAACAATTCCGTAAACACAAAAGATCCACTAACGGAAGGATAGAAATACGAGTTATTTTCCAGGGGCAATGTAGAAGACCAGTCATTCCGGCTGGTTACAGTGATGAAAGCGATGTTTTTATAGGAAGCGCCAACTTCTCCATAAGCACCTACCAAACGCTTTCTCGTTGTACCATCCGTAAAGAATTTATTGGTCGATGCCATATTATTAAAGCTGATGGTGCCGGCTGTAATAAAATTATATCCCCAATGGTTCTGGTTTGCTATCAGCGTATTTTCAGAAGTAGTTCCCAACATCAGGTGCGTATCGAAATCGCCAAAGGTTTTATGGAGATTGCTCATGACAGTTGTGGTAATATACCTGTAGTCATACAGGTCTTTGCTTAAGCGTCCGTTCTGATACAGTGGCGCAAGCGCAGATCCGGGAGCGATATACGTGTAATCATTGGTTGTGTACTGGTCGTATCCCAAACGGGCTATCACATCCCACCATTTTGCAATCTTATAGGTTCCGTTGATGCCTCCGGTGATGCGCTTGGTTTGTGAAGTCAGGTTGTCTTTGTTGATAATCCAGTATGGGTTATCGATATCGTTTTCCAGAGGAAGCGTTCCGGCAAAAATCCGGTGTTGCGAACCATCCGGGTTGAGGTAATTCTTGATATTAAATGTTTGCGGGAAAGTGTACAACGACTGCATACTTCCAACGCCGCTTCCATACAATCCGGCTGTAGTGAGTGTTCTGTTGATATTAGCAATGGAATAGGCAACATTCGCATTCAGTGTTAAAGCTCCATACTTCTGTTCGCCGTTAAAACGAAAAGTAGTTTTACCATATTTTGTGTTGGGAACAATACCTGTTTGATCAAAATTAGATCCCGATAAAAAGAAAGAACCATTTTTTGAACCACCCGATACGTTTACGTTGTTATCATACACAATACCGTTCTGAAAGAAGTTGCCGATGTTATTGTATAGCGTATCTGCTGCTGTAAGTTTTTGTCCCCAGTTGCTATATGAAATATTGTTAAGCACACCGTTGCTGGAATAAACACCGTTACCAAATTGGGTTTGAACTTCGGGTAGCTTATTTGCCCAGGAAGTACTTACCTTACTGGTAGCATTCACCTTCACAACACCTTCGGCTCCTTTCTTTGTAGTAATAATGACAACGCCGTCGGCCGCCCGTGATCCGTACAACGCCGCAGCAGCAGCGCCTTTTAGCACCGACAGGCTTTCCACGTCTTCCGGGTTAACATCCATGATACGGTTGGAGAAAGTTGTGTTGCTGCGCGATAAACCATCGGTACCTGTATTACCGGTAACGGTAGTTGAGTTATCGTATATAACGCCATCGATCACAAATAAAGGCTGGTTCTGCCTGCCCTCAGATGTAGAGTTACCACCACGGATGGTGATAGATGCTCCGGCGCCTGCGGCACCGCTGAATTGCGTAATGTTTACACCGGGCACTTTACCCGCTAAAGAGTTAACAACATTGGTGTTTTTATTTTTCATCAGTTCCTGCGCATTCAGGTCAGTGACCGAATATCCCAATGCCTTCCGTTCTTTTTTAATACCCATCGCTGTAACAACCACATCATTCAGCTGGGCGGTATCTTTTGCCAGGCTTACCTGCATGCCCGCTACAGCTTTTACCTTTTGTGTGGTGTAGCCCACATAGCTGAATTGCAGTGTGGCGTTTTTATTGGCATTGATGGTGAATTTGCCCTTATCATCCGTTACAGTCGACCGGTTGGTGCCGCTCACAGTAACAGTTACCCCCGCCAGCGGTGTTCCGTCGTCTGCAAGTACTGCTCCGCTGATGGGAACGCCTTGGGCCACGAGGTTGTTTGTCATCATGCTCATCAGCACAAGCATGACCAAACTAAAGAGCTTCCATTTTCTCATAAGTATACTTTTTGGTTTTTGGTAAATTATTGTAGTAGTTATTCCTGAATATTGCCAGGTTGTTATAGACATAAAAATCAGGTAAAATATTGCATTTTCAGTCATTTTTTTTGTGCAAAAATCCGCATTCTAAAAAATGACTTCCAAAGCGCACATACAATATTAAGTCAATACAGCGTCTATATTACATACTAACAGGCCTATTTCTTCGCTATTTTTAATCTTTACGAAGAAACGGCCAGACATTCAAAAAACCGCAGAAAGCAGCATTCTTTTGTGAAGAGAGGTAAAAATCAGGGGTTGGACGGAGCAGTAAGCGGAAAAAGGGGACGAAGCTAGTCGAGAAGCTTTATCAGGTATTTAGGCGATTCTATATACCCCTGCCGGTAATAAAAGCGATGTGCACCTTTCCGCCTTTCATGGCAGTGCACTTCTATGCGATCACATTTTCTTTCCCTGGCCAATTCTTCGGCGTATTGTTCCATCTCGCGGCCTACTCCTTGGCTTCTGAAGTTATTATCAACTGAAAAATATCCGATCCTGGCAATATCTCCTTTCAATCCTAATTGAACCAGGAATTCCAATACCATGAATGCCACTACTTTTCCATCCGTTTCATATACCAATAAAGATACCAGCGGGTTTTGAAAAATCATTTCCATCTTCTGTTTCAAAAACCCGTTGGTATGCGGATAATCCAACTGATCGAGTAGGTCTTCTATGGCATCACAATCGGCTGATACAGCTTTTCGAACAGGCATACACAATGATTTTAGTTTTCAAAGCTGATAATAGGGTGCATCATTCAGTCAAATAAAGCGCTTGCAGTTGTTTACGCTTAGCCTTGTTCAGTCCCATTTCCTTTTCAAGATAATTGTCAATGGAACCATACTGTTCCTCTAATGAGCTGAATGTAGCCTCTATGTATTCTTCGCGTGCGGCCATCATATTGCCGGCTACTTTTTCACTGATACCATATCCTTTTACCATAGCAGGAATGGCTTTTGCATTGGCGGAACGACGATACACATTAGTGGCAATATAATCCTGTACAATAACAGTTTTATCAACACCCAGCGCATACAATATCAATGCAGTGGCAATGCCTGTTCTGTCTTTACCTGCTGTGCAATGATACAGCAAAGCATTGCCGGCTGGCAGACCCAACAAAGCATCAAAGACCGGTTTGTATCTTTCACGGAAAGGAGCCGTATTACGATAAAAACTTACCAATGAAGAGTCCGGAGGCAATTGCAGCCCCAGGGTTTTATTGCTGCTGTCACCTATATGCTCGCTGCCCGCAGGTAAAGAAATGCGTACTGCTCCGGCCGGAAGCCTGTCCGGCGCAGCCTTCGCTTCAAAAGGTCCCCTGAAATCAGCCACAAAACCGATGTCCAGGTCCTGCAGTTTTTTCAGGTCGTTATCAGACAGCCTGTTCAAAGCATCTGAACGGTATATCTTTCCCCATTTTACATGCATGCCGTTTTTTGTAGCATATCCTCCAATATCACGGAAATTGACTGTGCCATCCAATCGAACAAAACGTTTAGCGCTGTCCGCCACCTGTGCATGGCTATTAAGCACAGCCATGCAAACCACCAATGAGCACATCCATTTTAGCATACTTGTTCTTTTACTGCACAAAAAACAAATTATTTGATCAACCACATTTTTGCCGTCACATCGTCTTTGCCACCATATTGCGTGCCGATGGAACTAGTATAGTTGGTATTGTTGAAGTTGATCTCATCCTGAGGATACTGCCAGCGAAGCGGTATCTGGTTGCTGGGCGTACCAATACCCGCTCCTCCCTGGCTGAAGGCAGGCACACCTGTTCTGCGCCAGTTGTAATACGACTCATAACCCGAATTCATGAAGAAGGCCACATATTTCTGGGTGAGTATCTGTGTAAGTCCTTTCGTAACATCATAAGCCACATTTGGATTGGCCAGGAACCCATTGATATCGATAGTGGCTGTTCCCATATTTGGCTTGGTTCCATCTACGTTACCAATGGTTACCGTTTGCCCTTGCGACAAACCATAGACATTCATGGAAGCATTGATTCCTTTGTAGTACCAGTCTGCCGCAATAATGCCCGGTATCCAGCCTCTGTACGCGGCTTCCGCAATATTGAAACAAAGCTCCGGATAACCCAGCAGCATATAAGGTTCGGCATTGGCACCGGATGCAGAAGACATGTACCGGTTATAACTCAACGAAGAATACTTGCCATCGGTAGAGAAATTAGACATCAACCCTTGCGACTTACCATTGTCTTCACCCACATAAGCGGTAAAATCGCTTACCTGTTTGCCCGCCGCCAGTTGAGCAGGAGCCGGTATGGCCAATGCAAAAACACGGGGATCATTGTAGGCAGCTGTTACATTAAAGAATGTCTGACTGATGTTCTCACAGTTATTGTACGGCGCGTAACCCGAACGGTTTGGCGGATACAGGGTAACCGTAGTATAACGATACGACATATTATCGCTATTGGAGGTCATGATGGGGTAATTGGCAGGGTTGGCAATGATATTGGCGAACTGACTTTTGATGTTCAGGTCGGCATTGTCATCGGCCCTTTGACTGAGGCTGATCAATACGCGCAATTTATAGGTATTGATCACCTTACGCCATTGCAGATAAGTCAGTCCGAATATATCGCCACCGGCATCTACTTTGGTCGACGCAGTTGTAGTATTGGTCAGGTTTCCCAATAAAGTATTGGCCGTATCCAACAATGCCAGGCAGTTTTTATATACATCGTGCTGGCTGTCGTATACCGGTGTAAGGTTACCGGGATTACCGGCCTGGGTCATGGGAATATCTCCTACCCTTTGTGTGAGCCAGATAAAAGCATAAGCCCTGAAAAACTTGCTCAACGCAAAATACACGTTCGTGGTATTACCATACTGTTTCTGCGCCTGCTCTTCCAGTTTAGAGCAATACCTGATCATATCGTACGTGTGATTGGTATTCGACCAGTTATACGAGTTGCCGCCGAAGTAGTAGGAATAGTTTGATACGATGTTCTGGTTATAACGATATACTGCAGAAATAATGGGCTCTTCCTCTCTCATGAGATTGGCCGTAATATGGTTGAGGATCAAAGATGCCGGTACCGTGGCACTTTCTGCTGCAACGTTTGGATTAGAGAGCAGGTCGCCTTTCTGACAGCTGCTTGCTACCAGCGTTATCGTTGTCAGACTTATGAGGATATTTAAAAAATTTATTTTCATCTGTTATGATTTATGTTAGTGAAAAGATCAGGTGGAATTAGAAACTAAGGTTAATGTTGAATCCGAATCTCCTGGCTGTAACACTTTGTAAAACACCGCCGTTATTCAATGAACGGTCGGTATCGTTGTAACCTGATGCGAACTGATCCAGGTCAATGTCTTTTCTCTTGGCCCAGTACAGCAGGTTCCTTCCTACCAGTGAAAAAGTGGCCGACTTGATAAACCTGCTCTTAGCCAACAGACCGGCAGGCAATGTATAGCTGATACTCACTTCGCGTAACTTAACAAAAGAGCGATCTGTCATCCAGTATTCAGTTACGTTTCCAATACCGGAAGAAATGAATTTCTGAACCGTAGTAGCCTGGTCGTTCGGAGCGAAAGTGAGGTCTTTTAGGTTGATGATCTTACCGCCTGCATAAACAGGAGTACCTGAAATAATCTTTACACCCGGTGCCACGTATTTACCGGTAGGTGCAACACTGCCGTTATTGGTAGATTGCCATTCTGCCAAACGGGCAACTCCAAAATATCCCGATGCACTTTCATAGGCTGTACCACCGTTCATTCCGTCTTTATACACTTCATCATAAATACTTCCGCCGATCCTTCCGTCGAATTGAAATCCTACGCTGAAATTGCGATAAGTGAACTTGTTGTTGATACCGAAAGTGAAGTCAGGGTTGGCATATCCCAGGAAACTGTTGTTATTGATATCAGAAGGCGCTCTCAAAGGCAATCCGCCATTGTAAATGATGTTGTTGTTTCCGTCCCTTACAAAACCTACGCCATAGATAGCATCCAGTCTTTCCCCTTTCTTGTAATTGTGGCCATTCAAACTCAACACGCTCTCGTCGCCGTATATATCCTGCAATGTTTCTTTATAAGTAGCATAATTCACTGCTACATCCCAACTCAGTCCCCTGGCACTTTTAATGGGTGATCCCGATACGCTGATCTCATATCCTTTTTTCTCTGAAGTGATCGCATTCACATTCTGAGACGTGTAACCGGTTGATGAAGGAACCTGCAATGCGAAGATCTGTGGGCCATTCAAACTGGTGAAGTACGTGATATCCACACCTAACCTGTTTTTCAGGAATTTCATATCCAGACCGGCTTCATAAGAAGAAACCGTATAAGGCTTCAGCGCCTGGTTGGCGATGGTGCTGGTAAAATCTACAGACTGGCCATTGTTATAATAAGTTACTGTGCTGTAAGCATTCTGGTTTTTGTAAGTAGGTCCATCATAAGAGCTGTACAGGTCTGTACCATATCCCAAAAATGAATTGGTGCTGATACCTGTATTCTGATAGTATGCTGAAGCGATGGTGGGGGCGGTGAGTCCGCCTTTCACATTGGCATAAGAAGCCCTGAGTTTAAAGAAAGAGATGACCGATGGGAGGTTTACATAATCGCTTACCACGGTGCTCAAAGACACCGATGGATAATAGAACGTATTGTATCCTTTGGCCAGCGTACTCAAATTATCCACACGGCAGGTATGCGACAGTGTAAGGTATTTATCGTAGCTAAAATCGACTGAATAAAACCCGCTGTACACCTGCATTTTAGAGCCCCATGTAAAAGACGCATATTGTTCTTTGGAATTAGATAGTGCATAGACATTAGGCACTGCCATTGCCTTGGTGGTTCCCCACAAAGAATTATAAGTAAACGAACGCTCGCTTCCACCGGCGAGGGCGCTGATATTGAACTTACCTACCCGCTTATCGAAATGCAGGATCAGGTCGGTATTGTTTTCAAAGAGATTCCTTCTGTCTTCCCTGTAATCGCCATACCATCCAAAATAATACCAGGGGGTATATGTGTTCAGGTTGGTTCCGGCAGGTACTTGCTCTGTTCTCAATTGTGTCCAGGTAGTGATCTGGGAACGCAGGCTGAGGTTCAGAGAAGGACTGAACTGGTAAGTTGCTTTTACATAACCATTGACATCTGTTTTATCGTGCGAACGGAGCCATTTTTTGGCAATGAACCAGGCGCTGTTTTCGCGGCCATATTCCTGTGCATAAGGAATCAGGTCCTGAACACCCATCGGCGCCTTATAAATATTTTTGAGGTCGTCAATATTATAATCGGAAGATCCATATACCTTGAACATGTAGATATATGAATTGGGTCCGTAGTTCACATCGGGAATATTGGGTGAATACTGTTTATTCAGGTTGATGCTGGCTTCTACCGACAATTTATCGGTGATGCGGTATCCCACATTCATGGCCATCGTGTAAGAATTCAGCTTCGTATTAGGGTTCATCCCTTTCTGGTTCATATTAGAAAGCGATATCCGTATATCTGAACGGTCGGTGGCAGCAGAGAGGGCAACGTTGTTGGTATTGATGATACCCATCTCCATGAACTTGTTGAAGTTGTCTGCACCACGGGCTTTCCATGGCGTAGCAGTTCTGGTATTGGTTGCCGGGTCATAAGGACTGTCGTATTGCTTTACCAGCTGGCCTTCAAAACGAGGGCCCCATTCAGGTAAACGCTGTTTGTTATCATACAAACGATCGCCATAACTGTAAACAAAAGCAGTTCCCCTTCCGTATTCGGTCTGACTTTGTGGTACCGCTACAAAACCTTTCTCGAACATGGTACTGCTGTTCACATCTACCTGCCAGCCTTTTTTATTCTTGGTGCCGCGTTTGGTAGTAATGATAATGGCGCCGTTGATTCCCCTAAAACCATAGAGTGCAGAGGCGTTGGCGCCTTTTAAAATCGAATAGCTTTCTATATCATCCGGACTTATATTCCATGTATCTGTATTCACCGGCACACCGTCTATTACAAAAAGCAGGTCTTTACTGCCCCTCAATACCAGTTCCGGTCGACCCAGCATTTCCGGGCTGGCACCCACTGACAATCCCGCTATCTTACCTGTGAGTGAATTGATAGGGTTATCATCCCTGGCTTTTATCAGGTCTGCTCCTTTCAACTCCTGCACAGCGTAGCCGATCCTTTTGGTTTCTTTTTTGATACCATAAGCTGTTACAATCACTTCGGTAAGTGATTTGGGGTCATCCAATAAAGCGAAATCGAAATGCTGTATTGCAGTCAACGGGAAAGACTGTGATATAAAGCCAATAGAGTTGATTGAGATCGTTTTATCTCCATCTTTCAAAACGATCGAATAATGTCCGATACTGTCTGTGATGGCTGATCTTTTGGAAGGCGTTACCTGCACCAGGGCGCCGGCTATGCCAATACCGTTTTTGGTATGTACTCTTCCGGATACCATCCGTTCCTGTGAAAAGCTTGTAAGCGAGAAGGCAGTCAGCAATATTACTGTTACCAACAAAGTTTTGGTAGATAATTTCATAGACTCAGGTGTTTTACAAAATGTTGGGCAACATTAGCAGAACAGTGTTAACTGAATGTCAAATAATGTAATTATAGCCGGGGATAATCATTTGGTAATTTTTAGTTCATGTTTTGATAACAAATGATTTTGGTCATAAAAAAAACCTTGTATGATGCATACAAGGTTTTGAAGACATTTATGATGTAGTAAGGGCTCTGTTACATGATGTAGTTCTGTTCCAGGATAGAGGCGAGTGTTTGTTTTGATTCTTTTTCCGTATTCACGAGGTCATGCAAGGTAATTTTATCGAGCAAACGGTCTACCGCAAATTGTATCATCTGCCAGAGTGAACGTGCAGAACAATCAACTGAATTGGTGCACAGTTTTAAAGTCCCTGAATGTTGTTCACAGAATTTTTTGTCGAACAGTACACCCCCGAGTACTGCCAATACATCTTTAACAACGATTGTTTGTGAGGGCCGGGCCAATACATAACCACCTTTATGACCGGGAGTGCTATTGATGAAGCCGCCTATGCGTAAGACACGGGCAAGCTTGGCAACGTAGTGGCTGCTCAGTCCCTCTGCTTCACTCAGTTGGGGAATACTCATGCCTTCATCGTCTTTGCAAGAGGCAATGCGTATCAATATCCTCAAACCGTATTCTTCCTGTGCGGTGATTTTCATGTAATGACAAATTAATCGTTATCAATTTATAACATGCCCAGTTCCAATTGGGCCGCTTCAGACATCATACTCCTGTTCCAAGGTGGTGTCCAGGTTACTGATACATGCACATCATTCACGCCTTCTATTTCTCTTACTTTCTGATCCACTTCCACCGGCAACGATTGTGCAGCCGGACAGCTCGGCGCCGTCAGCGTCATCACGATCTGTACATTGTTGACCGGCAGGATATCGATCTCATAGATCAGTCCCATTTCATAAATATCCACCGGTATTTCAGGGTCATAGATCGTATGCAAACAATCAATGACTTTTTGTTTCAGTTCGTCTATTTCCATGATCGTTGATTGAGTGTTGGCGCATGGCCTGAAAAGCCAGCGCATAATGTTTCATTTGTTTTACCATGGCCCTCAAACCATTTGAACGGGTTTGCGCCAGGTGGGTGGTCATGCCGATCTCCCTTATGAAATCGAGCGGCGCATCGATGATCTCCTGTGGCGTATGGCCAGACAATACACTGATCAGCATGCTGATCAGCCCTTTCACGATCACTGCATCGCTGTCTGCACTGAAATAAACCCTTCCGTCTTTATAATCGGCCGTGAGCCAAACGGTGGACTGACAACCCCGTACTTTGTTTTCTTCTGTTTTATGTTTTTCATCAAGGGCCGGCAATTTCTTACCCAGGTCGATGATGTATTCGTATTTATCATCCCAACTATCGAAAAGCGAGAACGAATCGATGATGGCTGCTTCCGTTTCCTGTATGGTCTTCACGTTCTTCATGTTACTTATACCAGTAGTTTGATCGATTTCTCCAATCCTAATAACAGTTCGTCGATCTCCTCTTTTGTATTATATGCTGCGAATGAAGCCCTGATGGTACCGGGAATGCCATAACGCTGCATCAGCGGTTGCGCGCAGTGATGGCCTGTGCGAACAGCGATCCCTTTGTTATCGAGCAGGATCCCTATATCCTGCGGATGCACTTTATCGATCACAAAAGAAACCAGGCTTGTTTTTTCTTTCGCCCTGCCAATGATCTTCAGTCCCGGAACGGTTTCCAGCGCGGCGGTCGCATACTGCAGCAACTCATGTTCGTGTTGCCTGATCTGTTCCTTGCCTGTTTGTTCAATGAAATCCAATGCTGTCTTGAATACAATGGTATCGGCTATATTGGGTGTACCTGCTTCGTATTTATAAGGTAGTTCATTGTATGTTGTTTTCTCAAAAGTTACTTCTTTGATCATCTCCCCTCCTCCCTGGAAAACAGGCATGGCTTCGAGTACATGCTTTTTGCCGTACAAAACACCTACGCCGGTGGGGCCGTATAATTTATGTGCAGAGCATACAAAGAAATCACAGTCCATATCCTGTACATCGATATCGAGGTGCACGGTAGACTGCGCGCCATCTACCAATACCAGTGCGCCCGCTTTGTGCGCCGAACGGATCATCTGTTTTACCGGGTTCACTGTGCCCAGTGCATTGGAAACATGTGTTATCGCAACCAGCCTGGTTTTATCACTCAATAATTTCTCATAGGCTTCCATGATCAGTTCACCGGCATCATCTACCGGTATCACTTTCAGTTGCGCACCTTTTTCTTCGCACAGGATCTGCCAGGGAACAATATTGGAATGATGCTCCATAGCAGAGATGATGATCTCATCGCCTTTACCAACATTGGCTCTTCCCCAGGTATACGCTACCAGGTTGATGCCTTCTGTGGTGCCTCGTGTAAAAATGATCTCTTCCCTGCCGGCAGCATGGATAAAATGTTTCGCCGTTTCACGGGTGGCTTCAAAAGCGGCAGTAGCTTCTTCGGCCAGCGTATGAATACCGCGGTGTATATTGGCATTGTACCCGGTATAATATTGTACCAGCGCATCGATCACTACAGCCGGTTTCTGGGAAGTAGCAGCATTATCCAGGTAGATTAAAGGTTTCCCCTTCACTTCTCTTTCCAGCACGGGGAACTGTTTGCGAAGTGCATACACATCAAAGACGGGTATGGTAGCTGTTGTTATCATACAATATCGTATTCTAATCTGGCCGCTACAAGTGCGTCTGCATAGCGACGAATCGGTTCCAGTTTGATCTTCTCCAGCACATCTTCTGCAAAGCCATGCAGCAACATCGACTGTGCTGTTTTCTCGGGGATGCCCCTCGATTGCAGGTAAAACAATCCTTCCTCACTCAAGCGGCCAACTGTACAACCATGCGAACATTTTACATCATCGGCGAATATTTCGAGTTGAGGTTTTGTGTTGATGGCAGCCGTATCGGACAACAACACATTTTTATTCGATTGAAAAGCATTGGTCTTTTGCGCAGGTTGTCTTACAAATATTTTTCCGTTGAAAACACCGGTTCCCTGTTCGTCCAGTATGCCTTTGTACAACTCATTACTCTCGCAATGCGGAACACGGTTGTCTACAATGGTATGGTTATCGATATGGCTCTTTCCTTTGGGAAAATAAAGTCCATATAAATGCGCTTCACTGTGCGATGCTTCCAACACCACGTTCAAATTATTGCGCACCATATTGCCATTCAATGAAAGGGTCACCGTATGCGAATAACTCTTACCTATCTGGCGTATATGCGTGGTGTTTACCTGGCTGGCATTGTCGTGGTCGTGCTGTATCTTGTAATATTCCAGTACGGCAGCTTCTTCCAGTACGATCTCTATAACCTGGCTGTTGAGGCTGTCTTGCTGACCGAGGCACATGGAAGTTTCCACCAATTGCATTTCCGCCTGTTCACCCAGGTATACCAGGCTGCGCGGCTGGGTGAAACCCGGTTCATGCTCAGCCGTAGTGAGGTGATAAATATATACCGGCTGCTTTTCGTGTTTTGTTTTTCTAAGATGGATGAATACGCCTCCTTCCGTGAAGGCTGTATTCAACGCGTGAATGCCGTCTTTGATGTATCCACTGCTGTGTCCGAAATGAGCAGATACAATATCGCTGTATCCATTGGCTGCCGCCTCTTCCAAAGGCAGTACCGTCAGGCTCTCTGAACGGATATTGGAAAGTGCAAATGAAAAGAATCCGTTCACAAACACTAGTTCACTGGCTGTTTCATAACCGGGTAACCGAACGGCATGCAGGTCATTTTCAGTTATTGTTTTCTCTTGCAAAAGAGGCAAATGCCATTCTTTATTGAACAAACCACTGATGCGCGTATACTTCCATTCTTCATTCCGGGTAGTAGGTATGCCCAACCGGCTGAAGTCGCGGAATGCTTCCTCCCTGCGTGCATGCAAATGCCCGGGCCGGGTAGCTGCCTGCAAGCGGGTAAAATGATCCTGGTAATACTGTGTGTTCATACTGCTGCGCTTTAATCTTCTACACTTACTTCACTTTTGATGAAATCGTATCCTCTTTCTTCGAGTTCCAACGCCAGTTCCTTGGGGCCTGATTTTACGATCCTGCCGTTGTACAATACATGGATCACATCGGGAATGATATAATCGAGCAGACGCTGGTAGTGTGTGATGGCCAGCACTGCATTGTCTTTATTGCGTAACTGGTTCACACCATTGGCCACGATGCGGATGGCATCGATGTCGAGCCCCGAATCGGTTTCATCGAGGATGGCCAGTTTGGGTTGCAGCATGGCCATCTGGAAAATCTCATTTCTTTTTTTCTCTCCGCCGGAGAACCCTTCATTCAATGAACGGCTCAAGAGCGATTGGTCTACATTCATCAACGCCATCTTTTCTTTCATCAGCTTCAGAAAAGCAACGGCATCCAGCGGTTCTTGTCCGCGGTATTTGCGCACTTCATTAAGCGCTGTTTTGATGAAATTGGTTGTGCTCAGTCCGGGTATCTCTACCGGGTACTGAAAGCCCAGGAACAATCCTTCTCCTGCCCTTTCCTCAGGCGAAAGATCCAGCAGGTCTTTTCCTAAAAACTGCACCGATCCGGTGCTCACTTCGTATTCTTTTCTTCCGGCCAATACAGATGCCAGTGTACTCTTACCCGAACCGTTGGGTCCCATGATGGCGTGTACCTCGCCCGGTTTGATCTCCAGGTTGATGCCCTTCAATATCTTCTTCCCTTCTATCCCTGCATGTAAATTCTTGATCGTTAACATGATTCGCTTGATTGAAATATGATGATCAGCCTACACTTCCTTCCAGGCTGATGGCCAATAATTTTTGTGCTTCAACGGCAAACTCCATCGGCAGTTGATTCATCACCTCACGGGCAAAGCCGTTGATGATCAATGCCACCGCCGTTTCGGTATCGATACCCCGCTGGTTGCAATAAAAGAGTTGGTCTTCTCCTATCTTGGAAGTGGTGGCTTCGTGCTCTACCACACCGGTGTTGTTTTTCACTTCGATATAAGGAAAAGTATGTGCACCGCATTTATCGCCCAGCAACAAGGAGTCGCACTGAGAAAAATTACGCGCGTTTGCCGCATTCTTACCCACTTGTACCAGGCCACGATAACTATTATTGCTGAACCCTGCTGAAATACCTTTTGATACAATGCGGCTCCGGGTATTTTTCCCGATGTGCATCATCTTGGTGCCTGTATCAGCTTGTTGGTAGTGATTGGTGAGCGCTACCGAATAAAATTCTCCCACCGAATGATCGCCTTTGAGTATCACACTGGGATATTTCCAGGTGATGGCAGAACCGGTCTCTACCTGTGTCCAGGATATTTTTGCATGATCGCCTTTACAAATACCCCTCTTGGTAACAAAATTGTAAATACCACCATTGCCTTGTTTATCGCCGGGGTACCAGTTCTGTACCGTAGAATATTTGATCTCGCCACGCTCCTGCGCTACCAGTTCTACTACTGCAGCGTGCAACTGGTTTTCATCGCGCATAGGCGCTGTGCAACCTTCCAGATAGCTTACATAACTGCCGGGCTCGGCAACGATCAGTGTTCTTTCAAACTGTCCTGTATTTTCTGCGTTGATGCGGAAATAAGTGGAAAGCTCCATGGGACAACGAACGCCTTCCGGAATATAGCAAAACGATCCATCGGTGAATACCGCTGAATTGAGTGCGGCAAAATAATTATCGGTTGCAGGTACCACAGAGCCGAGGTATTTTCTTACCAGCTCCGGGTGCTCCTGTATTGCTTCACTCATCGAACAAAAAATAATACCCAGCTCCGCCAGTTGCGCTTTGAACGTAGTACCAATCGATACACTGTCTACCACCGCATCCACCGCCACACCGGATAATCTTTTCTGTTCTTCCAGGGAGATACCCAGCTTTTCAAAAGTCCTGCGCAGTTCCGGATCAATTTCATCCAGACTGCCCGGCTTAACTTTTTGCTTGGGCGCCGAGTAATAAATAATATCCTGGTAATCGATGGGCGGATGTTTGAGATTTGCCCAGGAAGGCTCTTCCATGTTCAACCAATGACGGTAAGCTTTCAACCGCCATTCCAGCATCCATTCGGGCTCATTTTTCTTGACAGAGATGAAACGAATGATCTCTTCATTCAACCCCTTTGGCGCCGCATCTGCTTCAATATCAGTCACAAAGCCGTATTTGTAATCGGCCATGACCGCTTTCTGGATATCACTGTTGATGTCATTCATCGTATCCATATCCGTACAATTTCAAGGTGATACAGCAAAGATACGACGTGATTTATACAAAAAAGTAGAAATTCAATTTGACAATTAGCCAATTTGGCAATTTGACAATACTGTGTTTTATAAGCGCCTATGAATTAGTTAATTGTCGAATTGTCAAATTGCCAAATTGCCGAATTGATAAATTAACTAATTCTTTCTTTTGGTCTGATGATCAATCGCAGCGTAGGATTATTGGTGATGAATGAGTAGAACCAACTGAAAGCCAGTTTGGCTTTGTTGCGGAAACCAACCAATGGAATGATGTGTATGAAAAGCCATACAAACCAGGCCAGGAGTCCTTTGAATGAAAATTTGGGAAGGTCGGCAACGGCTTTATATTTGGAGATGATGGCCATGCTGCCTTTGTTCACATAGATGAAGGGCCGTATAGGTTGTTTGGCGATGAACTGTTGCAGGTTGTGGGCCAGCAATTTACCCTGTTGTATGGCAACCTGTGCCAGTTGCGGATGCCCGTTGGGATATTGAGGATCGGTATCCTGGTAACAAATATCGCCGATGGCAAAAATGTTTGCAGTGCCTTTTACTTTATTGAATGCATCTACGAGTATGCGCCTGCCTCTTCCTGTACTCCCTTCGGGTAATCCCGGCACTTCACGTGCAATAACACCAGAGGTCCAGATCAATGATTTCGTAGGGATAGCAGTACCGTTATCCAGTATAACTTTACCATCTGCATAATCTTTTACCGCCACACCTGTTATGATCTGAACGCCCAGTTTTCCCAACACTTTTGTTGCTTCGGCTTGCGCTACTTTACTCATGGGTCCGAGCAATACCGGGCCGGCATCGATCAGGTAAATGCGGCTGCGTATACCTGTGAACTCGGGGTATTCTTTGGCTCCTATATGATGACCCATTTCGGCCAGCATACCGGCTATCTCTACACCGGTAGGTCCGCCGCCAGCAATCACAATGGTGAGCAGTTTTTCTTTTTCTGCCGGGTCGTTGGTCATTACTGCTTTTTCCATGGCCAGCAGTAAATGATTGCGCAGGTTAACGGCATCTTCAATGGTCTTCATGGGCAACGCCTGCTGCTTCACATTTTCTATGCCGAAATAATTGGTTTCTGTGCCCAATGCCAGTACCAGGTAATCATAAGCAAGTGTGCCTGTAGTGGTGTCAATGGTATTGTTGTCTTTGTTCACCCGCACCAGTGAACCCATATGAAAACGCATGTTCTCCTTCTCCTGGAACAGGCGCCGGAAAGGATAACTGATATTGGAAAGTTCAATAAAACCAGATGCAACCTGGTACAATAAAGGGGGGAAGAAATGATAGTTGTTGGTATCTACCAGTGTTACCGAAAAATCTTTGTTACTCATCAATTGCTTTGCAAAATTGAGTCCTGCAAAGCCTCCGCCTACGACTACTACTTTTTTGACTGCTGTATCCATACTGATTAATTAATTCGGCAATTAGACAATTTGCCAATTAGACAATTAACTAATTCACAGGCGTTTATAAAATAATCATTGTCGAATTGCCAAATTGTCGAATTGGCTAATTTAATTGCGCTATTTCAAATATCGCATATTATCCCCATTTTACCGAAGTCATGGTAAGGGAGCCGGCCACGGCTTTATCATTGAAGAAACTTACTTCGTCTTTCTTTCCTTTCAGGCCCAGTGTGTACAATAAGGGAAGGTAGTGTTCGGGGGTAGGAATGGCCAGCCTGCCGGCAGTTCCTAATTGATCGTAGCGGATCAGCGATTGGTCATCGCCGGCTGTGATCAGTTGTTTGAAGGTCTGGTTCATTTCAATAGCCCAGTCATATCCATAACCCGGCTCGTTGATCTTGTCCCAGGCCACCATCCGCAGGTTGTGTACCATATTACCGCTGCCGATGATCAGCACGCCTTTCTTGCGCAAGCCGTACAATTCTTTCGCCAGCTCGTAATGGTATTGCGGGTCTTTGGTATAATCGATGCTCAACTGCAATACCGGTATATTGGCTTTGGGATACATGTGGCGTACGATGGTCCAGGTGCCATGGTCGAGTCCCCAGTCATGATCCATTTCCACTTGTGTGGTATGTATCAGCGAAGCTGTTTCTTTGGCCAGCGCGGGACTGCCCGGGGCCGGGTATTGCACATCGAACAGCGCTTGCGGAAATCCTCCGAAATCATGGATGGTCCTGGGGAAATCCATTGCCGTTACTAGCGTTCCTTTCCTGAACCAGTGAGCTGAAACTACCAGCACCGCTTGGGGTACTGGTAGTTCTTTGGCCATGCGCATCCATCGTTCACTGAACTCATTGTCTTCAATTCCATTCATGGGCGAACCATGACCTATAAAGAGTACGGGCATCAGGTGCTCCTGCTCTTTCAGTTCACTGGTAAATTGATTGAATGCCGACAAACCTGTCATAACCGTTGCTCCTTTTAATAAGGAAGTTAAAAATTCTTTCCGCTTCATGCAAGCGTTTACTTCGTAAACTCTCCGTTGGCAGTGATCTTCACTTCATTGCTCAGGATAGCCGTAGGAGTTTTGGCTGCGATGTCGAAGTCGGTACGTTTGATGGTACCTGTTACCTGGAAACCGCTGGTGGGTTTCTTGCTCATCGGGTTCTCAATGGTTCCTTTGTATACCAGGTCCAGTGTTACCGGCTTGGTAATGCCATGTATGGTAAGGTTACCAGTGAGTTTGTATTTATTTTTTCCTGCACTTTTAATACCGGTGCTTTTGAAAGTCAGTTTAGGAAATTTCTCTACGTTGAAATAATCGGGTCCTTTCAAATGGTTATCGCGCATTTCCATTTCTGTATTAACACTGGCCACATCGGCGCTGAGTTCGAAAACGGCGTCGCTGAAGTCTGCTTTGCTGGCAGTGATGGTGGCGTCGAAATTTTTGAAGGATCCGTCAACATCTGAAATGCTCAGGTGGGTAATGGTGAACCCCAGTTTAGAGTGCGCCTTATCTGATTTCCAGGTTGCTTGTTGTGCAAACAGGGAGATGCTTAAAAAACTGATCGTGATAAGAGAAGCTAATTTTTTCATGGTTGTTTACTTTATGAAATGTTTATTGATTACAAGGTTTTGATGGTTGACAGGCATTCGGCTACAATGGGTTCATAACCGGCGGCCTCTACAATAGTGGCTACCTGCTGCACCGATTCTTTATCATCGCCTGCGATGAGCATTTCCGTTGAGAGGCCATTGTTGAATGCCGCTACTACTTTGGAAAAAGGCAGTAGTTGTTGTATTTCCTGTGCCTCGGAAAAAGGAAAATAATTACCGGTTTTATCATCAGAAAGACAAAGCACTGTCTTTTGTGTAGAGACCTCTTTTACTTTTTCTACCAGTTCGGGAAAAGCATTGCGTGAAATAGCCAGCACGATCATGTCGGCTTCCCAGCAGGCTTCTTTTTCGCAAGCCACTTCTTCTATCTCTGCCTCGGGTATATTGGTTTTGATGTACCGGTACAAGCGGCTGTACTGGGTTGGATCGGAACCGGCCACCAGCAACCGATAACCGGCTTTCGCCAGTTCATTGGCAAGGGCCGTTCTTGTTTTTCCATTGACTCCTATGATCACTACCGTCTTCTTCACTATCGTTTCTTTAAGTAAAAAATCAACATGCTAAAATGTTTTCGATTCTCGCATGTTTACTTTAACAGATACAAAGTTAGTGCCAGCCCAATACACGACAGGTTGAGGCAGATCAATAAATAACATTGATCTATATCACGCTTTTAGCGATCTCGTTTATTTCTTTGTGGTCAATTGGCTGCGTATGCGGCTCAATGTTTCGCGGGTAATGCCGAGGAAAGAGGCAATCATGTGTTGCGGAACCCTTTGCAGGCAATCCGGGTAAGCGTTGATGAGATGGAGGTATTTTTCTTCTGCTGTCTCGCTCATGGCTCCTATCAGTCTTCGCTGTGTGGCGATGAGGTTATTCTGCAGCAGGATGCGGAAATAGCGTTCTAGCGCCGGTACTTTTTCCAGTAAGCTATCCCATGAAGTTTTGCTGATCAACAACAACTCACAGTCTTCCAGCGCTTCGATATTGTATTGTGAAGGTTCATTGGTGAAAAAACTATAGAGGTCTGCTATCCACCATCCTTCCAATGCAAATTGCAGGATATGTTCTCCGCCTTTATTATCGATGGTGAAAGACCTGAGCAATCCTTTTTCAACGAAAGCGGTGTATTTGCAAATATCTCCTTCCTGCAGGAGATATTGTTTCTTTCTCATTTTCTTGGGTTGGAACAGGGTCTTGCAGATGTCCAGTTCCTCGTTGGTGAGTGGTATATGTTCGCGGATGCTACCTGCTAATCGTTCATACATGGATGCCGTACGGTTGTTTGCAAAGATAATCTGTAAGCTCCTTTCTCCCTCATTCGTCATCCTGAGCGAACGCAGTGAGTCGAAGGACCTGCTGCAGCTTTGAGGAGGTCCCTCGGCGCGCTACGCTTGCTCGGGATGACGGGGTGGGG
>PVEQ01000032.1 GCA_002973575.1 Sediminibacterium magnilacihabitans
TTTATTGTATGATAACCTATATCTTTTTATTCACCTCCATTGTGCACAAACCCACCCTTAAAAATAAAAAGAGGCTGCCCTTTTGAGACAGCCTCTTTTTTCACTATTACAACGAAGACGGTTATTTGTTTTCGCCGCCTTCTCCTTCCTGCAATTTGGCTTTGATCTCTGCCAGGGCACCCAGGTCGCCCAGGGTGGCTTTTTCTACCTTGTTCTGGATAGTCTTCACAGCTTTCTTGGTCTTGTCAGACTCAGCTCTGGCTTCTTTCTTAGCCGCTTCCTTCTCTTCTGCTATGTGCTGTTCCCAGATGCGGGCATGGCTCAATACAATGCGTTTTTCGTTACGGTCGAACTCGATCACCATGAACTGGGCTGTTTCGTCGGCCTGCACTTGCTTGCCATCTTCTTTGTTCAGGTGGCGGTTAGGGGCAAAACCTTCCAGACCGTAGGGCAACTGTACCAAGGCTCCTTTTTCGTCCTTGCGGGTAACAGTTCCTTCATGGAGTGTGCCTACTGCGAAAGTATCTTCGAGGGCATTCCAGGGATCTTCTTCGAGTTGTTTATGTCCGAGCTGCAATTTGCGGTTCTCTTTATCGATGCTCAGGATGATCACGTCGATGGTCTCACCTACTTTGGTATAGTCTGTAGGATGAGCGAAACGCTTCAGCCAGCTGAGGTCGCTGATGTGGATCATACCGCCGATACCGGGCTCGAGTTCAACGAACACACCGTAAGGCGTGATGTTCTTCACCAGTCCTTTGTGTTTGCTTCCTTCGGGGAATTTGGTTTCGATGGTATTCCATGGATCCTGGCTCATTTGTTTGATGCTCAGGCTCATCTTGCGTGCATCTTTATCGAGGGTAACTACTTTGGCTTCGTATTCATCTCCCAACTTGAAGAATTCCTTCGCGTTGATAGGCGTATTCGCCCAGGTGATCTCAGATACGTGCACCAGGCCTTCTACGCCAGGCTGGATTTCCAGGAATGCACCGTAATCTTCGATGTTCACCACTTTACCTTTTACTACAGAACCTTCTGCCAGTCCTTCAGGCAGCACATCCCAAGGATGCGGAGTCAGTTGTTTCAGACCCAGGCTGATACGTTTTTTGTCGTCGTCGAAATCCAGTACCACCACCTGCAGTTTCTGGTCCATCTTCACCACTTCGCTCGGGTGAGAGATACGGCCCCATGAAATATCGGTGATGTAGAGCAGACCGTCGAGACCACCGAGGTCCATGAACGCACCGAAATCGGTGATGTTCTTCACCACACCTTCCAGTACCTGGCCTTTTTCGAGTTTGCTCATGATCTCTGCACGCTGTGCTTCGATATCGCTTTCGATCAGTGCTTTGTGAGATACTACGGCGTTCTTGATGGCTTCGTTGATCTTCACCACTTTAAACTCCATGGTCTTTCCT
Source organism: Sediminibacterium magnilacihabitans (assembly GCA_002973575.1). Classification (GTDB taxonomy): domain Bacteria; phylum Bacteroidota; class Bacteroidia; order Chitinophagales; family Chitinophagaceae; genus Sediminibacterium; species Sediminibacterium magnilacihabitans. Next base: position 1,419 of record PVEQ01000032.1, read on the forward strand.
ACAAACTGATCATAATCGGTAACAGGTTTAACGTCGATCTGTGAACCGGGCAGGAAGGTTTCCATGCCGAATACATCCACGATCAGACCACCTTTGGTTTTGCTGGTAACAGTACCGGTGATCACTTCACCAGTCTTATGTACTTCAACGATCCTCTCCCATGCGCGGAAGATACGTGCTGACTTGCGGCTCAGGTGCAGGTTACCGTTGCGGTCTTCTTTTTCAACCACCATCACTTCCACCTCATCGCCAATTTTCAGGCCCTGGATGTCGCGGAATTCGTTCAGCGATACCAGTCCGTCACTTTTAAAACCGATGTTGATCACAACATCTGTTTTAGTCAGGGCTACTACACCACCTCTCACGATCTCACCATCTTCGATCTGAACAAAAGTGTTGTCGTACACTTTGTCGTACTTTACACGGTCGGCTTCAGCATAATGACTCACATTGCGTTTGTCGATGCTCCAGTCGAAATCATCATGCGCTGTTTCTACAACAGGCGCTTCTACAGGTGCATTTGTTGTCGCAGTAGGAACTGCTGCCTCTGAGGCGGCTGCATTCTCCTGTGCATCTGCGTTTAATTGTTTGTTAATCAAGTTCATATCAAATATCCCGATGCTTTTATTCGGGGCGGCAAAGTTACATAAAAAAAAGCTGGAAATGGAAGTTTTTAGCTAACTCATTGACTACAGGATACTTGAGGCATTAAAATTTATGATTTTGAATGCTGCTTTTTTCCTTATCTTACTTAGCATTTTAAACCCTAATCTAAAATTAAAGCTACTATGAAAAAACTCCTCATGGCCATGCTGGTTTTCGTTGGTATGGCATCTGTTGCTGTTGCCCAGACCAAAAAAGACGACAAGGCGAAAGAAAAAACTGCCGCCACTGCCAAAGCACCTGGCCATACCAAGGCCGATGGCACACCCGATATGCGCTATAAAGAAAACAAAGGAAAAGAAGCAGCAGCTCCTGCACACACCAAAAAAGACGGTACTCCTGACATGCGCTATAAAGAAAACAAGGGAAAAGAAGCAGCAGCTCCCGGACATACCAAGAAGGACGGTACTCCCGACAAGCGTTTCAAAGAGAATAAAGAAGATAAGACTAAGAAAAAAGCAGCATAGCCCTCAGCAAAATTCTCCCCAAATAGAGAATGCCGCCTGTATCCCTGGCGGCATTTTTATTTTGCAATGGCTGTTGCCGCTATCCACCCGCTGGTCCAGGCATGCTGGAAATTAAAACCACCGGTAATACCATCTACATCCATCACTTCCCCGGCAAAGAACAGTCCAGGCCGCAGGCGGCTCTGCATGGTATTGGCATCGATCTCGGCCAGACGAACGCCCCCGCAGGTTACGAATTCTTCTTTGAACGTTGTTTTTCCCTGTACTTCGAATACATGTGCAGTCAGGTGCTTCATCAACTGGTTTTGTTCTTTTGCAGGTAGGTCCGACCAGCGCAGATCTGGTTGGATGCCACTCGCAGTAAGCAGGAAAAGCCATAGACGCCCGGGCAAGCCAAACGGGTTTTTATTACCTATCCTCTGTGCAGCATGTTCGTTGCGGATGAAGGCCCATGCCTCCCGTAAGCTTTGCTCATGATATTCAGGCACCCAATTGACCAATAAAGTAAATCTGTAGTTGCGTTCGGCCAATTCGCGCGCGCCCCAGGCCGACAAGCGCAAGATGGCCGGGCCGCTCATGCCCCAATGCGTGATCAGCAACGGCCCCTCTTCTGCCAGCCGGGTACCGGTTATTTTTACGAGTGCTCTATCAACGCTCACCCCCATCAGCGCAGTAATGGGATTGCCCGGCATGTTGAAGGTAAAAAGTGAAGGAACCGGTTCTTCAATACTATGTCCGAGTGCACGCAACCATTGAAACATGGCAGATTTAGGATAGCCGCCCGTTGCCACACAAACAAAATCGGCCCCAAACTGTTCGCGGTTCGTAGTAAGCAGGAAACCCTTTTCCAATGGATCTACCATTGTTACTTCTGTGTGCATGCGAATTTCCACTCCATAACGGTCCGCTTCGCGCAGCAGGCAGTCGATGATGGATTGTGATTGATCGGTTACCGGGAACATTCTTCCATCGGCTTCGGTCTTCAATGCCACACCCCGTTCGGCAAACCACTGAATGGTATCTTGTGTATAGAACCAGTGAAATGTTTTTTTTAGGAAGTTTTGCCCTCGAGGGTATTTCTTCACCAACCCCGGTATTTCAAAACAGGCATGCGTGGTATTGCATCGCCCGCCTCCGCTGACCTTTACTTTGGAAAGCAGTTTGTTGGTTTTTTCCAGCAGGGTTACTTTCAGCGCCGGATTCATGCGGGCCGCATTCACCGCGCAGAAAAAACCTGCGGCGCCTCCGCCTATGACTACTAAATGGGGTTTAATAATAGCTGGTATTCAGGTTGGGATTTGCTTTTTCAGCTGCTTCGATGATGCTGTAATCAGATAAGATCAGGGCTTTATCTCTCTTCACACAAACATCGTGTTCAAAATGAACCGAAGGTTTGCCGTCTTGTGTTTTTACCGTCCATCCGTCATCTTCTGTATATACATCTTTGGTGCCCATATTGATCATGGGCTCAATAGCAAGTACGAGGTTTTCTTTCATACGGGGACCGTTGCCACGCTTGCCGTAATTGGGCACTTGCGGGTCTTCGTGCAGGTCCTTGCCGAGACCGTGCCCTACGAGTTCGCGCACCACACCATATCCGTATTTTTTTTCGGTATGCTCCTGTATGGCATAAGCGATATCTCCTATACGGTTATTGGCAACGGCTTTTTCTATCCCTTTGTATAAAGATTCTTTGGTTACGCGCACGAGTTGCAGTACTTCTGCGCTCACTTCGCCCAGTATAAAAGTATAGGCATGATCTCCATGCCAGCCATTCAATATCACACCCATATCTACTGAAACAATATCGCCGTCTTTCAAAGGCGTGTTATTGGGAAAACCGTGTACCACTACATCGTTCACTGAAGTGCACACAGAATAAGGATACCCGCGGTAATTATAAAAAGAGGCGATGGCTTTATGGTCTTTCACGAAAGTAGCGCAGATCTCGTCGATCTGCAAGGTAGTCATACCCGGTTTCAGTACTTTGGCCACTTCCGTCAACGTTTTGCTGACCAGCGTAGCTGATTCTTTCATCAAAGCGACTTCTGCTTCTGTTTTATGGATCATCATGTTATTTCTTCTCGTCATTCAAAAAAAAAGAACCTGCCAAATACGGCAGGTTCGCAAAGTTCGCTATTATTTTCTTAAATCTTAAATAGTAGTGGTAGAAACTGTCTGCCTGCCCTGCACGCGACCGCCTTTCATGAGGCCGTCGTACTGGCGCATGAGCAAATGTGTTTCGATCTGCTGAAGCGTATCGAGGATCACACCTACCATGATAAGCAGTGAAGTACCTCCGAAGAAAGTGCTGAAGCCCTGTGTAACATGCAGCCTTTGTGCAAAGCCGGGCAGGATACCTACGAAAGCCAGGAAGATAGCGCCGGGCAGGGTGATCTTATCCATGATGGATCCGATATAATCTGCTGTGGGCTGCCCGGGTTTCACACCGGGTATGAATCCATTGTTCCTCTTCAGGTCTTCTGCGATCTGCTTGGGGTTAAAGATCAAAGCAGTGTACAGGAACGTGAATCCGATCACCATCACCGCATAAATAACCATATACCATGCGTTGCTGTGGTCGTTGAATATTTTTACAATGCCTTGTGCCGAATCGATATTGGTGAATGAAACCAATGTAGGCAGGAACATGATGGCCTGTGCAAAGATGATGGGCATTACACCTGCACTGTTCACTTTTACCGGCAGGAACTGGCGGGCGCCACCGAACTGGCGGTTACCGATGATCTGCTTGGCATAGTTCACAGGTATTTTGCGCACACCCTGTACAAGGATGATCAGTCCCATGATGATGGTGATAAGGATCGCGATCTCTATGAGGAACACCAGCAATCCGCCACCGCCTCTTTCGCCTTTGGCGCTGAACTCCTGTATCACCGATTGGGGAAACCTCGAAAGGATACCCACCATGATAATGATGGAAGTACCGTTACCCAATCCTTTGTCCTGGATCTTCTCACCCAGCCACATCACGAACAGGGTACCTGCTGTGAGGGTTACTACGGTAGAGAACCAGAAGAAAGGTTTATAAGCGGGCAGGATGGCTTCTGCATATCCGGGGCTGTTCAGGTAAGCCACATAAGCGCCGGCCTGGAACAGGGTTACGATTACAGTGAGGTAGCGGGTCCATTGGTTGATCTTTTTACGGCCGCTCTCGCCTTCTTTCTGAACTTTCTGCAGTTGCGGAACCAGGATGGTCATCAACTGCATGAAGATAGAAGCGGAGATATAAGGCATGATACCCAATGCCAATATGGAGGCCTGGGAGAAACCACCACCGGCGAACATATCGAAGATGCCCAGCAATCCGGTGCTTTTGGCCGCTTTTTGTGCAGCTTCGATCCCGTTCGGATCGAGGCCCGGCAATACGATGTGGTTGCCGAAACGGTAAGTGAGTACCAGTGCCAGGGTAACAACGATCTTGTTACGCAGGTCTTCAATGGCCCAGATATTCTTTAATGTCTGCAATAATTTTTTCACTTGAATCTGTTGAAAGCGTTAATACTTGAAAACCAAAAGACGCACCTTCCGATGCGCCTGGCAAATTACGGTAAAATTACTTTACAATTTCAAGGCTTCCGCCTGCAGCTTCAATAGCGGTTTTTGCTTTTTCGCTTGCAGCGTTTACTTTGAAACTGAGTTTTGCTTTCAGTTCACCATTGGCCAATACCTTTACTTTGTCGGTACGGCTGATCAAGCCATTGATATAGAGATTTTCCAGTGAGACTTCTGTAAAACCGTATTTTTCTGCCAGTTGCTCGATCTGACCCAGGTTGAATACTTTGAATTCAACGCGGTTGTTATTCTTGAATCCGCGTTTGGGGATACGGCGCTGGATAGGCATCTGACCACCTTCGTGTGCCATTTTGCTTTTATAACCTGCACGGCTTTGTCCACCTTTGTTACCTTTTGTTGAAGTACCACCTTTACCGGATGCTTCACCACGTCCTAAACGTTTTTCCCTGTGTGTTGCGCCTTCTGCGGGCTTGAGCGTGTGTAATTTCATTTTGTGTTGATTTTGAACTTTACGGGGAATCACCCCTCGCGATTTTATTTAATGCCTCAATTGCTCAATGGGCTTTTCTTATTCCCCATGTTGAAACATGGGGCAAAGAATGAGTCATTGAGCAATTATTAATTATTTTACTTCTTCTACTTTTACCAGGTGGTTAACTTTATTAACCATGCCCAGTATCTGCGGAGTAGCTTCCACTTCTTTTGAAGCGTTCAGCTTATTCAGGCCCAAAGCAACCAGTGTTTGTTTCTGGCGTTCCGATCTGTCGATGCCGCTTTTTACCTGTGTGATCTTAATCTTTTTCATATCCCAAAGAGGTTGATTTATCCGTTAAATACTTTGCTCAGCTTCACTGTGCGTTGCTTGGCCACTGCTACCGGCTCCCTTAACAGGCCCAGTGCTTTGATAGTAGCTTTTACCACGTTGTGCGGGTTTGCAGAACCCAGGCTCTTTGCCAGTACGTCTGTGATACCTGCACTTTCCAGTACGGCACGCATGCTGCCTCCTGCGATCACACCCGCACCATGAGCTGCCGGCTTGATCAATACCTTGGCTGCACCTTCTTTCGCCCACTGGTCGTGAGGAATGGTTCCGTGCATCACGGGTACTTTTACCAGGTTCTTCTTGGCATCTTCAATACCTTTTGTGATGGCTTCCTGCACTTCTTTGGCTTTACCCAGGCCTTGTCCAACGATTCCGTTTTCATTTCCTACCACCACCAGGGCTGAGAAGCTGAAAGTACGACCACCTTTGGTAGTTTTCACCACGCGGTTAATGGCAACTACTTTTTCTTTGAGTTCCATATCGCCACCGGCTTTCACCTTATTTACGTTTATTTTAGACATCTATCTAACGATTAATTGTTGTTAGCAAATTAGAATTGAAGACCTCCTTCCCTTGCACCGTCGGCAACGGATTTCACGCGGCCATGGTACAGGTTACCACCCCTGTCGAATACGCAGGATGTCAGTCCCAGCGCTGTTGCTTTTTTAGCAATAGCTGCTCCAACCAGTTTGGCTTTTTCGCTCTTGGTACCTTTCTGTGCAGCGATCTCTTTATCTTTTGAAGAAGCTGCCGCCAGTGTTACACCAGTCACGTCGTCGATCATTTGAGCATAGATCTCAGCATTGCTCCTGAATACGGCCAGGCGCGGACTCTGTGCAGTACCTGACACCTTTTTACGGATGCGGTATCTGATCTTCTGCCTTTTGATTAATTTACTCATCTTGTTTTATTTGCAACCCCCGATTCGGCCGGCGGTCAGTTAACAGTTTTATTTACCTGCTGCTTTACCAGCTTTTCTTCTCAGTACCTCATCAGTGTACTTAACACCTTTTCCTTTGTAAGGCTCAGGCTTACGTAAGCTGCGCAGTTTGGCAGCTACCTGTCCCAACAATTGTTTATCGGTACCCTCGATCGTGATCTTGGGGTTCTGTCCTTTTTCAGTTACAGTAGTCACTTTCAGTTCTTTGGGAACTTCGAAAATGATATTGTGTGAGTAACCCAGGGCCAGGTCGAGCAGGTTACCGGTGTTGGCGGCTTTATAACCCACACCCACCAGTTCCAGTTCTTTCTTGAATCCTTCGGTTACACCTTTCACCAGGTTGGCGATCAATGCGCGGTACAGACCGTGCATAGCGCGGTGACGGATCTGATCGGTAGGGCGTGTGAAAGTTACCTGTCCGTCGTTCACTGTAACAGTGATATCGCGGTCGATGCTTTCTTTCAGTTCTCCTTTAGGTCCTTTTACGGTAACCACATTATCGCTACCTACAGTAACCGTAACCCCTGCGGGCAATTTAACCGGTTGTTTTCCAATACGTGACATAGTCGTTTAGCTTTTTATTGTTGTTCTGAATATTCCGGCCCGTGTTCTGCTCCGACTAAAAGCATAATTGTCAAACCGGACAATACCTTATTTAAGAAACGTAGCAAAGTACTTCGCCACCAACATTTTCAGCTTTCGCCTGTTTGTCGGTCAGTACACCCTTAGATGTGCTCAGGATAGCGATACCCAGTCCGTTGATCACGCGTTTGATCTCTGTGGGTTTTGCATACTGGCGCAAACCGGGACGGCTTACCCTTTCCAGGGAGCGGATAGCAGGTTGCTTGGTAGCAGGATCGTATTTCAATGCGATCTTGATCAGGCCCTGTTTGTTATCGTCCTCGAATTTGTACTTCAGGATATAACCCTGTTCATACAGGATCTCTGTCATACGCTTCTTGAGGTTGGATGCAGGGATCTCTACCAGCCTGTGGCCAGCCATTTGGGCGTTACGAATCCTCGTTAAGAAGTCTGCTATAGGATCAGTTACCATGTTTATTTGAATTAAGTCTGTTCACAATTTTATTACTACAACCAGATTACCAGCTTGCTTTTTTCACACCTGGTATCTTGCCATTCAGTGCCATATCACGGAAGATCACCCTTGAAAGGCCAAAGTACCTCATGTAACCTTTGGGACGTCCGGTCAGTTGGCAACGGTTTTTCAAACGAACGGGTGATGCATTCTTAGGAAGCTTGTCCAGGGCTGCATAGTCACCTGCTGCTTTCAGGGCCGCACGCTTCTCAGCATACTGGGCCACCAATGCTTCACGCTTTCTTTGTCTGGCTTTTACTGATTCTTTTGCCATAGTTTTTGAAATTCTTGTGTTTATAAGCTAAAAACCAATTGTTTGAATATTAGTCTTCAGACTTTCAGTTTTTAATTATTGTCTTTTTTAGCTCCTTTGAAAGGCATACCCAGTTCTTTCAGCAACTCATATGCTTCTTCGTTGCTGTTGGCAGAGGTAACAAAAGTGATATCCAGTCCTGTGATCTTGTTCACCTTATCGATGTCAATCTCAGGGAAGATGATCTGCTCTGTTACGCCCAGGGTATAGTTACCACGGCCATCGAAAGCTTTATCGCTGATGCCTTTGAAGTCGCGTACGCGCGGCAGGGCAACAGATACCAGCCTGTCGAGGAATTCGTACATTTTCTCGCCTCTCAGTGTAACGCGTGCGCCGATGGGCATGCCTTTACGCAGTTTGAAGTTTGAAATGTCTTTTTTAGACACGGTAGGAACTGCTTTCTGACCAGTGATCATGTTCAGTTCTTCCACAGCGATATCAACCAGTTTCTTATCGGTCACTGCTCCGTTCACACCACGGTTGATACAAATTTTTTCCAGTTTAGGAGCCTGCATTACAGTTTTGTAAGCAAACTTCTTCATTAAAGCAGGTATCACTTCTTTCGTGTACTTGTCTGCTAATCTCGGAGTGTATTTTACAGTACTCATTACTTGATTACCTCCCCTGATTTTTTAGATATACGAACTAATTTACCATTCTCCCTGGTACGTTTTACTTTGGTAGCGGCGCCAGATTTTGCATCCCACACCATCACATTACTGATGTTGATGGGGGCCTCTACTTTTACAATACCACCCTTTGTGTTCTGAGCAGAAGGCTTGGTATGTTTGGTTACGATATTCACGCCTTCCACTACTACACGGCCTTTGTCTACGATCACTTCCAACACCTTGCGGGGCTTTTTCAAGTCCTTGTCATCGCCGGTAATCACCACTACGGTATCACCTTTCTTGATGTTGAATTTGGGTTTAAATCTTGTACTCATTTTTTTGTGCTTAAAGCTTAATGCTAAACGCTAAACGCTTAGCTTAATTTTATTTATCTTATTACACTTCCAACTTCCTGCATTTTGCATTCAGCCTTCAGCGTTTTGCGTTCTTACAAAACTTCCGGAGCCAGTGAAATGATCTTCATATAACCTTTATCACGCAATTCTCTCGCTACTGGTCCGAATATACGCGTACCACGGGGCTCGTCTGAGTTGTTCAACAATACCACCGCATTGTCGTCGAAGCGGATATAAGATCCGTCTTTACGACGCAGTTTGTTTTTGGTACGTACGATTACCGCTTTGGAAACAGTACCTTTTTTGATACCGCCTGCGGGAATGGCATCTTTTACAGTCACCACAATCTTATCGCCTACTTTGGCATAATCCTGTCCGCTGTTGCCCAGCACCTTGATACAAAGTACTTCTTTGGCACCACTGTTATCAGCTACGTTGAGTCTGCTTTCTTGCTGAATCATTGTTTTTCTTTTTCTTTTTCTTTCCCTCGGGCTGAAGCCCGGGGCAAAGAAAATTGATGAATTTATTTTTCAGAGGCTGGGACCGGAAGCGGTTTGCTTGCAGCCGGCAGCTTGAAGCCAATATTACTTGGCTTTTTCTACCACTTCTACCAGTCTCCAGCGCTTTGTTTTGCTCAGGGGACGAGTTTCCATGATCTTTACGGTGTCACCAATTCCGCACTCACTTTTTTCGTCGTGTGCATGGAATTTGGTGGTTTTCTTTACGAACTTACCATAGATGGGGTGCTTTACTTTTCTTTCCACCGCTACAGTAATGGTCTTATCCATTTTGTCGCTGGTTACTACCCCGATCCTTGTTTTACGTAAATTTCTTACTTCAGCCATTGTTTTAAATTTATGGTTAGATACCCATTTCTTTTTTCTTCAGTTCCGTTTTCAGGCGGGCGATATCCCTGCGCAGACCGCGGATGTTCATCGGATTTTCCAGGGGAGAGATCGCGTGGGCGAACTCCAATTTTTTCAGCCGCAGCTGGTCTTCCTGGATCCTTGCTTTCAGATCTGTTGCGTTCAGATCTTTCAGGCTCTTGTTGAATTCTTGTGTTTTCTTTGCCATCTTTTATTCAATTTATTATGCCTGGAAATCCCTTCTAACAACGAATTTGGTTTTGATGGGCAGCTTCTGTGCAGCCAGCTCCATCGCTTCTTTAGCAGTCTCAGGTGTTACACCATCGCATTCGAAGATGATACGTCCTGGTTCCACCACAGCAGCCCAGAATTCAGGGTTACCTTTACCTTTACCCATCCTTACCTCCAGGGGCTTACGGGTAATGATCTTATCAGGAAATACGCGGATCCACACATTACCCTCACGCTTCATGGCGCGGGTCATGGCCTGACGGGCTGATTCGATCTGACGGTTGGTTAGCCAGATGGGTTCCAGCGCCTTCAGTGCAAAAGAACCGAATGAAATGGAAGTGCCACGCTTGGCTACTTCGCGTATGCGTCCTTTCTGCTGTTTCCTATGTTTGCTTCTTTTAGGCTGTAACATTTGTTATAATTTGAAAATTTCTCAATTGCTCAATGGCGCAATTCATTTTTATTGAGCCATCGCGCCATTTGCACATTGCGCTATTAGTTTCTGCGATCTCTTCCTCCGCCACGGTTATCTCTCCTGTCTCCACCACCTCTGCGATCACCGCCTCTATCTCCACCACCTCTCCTGTCATCACGCCTGTCGTGTCCATGATGGCCGCCATCCCTTCTCTCACTCATATCGTTCTTACCGCCAACGAAGTTGGGGTTCAGTTCGCGCTGTCCGAGTACTTCTCCTTTGCAGATCCATACTTTGATACCGATCTTACCATATACGGTTTGTGCAAACACGTTGGCATAGTCGATATCCATACGGAATGTGTGCAGGGGAACACGTCCTTGTTTGAACTCTTCGGTACGTGCGATCTCAGCACCGCCCAAACGTCCGGCTACCTTCACTTTGATACCTTCTGCACCCATGCGGAGTGTAGAGGCGATGGCCATTTTGATGGCGCGTTTGAAGTTGATACGGTTTTCGATCTGCTTGGCGATGGTATCACCAACGATGTTGGCGTCCAGCTCGGGGCGGCGGATCTCCAGGATGTTGATCTGCACATCATCCTTACCTGTCAGCTTTTTCAACTCTTCTTTGATACGGTCTACCTCATTACCACCTTTACCGATAATGATACCGGGCTTGGAGGTATGGATGGTAACGATCAGCTTACCCAAGGTACGCTCGATGACAATTTTGGCAATACCGCCCTTGTTGATACGGGCGTTGAGGTAAGTACGGATCTTATGATCCTCGATCAACTTGGATGCGTAGTCTTTCTTGCTACCATACCAGTTGCTCTCCCATCCGCGGATGATACCTAACCTGTTACCAATTGGATTTGCTTTCTGACCCATATAATGGTTTCAATTAATTTTTAGAATCTACGATTAATGTTACATGATTGCTGCGCTTACGAACACGGTAGCCACGGCCCTGAGGTGCCGGACGCATGCGTTTCAAAACACGGCCGCCATCTACGAAAACGGTTTTTACTACCAGTCCGCTGTCTGCCGCACTGGCACCATTGTTCTTCTGCTCCCAGTTGCTGATGGCGCTCTTCAGCAGTTTCGCCAACGGCACTGCATTGTGCTGCGGGTGATGCTCCAGGATAGCCAATGCCTTCTCCACTTCCATTCCACGGATCACATCGGCCAGCAAACGCATCTTGCGCGGCCCTGTTGGATAATTGTTCAGTTTAGCTACTGCTTCCATTTCTTAAATTTGATAATTTGACAATCAGACAATTTGATAATGAAATTTATAAGTGTCAAATTGCCGAATTTACTTATTGACTAATTATTTCTTAGTTCCTGCGTGTCCTTTGAAGTTACGGGTAGGGGCGAATTCACCTAATTTGTGTCCCACCATAAATTCTGTTACATACACCGGGATGAACTTGTTTCCATTGTGCACAGCGAATGTGTGCCCAACGAAATCAGGTGAAATGGTGCTGCGACGGCTCCAGGTTTTGATTACACCTTTCTTGGATTTGCCATCATTCATAGCTACCACTTTGCCTTCCAGGCTGGCGGCTATATAAGGACCTTTTTTAATCGAACGACCCATAATTGTTTTTGTTTACTGGTCTATTAGTTTATTGATTGATCAGCTTCGTAATTACTTAGCTAATTTTTTCCCGTCTCTGCGCTGGATGATCAGCTTATCGCTGCCTTTTCCTTTGGTGCGCGTTTTCTCTCCTTTTGCATACTTACCTGTTCTGCTGCGCGGGTGACCTCCGGAAGCCCTTCCTTCACCACCACCCATTGGGTGATCTACAGGGTTCATGGCTACACCACGTACACGCGGACGAACACCTTTCCAACGGTTCTTACCCGCTTTGCCGGCTGTTTCCAGGTTATGGTCGCTGTTAGAAACTACCCCTACGGTAGCATAACAGTTGATCAATACTTTTCTCAACTCACCCGAAGGCATTTTCAATACAGCGTATTTTTCTTCCTTGTTCGCCAGTTGTGCTGAAGAACCTGCGCTTCTTACCAGCTTTCCACCCTGACCCGGCTGCAACTCAATGTTGTGGATCATGGTACCCAGCGGCATGTTTTTCATCAGCAGTGCGTTACCGATCTCGGGAGCTGCTTCGTCGCCGGAGATCACGGTAGTACCTACCTGCAAGCCCTGGGGAGCGATGATATACCTTTTCTCGCCATCTGCATATTGCAGCAAAGCGATGAATGCAGTACGGTTTGGATCGTATTCAATGGTTGCTACGGTAGCAGCAACATCTTTTTTATCCCTTTTGAAATCAACGATACGGTAGTGATGTTTGTGTCCACCACCTTTGTAACGCATGGAACGACGGCCTTGCACATTGCGACCGGCAGTGCTTTTCTGAGGCTCCAACAGGCTCTTTTCGGGCTTGTCGGTAGTGAGTTCAGCATAGGCATTACCAATTCTCCAGCGTGTTCCGGCGGTCATTGGTTTGTACTTCTTCAGTGCCATTTTTCTTCTTTTTTAATGCGGATTTTTCAGCTCCGCTGCTATAATTTAAATGTTTGCGTACAGGTCTATTGTCTCTCCTTCTGCTACAGTTACCAGCGCTTTCTTATAAGCCTGTTTCATCCCCTGGATAAAACCTGCTTTTGTATAGCGGGTTTTGTTTTTACCAGGCACTACTGCAGTGTTCACGTCTATCACCGTTACACCATAAAACGATTCGATCGCTTTTTTGATCTCCAGTTTGTTGGCCTTGCGATTCACTTTGAAAGCATACCTTCTCAGTTTTTCCTGCTGGGCATTGGCTTTCTCGGTCAGGATCGGCTTGATTAAAATTTCATTCTGTTTCATATATCTTAAGTTGAAACGTTCTTAAATTAAGCTACGGTCTCGGTTTCGTTCTCAGCAAATATCTTGGCAGTGTTTTCTGTGAGTACCAGTACATCTGCATTCATGATCTCGTAAGTGTTGATGTCTGACAACAGGGTGCTGTCGAGATTGGGCACGTTACGGGTGCTGAGATACAGGTTGTCGTTGCACTCGGGTAATATCACCAGCGTTTTCTTATCAGCCACCTTCAGGTTCTTCATCACTTCTACCACTTGCTTGGTCCTGGGCGCTTCGAGCTGGATATCTTCCACAATTACAATCGCATTTTCTTTTGCCTTATGGCTCAGTGCAGAGATCTTGGCCAGGTCTTTCACCTTACGGTTCAGTTTGAAATCGTAAGCGTGTGGCTTGGGTCCGAAGATGGTACCACCACCCTTGTATAAAGGGTTGCGGATATTACCCTTACGGGAGCCACCGGTACCTTTTTGCTTGTGCAGCTTGCGGCTGGCACCCTGTACTTCGGCACGGGTCTTCACTTTGTGTGTACCCTGACGGCCTGCAGCCAGGTATTGTTTTACAGCCAGGTAGATCACATGATCGTTTGGCTCGATACCGAAAATCTCAGCCGGTAATTCTACCGTTCTGCCGGTCTTCTGTCCTTTTATATTTAATACATCTACTTGCATGATCATTCTTGTTAAAGTGTGATTACTTCTGGATTAAAACGATGGAACCGTTATGGCCAGGAACCGATCCGCTGATCAGGATATAATTCTTTTCAGGGAATATCTTTACCACTTTCAGGCCTTTCATTTTCACCCTGTCGCCACCCATGCGGCCGGCCATCCTCATTCCCTTGAATACGCGGGAAGGATAAGATGATCCACCCACAGATCCGGGAGCGCGCTGGCGGTCGTGCTGACCGTGAGATGCTTCACCCACACCAGAGAATCCATGGCGCTTAACAACACCCTGGAAACCTTTACCCTTGGTGGTGCCTACCACTTCAACAGTTTCGCCTTCGGCAAAAATGTCTACGGTGATGGCTTCACCCAATGCTTTTTCTATGGAATAATTGCGGAATTCTTTTACGAACTTCTTAGGAGCGGTCTGAGCTTTAGAGAAGTGATTGATCTCAGCCTGGTTGGAATGTTTCTCCTTTTTGTCGCCAAATGCCAGCTGTAATGCTGTGTAGCCGTCAGACTCTGAAGTCTTGACTTGTGTTACGGTACATGGACCAGCTTCGATGATGGTGCAGGCTGTCTGCTTTCCATCAGCGGCAAAGATGCTGGTCATCCCGATCTTTTTACCAATAATACCTTTCATCGTTTTGCGGTTTATGCCCCGCAAGGTTATGAGGACATCCCACCGATGAAGCGGGATTCAATCCTTGTTTCTGCCGACCTTTTCCATTGTTTTCCCGAACCATGTTCGGGAAGAGGAAGTACCGGAAGCAAACAAACCTCGAAGGGCCTGTTTATATGTAATTTATTTTGATCAGAGCTGCTTTCTCCCGTTGAACAGGATTGGCAGATGATTATGTTTAAGAACTTACGCCTTGATCTCTACCTCAACACCAGAAGGCAGGTCCAGTTTGCTGAGCGCATCTACAGTCCTGGAAGAGGAAGTGTAGATATCCAGTAAACGCTTGTGTGTAGCCAGTTGGAACTGCTCACGGCTCTTCTTGTTTACGTGGGGTGAACGGAGAACAGTGAAAATCCTTTTGTGTGTGGGCAAAGGAATTGGACCTGTTACTACGGCACCTGTGCTGCGTACTGTTTTTACGATCTTCTCGGCAGATTTATCTACCAGGTTGTGATCGTAAGACTGCAATTTGATTCTGATTCGTTGAGACATAGTCGAAACCCAATTTTCGTATTACGAAGACTCAGTTGTCTTTTTTTAAGGACTTCGTGAATCTTCCGATTTGGGGTTGCAAAGGTATGGAGTTGATGCTGAATGGGCAAGAAATTTCAAAAGAATTTTTAACATATACAGGCTAAATCCTTCTATGGCCATATTTCAATGCCCAGGTATCCTTCAATGTTTCAAAAATAATCTGACTATCAAACAGTTAGATGTAATACCATGAAAAATATTAATTTCACGTCAATTTGATAATATGGCTACTCAAAACCATACCATGCGCTCTCATACTGCCCCCCCGGTATCACCCCCCCCTTTCAAAGAAATACGCGATGGCGGTCTTCTGCTTCTATGCTGTGTTCTTTATATGGCTGTACACTTTATTCCTAATCTTGGCGGGTACGATGTCATGGGTAGTCAATGGTTTTACCTGGCATTGCTGGACTTTGTAGCCGCCATTTTCATCCTGCTTAATAAAAGCGATTACAAGGCCGGCGCCCGGCGTATTTTCAGCAACCGTTTCACGCATCTATACATGGCATTGGTGTTACTGGCAGGTTTGTCAATCTTTGCCGCGATCAACAAAACAGAAATGCTGGTTTGCTACGTACGCCTGGTCACTACAGTCGTTGCTTTTCTTAACCTGTCTGTTCTGCTCAACAACCGTGTTCATTTATTCGGTCTGATTGCCCAGGTGGTTTCGATGGTGTTGCTGTTGGAGTCCTTATATGCTCTCTATACATTCTTTCAAGGGATCAGCAGCGTGAAACTGGATACGCTGATCCTTAGCCTGAAAAGCAATACCGGCAACAAAAATATTTTTGCGGCCAGCCTGGTAGTAAAGGTTCCTTTTGCGCTTTATTGTATTTATACACAGAAAATATCCGGGAGGATTCTCAACCTGGCTGCCCTTTTCCTGGGAATACTGTCTATTTTCATTGTAAATGCACGTTCTTCTTATGTTGGCCTGTTGTTGGTAGCCGGTATTTATATCGCATTTTGCCTGCTTAGTTTTCGGAAAGACAAAAGAAAAGAATTGCTGCTCTACCGTGCCGCTTATTTACTGCTCCCTTTACTCATTGCCCTCTTTTGTGCAAACATGATCCTTACAAGCGCCCAAAGTTTCCAGGATGAAAAAGGCGGATATGGCACTGTAACCGAACGACTCGGCACGATTGGCCTTACCAATGATGCATCCAGTTATCGTTTTACTCTTTGGAGACATGCCATCGATTACAGCAAACATCACCCGTTGATGGGATGCGGGTTCGGCAACTGGAAACTGGCTTCCATACCTTACGAAAAGGAATACATCGACGACCTGAACGTTCCCGCACATTCGCATAATGATTTTCTTGAAACAACAGCTGAACTGGGACTAGCGGGAGGCATGCTGTTGCTTGCCTTGTTCGTAATGCTTATTGTATATACTATCCGGACCTTACGCAGCAATGCCGATAACCATGTGAAGCTGGCGGCTGTATTCTCGTTGCTTGCACTGGCGGGCTATTTTGTAGACGCTGCATTGAATTTCCCTGGCGAGCGTCCCGTAATGCAGGTGTTTTTTGCGCTGATTACGGCGTTGAATGTAGCGGCTTTTAACAAAAGCCGGGAATCTGCTGCTTCCGGCCAGGCACAGGCTGTAGAGACTTCCCAGGATACCAACGCAATACCCTCCAGTACTTCGTATGCGCTCTTTACCATGCTTGCCATGCTTCCTGTGATCAATCTAACTTTCCTCACCTATCAATCTTTGCGTGCCCAATTGGTTGTTTTACCCGATCTGGATAATGAGGCGTTGACATTACCTCTGAACCAGGTCAGTCATATTTTCCCTTCTATTCCCAATCTGACCTCTACTGGCCAACCCATTGATGCCATAGTGGGAAGGTATTTTTATGAGAACAAGCAATACGAGCAGGCCATTCAACTGTTCGATAAAGGGTCCAAAGCCAATCCTTATATTTTTTACAGCGACTTCATGAAAGCCGATGTTTATTATGTAAGGAATCAGGTAGACAGTGCTTACAAATACGCAACCATTGCCTATTACAACAGGCCTCGGGCAAAAACTTATTATCAGACATTGATTGCAGTCTGCACCAAAAAGAAAGATACCGCTGCTATCAATAAAGCATTCTTTACCTATACCCGGTATCGGCGACTTCAGCCTTTTGGCTGGAATATGTACTTGATGGGTACTTTGAATGTTTTGCAAAAAGGCACTAAGGAGTTGCTGTCAATGGCTGATAGCGCCCTTCATCTTTTCCCACAGGATCCGGATTTACTTGTAAGGCGACAGGAAATCATCAATAGCATGGGCATTCCTACCAATGGGTTCCAGGTTCCCCCCAATTTACAGTCTACTTATCAGCAATTACAGGCTGCTGGCAAAGATGCATTCGGAAGGAACGATTTCAATAATGCTGCCCTCTATTTCGTTAAGGCTGCCAGTATTTCTTCAGAAGATTACAGTAATAATGAAAATGCCGCTATCAGTTACTTCAATATGAAAGAGTATGCCAAATCCATTGTGTATTTCGATAAAGTAATCGAATCGAAAAAGGCATCCGACGGCAAATCAGAATTCTTCAAAGGTGCTGCATTGATCAATTTGGGTAAAAAAGCAGAAGGTTGTGCCCTGTTACAGGCCGCAAAGGCTAAAGGTTATCAGGCAGCGGAAGCCATCATCCGCAGTAATTGTGGTCAATAGCCATTCTTCATTATTTAAATAAAACTAATAAGGCTGCCCCTTGATGAGGCAGCCTTATTATATACTCGAAAAGATAACGCTTAGTCTTCGATCTTCACTTTACCCTTGCTCTTCGCGATCACTTCTTCAGCGATGTTGTTCGGAGCAGGTGAATAGTGGCTGAACTCCATGGTAGAGGTAGCGCGGCCGGATGACAGTGAGCGGAGCTGGGTTACATAACCGAACATTTCGCTCAGGGGCACTTTAGCCTTGATCACCTGCAGGTTGGCACGGCTGTCCATACCTTCCAGCATACCACGGCGGCGGTTCAGGTCACCTGTTACATCTCCCATGTACTGATCGGGTGTCAATACTTCTACTTTCATGATAGGCTCGAGCAGTGTGGGCTTGGCTTTACGGCCTGCTTCACGGAAACCTGCACGGGCACACAATTCGAAGCTCATCGCATCGGAGTCCACATCGTGGTAACTTCCGTCAAATACCCTCACTTTCATGTTGTTTACAGGGTAGCCTGCCAGTACACCGGTTGTCATGGCTGTTTCAAAGCCCTTGGTGATGGCCGGAACGAATTCTTTGGGGATAGATCCACCGAAGAGGTCGTTTACGAACTGGAAATGCTTGCCTTCGTTCTCCTTCATCCACTCTTCATCGGCTGGTCCGATTGAGAACTGGATATCGGCGAACTTACCACGTCCACCCGACTGCTTCTTCAGCACTTCACGGTGTTCGATAGTGGTTCCGAATGCTTCTTTATAAGCCACCTGGGGTGCACCCTGGTTCACTTCTACTTTGAATTCACGGCGCATACGGTCGATGATGATCTCCAGGTGCAGCTCTCCCATTCCACGGAGGATGGTTTGACCGGTATCTTCATCGGTATTCACACGCAGGGTGGGATCTTCTTCCACCAGTTTGGCAATGGCCATACCCATTTTGTCTACGTCGGCCTGGGTTTTGGGTTCAACCGCGATGGCGATTACCGGCTCGGGGATGAACATATTTTCCAGGGTGATGGGATGGTCTTCATCGCAAAGGGTATCTCCGGTTTTGATCTCTTTGAAACCTACTGCCGCAGCGATATCTCCCGCTTCGATGAAATCGATGGGGTTTTGCTTGTTAGCAAACATTTTCATGATACGGCTGATACGCTCTTTCTTTCCGCTGCGCACGTTCAATACATAAGAACCTGCATCGAGGTGTCCGCTGTAACAACGGAAGAAGGCCAGACGTCCTACGAAAGGATCGGTCATGATCTTGAAAGCGAGGGCCGCGAAAGGTTCTTTCGGATCGGCTTTACGGGTGATGTGTTCGCCTGTATCGGGGTCGGTACCTACGGTATCTTCGATATCTACAGGTGAAGGCAGGTAGCGGCAAACCGCATCCAGCGCTGTTTGTACGCCTTTATTTTTGAAAGAAGAACCGCACATCATAGGAACGATGCTCAGGTCGATCGTTGCTTTACGGATCGCTTCGTGCATTTCCTCTTCGGTGATGCTGTTGGGATCTTCGAAAAATTTCTCCATCAGCCCTTCATCGTATTCTGCTACTGCTTCTACGAGGTTCTGCCTCCATTCATTGGCTTCTTCGATCATATCTGCAGGAACAGGGATCTCATCGAAAGTCATGCCTTCTGTTTCCATGTGCCAGATGATCCCTTTCATTTTGATCAGGTCTACCACGCCTTTGAAATCGTCTTCAGCGCCGATGGGCAGCTGCAAAGGCACGGCTTTGGCGCCCAGCATTTCCTTCACCTGTTTTACCACGTTGAGGAAGTCGGCACCGGAACGGTCCATTTTGTTTACGAAACCAATACGGGGAACTTTGTAACGGTTGGCCTGGCGCCACACGGTTTCTGACTGGGGCTCAACGCCATCCACAGCAGAGAACAGGGCGATCAGACCGTCCAGTACACGCATAGAACGCTCTACCTCTACGGTAAAGTCCACGTGGCCCGGAGTATCGATGATATTGAAATAATATTTTTTGGTTTCTGGAGTGGCTTTACCCAGTACGGTGGGGAAGTTCCACTGGCAGCTTACGGCCGCAGAAGTAATGGTGATACCTCTTTCTTTTTCCTGCTCCATCCAGTCGGTGGTAGCGGCGCCATCGTGCACCTCACCGATCTTGTGGATCATACCGGTGTAGCGCAGGATACGCTCTGTGGTGGTGGTTTTACCGGCATCGATGTGCGCGGCAATACCGAAGTTGCGTTGAAATTTCAAGTCAGCCATAAAGTGTTTAGTTATTTTTTCGAGCGGCAAAGGTAATCATTCTGGTGATTTCACAATAGGGTGCCGATTAAATTATAGTGTCCCGTCACTTATTTCCCGGCTGGTCGCTACCCAGGGCCAATTCGTCTGCTATTCATCCCCTATTCATGCCTGATCCGGCTCCTATCCGACCATAGTTCGATGTTAGTTGGGCTTATCCACATTTTGTAGGGTGGCTTTTTTGCTGACTGCCAACAGTTCCACTTCCAAAATCAAAGCACTGTTAGGGGGGATGAGGGTGGTTCCTTTATCGCCATAAGCCAGGATTGCAGGAATGAATAATTGCCATTTGGATCCTTCGCGCATCATTTGTAAAGCATCATTCAAACCCGTGAAAAAACTGGTTGTTGTTGCGGCAAACGGCTTATGGGCATGATAGGTGTCTTCCACTACTGTTCCGTTGAGCAGTTTGGCATTCAAATGTATTAAAATGGAATCTGTATCAACTGGATGTGGTCCTTTCCCTGCCTTCAGGATTACATAGCTCACTCCATTGGGTAATTTGCCTACTCCGGGTCTGTCGCGCAGGATGGCAAATAACTGCTGCTCCTGTTTAACAGACCGTTCTTTTTGCAGGGTTCTTTGATAAGCAGCAACAGCAGGACCGATGATTGAATCTGGTACTGCGCGGGGATGATTTTGAAACATATCATTCATCCCTTTCGAGAACAAGGCTGGATTATTGATCACAAATCCATTGCCATTTACCCATTGTGCTATGAATGCTCCCAATATGTATTGCATCGAATCAGAAGCAGAGTTCAGTTTTATCCTGACAGATGGAGCTGGTTCCTTTCCTGGATGCTTTTGTGTAAAGCCATTCAGAAAAAAGAGCAGCCCCATCATGGTTATCGTCAACTTTTTTATCAAACCGATCGTTTTAACTACTCAATTTACATCTTAATTTGGCAGGCAGCACATACATTACATCTTGTGAATTATTAAGACCTGCACTTAGTAACAACTGATCGTTTCCAAGCCGGCAGTAATTGATGTAACCTGACAATATACTGTTCTGGTTACAGGTCCCACATATCCGGCGGAATTTGCAATAGTAACACCAGTACCTGGTAACAATGTAATGGTTCCAGTTCCGTTATAGGAAACAACAAATCTAAACACATCCCCGACAACCGCAGAAGGCAAAGCCTGCACCAATCCCGTTGCTCCTTGTGCAGTAGGCATAGTAAGTGTTTCATTAAGATTACTAGTTATAAGAAATATGCCTGCATCCAGGATTTGCGTAACGGTAGGTGTAATGCTAGTTATTGCTGTAACTGCCAATATGGACTCGGCATTGAGTATCCGGCTGCTTCCGAAACGGATGCCATTTCCGTTATTTGTTCCCGATGCACCGATTGATATGATATTGGTACCCAAGCCTGTGGGGGCTGTTGTTCCGATATTGATGGTATTTCCACCCGCCACAGTGGCTGTGCCTGTTCCTATATTGATCTGGTTAACTACTGATATACCTCCACCGGCGATGTTCACGGTAGCTGCCCCGGTACCAGCTGCAATATTGATCGTTTGCGCAGCGGAGGAAGATCCCACTGTAATGGCGCCCGTTCCGGCAGATGCACCGATTACAATAGTGCCAGTAGTTTGGGGAGTCAATGTGATAGCTCCTGTTCCATTACCGCCCTGAATAATGGTTGTGTTGACCAGGTTGGTATTGCTGCCAATCGTAACAGCCATTGCTCCGGCAGTATTCACTCCCGAGCCGATATTAATAGTGTTATTAGCGGCACTCGCGCCTGCTCCGATATTGATGGTTTGAGCAACTGTATTGGCACCATTCCCTATGGAAATCGTATTGCCATTCGTGCCATTGGCAATATTCACAGTAGAAGCCCCACCTCCAGTGCCCAGGTTCAGAGTCTGGCTTCCAGACGAAGAGCCTAATGTAATTGCTCCCGTTTGTGCAGTACCTCCTATCGTAATGGTTCCTGTTGTGGTTGAAGCTCCCATTGTATATATTGAAGAAGTCACACCATCGAGTGAATAATTACCCGTACCCACTGCCATCATAATGGAGTTGGCACCTGTAGCTGTTCCGATTGATGCGGAACCGGTTACGGTAAGACTATTCAATGTACCTACACTCGTAATGTTCGGCTGAGCTGCTGTGGTCAGTGTACCGCTAATGTTTGTTGCTGTCAATGTACCCACCCCGCTTAAGTTCGTGATACTTGCATTGGTCGCCGTCAAATTACCCAGTGTACCCACACTCGTGATATTCGGCTGAGTAGCTGTGGTCAATGTACCACTGATATTCGTTGCTGTCAATGTACCCACTCCGCTTAAGTTCGTGATATTGGCGGTAGTGATCGTCGCATTCGTCGCTGTCAGATTACCCAAGGTACCCACACTGGTAATATTGGG
This sequence comes from Sediminibacterium magnilacihabitans, assembly GCA_002973575.1. Classification (GTDB taxonomy): domain Bacteria; phylum Bacteroidota; class Bacteroidia; order Chitinophagales; family Chitinophagaceae; genus Sediminibacterium; species Sediminibacterium magnilacihabitans. Next base: position 23,791 of record PVEQ01000032.1, read on the forward strand.
TTGAGCAGCTGTCGTCAGTGTACCACTAATATTCGTTGCTGTCAATGTACCCACTCCACTTAAGTTCGTGATATTGGCGGTAGTGATCGTGGCATTCGTCGCTGTCAGATTACCCAGTGTTCCTACACTGGTAATATTGGGTTGAGCGGCTGTTGTCAATGTACCACTGATATTCGTTGCAGTAAGCGTATTTAATCCACTCAGGTTCGTGATACTTGCATTGGTCGCCGTCAAATTACCCAGTGTTCCCACACTGGTGATGTTCGGTTGAGCGGCTGTAGTCAATGTACCACTGATATTGGTGGCTGTCAATGTACCCACTCCGCTTAAGTTCGTGATATTGGCAGTAGTAATCGTGGCATTGGTCGCTGTCAGATTACCCAGTGTACCTACACTGGTGATATTGGGCTGAGCAGCTGTGGTCAGTGTACCACTGATGTTGGTGGCTGTTAACGTATTTAATCCACTCAGATTCGTAATGCTCGCGTTCGTCGCTGTCAGATTACCCAGTGTTCCCACACTGGTGATATTGGGCTGAGCAGCTGTTGTCAATGTACCACTAATGTTGGTGGCTGTCAATGTACCCACCCCGCTTAAGTTCGTGATGTTCGCAGTAGTGATCGTTGCATTTGTCGCTGTTAAATTCGTCAGGGTACCCACACTCGTGATGTTCGGCTGAGCAGCTGTCGTCAGTGTACCGCTGATGTTGGTGGCTGTCAATGTACCCACTCCACTTAAGTTCGTGATATTGGCAGTAGTGATCGTGGCATTCGTCGCTGTCAGATTACCCAGTGTTCCCACACTGGTGATATTCGGTTGAGCGGCTGTGGTCAGTGTACCGCTGATATTGGTGGCTGTCAATGTACCCACCCCGCTTAAGTTCGTGATGTTCGCAGTAGTGATCGTTGCATTTGTCGCTGTTAAATTCGTCAGGGTACCCACACTGGTGATATTGGGCTGAGCAGCTGTCGTCAATGTACCACTGATATTCGTTGCAGTAAGCGTATTTAATCCACTCAGGTTCGTGATACTTGCATTGGTCGCCGTCAAATTACCCAGTGTACCCACACTGGTGATGTTCGGTTGAGCGGCTGTGGTCAATGTACCACTAATGTTGGTGGCTGTCAATGTACCCACTCCGCTTAAGTTCGTGATATTGGCGGTAGTGATCGTGGCATTCGTCGCTGTCAGATTACCCAGTGTTCCCACACTGGTGATATTGGGCTGAGCGGC
>PVEQ01000033.1 GCA_002973575.1 Sediminibacterium magnilacihabitans
TTGTTGTTTGCACACATAACTAATCCCTTTTCTTTTACCTTTTATTGTGTCCAATTTTTCCACATATTCACACCTTAATTCTTACCGAACCATTGTTTTATTAATAGCCCTCATTTAATATCATTTTTTAATAGAAGCCATGTCAATCACAAAACGATAACGCACATCGCCTTTAAGCAGTCGCTCATACGCTTCGTTGATCTGTTGTATGTTGATCAGTTCTATATCTGCAGTGATGTTGTGTTTGGAACAGAAATCAAGCATCTCCTGTGTTTCTTTGATACCTCCGATGAGTGAGCCTGCCAGGCTTCTCCTGTGCAGCACCACATTGAACGGCAATATCGGGAGCGGATGTTCGGGTAGTCCCACCAATACCATGGTGCCATCCAGTTTCAGCAAGGGCAGGTATGCGTTGATGTCGTGCACAGCAGATACGGCATCCAGTATAAAGTGAAAAGTTTTCACGTGCTTGTTCATCTGCGCTTTATCGTTCGACAATACGACTTCATCTGCACCCAATCGCTTCGCATCGGCAGCTTTACCAGCCGATGTAGTGAACACCACTACTTCAGCACCCATGGCTTTGGCTATTTTGATGCCCACGTGTCCGAGGCCGCCTACTCCTATCACGCCTACTTTCTTGCCTGGCCCTACTTTCCAGTGGTTCAATGGTGAATAAGTAGTGATACCTGCACAGAGTAAAGGGGCTGTAGCTGCGAGGTCGAGGTTTTCGGGTACACGCAATACAAAATGTTCGTCTACCACGATGCTTTCGGAATACCCGCCATAAGTGGGTGTGCCTAGGTGTTTATCAGGACTGTTATAAGTGCCTACCAGCCCTACATCGCAATACTGCTCAAGACCTTCTTTACAATGCTCACACTCTCCGCAGGAATCTACCATACAACCTACCGCAGCGAGGTCGCCCACTTTGAATTTGCTCACGTGATCGCCTACACGGGTTACTTTTCCTACAATTTCATGACCGGGCACCACGGGGTAAACAGTGCCGCCCCACTCGTTCCGTGCGGTGTGCAGGTCAGAGTGACAAATACCGCAATAGAGAATTTCGATCTCTACATCGTGCGGTGTTGGCTGCCTGCGCTGGATATTCATTGATTTCAAAGGCGCTTCGGCCGCTTCAGTACCATAAGCTTTTACATTCTTCGTTTGCATATTGTTTATCTTTTAGCTAAGGGGTTTAAATAATAATCAGTTACCGGTTCTCCGTTCCAGTTCTTCGGGATAGCGTTCTCCCTGTATGGTAATATTGGCAGCCGCATTTTCAATAGGCACAGTGGTATCTACGCGGTGTTGGTAAAACAGATCGATGGCCTCTACTTTCAATCCGCTCTTGCCGAGCTTTCGTTTTTGCATTGTATTTGCCATATCACTTGTATTGGAGTTTACAATATGGACGCAAAGTTCAACAGCCAATGATTGCCGGTTATTACGCGAATCAATCCATCCTTTACAAAATTCAAACTCCTTTACAATTACAAGGTACTGATTACTTCCACTTTACCCTCATCCACCACTTTTTCGGCTGCCTTGTAAATGAGGCGTTTACTTCCCCGGAATAACACTACCAGGGCCGTTAGCGTACAGGTGGCCATTACACCGGTCATGGGTAAGGGAGTATGATTATGTAAAAGGCTCACCAGGGCCGAGGCGCCCGCACCAATACTCATTTGAATAGCGCCCAACAAAGCCGAAGCGCTGCCCGCATTATGTCCGAATAGTGCAAGGGAAAGCGCAGAAGCATTGGGAAAGATAAAACCCTGGCAACTCAGGAAAAGGAAAATGAGAAAGATGATGAGGAACACTTCATCCCAACCCAGCAGGGTGATAACAACCAATAACAATCCGACTACACACTGGCAACGCAAAGCCCCGTTGATGATCTGTTCGTTGTTGTAATTTTTCAATAATACATTGTTGATCTGGCTTGCACCGATCAATCCCATGGCGATGAGCGCGAATATCCATCCATACTGCTTTTCACTTACTTTGAATATTTCCATGAACACATAAGGCGATCCGCTGATGTACGCATAGAGTCCGGCATTGGATACGGCCCCTGTGAATGCATAAGTGGCGAACTGCGGGTGGCGGATGATACCATAAAAATTTTTAATGATGGGTTCCGGTTTCAAAGAAAAGTTGGGGTCGGGTTGTTTGCTTTCCGGCAATAAATAATAGATCCCGGCCAGGATGAAGAGCGCAATATAAATGAGTATGATAAATACATAGCGCCAGCCCAATACGGCGGTAACATATCCTCCCAATGTAGGCGCTACAATGGGCGATACGGCCACCACCAACATCAGCGTGGAAAATATTTTGGCATTTTCTTTCACTTCAAACAGGTCGCGTACCATGGCCCTTGCCGCTACCATGCCCACACAACCGCCCAGGGCCTGCAAAAGCCTGAGTGCGATCAGCCCCTGCACCGATCCAACCATAACGCAGCCCAAAGATGCCAGCAGGTAAATACTCAAGCCCAGGTACAAAGGCTTTTTCCTGCCAAAACGTTCCAGCAAAGGACCGTACAGCAATTGTCCCGCTGAGATGCCAATGAAAAAACTCGAGAGCGACAGCATTACCTGTGATACGGAAGTATGCAATCCTTTTGCAATGGCCGGGAACGCCGGCAGGTACATATCAATGGAAAAAGGGCCAATAGCTGTGAGCAGGCCCAGCACAAGAATGAGGTAAATTTTTTTATTGGGTACACTAGGTTCCAGGCTGTTCTTCATATCATAAAGATAGAAAATCAAATCTTGCCTGTTCCAAGTGTATTTTAATGCAGTTTGTTTTTCAATATCTTTTCCATAACCTGTTCTTTCTGTTGTCTGGCCACCGGTACGCGGAAGCGGTCTATTTGCAGCAGGTTGCCTTCTACCGCCTGTATCCTATCGAGGTTCACCAGGTAAGACTTATGTGTTTGTGCGAACTGTTGCGCCGGCAACGAAGCCGCCATCGTTTTCAATGTAGAACGGATCATGATCTTCCGGTCGTGCAACTGTATGGAAAGGTAATTTTCCAATGCTTCAACAAAAAGTATCTCATTGAAAACAAGTTTCTCCAGTCGGGTATCTGTTTTTACAAACAGGTACCCGGCATCGTTAGATTGTTGCAGCCGGAAATAATCGTAGGCTTTATTGACGGCTTTCAGGAAACGTTCGAAGGAGATAGGTTTGAGCAGGTAATCCAATATATCCAGTTCATACCCTTCCAAAGCGTATGCTTCATAAGCCGTAGTGAATACCACTTTAGGTGCAGTTGGGTTCATTTTCATGAACTCAATACCACTGAGTAGGGGCATATTGATATCGAGAAACAGCAGGTCTGCGTGTTGGTTGCGAAGTAATTGGTTCAGTTGCATGGCGTCTTCACAAACCGCTACCAGTTCCAGGAAATCTATTTTCTCCGCATAGCCGCGAAGTCCTTTCCTGGCCATCGGTTCATCGTCGGTAATGATGCATTTCAGTTTCATGGTCATTAGCTCAGTAATAAGTTCAGGGACGCGGTATAATTGTCGTTGTTTCTCCGGCACGACAACTGGTGTTTGCCCGGGTAAAGCAATGCAAGCCTGCGGCGTAAATTTTCAATACCAATCCCGGTAGCTATTTTTTTCACCGGCAGGTGCTCGGGTAAAGAATTACACACTTCCAGCAGGATGTTATCATTCTCTTTCTGCAACCGGATGGATAAGTGATAGTTCCCTCCTACATATTTGAATGCATTTTCAATCAGCGGGAGAAATAACAACGGGTACACCTGTTCTCCGTTCAAGTGCTCATCGAAGTCAACCTGTAAACGCAACCGTTCCGACGACCGCGCCTGTTGCAGCTCAATGAAATTGCGGAGATAATCTATCTCCTGTTTTATGGGCACCATCTGTTGCTGGTCGTACAACTGGTAGCGCAGCAGGCCGGAAAATTTCTCAATACTTTTTTTAGCATCTGCTATGCTCTCATCCATCTGGAAATAGATCGTGTTCAATGCATTGAATAAAAAATGCGGGTGGTATTGCGCTTTCAGGAACTTGAGTTCGGTTTGCAACTGGTCGTTCGTCATTTTTTCCAGTTGCAATTGATTGTCAACATATGCCTGCAATAGTTTGTTACTCCTCACCACCATGTAGTAAATGAGTGAAAACAATAAGGGAATGATATTGATGGTGGCAAAATCGCCCCAGGAAAGGCCATCATCCGTGAGTGCAGCCATTGGCGTGAAGATGGCATTCGATGAGACCAGTACATATAAGAACACCCAACCCAATTCACCCATCACTGTTTTATAGCTGATGGGCTTGCTCAACTTTCGATCGAACCTGTTGAGCATTTTCCTGAAAATGAACACCGTTACAAAGCTCATGATAATACAACAAGTAATTTCGATGGCATTCACTCTCCAATCGCGTTGCCAGAACTTGAAGCCGGTGATGGTATCATCGAGTATCCTCAAGGTGATATAGACGAGTAAGCCATAGCAGCCGGGGAACAGGTATTTCCAGAAGAATTTCATCTTTCACAAATTACAACATTATCAGGCGATTGCTTCCAACGTCGGCTTTACAGTGGCTTGCTGTTCAGGCGCTGCTACTGTTTTTTTCTTTTCAATAGGTTCTTTCATTCCAAATAAGAACCGCATCACCCGGTAAGGTCTGATGAGCAGGTGGAACAGGCAGACGCAGATACCAAAAGTCACTGCTACAATGAAAAAATACTTTGCCTCTATCGTGTCCTTTAACTGTACCACATAGTAGGCCAAAATCACAATCACTGTCTGGTGTAAAATATAAAAAGGGTACACTGCCTGGTTAATATAGGTAAGTGCTCTGTGTGGTCTGTTCAGGTATTTTTTCCCATACCCCACCAACGCCAGCACCCATGACCAGGCAATGATAGGATACAATGCGAGGTAGCAGTAAGTCAGGGGTTGCGCTTTCCAATTTGCCCACAAGTCGGGAGGTTCCACATTGTTCCACCGCAGGTAATTGATCGACACAATAGAAAGAAACGCAACCAATAAAGACAAGCGACGGTTTCTTTCGATGGCATTCATCAATAAAGGATTGCTGATGCAAATAAAGCCGGAAAGCACGAACAGGAACCAATAAGGCAGGTAAGCCAGATCGTTTACCAGGTCGTTGGTCTCGGGATATCGCAATATGAGCGAAGTGAAAACCAATATAGCAGGCAGGCAAAGCAGGTACATTCTTTTGCCCTGCGATAACCAAGTAGTAATCCCGGCAAACTTTTTCCCCCGTGGAGATATGATCCAGGCGAAGAGTGGCGCTGCCAGCACGTCGTACACGAACAGGTACAGGATGAACCAAAGGTGATGCCAGCTGAGGTTCCCTTTCGGGTAAGGGATGCCTTTGAAGATGGAAGGATAGAAATCAAAGAAATTTCCCCTAAAGCCCTGCGTAAGCCTTTCCATATACACCTGCGGCGGAACGATTACCAGCATGCCGAATAATAATGGCACCATCAGTCGCTGAAAACGCATGCCAACAAATTGTTTCCCGCTTTTGCGCTGCATGATGAAATAAGCAACAGCCCCTGAAATAAAGAACAACAAATGCATACGAAACCGGCTCAGCCAGAAAGTGAATTCGAGGTAGAGGTTACTGGTTTCGTTGTTCTTGATATGCCATGAACTTTCAGCGGCAAATGGCTGGGCAGCATGAAAGAACAGTACGCCAATGATGGCCAGCAGACGTAGCCAGTCTAAATAACTCTGGCGGGAAATCGTTTGCATACAATGAATTTTATGCTAAACTAAAATCCCCTGCTGCCCGCTAAAATATCTGTGACATAAGGGTGAAAATGAGTGACGAATGTCGGTTTTAATAGTACGTACAATCAAGCAACAATAAAATAACATTCCCGCAGGATATGCGGAATTGCTTTTTGTTTTAATATTTTTTATATCTTTTCCCACAGAACCTCCGGGTTCTTTATAACCTGCATTTTTATTTTTTATCTAAAACCCATTGCCAAATGAGAACACGATTCTGCATTGCTAGAATGCTCGTGGTGTTAACGCTGCTATGGGGCTTAGCATCCACGGCTATGGCACAGAACCGGCAGATCGCCGGTACTGTAACCGATGCCAAAGGACGAGCCCTGCAGGGTGTCTCCGTCTCCGTTGCCGGAACAAACACCTTTACCACAACAGACGCCAACGGAAAATTCACCCTCTCTCTTAAAAAGCCCGACGACCAGGTTTCTTTCGCGTATGTAGGCTATGTTACGAAGAAAGTAGCGCCGGGCACACAATCACAACTGTCGGTAGTACTGGCCGAAGACGAAAGCACAACCAGCGAAGTAGTGGTTACCGGTTACACCGCACAACGTAAAAAAGACATCACGGGTGCGGTAACCGTAGTCAATGCCAAACAGCTCACTTCCGTGCCTGCTGCTTCTGTAACACAGATGTTACAGGGCCGCGCTGCCGGTGTAAACGTGGGTAACGACAATTCACCGGGCGGCGGTACCATGGTGCGTATCCGCGGTTTCGGTACAGTAAACAACAACAGTCCGTTGTACATTATCGACGGTGTACCTACACAAGGAACCCTGAACCAGATCAACCCGAACGACATCGAAAGCATGCAGGTACTGAAAGATGCCTCTTCGGCTTCCATCTATGGCGCCAGGGCCGCGAACGGCGTGGTGATCATCACCACCAAAAAAGGTAAACCAGGCGAATCGAACATCAACTTCGATTATTATACGGGCTCTCAAAGACCCGATAAAATGCTCAACCTGCTGAATACGCAGGAACTGGGTCAATACCTCTACCTGGCCGACCTGGGTGCAGGCAAGAACCCCTCTGTTACTTCCCCTTCGGCGCAGTACCGTTTCGGTCCGAACGGAGAAGAAACCATTGCCGATTATATTTATCCCAATGTCTTCGGTACACTTCCTTCCAATTACACGTATACCAATGACATCGCCAATCCGCAGCTGGGTAAAACAGCCTTCAACATTACCAAGGCCAACAAAGATGGTACCGACTGGCAGAACGTGATCTTTGGTCCGGCTACCATCTCCAACTACCAGTTGGGTGCTACCGGCGGTGGCAAGAGCGGCCGTTATGCGATCTCCGGTAATTATTTCGATCAGAAAGGTATCCTCAAGTACACCAAGTACAAGCGTTATTCTGTAAGGGCCAATACTGAATTCACCAAAGGCATCATGACTTTCGGCGAAAACCTTACGGTAGCCTATGATGAAAGACAGGGTATCGACAACAACAACGAGTCGAACCCCATCATGTTCGCCATTCGTGTGCACCCCATCATACCGGTGTTCGATATTACCGGCGGTCCACCCGAGTTGGGCGGAACCAACACTTCCCCTTACAATGGCTTCGCGGGCAGCCGGGGTAGCAACCTGGGTAATGCGCCCAACCCCTTTGCACGTTTGTATCGCGAGAAAGACAATATCACCAAGGGCATCCACATTTTCGGTAACGTGTTTGCAGAACTGCAACTCACCAAGAACCTGAAAGCAAGGTCCAGCCTGGGTGTGGAGATCAATCAATACAACCGCAATGAATATTTCCATCGCGATATCGAAGCGGCCGAGCCCCGGAATACCAACAGCCTGAACGTGATCAATTCTGTAGACCGGTCTCTCACCTGGTTCAATACATTGAACTACAACAAAGCTTTCGGCGATCACCTGTTGAATGTACTCGTAGGTACTGAAGCGGTGAAAACCTATGCTGCCACTACCGTTGCCAGCAGGAGCGGTTTTGCATTCGATGACCTCGACTACCGCTACCTCGATGCAGGTTCTGCATCAGGCCTCAGCAACAGCGGTGCAGGCGCTACGCGAAGCGCGCTGTTCTCTCAGTTCGGTAAAGTGAACTATTCTTACAAAAACACTTACCTCGCCGATTTCACTTTACGCCGCGACGGTTCTTCCCGTTTCTCTGAAAGCAACCGTTATGGTATTTTCCCGGCGTTCTCTTTGGGTGTGCGCCTCACCGAGTTTCCCTTTATGCAAAAACTGCGTTTCGTGAACGACCTGAAAGTTCGCGGCGGTTGGGGAAGAACCGGAAACCAGCTCATCCCCAATGTGTACAACGCTTATACTTTGTACGCATCCGATCCCAACAACAATGCGTATGATATCAATGGTACCGGATCATCCATCGTGGGTGGCTTCAGCCTGGTACAGTTTGGTAACCGCAACGGTAAGTGGGAAACCACCACTTCCACCAACGTGGGTTTCGATGCGTCGCTGTTGAATAACCAGATGGATGTTGTGTTCGACTGGTATACCCGCACCACATCCGACATGCTGGCGCAGATTGCTATGCCACGCACCATGGGAACGGCTACCATTCCTTACACCAATATCGGTGAGATGCGCAACACAGGTTTCGACCTGGGTATCAACTACAAGAATAAGATCGGTAATTTCCGTTACCAGGTTGGCGCCAGCATCAGCCATTACAAGAATGAAGTAATCAAACTCAACGATGATCCCAATGCAACATTGTTTGGTTTCAGTACACGTCTCCCGCCCATCTCCGCTACTAAAAGAGGTCTGCCTATTGCCGGCTTCTACGGTTATATTGTAGATGGTGTGATCAAAGACGATGCAGAAGCCGCCACTGCACCTAAATTCGGCACCTATACCCGTGCAGGAACCTTTAAGTTCAGGGATGTGAATGGCGATGGCGTGATCACTGCTGCCGACCGTACCATACTGGGTAATCCGCATCCGGATTTCACTTACGGACTGAACCTGAATGTAGGATATAAGAACTGGGATCTGACTGTATTCGGACAGGGATCGCAGGGCAATAAGATATTCAACTATGTAAGATACTGGACCGATTTCAATACGTTCCAGGGTAACCGTTCCAAAGACATCCTGTACAATTCCTGGAAGAAGCAGGGCGATATAGCCAAACTGCCCCGCCTGAATTCAGGAGATGCGACCAGTCAGCAAGTGTCTTCTTATTTTATCGAAGACGGTTCTTACATGCGCATCAAGAATATCCAGCTCACTTATACCATACCTTCTTCCTGGCTGAAGCGGGTGGGTCTCACCAGCGGACAGATCTATATACAGGGTCAGAACCTGTTCACCATCACCAAGTACACAGGACTGGATCCTGATATCAACCTGAGAACTTCCGGAAACGATAACCAGGATATCCACATGGGTATCGATGAAGGCGCTTATCCGGTTGCCAAATCTTACCTGGTAGGTGTGCGTATCGGTTTTTAACCCATTGACTTAAACTTTTATCAATCATGAAAAAAATATTCATCATCACCTTAGCGATTGCAGTAGCAGGTACTTCCTGCTCCAAGAGCTTCTTCGATCTCAAGCCGCAGGGTCGTGCATCGGTAGACCAGCTGAGCAATAAGAACGGGGTGAACGGTTTGCTCATCGGCGCTTATTCGCTGATGGATGGCGTAGGAGCCGGTAATGTGGGGCGTACTTCCGCCATCTCCAATTATGTGTTTGGTGGTATCACCAGCGGTGATGCCGTAAAAGGTACCGATGCCGGCGACCAGCCCGAACAGTCATTCATTGAACAATACAACTGGCTGGCCGATAACTCTTATTTCCTGGGCAAATGGCAGCATGCTTATGCCGGTGTTTCACGTTGCAATGAAGTGATACAGATCGTGAACAGCAAAGCGGTAACAGATATGACCGATGCCGAGAAAACACAGGTGGTTGCGGAAGCGCGCTTCCTGAGAGGGCATTATCATTTTGAAGCCAAGAAAATGTGGAATATGGTTCCCTATATCGATGAAACGATCTACAACAGGGATGATCCCAATTCCACCAAAGTGCCCAACAATGTAGACATCTGGCCCAAGATCGAAGCCGATTTCGATTTTGCCGCCAAGAACCTGCCTGCCGTACAATCGCAGAAAGGAAGGGCTACCAAGTGGGCAGCGGAAGCATACCTGGCCAAAGCTTATGTGTTCCAGAAAAAATGGGCGCAGGCAAAAGTGTTGTTGTTAGATATTTTGCAGAATTCGGGTAAAAAACTCATGGCCAATTACCATGATAATTACCGTACAATTACCAACAACAACGCCGAATCTATTTTCGAGGTGGAGTTCTCTGTGAACGACGGAACCACCGGTAACAACGGTAACCAGGGCGATAACCTCAACTGGCCTTATTCTTCCACTGCACCGGGAAGGGGTTGTTGCGGTTTCTACCAGCCTTCTCATAACCTGGTGAATGCTTTCCAGACCGATCCCGTTACCGGGTTGCCCATGATCGGCGCTGCTGCCGACGGAACGCAGGATACTTTCAACAAGATCGACCTGCCTAACGATGAAGGCATCAAGAGCAGTGATCCGTTCACACTCGACAAAACGATAGCAGTAGATCCGCGACTCGATTGGACCGTAGGCCGCCGCAGCGTGAGCTTCCTCGACTGGGGTCCGATGCCCGGTTCCAGTTGGATCAGGGACCAGAACTATGCAGGTCCTTTTACCGGTAAAAAATGGATGTACTACCTGGCTGAAGAAAACAGCAGTACGCATTCCACCAACCGCCGCAGCGTGAACAACAACTACCGTTTACTGAAACTTTCGCATGTGATCCTCTGGCTGGCTGAGTGTGAAGTGGAGCTCGGCAACCTGGGTTCTGCGGAAGGTTATGTGAACATGATCCGCAGCCGTGCCAAAGCAGGTTCCGTGCAGGACGCTTCTGTTACTTATAAAGTAGAGCCGTATGTAGTGGGTACTTTTGTTGCAAACGGCGCTGATTATGCCAGGAATGCTGTGCGCATGGAAACGAGGCTGGAGTTTGCAATGGAAGGCCATCGTTTCTTCGACCTGGTTCGTTGGGGTATTGCAGAGAAATACCTGAACAAATATGTACAGGAAGAATCTGTTCCCGGTACAGAACCTTCGGGCAGGCATTTCAACAAACGCACTTACCTCTCGGGAAAAGTGTTCACTTCCAAGAACAATTATTTCCCTATTCCGCAGGATGAGATCCTGAACTCACAAAAAGATGGTAAGCCAACCCTGGTACAGAATCCGGGCTATTGATTGATCCATTATTATGAACTAAAAGAAGCCGGGAGTCAACTCCCGGCTTCTTTGTTTGGGGGCTTTGTTTCAAGGCCAATGGGAACCACATCTGTCAGTTCGAGAGACACCACCATTTTTTGGGTGGCACTTTTGTATTTTTTGAAATGTGCGGTTTGTAAATGTGCTTTGTACGCCTCTTCATTGGCATATATTTCAAGCACAGTCACATGGGTGGGGTTGTTTTTGTCATACACTGCATACAACGTGAGCACGCCGGGTTCCAGGCGCACGGCTGCTTCAATGCCTTCTTTGAGGGCCGCTCTGTAGTTTTCCAACTGCGTACTGTCTACTACAATTTTTGCCAGGCGTATCATACGGTCTTTTTTTTGTGCAGAAACGGTTGTGTATGAAAATACAGTGAGCATGCAAACAGCAGTCAGTAAATAATACCAACGGCGTATGTTTCTATGGGTATGAGTAATGGAGTTGATTATCATGCCAGTTTGTTTTAGTTCGTCTTGTACCTGTAAAATTCAAAAGAAAATACAAAGAGTTGTTTACAAACTTCAATCTATCGATTACAAAATTCAAATCATGATTGGCTAAAAATAAAGAATGACCCTTGTGCAGGGTCATTCACGCATAGAAATGCTGCTTTAAATACGCACACTGAGGTTTAAATTATTTTTTCGATCCGGTAAAAGTACCTGCCCAGGTAGCGCTTGCGGCCCCAGTAACCGGTATACCACCGAAATTACCACTCACAGAACCGGTATTGTTGACCATTACCAGTGTTCCGTTCAGGAAGCTGTTGGCGAAGGCGGCGGCTGATGCAGAAGTGCTGATCACAGTGTTCAGGGCGCCACTTGCATTGACTGTTCCAACGAATACAAATGTCTGGCCAACGATTACAGACGATGTAATGGTGCCTGATGTCTTGCCATCGGCGGCAACGCTCATCGTCCAGGTACCGTTGTCCTTGGTATTGCTGCTATCGCTCCTGGAGCCCGAATAGGTGCCCGACCAGTTTCCCTGGTATTGAGCGGTAGCAGAAGAAGAGGTGTTATCATTTTTGGTACAACCAACAAAAACCATAGCGGCTAAAAAAATCGATGCAATTGCGTGAAATACATTCCGTTTCATACTAAAAAATTTAAATTGATGAATGATCAATTATGTGCAGGCAAGTATGATGCCAATAATTTTTAATAAGGTTAATTTAAGATCATTTTATCTTGTCCTGAACTGCATGAAATAATGGATAAAGCATTGAGATTTACATTTTTATTGACATTTCGTTTTGTTCCTTTATGAACCTTCCCAATTAAATGAATGTTTATGAAGATGAAAACTTTACTAATCTTTATTCTCTTTTTAACCATTACCAGATCTGTTGTTGCCCAGGCATCCACGCCAGAAAATATAGTGCTTGATGGAAAAATTGTAGAAAAAGGAACTCATCTGCCTTTAGCCTATGTAAATATTGGAGTTTTGAACAAACCAAAAGGTACCGTTACAGATACAACGGGGTATTTTTCATTCACCATCAACCGGCAAGATTTTTTTGATACATTACAGGTGAGCATCATTGGATACAACACGCTACGAATTCCCGTAAGCCATTTTTTGCTTTCTTCCAACAAACAAATTGAATTAACAGTAAGGATTCAACAGCTTGCTGAAGTAACTGTTACCAATTCTCCGGTAAGGGCTGATTCAGCAATCATTGGCAGGCAGGCTGTTAGCAAACTTGTACAGATTTCAGTCCATCACAAAACATCGGCAGATGAAACAATAGGATCTGAAATGGGTATGCGTTATAAAACAGGCAGGAAGAATGCTATTCTGAAGAATTTCAACTTTTATGTCTCTGCCAATAACTTCAATTATATCAAGTTCAGGATCAATGTTTACAGTTTGAAAAAAGATGTCCCTAACTCATTGATTTATGACAAACAAGTTTTTGCCGCAATAGAGAATTTTAAAATCGGCTGGACAAAAATTGACCTGAAAAAGTACAACATAAAAGTAGACGGAGAATTTGTAGTGGCCATTCAATGGATTGAAAGCAGAATGGACAAGAAAGAAAATCCTGTTACGCTGTTACCTGTTGCAGTGACACCGTTCTCAAAAAATTGCTATGTAAGAATTGCAAGCCAGGATCAGTGGAAAAGGATGGGCGTGAACCTGGGCAATTTTGTAACTATTGCTTATTGAAGCTTCATTTTATTGTTATCGTCTCTCCATCTGCCGGGATGATCAATTGGAAGGATTGGTTTTTCATGGCCAACTGTGCTTTCAGATCGGTTCTTTTGATGAAACAATGGTTCACAGTGTCCATATGAACAGCTACCAGTTGTGTTGATCTTAATATCCTTGAATAATATTATATTAATGATAAATAATGATATTTATAAATATTGTTATTTTACCGTTCCCCCTTTAACTCATCCGCTAACCGTTACGAGATTCGCTAATTGCAGATTAGTAAAAGAGAAGTAATTTCCCTGTATAAACAACCACCATGAGAAATAGGTTTTTTCTTTTATTGGGTGTTCTGTTCCTGCTGCTGAGCGATAATATAGTTACAGCACAAAACAGTTTACCGAGCCGATGGGATGAACTGACGGCCAGCGACTGGCCCAGGGCGATAGAGCAATCTGCACGCACCTGTATATTACCCATTGGTATTCTTGAGAAGCACGGTCCGCATGTACCCATCGGTTCTGATTTGATAAAAGTGCGGGAATGGGCAGCCAGGGCTACCCAAAAAGAGTATGCGGTGGTATTCCCCGATTATTTCTACGGACAGATCAATGAAGCAAGACACCAGCCAGGCACTTTTGCCCTCCCCGAACGGGTAGTATGGGATATGATTGAAGCCACCTGTGATGAAATTGCCTGTAATGGGTTCAATAAGATCGTTATCATCAATGGCCATGGTGGCAACCCGGATTTTCTGAGATATTTTATCCAGACGCGGCTGGAGAAGCGGCGTAATTATGCTGTGTTCTTTTTCCAGCCTTCTTCAGATTCTGCCTTTAGCACACAGATGGCCAAACTGCACCAGTCCGATCCGAAAAATGATGCCCATGCCGGAGAGCGGGAAACTTCTGAATTGTTATACCTGCGACCTGATCTCGTAAAAATGGACAGTGCTGCCAATGAATCGGGCGCCAACCAAAAACGTTTATTAATTCCCGATATGTATACGGCCATTTGGTGGTATGCCAATTATCCCAACCATTACGCAGGAGAAGGCGCCAAAGCCACCCGGCAGTTGGGAGAGCTGGTAACAGAGCATACGATTACTTCGTTGGTCAGGGCGCTGAAAGCAGTGAAGGCAGATACACAAACGCTGAAGTTGCAGGAGGAATATTTTGACAGGGTAAAAAAATAGGCAATAACTGCCCTGTAAGATTCAGTTTGTTTTAGTGGAAAAGGCATTCATCGCTTTAGTGGGCCTGCCATCGTCTCCCCATGCACTTAAGGAATATCGGCTCCAGCTTTTGGCACCCTCTGGCTCCCAATACATCACCCCCAGCCCTTTGTTTCCCTGAACAGCTTTTACCTTATTGATGACTGCCACCAGCATATCGTATGTATTTTGTTCTTGCACATCTTCGCCGCCCACTTCCACAACCATTACTTCCTTACCATACCGGGAGGCCATATCGTTCAAATTATTTCCCAAATCATCTATCGATAAAGTATAATCGGGCTTGCCTTGCAGCCACCAAGGATAATAGGACATCCCAATCACATCAAATTTTACATTATTTTTTACTGCATTGTCAAACCACAACCGGAAACGTTGGTTGTTGTTGCCCTGGTCTACATGCAGTACCACTTTAGATGCAGGGGAAACCGCTTTGATCGCCTCATATCCTGCATTCAGCAATTGTGCGAGTTGTGGCCAATTGCCGGTACTTCCTTCCGGCAAAAGCATTCCACCCGGTATTTCGTTTCCCACCTGCACCCACGCAGGCATTATTCCTGCATTTTTCATTTGGGTCATTACGTCGAACGTATAGTCATACAACGCTTTTTTAAGCCCTGCAAAATCCAGGTTTGCCCAGGCCAACGGCTTGCGTTGTTGGCCCGGATCAGCCCATGAATCGCTATAATGAAAATCGAGCATTACTTTCATTCCGTTTTGCCGGGCGCGAACAGCCATGGCTACCGTTTCGGGGGCGCTGCAATGGCCGCTGATCTTATCATCAGAAGGATTAACCCAGGTCCGCAACCGGATGGCATTGATGCCATGGTCTTTTAAAATCTTAAAACAATCTTCCTCAACGCCATTCCTGTTATAAAACTTATAACCGGTCGCTTCCATTTGTGGCAGCCAGCTAATATCTGCCCCTTTAACAAAAGAGGTATCGTTTACAGACCTGACTGCGACAGTGGCTTTTTTGCAGCTACTGCTTATATGCGCCGCGAAAAGAGCTGCGAAAAGAAAAATGGCCGTTTTTTTTCTCATCATTATGTTTTTTTTGCATGGACTACTAAATGTACTGACTTAATTGGGTTTACAATTTTATACAATCAGTATATTCAGCCAATCGTATCTTCCCATCCGCATACTTTAATGGAACACCTTATGTTTAGTGCTCTCTTTTCCAGTATTCGAGAATAAGAACGCCGTTGTTGATCGTGCGTGAATATTTGAGTTCGAATTTCTTTAATACCCGGTTGTCTTCGAAGAGCCTCAATCCGCCGCCGATCGAGAGTGGAAATACCATCAGCCGTAGCTCGTCTACGAGGTCGTGGCGGAGCAGCGCTTTTACGAGTGTGGCGCTTCCATACACAAGGATATCTCCCCCATTGGTTTTCTTAAGTGCGGCGACATCTTTGGCCACGTCGCGCAGGATATGGCTGTTGTTCCACTCTGCTTTTTGCAGGCTATGTGACACCACATATTTCGGATAACGGTTGATGCGGTCGGCAAAACCACCGCCAGTCTGGCTGGGCCAGTACCCGGCGAACAATTCATAAGTGTTTTTGCCCAGCAGCAAAGTGTCTACGCTGGCAAGCTCATCCACCTTGTACTGCCCGGTTTCCGGGGCGTTGTAATTAAATTGCCAACCGCCATGAGGATGCAACGTTTCATTACCGCCGGGCGCTTCCACAACACCATCGAGGGTGATGAATTCAGTTACGATAATTTTTCGCATAATCCTTTTTTTTGTAAAGTTAGCGGATGTTGTTTGGCAAGATTTTTATAAATAACTACATTTAATTGCTTCAGCTTTTCTTTTGTCGTTCGTAAAAACGCTGTCCTTAAAATTATTCCATTGTTCTTTCGTATATTCCTTGTACACTCCCTGAGGCATACCTGCTGCTACCTGGTCTATTTTTACCATTTCTGCAAGTTCATTCTTAAGAACAGTTTTCTTATTGTCGGTCAGTCTTACAGCACAGCTTACCACTAAGAACGAAGTGAATAAGACGGAAATAATATTACATTTCATGCTTTAAAGATTAATAGTCTCACAGATGATTATTCAAATATTACCGGTTCAAAATACTCTCTGCCTAAAGAATAAGGAATGAGTTTTTTGTGTTGAAGCCTTCCTATAATAATCGCAGGATGGGTATTGAACTGTTCTGCAAAATTTCTGATATCATCCTCTTCCAAAGGTTCAGCAGCTAATATTTCCGCTTCTTCATCATCGGTCAATGTCCATTTACAGGCAAAGTCATCAGCTTCTTTTTCCTTGATAAGGTCTTTATCGGAATATTCTACTTTCTCCAAGAAAATATCTTTTTTATCATGCAAGAGAATATGACCAGCTTCGTGAAAGAAAGTGAACCAGAAACTATCATTCCGGTTGTAGCGACCTGTAAGCTGAATGAATGGTGTATCGTTCAACCATCGAGTGGAACCGCTGATAGGCGCTTTATTGATGCATGGGGTATGAACCACTTTAACACCTGCTTCCAGGCAAATACTTTGCAACTGGCCAAAAAAACCTTCAGGAGAAGCTTACATAACTATTACCGCCCATTTTGGGTTTCAATCAGATCGATTTCAACTATTTTTGCCCTGAAATGAAAAAGTGGCTGGCATTCCTTTTACTGTTGGTTACCGTTGCAGCAACTTTCTATCCTTGCAGCAGGGAAGATTGTTGCAGGGATGAACTATCTGCAAAACCCACCAACCGCAACAATCAAAAACCGGCGTGCAATTGCTCTCCTTTCGTTACCTGTGGCACTTGTGCAGGGTTTACATTGACAGCCGCCGCTTTTGTTGAGGTTCCCAGGATCACAGAAGAAAAAATGGTACATTATACCAGGATCGTTGATCCGGCTCTCTCCACTTATACAACTTCGCTTTTACAACCTCCCCGAATGGCATAGTATCTCATTGCAGCACACCTTATTCCATTCATGTCCTTAACAACAAATATGAGGCACACATTATTATTGTGTATGCTGCTCATGGCCAGTACAGGCATTTATGCGCAGCATACGATCAGGTTACAAATAAAGAAAGACGAAGAAAAACAACTGCTTGCCGGAGCAACAGCAACTATTCCCTCACTTAAGAAATCCGTTGTATCTGACAGCGCCGGTATTGCCGTCTTTACCAATATAACAGCAGGATCTTACAAACTAACCATCTCCTATGTGGGGTTGGAAGAGGTATCCATCACCGTTGTTGTTCCGCAACCGACTGCAAATCTTACGGAAATACTATTGAAAGAAGCAGAAGCCAACGAACAGGAAGTGATCGTAACTGCTACCCGGACCAGCAGAACCATCAGCGATATTCCCACAAGGGTAGAGACCATTTCAGGAGAAGAGCTGGAAGAAAAAGGCAATATGAAACCCGGCGATATCCGGATGCTCCTGAATGAAAGCACCGGTATCCAAACGCAGCAAACATCGGCCACTTCTTACAATTCCAGTATCCGCATACAGGGGCTGGACGGACGGTACACACAGATACTCAGGGATGGGTTTCCTCTCTATTCGGGCTTTTCCGGCGGATTGAGTTTAATGCAGGTAGCGCCGCTTGACCTCAAACAAATAGAAGTGATCAAAGGCTCCTCTTCTACACTTTATGGCGGTGGCGCTATCGCAGGCCTGGTGAACCTGGTTTCCAAAACACCCACAGCGAAAAGAGAACTCTCATTTCTGGGTAATGCAACTTCTGCCGGAGGTATTGACCTCAGTGGTTTTTACAGCCAGCGTTTCAAAAAGACTGGCATAACTGTTTTCGGTTCCGGGAATACCAGCAAAGCGTATGACCCCGCAGGCATCGGCCTTACAGCCATTCCTCAATCGGAGCGTTATACTATTCAACCGCGCCTGTTCTTTTATGGTGATCGAACAACCGCCAATATTGGCTTTGGTTATATCACCGAAAACCGCACTGGCGGCAGTATGGATTATATTGAAAAAGGAGCGCCAGGTTATTTTGAAAAAAACCATACCGACCGGTTCTCCACGCAGGCAGAGTTGACACATAAACTCAGCAACAAAGAACAACTGATTATCAAATACAGTTATACCCGGTTCAATCGTTTGATTCAAATTCCCGGTTATGCTTTCAGCGGCTTACAGCAGTCTTCTTTTTCAGAAGCCACCTATAACCGTTCAGGCGAAAAAACTCAGTGGATTGCAGGAGCCAATTTCCTCACCGATGATTTCAAAGAGAAAGGCAACGATCCCCTGCGTAATTATGACTATCATACCCTAGGTGCATTCATCCAGAACACCTGGACACCCATCAAAAAGCTTTCCTTTGAAACAGGGTTGCGGGGCGATTATGTAAAACAGTTTGGTTTTGAATGGTTGCCCAGGATCGCTGTTCTGTTCAAAATTTCTCCTGCACTCACAGCGCGACTGGGAGGCGGCATGGGTTACAAAAATCCTACGCTGTTCACCGAAGAAGCAGAGCGCATGCAGTTTCAGCATATCCTGCCTATGAATGAAAATACCACCGTCAATGAACGCTCATCCGGCGGCAGCCTGGATGTGAACTATCGTACAAAGATCGGCAATGCCGGTATCTCGTTTAATCAATTGTTCTTTTATACCTGGCTCAACAAGCCATTGGTATTAACCGCAACGGGCGCTAACAGTTACCAATTCATCAATGCCAACGGGCATATAGATACCAAAGGAACAGAAACCAATGTGCGCATTACTTATGGAGATTTCAAGTTATTCCTGGGTTATACTTATGCTTATGTGAATACACATTTCGATCATGTAAAGAGCTGGTACCCTTTAACATCCCGGCACAGGCTGAACAATGTATTGATGTATGAGAAAGAAGGCAGGTTCAAGATCGGGGCCGAAGCTTATTATTACAGTCCGCAAAAATTAAACGACGGGGCTATTGGCAAACCTTACTGGACAGTAGGATTGATGGGAGAACGGTCATGGCGCCGTTTTGCTGTCTTTCTCAACCTCGAGAATATCACCGATACCAGGCAGACCAGGTTCGATACCATTTACCAAGGCACACTTGCCAACCCATCATTCAGGGATATTTACGCGCCCGTTGAAGGTTTTGTTGCCAATGGAGGAGTAAGGATCAGGCTTTAAATTTAATTGCAAGGGCCGATCCCTGTCTATTGCATAACCAAATACGCCACCTTTTTGCCTTTGCGGGGTTCCCATGATGCCAGGATCATACAATGGCTCAACAATCGAAGTGTTTTCATCTTTTTGTGTTTTGAGTGTTAAAAACACTAAGACGAACGAGACGAAAACAGGTACCTATTAAATAATAAAAAGTTCGCTGACGGTATTGGAATCGCTATTGTACTATTTTGCACAAACGATTGCGTATGTTTTTTATGGTCTGTCCACTCTGTAATTCAGTTCAGTTACCCCGGAAGTAAATTGCCGGGTAGACAATAGTTTTAGTTTTATTTTGTCTTTGATGTCTACAAACAATGGAATGCCTTTTCCAAGAACAATTGGGTTAACAAACAGCCAGTAGCCATCAATTAAGCCCAGTTGAATCAATGAATGTGTTGCTCCTGGACTGCCAAAAAGCAAGATGTCATTACCTCGCTGTTGTTTTATTTCATTTATGTTGTTAGAAATATTTCCGTTTATAATTGTTGTATTAATTAAACCATCCGCCTTCATTGTTTTTGATAAAACAACTTTGTGAACTTTTTTATACCACTTTGAATGTTCAATATCGTGCTTGGAGGCTCCCGGCTTGTCTCCTGCGGTAGGCCAGTAATTTTCCATCATCTGGTAAGTTACCCGGCCGTATAATGCGGTGTCGCCTTCGCTTATCCGCTTACCTACATAATCAAAGATTTCTTCATCAACTTTGATCCAGTTCATTTCTCCGTTCGGTCCTGCTACAAAACCGTCGAGCGATATGTGCATGAATGAAATTATCTTTCTCATATAACTCTTGTATTTACGAAACTTAAGATAAGCACTTTTGCAAATACATCCAAATAGCCGCGGTTGTCGCATTCAGCCCTAAATTTGTCGTATTTATACAGCTCAAATCCTCAAATATCTTCCATATTTGTACTGTAAATACAATTCAAACTATAAGTTACACTGTGTTATGAAAAATTTACTCAACACCAATTTACTTAGGTCAATATTGCTCATTGCAGTCATTATATCTGCTGTATTTCAATCGAACGGACAAGAAACCAAACCTTCCGCTAGTGGCTACGCCCCTGTGAATGGCATCAAAGTTTATTACGAAGTATATGGTGAGGGCAAGCCAATCATTTTGCTGCATGGCGCTTTTTATACCATTGAAATGAACTGGGCTCAATTGATTCCTGAGTTATCGAAAACCAGGAAAGTAATTGCCATTGAAATGCAGGGGCATGGGCATACGCCGTATTCAGACAGGGCATTATCAATCACTACTTTAGCAAGTGACGTGGAAAAACTGATGGATTACCTGAACATAGACAGTGCCGATGTAGCAGGATATAGTATGGGCGGCTCTGTGGCTTATCAGTTTGCTGTACAAAGTCCTAAAAGGGTAAGAAAATTAGTGATCATTTCTTCTACGTATAAAAGCAATGGTTGGCTCCCCATAGTAAACAGCGGGTTTAAAAATTTTAAACCTGAATTTTTCGATAACACACCCATAAAAACCGCATACGATGCGGTGGCGCCTGATAAAACAAAATGGAGAAAATTTTTAGCGCAGATGTTTGCTTTCGCACAAGTTCCATTCAATGTCGGTGATTCCAAGGTTGCGAAAATTGCTGCACCTGTATTAATCATATCCGGCGACAACGATGGACTGGATAAAATTGAGTTGGCAAAAACCTATCAACTATTGGGAGGTGGTGTTGCTGCTGATTTGGCGCCGATGCCAAAATCGCATTTGGCCATTGTTCCTTCACAAGGGCATGTTACCCTGATGATGCAAACGAATACTATATTAGGCTATCTGAATGATTTTTTAAAGTAAATGCTACTCCAAAATCGGATTCAATTGATCAATGTAATCGGATTTTGCAATATATAAGTTTGCAGTGTATATGCTGCTCATTGGCTAAGCCTTTTGCAGCTAATTTCACGAGTGTTTGCAATTATAGATTGAAACACTTTCCATTTCGCAAGATTACCATCGATAGAAAAAGTCTTTGAGGTCAGCACTGGAGTCAATATCAGGTTTTTCAACTTCTCTATCAGCTGAATGATACTTTTCCGTTTTGCTGTTTGCTTAGATACCCGACTACTATATTTATTCGAAGTTCTTTTCATCATTCAGACTGAAGATTTTCAAGATCGTTGAGGTCTTTTGACCTACCTGATACTTTCTTGGCTTCAATCAGGTTATTTTTATGAATGGTTCTGATCTTCAGTCCATCATCTTCAAACAATACCGATTGATTGAAACAGGTTTCAAAATCCAAGCCCTTCACCCTGATCATAACATCGATTGCTACGGGTGGATTTCCAAATGTGAATACGTCCCAGTTCGGATGGAACAGAAAGTTATCTTCCGTCATGTCGAAAACCGGCATGCCAAATTCAGAAAAAGCTTTCTTTAGCTTTTGATAATTCTCACTCGTACGTTCAACCCATATATCCATGTCGCCGGTTGTACGGGAATAACCATACAATATCACTGAGAACCCTCCAACAAGTAAATAACGGACTTCATTGTTATTAAGTGCAGACAGGAAGTCTCTAAAATCTTCGTTGAATATATTACTCAAGCGGGTCTGGATTTAGCTGCAAACTTAGTTCGATCAAGTTTGGGAGGGGTATTCTCTGGGTAGTTGTAGGCAACACTATTAAGAAACGAAGACACCTTCAATCGTTCCTGCCAGCTTAAATTCTTGTAATAAGCTGCATGATCCGCTGCTGCGGCAGCTGTTTGGGCCTTAAATGATGTCCTATCTAATTTAAAAGATGCCATACACGAAGTTAATCATTATTCACATTTTTACTACCTGCCCCTTTTTAAGGGTACATTATAGTTTTCCCAGCTCTGTTACACCCTGCAATTATGTAAAGATTCTTTTCCTGCATGAATACGAAAATAATCAAAAGGATTGTATTAGTTATGGTCAGGGATTTCTTACGGAATACGTTTAAATGTTTACTTAGCCCTTTTTAAATGCTTCCGGAAAGCGGCTTTCTCTGCTTTTGTAAGCAATGGGGTTTTCT
This sequence comes from Sediminibacterium magnilacihabitans, assembly GCA_002973575.1. GTDB lineage: Bacteria > Bacteroidota > Bacteroidia > Chitinophagales > Chitinophagaceae > Sediminibacterium > Sediminibacterium magnilacihabitans. The sequence continues at coordinate 22,685 of PVEQ01000033.1, forward strand.
TTCCGTTCTGTATAGAGCTTATCTCAAAAGTAATTTCTTAAAAGGATAACGATGCAAGCCAGTTGAACAAACCCTAAAAAGTTTTGCTCGTGATAATCATATCTCGTTTGACATCGGCGGAACTGTTGAATCCAGGCAAAAAGTCTTTCCACTTTCCATCGGTTTCTATATCTTCTGAGTTCACGCCCATCCTGGGTTGA
>PVEQ01000034.1 GCA_002973575.1 Sediminibacterium magnilacihabitans
TTTTGTTTGCTCACACTTACATATCCCTTTTCTTTTACCTTTTATTGTGTGCGACTTTTCCACATTCCCACATCTATTTTCTTACCGGACTATTGTAATAAAAGAGTGGCAAAGAAAAAATATCTTTATAGGCATCTCTTACAGTAATATTCATCGCATATGATTTCATTAAACGTAAACCGGCACAACTATGAGGTAGATGTAGATCCGGATATGCCATTATTATGGGTCATACGGGATGTGCTGGGACTTACCGGCACCAAATATGGCTGCGGCGTAGCCCAGTGTGGCGCCTGCACCGTTCACCTGAACGGGGAAGCCGTTCGCTCCTGTGTTACGAAAGTCAAGCGTGCCGAAGGTCAAAAAGTAATCACCATCGAAGGTTTATCGGAAGCCAACAACCATCCGCTACAACAGGCCTGGGCCGAAATTGATGTGCCGCAATGCGGGTATTGCCATTCAGGCCAGTTGATGTCGGCAGCGGTGCTGCTCAGGGAAAATCCCCATCCTACCGACAAGGATATCGACGATGCCATGGCAGGCAATATTTGCCGGTGCGGTACCTATCTGCGCATCCGAAAAGCCATTCACCTGGCGGCAGAGATGCAGCAAAAAGGAAGCTAGTGCATGAACATCGACTGGTACAGTTTTGAATACAAATTTGATACTGTGAAATTCATTTATACTTTATGAAACAACATTCGGAACATAAAGCGCATTATTTCCAGCCTGTAAAAACGGCTACTGTTTTATTGATCATGCTTTCGGTAATTGCAGTGGTAAGTTCCGGGTTCAATAACTACAGTGCAACAAATAGCAAATACAACAATAGGGATAGCGTTGAATCGGTGAAAGCTTTTATGCAAGTATATCAAGTGCTCATGAGTCCCCGTTGCATGAACTGCCATCCCTCGGGAGATGTTCCGTTGCAGGGCGACGACAGCCACCTGCATACCATGTTCCCCAAGAGAGGAGCCGATGGCAAAGGTCTTTATGCTATGAAATGCGCGAATTGCCATCAACCAGAGAATACAGTCGGCGTGCATACACCACCGGGTAATCCGAACTGGCACCTGCCCCCCGCTAATATGAAAATGGTATTCCAGGGCAGGTCGGCACATCAATTGGCCAAACAACTCATAGATCCAAAACAAAACGGTAATAAAAACCTCAACCAGTTATTGGAACATGCCCATGATGGTTTGGTGTTAGCAGCATGGAGCCCCGGTGAGGGCCGCTCGCTGCCGCCGATGAGCCATGAGAAATTTACCAAAGCATGGACCACCTGGATTAAAAAAGGAGCCTATGCTCCCAAACAATGATAATAACCTTCATCCACTAAAAGATATTGTATATGTCTGTGCCAGCCAGTCCTAAAAACATATCGAGAAGGGATTTTCTCAGATCATCCGGCCTCACCGGGGCCGCGCTCTGCCTGGGTTTTTATTTCCCGGCAAGCGCTGAAGCGCCAAAGATCATCAACCAGGCGGAAGCGGAGCAATTCGGTATTGAGATGAATTCCTGGATATACATAGATACTTCCGGAAAAGTGACGCTCGTAAGCCATCGTGCAGAAATGGGACAGGGTGTTTATCAATCGATACCCCAGATCATTGCAGAAGAACTGGAAGTGAACCTCAACGACGTCAACATCATATTCGCCAAAGGCAACAAAGAAAAATACGGTAACCAAATAACAGGCGGCAGCTCCACCATCCGCGGTTCTTATAAGCATTTATTGAACCTCAGCGCAACAGCACGCGAAATGTTGATAGCAGCAGCAGCAGCCAAATGGAATGTGCCGGCTTCGGAATGCCATGCAGAAGCCGGTTCCGTTATACACAAATCTTCAGGCAGAAAATTACACTATGGCGAACTGGTAGTGGATGCATCGAAATTACCGGCGCCCAAAAACGTGACACTCAAAAAAACTTCGGAATATAAATTGATCCGTAAACCGCTGCACCGGCAGGACACTGCTTTGAAAACAAGCGGAACAGCGGTGTTCGGACTGGATAAAAAAATTCCGGGTATGCTCTATGCCATGGTAGAGCGCAATCCACGCTTCCTTGGAAAAGTAAAAAGCTTCGACGATACGGATACCCGTAAAATACCAGGCGTTACACATGTTTTCAAAGTACGCATGGGTGTTCACAATACTTTTCGTGAAGGCGTAGCAGTAGTAGCTAATTCCACATGGGCTGCTTTGCAGGGAAAAAAAGCGTTGAAAGTAGAATGGGATGACAGCGGGTTTGATCATGTGAGCACGGAAGACCTCTACAGCCGCATGAAAACCATTTTGAACACACAGGAAGGTTTGTCGTTCCGCAAAAAAGGAGACCCGACCCCCATCATTGAACAGGCGCAAAAGAAGATCGATGTGCTGTATGAAACGCCCTACCAGTCGCACAGTTGCCTGGAACCTTTGAACTGTGTAGCGCATTACCAGGGAGATCAGATCGAGATCTGGGGGCCGATACAGGCGCCCGACTGGATACAGGATTATGTGAGCAAGGACCTGGGACTACCAAAGGAAAAAGTGATCGTTAACATGACTTTCCTGGGTGGAGGATTCGGGCGGAAAGCTTTCATGGATTACCCGCACGAGGCGGCCGTTATTTCAAAAGAGATAAAAGGGCCTGTGCAAGTAGTGTGGACACGCGAAGATGATATGACCCAGGGCCCATACCGGCCCGGCATCTGTTACCGTTGCGAAGGTGTGGTTACCAATGGTGAGATCGATGCTTTCAAAGTACGGTTTGCCGGACAAAATATAGGGCATTGGCAGGGAGCGCCGAAGGATAAACCCAACGGAAGCACCACCGAAGGATTTCTCAAAGCTTACTACGATAACATTCAAAACATCAGTTTTGCAGATGTGCCTTTTGAAACACCCGTCCCTCCGCTCTGGTGGCGTTCGGTGTATGCTTCCACCAATGGATTTGCGTATGAAAGTTTTATGGATGAACTGGCCATTGCAGCAGGAAAAGATCCGTTGGTGTTCAGGAAACAATATGCAAAAGAAGAACGCTGCCAGCAACTGATCAACAAACTGGAAGAAGTATCGGGCTGGAAGAACAGGAAAAAAGGATATGGCGTAGCCATCACCGAATGTTTTGGCACTACCGTAGGCCAGGTGGTAAAAATATCGCGGCAGGCCGATGGAAAAATAAAGATCGACCAGGTATGGGCCGTGATCGATTGCGGCTGGTATGTAAACCCCGATACGATCAAAGCACAGGTGGAAGGAAGTATCGTGATGGCCCTCGGCGCTGCTACCATACACGAGATCACATTCGACAATGGGATGGTAGTTCAAAAAAATTTTTACGCATACAATATGCCGCGTATAAGCGATGTGCCTCCTGTTGAAGTACATATCATGGAGAATAGCGCAGATGCAGGTGGCGTGGGCGAACCCGGACTGCCTCCTTTTGCGCCTGCACTTACCAATGCCATTTATGACCTCACAGGCAAGCGGATAAGAAAACTTCCTTTCAGCATGGCCGCGATTTAACATTGTTCGTTATACCATGACGAAAGAAATAAGCGATATCCTCACCGCGTTCAAAGAAGCGCAGTCCAACGGCCGGCAGATGGCCCTGGCAACTGTTGTGCATGTGGAAGGTTCTTCCTACCGCAGACCGGGTGCGCGCATGCTGGTGGAAGACAACGGAAAAATCACCGGCGCCATCAGCGGCGGATGCCTTGAAGGTGATGCTTTGAAAAAAGCATTGCTCGCCATCAACCAGCAACAAAACAAACTGGTTACCTACAATACACTGCACGAAGACGATGTAGAGTTTGGCGTGCAGCTGGGCTGTAATGGTATTGTTCATATTTTATTTGAACCCATTGATCCCATGCAAGCCAATCACCCCATCGCCCTATTGGAGAAATGTTTTTTGCAGCGGAAAGATGCCGTGGTAGTTACGCTCTTTTCATTGCAAGACTATCATGGTCGCCAGCCAGGAACCTGTTTCTTTTTCAATGGAGAAAATACATACAGTTCCATCAACGATAAGAATCTCAAAAACGCTGTACAGGAAGATGCGGCGTCTGTGCTGGCCCGCAAAACTTCGTTGCACAAACAATACCCCGAAGGTAATAACCTTACCGCCTTCATTGAACTGTTGCAGCCGCCTGTTTCATTGATCCTTGTTGGAGCAGGCAACGATGCTTTGCCCATGACAGCAATGGCTGCTGTTTTGGGCTGGCAGGTAACAATAGCAGATGGAAGGGCTACACATGCCAACACACAACGTTTTCCCAACGTGCACAAGATCATTGTTGGAGAGCCTGCAACCATTATCAAGCAAATAACAATAGATCCAAGAACTGTTTTTGTGTTGATGACGCACAATTATAATTACGACCTGGCCATGCTGGAGCTGCTCCTGCCCATGCAATGCAGATACATTGGTACCCTGGGACCAAAGAAACGATTGGAGCGCATGATGGCTGCATTTCAGGAACAGGGCATTCATATAGGCGATGAACAAAGTGCAGTTATACATGGTCCAACAGGTCTTGATATCGGTGCAGAGGCAGCAGAAGAGATCGCCTTATCGGTGCTGGCAGAAATAAAAGCGGTGCTGGCAGATTGCGAAGGCGGTTTTCTGCGTAACAGGTTGGTGAGCATTCACCCGCGCACAGCATTCATGCTGCTGGAAGCAAGTACTGCACACTAAACACCAGATCAATGGCAGAAGAGAAAATGCATACCGGCAATATTGGAGTTATCATACTCGCCGCAGGAGCTTCTTCGCGATTGGGTACTCCCAAACAGTTACTCTTATATGCCGGCAAAACACTGGTACAACATGCATGCGAAGCAGCCATCAACGCCAATGCAGGTGCTGTTACAGTTGTTTTAGGAGCCAATGCCGGTCTTATCCAGGAAGCACTTAACAACAACGCGGCACATACGGTCATCAATACTGGGTGGCAGGAAGGAATAGCATCTTCCATTCGTCATGGGATAAAAACATGCACACAACTGAACCCGCTTGCAGAAGCAGTGGTGCTGCTATTGGCCGATCAGCCTTATGTAACCACTGCATCATTGAAGCATTTAATCACCACCTATCAGGCAACCGGCAAGCACATTGTTGCGAGTGCGTACGGTGACAGCTTTGGTACACCCGCGTTGTTTCACAAAAATATTTTCCCCGAATTACTGCAACTGACCGGCGATGCGGGAGCCAAAAGCATCATACGCCGTCACCTGAATGAGGGTGCGTTCATCCCCTTTCCCGAAGGGAACATAGATGTAGACACGCCAGAAGACTACCAGCAACTGATCAGCTGATTGCAAAGTTCACGTATCGTACAGCCGCTACTTCGATGCCATTTTCAACCAATGCTTTTATAACGGGCGCTACTTCCGACTCCAGCATGTTGAATCGCCGGCTACGGCCGCTCTTTCAGGAGAAACCCAGTGCTGGAAATTAATTTACCGTTTAATATAAACACTATACAACCCGACCCCATGCCTGTTGATCTCCGGTGTAAATTCGTCTGAAAAGGCACCCAGTTCCTTGCCCGTCCACAAGTCTTTGATGAAGCAACGGGAGCTGAAACCCAACGCTTTTAAATTAACGGAGATTTTATCGGCACCATTTCTATCGGCCTTGTTGAATACCGCCAGGTATTTGGCGCCGGATGCGGGATCATCGGCTATCCAGGCCGCTTTATCGGCCTCATTGAATAAAGGTTTGTTATTAGTGCTCTTCTTTAAAACATCCAGCACCGCTTGATTGGTGATCAAAGAATCGGTGAACGCATCATTATCGGGAAGGTTGCCACCGAACATCAATGGCGATTTAAAAATGCTCCACAAAGTCATCAATGTATATTGTTCATCTTTGTTGAAAGCGGTCATGCGCGTATCTCCGTTCTCTGCGCGGATTCCGATGCGTCCGAGCGGCAACATATCTCCATCGGGATATGCTCCGTAACTCCTCCATGGGTTCCATCTTTCGAACACTTCGAAATGCTCTTTCAACTGTTTCCAGTTGTCCCAGAAATCACCCACCGTGCGCCACATATTGGCGTGTGCCTGCACGTGGGCCGCATGCTGAATAGGTGTTTCGCCGGGAGAAGTGCTCAACACAATCTTACGCCCGGTACGATCGATCGCCTGCCTGATCATTTCTACCTCGCCATCAAAATAAATAGGAGAAGAGAGATCATCTACTTTCACAAAATCCAGTCCCCACGATGCATACAGCTCAAAAAGCGAATTATAATATTCCTGTGAGCCTGTTTTTCCGGGAACGATGGTGTACATATCGCGCAGCCATTTGCACTGGTCTTTTTCGGAATAAATATCCGCTGCATGTGCAGTGCTTCCTTTGATGGGCAAATTTTGTTTCACCGCCAATACCGGAATACCGCGCATGATGTGTATGCCGAATTTCAACCCTTTGCTGTGCAGGTAATCGGCCAAAGGCTTGAAGCCCTTGCCTCCTTTTGAAGAAGGGAAACGGTTTTCGGCGGGGAGCAGCCTCCCGTAAGGGTCTATATTGTATTGCGGATCTTTTTGGTTGTAACCATGCGATTTGTCGTTCGCAACATACCATCGTATATCCACTACGATGTATTCCCACCCTGCTTTTTTTAAATGAGCAGCCATATAATCTGCATTGGCTTTCACTTCTTTTTCGGTAACAGTGGGACCAAAACAATCCCAACTGTTCCAACCCATGGGCGGTGACGCAGCCCAGCTATGAAAATCCTGTTTGGGTAAAATACCTGTATGGGTAGGTATCACCTGGCGGATGGTGCTATCTGCATTGAACTGCAGTTTATCGATACATACTTCTCTATTGTATCCTGCCGCGTGGCCCAATTGAATGCCATTGGGATAATTGAAGCGGTGATACACCATATACCATTCATCTTTGCCCGGCGCCTGTATCACTGAATTGTGGCCTGTTGCATAAATACCCGATGCAACTGATTTTTGCAATACGATGTTGTTGGCAGGTATATGAATGGGACCTTGCGGCGCATCGGCAAAGCCATAACGCACACGGTAATTTTTACCGGATACGGGATCGGCAAATACAACCGGGTCGATCGTTTGCCCATGCGTAATACCTGCGGGAAGCTGGTCTATCAACGGTTTGCCCGAATCGGTGAAAGGTCCTGCCGGATCATCCGCCACCGCCACACCGATCTTTTGCGCGGCAGTGAAATAGAAATAATATTTATACCCGTTGCCATGTTTTTTCTCAATAGCCGTTGGAGCCCATGCATTGCGCTTGGCCCAGCTTACATGTTTTTCGAGATCGAGTATGGTTCCTTCGTCTTTCCAATGAACCAGGTCGGGCGAAGAAAAAGTTTTAAAGAATGTGCCCGACCAGTTATTAAAACCATCGCTGGTGGGATAGATATAATACCGTTTTGTTTTTTGTGAAAATAAAATATCAGGATCGGCATAGAGGCCATCCAGCACCGGGTTGGCATTCACTTGTGCGTATACATTCCACTGCTCTGGAGTTTTACCGCCAACCGAAAAGCTATACTTCACCGGCCCTTTGCTGAAATCCTGCGGACCCGCAGGTTGTTGCCGTATGCCTGGCATGCTGAAAAAATGCGCATCGAGTTGGTGGAGGTCGTAACCCGGTTTAACAGACAGGTACAAGTTATTGCTTATGGTATCTACACGCGTGTTCCCTTTTCTTATAGCCGCTGATACGGCAGTGTTGGCAATATCTGCTCCTGTTCCCCATGCCTTCAACAAACGGTTCGCTTCCTGCGAAGTGATGGGCATAACGGTTCCATGGCGGGGATGAAAATTCATCAGCACGTCTTTATCCACTACTTTAAAATCGACCAGGTCTTTGCTGTAAGTGAATTGATAGCGGCCCTTTGTGTACACATCGTACATGAGGATGTATCCTTCCTTATCATTCAGTTTAAATACACCTGAACCTTCAACAGGGTCCTTGGTTTGCTGTACATAGTGGTCGTTGAGTGTATAGCCTGAAGTGAGTTTATCGGATACAGCTATTTTGATACCGGCACCCGCGCCTTCTGTTTTGAAGAAAAGATGGTATTTGCCGTCTTTGTATATGATATCGCCATCTATGCAAGCGCCGTTAGTGGGACTGAAGAATAATTGCCGGGGTTCTGTTTCCAGATCAGTGAAATCTGCATTGGCATACGCGTAATAGATCTTATCGGGATCCTTGCCGTGTTTCATCGACCAATAGATCATATACTTTCCTGTTTCCTTATTGTAAATGGTCTGTGGCGCCCACACACGCTGTAGGGTTTCATTGCCGGGAAAACGTTGCCGGATATTTACTACGGCGGAAGTCCAATGCACCAGGTCGTTCGATTTCAATAATACCATCGCCCGGTTGGAATCCCATCCTTTGGCTGATACCATATCGGTAGCCACCATATAAAATATTTTACCATCGGCCGACCTGAGTATGTGCGGGTCTCTAACGCCACCGCTGCTGCTGATGGTTTTGCTGTTGATCACTGCATTGTTGTGATTCAATGCAATGAAACGGTAACCGTCTTTGCTAATAGCAAAATGAATGGATTCATCGTTGATGCTGTTTCCTGTGAAATACACAAACAGGTAAGCGGAATACTGGCCCTGGGCCCATCCTGCAACAAACAAAAGAAAACAGCAGGCAATCAAACGCCTGAATCGGGTCCCTGGCATGGTCATTTATTTTTTATAATTAAAATAATACCAACCGTAGAAACGGCTGGTTGTAACTGCCTGTCTTCTAAAACCAAATACAGTTATTACTTCTTTACCCTGATCACGGTAAGCGAATAAGGTATTACATCGTATTGCATCTTTCTCCCCGGTTGTATTGCGGCCATTTTGGGTACAATCGTTTCCGGATGTTCCCAGGTATTTTTCATGCCCGGTTCGCCTGAAAGGACTTGTACTTCGGCTGATGCATTCTTAGCCATCAATGAACCCAGTTGTATATCTGCAACCGTTTGGGCCGGTCCTGCATTCACGATCTTGATGATCAGGTCGCCCGTATGGGTATCTTTTACACAAGACGCCGCCAGTACAGAGTCTTTCTGTGCAAAAGACACCAGGCCATCATAATAAAGATCTCCCTGGTTGCGTGAGAAAAGTTGCTGCACATAATAGTTCACTGTTGGCAGGATGCGGGTATTGGTAAAATAAATAAGGTTGGGATTCCAGGAAGTATGTTGCTGGTTAGCCAGTAGGGGTGCATAGGATGCCATGCGTACCACATCGGCATTCCTTTCCAGTGATGTCATGTAAACGGCTTCTGCCAGCGCATTACCCAATGTATTACCGCGCGATGCATATTCCCCGATATACACACCGGAAAGATTCCTGTTGTAGTGATCGTAGCGATGCTGGTTACTGAGAAACCAGGCGGGTGCTTCATAATAATGTTCATCTACTATGGGCACTTTTTGTTCATTGGCGAATTGCCATCCCAGCTCGAAATCCTCGCCGGCTGGCGCGGGACCAACGGTTCCAATAACTGTAACGGCAGGATATTTTTCTTTTACAGCAGCATATATTTTCTGGAACCTCTCTTTGAAAACCGGTGTGATCTTGTCTTCATTGCCAATGCCAATGTATTCCAGGTGAAAAGGCTCCAGATGGCCTGCGGCGGCTCTTTTGGCCCCCCAATAACTATCTTTTGAACCATTCGCATATTCAATCAGGTCCAGTACATCCTGGATATAAGTTTTCAGTTCATCCGGTTCCAGGCCACGCTGACCTGTTCCGCCAATGCGCCAGGTGCCGCCCGAGTTCTGGCAGCTCACAGCGGCCGGCACTACCGGCAGCGGTTTGGCGCCGATGTCTTCGCAGAATTGGAAATATTCAAAATAACCCAGTCCGGCCGACTGGTGATAGTTCCAGCTATTTTTTTGTTCGACGCGCTGCTCAACAGGACCGATCGTATTTTTCCAGCGGTACATATTACCCAGGCCATCGCCGTGCACCAAACAACCACCGGGGAAACGCATGAATTTGGGATGCAGGTCTGCGATCGTTTGTGCCAGATCGGCCCTGAGGCCGTTGGGTCTGTTGTGAAAAGTTTTCTCCGGAAAAAGTGAAACCATGTCCAGTGCAACGGTACCCTTTGAGGTAAAGCGTATCACGAGTTGCGCACTATCGGTACTGCCATCTGCTGTTAAAGTGAGTTCATATTTTTTCCATTCCTTGTTGTTGATGGAGCTTTTTGATGCTGCCAATATTTCGCCTTTGTTGTTCTGCAAACTTACCTCAGTAGCAATCCCCGCACCTGGTGATTCCTGTTTTGCAAACAAAGAGAAATGGTATTGCGCTCCTTTACGGATCACCATACCGTCAAAACCATTATTCCGGATACCGATTCCTTTTTGTCCGGGTTCCTCTATCGTGAGCAATACATAATGCTTGTTATTAGGATGCAAGGGGGAAGAAGATTCAACAGAGATATTGCCATATCCAAAACCATCTGTTAGATAATCCCACGATGTTAATGCATTCCAGCCTTTGCGGTCAGTAGGAGAATATTCGAAAGAACGGTTCTGCACCATTTCAGCGTAGAGACCGCCATCTGCTGCATAGCTGATGTCTTCAAAAAAAATACCGAACAGATCCGGGCTGATCTTTTTCGGTCGTTGGGCAAGGGTAGCTGCCTGTAGGCACAAGCAAAAGAAGCAGGCTGTAAGCAATCGTAACGACATGGTTTAATAATTGTATTTTTTACATTTATTAACGAGCGGCTACGAATATAGCGCTATTTAGTAATAAATGTCATTTATACGCTTATTTTTCTTTTGTCACACTCCTATCCTGGTCAACGCTTATATATTAACGCGTTGTGCTATTGAAAAATATTTGATAATCAATGAAGCAAAAAATGTTGTGTCGTTGTCTAGGTAAGTGACCAAACCAACCAAAACACGTGCACAACATCAAAACGAATTTCGGTAGATTTTATCGTATATGCAAAGAGATCTTTGAAGAAGAAGTTGACAATAAAGGGAACCTACAGTTTTATCCCAGAACGCCCAATATGAGTGATTTGGAGGTGATTTCGTTGTCTTGCTTGATGGAAGCATTAAGCATCGATTCGGAGAATCTGTTATGGAGTAAGCTTAAAACAGACTATTCGGGTTTATTCCCGAGGCTTATTTGCCGAACACGTTTTAACCGCAGAAGAAAAAGGCTAAGTAGTCAAATTGTGAAGGTTCAGGATAAAATATCAGAGCGACTGGAGAATCAAAGCCAGGCGATGGTGATTGATTCAGTTCCCGTACCGGTTGTCAAACTGGCCAGGGAGCGCACCTATAAAGCTTTCAGAAAGGATTTTGATACTGCTCCGGCTAAAGGTTACAGTGCTGTAAATAAAGGTTGGTTTATCGGATACAAGTTGCATGTGGTGATTTTTGATAATGGAGTTGTTCAGCAAAGCGGTATTACAAAGGGCAATATTCATGACATTAATTATCTCAAATCAATCAGTAAACTTCCTTCAGGGAAGCAACTGCTGGGAGACAGGGCTTATCGTTCAAACCCTTTACAGATGGAGCTTTTTGACAAATTCAATGTAAAATTGCGGGTGCCATTCAGGATTAATCAGCATGACTACAAAAAACATCCGAAAAAGTACAAATCAAAAAGGCAGATGGTAGAAACATTCTTTTCCCAAATGTGTGATCAACTGAATCTGAAAAGAAACTATGCTAAATCTTATGACGGATTAGCAGCAAGATTGACATCGAAACTCTCTTCAATGTCAATCTTACACTGGATTAATCATTTAAACGGAAAAAAACTAGCTCAGATTAAACATGCCCTGAGTTTTCAATAGCACAACACGTTAGTAAGAAATAATCTGTTTTTCTTCCGGATGCGGGTATTATATCATGTGTACAATCAAAAACTCTCCTATAGGTGATTGTTCAGGGAGAAAGATTTGTCCACTTTTGGACAATGCCCAATAAGCAAGTGGAAAAAACCAAGATCGATCACTATGCGATCGAGCGGGTCAAAGCAAAAAGACTCGAACTGGGAATGTCTCAGGCCGATCTTGCTTATGCCCTGGATATGTCCGTTGGCTTTATTGGTAAGGTTGAAAGTCCTAATTACCCTTCACATTACAATCTTAAGCACCTCAACGATATTGCGAAAATATTGAAATGCAGCCCACAGGATTTCCTGCCGAAGAAGCCCTTATAATTGTATTCTTAAAAGAAAGGCATTTTAAAAAACAACATTACTCTTATCATCTAATGGAAGCAGGTTATGTGTAGCCAGCTTCTATATTCTTGACAGATCAAACGCTGTTCAGAAATTGGTCTTTTACGCTCACAGTTGTGATGATTTATTTTTTCACTGCAATAATGATCCCGCTTGCCCAGGCTTGTTTTGTCAGTACCAGGTCTTCTCTTGCTTCAAGGCATGCGATCAGTTTTGTTGCTTTATCCTGGTGCCCCTCCGGCCAATTGGCTTGCGGTAACATATCGTCTATGATATAGAGACCTCCTTTGTTCAGCATCGTCAATACTTCGTTGAGGAGCAAGTATTTCCCATGCCAGGTATCTGCAAAAATAAAATCAAACCGTTGATGTTTATTGCTTGCTATCCATTCGCCGCCATCGGCCTCTACCAGGTTCAGGCGATCATCAGGTTCAAGATTTTCTTTGGCAATCTTTAGAAAAGAAGGATCGTTGTCTATGGAAATCAATGTGGCTGCTGCATTCATCCCGTCAAGTATCCATGAGGTGGATAGACCCGTACCTGTTCCTAATTCCAGCAATTTACCCGATGGCCTGGAAGCTGCAAGGGTTCTCAACAAAGAACAGGTTAATACATCGGATGCCATGGTAAACCCCGATGATTGCGTAGCCACAACAATATTATAATATGCGTGGGGAAACGGCTGGTTGATCTCTTCTGTCAATGATGTAACTGTTTAAACGTTCAACAATAATTAATGCAGGGCCGGTTACTTACATAACCAGCCCTGTATTTGCTAAAGATACGTTTAGTTATTGCATGTTCACTCCTTCCATGCCACCACCCTGGTTCTTGGTATTCTGGCGTTTGAAGAGCGACAGGTCCATCTTACCAAAACGGTAAGTGAAATTCAGCCGCACCATCTGCGGGTTGTTCAGCCGGTAATAATCCTGTGAGAAATAAGCGCTCTCTGAATGCTGGTCCGATTTACGCGTGCGGAAAATATCATTCACAGACAAAGTAACCGTAGCTACATTGTTCTTCAGGAAACTCTTCTTCACCGCAAGATCCATGCCCCAGAAAGGTCTTACATATCCTTGTGAAGCCGATTGTGCCTGTTGCATGGGCGGACCGAAACCACCAGGACCATTGTTCACCGGCAGGTTGGTTTTGGACTGGTAATCGGCCGTAAGCTGTATGCTCACATTTGAAGGCAGTTTGAATGTACTGTTCAGTTTACCGAACCAGCTCCACAAAGCATCCTGGCTGTTGCCTATATTAGTGGTATTGATCTTTGAATTGTACAGGTTCACATTGGTGGTGAGGTCCCAGAACTTGGCTACGCTGTTCACAGAAGTAAGTTCTGCTCCCGCAGAATAAGCCGAGTTTGCATTGATGAATGTATTGATCAGGTCTTGCTTACCGGTAAGCGGGTTCGTAGATTTATCAAGAAAACGTGTAATCAGGTGATCGGTGTATTTGTAATATACCGAAAACAGGAGACTGTTGTTGCCCTTGAAAGTTTTGCCGTAAGACATTTCACCCGAGTAGGTGAATTCCGGTGTAAGCGCCGGGTTACCCCTGGTAATGTTCAGGCTGTCTGTATAATCTACATAAGGTATGAGCTGGAAAAAATTCGGCCGGTTAATACGCCTGGTGATGCTCAACTGCAACTCTTGCTGCTTCTTCAGCTTCTGGCTCAGGAACAATGAAGGGAACAGGCTGATGGGATACTTGTTGCTGAACTGCTCGCCCGTATTGGTAAGCTCGCCGGTATAATCGGAACGCTCTGCACGCAAACCCACCTGGTAACCGAAATTCTTGATCTTGCTGGTTACCGAAACATACGCTGCATATACATTGTTGTCGTTCTGATAATTGTTGGTGGCAGAACCCAGTTTAACCATATCCGGCGAACCCGGTCTTTGCAAAAAGGTTTCGTTGTTATTGACCAGGTGATTCAACTGCGCCCGAAGTCCGGTCTCCAGTTTTGTTTGATCATTGAAGGGCTTCACATAATCGGTCTGTATGGTCATGAACCGGTTGTTTCCATCACTCACTACCTGCTGCAATTGTGTGCCAGCTACGGTATTGCCCTGGTAATACTGCGTAGTGTACAGGGAATTACCTTCGTTCTTACCTGAGAAATAGTTCATGTCGGCAGTGAGTTCTTCACCAGCCTTGGGAAAATTGTGTTTGATACCGAACTGCAAACCGCTGGCATTGAACTCACGGTCGCCCGTGGTGGCGCGCCGGCTTAATCCGCTCAGTTTGCCGCCGTTCAATAAAGTATCGGTTTGAATATCGATGGTTTCTCCGGGCTTGAACTTACCATGTACTTTGATACCTGCCAGTGATATGGTAGTACGGTTGGTAACAAAATAATCCACACCCAGCCTGCCGAAAAGAAAACCTCCCTTTGTTTTGTTGTCGTTCTGCTGCAATACGTGTGTGAGTGTATCGCCGTAGTTGAGGCGGTTGGTAGTACCGCTGGTATGATTGCGCATCTGGTTGGTCATGGTAGCCAGCGAAATGTTGAATTTGTTTTGGCGAAGGCTGAGGTTACCGCCTCCGTTAAAACCACCGCGACTGTCCACTCCTGCCATCAGGTTTCCATTATAACCCGTTCTTTTATTTTTCTTGAGCACGATGTTGAGGATGCCTGCAGTACCGCCTGAAGCGTCGTATTTGGCAGAAGGGTTGGTGATCACTTCCACACTTTCAATGGCATCGGCCGGAATCTGGTCGAGCGAAAGTGTAGTGGGACGGCCATCTACATAGATCTGCGGAGCAGCATTGCGCAGCTTCACATTTCCGTCGATGTCTACCTGCAAGGAAGGTACGTTGCGCATTACATCCACAGCCGTTCCACCACTGCTTACCAGGTTCTTCTCTACATTGAATACTTTTTTATCAATATCCATTCTCAGCAAAGGCTTGGCAGTAGTGGTAACCGTTACGGTTTGCAATTGTGTTACGTCTGTTGTGAGCTTGATATTGCCCAGGTCTTTGTCGAATGCGTTGAGCGCAGCGCTCAACCCCGCCATGGCGTTGCCGCCCGATTGGCCCTGGCCCGCTGCGCCTCCGCCTGCCGGCATTTTCATCTGAAAACTGAGCATTTGCTTATAAGGCTTATAACCGGTAGCAGCAACTTTCAATTGCAGGGGCATAAAAATTGACAGCTCCTCGAAACTGAACTCACCATTGGACTTCGTGATGAAAGCCTTTACAGGCACGTCTTTCTTCTTCTTGGAAACGCTGTCGTAAGCACTCCTGGTAATCACAACCGACACATCGCTGATGCCTTTGCCGGTGCTGTCTACCACTTTACCATATACATGACCGATATTGGCATTCATAGGGCCTTTCGTTTGGGCGCCGGCCATAAACGCCATACAGAAGGCTAATAAAGATGTGTACAGGTACTTTTTCATATCATTATCATTTGCTTGCACAAAAATATCTTGCGGTAAGAGGCGGCATCCCGTAAATGAGATGAGTGGCTAAAATATTGCGACGAAACGGCCGAATGCCATACCAACGGACATGCTCAAAGCGCTTTTCCGGTCAGCGCCGCCAGTGCATCCCGGTAAGCATCGCCAACAGGCAGCTCCCGGGTTCCAATAAACACAGCGTGTTTGCGCACCGACGTAATATAACGGGTGGAGACCAGGTAGGATTTATGGATACGACGAAAGAGCGGTGGGGGTAACTGCTCTTCAACAGATTTCATGCTCACCCTCGCTATCAGCGGTTTGGCAGTACTTTGCAGGTGGATGGCCACATAATCTTTCAGTCCCTCTACCCATATCACATCTGCATACGCAACTTTCACCAGGCTGTAATCGGCTTTGATAAAGAAAAAATCCGTGGCAGTTGCCTGTTGTACCGGCCCGGTATGTTTCAACTGGTGCCATTCCTGTGCCTTGTTACAGGCCTTGATGAAGCGGTCGAGTGAAACGGGTTTCACGAGATAATCGATCACATCGAGGTTAAAACCTTCCAACGCATATTTATCATATGCAGTAATGAGAATGAACATGGGTTTCCTGGTGAGGCTCTGGATGAGTTGCAACCCTGTGAGGCCGGGCATCTGGATATCTACAAATACCAGGTCGATCTCTTCTGTCTGCAACAGTTGCAGCGCTTTGATGGGATCGTCGCAGGCTGCCACCAATTGCAGGAAAGGCACTTTGCCAATATTATCTACCAGCAGTTCCAGCGCCAGCGGCTCATCGTCTATGGCTATGCATTTTAACATCAGGAAAGTTGTATTTGCAGGGTAATGGTAAACAGGTGATCGTGGTTGGAAATATTGAGCTTATAGGCATCATTGTACAACAACTGCAGCCTTCTTTTCACGTTGGCGAGGCCGATGCCTGAAGTTTTGTCTTTCTCTTCAACAGTCATTCCATTGTAGCGATTCTCAACGGAAAAGTTCAGCAGGTTCTTTTCTGCTTGCAGGTTGATGTTAATCATCGGGTCTTCAAGCAGCGTGGTACCGTGCTTGAAAGCGTTTTCCACAAAGGGTATCAGCAGCATGGGCTCAATCTGGTAATGCTCATTATCGGCCTGCAGGTCTACCTCAACCCTTACTTTATTGCCAAAGCGCTGCCGCTGCAGGTCGATATAACTTTCCAGGTATTCTATTTCTTTATCGAGCGATACTTTTTCTTCATCGGCCTCATACAACATATAACGCATGAGGGAGGATAGTTTGATCAGCGAGGGCTCTAGCAGGTCAGATTTTTTGCGGGCCAACGCCACCATATTGTTCAGTACGTTGAACATGAAATGCGGACTCACTTGCGAACGCAGCAAAGCCAGTTCTGTTTTCAGGTTCTCGTTTTCTTTTTCAGACAGGCGCCTGTCTTCCCCAATTTTATCACTCACCATACGATAAGTGGTGCTAGCAGAGAAAATGAGCAGGTAAATGAAGAAATTGATCAGCAAGTGCGGTCCCACGCTGAAAGCCTTGGTGCTAACCAGCAAGCGGAATAGCGAAGCACTGGTGAACATCAATAAGAACAACAACAGCAACTGGGCAAATGCAAACCACCAGTAACGTTTCCTGTAAATAAAACGCGGCACCAGCCAGAAAGCATTGAAATAAAAAGCCGATACCCAAATGGCATTCATGACGAGACCAAAAAGAAAGAAAGTCCCGGATTCGTCTGCCGGCTTTTTTGGTCCATAATTTTTATAGGAGGAGCGCAGCAGGTACGGTAGAGAAAATAAGAATAGCCAGGTAATCACGTGTAGAGAGAACACCGCCCATTTTTGCTGGTACCATGGCTTTTTCATGGGGGCAAAGTAGCCATTTATTGCACACCCGGCAGGCAGTCCGGGCCTTTCTGCGACGAAACACGCCTTTTCTGCTACCAATGGTACCAACGGTTTCCGCAATATTATACCAGGGGTAAAATATTTCTGAGAAAACACTTGCAACTTTATGGTTGCGTATTTATATTTGCAACCATAAAGTTGCAGATTATGGTTATGATAGCCCGTCGCGATGTCTTCCAGGCCATCGCCGACCCTACCCGCAGAACGATCTTAAGCCTCCTGTTGGCACAGGCCATGACACCCAATGCGCTGGCCGAACATTTTAACAGCAGCCGGCAGGCTGTGTCGAAACATGTGAGTGTGCTGGCCGACTGTGGCCTGGTACGACAGGAGCAGTCAGGCCGTGAAATTTATTATCACCTCAATACACAAAAAATGAAAGAGATCGATGCATGGCTCGAACCTTTCCGCAAACTATGGGAAGGCCGCTTCGGCCAATTAGATACCCTACTTGATAAACTTAAAAAACAATAACAATGATCAACACACTTGAAACCAAGATCACGAGAGACCCTTCGGGTAAAAAATTGATTGTGACGAGGGAATTCAATGCTCCGCTCGAAAAAGTATGGAGGGCATGGACGGAAAGCAGCCTGCTGGATGAATGGTGGGCGCCCAGGCCTTACAAAACTGAGACCAAATCTATGGACTTCAAAGCAGGCGGACGTTGGCTCTATGTGATGGTGAGTCCACAAGGCGAACAACACTTTTGCAAAGTGAGTTTCAAAAGCATCGAGCCTCAAAAAAGTTTCACAGCGGTAGACAGCTTTTGTGATGAGAATGGAAACGATAGCGGTATAGCGCCTTCCATGCATTGGTACACACGCTTTCAAACTGCAGGCGATGGCACGCTGGTAACGGTGGAAGTGAGTTTTGACAGTGCAGCCGATCTGGAAAAGATTGTGGAGATGGGCTTCCAGCAAGGATTCACCATGGCACATGGCAATCTCGACGAATTGCTGGCGAAATATTAAATGCATTTTTAACAGCCCCGGGCCCATGCAAACGCTTAATTTTAATAGCATAAAACCAAACCTTATGCTATCCAACAGAAGAAATTGGCTGAGGCAAATGGGCCTGGGTGCTTTAAGCATCGGTGCCTCCCGGTTGAACGGTTTCGCTTCTGCGCCACCGGCATACATACCTCGATATAACCTTGCCGATGGCCAGTCCGTAAGGCTCAGTTCAAATGAAAATCCCTACGGCCCCTCACCCATGGCACGAGCGGCCATGAGCGAATACATTACTGCCAGCAACCGCTATAGCTGGCAATTGGGCCCGGATCTCATTACGGCACTAGCGCAAAAAAACAACCTTACTGCCGATCACATAATATTAGGAGCAGGTTCTACCCAGGTACTTGATCTTGCTTCAAGATTGGCAGCGTTGAACAAAGGTAGTTTTGTGATGTCGTTTCCCACTTATCCTTACTGGTCGGCAACACTGGAGAACCTGGGAATGAAAAAGATCAGTGTTCCGTTAACAGCTGATAAAAAGAACGACTTGTCGGCCATATTGAAAGCCATTCAACCAGATACGCAACTCGTTTATCTATGCAATCCCAACAACCCTACAGGAACCATTTGTAATCATGAGGAACTGGTACACTTTGTAGAGGAAGCATCCAAAAAAGCATGGGTATTGGTAGATGAAGCCTATATCGATTTTACCAGTGAACGTTCTTTATCTTCTCTCGTTAATGAAAACAAGAAGCTGGTAATCGCAAGAACTTTTTCCAAAATATATGGACTGGCCGGCGCCAGGATAGGATACGCCATGGCCCATCCTGCTACTATTGAGCAGCTCAGCCGTATGCAATCATGGCCCAATGGCGATATCAGCGTGGTATCTACCGCCGCTGCTATCGCTTCATTAAAAGATGAAAAATTTGTGAAAGAAACCCATGCTTTGAACCAACACGCAAGAAGGTATACCATTGAACAAATGGAGCGTCTGAACATCCCTTGTATCCCTTCACATACCAACTTTATTTATTTCTCGCTGGCAAATCATCAACCCGATTTCTTTGAGCAATTAAAACAAAATAATATCCTGGGAACCGGCATCTATGAAGAGCAGGGAAAATGGTCGCGCATTACTGTGGGCACTTTACCGGAAATGCAGAAACTGATCAGCGCTATTGATACAGCACATGCTTAAACCGCCTGGCCAATAAAGCAGTTGCTTTTGCAGGATCTATATCTGCAATAGAAGCAGGAAACGGAGGTGAAGCCAATGCGATTTTCATATTATTAAATACGACAAATTTTTCGAACCATCATTACCCGTAAGATATTATTGACAACTCTACAATACCTATTTATTTCTTGGTTAGATAGTCAGCAATTGTAACAATCTTTGTTTTCCCAAATACTTTGATATCCAACAGGTCTTTGTCTCCTGTAATCAAATGAGTAGCTTTTCCATCCTTAGCGAGGGAAAGCAGAAAATTGTCTTTGGGGTCACGGCAAATTGCAACATCACTAACAACATGCACAAACAATGCTTCTGTATGTATTCTGAACAACAGTTCTTCCAGGTCAGATAAAGTAAAATATTTTTTGAATTTAGGCCGTTGAGCAACCTCAATAAACTCATTCAGCAGCGTTTGACTGAATAGAATAATGATAGATTTATTAGCGATTAATTTATCGAGTTTGGAAAAATTACTAGAACTTATCTCAAAAGTAGGTATTTGAAAAATAAGTTGGAGGAAAGGATCGTTATGTCAAGAAACGATGTAAAATGGAACTCACAGAT
>PVEQ01000035.1 GCA_002973575.1 Sediminibacterium magnilacihabitans
GAGGAAACTAATCTCACCGAAGCGGGCATATCGAAAAAAGTAGGATTTAAAAGTGCCAGCAGCTTTATCAACGCTTTCAAAAAAGAATTTGGGGTCTTGCCTCACACGCTTAGAAAAAGCTAGAACTTACCACTTATCAAAATGCTCCCGCAACAATAATTTCTTCATCGTAATTTTATATCAATAATTACCCCGACTTACAGGAGAGCAATTCTACCCTCTTTTATTATGCGGTTCTGATTAGTAGCTTTTCATTCTTGGTGCTACTGTAACACTGTGCTTTCAATGAGCATGGTTTTAAGATATTTTGTTGGCCAACAAATACAGGCTAAAAACCGGCCTGTTAAAAAACGGTTATCCATTAACAATTTTAAACTTGAATTATGAAAAAAATTCTGAAATCTTCCGTTATCGTAGCTCTTTTTGCCGTCATTGCCACAATGGGCTCCGCTTTTAAGACCAACACCACAACGGAATCAACGCTCACTAAAACCAACTTTTTTACAACTACGTATTATACCTGGACAGGTTTAGATTTTATAGTCGGGGGGACAACCAGTTCCACGGCTCTTAATACATCCTCCAATTGGGATGGCGGAAGCAGTTCGGCTCCTTCCTGCCCTTCTCCGATTAATAAACTCTGCGCGGCTCAGGTAGATTATACAGGCACACCAGCGCCGACTAAACAGCAGGTGATAAATGCAATCAAGGCAGAGTATGACCGTCTTGCTCTCCTTACACCTCCCCAAACTTTTACTGATGGGTACTCATGGACAGTAACTATCGGAGGTGTAAGCGTTACTATCACAATAAGATTAAAATCTTAGTATTTATATGTCATCGACAGGCCAAAGGGGTATAAAATGAACGATGAGCCCCCCTATTGATTTGGTATTTTAGTATCAAAGGTCGAAACTTGTAAATCTCCCCCCGCTAAGAATGCATTATCATATCATGGCTTCAGCAAAAGATCAAATTTTACAGTTGCCGGTGGCATACATTCCCTGTTCGTACAAATCATATATTGGATAAACCCATTGATATTGGTTTTCACTTTGACTTTCAACTTAACCGTCTGCACAAAATCAACACTGTTAGTGTAAGCATATACATCTACTCCAAATGTGTCTTCATGATACATCATTAATTCTCCAACTTCATGGGTTTTTCCCAGTAAAACCAGCAATGGATTTGGAGAGAAACTGATTTTCGTAGGTAGTGGGCCGCCTTTGGGCGTGTTCTGTGCGTAAATGTGCCAATCAGGTTGGAGGTTCGCCTTCAAATGAATTTGATATGTTTTGTCGGCAATTCTGTTGACTGAAAATTTCCAGTCAACATTGCTCTGCGCATTGGCAAAATAACCTGTTAACAGAATAAATAATAACAACCACATTGTTTTCATCCGTATATTTTTTACTTTTTTATTGGAGCCCATTCAAAGAATTTGTCCAGCCAATTTGCACTTCCATCGTCCCAACACCCTTTTTCAAAGTTCAGCATGCTTTTTCTTATGTTCGAATCTTTAGTCATTACGGCCTCACCAATGGCTGTTTTGCTGACAGAAGAAAAATTCAATAATAAAGCATTAGGGTCAAGTCCTTTTTCCAATCGTTCCTTAATATCAGTTAAATGTGCTTTGATCATTTCATCCTTGTAGTAAGGTAATGTCCTGATAACTGCCGCCAACAATTTTCGCATATGTAACTTAACAAGGGAAAACATATCGTTAAGACCCCTATCTGCTTCGGAACCCAGGTAGGAAATCGGGTTTTCGTATTTATTAAATAACAGCAGACTGATCAGTCTCTCTACATAAGCTTTTTGCAGGCCGCGCCGGTAAGTATCAATGATTTTTTTGTTATCAAGCTCTTTCCAAATACCTGCTTCCAGATCATTCAGAAGTTCTGAGTACGTATATGCTTTGTCGGCGTACATTTTTTCACAAAGCTGCATGTTTTGAAAATTGGTGAAAGACATTACGTCAAAAAGCAATGACTTTTGAATTGAAAGAGGTATCCTGGCATCGCCTACACCAGTATAAGGAAATAGTTTGGGATTAATAAACCATTCAGGAGTTGTAAAAATTTCATCATGCAAAAACTGCACGGCAGCTCTTTGTTTTTCACGGCTGGGAAAATCATAGATAACACCCTGTTGCTCGCGAGTCACAGCATTAAACATTATACCCCCGATATTTGTGGCGACAAGATTTAAATAATGGTAGAATTGGTTAAATATCTGAGCTTGTATTTGATATGCCACATTATAATCTGTATTCGCTTCCTTAGTCCATTCAAGCAGATTCGGTACAATTCGCTTCAGGTTTCTGATGCCATAAGTACCCGCCTTCATGGCATCATCACCGAGATCTTCACTTTGATTACGGGGATCCAATGATCCAATTGTATAAGTAGCAAACCATAGCCGCCTATCTTTGGCCTGTTTATCAATAATCCAGCGGTTCATATAGACCTTTTCTTCTTTCTCTGTTTTCAGCTCAGGTAACCATTTATACCCCCATTCAATCGCCCATTCGTCATACACACCAATACGAGGTAAAAGCCCCTTCTCTGAGATACTGTCTTCCGGTTGAGCTACATAATTGAACCGGGCATAATCCATAATGGAGGGGCAGTACCCATTCGCTTCCACATAAGTTTTGCTTCTTAAACTATCGACGGGCATAGTAGAGGAAGCACCAAAATTATGCATCAGTCCCAGCGTATGCCCTACTTCATGCGTGCATACATACCGGATAAGCCGTCCCATCAGCGAATCATCAAACTGCATCTTTCGCGCTTTGGAATCATTGGGTCCTGCCTGTATCATATACCAGTCGTGCAACAGTTGCATAATATTGTGAAACCATTGTACATGTGTTTCCAATATCTCCCCGGTCCTAGGGTCATGCACTTGGGGCCCATAAGCGTTGGATACATACGATGGTTTGTAAATAATCGCATTATGTCGGGCGTCTTCCAGGCTCCATGTTGAATCGTTCTTTGGCGCCTCTAAAGCGTAGATCGCATTTTTAAATCCTGCTTTTTCAAAAGCTTTTTGCCAGTCATTCACACCTTGCATCAGGTAAGGCACCCATTTTGCAGGAGTAGCTGGATCAATATAATAAACGATGGGTTTTTGGGGTTCAACCAGTTCTCCATGCTGGTACCGGTCAATGTCCTCCTTTTTTGGCTCAAGTCTCCAGCGTGTGATTACCCCATTCATTTTCACCCGTTGCGGTTGGTCAAAATCAATATACTCTCGCTTGAAATAACCCACTCTCTCATCGCTGTACCTTGGTTTCATAGGATCCCTGGGAAGTAGCACCATTGAACTATTGAGTTTGTACGTATTGAGATTGTCTCCTTTTTTGTAGGTCTTGACTGTATGTATCTCTATATTCAATGGAAATGAAAAAATGCTTTCTATATAAGATTTATCTGCCTGTACTGCTTCTAAAGCGAAAGCCTTTTTATACGCCGTATTAAAAAAGAAAACGTCGTTGTCTCCGTTAAGATAGTCCGTCATATCGATCACGGTACCAGTAGAATCCGGGGAAAAAGTACGAACATCGAAAGTTGCCATAATTGGTTGAAAGCTGGAATTTAATACTGAACGGTACATTCCATTTTCACTACTGTCTTTAGACCGCATAAGGTAAGACATTCGCTGGATCAATATTTTGTTATTGGGGGCTTTGGCAAAACGTACCACATTCTCGCCAATCTCATCTCCGGCATATCCGAAAAAACCATTAAACGGCCGGTCATCTGCCGCAGCTTTACTGATGCGGTTCACAATTAAAATATCCTTCCCCAACAAAGAATCGGGGATTTCAAAAAAAAATCTTTCCTCCACTTTATGCACAGTAAAAAGTCCTCTATGGCTGATAGCTTTATTGGTAATCACCTCTTTGTACGGTTTTATTTTCGGTGCTTTTTTTGCGGTATCATTTTTTATGGTATCTGCCTTTGTTATTGTTTGTATAGTCGATGGACGAGTTTGTTTATTGAAAACTTTTTGAAGCGTGGAACAAGAAGACAATATAATCACACCCGCCAATGGCAGCAGCTTTTTTCTAAGTAACATTATTTATTAAATTAGTAGTTAATAAGAGAAATACATAGTTGGAGCAAGGATAGGATATCCTGTCAATGAGTCATATTAGTATGATTTTACTTTTTAAAAACAATAAATTCAATATCACTTTCTTTTTCTACAATATTGAGATCATAATGATTCAATACCTTTCGAAGATCATTGATAGTATTCAGTTCTTCAGCAGGCAAAGCCATATTCACTATTTTGGTTTTATCCCAGCCCGTTTCATTAATCAGCAAAAAGGATTTCCCTTTTCTTTTTTGCTGTATCAGATACTCTTTAAGCTTTGGGTTCTTCTGAATTGTAAGCTGAAAAACCGAGATCAACGGAACAGATTTAAATTTTTTTAATTTTCCTTCTCCATCTTCAACCAAACTAATGATATGGTCAGTACTTTGTAATTCACTTTTCGGGCTTACTTTATCGAATTTGGAAGTGCGAACAATGGAATAACAAAAAACTTTTCTTTTCTCCAACACTGCGGTGGTACCAAGCTGCTCCTCAAAGAATCGATTCAGGTCTTCCACCATATATTGTTGCCTTTTTGCAAATGGCATGTTGATAGATACCACCTGCTCATAACAGTATTTACTTTTTATAAAATCCTTGTCAGTGGCCCTCCTGTTAATAAGGTCTTCATTGGATGAATAATTTAAGGTGTCAGTGCCAGGTGGAAAAATCACAAGATCACCATTGACCAACTCCAATGGGCTATACAATATATTGGCATTCTTCTTCCAAATACCGTTAAAAGCTTGTTCATACATATAAGCTACATCAATGTTAATAAAATGCATCGTACTTGTTTTATTAGCGCTGTCAATTATAAAATTGATGTGCCCCTCAAGCTCATTAGTATAAGGAGTGATAAAGGACCCGTAAACAACTGGTGTAGTCTTTAAACTGCCCAGTTGTTTATAATAAGGCGTTTTTCTATCTACACTTAAAGAAGGAAGGCGCGAATCAGGGTAAAGAAACTGTATGGGTCTACCTGCAAGGAAATCAACAATTTTCTCTGGATTGGTGTTTTCATGTTCTCCAATGAGCCTGATAATCCCCTCTTTATCAATCCATATATGCTGGCCAAGTCTCCTATAAGGAAATAGTTTAAATAATACATGATTTTCAAAAGAGCCTAAGCTATCAGCTACAATTGAAGGAAGATTGTCGGGCAATTTTATTTTATTCTTGTATCGTTGGTTGAAGCTTTCAGTAATTTGCTGCCGGGTCTCCGCAGTGTTTACTAACAATATTTGAATCTTGCCTGAAAACTGTTCCTGCATTTTCTTCATATAAGGAAAATCATGAAGGCAAGATGAGCAGGTAGTAGACCAAAAATACAGGATCAACAGTTTCCCTTTGAAATCTGAAAACCTTGTTTTCCCTGTATAATTATTAATTACTGTGCCCAAAGAAATATCCGGCATCGTGTCCCCTATTTGTAGTCCTTTGTTCACATGATCACGAAACCATGGATCATTTATATTTAATGATTGATTATTCTCTTGGCAATAAACAAAATTGACAACTTGCAGTCCAACAAAAAGCAACCATTGTTTCATGCTAACACTTTTATTCTTTATTTTAAATAGATACTCCTAATGAAAATACTATCGTGGATTCTGCTGTACATCGGGACTATGAAGGATTTCCCCCAATGAGATCAACATAACTGATCGAATATCATTAGGGGGTAAAGTGTAAAGAGTTCCTCTAATATTTCTTGTCAACGTGATATTGGCGCCTTCTACATTAAGCCTCCTGATATCAGACCAGCGTAAGCCACGGAACAAGAGCTCTTTTCTTCGCTCAACAAGAATTTTATTTAAAGCATCTGTTGCATCAGCAGCTGTAAAAGGCGCCCAACTGCCATTATTATTCCAACGTTTTATCATAAGTGTATTCAAATCCAGCATCGCTGCATCTTTATTACCCTTCCGTGCAGCGCATTCAGCCCTGATCAAATACATTTCATCAGTAGTCAAACCATCAAAAATACCGCTGGGTCCATAGAGCCCATTTCCGTTATAGCTACCTTGAAAGAAATAGGTGCCTGCATTTGCACCCGTATTTCCCTTAAAGAAGACTGTTCTCCTCAGGTCGTTTGCATCATAGGACTGATAAAGTGTTGAATCAATTTTATGAAAACTAGGGAGCAATGATACTAGTGTACTAGTAGCGTAGTTATGAAATATAACTTCTGGATTAAACGATTTTATAGGTGGTCTGCCAAGCGGTACCAGCGTATTGTAATCTATTAATGTGCTATTCTGTTGCAAAGCCAAATTCGCATACTGCCCAGCATTGACATAATCTCTCATTGAGAGGTAAGTCCTGGCCAAGGCAGCATAAGCAGCGGCTTTTGAAGGCCTGGTGGGAAATGATGTAGTAGCAGGCAGTAAATCAGTTGCCTGCTTCAAATCTGCAATGATTTGATCATAAGTTTGTTGTACGGTAGCGCGCGTAGATTTGGCATTGACGTTCGAAGTTAATCTCAGCACAATACCTAACTCGTTAGCATTTGTGGTAGAATAGGGTTTACAAAAAAGTTGCGCTAACCCCTCAAATGCAAAAGCACGATAAAATAATGCCGACCCTTTTAGTGCATTATATTTTTGGTCTTCTCCCGAATTTACACTCACCAAAGGCAACTGATCCAACACAATATTAGAATAGTAGACAGGATTTTCATAAGGAAAATCCCAGCCATAATCATATGATTTCCCTGTCTTATCCCAGATATAATTGAGCGCCTCAGGCTGAAATGAAGTAATAGACGCCAAAAGTTGCCAAATGGATGCAGGAACATAGTAGTTATCAGCCACCAATTCAGCATAGCTGCCTGTACCTTTGGCATTGATAGCATTGGTATTATCCAAAAGAACCTGCAGGTCATTTAAAGTATGTGGAATTACATCAAATTTATTTGGTTTTTGATCCAGGAACTTCTTACAACCAGTAGTGAGTAATAGCAAAATCAGCAACAGTTGTAATAGCAAACTGTTTCTTTTCAATTGCCATTTTATTTTTCTATATATCGATTTCATTGTATCAATTTTAAATGTTACGATTAATCCCTCGTTGAATTAGAATTTATCAGAAATTAATAGTCATTCCTGTTGTCCAGGTTTTCGGAACGGGAGCAGTGACGGCATCTCCATCTCCACTACCTCCTGAAAAATCGGGGTCATAACGAGAACCTGATGCGCGCCATAAGATCAGATTCAGGTTATTCGGATAAAAAAAGAAACGAATACTTTGAAACGGGATACGCTTATTTTTTTCATTATTCCACTGATACGATAAACTTATATCCTGTAACCTTATGTTATCCGCCCTTTTTACATGAATTTCTGCAAACCGATAAAAAGTATTTCGCTGACTTACAGCACTGGGAACGGGATAAGGCATGGAAGGAACATTGGTGAATGCCTCGTCACCTGGTTTCTGCCAGCGATTGTAATAATCAGCACTATAACTGGTTAAGGTCATTGTAGGAGAATAATCAAGCGTTAGTGCCGGCTGCCTGAAATAATAATCAAACCTGCCGGTGATATTTACAGAAAGCGTAAAGCCTTTCCAACTGATATTATTTCGAATGAATGCGGAATAAAGCGGGAGAGCTGAACCATGGAAAACCTGGTTTTGAACTGAATCGGTAAAAATGCTTTGGTAATTTTTACTGACCTGCCCTTTATAGTAACCCTGGGGGTCTCCTGTTGCAGGATCAAGACCAGCCCATCGATAACTGGATATCCCATAAACAATGCGGCCTGGCACGGCATTTATGTTATAATCAACAAAATCCCTGGCCTTACTTCCAATTGAAGTATTCACATTCGTAACAATTGTTTTAGCGTGACTTAATGCAAAATTGGTTGTCCATACAACTGGACCTTGGGTATTCTTGGAATTGAGTGAAAGTTCAAAACCATTGGTCTTCATGCTGGCGTAATTCAATGTAAATACAAAAACACCAGAGGTAGGCGGAGTCCCCTTATCGGCAATCACGTCTTTTGATCTTTTTTGAAATACTTCCAGGCTACCGGAAATTCTGTTTTTCAGTAATTGAAAATCCAGTCCGATATTGTCAATCTTTACTTCTTCCCATTTTAAATCAGGGTTAGGCGCTCTTCCTGCTCTGGCAAATGGAAAACCGGTATTAGGGTCAGGGCTTGCAGCATATGATATAATAAATTTACCAGATATAGTATTATTTGCATTACCGGTGTAGCCGTGTGAGGCTCGTAATCGTAAGAATGGTACCCATTTAACTTTAAAAAAATCTTCTTTAGAAATATCCCAACTGGCGCCGGTTGACCAAAGCGGTTTCCATTTGTTGTTGGTGTTCACACCATAAACATTAGACCCATCCTTTCTGGCGCTGGCATAAAAATTATACCTGCTTTTATATGTGTAAGATGCATTGGCCATAATCGAAACAAAGCGATTAATAGCTGATTCAGCATATCCATTATTGGAAGGAATATAACCAACAGTACCCGGGTATGTACCATAAATATTAGGATAGGGATTCAGGTAATCGATATTGGTTTTATAAGAACCCGTTTGATCATTATACCCATAAAGCCTTTGATTACTTCCATACCCGCCTTTTGAATCAGATATCTCTGCTCCAGCTAAAACTGTTAATAAGTGTTCTCTTCCTAACCTTTTATTGAGATTTAAAGTGCCTCTTAAATTATAGTTATTAAATTGTCCGCTGCTAACATCAAGGATACCTCCGACGGGAACTGGATATCGTAAGTCTGGGTTGGTCTGAAATGGATTGGTAAACTGGTTGATTAAATTACGGGATAGCCATGTCTGCTGATTTTGATAATTACGGGTATTAGCGCTACTGTTTTGGTATTGATAATGTAGAGCAGCTGTTAACCAATCTGTAAACTTGTAAGAGATGCCAAAATTTAAACTGACATATTTCGCTGTTGTATGAATATCTGCCAACCTGATTTCATCAAGTGGCCGATAACTCCAGTTAAGTAATACTCCGGCACCTGCAGTATCAATATATCCTTGTCGATAATTTTTTGGAACAGGTAATAAATTCCCGCCATCATCAGTCAGCCGTAAATAAGGATAATAATAACTGAGATCGGGGAAATTATAGCTCCTATTTTCACCCAGGGTAAACCCAATACCAGCCTGAATTTCTAAATCGTTGATTGGTCGAAAACTGGTATTTGTGTTGATGGTGTATTGATTATCTCCTTTGCTATTCTGCGTACTGTTTAAACTATGATTATACCCAGCAGAGAATTGGTAAGCCAGTGTATTGCTTCCTCCACTAAATGCAAAATAGTGTTGTTGCTGAAAGGCTTGCCTGTAAACATATTTATTCAGATCATTACGTATATCATATTTCCTTAAAGAATCAATTTGCTTGGCAGCAATATCACTCGAAAACAATCCTGCCCTTTGTCTTGCCAATATCTCTACTACAGGAGAAATGACAGGATATGTATATGTATTATTGATATCATCGTCATAAAAGCCCTGACTAAATAAGAATTGTTCAATATTGATAAAATCGGAAGAACTGACTCTCGGATAATAAAACAGGTTAGGTTTATTTTGTATCGTTACATTAGAAGAAACAGAAAGGCGAAAGCGCTGGTTATACTTCCCTTTTTTAGTGGTTACCACAATAACTCCGTTACCTGCCCTTGAGCCCCATATAGAGGCCGCGGCTGCATCTTTTAAAACAGTTACACTTTCAACATCATTGGGATTGATATTATTCATATCAAAACCAGTTCCCATTGGAAAATTATCAACAACAACCAAAGGGTCAGTGCTCGTCTGTTGAATCCCCAATGTACTGATACCCCTTATCTGGATAGGAGAAAAGCTAGTGGTTCCTTTTTTATTAAATAAAACCCCTGGCACTGTACCATCCAATCTTTCTATAATACCCATACCGGCACGACGATGAAAAGCATTGCTGTCTAATTGGGAAAAAGAGCCTACAAATCTTTCCTGACTTACTTTTTGATACCCTGTATTCACCGTTACTGCTATTTCACCCAATGCGGTGATCTTCGCTTTGAGTTTAATCAAAATATCATTCGTACTTCTGTCCTGCACTTTATACTCAAATGACTCCATACTCACATGCGTAAACAAAAGTGTAGCGTTGGAAGCAACACCCGGCAAACTGAACTCCCCGTTCACGTTGGTTTGTGTTCGCATTTTTGTGCCCTTGACCAACACATTCACTCCCTCCACCGGATCGCCTTTTTCATTTACTACGCGTCCGTGTACATCAGTGGCTGACAGCAATGGCGCGCTTTCCGAGATTTTTTTTTGGGAAATTTCTTTTTCTTTGATGAAGATCAGGCGATTGCCGGCGATCTCATAAGTAAGGGGCTGGTTTTGAAAAACCAGTTGCAAAGCCTGTTCTACCGATACATTCCTGACGTTGATGTCTACCGGTCTGGCTTTTCGCTGGAGCATCTGCTCATCATACACCAGACCATAACCACTTTGTTTTTTGATGGACAGCAATACTTTTTCCAGCGGGGCTTTTTTTTCCGAGAGGGTAACCTGCGCCACCCCTTTCGCGTACACCTGTAAACAGGCGGCCAGTAACAGTATCGCTGTGAATTGCATGATCAACAGCATTTTAAGTTTTGGGTGGGGCCTTTGTTCCTTCTTCATGGAACAAGTTTGCCCATTAGCAGTAAACTGCATAGCTTTGAATCGTTTGGGCCCGCCCGGATGACTCCGGTCGGACGGGTTAAACAATGAGTAAGTCTGCCCGACTTTTATTTATTGGAAGCCCAAATACCAGCCGTTCCGATCGCCATCGGAACGGTTTTTTTAGGACTTCTTTTTTCAGGACTAAGGCATCAGGGTGAGTTTTCGTTTCTCACCATCGATTTCATAGCGGATATTGTACACTTCTAAAAAACGAAGCAGTTCTGACAACTTCACGGTTCGGGGTACACTGAAATAAAAACTCCGGTTGGGCAAAGTGCCCTTGATCGTAATATCCACATCGTACCATCTTTCCACTTCGCGCATGATGGTAGCTACATCTGCATGATGAAAAGCAATCACACCATCCTTCCAGGCAGTTGCCTGCTCCACATCGGCCGCTTCAATTACCCGGATACCACTATTGTTCTTGGTTAATACAGCTTGTTGCCCCGGTTTCAATAATCCCTTGGTTTTACCATTCATCACCTGCACACTGCCTTCCACCAGCGTTACTTTCATGTCAACTTCGTTGTCATAGGCATTTACATCGAAATGAGTGCCCAGTACACGTATTTTCTGATCTCCTTTTACCACATAAAAAGGCTGTTTTGCATTCTTCGCCACTTCAAACCAGGCGCGGCCATTGATCTCCACCACTCTTTCGCTTCCGGTAAATGCA
Source organism: Sediminibacterium magnilacihabitans (assembly GCA_002973575.1). Lineage (GTDB taxonomy): Bacteria > Bacteroidota > Bacteroidia > Chitinophagales > Chitinophagaceae > Sediminibacterium > Sediminibacterium magnilacihabitans. The sequence continues at coordinate 11,504 of PVEQ01000035.1, forward strand.
ACCGGAAACCGGATCGTAGTAGAAGCGTCTGCGAAGATGCGGGTGCCATCACTCAAAATAAGCGGGTACTGCTCTCCTTTGTGAGTGGTAAGCGTATTGTACCGCAGCCGATCGTTCCCATTACCATTATACACCAGCGCGCCGTTGGTATTGCTGATCCGGGTAACGCCTTGTTCCGCCAGCAAACCGTGTTGCACGGTATCAAGCGCCAGCTGACGGCCATCATCCAATGTTAAAGTGGCTTTGGTGGTTCCGGGTAACACATCATTTTTCAAAAAACTTTTGGCCGTTGTATCCGCCGGCTTAGGCATGCTGCCATAATAACTCCAGTAACCAATACCTCCTAATAAGATCAACAACACGGCTGCTGCAACTCCTGTTCTGCGCATGCGATATACCGGTCTTCGATGTATCCTGACGTAATTCAGGGGCTTTTCCTTACCTGCTTCCAGTATCCGTTTCAGGATTTTGGCTCCATCGGCATTTCGGGTAAGGTCACTATCATCGCTTCTTTCGTACGCTTCCCACCAGTTCTGCATGCGCTCAGGCAATACATCCCTTTCATCCAGTTGGGCCACCAATTGCCAGAACTCCTCCAATTCAGCAACCGTAGCTGTTCCGGCAGCGTATCGATCAAAAAGGTAAGCCAAGCGTATTGGATTATCTGACATAGTATTGATGCATCTTACTAATAGAAAGACGTTCCCCGAAGATCAAAGGGGTATCGGTCAACAGAATATTTTTTAGCGAATGTGTAGAAGGCTATATTCCATTAATGTCTCGCTTGCTGAGAAAACTGCGAATAGAACGCAGGGCTTTGGACATGGTAGTTTTAACGGTATGGGCCGACAGGTTAAGCTGTTGTGCAATCTGCTCGTGCGTGAGTCCCTGTTCCCGGCTCAGGGTAAAGACCAGCTTTCTTTGCGGAGACAGCTGGCGGATGGCATCGTGCAGCATTTGCTGTGCCTCATCATCGAGCAGTTTTTCATCGGCCTGCGCCGCCTGCTGGTTGGCCATCTGGCTGGCAATGATGGATTGCAGCTTCCGCTGGGGAGCCGCCAGGCGGAAAAAGTTGATGGCTTTGTTATACGCTACTTTAGAAAGGAAGGCATCCATGTTGTGTATTTCACCAATCAGTTCCCTGCCTGTCCATAGCTTGGTAAAAATATCGCAGAGCAACTCTTCTGCAATTTCGTGCGACTTGGTCATACGTATCAGGAAGCTGTAAACCTTACGCCAGTAACGATTGTAGAACTCCGTAAAAGCCTGTTCGTCGCCAATAGCAACGAATTTCAGCAACGTAGTTTCGTCGTAGGTATCATATTGTTTCATGGGGGGCCATTGAACGATCACACTAAATTAATCAAAAGGTAACAATATGGCAACCCCCGGCGTCCAATCTTTTCATCAGGCTGCGAGCAGCTTGCTGGCCTCGTGTTGGCCTTTTAACCGCAACTGCAAGTAAGACAGGCGTTTGAAACAGGCATAATGTAAGGCGAGCAAAAAGCGTTGGGTAGCATCTTTTTTGCGGTGATTGTAACGGAATACGAACTCGTTCAGGTAGCGTTGCAAATAATGTTTGCTTACCTGGTGAAAAGTGCCCGACAGGCCTCTTTTCAGCAGCCCCCAAAAGCCTTCAATGGTATTGGTGTGGAACTCATCGTTAACGTATTGTTCTTTTCTATGCTTCATGGTAACATGGTAATAGTTTTCACGTGCAAAATGATAACTCTTCAATTCATCCGTGATGAGCATCGCTCCCTGTTCTACTACCCGGGTGATGCTTTTTTTCAGGGTTTCCTGTTGCGCATTATTGACCGTTACTGCAACCAGGCGCCCTTCCCTTTCCACCATACCCAATACGGGCACTTTGTCTACCAGGCTCCGGCCCTGGGTGTTTTTTTTCTTCTTTTTTGCGTGCTTGTTTTTACTTCGCCCGCCCACATAAGTTTCATCTGCTTCTACAATACCAAAGAGCGGAGCATTGTTTTCTATAAGCGCTTCGCGTATGCGATGCATCATAAACCAGGCCGATTTCTGCGTAATGTTGAGGTAACGCGCCAACTGCGAAGAATTGATACCATAAGTATCGTTGACACAGAGGTAAAGGGCTACAAACCAATACCGCAACGGCAGCTTGGAATGCTCAAAAACAGAGTCGTGCAATACGGTAAATTTCTTTCCGCACGCTTTATTGGCGCATTTATACCCCTTTGCCGTCCGGTAGATTTTTTCCGTGTAACCACAAAAAGGACATACAGGCCCGTTGCTCCATCGAAGCAGCTCCAGGAATTTAAAACAAACTGTTTCGTCTTTAAAATAGTCGAAGAAGTTGGTCAAACTATTGAGGTCCTGCCCCAGGGCCTTGTCACGGTCCGCTTGCAGTTTTACATTGACCACCGATTGAGCAGTGCGGGTGATCCTCATGGGTATGACTTTACCCGAAGAACCAAGTGCAGATGACGACTCTTCCATACAATATCTTGTTTATCATGTAAAACTGGGGAATCATGACCTGCCCCTGTTACCCAACGGGCGCAACCGGGCATCAAAGGGCATCAAATAAAGCCTGATTAATGAGACTGTTTTATATTTTGTGCCTTATAGTGCCCGGGGTTTCCCACTTAAGCCCGTTTGGATCAGCAAGCTCTCTGTCAGATGTAAGTTTGTTTATCAGATACATATCTCTACACAATCTTGGCACGCCAACATACGGGGTAGATAGTGACTTACCATTACCAGGATCCTAACAAGCACATCTACCCCGGCGTGCCTTTGCCGGTCATCAACCTATGCATCTATGGCGAAGAAGAAAAAAAAGACCCCTGCCCGGAAGCCAGCAGAAAAACGGCAACCCACTTCCCGACATCCGCTCCTGAAAGAAAAGGAAGGCACTGAAATTTATTTTATGAAACAGTTCTTAACCCTCGGGCTTGCCGATAAAAGCACTTACAAAGGGGTGCGGCTTGAACGACCGGTTGCCCGACTGGAAGTACAGAAATTGCTGCACGAATTGCAATTAGCCATCGTTGAACGACGTATTGAAAAAAAATCACGCTATGCCAGCCAGGTTCGTTTCATGCAGGACAAGCTGATTCATTTATCCCACAAGAAAGCAAAGCAGTTACGAATTGAGATCAGCAAACGAACATACAACCTGCTCAGTTCATTGATAAAGCTGGAAGAAGTGCGTCTATCGGTAAAGTTCCTGAAAAGATACATTGACCTGGACGGTAAAGATCTCCGCCGTGTACGACCCAAAGCCGTTCAATTGAGACATGAAATGAAGGAAGCGCTCAATAAAGAGGCGATCAGGCAAAACGACCCTTTTTTCAGCGACATCAAACACAAAGCAATTCCTTCTCTCTCCTATTATATTAACGGTAAGGGAAAGCAAGAGCAAGTATTGCATACCCAGCCGGCCGTGCTACATGGGCCGGATGTACAGGTGCAATGCAGCATGAACCTGGGTGATTCATTCATTCCGGTCGAAGAGTAAATTCAAAGAAGAAGCATTGAGGTGGTGTTGGCGCTGATCGTAAAAAATACCGTTGGGATATAATAGCCGTTGCAGTTTCTCCTTTATTCCAATGTTCGCCTGCTGCCAGCATGCAGCGGGATGTTTTGCCAGGGTCAACGCCCTTTGCAGGTATTCTGCAAACGGGTTGTCGACACCTTTCACGTCTTTCAGTTGTTCTTCCACCATCTCGTACTCCTTCCGGTATTGAGCCTGCAGACGTTGGAAAACAGCGAGCGGCATACCGGCTGATACGTAATATTTCTCTTCCAGCATATTGATCTTTTTGGTGATCTCCGTAAGCTGGGTCTTCAATAATTTTTCACGCTCCGTTTGCAATTTGTTCTGCTCTGTAAACAAATACTCCAGTTGGTATTGTAATGCTGGTATCCATTCCGGTTTTAAAACGATGGTTTCCAGCAATTGCTCAAATAACTGATGCAATTGATCTGCGTTTCTGTTACACCTGCAACCTTCGGTCCGGCATTTGTAATAATACAGGCCTTTGGTTTTCACATGATATCCTGTAAAAGGAGCGCCGCAAGCCTGGCAACGCAGGAACACTTTAAGCGGCAGGTGGTTATTTTCTTTTCTGAGAGGCACATTGCGCCTGGCATGCGCCGAAGTTTTTTCACCGTTGATGCACAGAAACAGTTCCCGGCTGATCAGGGGTTCGTGATTCGCTTCTACTACCCTGCCTTCTAACAAACCATGATTGATGATGCCGCAGTAAAACGGCTTTTTCAGCAGTTTGGTCAATTGTTGTTTGTACATGGGTACACCCAGGGCCTGCAGCCTGGCGATGATCATTTCATTCTTCATTCCCTCCGCTTTCCATTGAAAAGCCATGCGTAGTTTTTCTCCCACATCATTGATCACCAGTTTTCGTTCTCCGTTGATTTTTACAATATCGTATCCTTGCGGCGGACGTGTGGCCCAGATACCTTTCTCAAATTTCTCTTTCAGGCCCGCTACTGCTTTTTGTTTGCGCAGCTGGTTATCGTATTCGCTGAACAACAACTGGATATTCTGGTGGAGAATGCCGCTCGGATTGGAAGTATCTGTGGGCTGCGTAACGGCAAAGACCCTGACTCCGTATTTTTCTCTTAGATCCTGGGCCAGCTTGATGGCCGCTCCCCCCGTTCGGCTGAAACGATCCAGTGTGTACACCAGTATCTGTCCTATCCTGCCGCTGTGTTGTTGTATGAATTGAAGCATGCGCTGGAACTCTTTCCGCCCATCGGTCTTGGCGCTCTCGTAAGTGCCCCCGAAATAAGCGGCAACCGGCAGTTCATAGCGTCGTGCATATTCTTCAATTGCTTTTCGTTGTGTTTCCAGGCTCAGGTTTTTATCGGCTTGTTCTTTGCTGGATACACGGGTATAAATCACGGCTTCTGTTCCCTGCGATTTTTGTTGCAGCTCCACCGTTCTTTTACCGGCAAACCGTTCGAATGATGCCAGGTTCATGCGGCAATGCTTTTGATAAACTCAGACGTTTGTGCCGGTGGTTCCCGTAAACATTCATACAGTAAGGCCGCCAGTTGCAGCACTGATCCGATTGCCAGATCGGATGTGGTATCATTAACGGGGCTGGGCAATAAATGTTTCAACGTATCAGCAGTCAGGGGCAATTTCTCCGGGTTGAGTAATGTGATCATAATCGAGGTCTGTATTTAAAAACATAAACTTACTTACCGGCAAAACGCCTGCTGTCCCGTATAAGAACGGGACGACTCAATTAAGCACGATATACCTTGTCAATCATCCTAATTCTGCGTGGCAAACATTATTACGGCCGTTCGAAATACGATTGGCCCGCCAAAGGGGACAGATAGTAAAAAAACGGTCTTTTGTATAGCCGGTCACTAACCCAGCGTTAGAACCGGCTTTTTTTGTTCCCTTATGTATCTATTTCC
>PVEQ01000036.1 GCA_002973575.1 Sediminibacterium magnilacihabitans
TTTACATGAACTATTCGCTAAACCCATACTACAAAATTTCAAAGAGCAAAATGATAACCAGTTGAAAATGTTCTAATTAAGACGAAACGTTAATGATACTAATTATAAGCGTATAGCAAGGGTAATGCAAAACCAGATTTCAAATGGAAATATCGCCACGTTAAAAGCTATGCCAATTCCTGCGGCCGTTGAGTTGCGCAATTCCTACGGTAATGACTTTGACCACATTATCCTGTCTTCCTGGAATAATCCACATATCCTTACCACAGGAGACAAAAGCATATCCAGACCGGGTAGTTACATGGAGCCAGAAGCTCCGGAAATGCTGACGTTAAAAATGATTGCGGGCTCAAGATCGGGCCTGAAAGATCCATCTTCTATTTTAATAGCTGAATCTGTTGCCAAAACGCTTTTTGGAAATAGTAATCCTGTAACTCGGGTAGTAAAATTAGACGGCGTTAGTTTAAAGGTAGCTGGAGTTTATAAAGATTTACCTGAGAATACTTCATTTAAAAATTTGCTGTTTATTTCACCCTGGGAAGTATATGCTAATTCAGACGGCGTAAAAAATGCCAAAGATGACTGGAACAATAACAGCTTCCAGGTTTTCGCGCAAATAGCGGAAAACAAGGACATGCAATTGTTATCCGCTAAAATAAAGAACATCAAACCCGGTAAAGTAAGTGGGAAACAAGCAGGATCAGGATCCGATTTTTTCCTGTACCCCATGAGCAGGTGGCATTTATATGCTGATTTCAAAAATGGTTTAAATGCGGGAGGCAGCATTCAATATGTATGGTTATTCGGCATTATTGGCTTTTTTGCGTTATTGCTTGCCTGCATAAATTTCATGAACCTGAGCACAGCACGTTCAGAAAAAAGAGCGACAGAAGTAGGGATACGCAAAGCAATAGGCTCTTCAAAAAAACAACTTGTAACACAATTCTTCAGCGAATCTTTATTGATTGCCGTACTGGCATTTATCTTCTCGTTGGTAATCGTTCAACTTGCCCTCCCGTTTTTTAATGAATTGTCTGGCAAGAAAATGTCCATTTTATGGACCAGCCCTTTATTCTGGACTGGTTCAGTCGGATTTTGCATCATCACGGGGCTGATAGCAGGTATATACCCATCACTGTACTTGTCTTCATTTCAGCCTGTAAAAGTATTAAAAGGAACTTTCCGCGCAGGTAATCATACGGGTCTGCCTCGTAAAGTGCTGGTAGTAGTTCAGTTTACAGTTTCTCTCATATTGATCATAGGTACTATCATTGTTTTTCAGCAAATCCAATTTGCCAAAAACCGATCGGTGGGTTACAATCGTGAAGGTGTTATTATGATCCGTGATTACACTGGAGATTTTCATCGCCATTTCAATGCCATGCGAAACGATTTACTGCAGACGGGCTTAATTCAAGAAATAGCCGAATCGGGAAATCAAATAACAATGGGCAGCAGAACAAGCCGAGGCTTTAACTGGCGGGGCAAGGATGTAAACAGCAATGATGAATTCGCAACTTTTGCAGTTTCGCCCGCTTACGGAAAAACAATAGGTTGGCAATTTGTTACTGGAAGAGATTTTAATTCACAATTAATCAGTGATTCATCCGGCCTGATTTTAAATGAGACCGCCGAAAAGAAAATAGGGATCAAAAATCCTGTTGGACAAATCATTACCTGGGATGACAGAAATTATACCATCCTTGGAGTAGTAAAAGATATCGTTGTTGGGTCGCCCTACGAACCTGTAATGCCCACATTCTTTTATATTGAGCCTGAAGCCGGACTCTTAAATATAAAGATCAATGCTGCTGCCAGTACAGAGAATGCTTTAAGTGAAATTGAAACTATATGTAAAAAATACGCGCCATCAATACCATTTGAGTTTACGTTTGTTGACGATGTTTATGCAAAAAAATTTGGCGAAGAGGAACGTATCGGTAAGTTAGCTTCAATCTTCGCCATACTGGCAATATTCATTTCTTGTTTGGGATTGTTCGGTTTAGCCTCCTTTGTAGCTGAACAACGTATTAAAGAAATTGGCGTACGCAAAGTATTAGGCGCATCTATATTTAGTTTGTGGCGCCTGCTTTCAAATGAATTTCTATTACTGGTTTTTATTTCTTTATTAATTGCCGGGCCCGCAGCTTATTTTTTCATGAATAACTGGCTGCAGAATTATCAATACCATACTGAATTTTCCTGGTTGGTTTTTGCAGCAGCAGGCTCAATAGCTTTATTCGTTACCCTGCTAACGGTGAGCTTTCAGACAATAAAAGCCGCAATGGCAAACCCGATAAAGAGTTTGAGAATGGAATAAATCATTCAGAATTGGGTTCGAGTCTCCGACCCTTGGGACTACTTAACTTCCTCAAGGAGTCCAGATCAATAAAAGCCGTATTTCCGGTTCTGAAACCTGTAAGGCTATCGGCAAAAAATCAACTACTTTGATCGTATTTAAACTGTCTTTTTGATTCAGCGTAAGAACACCGGTCTTCCAAACCTTATGATCAACTGCCCCAATTACCCATCCTTTCCTGCTATTGTTTTCATAGACTGCAGTAACCTCGGAGCTCATATTTTTGGTATCGCGGGTAAAAGGTTTCGCATCATAACTAATAAAAGTGTCGTTGTCAAAGGGCACAAATAAAGTGCGTAAATCTCCCGCGACAGTCGGGAAATTATCGCAAAAGGGTTCCATACAATTGCTTTTTAAATGGGCGCCGCTTATCTCTGTTTTGGTTAAGAAGTATTCTCTGGTATAGTAGGTATAAAAAACCTCTTCCATCTCCGGAAGGCCATCGCCAGCCAGCTTAACGGTGTATTTTTCACCTTTCCCAAAACCATCTGATATAGTAGACTTACTGTAGGTTCTTACCGTATAATTCATTGAGGAGATGACTTTGCCATTCACCTCAACTTGCGCAAACGCATTTGAAAAAACAGCAGTTTTATTTTTATAGATATTAAACCGTCCCGTCTTAAGATCGTACGCTATCATTCCATTTTTGCCAAACGGAATATACAATGTATCAGCTTTGTCTGCCGCATGCACCACGAATGGTATCGTTACAAGCGCTAATACAAAACGTTAAACCAGCTCTTTAAAGGATTGACTTGCTTTTTAAATGAATAATGGGCTATCATATTCTTCCTGCTGTTATTTCTTTTAATGTTCCGTTTTCCTGTATCTCCTCCAATATCATTTATTGTCAGAAAGATTTTAATGCAGAAGAAACCTTGAAATTTTATAGAAATGAAATTGAACTGATCAATTTAAAAAGTGGAGACACACTGGTTGACATCGGTGCAGGATATGGCTACGTAAATGCATTGTACGCTTCCTTAGTACCTAATATCTTTCAAGTTCTTTTAGATACCGATAAAAAGGTTTTAAGTAGGAGCAATCTTAAACAAGCTTATAAAGAAATCAGAAAAAGTACTCACTCAGCATTCAACTTCAATTATGACTTTAAAATTTCTCTGAAAGATTCAATTCCTCTTGATCCTTCATCCTGCAATAAAATCCTCTGCCGCAGAAGCCTGCACGAGTTCACTGAGCCTTCAAAGATGCTAAAAGAAATCCGCCGGGTTTTAAAAGATTCCGGGGAAGTGGTTATTATTGAAGCCCAGCCAAAAAGAAAAGGAATTCGTGACGACTATTGCGGGCTACCTTATTTAATGCCGGATGAGATCATCAAAATGTTTACAGATCATAAATTCATACTTAAGAACCAGCAAAAGGAAGAAATGAACCTCATCGGAAAAGGCACTTTTTCAGTGCTAACATTTACAAAATAAATTACTCACAAGCTGTCCTCTACTATCCCAGGTTAAAACGCATTTCTACCATGTGTTTGGCAAACCCTATTTTTTCATACGCCCTGATGGCCGGTGCGTTATTTTCGTAGACCTGCAGCCGGAGTTCATGCAGGTTCTGCTCCTTTGACCATTGTTTCAATGCGTCCATTATTTTTTCATTGACACCCCGCCCGCGAAACTCTGGCACCACATACATGAAGCCCAGGTAAGCATGATGCGTGTGCCGCAAATAAGGCTTCGATTCATCGATGCGGGCATAACCGGAAGCAATAACCTTGTTGTCCGATTCAGCAACTACCAGGTGCGCCTTCGGTGAATGAATCAATGCTTTTAGATCGTAATAATGTATCAATCCTGGCCGCAGGGTTACGTCGAACGGGCGCTCTGCGTTTATAACGCCTTGCTCGAACTGGTACAGCATGTCCAAATCTGCTTCCGTGGCCTTTCTTACCGTAATTGCTTCCATAAAATTTGTGTTTTACTGGGGTTCCCGGTTAAGCTGTACAATCCGTTTGGCAGCTCATAGAAAGCGGCTCCCTGGTTGTTTGTTTTATAGCGATGATTTTAAGAGCGCGCATCAAGACTCCATCTGTAATCGTTCAGCGTTGATAAAAGGAAACTTCCGGCGCTCAGTGTAAAAACAGAGTAACTAAGGGGAGAAACGATCCCAAAAGAAATGGTCATAGAAACGGCAAACAGCAAAGAAAGTATGCCGCTGCCCAGCGCAGCCAGCCGCGTCCACTTTCCCAAAAGGAGCAACACCCCGAAGCCAATTTCTCCAATGGTTGCCAGTACGGCGAATACAGAGGCAACAGACACTGGTAAGAAACCCATTACTTCGGTCGCATATTTTAAGAAGGTTTCCCAATTGCCCCATGAAATATGCTTGCCACCCGGCGGGCCCCAAACGCCGAGACGGTCCAGACCTGGTACCAGGTAGCCGATACCAATGGCAATGCGTAAATACAGTTGGCTGATTTGAGCAGATTTTTTCATAGCAGGTTTTATTCGTTGATTAATATTTTTTCTGATTCCCGGAATAAAAGTAGCATTACCCAGGCATATCTGCCATGGCTACCTGAGGAGAGAGCCGGCGTAGTGATCAGCCATGCAAAAATGGATCAGAAGATGGATATTCTGAAATCCATCATTCATGATTGCTAAAAAAAAGCCCCATTTATCGGGGCTTTGCTATCAATGATTTTGAGCGGAAACTTTTATAAATGCTCTTTTAAGGATACCATTTTCTTCTACAGCTTTTACCTGCAAATGCAGTTTTTGATCTCCTGCATCATAGAAGACTTTACTGTGATATTTTTTAATGTAACCCAACAACGTATCATTCTTGTACACCATAACGGCATACTTATCATAAATGTTGCCCTTATCTAATTCGTAGCGTAAAACATCGCCAGATTTGATCGTTCCCCTAGGTGTATTATATTTCGACAATCCAGCAAGTTCGGTCAGGAAATGCAGACTCGGCTGGTAGATATACTCGGCAAGAAATTCAAAGTTATCGGTAGGAACAAGTCCCTGTGTTTTTCCAAGCAGGTAAAACTTATCGTTGGCTTTTTCAGGATCCACTTCCCAAAATTTGTAGAAATTGGAAATATCAGGTCTGTCGGACTTGGTTAGTCTTTGTCCGAAAATTTCTGCGACATTCCCGTTGTATCGGGTCTTCAGGTCCTGAAATTCCGTGTACGGGGTAAAACCTTCCTCTTTAATTAGGTCGATTGCCCTGGGAAGATAGTAGAACTCGTTTTTGCCTTCAGAAGTTTTCTCAAGCACACCAATGGCATGGCGCCGCGTACCAGCACCTTTTCGCCATACAAGAAATATTTTTTCAAACTCCGTCATAATATCAACTTCTTCAGCTTTTCAGCGCGCAAAGTTACTAATTTACAAATCAAGTCCTTACGTGATTGTGGCAAACGGTAGTCTTTCCATGCATCCGGGACACAATCATCGATCGTCTGGATGATTTCCTGGCTCTTTTCTGGTCTGAATCGCGTCAGGAACTCAGCTGCTTTCCTGACCTCTTCAATGTACGAAGAATTAAGCATTTCCCCTATTAAGTCGAAGTGACTTAACTTTTTATTGTTCCAGTGAAGTTCAGACAACCCACCGTCTACATACCTCTGAAGCAGTGGCTCATTTTCAAGAAGTTGTCTCACTCTTTCATCGCTCAATTCCCGTGCCAGCGAGCTCCCACTGTCGTAAACCGGTGCCACACGTTCCAAGTTGATCAATTGCAGGCGTATCTGCTCGATCTCTTTTGATAATACTTTTTTCTTCCTGTCAAAGAGAAACCCGATAGTATTACGTACAAACCAATTATCAAGAATAGCAGGGACCTCTTGAACATCCTTTTCAATTTCACCAAGCTTCCGTGAGATTAATGAAGATTGGCCAATAAATGCCCAATTCTCCTGGTGGCGATCAGTGTTCCCAATAACCGCATCAAATAACAAAGTCTCGAAAAAGAAGCCCCAATGCCCAGCCAGGCTGAAATGATCCAACGTTTTGGTTAGAAGTTGGAAAGTGTATTGATCCCTTGTCTCTTTATTGTCCGGGATAAAATCGGAGCTGATAGCCGTCATGAACCTACCTACCTCGATCAGTTGCTGTTCACCAGTACGGTGCATACTTTTGCTGATACAACCAATCTCACCATTGAATACCGCTGGGTCATACCGCAGTATGTCCAATCCCCACTCTTTCCCCAACTGGTGAGCCATTACCTCCGACCAGAATTCATAACGGTAATACTTGGCCGGTTTATTGTCCTTTGCCTCCTTCTTCTCAGAACATTTAAAAAACCACTGCTGACCGTCCTCATCCTGCAGGATTTTTTTCGCGCGGGTACCACCGCTATTCAGCCAGAACTGCTCGTTCCAGTTTGATGCATCAAGAAACACAACATCCATCCTCAAAGTTTGGGTTAAAAGTAACAAACAGATGAAGATACAAACAATGCGAGTGAAAATAATGAAAGAAGAGTGATTGCCAGGAAATGGGAATGATCTATAAAGGTAAAAGCACGTATAAACAGGCCTGCTTGAAACGCAGGCCTGTTTAATCAATTACACCTCACGCAGTAAGCCCCGCTTCTGCACCAAACGCATGGTCTATCAAGACCTTCCAGGTGCCATCTGCCTGTTGCTTCATCACTTCCACTCCTTTGGCGCTCACCTTCGTTTCATCTCCTTCTGTAATGCTCCACTCCGATCTGCCCACTGCAACATCGCCGGATTGAAGGCAATAAACAGTTTTAATTTCCATCTTCCCCTTGATGGCGAGGATGGCTTTTACTGCATCGGTGAATTGTTCTTTTCCCGATACTGGGCTGCCGGGTGCAGCTACAATAATTCCGTTTACATCGTACATGCTTAACACCGTATCGATGTCGCCTGTGTTATAGGCTGCCGCCAACATGGCATGCGTGTCTGTTGCTTTTTTAGATACAATCATAATAGTGGTTTTAATGAATGAATTAAAGAATAGAAGAAAAGTTTGCTTTTTCAATAACCTTTTGTGCCAGCTCTCCTGCTTTCTTATATGTTTTATTGAACAGGAAAGGCCCCATGCTGGCGCGTTTCACGCCAAGCTTATTCAGTGTATCAAAATCGGGAAGGCCCGGTATGCACATGACATTGATGGGGAGTTTGGTGTTGTTCACAGCTTCATTGATATCTTCTTCCCGGCTGATGCATGGCAGGAAAATACCGTCGGCCCCGCTTGTTTCATAAGTCTTTAACCGGCTGATTGTTTCTTTGGATGCATCTTTTACATGGAGAATATAAGTGTCGCAACGGATATTGATAAAAAGAGACAGGTTTTTAGCAGCCAGTCCGTTCTTACTATATTCAATCGTTTTTGCAAATGCTGCTGCGTTTTTCAAAGAACGCTTTGACTGAATGATCTCAGAATCTTCGATATTAATGCCGGCTACGCCCAGTTCAGCCAACTGCTGCATGTTTGCAAAAATCTGCTCATTGGTTTTCCCATACCCCATTTCCATATCAACAGTTACCGGAACATGTACAGAAGCCAGTATCCGTTTAATGATCAGCAGGTAATCTGAAAACAACATTCCTTCTCCATCTTCGTAACCCAGGCTGGCAGCTACGGCTGCGCTGGATGTACCAATGGCGGGAAATGCATTTTCCTGGAAAAGCTGCGCACTCCTGGCGTCCCAGGCGTTCGGGAGTACGAATAAATGGTTCGCCTGGTGCAGTTTCTTGAATTTTTCAAAATGTGATGACATGGTTTTCTATTTATGCACAAAGTTGGACATGCATAAAAAAGAAAAATTGTACAAAACGGAACAGCTTATTTGTTGGGAGAAGCGAGTACAGCCGTAGTATTGGCAAAGTCGTATCCAGATGGCACCGCACCGGTAAAACGCCTGAACTCTTTTATAAAATGTGATTGATCGAAATAACCGCACTCGTACGCAATGGAAGTAAGGGATTGATTTTCTTTTGATAGGAGCAAAAGGCTGTTCTGAAAGCGGTTGATCTTGCTGTACAACTTGGGTGTGAGCCCGGTGTATTGCAAAAATATTTTCTGAAGATACCTCGAACTGATACCATACCTGGAGGCTACATTTTCAATATTATCAAAAAAGTCCTCTTGCTTCAATTCGTGCATCACTTGCTGCACAAGGGTTATTTTATCGATCTTCCCGGCCGTTAACAACCTGTTCAACAGAAAAGCTTCCACGCAATCAATTCTTTTTGCTAACGATTCCGTTTCGAGCAGCTTTGAGTGCAATTCTTCAATGGGTTTTCCCAGTACATCTGTAAGGTTCAGGATCTTGTCGTTGAACAACTGAATATCTTCTTGTAAAAAAACAGCAGCTGAAAAGGGGTAAAAGCGGATGCCTAACATGCAATTTTTACCCGCCGTTCTAAAAGAAAGCGGGTCCAGAACCTGTCCCCATAATTCAACTTTCGGAGTAGCCGCAAATGCGCCATTTGCCTTTGTTTCCCACTGAACACCACTTAGATTAAACATCACTTCAACACAGCCGGTAGCAAAAGCGTTATCCTCCATTACAGTATCTGTATCAGATTCATAAATGTAATAGCATTGAATGTATTTCCTCAATGCTTCAGAAGGTATGTATTCCTTGTAATGCAACTGACATATCAGTTTATCGACAAATTATCAGTAAAGTTATGACATGGGGTGAAGTGCACATTGTAAAAATCGGAACAAAAATTGGTAATTTTAAAGGGGTTCCTTATCCTCTACTACTTCCTTTATCTACCCTTGCAGCAAACGCGGAAGAACTTACCTGCATCGTGCTTGATTTTCGCAATAAATTCTTTGAAATTTATAATAACAATGGTTCGGTAAAAATTTAAGCAGCTATACGTCCAATATCAAGGCATTGGTGGTATAGCTTGTTTATTTTCCTACAATTCAGGTCTAAATCTA
>PVEQ01000037.1 GCA_002973575.1 Sediminibacterium magnilacihabitans
AACCACAATGTATCCGTGAGCAGCCCCACCGTATTTGTTTATGATTATTTTGTAAAAGACCACCTGGGTAATACGAGGATGGTACTGACCGATGAACAGCAACAGGATGTGTACCCGGTAGCCACCCTGGAAGACGGAGCTGTAACAACTGAGGGTAATTATTACACGATTAACACAGCTGCCATTGTGCCAAACCCGCCTCTGCCGGTGACTTACCCGAACAACAACGGTAACCCGCCATATAATACCAACCCGACGAGCAATACCACAGCCACCAGCCTGAAAATGTATAAGCTCAATGGAGCCACAGGCGACAAGATGGGACTGGGTATAACACTCAAAGTGATGGCCGGCGATAATGTGGCGATCTATGGCAAGAGCTTCTGGCAGGGAGGCACTCCCACTAATACAGGTTATAATATTGTAGTGAACAACCTGCTGACAGCCTTGGCCGGAACCAGTGCCGTGGCCGCTACCGGTAAAGCCACAGCAGCTACATTAACCGGTTCAGCAGTAACGCCGGGAGATGTAAACAACTGGCTCATGAACAATGAGCCGAACACGGGCACCCGCCCCAAAGCTTACATCAACTGGATACTGTTTGATGAGCAGTTCAGGGTGGTGAGTGGAAGCAGTGGGTTCAGCATGATAAGTGATGCTAACATAGTGTATACGCATCCTGCACAGAGTGTGGGCATTACCAAGAATGGGTACCTTTATGTCTACTGTTCGAATGAGAGCAACACAGATGTGTTCTTTGATAACCTGCAGGTGATACAGACGAGAGGTCCCTTGCTCGAAGAAAGCCACTATGGACCGTGGGGGCTGACGTTAGCAGGGATTAGTAGTCGTGCAGCGGGAAAACCAGAGAATCGATACAAATACAATGGTAAAGAGTTACAGCATCAGGAGTTCAGTGATGGCAGCGGATTGGAGTTGTATGATTATGGCGCACGTTTCTATGATGCTCAGTTAGGTGTTTGGCATACCCAGGATCCCTTAAGCGATATATCCCGAAGGTGGTCGCCATATAATTACGCTTATGATAATCCCATTAGATTTATTGATAAAGATGGAATGCGTGCAGACACTACCAATCCCATTAGTAAAACGATAATTTTACATTTTAACAATACCAAAAACAACAAGGTTGAGTTTAATAAATTACAACAAGGTTCTAAATCGGTTCTTACAAATCAATCGGATGCGGATATAGATGGAGATGGAAGTAATTCTACGGCAGCAAAGAGTGATCAAACACATTTGAATACAAACGCTGCCAATGTAGACCCAGATGAAGTAAATGGTTATGTATTGCCTACAAGTAATTATAAAAGTGTCGGTGATAAAGGGAAAGTTGAAAAAGATGAGGCAACAGGAAAAGCCAATCGTAAAGCGTTTTCCAGTAACGGAGTTAAGCATAAAGATGTAGGATTATTGTATAACCTTGAAAATAATAAAAGTGCGTATGGTATTTATTTGGAAGGTGGCCCGAACAATAAAACGGGAGAAATAACACCTGCCGCTGCTAAACAATTGGGTATTGACCCCAACCCTAATACTGGCGGGATGGAACCTAATCATTTATTACTTATCATGTTTCCTGGGTCGAGTAAAGATTTTGGTGGTAAAACTCCTACACAAGACATGATTAATCAGGTTGGTGGTAAATATTCCCAGCAAAATAAAGAATTAATAAATAATGCTATTAATGCAGCCAAGGGAACACCTACAATAAATCCTTATGATTAAAATTAACTTCGAAAATATTATATGAAACAATTTATTTTAATTGCAAGTGCCTTAATATTAGCGGTTAACTCTTTAATGGCGCAAACATACAAAAGGGATACTTCGACATTAAATATTTTTACTATTAATGATACGCTCAAATATTTTGAGTTTTATACACCTGGATATTTTCATGGTAATGTTGAAACAGGTTTTTTAGTAAAAAAAGGTAAAAATATGTATAGTTTACAAGCAAATGGGTCAAGCGCTGCTCCTTTTGAATTGCTATTTCAGGAAAGCTCTCTCAATGTAAAGAAACTTTCTACTGAAGGTTATATGGCTTATGGTCTGTTAAACGAAAATCCTTTTCCAAAAATTAGCGATTCCACAAATCAGATCGTATCACAGTTTCATCTTAACTATCCCATTTTTTATAAAGCCAAAAATAAGGCTTTGATGAGGATTTATGAATATCCTGCGTTTGAATCAAAGACTAAGAAGGTGTCTTTTAACAAAGGAAGTAAAATTGAAGAGAGATGGGAGTCTGGTTTTTATAAGAAATACTATCATCCCATCAAAGACAAGACATGGATAGCTGCTGTTTGTGGCAGTAAGTTTATTGGCTGGCTTTTGTTATCAGATGTAGATTCTATATTTGAGAAGATTAAATAATCCCACACAGCCGTTATGCCCAATTCTAAATTTGGATGGTAAAATTTTAAATTGTTATGTTAATGAAATTGAACAGAGTTTTTCTATTGCTTGTTGTTTTAAGCGCTCAGTTCCCGAGCTTTGCTCAGGACCCGACAAAAACACTTGGGAAGGTAAATATCGCCTCGCCTAACGCTGCTTCATTAGGCAAATATGGAGATATACCTGTAAGTTACCATACCGGCGTGCCCAACATCAATATACCGCTGTATACAGTTTCTTATGGCCCCCTAAAATTGCCCATCAACCTTAGCTATCATGCATCTGGTTTGAAGGTGGAAGAAAACGATAGTTGGGTTGGAGCGGGTTGGACTTTAAATGCAGGAGGTGCTATTATCAGAACGGTAAAGGATAAACCTGACGAAAAACAAACGAGCAGTTTAAGTCAAACCTACGGCCATTATTCAGACTATGGATATGCCAGTTACTGGGCAAATGCTCAGCCATACGATGAAACCAATATAGACAATGAACCCGATTTATTTTACTTCAATTTCAACGGGTATAGCGGAAAGTTTTATTTCAATGATGATCGCACCCCAGTGCTTGTTCCGGAACAGGATATTAAAATACAATGCAGCTATACTCCAGGCACATGGAATAATTCTCCGGGTGCATGGTCAGGTAACGGCAGATGTATTGAATCTTTTACGCTAATCACACCTGACGGAGTCAAATATTTCTTCGGTATTGCACCAACTCCTGCACAAAATCCATATTGCGACCCGATAGAAGTAGCATCCATGTACACCGCCAATATGGGTACTTCCTACAGTCAGGCTATTTCAAGTTGGTTTCTGTACCAAATTGTATCGCCGGATGGAAGTTTCTCTATCAATTTAAACTACCAGCGGGATAAGTATGCTTTTTATACTTTCACCAACCCTCCAACATTCACTTTAGACCAGGCGAATAATTCAGCGGCTAGATATGCGCTGGTTAAAAATCTGATGGCTGGCGTTTTGCTAAGCCAAATAACAACGCCCAATGAAACTGTAAATTTTGTTCCGGGAAGTGTACGGCAGGACCTATCGAGATGGGCTAGCGGGATTGATCAGTCGCTCACAGATAATATCAATCAAAGCTCTCCGACCTTAGGATCGATCAGTGTTTCTGATAATCAAAGCAATTGTTTTAAGAAGTTTAGTTTCTCCTATGATTATTTTACAGACAGCACAACGGCTCCGGTTTTTTATTTTTCCGGAATCATATCTGATAAGAAACGATTAAAATTGCTTGCTGTTCAGGAACAATCGTGTGACGCAACTGTTTCCAAGCCTCCATACCAATTTGATTATTTTTCGGAACAAGTTCCGCGAAAATTAAGCTTCTCACGAGATCATTGGGGATATAACAATGGAGTAACTGCGAATAGTCAACTATACCCAGCTCTTTCTAATAATACGGGAGTTGTCAATTCCTCCCTTAGTATCTCTATTGCTAATCGCGAATCCGCTTGGCCTGCGATGAGGGGTGGGGCACTTCGGAAAATAACCTATCCAACAGGAGGTAATACTGTTTTTGATTTTGAGGCGAATACTTTTACTGTTAACTCGGTTGTCAATGGTCAGGTTGTTCCAACAGATCAAATTGTTGGAGGTTTGCGGATTAAAACGATCACCAACTACGACCCTATTAATAATCAAACAAATGTCACCAACTATTCTTACTTGAGCCAGAGTAACAATTTGTCAAGTGGTGTGCTTTACAGCCGGCCGATCTATTATCAGCTCTTCCGAAATGACTGGGCTAAAAAAAGCAATTTTCTTGGACAGGCGCCGAATACACAAGGATGTTTCGATACTTTTTCGCCAACGGATACAACACAGACAAGAGGCTCCATTTATTCAGACAACCCTATTCGTCCGATGGAGACGACACAGGGTTACCATATCGGGTACGGAGAAGTGAAAGTTAGTCAGACGGGTAATGGATTTAGTATTTACAGGTTTTCCGTGACACCTCCGTGGCAGATTAACCGGGATAATGTTGCGGTTACCAAAGTAAATAATCCAGGCTCCTGTGATCCTTCGATTCCTAATTACCCTGCTGCACCCTTACCAACCGACTTTTCCAGAGGGGAACCTACGTATGAGGGGCATTTCACCCAGGATGGTTCAGTTTTAAGCGAGAAATTATTTAATGCAGTTTATACATTGAATCCTGTTACTACTCCCGGCCGACTTAATTTTGTTTTTACGGCAGCAGGGAATAATAGATACGGCTTCGCCACTTTTTATGAACTCCAAACCGCCCGCAAATCACAAACTACGGTAACAGAACAAAACTACCAATTAGGAGGCGGCATGCTGCAAACTCAGGTTCAGACTTATTATGAAAGCAATTACCATCATGAACCTACCCGTATTGTTACAACCAATTCAAAAAGCCAGACGGTCGAAAAAAGAATGAAATATGCATTCGATTTTAGGGTACCTATTTTTGATACTGTTTCCAATTGTTATACTGGTGCCGCCAAATTTTTAAATTATTCTGATTCTCTTTTTTACACAGGAGGTTATAGTAGCCAATTTAATAGTTGCCCGGGATATACTAGCTCATGCTATAGTACAACCAGCACCAATTATTCCACTGCTCTATTTAATGCCCGGGTAAATTATATTAATTGCCGGAAGGCAAATTTTACAAATACCAGTCCGTTGAACACCTACCAGGTAAACCACAATACTGCAAAATCTGCAGCAGACACCTTATTAAAACCTATTTTATGGATGCAGGATAATTATATGGATCCTGTTATTGAAACGTCTACCTGGACAAACAGCCAACTTACCGCAGCAAATTTTTACTATTATAACAATAAAAGAGATGATAATTTAGGAGTGTATTTCAGTACAGCTCAGAAAATTGATTTACAGGCTCCTTCAGCTACTTTTACTGCTTCCTCTGTGAGTGCTACTAATACGTCAGTGAGCACGGATAGTCGTTATGCGCTCGAGACTTTGGTTGAATCCAACCAAGGGAAAATAATCAATTCTTTGTCCAGGGATGGAGTGTCATCAGGTTATGATTGGGGATATAATAGCAGCCTGCCGATTGTTAAGACTTTGAATGCAGCCAATCATATTAAAGAGACGCTGCTGCCTGGTACGGTTAATACTTCCTTTAACTTCCCAATTGGAGGAAGTACTACTACTTATGGAGGGCAGTATGCATTTAACCAAACCCAGGCTGGACCTATTACTTTGACAATGCCATCGCTGCCAAGTGGCGCTAATGTAACTGTTAGTTATACTCTCACCGGACCTTCCGGTCAAAGCGGTTACCTGTGTAATTCCGGTTCCGGTGGCACGAGTTGCGGAACAACTCCTTCTACTATCACATATAATAATATGCCAACCGGGCAATATACGCTGAACTACACGGTAAGCACCTCTTTCAGTAGTTTTACATTTAATTACTCTCTCTCTTTCACCTATCAGGGTATGTCCATAGTAATGGCAGGCAGCAAAGCATACTTTGCCGAAAATTTTGAAGAAAATCTTTCGGCTATCACAGGAACTGCTCATACTGGCAATAAATATTATAACGGTAACTATACTTGTTCTTTTGCTCCGCCAGACAGCAGGAATTACATAATTCAATGGTGGAATCTTATAAGTGGAAAATGGATATTTAATCAACAGAACTATGCTGCAAATATGACTTTAACCGGACCGGTGGATGATATCAGAATTTTCCCAGTTGATGCTCAAATAATAACCTATACCTATAAGCCATTAATTGGGATAACCAGCCAAACCGATCCGTCAGGAAAGACCATTTATTATGAATATGATGGTTTGGGAAGGTTAAAAGATATCAAAAACCAGGACGGTAATATCATTAAAGTATATAATTACCGTTACCAGGGGCAATAATACAATCTATATGAAAATTTTTTTACTCCTTCTTTTGATGATCTCAAGTTATCAATTGAGCCGTGCGCAAACTGTTGGAACTTTTGACGGCATATTGAATACGAATAGTTATTACGAGAAAGTACTTTATGTGCCAAGTTTTCCCAATGGAACTTCTAATCTGGCAGTAGATGTCATTTTGGGCAATACCTCTTTCTTGGGGAATATAGAATTGGAAGTTACAGGAGGCTATGAATACCAGAATACAATAGGTAAACTAACCAAGCTGTTTGCAGTAGGTTTTAATCCTGGTAATACCGTATTTACTAATGAAAGTCGTATCAGTGAGGCAATGGGATCTACTCCGGATAATATAGCCATAGGTGAAATGGAATGGGATAGCATTAATACACGTTATCGTATTCCCATATCGCATTTAGTGGCAACACAGAATGCATATACAGTCAAGGCCAGGCTATTTGGTCATAATGGCACTGCCGCTAATGTCAAAACCTATCTTGGTATTTCCAGTCAATACACTAGATCTGCATTATCTAGAAATTCGGTATATTATAATGCTCCGGTAGGTATAGGTACCATAACCCCTAAGGGCAAGCTGGAAATCTCCACTTTCAGTACAAGTCAGGGATTGATCCTGAATTATGGCAATGCTGTTGGACAAATAAGTGCCATCGACCTTAAAGCAAATGGAATTACCAATGGGTATATAGGTATGCAAATGGTTGATAATGCAAATGGAGACCTATGGTTAGGCAGCAGCGCGGGAAAATCAATGACCATATACCGGAATGGTAATATTGGCGTTGGAACAGATGCTCCATCTGAAAAATTGTCTGTGAATGGTAATATTAAAACCAGAAAGCTGTTCGTAACCCAAACGGGCTGGCCTGATTATGTGTTTGATTCCTCTTATGAGCTTATCCCTTTAGCGGGAGTTTGGCAATTCATCAAAAAATACAAACATCTTCCAGGGATACCCTCAGCCAAGGAAGCAGAAGAAAAAGGTATCAGTGTCGGGGATAACCAGGCGCTATTACTAAAGAAAATAGAAGAACTGACGTTATATCTTATTGAACAAGACAAAAAAATCGGTCAAATAGAACGAGAAAACCAGTCTTTGAGGAAAAGTATTGAAGACAGGTTTAAAAAATAACTGATTCTACTATGAGAAAAATTTACCTGCTTATTGTTCAAAAAAAGAACAAATATCCCTTACTGCTAAATAATTAAGGCAACTATACCCATTTACACGCAGGGTAATCTAAAGTTTTGAAAGCCAATTAAATAGTTATTTTATGGTTTTTTAGGTGCGCTTTTGGCCTTTGCATCTTTCACAGATGCTTTCATAATATCTAAGAAAGAACCTGTAACTACTTGTTTGGTAGTTGCTAGTTTTCCCTTCTTAATTTTTTTCTTTCCCATATCGTAAATATACAAATTCTACCACAGCCCAAACAATAAGAACAACCGAAATAATCATATCTATGGTATTCCATGTTTTGCGTGGGAGTATAATGTACCCTAAAAAGAGGGCAGGTAGTTAAGAATGAAATTTTCATCTTAAATTACCAAATATGACAAAGAAAAGCAGGCGCAAGTTCAGCGCCGAATTTAAAGCGA
>PVEQ01000038.1 GCA_002973575.1 Sediminibacterium magnilacihabitans
GTAAATGGTTTGACTTCACCCGCTTCAAAGAAGCAATGCTGCATCAGCCATTAGCGGATTGGATCGCCTGGCCCTTAATATACACGTTGCCGGTCCTAGAGCTCGCCATCGCACTGGGATTGCTGTCCGATAGATGCAGAAAAGCGGCCTTGTTAGGCTCCTCTTGCCTGCTGGCGGTTTTTACTGCTTATACCGCCTTCATCCTGCTGGGCGGGTTCAACAGGATTCCCTGTAGTTGCGGTGCAGTCATCAGCGGTATGGGCTGGAAAGCACATCTTGTATTCAACACATCATTTTTAATACTAAACGCCTATGGTATAGCCCTTTTAAAAAAGCAAGGCGCCTACGATCAGTGATCGTAAGCGCCAAGGGTTGGTCGGCCAAAAGACCGTTGAACAGTACTTATTTCAAAACCAAAGTTTTTTAAGGCAATCTTTTTTTGATTCAAAAAAAGGCCACAAAATGCAAATCAAACTTTTTTCAAAAGCAAACCTGGTTGCTGTAGCCGCACTGATGATGGCAACCGTAACCATGTCGTTCAAACTCTCCGGTCCAATGCACGGCAATCTGGCTACCGATTATCATTACAAGATCGCCAGCACCAATATTGATGACCTGAGAAATATCGGCAACTGGGAAGTTGGTACCGGTACCGATTGCAACACAGGAACAGATGTCCCCTGTGTGATTCCTTACACTGCAACCCCGTCGGAACCAACCTTCCAGGATTTTCTGAACAACCGCACGCTGGATCAGTTAAAAGCAGCCGCTTCATCTCGAAAGATATCTCAGTAATAAAGCGGTAACCCTATCTCGGGTTTTGCTGCATACCGGAGATAGCAATAGCGTCTTCCGGAACAGGAAGCGCAAATCTTGGATCATTAGGGGGCAAACTATACTTAGCGGCGCCAATCGTTCGCTGAAGGGAAATGTTTGCCCCTTCCTTATTGAGTCTTTTTACGTCCATCCACCTAAGTCCCCTCATGAGCAGTTCTTTCCTTCTTTCAGTAAGGATAAATTGAAGCGCCTGTTTTTTATCAGTAAACTGCGATCCCGTATAACCCTTTATCCGGTACTTCAACAGCCCATCCATATCTTTTCCCGCCGTTATCAGATCTTCATTCCTGGCAGAACATTCTGCGTGTATCAGCAACATTTCATCGGTGGCCGGCCCGCAGAAAAGAGCCGGATTCCCATTGTAACTTCCCCGGAAGCCCACAGAGCCATCCGGGTTGGGCCTGAAGAACAATTGCCTTCTTACATCATTACTGCCATAAGCGCTGTATAGCTCGTTAACAATTTTTGCTTTGACTATGCTTAAAGGCCGGGGTGGCGGCGCCATACTGCTGTAAATCACCTCGCTGTTAAACGGCGGCAATGGATAAGTTTTAGAGGCGGATAAACTGCTGTAATCCAAAATACCATTTTTTATTTTTAAGCAGGAATCCGCATACTTCAGCGCTTCGTTGTATTTTCTCATCCATAAATAAGTCCTTGCAAGCAATCCATGGGCAGCAGCCTTTGAAGCTCGCATTGCGTGGAGTGGTTGTTCGGGGAGCAGCGATGCGGCGGCCTGTAAATCAGTTGTAATTTCATTGTACGTTTCACGAAGGGATGCGCGTACCGACTGCTCGTTAAAATCCGTTGTATTTCGCAACGGTAAACCCAGGTCTGCGCCTGAACTGCTGGAATCATACGCAAGACAGAAAACAGCCGCTAATTGCAGATAAGCCTTTGCTTTGATAAACAGCGCCTGTCCTTTAACGTTATCCCATACTGCTGCGTTATCCTTACCCCTTTTGATATCGCCTATCTTTTCCAGCACAGTGTTGGCATAATAAACCAGCGAGAATCCATTCGACCAGTCATTGGATGCATCGTCAAACAAATAATCGCTGGTCCAGGTGTACATTCTTCTGTCTCCCTGTTTGGGCATGGCCATCCAGTCATTTTCTGTCAGGTAGTAATCATCAGCGCTTACCTCACCCGAAAGTATATCCCGGCTATTGATCGTTCCGTAATTATCCATCAAAGCTTGCAAATCTTCCAGCGTATGGGCAGTAGCAAGCGTGCTGTCCGATTTTTTATCGAGAAATTTTTTACAGCCGGATAACGGAAGGAGTATCATCCCAATGATGATCGTGGCGCTGAATACCGAATGAATATATTTTGACATAATAGTTGAGTTTAAAAAGTTCCTTTAATACCTATCGTAACACTTGTTGGTTCCGGGATACTGCCCATAAAGTAGTCCGGGTCTAACCGGTCTTTATTAGACCGCCACAGGATGCCGATATTATTGACGTTGAAATGGAAACTGATCCTCTTCAGCGGCAACCCGCTCCTTATCCAGTCGTAGGAAAGCGCAATGTATTTGAGGCGGATATGATCCCCTTTGTCAATCAGCGCTTCAGAATTCGTATAAAACCGGTCGCGGCTGCTGTTAGCAGGATAGACCATCGAAGGGATATTTGTCGTGCGCTCATCTCCCGGCTGTTGCCACCGGTTGGAGAAATCGGCATGCCCCATTTTGTAGGCAAACAGTGAAGTGTAATTGATTGAGCTTTTCTTGAAGTAATGCCCGAATTTTCCCATCAACCGAAACGTTAGCGATACATTTTTCCAGCTCACGGTATTCCCCAGGGTGGCTATCATCCTCGGCGTAGCAGGACCGTTATATTGCAGGTCGGTAACCTGCACGGAAGAACCAGCCAGCGCCGTATAGTCTTTGCTAACGGCTCCCTTAACATATCCCCGCGGGTCGCCGGTTGCAGGGTCAAGCCCCGCCCATGGGTAAGAAAAAATGGAATAAACCGGTTTCCCCTTCAGCCCCGCAATCTGTGCTCCGCCGTTAAGAAAGCTGCTTGCGTCGTTTGAGCTCAGGTAGTAGTCCGTCACTTTGTCCTGGTAATAGTTAATATTCAAATCCGAATACCATTTCACTGCCCTGTTCATATTGATGCTACTCAGCGAAATGTCCACGCCCGATGCGCTCATGGAAGCAACATTCTTTAAAATAGTAAATGCCGCCACACTGGTATAATCCACCGGCACGGTTCCAAAAAGATCAGCGCCTTTTTTCTGGTAGTATTCCACGCTGCCCGTCAGGATGTCCGATTTGAGTTTAAAGTCAATGCCGAGATTTAGGGTCGCTACTTTTTCCCACCTCAAATTGGGATTGGGAAAGTTTTCAAACCTCGCATATGGAAGCAAAGTATAGGGTGATACGCCATTATATACGATTGTTGTAACGGCGGCTCTGCGTGTATCCACATTGCCACTGTATCCATAGGTAGCGCGGAGTTTTAAAAGTGGGAATAACCGGCTATGGTAAAAGCGTTCGCGAGACAAGGTCCAGGAAAATCCGGATGACCACAGCAGGTTCCACTTTTCATTGGCATGCACACCAAAAAGATTAGAAGCATCTTTACGCCCGCTGGCGGAAAAACTGTACCGGTTACCCAGTGTGTACGCAGCATTGGCGTACAAAGAAACAAACCGGTTAGATGATTGCCTGTTTGCTGACGGATCAGGGATAAAATCGGGGCCGCCGCCAAACCACGAGGTAAAGGGTCGCGTATAGTCAACCGATCCATGTGTAAGCAAATCTTCATCAAAGCCGTATAAACGATAGTTGCCGCCGTCTGATGAGATATCTCTCATTTCAGCGCCCGCAATGGCCGACACGCTGTGCCTGCTCCAGGTGTTGTGATAGTTCAACTGTCCCCTCACCTGGTGAGAACTGATCACATTGCTTGATTGATCCATGATCGCCCCCACCGGGATATGACGTACAAAAGCACCGGTGGCGTCAATTTCAGAAAAACGGTTTACCAGGTTTTTGGTAAAATAACTATTCAGCCCCTGGATGTTTGTGATATCGGTTGACTGTCTTCCATATTGGTATTTTATTTCTGCCGAAAGTGTTTTGAAGATCTGATACCCCAAATCAAGATTGGCTGTGATGTCCTGGCGCGTGGCCGTCATGTGCTGAAACAAATAGTCTTCCGCCGGGTAATAGTTCCAGTTCAGCAGCCTTCCTCCCCCGGCGCTGTCAATATAGGGTTGCCGGTAGTCCTTCATGATGGAAATCGGCGCACCGCCATCATCCCGGAACCGGGCGTAGGGATATAAAGCACCACTGGCGGTGGAAACGGTTCCGTAACCGGGCCTGCCGTTGGTTTGCGATGCCAGCGTATAAAGCAATGAAGTGGTGAATGTCCATTTTTTAAATGGTTTGTACACATGGCTGAAGCGAAGGTTGATACGGCTATCCTTTGCATCCAGATTGCTGATGTTGCGGTCAATACCGGATGAAAATATCCAGCTATGCTGGAAGCCTCCACCCGAAAGATTCAAAAAATACTGCTGGTTAAAAGCCTTACAGTACACGTACTTCGCAAATTCGTTTCTTACATCAATCTTACGGAGCGCAGCGGTTTTTTGCTGGTAGTCATCCGTCGTGATGGCTCCGTTTTCTTTTTGTATCAGCAGCTCAATAACCGGTGTAAGCGCCGGCCTGTCCGCAGAATTGATCCAGTAATTGTAATAACCTTTCTTATACAATAACTCCTCCACATCAATAAAATCCGAAGAGCTAATCGGTTTCTGATAAAAAAGATCGGGCTTCGCAGTTGTCGTCAGGTTGGCGCTGAAATCTATTTGCAGCGGCTTGTTAAAGCCTCCCTTTTTGGTGGTAATAACAATGACGCCGTTACCGGCCCTTGTTCCCCATATGGAGGCCGCTGCGGCATCTTTCAGGATGGTGATGCTTTCTACCATATTCGGGTTAATGTTTGCCAGGTCGCCCTCGTAGGGAAAATTATCTACGATAACCAGCGGATCGGTCATACCCTTGATGGTGCTCATGCCCCGCACCATATTACGTTGCTGCCCGTTCTGTCCCCTGTAAACGGAATAGCCGTTAGCTATCGCTTCCAGCCTGTCCATCACGTTGGTGGTCACCTGTTGATTGAACAGTTGCTCGCCGATCGTGGTAAAAGACCCGGTGGCGCGTTCTTTGGGAAGCTTTTGGTAACCGGTCGACACAGTAACTTCTGAAAGCAAGGCGGTCCGTGGTTCCAATAAAATGTCTATATGCTTCGGATAAGGAGCCCTGTAGGTTTTTTTCCAGGTAGTGTAGCCGGAGAATGACAGTTTTAAGGTAAAGCTGTCCTTATGTACAGCGATACGGAAATTCCCCTGGTCATCGGTGAGGGTGTTCTTTGTTTCGTATTGTACGGTGGCGCCAGTTAACGGCGAGCCTGTAGCGTAGGAGGACACGGTTCCCGTAACGGATACCTGCCCGCTCGTGACGGCGCATACAAAGAGGCAGCAGGCTGTTATGATACAGTATATTCTCATTGGTAGTTTTTAAAAGTTTAAAAAATGGGTCACTGGCGCCCTGGTCATTGAGCGTCCTTATCAGCTAAAACAAATACACGCATTGGTCTTTTCCCGGTAACTATTTCCAAACCGTATGCTTGCAGTTTATTTTTGATTAATTTAAAATCCAAAGGTTCATGCAAGGGTAAATCCAGCTTGCCGCTGAAACCGGAAGCATTCACCACCGGCAGTTTAACAGCTTCAGACTGGTTTAATATTTTCACCACTTTTTCGATGGCAACCCCAGCGGCGGATGTTTTAACCGACGCCCCGCTTTTTTGAATAATGAAGCAGGGGACTCTCTTCGTTTCAATACTTCCATGATAGGCCGAGTAGCGATTTAAGTCCTGGAGCACGTACGCAAATAAATTGCGGGCATCCCTTACGGGAACGATCAAATCATAGTTGTAAAAGTTCCTCGCCTCACTGCGGGCATTGGAAAGGCGTGCATAAACTGCGGCTGTATCTTTCACTGTAAGAATGAGCAGCTTCCGGTTGTATGTCAATCCCGCTTTTTCAAACAGCGGATATACGGCAGCTTCGTAAAGCTCAAGTATTTCCTGATTGGTAACAGCCCTACCCCTCAGCACCTCCCCTGTTCTTCTAAAGCGGTTCCCGCTGGGCAGGCCTATATACCGCCCTTTGTAGAAAATGGAATAGAAGCTGTTGCTGTCCAGTTCTATATTGTTATCAAAAAACAAGGGCTTATTCCCGTCCAGGTCAACCTTATTGGTAATACCATTAGCGGTTTCGCCGAGCGCTGCTTTTATATTAGCGGCATTGATCTCATCCGAGCCTGTAGGCGCCAGGAATCGTCCTTTGGGACTTATCCAAATAAAATGAGGCACAGTGATGTGAGGAAAATAGCGCCTGAGCACAGTGTCGTTTACGATAGAAACCGTGTTGATTTCTTTGAAGATTGCATTGGTTTGTAAAAAACGGGCGATGGTATGGTACGGCTCATCTGTAACGGGCAGCACTACCATATCATGTTGAAACACGGTTTGTAAAGCATGGATCCTGGGCATGGCCTTGATACAGGCGCCGCACCAGGTAGCCCAGAAATCCAGTATGATCAATTTGCCTTTATAATCGGCAAGCCTGATGGTTTTCTTTCCCTGTGGGTGGTTTACGACTTGTAATGTTTGATGCCAGAGTGCATCGGGTATGGTGTCGCCGGCGGTCAGTTTAAATGGCCCCAGCTCATTGACAGAGCCGGGGCGTTTGCCCTTAACCGGCGACATACGCACGTCAGCGAGCAGCTGAAAGGGAGTCGCGGCTGAGTGGATAGTACCGGAAAGGGTGCGGGGGAGATAATTCGTTTGGGCTTGGCTTTGCCATGGGCAAAGCAATAGCAATAAGCAAAAGTTGCGCATATTTTGCAGTTAGGTAAGTGAGGAAATGGATGACTAAAATGAATGGTTGCCCACGCTATACCGGGTTTTTCGGCTTTTTTGCGTATTGGGATTTCAGGCGCGAGAGTGCCGCGCCCTGGGGGGAGATCAGGATGATCCTGTTGGTTTTTCGGAAGTCTTTTGTAAAGGGGCAGACTTTAAAGTGATAGCGAGGAAATGAAATGCCTTCTTTTTGAGCGCGAAGATGCCTTTTAACAAAATGGCACAAAACAGTGTCCAGTGCCTCTTTGGGGATGAGGCCCTTTCGTATCAGCGCTTCTAAATCAAATCGTATGGCCATAACCAGCTTTATTGGTTAAGAATTTACTATTGATCAAGAGTCTGTAAGAGTGGAGACAAAAAAAGGACGTGGAACTCCACTTACAGGTTTGGAGGCCCTCGGAGAGCCTTTGGACACAATAAGGGAGCCCACGCCTGAACGTGGGCATCCAACTTATCATCTCGTGTCCAATTGAAAATTTCCGAGGTTTCCAAACCCGAGACTCTAAGCGAATGCTTCAAATGACTTTATTGAAGTATCGCAAATTAATTACTACACACCAAGTCATAACAAATTTAATCAATTTGCCTATATATTATAGGCATTCAAGGAAATATTTTTCGTTTTACCCATTATGGGTAGGGCAAATCTTAAAAGCAAAATAGACTGGTATATTGTAAGTCGAGTGCGTGAGATTCGATTAGAAAAGAAAATGTCCCAAGAAGAAATCGCAGTTCATCTTGGAATTAGTCGCGGATTTGTAGGCCATATTGAAAGCCCTAATTTCGTAGCCAAATACAGTACAGTTCAACTCAATAAATTGGCCAAAGTCTTCAAATTGTAGTCGGCAACCAAAAGTGCAGAGTTTTTGGCAATCAGGAGTGCAGAGTTTTCGGCAACAATGAGTACACAAAAAATAGCAACAAGAGTGCAG
>PVEQ01000039.1 GCA_002973575.1 Sediminibacterium magnilacihabitans
TAGCATAATGGTGTTATAGGAAAAGGCGTCAGCCCGGAGCGAAGCGACGCCCGAAGGGTTTTACTATAACTTCCATTATGTTACTTAGCCAACACCTTCTACTATTGAGTTTGAACGCTACCTAAGTATCGCTACACTTTTTTTATTTCATCGGATGGTATCTGTGTACTGCTGCTTTTAAACTATCTACACCACTCTGCTGGTAACGCTGCGTACTGGCCGCACATACATGGCCTGCAAACAACTGCACCACACTGATGTCATGGCCAGCCTTTAATAAATTCGTGATCACACTCTGGCGTATGGTATGCGGACACACTGTCCTGCCCGGGTACATGGCACCATAACAACGCTTGATATGTACACTGATCGCCCATGCAGGTAACGCCCTGCCCTGCAAGCCGATCAACAGCTTGTCTGTTGTAGTTCCTTGCTTGATCAGGTTCGGGCGGATGGCATGTATATACTCATAAAACAACAACACCTGGTTGGCTTTTAATGGCAATGTTCTTGCACTCGTTTTAGTAGTAGCCCTGATGTATACCGTGGCTGCCGTAAGGTCTATATCTGCTACCCTCACTGCCGCTGCTTCCTGTGGCCATAAGCCCTGGTAGATAAGTAAACCTACCAGCACTTTATTGCGGTAACCCCATCTGTAATAAGGTTCTCTACGCTCCAGCATCGCTTCCAGTTCCTGTGCACTAAACAGATCCTGTAATTGAACATCACTATTCCTCCTGTCCTTTAAACGTATCGCTTTGGCCGGATTATCCTTACGCATTCCTGTGTGGCACAGGTAACTGTAATACGCTTTGATCGCACACACAGCACCTCTTATCGTAGATGCATTGCTGTACCTGCTTCTTAAGGCACCGATATAAGCCGTAATATCTTTGTACATGGCCTGCTCCGCACCGCTTTGATGCAATAAGTAAGCCGCAATATCGCGGCTGTATTCTCTTACGGTACCGGCCGCATAATACTGTTGCAAGTATCCTTGTAGTCCACTCTCCATATTACAATGATTTTAATTGCGCTGCTTTTGCTCTCGCATACACTTGTGTGGTATCTAAACTGCTGTGCCCTAAAAAATCTTTTACATAGAGCATGCTCATACCGCCCTGCACTAAATCTGTGGCAATAGAGTGGCGTAGGTGGTGTAGTGTGATACCTTCCGGCAGCGTTGCGTCTGCACACCTGGCCATGATCTTTTTAAACATCGTCTGGTAACTGCTGCCGCTCATGCGCATGCCACGGCTGCCCAGCATAAACGCCGGTTCATCACTTAAGCGCAACGGCTTTGTATGGCAGCGCTGGTTTGTATAATAGTTCTCCAAGTCATGGGCAACCCTTGCCGTCAGTGGTATCACCCTTCGCTTGCCGCCCTTGCCTTCTCTCACATACAGCAGTTGCTGTTTAAAATGTATATCCCTCGTATCCAATTGTGCGGCTTCGCTTCTGCGCAGTCCACAACTGTAAAAAAGATGCAGCACTGCTAACTCCTGTAAACTCTCTGCTACTGCAAACAAAGCTTCTACCTGCTCCCGGCTCAACGGCTCTCTTCTGTTTTTATGGTGCTGTTTAAACTTGATGCCGCTGATGGGATTGTAACTTATCTGCTCTGTTTGTTCCAGCCACGAAAAAAAATGTTGCAGTGCATATACATAGTGCGCTATCGTGCTTTCGCTTAAACCACTACTACCCCTGCGTTTGCCGGGACACTCATACAGCCACCCGTAAAAATCCTTTATCTGTCCTTGCGTGATCTCTCTAACATCCGTTACCTGGCAGTATGCTAATAATGCACCGGCTTGTGCGCACAAGCACTGCCGGGTCTTATTACCATAACCCAACTGGTATAAATAACCACCAAACTGGTCTATGATCTCCTGCATGTCTATGATGTATTTAAAAGTGGGGGTAGCACATTTTTATGGAACATGGAACACCAGGCCTTTTTTCCAGTGTTTACGCGGGTTGCAGCGTTCCACTGGTGTTCCGTAGCGTTCCGGATTTCAGGGCCTGCAACTGTGTATCCAGCTGTTCTCTGATCTTTGCACGCATGGCCTGGTAATGATCCCAGTAACTGATCCGGTAGCTAAAGCCTTTGTTGCCATAGCCGCCGCATTGCTGTAAGTATTCCAGTCGCATCAGGTCGTTTGTATAACGGAACACCTGGGTCTTGCTTATTTTCAGCGCCTGCCTGATCTCACGTAAAGAGAACTCCGCCGTTTGGTATTTGTCTTTGTGCTGCTTTTGTAAATAGCTTTTCAGTGCTTCATAAAACTGTCTTAACGAACCATCCAGTTCATCTACTTTCAGTACGATGCTTTCAAACATCACGGCTATGGCGGTTTCAACATCTGCTATCTCCGTCACCAGCCTGCCTTTTGTATCTCTCGTTCGCTGGTACTGGTTGAGGATCGTTACCATTTTTACAAAACCCTGGAACAGATCATTTAAACGCCTGATCTTATGCGCTTCGGGGGGCAACTGTATCCTGGCCGCAAAGGGGTTCACCACACGCTCAGGGCGCAGCAGGCGGATAAAATCACGGATCAGCTGCTTGGCTTTTTCCTCCTCCTCTTTGTTTATTTCACCTGCGGCTACACTGTTCTGATACGCAATGATGCGGCTGGTCTGTTCGGGGCTTTCATCCACGGCAATCAAAAACAACCTGCCCATATTGTCTTCATACAACTCGCCCCGTGTGGTACAGCTTACACTTGCTACGGGGCCACGCACCGTTTTTTGTCCGCTCGTGATCTGGCCGTTCTCTAATTTGATACTGGTGGCGCTGTTCAACTCTCCGTTGCTCTGTAACTCTCTTAATGCAAACTCTGCTTCTTCACTAAGGCCATCCATATCTTCCAAACAAAGCAATCTGTTTACAAAATAGTTTTCCGGGAAGTTGTACAGCACTTTATCGCTTAACCGCGTAAGCCTGGTTACACTTTCGGGGGGCATGCAATCGCTGATCTGCTTTAACAGCCTGGTCTTACCGCTGCCGCTGCTGCCCTGTATCAGGGCGTGCAGGGTTTCAGCCGTCTTGTGACTGACAGCGATAATGAGTAAAAATATCCGGTTCCTTTCTTCTCCTACAATGCCCGCTTTACCCAATAGTTCATTTAAGCGTTTGATCAGTTTGGGTTTACTGGCAAACTGCTGCAAAGTTTCTCTTTCCTTAGCCGTTAATACCGGCAGTGATTGCTCGGGCAGCTTTGTCTGTTGCAGCTGCTTTTCTATCAGTTGCTCCAATAAATCAGTGAGCCGGTACAGGTCGGAGAGCAGTGTAGCTGCTGGCAGGGATAGTTTTTCGCCTGCCTCTTTGCACAGTTTCTCTACCTGCTTGTCTTCATATAAATCAATGCGGTTCCTGGCTTTTTGTCCGCTGGCTTTGTCTTCGATCACCAGCATGATCTTCATATTGTCTGTGGTCTTGGGTAGTCCACCCTGTATGTAGTAATTTGCTGTATCCCTTTCGTATCGCAGCTTGTAAGGGTTCGTACTGTCCAGTTCACTGGTAGTTAAAGGGGGCGGTGTTTTTGTTGTATGCTTGGGTGCACCACGTTCTATAAACAACTTTGCATTTTCCTGTTGCTTACCATCGTTTTCTTTTTGCGCACCATCATTGTTATTTTTCTTTTCAATTGAAAAAGAAAAATCCGCTGTCCGCTGTTCCAGTAAATCAATAAAGACATTCGTGTTATCATGCGCCTGTGCCATACTATTAATGTCTTCACCAACTGGCATGCGTACACAACTAAGTCGCAGCTGTGGAAGCAGTTCTTTACATATACCTGCGTGTTTCTGTGTAGCTGCTGCACCTGGTTGATCGGCATTGAGCCAAAAAATAATCTCTTCTAATTGGGGCAAGGATCTGATCGCTGCCTGGTGTTCCTCAGTAAATCCATTGGTGCCATACAACGCTAAAATACTGTACTGCGCTGCGATAGCGGGGATTTGCAGCAGGGTGGCCGCATCAATGATGCTTTCGGTAAGGATTAATTTCTTTGTATCAGTTGCGGGGTATTTAGGATATAAACCAGACCGGTCTTTTAAATAAAAATGACGCTGATCCTGGTTGTTTAATGTGCTTCTGAAGTATAAGCCTGATACATGGTTACTGCTGTCTTTAAGTGCAAACACGATGCACCATTTACCAAAAACACTGTACGCTGTATCACCCGTTCTGCTTTTGTTGCCCACATCATTTAATAAGCCATGTTCAATACAACTCTTTATCAGCGCTTCGTCCTTTCTTCTGCCGTGATGGAACTGGCCTGCGTTATAGCCTACTTCTATTTTAGTATGATCCAAACACCTGCTTTGTAAATACTTCCTGGCCGGCTCACTGTTGTGTATCGCATTTTTAAAATAGCTGAACATCTTTATCAGCACGGCCTGCTTGGTTAAGCGTTGCAACTGGTTATCTCCGCCGATCAGTGTCTTTGCTTTTTCAATCGCTTCATGCTTACTGCATTTTTCCAGGTGCATGATAAAATCTATTACATCCATGCTCTTGCCGTGCGTGGCACAGTTACTGCTGAAGCAATACGCCGTCTGCGTTTTATAGTACACCTGTAAACTCGGCGTGCTATCATCGTGGAACGGACAACGCAGACGATTCTGTTTATCGGGGTACAGGCCGTAATGCTGCAACACTTCCTTTATCGGTAATTGCTCTTTAATGGTTGCTATGTCCATCGACTGCACAGTTTTTAATGGTGAGCATATTTTCTTCCACCCTGATCTCTACCGGGTCACCCACTTTAAAGCCCGCCTGTTCCAGCCACAGCCCGCATACATTTAACCAGGGGATCGTTTTACACTTGCCCGGACTGCCCCAATCGCCGCCCGTTACCCGGCACTTGTAGTGCAGCTTCGCACGTCTGATACTCTTTACTACCATGTGGATAATATTTTTTATTGTGAACTATCTGTCACAAATGTAAGCAATAATGCCTTTTCTTGTTGCGAACTATCTTTTTATTTACCCACAATAGTTCTCTAATTTTGTTCGTATCAGTCCAAAATCATGGTTAATTGTGCAGTATATGAACATAGGAGATAAGATAACTGACCTGCGTAAGCAGAAGAATATGAACCAGACAGAACTCGGCAAGGCTGCCGGTGTGTCCAGGGAGATTATTGGCAGGTATGAACGTAACGAAGTGATGCCCTCTATTGAAGTAGCT
Organism: Sediminibacterium magnilacihabitans; assembly: GCA_002973575.1. Lineage (GTDB taxonomy): Bacteria > Bacteroidota > Bacteroidia > Chitinophagales > Chitinophagaceae > Sediminibacterium > Sediminibacterium magnilacihabitans. Next base: position 5,199 of record PVEQ01000039.1, read on the forward strand.
GCTAAGATTGCCGAAGCACTGGACGTTTCCTTAGATTATCTCGCCGGTAACAGCAAAAAATCCGCCATCGATAAAAAAACACTCAAACTTATTTACGAGATCGATGACCTCGAACCCGCCGTTAAAGACAAGCTGTTCTTCCTCGCCAACGCTATCATCAGAGATGCTAAAACTTCCAAAGCTTATAACCATTAAACAACAAAGCCCCAATGAAGGGGCTTCGTAAGTAAGAATCACATTTTCATTGTGGCAAGTACCCTGGCTTAAAAAACGCTACCGCAAAAATTGCGATAAAAGATATACTTACATAAAGAGCGACTATTACATTGCCCCTTATCCTTTGGGCATTGGGCTCATCGGTATATTTCTCAATTATCCTTTTGTACCTACCTTTCGCTAAGTAATAAAAAGCAAAGATTACCATTAATAGCACCGTAAAAAAACCAGCTTGAAAACTACTTGAGTAAAAAAATGGGAGAAGGTCAAGTTTAGCTAAGAAGCCGTTTATAACAAAAAGGTTAACGCCTAATAAAGAGCCTACTGCAACCGGTGCAACATATACTGCAATATCCTTTATAGAAGAACGCAAAAAGGCTCTGTACAGTTTATAATATAAATAATCAAGCATACTATTATTTTTTATCTATCCAGTTGTAAAATTGCTCTCCCCAAAGTAAATCCGCAACTCCAATTCCAAGTGAAACGCCCCATCCAACAACTGGGATGAAATTCGCAGCAGCTGCCACAGCTTGAACGGCAACTCTAGTAGCATTACCCGCTGTGGGATTCTTGTAAAGTTTGTATCCCGCAGTTGCAATACCAACCCCCGCAGTTGCAACCCCCACTCCTTGTAAAACTTTGCCAGCTGCACCAGCTGCTTTCCCTAAATCCTCTGCTGCCCCTACACCCTTTTTAAGGGCTGCATCAACACCACCTGCCTCTATACCAACAACATTTGCAGCAGTACTTGCTTCATCAACAGCTGCATTACCGCTATTAGTTTTTGGTTCCGCATTCGCCGCGTCCGCCTGTGTAACTGCCGGTTTGATTTCTTCTACACTACCCTCAAAACCTTGCTTACTTGTTGTGAGATGATATGACTTTCCATTATCTCTTGCAGTGTACTTGTAATCCTTGCCTAAATACCTCGCATCAGCACCATACTTGGCTCTTGCCTGATCTGCATTGGTTACGTTCGCATCAAAGACCGGCGACAGGTTACCATCCTTATCTCTTGCAGCTACCCAATCATCCCCACCTTTAGCAGAACTGCTTTTGAGTTGCTGCATAAATGCACTTATCTCACCCGCATTATTCGTGCTCCATCCAGTTGCACTCTCACTCCACATCCCATCAGGATCAATAAATCTGATGGGATTATCAAAAGCATAGTTGTATGGGCTCCATCTTCTGCCTAACTCCGCAAGCGGGTCTACTTTATGCCATCTGCCAATCTGCGGGTCTTGCATCCTGGCACCGTAGTCGTAAAGTTCCAAGCCTGATCCATCGCTGAACTCCTGGTGTTGTAATTCCTTGCTATTGTACTTGTACCTATTCTCCAGCTTACCTGCTGCCAGACTGGATATGCCCTGTAATCGTAATCCAAACGGATAGTAGTGATCCTCAGACAACAAAGGTCCTCTATTATGCACTACTTGCAGGTTATCAAAGAACACATCTATGTTACTCTCATTTGAACAGTACACGTAAAGGTACCCATTCTTGGCGATGCCCACACTCTGCGCAGGATGCGTGTACACTGCATTGGCATTACTCACCATACTGAATCCACTGCTTGCACTCACCACCCTAAACTGCTCATCAAACAGTATCCAGTTGATGTAGGCTTTGGGGCGGATACCTGTGTTCGGTTCATTGTTCGTGAGCCAGTTGTTCACATCTCCCGGCGTCACTGCTGAACCTGTTAATGCAGCTGCTGTGGCTTTACCGGTGCCAGCAACTGCACTTGTCCCTGCTAATGCTGTCAGCAGGTTGTTCACTACAATATTATATCCTGTATTAGTGGGGGTACCACCCTGCCAGAAGCTCTTGCCATAGATCGCCACATTATCACCTGCCATCACTCTTAACGTAATACCCAATCCCATCTTGTCACCTGTAGCACCGTTGAGCCGGTATATCTTCAGGCTGGTAGCTGTGGTATTACTCGTCGGGTTAGTATTATAAGGCGGGTTACCATTGTTGTTCGGATAAGTGGGTGTCAATGAAGCGGGGTTAGGTACAATAGCTGCTGTGTTGATCGCATAATAATTACCCTCTGTTGCTACAGCTCCGTCTTCCAGGGTGGCTACTGGATACACACCCTGCTGCTGCTCATCGGTCAGTACCATCCTCGTATTACCCAGGTGGTCTTTTACAAAATAATCATAAACAAATACGGTGGGGCTGCTCACGGATACATTGTGGTT
>PVEQ01000040.1 GCA_002973575.1 Sediminibacterium magnilacihabitans
TTTGACTGGCCGGAAGTGTTGTAAGCGGGAGGTTGTGCTAAAGCCAAAACTGGTGCAGAGAGTGATATTGATGTGTTCTTTGATAACCTGCAAGTAGTGCATAATAGAGGACCATTATTATCCGAGGATCACTACTATCCTTTTGGATTACGATTACAAGGTATATCCAGTCTGGCAGCAGGTAAGTTGGAAAATAAAAAGAAGTTCAATAAAGGTTCAGAACTGCAACATCAGGAGTTTAGTGATGGAAGCGGTCTGGAATGGTACGATACCCACTTTAGGAATCTTGACCCACAACTGGGTAGATGGAATCAGATAGACCCTAAAATAGAAGAAGGGCAGGAAAGATGGTCGCCTTATGCAGCTATGGCGAACAACCCTGTTTTATTAAATGATCCGGATGGAGATTGCCCAATATGCTTGGTGCCGATTATTTTAGGATTACTTACCACTGCAACACCGGCTAACCCACCATCATCATTACCTGCTCAGCATAGAACGGCCGCTGCGTCTAAGAGTTGGGATAATGCAGTGCATGCTCGTGATGTACATCTTGTGGGGTCATTATTGTCAGGTGGTGGTAAGGCACTCGTAAGCGCTATTGATAATACGTATCAAAAGCTTAGTCGGCCAGCTGAAAGTAACGAAACGCAATCAACCAGTACACAACAATCTTCAAATAACAATAGTAGTACAAGATCAAGTAATAAACTGCAACCAGATAAGGAAGCAACAGGAGATCATACAACGTATAAGAGAGATGAAAATGGGAATGTATATAAATATCAAGAGTGGAGTAAAAATGATAAAAACCCCAACGGCTTTGATGCAGGGAAACGATATGATGGTGGTAAAGCGAATGGTCAACCTGGCGCCCCTCACGTAAATAAAACAACTGGAGAAGCTGTACCAACTCCGCATGTTCAAGGAAAGGACATTCCAGGCGGAGTAAGGCCAGCTAAGTCAGAAGAAATCCCAACAAAGAATTAATATGAAAAGTATAAATCAAACTCTTGATTCAATAGGTAACTGGTTCTTGCAAGAATGTGATGGCGATTGGGAACATGAGAATCAGATCAAAATAGAAACAGTAAGTAATCCAGGATGGCATGTCGTTATTGATTTAAACGGCACATCTTTAGAGAAAGCAAGTTTTGAAAGTCAAGATAACAAAGCAGAAGATGATTGGTATTTTATCTCGATTAAGAATCGCCAGTTTGTGGCTACATGTGATATGAAAAGGCTTGATTTTGTCTTGTTGAAATTTTTAGAGTTAGTTAAGGCATAAACTATATACTGCTAATTAGTATATAAATCCCAAGGATTGTTATGGTTAAACCAATAATAATCATCAAAGCTAATACTGCATTAGTCCAGTTTGATTTTATAAAGAAAACAGTTGGTTTGTCGATTTGATAGACCACTGTTATTTTTTGCCCCTTCTTGTATGAGCCGGGAATAATACTTACAGAAGCTTTTTGAGTTATCCATTCATTCTTTTTCGTTAGGAATCGAATGACTGGGAATGTAAGTGTTGGGCTATTTGTTGTAGAGGATGATTCCAAATCGAAGACAATGCCTTCTACTTCTACTCCTGAGTTTGATATTTTCTTGTACTTCGTTAAAGTGACGATAGCAGCCAGGACGAGAAAGATTGCGAATGCTAATAATATCAGTCCTTGTATCATGATGGCTAGATTATGCTTTAATTAAAGCCCCATACCATAGATCGGGGCCTTTTTATTGTAGGGCTGTTGATTACATCAGCGCTACATTTTTTTGGAAGAAGTCTTTGAACTTTTTATTGGTGAGCATTTTATCGATGAGTTTAAAAATGGTTTTCTTGTCTTCATCATCGAGTTGTTGTATAAGCCTCATTTGTTCCACTGCACTTTTATCTTCCATCACTACTTCCTGGGGCATGTTGCCATCGTAGTTCAACAGCTGATCGGTGGTCAAGTTAAAGAGCTGCGCTATTTTTTGGAGTTCAGCCACGGTCAGTTCCCTGAGCCCCTTTTCAATCTTGCTATAAGTTGACTTATCCACGCCGATATGGGTGGCTACCTCTTTTTGCATGAGGTGTTTTTCTTCGCGGATGTTTTTAATGCTGTCTGCTAAACTCATGGCACAAAAGTAGCAATTAAAGCAACTTTTGCCATCATGTGGAAAATTGGTAAACATAATAGTGTCTAAAATAGAAACTATTTAGTAATTTAGCAGTAGAAAAATAAGAAACAAATAGTTATGGCAATAAAAACACAGATCCGGCGGGGCAAGCTGCACTACAAGCACCGGGTAACGGGCGGCGATTGGGGCAGTCCGGGCAAGTGTAAAACGATCCCCTGGTTAAATGTATGCGGGCTGTGGCTGGAACAGGCGGGCTTTAAAGTGGGTGACCCGGTAGAGATCAGGGTGGAAGAAAATATGCTCACCATTAAAAACTGTTCAACCGATGGACATAGCAGCCATTAAAGAGCAACTACCGATGAGGGAAGTGTTGCAGCATTACAGCCTGTACCCTGATAAACAGAACCGTCTGCGTTGCCCGTTCCACGATGACAGCACCCCGAGTTTACAGGTGTACTATAAAACGCAGACGGCGTACTGCTTCAGCAGCAACTGCACCACGCATGGCAAGAGCATGGATGTAATAGATTTTATCATGCACATGGAAAAATGCAGTAAGCATGAAGCGATGGAGAAAGCAAAGACACTGATCGGCGGAGATAACCAGTTGCAACGCTTAACCCGTCAGGCCGTGCTGACAAAAATGTTCAGCTATTTTAAAAATGCGGTGTACAACTCTAAACCTGCACAGGAGTATTTACAATCGAGGTGTATCGACTACAAGCAAACGGAAGTGGGCTACAATGCAGGGCAGTTCCACCACGGCACGAGGAAAGACGAAGCGCTGATAAAGAGTTGTATTGAGCATGGCTTATTAAATGATGTGGGTAACAAAAGCCGTACGGGCGATACAGCGTATAATGTGTTTGGTAAATGGTGCATCGTGTTTGCACTCAAAGACAGCACAGGCCATGTATCAGGCTTATATTTTAGAAGTACGTTAAACAACCAGGACCAGCGTCATTTTTATTTAAAAGACAGAGCAGGTTTATATCCTAAATACCCCGCAACTGATACAAAGAAATTAATCCTCACCGAAAGCATCATTGATGCGGCCACCCTGCTGCAAATCCCCGCCATGGCAGCGCAGTACAGTGTTTTAGCATTGTATGGTACCAATGGATTTACGCAGGAACACCAGGCGGCGATCAAGTCCCTGACCGGGTTAGAAGAGATTATTTTTTGGCTCAATGCCGATCAGCCCGGAGCAGAAGCTACCCGCAAACATGCCAGTGCATTACAATCTTTATATACCAACGTGCGTATCAGTTATGTAACGATGCCAGCGGGCGAAGACATCAACAGTATGGCGCAGGCACACGATAATACCAATGTCTTTATTGATTTACTTAATCAGCGGACAGCGGATTTTTCTTTTTCAATTGAAAGCGAAGCTTCGCAAACGCAATTGAAAAAAAATAATAGTGATGGTGAGCAAAAAGAAAATAACAATACCGGTGAACAAAAAGAAAAAGCAAAGTTGTTTATAGAACGTGGTGCGCCAAAATACACCGTACAATCGGCACCACCAACACCAACCGGTGAACTGGACAGCACGAACCCCTACAAGCTCTGCTACGAAAGCAGTACAGCACACTACTATGTACAGGGTGGCTTACCGAAGACCACAGATAACATGAAGATCATGCTGGTGATTGAAGAAAAATCCAGTACGCAAAAAGCGAGGAACCGCATAGATCTGTACGAGGACAAGCAGGTAGAGAAACTATGCAAAGAGGTGGGCGAAAAACTATCCCTGCCAGCAGCTACACTGCTCTCCGATCTTTACCGGCTGACAGATTTATTGGAGCAACTGATAGAAAAGCAGCTGCAACAGACAAAGCCGCCCGAGCAATCACTGCCCGTATTAACGGCCAGGGAAAGAGAAGCATTGCAGCAGTTTGCTTCCAAACCCAAACTGATCAAACGCTTGAATGAACTGCTGGGCAGGGCGGGTATTGTAGGAGAAGAAAGGAACCGTATTTTTTTACTCATTATAGCCATCAGCCACAAGACGCCAGACACCCTGCATGCGCTGATACAGGGCAGCAGCGGCAGCGGTAAGACCAGGCTGTTAAAGCAGATCAGCGATTGCATGCCGCCCGAAAGTGTAACCAGGCTTACGCGGTTAAGCGATAAAGTGCTGTACAACTTCCCGGAGCACTATTTTGTAAACCGTTTACTGTGCCTGGAAGATATGGACGGCCTTAGCGAAGAAGCAGAGTTTGCATTAAGAGAATTACAGAGCAACGGAGAGTTGAACAGTGCTACCAGTATCAAATTAGAAAACGGCCAGATTACGAGCGGGCAAAAAACAGTGCGTGGCCCTGTGGCAAGCTTAAGCTGTACGACACATGGCGAGTTGTATGAAGACAATATGGGCAGGTTGTTTTTGATTGCTGTGGATGAGAGCCCCGAACAGACCAGCCGCATCATTGCCTACCAGAACAGTGTGGCCGCAGGAGAAATAAACAAAGAGGAGGAAGAAAAGGCCAAACAGCTGATCCGTGATTTTATCCGGCTGCTGCGCCCTGAGCGTGTGGTAAATCCTTTTGCAGCCAAGATACAGTTGCCCCCCGAAGCGCATAAGATCAGGAGATTAAATGATCTGTTCCAGGGTTTTGTAAAAATGGTAACGATCATCAATCAGTACCAGCGAACAAGAGATACAAAAGGCAGGTTGGTGACAGATATAGCAGATGTTGAAACTGCTATTGCCGTGATGTTTGAAAGCATCGTGCTGAAAGTGGATGAACTGGATGGTTCGTTAAGACAGTTTTATGAAGCCTTAAAAAACTATTTACAAAAACAGCACAAGGACAAATACCAAACAGCGGAGTTCAGTCTGCGGGAGATCAGGCAGGCGTTGAAGATAAGTAAGACACAGGTGTTCCGTTACGTGGGCGACCTGATGCGCTTAGAATACTTACAGCAATGTGGCGGCTATGGCAACAAAGGCTTTAGCTACCGGATCAGTTATTGGGATCATTACCAGGGCATGCGTGAAAAGATCAAACAGCACTTGGATACACAATTACAGGCCCTGAAAGCCGGAACGCCACGGAACACCAGTGGAACGCTGCAAAGCGCATAAACACTGGAAAAAAGGCCTGGTGTTCCATGTTCCATAAAAATGTGCTACCCCCACTTTTAAATACATCATAGACATGCAGGAGATCATAGGCCGGTTCGGCGGTTATTTATACCAGCTGGGTTATGGTAGACAGACCCGGCAGTGCTTATGCGCACAGGCCGCTGCGTTGTTAGCGTACTGTGAGGTAACGGATATTACACAAATCACGCAAGGGCAGGTAAAGGATTTTTACGAGTGGCTGTATGAGTGTCCCGGTAAACGTAAGGGGAGCTGTGGTTTAAGCGAAGGAACGATTGCCCATTATGTCTATGCACTGCAACATTTTTTTTCGTGGCTGGAACAAACAGAGCAAATACAGTATAACCCCATCAGTGGTATTAAGTTTAAACAGCACCATAAGAATAGAAGAGAGCCGTTGAGCCGGGAGCAGATAGAAGCTTTGTTTGCAGCGACAAGGGGTTTACAGGAGTTAGCAGTACTGCATCTTTTTTACAGTTGCGGCCTGCGCAGAAACGAAGCGGTACAATTGGACACGAGGGATATACATTTTAAACAGCAACTACTCTATGTGCGGGAAGGCAAGGGCGGCAAACGAAGGGTAATACCACTGACGGCAAGGGTTGCCCATGACCTGGAGAACTATTACAGCAAAGAGCGCTGCCAGACAAAGCCGCTGCGAGTAAGCGATGAAGCAGCCTTTATGCTTAACAGCCGTGGTATGCGCATGAGTGGTGAAGGTTACCAGAGCCTGTTTAAAAAGATCATGGCAAGATGTGAGAACGAGGCACTGCCAACAAACACCACATTACACCACCTGCGCCACTCTATTGCCACAGCTTTAGTACAGGGCGGTATGGGCATGGGGTATGTAAAAGATTTTTTAGGGCACAGCAGTTTAGATACCACACAAGTGTATGCGAGAGCGAAGCAAATAAAATCATTATAATATGGAAAGTGGATTACAGATGTACCTGAAACAATATTATGCGGCCGGCACTGTAAGGGAATACAGCCGCGATATTGAAGCTTACCTATTGCATCAAAACGGTGCAGAGCAAGCTATGTATAAAGATATTACGGCTTATATCGGTGCGTTAAGAAGCAGATACAGCAATGCATCTACAATAAGAGGTGTTGTGTGTGCGATCAAAGCCTATTACAGTTACCTATGCCACACAGGTATGCGCAGGGACAATCCGGCCAAAGCGATACGCTTAAAGGACAGGAGGAATAGCGATGTACAATTACAGGATCTGTTTACTGCGGCAGAACTGGAAGCGATGCTGGAGCGTAAAGAACCTTACCAGAGGTGGGGTTATCGCAATAAAGTGCTGGTGGGTTTACTCATCTACCAGGGCTTATGGCCACAGGAAGCAGCGGGGGTAAGAGTAGAAGATATAGACCTTACAGCGGCCACTGTATACATCAGGGCTACTACTAAAACGAGTGCGAGAACACTGCCATTAAAAGCCAACCAGGTGCTGTTGTTTTATGCATATATACACAGTGTACGCCCGGCGTTGATCAAAAAAGGAACCACAACAGATAAACTATTGATCGGTTTACAGGGCAGGCCGTTACCCTCGTGGGCGATCAGTGTGCATATCAAAAGGTGTTATGGTACTATGTACCCTGACAGGACAGTGTGTCCGCATACCATACGCCAGAGTGTGATCACGAATTTATTAAAGGCTGGCCACGACATCAGTGTGGTGCAGTTGTTTGCAGGTCATGTATGTGCAGCCAGTACGCAGCGTTACCAGCAAAATGAAGTAGATAGTTTAAAAGCAGCAGTACACAGATACCATCCGATGAGATAAAACGTAGCGATACTCGGTGGGCGTTCCAACTCAATACTAGAAAGTGTTGGCTAAGTAACATAATGGAAGTTATAGTAAAACCCTTCGGGCGTCGCTTCGCTCCGGGCTGACGCCTTTTCCTATAACACCATTATGCTA
>PVEQ01000041.1 GCA_002973575.1 Sediminibacterium magnilacihabitans
TTTGACTGGCCGGAAGTGTTGTAAGCGGGAGGTTGTGCTAAAGCCAAAACTGGTGCAGAGAGTGATATTGATGTGTTCTTTGATAACCTGCAAGTGGTGCATAATAGAGGGCCTTTATTATCCGAGGATCACTATTACCCATTTGGATTGCGATTACAAGGTATATCCAGTCTTGCAGCAGGGAAGCTGGAAAACAGATACAAGTACAACGGCAAGGAGTTACAGCATCAGGAGTTCAGTGATGGCAGCGGATTAGAGTTGTATGATTATGGAGCCAGAATGCAAGACCCACAACTAGGAAGATGGTGGGTGATTGACCCGTTAAGTGAAAAATCAAGAAGATGGTCTCCGTACAATTATGCATTTGATAATCCAATCAGATTTATCGACCCTGATGGAATGTGGCCATTCCCTGTTAACATTCGTTCTTTTGCTCCGTATGATTGGTTTGGTGGAGGATTTATGGGTGACGGTAACAAGAGAGGTTACACCACCTCATCAAATGCGACAGCTCGTTTAAAACAATCATTTACAGTTGACCCAACTAAAGGATCAGTTACAGATTTGCGGACGAACTCTAATGGATCGTTTCATCCAATGTTAGGCTATGATGTGGCAAAAGATGATAGAGGGAGCATAACGAATTTGAAAACTGTAGAAAATAAGGACGGAAGTACTACTACTTCTTTTACATCTAATATGGCAGGGCATAATCCACTAGTGAAAGGATCACCAGACATAGATGTCCATACAAACTTCAGTTTAACCGAGAATGATAAAGCCGGCACATTAAAAGTTAATGCAGTACAAACCGGTGATGCTTTTCCGGCAGCTGAAACAATGATAGCTGATACAAAGGGGAATCAATTATTTATAGGTGTAAGCCCAGCAAACGGGAACCCATATACAAGCCTGCCTGGCGACAATGATAGGCCAATGATGCAGGCTAATTTTACTATCACAATGGATAAAAAGGGTGTGTTTACAGGTGTTCAGCAAGGCGATAAGAAATATACAACAGCTGAATGGAATAAGATGAATCAAAATAAACCAACAGTACAATAGTAAAATCATGAAAATTATAAAAACCAATTGGATAAATATTGTAGGCGTATTTATAGCAGTTTTCCTATATGCTATCGTATTAAATCTAATCGATGAAAATGCTTCCAGAAACATGTTTCAGTCAGTATTCGCGTCTTTAATATTAGTTTTTGGATATGGGATAATATTTTGGGGTTTGCTTATAGTATCATTGATAGTCTTGGACTTACTTCTTTTTATAAGAAGCCAAAATAATCTTAAAGCGAAATTGGTAATAGAATGGCTGATTATTAGCAGCCCATTTGTTTATTGGGCAATCAGATACAAGGAGTGGATATTTGTAGCGGCTATTGTAGCGCTTTTAATAACACAGTTATTAAGAGAGAAAAAAATACAAAAAGCGACTTCTTAAGTTCGATAAATAAATAATGCTTTAACAAGAGCCACTCCAACGGGGTGGCTTTGTTGTTTACATTAGTGATACATTTTTTTGGAAGAAGTCTTTGAACTTTTTATTGGTAAGCATTTTATCGATGAGTTTAAAAATGGTTTTCTTGTCTTCATCATCGAGTTGTTGAATGAGCCTCATTTGTTCCACTGCGGTTTTATCTTCGAGTACCACTTCCTGTGGCATGTTGCCGTCGTAGTTCAGCAGTTGGTCGGTGGTCATATTAAAGAGGTGCGCCACTTTTTGGAGTTCTTCGACGGTAAGCTCCCGGAGCCCTTTTTCAATCTTGCTATAAGTTGACTTATCCACGCCGATATGGGTGGCCACCTCTTTTTGCATGAGGTGTTTTTCTTCGCGGATGTTTTTAATGCTGTCTGCTAAACTCATGGTACAAAAGTAGCAATTAAAGCAACTTTTGCCATCATGTGGAAAATTAGTAAACACAATAGTGTCTAAAATAGAAACTATTTATTAACTTAGCAGTAGAAAAATAAGAAACAAATAGTTATGGCAATGAAAACGATCCGAAAAGCGAAGCTGCACTACAAGCACCGTGTAACGGGTGGCGATTGGAGCAGGCCGGGCAGGTGCCAAACGATCCCCTGGTTAAATGTGTGCGGGCTGTGGCTGGAACAGGCGGGCTTTAAAGTGGGTGACCCGGTAGAGATCAGGGTAGAAGAAAATATGCTTACTATTAAAAACTGTGCAGTCGATGGACATAGCAACCATTAAAGAGCAACTACCGATGCGGGAAGTGTTGCAGCATTACAACTTGTACCCGGATAAACAGAACCGCCTGCGCTGCCCGTTCCACGATGATAGTACCCCGAGTTTACAGGTGTACTATAAAACACAGACGGCGTATTGCTTCAGCAGTAACTGTACCACGCATGGCAAGAGCATGGATGTGATAGATTTTATCATGCACATGGAAAAATGCAGTAAGCATGAAGCGATAGAGAAAGCAAAGGCATTGATCGGTGGCGATCACCAGCTGCAACGCTTAACGAGGCAGGCCGTGCTGACAAAAATGTTCAGCTATTTTAAAAATGCGATACACAACAGCGAACCGGCCAGGGAGTATTTACAGAGCAGGTGTTTGGATCATACAAAAATAGAAGTAGGCTACAATGCAGGCCAGTTCCATCATGGCAGAAGAAAAGACGAAGCGCTGATAAAGAGTTGTATTGAGCATGGTTTATTAAATGATGTGGGCAACAAAAGCAGGACAGGCGATACAGCGTACAATATTTTTGGCAAGTGTTGCATCGTGTTTGCGCTCAAAGACAGCACGGGCCATGTATCAGGCTTATACTTCAGAAGCACGCTGAATAATAAAGATCAGCGTCATTTTTATTTAAAAGACAGGGCTGGCTTATATCCCAAATACCCCGCAACTGATACAAAGAAGTTAATCCTCACCGAAAGCATCATTGATGCGGCTACTTTGCTGCAAATCCCCGCCATAGCAGCGCAGTACAGCGTTTTAGCATTGTATGGTACCAATGGATTTACGCAGGAACACCAAGCGGCGATCCAATCTTTAACGGAGTTAGAAGAGATTATTTTTTGGCTCAATGCTGATCAGCCCGGAGCACAGGCTACCCGCAAACATGCCAGTACGCTACAATCCTTATATACCAACGTGCGTATCAGTTATGTAACGATGCCAGCGGGTGAAGACATTAATAGTATGGCACAGGCACATGATAATACGGGCGTTTTTATTGATTTACTGGAGCAGCGGACAGCAGATTTTTCTTTTTCAATTGAAAAAGAAAATAACAATACTGGTGAGCAAAAAGAAAAAGCAAAGTTGTTCATTGAACGTGGTGCGCCCAAGCATACCATAAAACCAGTACCATCAACACCAGCCGATGAACTGGACATCACGAACCCCTACAAGCTGCGCTACGAAAGCGATGCAGCGCATTACTATGTGCAGGGCGGCTTACCGAAGACCACAGACAATATGAAGATCATGCTGGTGATTGAAGAAAAATCCAGTACGCAAAAAGCGAGGAACCGCATTGATCTGTACGAGGACAAGCAGGTAGAGAAACTGTGCAAAGAGGTGGGCGAAAAACTATCCCTGCCGGCAGCCATACTGCAGGCCGATCTTTACCGGCTCACCGATTTATTGGAGCGGCATATAGAAAAGCAATTACAGCAGACAAAGCAGCCGCAGCAATCACTGCCGGTATTAACGGCCAGGGAGAGAGAAGCCTTGCAGCAGTTCGCATCCAAACCCAAGCTGATCAAACGCTTAAATGAACTGCTGGGCAGAGCGGGCATTGTAGGAGAAGAAAGGAACCGGATATTTTTACTCATTATCGCTGTCAGCCACAAGACGGCTGAAACCTTGCACGCGCTGATACAGGGCAGCAGCGGCAGCGGTAAGACCAGGCTGTTAAAGCAGATCAGCGATTGCATGCCGCCTGAAAACGTAACCAGGCTCACACGTTTAAGCGATAAAGTGTTGTACAACTTCCCGGAGAACTATTTTGTCAACAGATTGCTGTGCCTGGAAGATATGGACGGCCTTAGCGAAGAAGCGGAGTTTGCGCTGCGTGAACTGCAAAGCAACGGAGAGTTGAACAGCGCCACCAGTATCAAATTAGAAAACGGCCAGATCACGAGCGGACAAAAAACAGTGCGTGGCCCCGTAGCAAGTGTAAGCTGTACGACACATGGCGAGTTGTATGAAGACAATATGGGCAGGTTGTTTTTGATTGCTGTGGATGAGAGCCCCGAACAGACCAGCCGCATCATTGCCTACCAGAACAGTGTGGCCGCAGGAGAAATAAACAAAGAGGATGAAGAAAAGGCCAAACAGTTGATCCGTGATTTTATCCGCCTGCTGCAACCACAGCGTGTGGTGAACCCCTTTGCGGCCAAGATACAGTTACCCCCCGAAGCGCATAAGATCAGGAGATTAAATGATCTGTTCCAGGGTTTTGTAAAAATGGTAACGATCATCAACCAGTACCAGCGAACCAGGGATGCGAAGGGCAGGTTAGTGACAGAGATAGAAGACCTTGAAACCGCAATAGCCGTGATGTTTGAAAGCATCGTGCTGAAAGTGGATGAACTGGATGGGTCGTTAAGACAGTTTTATGAAGCCTTGAAAAGCTATTTACAAAAGCAGCACAAGGACAAATACCAAACAGCGGAGTTCAGCCTGCGAGAGATCAGGCAGGCGTTGAAGATAAGCAAGACACAGGTGTTCCGTTACGTGGGCGACCTGATGCGCTTAGAATACTTACAGCAATGTGGCGGCTATGGCAACAAAGGCTTTAGCTACCGGATCAGTTATTGGGATCATTACCAGGGCATGCGTGAAAAGATCAAACAACACTTAGACGCACAATTACAGGCCCTAAAAGCCGGAACGCTACGGAACACCAGTGGAACGCTGCAAAGCGCATAAACACTGGAAAAAAGGCCTGGTGTTCCATGTTCCATAAAAATGTGCTACCTCCACTTTTAAATACATCATAGACATGCAGGAGATCATAGGCCGGTTCGGCGACTATTTATACCAGCTGGGTTATGGTAAACAGACCCGGCAGTGCTTATGCGCACAATCCGCTGCATTTTTAGCACACTGTCAGGTAACGGATGTTACACAAATCACGCAAGTGCAGATAAAGGATTTTTACGAGTGGCTGTATGAGTGTCCCGGCAAACGCAGGGGCAGCCAAGGTTTAAGCGAAGGAACGATTGCCCATTATGTCTATGCACTGCAACATTTTTTTTCATGGCTGGAACAAACAGAGCAGATAGCGTACAATCCCATCAGTGGTATTAAGTTTAAACAGCATCATAAGAATAGAAGAGAGCCATTGAGCCGGGAGCAGGTAGAAGCTTTGTTTGCAGCGACAAGGGGTTTACAGGAGTTAGCAGTACTGCATCTTTTTTACAGTTGCGGACTGCGCAGAAGCGAAGCGGTATCGCTGGACACAAGGGATATACATTTTAAACAACAGCTGCTGTATGTGAGAGAAGGCAAGGGCGGTAAACGAAGGGTGATACCACTGACGGCAAGGGTGGCCCATGACCTGGAGAACTATTACAGCAAAGAGCGCTGCCAGCGGGAGCCGTTGCGTGTAAGTGATGAACCAGCGTTTATGCTAGGCAGCCGTGGCATGCGCATGAGCGGGGATGGTTACCAGAGCCTGTTTAAAAAGATCATGGCCAGGTGTACGGACGCAGCACTACCGGAAGGTACGACACTACATCACCTGCGCCACACTATTGCCACAGCTTTGGTACAGGGCGGTATGAGCATGCTCTATGTAAAAGATTTTTTAGGACACAGCAGTTTGGATACCACGCAAGTGTATGCGCGAGCGAAGCAAATAAAATCATTGTAATATGGAGAGTGGATTACAGCTGTACCTGAAGCAGTATTATGCGGCTGGTACAGTAAAGGAATACAGTCGTGATATAGCGGCTTACCTATTGCATCAAAGCGGTGCAGAGCATGCTATGTATAAAGACATTACGGCTTATATCGGTGCATTAAGAAGCAGGTACAGTAATGCAGCCACGATAAGAGGTGTTGTGTGTGCAATCAAAGTGTATTACAGTTACCTCTGCCACACAGGAATGCGTAAGGACAATCCGGCCAAAGCGATACGTTTAAAGGACAGAATGAATAGTGATGTTCAATTACAGGATCTGTTTAGTGCCGAAGAACTGGAAGCGATGCTGGAGCGTAAAGAACCTTATCACAGGTGGGGTTGCCGCAATAAAGTGCTGGTGGGTTTACTCATCTACCAGGGCTTATGGCCACAGGAAGCAGTAGCAATAAGAGTAGAAGATATAGACCTTACAGCAGCCACCGTTTACATCAGGACTACTGCTAAAACGAGCGGAAGAACACTGCCATTAAAAGCCAACCAGGTATTGTTATTTTATGAGTATATACATGCCATCCGCCCAAAGCTGATCAAGCAAGGAACTACAACAGACAAGCTGTTGATCGGCTTGCAGGGCAGGCCCTTACCTGCGTGGGCGATCAGTGTACATATTAAGCGTTGTTATGGTGCCATGTACCCGGGCAGGACAGTGTGTCCGCATACCATACGCCAGAGTGTGATCACGAATTTATTAAAGGCTGGCCATGA
>PVEQ01000042.1:0-2500 GCA_002973575.1 Sediminibacterium magnilacihabitans
CGTCATCCTGAGCGAACGCAGTGAGTCGAAGGACCTGCTGCAGCTTTGAGGAGGTCCCTCGGCGCGCTACGCTTGCTCGGGATGACGGGGTGGGGTGTGATAAAACAAAAAAGCCCGTTACACTTTCGTGAACGGGCTTAATAAATATGGCAGCTACCTACTCTCCCAGCAAGGTGCAAGTACCATCGGCCATGGGGGGCTTAACTTCTCTGTTCGGAATGGGAAGAGGTGAACACCCCCGGCAAAACCACCATAAGATCTTCAGATGCTCAACGCTTGCAGGCTTAACGCTTGAATGCTTAACGCCTAACGCTTTATTCTTGCGTTATGCGTTGTGCGTTCAGCGTTTGGCTTTACTGCGTTTGGCATCAATAAGGTCATATTGGGAAGCTTGTCAATCAAAAAAGAAAAAAATAAAGCTTACGGGTAATTAGTACTACTCGGCTTTGCTGTTACCAGCTTTACACCTGTAGCCTATCAACGTCATCGTCTCTGACAACCCTTAAAAGTAAACTCATCTCGTGGAAGGTTTCACGCTTAGATGCTTTCAGCGTTTATCCTGTCCGTACATAGCTACTCTGCATTGCAGTTGGCACCACAACAGATACACCAGCGGTACGTACGACCCGGTCCTCTCGTACTAAGGTCATGTCCACTCAATTTACTTGCGCCCACCACAGATAGGGACCGAACTGTCTTGCGACGTTCTGAACCCAGTTCACGTGCCACTTTAATCGGCGAACAGCCGAACCCTTGGGACCTTCTCCAGCCCCAGGATGTGACGAACCGACATCGAGGTGCCAAACCTTACCGTCGATATGAGCTCTTGGGTAAGATCAGCCTGTTATCCCCGGAGTACCTTTTATCCTTTGAGCGATGGCCCTTCCATGCAGAACCACCGGATCACTTTAGCCAGCTTTCGCTCCTGTTCGACCTGTTTGTCTCACAGTCAAGCACCCTTTTACTAATGCGCTCTGCGTACGATTACCAACCGTACTGAGGGTACCTTTGCGAGCCTCCGTTACTTTTTAGGAGGCGACCACCCCAGTCAAACTACCCACCATGCAATGTCCCCTTCGCAGGGTTAGACTCTAAGCAAACGAAGGTTGGTATTTCAACGTTGACTCCACAACAGCTGGCGCCACTGCTTCATAGTCTCCCAACTATCCTACACATCGGTTGCTCAAAATCAATGCAAAGTTGTAGTGAAGGTTCACGGGGTCTTTCCGTCCCGTGGCGGGTAACCGGCATCTTCACCGATACTACAATTTCACCGGGCTCGTGGAGGAGACAGTGTTCAACTCATTAGACCATTCGTGCAGGTCGGAACTTACCCGACAAGGAATTTCGCTACCTTAGGACCGTTATAGTTACGGCCGCCGTTTACTGGGGCTTCAGTCAGGAGCTTTGTATTGCTACGAACACCCTTCCTTAACCTTCCAGCACCGGGCAGGTTTCAGGCTCTATACGTCATCTTACGATTTTGCAGGGCCCTGTGTTTTTGTTAAACAGTTGGTTGAACCATTTTACTGTGACCATATCGCTATGGTACGCTTTATCCCGAAGTTACAGCGTCAATTTGCCTAGTTCCTTCTCCACGGCTCACCCGAGCGCGTTAGAATACTCATCCCGTCTACCTGTGTCGGTTTGCGGTACTGGCTGCCTTACTCGCTTTTCTTGGCAGGGATTTTATGGTTTCGCCTCGTCCGAAGACTTAGCTCAGCGTACACTTCCGTACGTACGCAACCACCACGTCCCTGCGTCACTTTTATTGTATGGCAGGTGAGGGAATATTAACCCTCTTTCCATCAGATGCCCCTTTCGGGTTTTCCTAAGGACCAGACTAACCCTGATCCGATTAACGTTGATCAGGAAACCTTAGACTTTTCGCGGTAAAGTTTTTCACTTTACTTATCGTTACTTATGCCTACATTTTCTTTTCAAATCGCTCCAGCATGCGTCGCCGCACACCTTCAACGCTGATTTGAATGCTCCCCTACCGATCCATTGCTGGATCTTAGAACTTCGGTTCATGGTTTGATGCCCGATTATTTTCCGTGCAGGATCTCTCGACCAGTGAGCTGTTACGCACTCTTTAAATGAATGGCTGCTTCCAAGCCAACATCCTGGCTGTTATTGAAATCCCACCTCGTTTGTTCAACTTAACCATGTATTAGGGACCTTAGTTGCTAATCTGGGTTATTTCCCTCTCGGCCACGGACCTTAGCGCCCGCAGCCTCACTCCCGGAGATATTTACTAGCATTCGGAGTTTGTCAGGGTTTGGTAGGCGATGAAGCCCCCTAGCCCAATCAGTAGCTCTACCTCTAGTAAACTTCTATATCCGAGGCTGTTCCTAAAAACATTTCGGGGAGAACGAGCTATCTCTCAGTTTGATTGGCCTTTCACCCCTATCCACAGGTCATCCCAAGACTTTTCAACGTCAACGGGTTCGGTCCTCCATTCTGTGTTACCAGAACTTCAACCTGCCCATGGATAGAT
>PVEQ01000043.1 GCA_002973575.1 Sediminibacterium magnilacihabitans
CTGCACTCTTGTTGCTATTTTTTGTGTACTCATTGTTGCCGAAAACTCTGCACTCCTGATTGCCAAAAACTCTGCACTTTTGGTTGCCGACTACATTATCGGCCATTGAGGCACTTTGATCAAGTAGATAAACTATCAAACAAGGGTTCGTGCTACTAATTGTTAAATTTCTGATGTCGAACATGAGTTAAATCGTTTGAAATTATCGATAGAGATCGCCATCTTGGTATTCTCCATTATTAGGTTGAGGTTGATTGTAATAGTTGGCGTTAGGATTGTTGTGCCCCCCGGTGTAACCACCTTGATAATCTGTTCCAGAATTGTTTTTAGCTGATTGCCTAAGACTTTGTTGAGTTGCGGGTAAGTTTTTGGGATTGTTCCCATATTGGTTTGATCCAACTTGCCCATCTGCGAATAGGAGCCAAAACCCATATAAAGGAATTAATTGCCACCACCCACTATTTCCTATGTCGTGGCTTCGCTTGGCCCCTTGCGCCCAATTAAACCAAAGAAGGGGGATATAAAAAATGAATAGTACAATTGGTGAGCTTCCATCTTTAATAATTGATATGCCAATTGCGTTAATAATTGCAAATAAGACGGTACAAATAATGACGCTAATTCCATACTCAGTCCTACGTATACGCCCCTCGAATGAAAACGGATTTGTAAACATACTTTTGGGTTATGTGTTTGATGAATGTATTTTGTATACCTATATTATAATAATATTCTACTTTGATACTGTCTTTGAAAGCGAACCATTTCTTTTTGCCAATACATCAATTCGATCTAATAGAGGGGGGTAGGGTCGCAACCTAAATATAAGGAGAATTATCCCTATGCCAAATTATCCTTAATATTTCCCTTTGAAGGGTGAAAAAACAGCCCAGAAAGGCATATTACCGGGATGACGCTTTTCTTAAGGTAATTGGGGAAAGGGTCAGGGAATTGCGCATGGCGAAAGGGCTTACTCAAATGGAGTTGGCCTTTAAATGCAACGACAAAGATTATTCCCAAATTAATAGAGTAGAACTTGGTAAGGTCAATTTTTCAGTCTCTTACCTTTCATTGATTGCCAAGGCCTTAGAGATAAAACCCAATGACCTGCTACCCTAGTATTCCAGTTCCCCACATATTTGAAATAACACGGTTTCTCGATTCAGAGACTTTTTTACCGACGACCTCCCCCACCAGTTACAGCCCAGGATTTGTAATACAACTTCATCTCTTTCCTTCAATCTTTCAGCCAGCCAGTAGGGTACTAACCACCATTCTAAGGCATTTTTGGGCAATGGTTTGGCATCTTCCAGTAGCCTCAAGTCTTTTTGTAGTAAATCGATCTTATTAACTGCGGTTATGGGATTCAGTGGGTCATTTTTTTTGCCCTCTTGCCGGAGCATTTGAATCTCTGCCGTTATTTCATCCCGTTTTTTGCTTAAGTTATCCATTCCGCCAATAAATAGGCTATTGGATAACTGTTCCCTGAAATAATAGTGATTGTGCAGATTGTTGTAGTATTTCATTTGGGTATCTTCTTTCAGCAGGATGTCTACCAGTTCGGTTTGGTTGTGGGTAATGTATTGCTGTACGAATGCCGTGAGCCTTCGATAATTTTTATTGTTCATGCTGTGGTGTTTGAATCTTCCTTTCAAAGGGGATGGGGTTTCTTCTGAATAAAGTAAAACGGTCGATAGATTCTGCCGAGATTGTTTATAGTAACAAAAAACAATGCCCTTACAAGATTCCATCCTCCCCGAAACTGTAATATTCTTCTTTGATCGGAGATACTATCAGATGATCCAACACCTGTATGTTTAACAGGCTTCCTGCTTCTTTGGCTTGCTTTGTTAAGGAAATATCCTGTAATGAAGGTTTTAAATTGGCTGACGGATGGTTGTGGGCTAAAATGATGCCTACTGATGCGATTTTAAGCGCAATAGAAAACACCAACCGAATATCCATAACGGTCCCTGTCATTCCACCATCTGAAAGCCGGTAAACCCCTAATATCCGGTTACCTTTGTTCAAATACATTACAATGAACTGTTCTTTCAAGGCAATGGTTTCTTGATGAAAAAAGGGCAAAAGTATATCGTAAGCATCTTGTGCTGACCGTATGATCCGTTCTTCAACGAAAGATGGTTGGTAGCTTACTTCGATTTCTGCAACTGTATTCATGGTATTTGTTTAATAGGAGATGTTGATTTGAAAAGAACTGTAGGGGTGAATGTTCCCATTAATCAGGTATCCGATTTTATACTGATTATGGACAAATACAGCTTCAACATACACCCAAGTATTTATTGGAATGTCAGATGATTCTTTGATACACAGTGCACGGAACGGAGTGTACAATATTCGAAGCCTGCCCTTTGGATTGATTAGCAGCAGACATCCATCCGTCACGTATTTTAATCGTAATTTTTGACTCATAATAATAGAAGTGAAAACAGTGGCATATTAATCTGTATGGTTAATGCAGAATAATTTAGATGGTGAAGGGTGATCCAAACCTGTTGAAAAATAGTCAGCCAGTCAAATACATAAGAGATTTGGCTGACTGACCAACCAGCGTACTGGTTTATGAAGCAGATGTAGCCTGTTTCAATTCAGCCTTACGCTTGGTAAAAGCATCTTTCAGCTCTTTCTTTTGAAGCGGATATTCGTAATACAGCTTTAAAAGCTCTTCCAGACTTTTACAATCGTTGATCCTTTCAGTAAGGCTGTTTGCTGTCTCCAGTGAAACGGTCTCCCCTTCATTACACCATTGGAGTATTCTTTTGCCTGTCTCAGGGGTGATTTTGGATTCTGGTTGACCCACGAATACAGAAGTTCTGTCTTTGATGGCTGTTGCCTGGTTGTGCATATCCAGGTTAAAGACAAGAGTAAACTCATAATCCATACCCTCTCTGGTAACGCCTTTCATACCGACCTTCTCGGGGACCTGTTTACCATTCTTTTCAGAAAGGATATACTCCTGTTTAGCTCGTATGGTACCAATGATGTGTAAAGGGCTTTGCAGCATGTGTTGAACAAAGGCATTGTGTCGAGGTGTCAGTTTGGCCCAATTGGTATAACTGTTACCGGACATCAGGCTATGAATGGCCAAAATACCCCCGATTCCCTCCCATTCATGGGAAATACTGTCAATAATGGCTACTTCGATACCTGCATTCTCGCATATCTTAATGGCTTCTACATACCGTTCAGGCGTAAAAGGAGCTTCTACGTGCAGTACCTGGTACTTACCCAGATGGGCATACAGTTCAGAGGAATGGTTTTCGGTATCAATCACAGCTATTTTTGACCAATCGTTACATAACCCAAAAGCTAGTAAAAGGGCACTATAGGTTTTCCCTGAACCACTGGCACCCTGTAAGGCCATTTTTATTTTCGCATTCTTGCGGCTTGCTTGTTGTAATTGCATGTTTTAATATTTGATGTGAAAAACAAAGGGCAACGGTATTTACCGTCACCCCTTTTACTAACCCCGATGAAAAGTCTTCCTGAAGAAGGAGAAGAGATTTGCTAAGCCATTATAGCAAGTGGTTCTTTTTCAGCAACCATTTCTACTCTGCCTTCTTCAGGAACATACTGATAGCTGTGCACCAGCTGGATCACTTCCCCTGTTTCAGGAATCGTGAACTCATAAGGTTCACAATCCACCCGTTGGATGGTTCCCGGCATTTGAGTTCCAATCAGGCTTTTTGCAGTTACCTCATCAAAAGTGGAGTAGATGAAGCACCGTTTGGCCGTTGCGTAAAAGCGACCAGTGTTTTGGGATTGAACCAGCGTAATATCTCCCTGCAATTCCAAAGAGACATAGCTGCCTTTTTCACCTTCTCTGAGGTGAGCATTAATTACACGTACCATTTTTTTAGTTTTTAAGTGATGAATTATTGAAAATGTGGGGGTGTCCTCTTCCCACACTGTTTCACTCTTGTAGGGAGGGGTCAGTACTTAAGAGCATCAGATATAGGTGGGTGGGGGTAAAAATTGTAGTATAATGGTAGTTGTGAAAGACTGCCTATACTGATAGGGACTGTTTTAACGTGGGTCTTTGCAGTACCTCTGTTCCTAATATTTTATTGAATCAATTGGGTAGGCATACGTTCCTATCTAATTGGTTAAATTTAGTCAGTCACCTGATTCCCCTGTATTTTAAGCTGACTGACCAGAAAGGATCGATACAATTTCTGAAGCTGATAGACCTTTTTTAGCCATTTGGAGCCATTGGTTCAATTTTCCTTTGGAAGGGGCAGCGTGAGGAAATTCTTCTTTTAAGATTTCGACCATTTTGTCTTGTGTATATTTATTTGTTGCATTAAGTTCAAGAGCTTTCGTTACCAATGCCAAGTTTCCTGATTTTGGGTTTCTTTTCTTTTTGTCATGGCCTTCAGTTTTTTCAATTTTCTTTACAAACGAGAAGCTTAGGGTTTCTTCTTCAAATCGAATGAGCAGTCTTTCCTTTTTTGTCTTTTTTGAAATGTAATTACCTTTTACAGCAGAAAGCGCGCTAAGATCATCTCCACCTTCACAGGGTCTTAAGTCAAGCAGGGTACGTAATTTGGCTTCAATAGCTTGTGATCCATTCAGCTGGCTTTTATGAGGATCAGAAGTGTAAGCAGTTTTTACAAGGTGATGAATAATGCAGACACATGTTTCATATTTTTCAGCCAGTTCAGAATACTTCTTTAAATTTTCTCTGACTTTTGAAAAATTATTGGGGTCACCAAGATACACATCAGACCATACATCAAGGACAATCAGATCGGCTTTTTGTTTTTCCAATTGTTTTTGAAGAAAACCTACCGGGTCCACAGTATCAAAGCTAAACCGCATTCCTTTGAAATTACTGGACGGATGAACTTCATTCTGACGAGTAATATAGTCGGCCATACCCGCTTTTCCTTCTTCAGTAGAAATAAAAATGACATTTTTGTGGGTGGAATTAAGCGGTGAATTTAAAAAGGTAGTGTCTCCGTTGACGATTGCTAAACAGAGCTGCTTAACCAATGGGCTTTTTCCGGATTCGCTGGGTCCACAAATCCCAACAAGCCCAGTTTTGGGAAAATACGGCTTCCACAGGTGAGGGATTTCTGATACATTTAGTTTTAACGTGTTGTGCTATTAGAAACTGAGAGCATGTTTGATTTGAGCGATTTTTCTGCCATTAAGATAGTTGATCCAGTGTAAAATGGCCATGGAAG
>PVEQ01000044.1 GCA_002973575.1 Sediminibacterium magnilacihabitans
GCGTGTGGTTACATCCTTAGACAATCGCATAACATCTTTCGTTTCAATACATTATCACTTTATTTATCAACACTTCTTAATAGCACAACGCGTTAATTTATACTATATAGAGCCGGGGTATAATAATGCCATTAACTATGATTTCGCTGCTGCCGGCTTTACAGGGAATACGTATAACACTGTCAATTATAAAGCTACGGTGGGTCTTGACTCAAATTCAATCGGGATAGAACTGGCTACCGCTCCTTCGCCAGACCCGGTATTTGTGGGAGGTACTGTTTTCCCCGACAGGTTCAAACTGGTTTCAGGCTCCACAGCCTATAATATAGGTAACCCTGCCGCATCCTATTCAGTGTCGGGCCTTGTAGATTATATTTTTAATGACAGGATCATGGGTTGCCGCATTGATGCAGGAGCGCTGGAATTTGTAACTACTTGCACTGCCGGTCCTGTGGTAACTGCCCTCAATGCCCTTCGTATAACAACAGTCTTGGGGAAAGATACTTATTCCCTGTACCCGAATCCTACAACCGGAGATGTTTCGATCAGGGCAGTACGAAGTACCGGAGGGATGGTTTTGATCAGGGTGCGGGATATGTTAGGTCGGCTGGTTATGGAAAAGCGGAGCCCGCTTGCAGAGGGGATCAATACTATCCGGATCGATAATTTAAAACAGGCTGGGTTGCGAAAGGGAATATACCTCGTTGATATTTCAGATAAAACCGGCAGGGTAGGAATATATAAACTAGTGGTGCAATGACCATATCAAAGGGGGAATAGATGAGATAAAACACGAGTGGGGGAGGGAATACCTTTATATAAAAAGCCAAGCAATTTGAAGCAGTTCGTAAGACAATGTTTTACGGACTGTTTTTTTCATAAATCTACATCCCGCAGCCTAAAACGGTCGTTATTTGTCATATTTTTAAGTAGGCGACTAAGCTTGTTTTTATGCGAAATTCCGACTATATATCTTTTAGTGATCATGAGCTTCTTAACAGGATGCGGTTGGATGACAGCCAGGCATTCACGGAGATTTACGCACGGTATTCGGAATCTCTTTTCGCACGGGCCAAAACCATTCTCCAGCGTTCAGGAAATACAGCAGATATCGTTCAGGAGGCATTCTTATCGCTATGGCAGCGACGAAAAGTTGCACAAATAGAACACCTGGGTAACTACCTTCATCAATCGGTACGTTTCCTGGTTTTTCAGGCGATCAAAGATGGAAAAGCACAACAGAAATTTTTCGATAGGGTTTCACAAGCCTCTCATGAATTATTATTCACAGATCCTTTGCTTTTTAAAGAATTGCAATCCCTTATTCCGGAAATCATGCATGGTCTCCCTGCGGATCAACAACGTATTTTCAGGATGCATCGTGAACAGCAGATGACCTACCAGCAAATTGCGGAAGAATTGAATATCTCGATAAAAACGGTTGAAAAGAAAATGAGCCTGGCGCTCAAAAGCTTTCGCATAAAGACAAACGACCTTATGTTTGCCATGGTACTCCTCTATATGGTTTCAGAACCTTAAAGTCAATGCTTTAACTGCCAAGATTAAAGTGTTTTTGTTAAAAAAGTCATTATAGTGACCATATTTGCGTCACTCTAATGACTTAATTTACGTAAATTATGAATATTCCCCGCCTCCTGGAAACGAAGATTGAACACCAACTTGGAAGGCAAAAGGTCATTAGGCTATATGGTACCCGGCGCACTGGCAAAACAACCATTATAGAAAACATTGCCGCCAGGCATGGAGATGATGTGCTGATGTTACAAGGAGAGGACATGCAGGTAGCCAATCTACTGCAACAGCGAACGGTGGCAAATTACAGCCAGCTAACCAAGGGTAAAAAAATCATCATTATAGATGAAGCCCAGGCAGTACCTGAAATTGGAAAAGTGCTAAAATTGATGATCGACAACATTAAAGGGATTACCATTATTGCAACTGGCAGCAGCAGCTTTGACCTGGTATATAATACCGGGGAACCCCTGGTAGGCCGGAATATTGTTTATCATTTATATCCCATTGCCCAGGGCGAACTATCTGCTATTGAAGATAAACTTAGTACAGTTCGCCATCTCGAACAAAGATTGATCTATGGTGGGTATCCCGAATTGTGGCATTTGGAGAACCAACAGGAACAGGAAAATTATTTAAAGCAACTGGTTAACAGTTATTTGCTCAAAGACCTGCTCATCCTGGAGAATATTAAAAGGGCTGATATACTATTTAAATTACTGCAATTACTTGCATGGCAGATAGGCAGTCAGGTAAGTACCGTGGAACTTGGAAATAGCCTTCAACTGAACAAGCTTACTGTTGAACGGTACCTGGATCTGCTTGCCAAAGTGTTCATCATTTTCCCGTTAACAGGGTACAGCGGCAACTTGCGCAAAGAAGTAACCAAAAGCAAGAAATGGTACTTTTGGGATAATGGCATTCGAAATGCGCTGATTAATAACTTTAGCCCTTTACAAAGCCGTAATGATACTGGTCAGTTATGGGAACAATATGTACTAAGCGAAAGAATGAAGCATAATGGCTACCAGGACTATCAACCTCAATATTTTTTTTGGCGCACCTACGACGGCCAGGAAATTGATTTGTTGGAGTTAGACAACAAACAACATTTACAGGCATTGGAATGCAAATGGCAAGCGCAGAAGAATAAAATCCCTGCGGCTTTTTCCAAAGCATATCCGGAGGCTGATTTTGTTACACTCCATAAAGAAAACTACCTCGAGTGGATAGCGTAGCCCGCGAAGTAGCTCTATCTAATTTTAAAAAATTTAATTGTATGAAACTAAGACTTCAAGAGATCGAGCTTAATAGCATTGATCCTGAAAAAAGCAGGCGCTTCTATGAATCTGCGCTCGGCCTTGAAAACGCGATCGATCAAGGGCAATTGCAGGTCTTCCAAACGGGTTTCCCCGGGCTTGACTTCAACATCTCTTCTCATTATCCTAATGAAAAGGTAGTTATTAGTTTTATAACGGACGATCTGTATCAGGTCATTGAACGGCTAAACGCATTATCCGTTACCTTCGAAGGCCCTAAAGATTCTCATTTAGGCATGATGACCATTGTTTTCAGAGATTCTGACGGGCGGCAAATCAAGGTCAATCAGCCAACTGAAAAATCACCAACTTGGCTCCAGGTATGACCCAGACGCAGTTTAGTTTGTATTCCCTGTATTAGCCATTACAAATAAGTTGCTTTTTTATTTCATAATAATCATTCCAAGTGCCTTTGAAAAAAACGAACAATATCTGGGTATTAGCACCGGTTTTAGGAACCATAATTTTTGTTATGGTTTACATTATTGCGACATTTTTTTATCCAGGTGGTTCACAAGTGGATAAAAATTCAATCGGATTTAGCTGGATAAATAATTATTGGTGCAACCTACTAAACGAAAATGCTATTAACGGACAACATAATCCTGCAAAACCAATCGCTATGGCAGGAATGCTTGTACTTTGTTTGACACTTACATTCTTTTGGTTTCTGTTTCCAAGATATATCAATATTGGAAAGTTTGCCAAACGTACAATCCAAATTTCGGGGACACTTTCGCTTTTCGCAACTCTTTAAAATTGATTCACTGGTCAATCACGGGTAAAGGCAGTTACGAAGTGCATCTCTCGCTGGACCAGCAATTGATTCTTTGGTTGACATCACCGACCGTTTGGTGGAAACCACCTTTGCGTTAGAGGGGGCTTTGGAAATTGTCATTCCTGAAACGACACGTCCCAAAGACTACATTTTGATTTGTCTGGCGTAGGATTTCAGGCATCTCTCAGGGTGAGGGTTCGGCTGAACTGAAAAACCTGGAATCCGCTTTCAAAAAACCAGGACCTGTCACAACATTTCGCGGCCGCCATCAGGATGGGCTGGTCGGATTACTCGTGTAACCGGTAATTTTCCGGATCACCTGGTCGAGCTGGGTAACGCTCTTGATCATTAGCTTCAGGAGCTCCCTGTTGGCAGGATTACCGCAGTTTTCCTGGTCCACTAATTCAGACAGCCCCAGGATATTGGCAACAGGAAGCCGGAGTTCATGGGATTGCGTCCATGCGATTTTCCGCAATTGCTCGTTTTGTGTTTCGATCTGTTGGATATGGAGGTAAGCAGCTGTAATATCCCTGGCAAAGCAACTGATCCCAATGACCTCTTGGTTTTTATTGCGTATGGGATTAAAACTTACTTCTTCATAGACCTTTCCTTCCGGCGTTTCTGTGCTGCGCACTATTTTGAAAGTCTCACCTGCAAAGGCTCTCTGGTAATAGACTGCCCACTCCTGGAACCTGTCTTTGTCAAAATCACCCCTGGTAAGTGCGCCTTCCTGCGTACCAAATTTGGCGCGTAACCTTTCCCAGAAAGCTGTATTGGCGGAAATATAGCGGAAATCACGGTCGATGGACCAGATGGCATCATCTGTATTGTTGATAATGGCGCTTAAGTTCTGCTCGTTGTTGTATATTTTTTCCTGTACTTTTTTTTGTTCAGTAATGTCGACGAAATAAACGGAGATTCCATCGGCAGAAGGGTACACCCGGATAGATCCCCATACCTCCAATGGCCAGTAGCACTCCTCGAACTGTACGACCACTTTTTCGCGCATTGCACGGTGGTATTCTTCGTAAAACTTTCCCTCCCTTGAACGCGGAAAATAATCCCAGATATTTTTACCGATCACATCCTCTCTTTTACAACACAGCACCTGCTCCGCCGTTTTGTTGAAATAAGTAATTTCCCATTTATCAATAGTCCGGTAAGAATTTAGGATGTGGATATGTGGAAAAATGGGACACAATAAAAGGTAAAAGAAAAGGGATTTGTTATGTGTGAAAACAACA
>PVEQ01000045.1 GCA_002973575.1 Sediminibacterium magnilacihabitans
AGTCCTTCTGCCTTGCTGTCTATGCATAATGAATGATGACCGCCCGGTGTAATCATCAGGTGTTTGAAATAATGATTTTGCAACTGCACTGTTTGAACAAAGATCAAGCCAGCCGAATCTTCCCAGGCCTGCCGGCGGGCGCGCGGCAGATGGTACTGCTCCCAACCCGGCGGGATGACGTCGGACAAATGTATCGGTCGTTGATTCAAACGGATTTCCATGGCCTAAAAATCTATCGTGGATGGGTTGTTTTATCCAAAGATCAAACCAAAGAGACTAAATAGAGTAGTTACCACATTGCCCAGGCCGTTAATTGCCCTTATGTTGCAATCCTAAATCATTTTATATGCTTACACATCAAATTACGCTCCAGGCAGCCATTGATTTTACCAAACGTTTTCGCGAACGGCCAGGCCTGGATTTACCCATTTGTGAAACCTATGAAGCAGCCTCTGTGCTGGCTCTGCTGAACCAACCCGCATGTACCTCACTTCGCTTATATTTGGGAAGAAAGGAAAGCGGCCAGATCTGTTCGGTATTGGTAGGAGTGGATGTGCTGGGAAGAGATATACTTCCAGCGCAACTGCAAGAATTACCAGCTAATAATAACGGCATTTTACTGGAGGATGCATTCCATTGCCCGCCGATTTGCCCGCCGGCTTCCCCGTTAAACCAATAAGCCTATGACTTATTATTGGGTTGTTACGATTGTTTCGGCTGCCTCCATTGGCATTCCACTTGTCGCGATCTTATTTCACATACGCCGGATAGGAAACAGGTACATGCCGTTCGCGTTTTACCTTACCATTGGCGCCGCCAATGAATGGCTGAGCTTTTACCTGATCCGAAATCATCAAAGCAACACAGTGAATTCCAATATCTATTCGCTCATGGAATACGGTTTATTGCTCTGGTTGTTTTTTCACCTTACACCGCAAAAGTTATCCTGGCGCCTTTTATACGTTCTGACGGGCGTTGTCATCTGGCTCCTGGATAACTTTTATTTGCATAGCATCAGGGATGATAATAGTTACTTCCGAATCTTCGCCTGCCTTACCATCAGTTGGTTGAGCATTGAGCATATTAATCTGACCGTTTTTAGTGATCGCATCACAGCTTACCGAAAGACGGATCTGCTGCTTGGGATCGGGCTGTTTGTTTTTTTTGCGTATAGCGCCTTCCTGCGATGCTTCTACGTTGTTTCAGTGGGTTTGCATATTTCGTTTTATATGCAATTGTGGCTAATATTGAGTGTTGTTAACCTGATTGCTAACTTGATTTTCATGTTCGCCATCCTATGGATACCCAAACATCGACCCATAATATCTATCTGATCATCAGCCTGGCTTTCTTCACAGTATTATTGCTGCTGTTTATTGTTTCGCTGTATCGACTGCTTGACTACCGGATACGCAGTTACAAGCAAAGATTGCAACGGGAAATTGAATGGGTAGATAAAGAGAGGGGAAGGCTGAGCGCTGATCTGCATGATGAGGTCGGAAGTAACCTGGCAACCATTGCGATCCTGCTTCAAAGGATCGACTCGGTTAATTTTGAAGAAAACCAGCAGCGAATGATTCACCTGCTTGACACGCAACGTCAGAAATTAAAAGAGATTGTGTATGGTTGGGCGCCGCCGCTGTTACACTCCCAGGGGCTCGAGCTTGCACTGGTCGATCTACTGGAAGACATGCGGGCGCTTCACACAGGCAAACTAAACTATGAGGTAAGGCTGAACAACAAAAATCTGGACATGGTTCCCTCCATGCATCTTTTTCTTATCGTGAAGGAGGTGCTGACGAATATATTGAAACATGCAGGAGCCGGTCTTATCAGGTTCAAAGCCTATTATAGCACCAAGTGGCTGATGGTGGAAATAGAAAATGACGGTAAGCGATTCAGTTGGCCTGCCGGCCGGTTGACAGTGGCGGGCAACGGACTTCAGAATATCAAAAACAGGGCTGAAGTGATTGACGCTGCGATTGACATCAGTTATTCGAAACAAGGACTTACTATATGGAAAATACAGGTACCGATTAAAAAAATGCTTGCAAAGGATGTCTGAAAACTATTCCATTAAAGTGATCATTGCAGATGATCACGAGATTTATGTAGGCGGGTTAAAAGCGTTTTTCAACGACCAGGACGTTTACGAAGTGGTGGACGAAGCGTACAATGGGGAAGAACTCGTCAGAAAGGTTAAAACGCATCTCCCGCATATTGTCATTACGGATCTTCGTATGCCGATTCTCAGTGGTGCCAAGGCGGTGGAGGAGATCAAGCGGATCAGCCCCCCTACGCATTGTCTTGTTTTATCCAGCTACGACAACGATTTATCCATCATAGAGGCTTTGCAGGCAGGCGCCAATGGTTATATTACCAAAAATATGCCCCAGAAGGATCTGTTTACTGCCCTGGATCAGCTGATTAAGGGCTATCCTTATTTTTGCTTAACAACGAACACCAAGATGTTACGGCTTTTGAGCAAGAGCTCTTTTAATCCTTACACAACAGCACCCAATCCGCAGTTCACTGATATCGAACTGAAGATCATCCGGATGATCTGTGAAGAAAAGACGAATCCGGAGATGGCTTTTGATTTATGTTTGTCTATCCGGACCATCGAAAATAACCGTGCAAGAGTCTACGAGAAACTGAATGTGCGATCACCGGCAGGTGTTGTTATTTATGCCATTAGAAACGGGTTGTATAATCCGGATTGAAATTTCTGGAATTCTTGCGGATGTAAGGATCGACCGCGCTCCCTTGTATGACTGGAGCAGTGTAAAAAATGATAATAAAAAAAAGAAGTTAGGGCCTGATTCTTAATCCAATTCGATCATTATCTACATAGACATTGTAGTTATTGCTATTATCAAAAATGAAAGGATCGATTTCATTGGTTATACCAGCCTCGGCATAGCTAGGAATATTTCTTGGAAGTTTATTCATTAAAATGTAGACTCTGGCCCATGTTGGTTCTTCGTCATTTTTGGTGGCTAGGGATTACCGTAAGATTTTTCAGTTTTTTATATCTTGAAGGCATCATGTCATCCCGAGGTCGTCACCCTGAGCGAACGAAGTGAGTCGAAGGGCCTGCCGAGAGACCTCGCCACTCCTTAAAAATTTCTCCCTTGCCTCACTATATAAATCATTCGGGGTAGTCAACGCCACCTCCAACAAATTATACAGGTGCTGACCAGAATTTGATAGATGAGCGCAATTATTGGTATTAATTTGAAAAATGATTGTTTCAATCACCACTGATCTAGCTGAAGCCATCTGTGTGATAACGTTTTTACAGAAAGACATTTTCAAAATCGTTAAAAAGAAGTAGATTTAGTATTGCGCATCATTTCTGAAACAAATTTTAAACAGGCTCTTAATAAATAAAGCTATTATGGAAACAATTACTATTGCTATTCTTTTGATAATTGCTGTTGCCTCCATAGCTTATGCTGTTTATGATGTAACCAGAAATAAAGCATTAAGCAAAAGGCAAAGATTTAACTTAATTTATATGATTTGTATATTGCCAATTTTAGGGTCAGTAATATACTTTTCATTCAAGAGTTATTTTAGTGAACAGAGGAAAGGGTTTAAAAATGGACTTTTTTAACACAATGATACTTTCTCTTAATAACTAATGTCTTCATCTTTTTGAATAACGAGAATTCAAAACAAGATCATTTACCATCGAGTGAAAATTCAGTGTTGCTAGAAAGCACGTGTTCATAAATCTTCTGATACACTCCCAGCCCAATAAAGTGGGCTGGGCGATAAAAAAATCAACTTGACTGAGGTGTCCGTTCAACATTGGGTAGACGGGCAGATTATAAAAGAAAAGTTTTATTATCAATAGTCCGGTAATTTTTTAAGCGGCGATACGGCCAATATCAAGGCATTGGTTGTACAACCGAGTTATTTTTCTACAACTCAGGTCTAATCCT
>PVEQ01000046.1 GCA_002973575.1 Sediminibacterium magnilacihabitans
GCGTGTGGTTACATCCTTAGACAATCGCATAACATCTTTCGTTTCAATACATTATCACTTTATTTATCAACACTTCTTAATAGCACAACGCGTTAAAGAACTAAAAATTGAAGAACGAGTACTATACGCTTGTAGGCATACATTTGGTAGCAGGTGTATCGATTCTGGTATGACGCCTGTAATGACTGCATTCCTTATGGGAAATAATCCTGAAACCGCATTACGGAACTATACTCATCAGTTAAGTATACCAACAGAGTTACCAAATATTTGAAAAAGGTCAGTTACTTTCGAACTAACTGGCTTTTTTTGTACAACCCAATTTTATTTGCGTGAAACATATTTTCAGAATGTGTCACCCATTCCAGGTTGGAGAGTGCATTATTCGCTTTATTACCGTCCTTATGGTTCACTTCAGGCTTGTTTTCCGGATTAGGGATGAATGCTTTTGCTAGCAGAATATGTAAAAAGGTCGTCTTGGTCTTTCCTCCGGAGGATAACCTGATATCTGTATAGCCACAGTTGTTGACTCTTGTGGCCATTTTCCGTTCAGCAATTGTTCGTGGTCCCTTTGTAGTAGATACTTTTCTTTTTATTCCATGTACCTCACCGCTATCAGAAACTTCGTAAAACGCTTCATACCCTGCAACAGGCTTCCATTTACAGGGTGACAGCACTTCGACAGCAAGAGTTGGCTCATGTCCAACAAAGGCCTTTAATTCTTCCCGCATGATTGCTTCCGCCACATCCTTATTGTCTTCCGTAGTAACAATGCTATCGTGGATGGTAAACAGCGGGATTTCAGGGTGGTTTTTGTTGATTTGCTTGCATATGGTATCGATCACTATGAAGCTCTCGATTCTTTGCAAGAGTACAGGAAGCAGGGTGTAATCATTGGCTTTTATAGCCTTGAAAAGCTGGTAAGTAACCGGAAAATGTCGCTCAAACTTCTTACAGGGCTCGTAAAATGGGATATTTTCCTTTCTCGGATCAGAGTAGAAAATTCGCATGACCTCTTTTTTGGTGTTTTCCCTGCTATTGAACCTATCCGGGAATATTTGGCAGAAATTTTCCTGTATGTATTCATATAATTTGCCCTCTACAACAAGGCGTAAAAAATTCTGAATCTGGAGCCCTTGATAGGATTGGGTTTCAGAGGTTTTTAACAACATAATGATATCATCTGTATCTACCTTATCTATCCCTTCTATCTCCTTAATACCCCTAATCCTGTATTTTTTTGCTCGAATTGCCTCCCAGAATGCTGGCTGATGCAAGAGTATGCTGAAATAAGGCTGGCTGTTCTTGATGTCTATGCTTACCAAACCCTTACCCTCATAAGTCAGATAATTCCGGAGCTCCCTTTTCAGGTTACTGATGGGGTTGTAAAACCGGTGCCCTTTACCGCTGAACCCATACCTGAGCCATCCCTCGTTGATCCCCCTTACCTGCATCTTAAAATCCTCACAGGTATCTATGATATTACTTAACTGGGTTTCTCTATCGCTGCTTTTTGCTGGTATCCCATCCATCTTCTCATTTTTATACTTCTCAATCCACTCAAAAGCCGACTTTGTATCAATCCGGAGGTTACCAGTATCCCACCAGTCTGTCAAATAAGAGTACCCCCAGATGGACTTCTTTAGCTTCTTACTACGTTCATCCCCCAGCTTCCGAATACTCTTATGCAGCCCATAGTTAGTACCCTCGATGGGTATCAACTTTTTCCCTGCGTATTCTTGGGTAAAGCAATACCCGATACATTTCTTACCGACAGTATAGGAATGATCTGATTCAATTACTCCCGCTTGCATAAGGAATTCCAGATAGTCCTTATAATTATGAATAACCGTGTCCAACAAAACGCTGGAAACAGGAGCAAATTTCGAGTCCGATTCCTGTAGTTCGCGCCAACTACTTGCTCTGGACTTTATTAACTGATCTATAACATGGAGTAGCTTCTCTCTTTTCAGTTTGCTGCTCATATAGGCAGTACGGTTAGCCCTGATTATTTCATCTATATCCAGATTCTCCGGTATCCACAGTTTGATGCGGAAGTTGTTTGACTGAAAATTCCTTTTCATAAAATAAAAATGATTTTCTCCCTCTTAGGGAAGGGAGTGGTTATATGAATACAGCCCATCAACGTGAATTGAAAGACGTTGCCCTAAGCTTTTTGCACCCGTGTTGGTTGGTTGTGATTTTGCCCTTCCAAGGGAAGGCATCGATAATGGTGAATGGCAATATGCCTATGGTAAATCGACAATACAAATTTACGAAATCGCATAAGCAACTCCAAGTAAAAATCATTAATATTATAGGTTAATAAATTTATTAGCAAAGTTTTATGAGTTTCATTAATTTATAATATTAATCCGCTCAATACGGCTCATTTTATGGTTAAGTTGCAATTATCCATCTCCCTTAATTTGTTGTACTATATTCACAGAAACAAGTACTTATGGATACCAATGAAAAGCAGAATCAATCCGGAATACCCCATAGAGAAGGCATTTTGATAGTCTACAAGAACTTGTTATACAATGAAGATTCTTTCGTCGATTTGGTGACAAACCCTATCGGTTATGACCTTCAGATGAGAGAAGCAGAATATGAAAGATTAAAAGACTTCAACATTATTAGTAAACTGATTCACAGTGAAAGCACCGAAGAAAAACAGAGATTGAGCATTCAATCGGTCCTTTCAGAAATTGACCTCTACATCACCCGGATAAATGAAAACAAGACCTTAAACAAAGAATATCCTGCCTTCCTAACCCTGCTTAAATCGTTTAAAGAAGATGTTGTCTTAAAATATGCATACCTGTTGGATTCTGCAAGTTCATCAACAGAGGTCTTCTCCCAACCTCAACCCAAAATCCAGTGGCTTGGGAAAACCAATCTGCTGGCCACCCTTATTTATGACTTGTGGCAGGGGCAAAATGGTAAAGAAAAAGGGAATCCCAATTCAAAGCCAATGATAAAGGCAGATAAAAAAGACCTGGAAGCTCTCTTACTCAACAATTTTCTTGACAAGGACGGAAATACTCTAAGTGCGTCCACTGTATCTGATTATCTGAACTCCTCCAAACCTGAAAAAAGAGCAAAAAGAGGTGCTAGGATAGAACTGGACCTTTAACCCATCATCCCCTGAAACCTAATACCAGCAATGGTTCTGTAAACTAAATTATCCTATTAGGACATCCTTAGGATTGCCTGAGAGTGCTTCGTTGAACAGCTTTGTGTCATAAAATTAAAAATTATGACACACAATCAACAACTCGAAAACGGTCAGTCAGTTAATCAGGGATTAACAGTGACTGACCAACAATCAACATTAAATGAATTTTTTGCAGATGGCTCTGCTGGATACACAAAAAATGGGGAAGGATGGATAAGTGGAATGGCGGTAATCAAATATCCTGAAAGCCTTGGCTCAACGCCCAACAGAAAAAAAGAAGATGAATGCGTTACAGGAGAAGACTTATTAAAACTAACGCGTTGTGCTATTAAGAAGTGTTGATAAATAAAGTGATAATGTATTGAAACGAAAGATGTTATGCGATTGTCTAAGGATGTAACCACACGC
>PVEQ01000047.1 GCA_002973575.1 Sediminibacterium magnilacihabitans
TCATCGGTCAGTACCATCCTCGTATTACCCAGGTGGTCTTTTACAAAATAATCATAAACAAATACGGTGGGGCTGCTCACGGATACATTGTGGTTCAATCTTACCCTTCCTTCTTCATGACCCAAGAACTGCAATACACTGTTTTCATATACAAAACCTCCCAAGTAATCCGTGGTCAGGGTGAGGGCGCTCTTTAGTGAATCGTAGGTGCGTTTTTGCAGCTTGTTGCCTGCGGCATCATAGATGTACGTGATGGCTCCTT
Source organism: Sediminibacterium magnilacihabitans (assembly GCA_002973575.1). Lineage (GTDB taxonomy): Bacteria > Bacteroidota > Bacteroidia > Chitinophagales > Chitinophagaceae > Sediminibacterium > Sediminibacterium magnilacihabitans. The sequence goes on from PVEQ01000047.1 coordinate 263, forward strand.
TGCCTGCTACATTCACCAGATAAGGCAGGTTCAGGTGGTTATAGGTGATCCCGTTTGCACTGCTGCTTCCGATATTTTTATTCAGGTCTTTTACCAGGTTACCATTGTTATCATAGCTGTAGTCCGCTGTAGTGGCAGTTTTACTGCCAATGCTGTTCAGATAGGTCTGTGATGCCCTAAAATCTCCCAGTATCGTATTGGGATCATTCTGGGCATCTATCACATTGAGTAGTTTGTTGCTGTTGCTGTTGTAATTGTAGCTCAAGTTATCAATCAGTGAGCTGGCATTCAACTTCAGACCCTGCTGCTGCATAGCCAGGATATTCCCATTGGCATCATACGCGCTCGATGCATTGATGCCATCTCCCATTTTCACTGAGAAGTCGATCGTAAAATTGGCATTAGCAGGATCGGATTTCTGCCAGTTGCTACCAAAGTGCTGGTTAAAATCACCATAGAGTAGCCTGTTGGCGGCATCATAACCATAGCCATAAGCCCGCTCTGCCCCATCGCCGGCGCTCTGCCATCGCTGGCCTCCTATATTTCCATTGAACTGATTGCTGCCAAAACCCCAGTCGTAGCTCAAATCCATCGCAAACCATTTGTTGCCGGCTATATTCATCTGCGGTGTAGTAGGCCCAGAAGCTGCTCCATAGTTCCAGTTCATGCCCTTGAGCCAACCGCGGATATTGTAGCTGTAATCCTGGTTGTTCAGGGCAGTAGTATCGGTCATGGATTTCTGGCCTAGTTCTTTACGCAGTAATTGCCCCAACGCATCGTAACTGTTCCTGGCTACAAAGCGTTTGGTGCTGTCATTATCATTGAGTTGTTTGGTAACAGTAAGCAATCGGCCGGCATGGTCGTAATCAAAATTTGTTCTTATCCTTTCCACATCATTGCCAGCCGGGTTGTTGTGCAGCAGGTAGCTACAAATCAGCTTATGATTAAAATCATAGCGATGGGTAGTGATGTCCTGGCCTCCACGGTAATTATCTGCATTGGTTTGTACCACCCTGCCTTTGTTATCATAGAATATGGCTGTTTCCATCCAGTTACCCTGGGCCAGGTTGGCTGGGTTTTCTATCACCCTTACCCGGGTAACAGTGGTCAGGCCGCGGATTTGAGCACTGGCAGCGGGTGGAAGGCTGTCTCCATATACATTGTTACCAATACCCAGTTTGCTATTGTTGGTAGTATTATAAGTCTTAGACGTAGCACTGTAATCATCATAATAAGTATAGGTCAGCGGGATGGGGTTGGTTCCCACAGCAAGCGGGTTATCCATCACTGTTACCGTATTACTGAAGCTGGCAGGGGTGGCCGCTACGATCTGTGCCGTGAACTCTGCAGTGCCCTCACTCGAAAACCCATCGGTGAAGCTGATGCTGCCCGAAGCCTGGTAACTGCCCCGGCCCACTTCCCTCACACCTATGGATAAGTCCGTGGGGGTGGCCAGCACATAAGTACCACTGGTGGTTACGGTACCGGCATTATTGTTACCTGTATTGGCAGTTACATAACTCTGCAAAGCAGCCGGGGTACCGGTATAGGTGAGCATACCCGTTTGCACAGGACGGTTGAGTCCATCGTACAAGGTATACAACCACTGCGAAGCGTTGCCCATATTGGCATCCTGGGTAAATACCAGCCGGTCTCTTTTATCATAGATCAGGTATACCCAGCCTGCACCCGGCACTTTCTTGGCAATCATCCGGTTTCTGCCGTCATACTCATAGCGAAAACAAAGTTCATTGATCAGGCTGCCTGTACTGATGGTAAGATCCCAGGTAGCGTTGCTTAATAAAGTGGCAACAGCTTTGGGTGGGATTACAAAACGCAGATTCCCTATGGCATCATATACATAATAAGTGCAGAGCCATCCTACGTGTGCTGTGCCGGGGGCGGCCGTGATCTGTACTTTCTTTAAAACAACACGTCCGTCTTTGTCCTTATATTCAACAACATTATTACCCTGTTCATCTATCGTAACATTTTTATACAACTGCCCTGCACCGTATATACCTGCCGCAACAGGGATATTGGTGCTGACATCATTGTTGGCATAGGTAAGCGCATTATTGGTTATGTTCCATACCTGCACAGAGTCGCCGGTCGTGCTTACCAGGTATTGCTGCTTTGCGGCATGTTCTGTAGCGCTGCCTTCCGATCCCGCCCAATTATTACCTGGTGCAAAAGTTTTCACCACCCGGTTCAGCGGAGAAGCTTCGTAATTGGTCTTCCCATAATATACCGACTCGCCACTATAAGCAGCTTGTTGTGCAGGATAAGTGGTACCATAAAAAGAACCCTGCTCCCCAAAAGGATTTGTTTTAAAAGAACCGTCTGTTCCCTGAGAGGCGTAAGGCAAAAAATGGTATTGCTCACGGCCAAAGGCATCGTAAATAGTTGGAGCTACCAGATCGTTCTGCGTTGGAGAAGCCTTCCAGTTAACCGATTGGATTACCCTTCCCAGGCCGTCGATATACTGGGTATTTTTATTCACCTGTGTTACATTGCTGTTCCCTCTCACCAAGGCAGTGTCGGTGAACGGTATCCTGGGTTGCCAGGTATTGATATAATTGATGGGTACACCACTGGTATAAGCTGCCGGCAGGTACACAGACGCTGCAGCAGCTCCCACTTTTGCCTGGGTAGTGGAGGGCTGGTTGGTCTGCGCACTCAGTGTTGAACAGAGTAAAAAAAACGCGGCGATCAATAAATAGGTCTTAAAAACAGTTTTCATCTAGTCAATGGTTTATTATAGCAGATACCCGATTCTGAACTTTAATGGTTGTGTCTGAGGCACCTGGCTGTAGCTCAAAAAATCCCACAACAACTGCAGGTTGCCTTTCTTCTTACCTATCCGGTACTTCTTGGTCAGTCCCACCAAACCGCTTCTTTGCCAGGCATCCAGGTTCTTCAATTGCTCGATCTTGGAAAAAGACTGCTGGTAATTGAGTTCATAGCCTCCTGTTATCCAGATACTGCCTTTGTATTTCACATCCAGGTA
>PVEQ01000048.1 GCA_002973575.1 Sediminibacterium magnilacihabitans
TTTGACTGGCCGGAAGTGTTGTAAGCGGGAGGTTGTGCTAAAGCCAAAACTGGTGCAGAGAGTGATATTGATGTGTTCTTTGATAACCTGCAAGTGACGCATAATAGAGGACCTTTACTCGAGGAAAACCACTACTACCCATTCGGCCTCACTATGAGTGGGATAAGTAGTAAGGCAGCGGGTAAAATAGAGAACCGGTATAAATACAATGGAGGCAATGAATTACAACACCAGGAGTTTAGTGATGGCAGCGGGTTAGAGTTATATGATGCGGTACACAGAATGTACGATGCACAGATCGGAAGGTTTGGTCAAGTTGATAAATTAAGTGATCTGGGTTTTGATTTTTCTCCATATGGGTTCTCGAAAAATAATCCGATCCTATTAAATGACCCGATGGGTTTAAAAGAAGATACTGTAAGAGGATCTTCATCTGTTACCGTTACTGCATCAAATCACCGTTATAAAGAAACTAAATGGTTTGGTGGGGTGACCTTAAGAATTGATACCCACTTACAAGATAATTCAGACGCATTTTCCTCAAGGCTTAGAAGTGGCCAGGATGTACTACAGAAAGGAGATAGGTACAGTTATATTGAGGATGTTCTGAATGGTAACCTGCTAGACAAATATTTACGTGAACAGGCAGCAAGGCAATTTGAAGAAGACCTGTACATGATTTATTTCAGTGCATTAACGTTGCCTGAAGATATTGTTGCTACCGTTGGTATAATTGGCAAAGGAATAAGATTGCTGCCACAATTAGGCAGCAAAGCTGGACGAGTTTTCTGGTCTGGTTATAAGGATGTGGCAGGAAAAGCAGCGATGAATTTTGCTAAAGCTAATGGTATGATGACATTGGAAATGTCTGTAAAGGGAAGAATACTTAGTGTTTTGACACAGTTAACATCAAGGGAATTTATGCAAGGGGCTTGGGATAAAGCGTCAGCATCATGGGCTAATGGGGCATTAAAACAAGGTTCAGTTGATGTATTTCATAACGCAGTTGATGGAGTGCCTTTAGATGGAGCCTGGAAAAGAATTGAATATCCTATACTAAAGGATAATGTTAATATAATTTATCATGATGTTTTTAAATAAGGTTTCTATGATTACAATCGAAAAATTAAAAATATATGAATATTATGATGGCAGCATAGGAAAATTTGAACATGCTAAGAATATCCATCTCAAAAAAATGTCTGGTCATGAGTTCGGAATAATAAACAATATAGTTCAAGACATTAAATTAATGCGTAAAGGAATGACTTCAAAAAGCTTTGAAGAACAAATAATTCAAAGAATCGATGCATTATGTGAGAACGATGATATAAAAGCCTATTTATTAAAACTATCGATGTAACTTGATCTGACAGAGTGCTGTTCTTTGATAACCTTGAGTTGATCCATAATCGGGGGCCCTTGTTGGAGGAGACGCACTACTATCCATTCGGGCTCACCATGAGTGGGATATCTTCCAAAGCAGCAACCAACCTGAAAATAGATACAAATACAACGGCAAAGAGTTACAACACCAGGAATTTAGTGATAGCAGTGGATTAGAATGGTATGATTATGGAGCTAGAATGCAAGATCCGCAGATCGGAAGGCGGCACGTAATAGATCCGTTGAGCGAATTAGACAGAAGATGGAGCCCATATAACTATGCTTTGAATAATCCTGTCAGATTTATTGATCCTGATGGCATGTGGTCTACTGATGATAACGGGAATCTTTCTACAAGTGACGCAGATGAAATAAAATCTTTTTTAGGACAGTTAAGAGGCGATAATAATGGGGATGATAAGGAGAAGAATAAAGGAAATAATAAATCGGGAAAAAAAGATAGTCAAACGACAAAAAAAGAAGATGAAGCTAAAAGCAAACAAAAAGAGCCCGACTTTTTTGGACCGTTAGGGGATGCATTAAATTATACAAGTTTAGTTTGGGCACTTGGTGAACTAACTTCTAACAAAAATATGTTGCACAAACTCGCACTAAATCTTGGTATATCGGAGGCTCAGGCACTTGAACGCCTGACAGCGTATTCTAATGTATTAAAATCTCTAGGTACGAATGCATATGCACTTGGTATTTTCTTATCAGCGGCCACTGCTGTTGAGAAAGTGAGAAATGGTGAATCACCAATAAAAGCGTTTGGTAAGGCGGGTATTGATATTGGTGCAGGTACGGCTTCTTTATTAATTGGAGGTGCTCCAGGTGTAGCAGTAGCAGTGGCTTATTTGATATTAGATAAAACAGGAGCAATTGATTACACAATTGATAAAGCAGCAAATTCGTATCAATTTATCAAAGAAGGGGTGCAAAATCTTGTAAATTACATTTCTCATGTTGAATCTGCCATATCGGTTGGTAAATTTTAGTCAAAAAAAACGGCAATAATATGATCGCAAGATTTGTTTATACCCTTTATCTCTATTCTAGAAGAAGGAATCTCAGCCAGCATTTTTTAATATCAGGGGCATTGACTTTTTTATATATATACCTAAATTTCTTGTCTTTGGCTAAGCTGGTTTGTTTACTCAATAGGGTGTCATTTATTGACTTGTTTATGCGATATAAATTTTTTGTTTTTGGAATTATTTTAGTCGGTTTTTTCGGCTCACAGTTTTATTCGGCGCAGATTGTCAAAAATGTAAGAAATGGAAAGAGAAACATTAAAAAAGTCAACTTAGAATATATATGGACTTTAATGACAATTTCCGTTATCGTATTCTTTTTTATAATGATCTATTAATTCACAAAATATTCTTTTTGGCTAAGTGAATTGATTTGAATAAAAATAAATTATGTAATATCAATGGTTCGGTAATTTTTTAAGCGGCAATACGCCCAATATCAAGGCATTGGTTGTAAAGCCGGGTTATTTTTCTACAATTCAGGTCTAATCCTA
>PVEQ01000049.1 GCA_002973575.1 Sediminibacterium magnilacihabitans
TCAACCCAGGATGGGCGTGAACTCAGAAGATATAGAAACCGATGGAAAGTGGAAAGACTTTTTGCCTGGATTCAACAGTTCCGCCGATGTCAAACAAGATATGATTATCACGAGCAAAACTTTTTAGGGTTTGTTCAACTGGCTTGCATCGTTATCCTTTTAAGAAATTACTTTTGAGATAAGCTCTAATAATTATTCCTTAGAAGAGAAATTCGAGTCTGGTAAAACCTGCATTTGAAATAAGCTACTTATAATAAATATTTAAAATCAAAATCAAAATTTATGAAACAAATTATGCTACTCCCGCTTATTGCGATTTGCTTATTTAGTTCATGTACTAAGAGTATTACACAGACTGACGTGGTTGACGAGACCGCATTGTCTGCGGTTATGGCATCTAAGGACTACAACCAGCTTAAAGTTAACTATGCGTTGTTAAAGCCTAGCGAAAAATTGGAAATATGGAATCGTCATATCGAATATTTTATTCAATCACATGATTTAAGTTCTGAGCAATTAGCTTTTGTACATGATTTCAAAAAAAGTTGGCTTGTAAGAAACATTTTTGAAGAAAACAGTATTGCATTGAAAAATTTTACTCTTGCCCTACCACAGATTAAGTATAAAGCGCAATCTCTATTAGGTGTTCCAGATGCATTTTCTCTCCTTATTGATCTTCCGTCAGATCAAGGATATTACGGATATTCAGCCACAACAGTTCAGGCGAAAACTAATGGAGTAAGAACGAATGACGTAACTCCTCCTCCCCCTGATAACGATTGCCACTGTTCCCGATCAGACTCTTATTGTAACGCAGGGTCGTGCAGGGACAACGGCTGTAAATCAAGTAGTGCGGGATGTGGCACACTGTTTTTATTTTCGTGCAATGGAGTCTGCTCTTTACTCTAATTTTCGGAAATAAATATCTTTTCTTATGGTTGCTCACAAAAATATTTCTCGTCTTATTGCTTTAGCTATTGTAACTTTCTCATTCAATTGCAAAACGGCGGATAAAAAAACGTATGCTATAATACCTTCAGTTGTTCATTTCTCAATCCCTCGAGGAACGAGCTACGAAACAACTGTATATGTTAAAAACCTCGGCTCAGATAAATTGATTATTTCGGAGATTGCGAGTGCGTGCGGCTGCATGGTCGGAGCTCTAAAGGATTCCATTGTGTCGTCAAACGATAGTGTTCCATTGAGAGTTACTTTCAAACCCAATCCCTCCGACACCGGTGAAATGTTCAGATTTATATCTGTACGAACCAATGGAAGACCTCCTATCCAATCGGTTGAATTGAGAGGAACAGTACATTGATTCGTGTAGTCTGACTAAATTGATGGCAAAAATATTTTACTCAATATCAATAGTCGAATGCGGCTTAAAAGTCATTCTTTTAAAACGAAGGTAATACCTCCGTTTTTTATGGCATATAGCCAAGCAAATCATTGTTTATTGACAGTATGAGAGTTATAGTCGACTAATTTAAAAAATGACGCGATCCGTTAGGATTTTGTTGTCGAATTACCCACTGACCGATTTGAGTAAATGTTTATGGGGTAGCTGTTAAAGCCTTGCGTAACCTAAGGTGTCAATGTCGGCAACGCTTTTTGTCAAATACGTTTGTCCATTGGTTAATACATACAGGGAATCGCAAATGTCAATGATATGTCTGTACATATGGTCAGTGATAAGTAGGCCTTTATGCTCCTTTTCTTCTTTAAGCAACTGTTTGGCCTTTTCAATTTGTAGTGGATTTAGGTGTGTGAAAGGTTCATCCAGCAAAGCGAACTGTGATTTAGACTTTGCGATTATATACAACTCTAATAATCTACGCTCTCCTCCCGAAAGACTGCCAACAGTATCTTTTTCTCTTTTTGCAAACTCCGAAAATCTATTTTGAAATTCACTGTACTCCAGGGTGAAATCTTGAAATATTCGACGAAGTGAAAGTGATTTTGGAATAAAATTACACTGTGGTAAATATACAATTAAGTCAGGGTGTTTGAAACTTTCAACAATAGAAATGTGATCAAACCGAACGGACTTCTCGCATGGTAAACTACCATAAATAGCTTTCATCAGGCAAGATTTTCCTTGCCCGTTTTTCCCTAGCAATCCAATTATCTTGCCGGTTTCGCATCTAAGGTAAATGCTAGATAATATTTTTCTTCCGCCGAATTGGAGCTGAGTACTATCTATTTCTAATACGTGATTCATTTGAATTGGTATGCCAGAAAGATAAGTAAGAGAAAGAAAACAAAGTCAAAAACTAATGTAGCCGCCCACAGTAGCGTCTTTGCAAGACCTAAATTTTGATAGTAATAATATTCATTTTTTTTATTACTGTTTATAAGATAATATGTCAATCCTAATGTAACAATTTTACCCCAAAAGATACCGAAGAAAGCCGAGAAACCATATATCCAGAATGCTCTAAGGCAAAAAGCTGTAATAATAATGGATAGCGGCAAAAAGTTTTTATAAAAAGTCCATATAAGTCGTATGATTCTAAATAGTCGCATAATAGTTGCCAAAATCAATGGCAGTTGATCTGCTATAATCGGCTTCTGCAAGTATACGTAAAGTTTTGATGTTTGGCACTATATAATGTACCCTATATGTAGGACAGATAATGTGTTCAACTAAGATATAAAAGACCTACTACTACTACTATTACCTTTCTTTTCTTTTTTTGCTTCTTTTTTTCTTTTCTTTAGCTATCCACGTGGATATGTGGATAACCGCATGATTCAAGC
>PVEQ01000050.1 GCA_002973575.1 Sediminibacterium magnilacihabitans
TGTAATCGGCAATCACAACTACAGAGTTTTCGGCAATCAGGAGTACATAGAAATCGGCAACAATTGATACAGAGTTTTCGGCAACAACGGTGCAGAGAAATCGGCAACAAAGAGTGCAGAGCTTTGGGGTTTAAACTACCTCTTCATGAAGCTGACACCGTATTTATCGAAACTTATGACGTATCACGAAGTACACAAACTATCAAGAGAAGGCTTTTCGATCAGTTATATCAGTAACTACCTGGGCTTAAACTGGCGTACCGTTAAGCGCCTGTTGGTGATAGAAGATGATCGCCATTACGAAGAAGTCCTCCAGCACAGCAATGAAAAGGATTGTATCCTGGACCGGTATGAAGTGTTTATTAAGCTGAAACTGGAGCAATATCCCGATACCTCCTCCGCACAGATGCATGACTGGCTGAAAGAACACTACTCCGATATGCCTGCAGTATCCGTTAGAACCGTGTTCAATTACGTATCCCGGGTACGTCAGAAGTACCAGTTAGTAAAATCGGAAGGGGCACGGGTATACGAGATGGTACCGGAAACACCCTACGGAGCGCAGGCACAGGTAGACTTTGGTCAGTACAATATGCGCAACACCCAGGGCGGCAGGGTTAAAGTGTATTTTTTCACCCTGGTGCTATCCCGCTCCCGCTATAAATATGTCTTTTTCTCACAGGAGCCTTTTACTACAGCCACCTCTATAGAAGCCCACGAGCATGCTTTTGCGTTTATAGAAGGGTTACCTGATACACTGGTATACGATCAGGACAGGCTGTTTATAGTAGATGAAAATAAAGGCGACCTGATATTGACCGAACAGTTCAGGGCCTATAGCAACCAGCGTAAGTTCAAACTGTATTTCTGCCGTAAATCAGACCCAGAGAGCAAGGGTAAGGTGGAGAACGTGGTAAAATACGTAAAACAGAACTTCCTGTATAACCGTTCGTTTACCGATATAGATGTTCTGAATGCGGAAGCACTGGCATGGTTAGTCAGAACTGCCAATGAGTTACCGCATAGTACCACACAAAGACGTCCCTGCCAGGAATGGACGGTAGAAAAGCCTTTCCTGCATCCATACACCCCACTAAGGCTACAATCACCTACAGGAACGCATTACGCAGTTCGTAAGGACAACAGCTTCTCCTATAAAGGCAACTTTTATTCTCTTCCTTCGGGCACCTATAAAGGCCGTGGCAGCCAGGTGCTGCTGGAAAAGCAGGGAACCTGTATCGTCCTTTACAATCTGGAGCACGAGGAGATCTGCCGCCACCTGGTAAGCACTGGTAGTGGAGAAAAAATCATCAACAATGATCATCGCCGTGAAAAGAGCCCTGCTATTCAGGAACTGGAAGATCAGTTTTGCTCCCTGGTTAATAACGCAGAATCAGCTCGTCAGTTGATAGCTGCTATCAGGCAGGATAAACCCCGCTACATTCGCGATCAGTTGCTGCTGTTGATACAAACCGTTCAGCACTGCCAGCCTGCTATTGCAGAGCAGGCATTAGCTTACTGCTTAAATATTGGTACCAAAGGGGCTGCCGATTTTAAATCAGTGGTGCTGCATCTTAGCAATCAGGCGGAAGAAAAACATGCGCCTGTAGTTTACCTCAATCCACTGAACCACAAAACACCCACAGAGGCGCTGATACAGCCTGCAACCAGCTCTATTAACGATTACGATATGTTTTAAATCACACACTAAACAGTAATACATGGAACAAAAACAAATGATCAGGCAGTATTGCCAGCAGTTCAACATGACCGGCGTAAACAAGGTCATAGATGAGCTTATTACCGATGCTGAAACCAGAGCACTGGGGTATATAGACTATACCCTTGGCTTCCTGACCACTGAGGCCGAATACCGCAGGCAACGGGACATCAAAAAGCGGATGAAGATGGCCACCCTGCCCAGGTACTGCGATCTGGCAGCGTATGACCCCAGCTTCAACAATGGCCTTACCATTACCCGGCTACATCAGTTACAGGAACTACACTGGATGGATCAGATTTTTAATATTATACTGATGGGCCCTTCTGGAACGGGAAAAACGTTCCTCTCTGCCGGGCTTTGTAATGAAGCTGTTAAGAAGGGCTATAAGGCTTACTTCCGCACGATGGACACGCTTATCAGCATCCTTAAGATGAAAGAGATTACAGCCTCCGCTAAAGCTGAATACAAGCGGATTTTACATGCACACCTGATTGTGATAGATGACATCATGTTGTTCCCGGTGGAAAAGAAAGAGGCGGTATTGTTATTCAATTTTATTAACCAGGTGTACGAAAAAACATCTTTCATTATTACCACCAACAAAAAGCCAACGGAATGGGCGCAGATGCTGGATGATGAGGTGCTGGCAACGGCATTACTGGACAGATTACTATACCAATGCGAAGTAATCAACCTCACCGGTAAGAGCTACAGGCTCAAAAATCGTAAAACTATTTTTGAGGAACAGGACAACTAAATCTATTTTTGAACGCTGCACTCTTGTTGCTATTTTTTGTGTACTCATTGTTGCCGAAAACTCTGCACTCCTGATTGCCAAAAACTCTGCACTTTTGGTTGCCGACTACA
>PVEQ01000051.1 GCA_002973575.1 Sediminibacterium magnilacihabitans
GCTTGAATCATGCGGTTATCCACATATCCACGTGGATAGCTAAAGAAAAGAAAAAAAGAAGCAAAAAAAGAAAAGAAAGGTAATAGTAGTAGTAGTAGGTCTTTTATATCTTAGTTGAACACATTATCTGTCCTACATATAGGGTACATTATACTCCGAAGCTTTCAGTCACTTTACCATAACCAACAGTTCCTCCTTGAATGCTTCCTAAGCCAAATTTAGTGGAAGCGTTTCTTTCATTATAAACAACTGAAGTAGCAAGACAGCCTATAAGGCCACAGGAAGTAATGTTATTGGGAGGAGGGTTACAATCATACAGGTTGTCGGTTGTCAAAACACTAAAGTCGGCCGTCGTATCAATGGGCGATATTACAGTTGCATTCTGATAACTATAATTTTTAATAATACTTTTACTGTTATCAATAGCGTCATAATAAGCAATCCGCTTAATTCTTACTCCACCTACCTTATGGTTCACCGGCTGTACACCCAATGAACCTATATAGCTAAAACTCGATGACAATGAAACCGTTTGTGTGGAACTGGCGAAATCGGCCTGACTGGAAGTACTACTCATCATAAAAGTATATGTACCCGGATTGAGTAATATTGAATTTGAAGTAACGGCAACTCCATTATTTGCAGCTTTAAGACCCGTACCCGTAATTGTAGTGCCTGTTGAATTTGTCAGCGTTATCGTTGCAAGGGTTGTGGCAGGTCCATAATCCCGTAAATAATCTGCACTGAAGTTCCCTTGGAACTGAAATTTAAAGTACTGTAGTTTGGTGATAGTAAAAGTAGTGGATGTAGTGTTCGTAAATGGATTTTGGTTATAAGTCAAATAAAGATTTAAATTTTTAGGAACATTAACGAACTGCTCTTCATTTGCAGGATAACTATTGGGTTCATAATTGAATTGGCTGTATCCTCCGGTTGGATAAGTAATTTGTGTAAGCATTTCTGCCATCATAGATGCTGAATCTGCCGACCGGTTCCCATAAGGATAGGTATCCGGATTAAACCCTATCACTAGGGGTTTCATTGTTGTATTGCTTGTTACCCCGTTATAATAGCCCCACCAATCCTGTGCATAGGATTTCCTGGAGGGAAGGGCTAATGGGTTATAGGCAAACTGCCAGATCTTGTGCTTGCCGCCATCACCCGGCACTTCCTCAAAACTGGCTAATTTCAGCCGGTAAGGAGGCGTACTATAGCCGAGGGTATAAACGTTACCGTTTGTTGCCGTTGAATAAGTATAATTAAGGAGATAAGATTGAATGATCTTATTCTGTAGCTTAGAGAATACACGAATACCTGAAATTGCTACACTTCCAGGCAGGTCTGTCCTTGATGCAGTATCGAAATATACTTTACAGAGATCAGATTCGATAGTTGCCACCGTCAGAAAGTCCATGCTCATGGTTTGGCCGACGTTCCTCGGATACTTTACAGTAGTGGGTGTGCCTACCGACAATCGATTTGCTGCCACATGATCCAGTATATAATCGCTTTCAGAAAAATAACTATCTAACGTAACTGAGTTAGACATATAATAGGTGAAATTAATTACTTCACCAGTGGAAGATGTAATGGATTGTAAGTACCAGGAAGAAACAAAAGGGTCTGTATTGGCGCCTGACTGATAGGTATTAGTCACTTCTTCATAATTAGCTGATCCGCCAAACAACAATTTTGTACCGTCTTCTGTTATGACAGACCATGTACCCGCAGATGAGTTAAAATTAATTTTAACGTTGCTATATGGCTGTGTAACAATGGTGCCATCTCCAGCAAAATAAAATTTATAAGAACGACCCAATGCATTAAACATGAATAAATCAGGCTGGCTGTCAGCGTTTCCATTGGCTATACTGAATTGCAGGCTGGAATCAGAAAATGCAGAACTGCCGGTAGCAGTAGTGCCAGAGGAGAGATCACCCGGGTTGTTATAATAAGACCGTATGGCCAGGTATCCGGAAGCATCATCATCGGCTATCCCTCTTACTGATCTTGTTATTACACCACCTGCCTGTAAAGCCCAACCAAGTCCCACTGAAGAAGCATTTTCTCCAACTTTAATACCTGACGCGTGATAACTGAGAGATATCGGTACTGAAAGACTTCTCCCTTTCAAATCATAGATGGGGATTCCAATCTGAGGTACGCCGGTATAAAAACTCACAGGCCAATCTGCATATTTGCCAAGGCTTGCAGCATTCGGCGAAGGCGGGATTACATTTTTTAGATAAACAGACTGCTGGTCAACTTGCGCATACACTATTATGCAATTAAAAAGAATAATACATAAAGGCAATAATACTTTTGATAAGTATACTTTTCTCATAAATCGGATGATTTATATTACAATGGTTCGGTAAGAATTAAGGTGTGAATATGTGGAAAAATTGGACACAATAAAAGGTAAAAGAAAAGGGATTAGTTATGTGTGCAAACAACAA
>PVEQ01000052.1 GCA_002973575.1 Sediminibacterium magnilacihabitans
CTGGTAATATTGGGCTGGGCAGCTGTAGTCAATGTACCACTGATGTTGGTGGCTGTCAACGTATTTAATCCACTCAGATTCGTAATGCTCGCATTGGTCGCTGTCAGATTACCCAAGGTACCTACACTGGTGATATTCGGTTGAGCAGCTGTGGTCAATGTACCACTGATGTTGGTGGCTGTCAATGTATTTAATCCACTCAGGTTCGTAATGCTTGCGTTCGTCGCTGTCAGATTACCCAAGGTACCTACACTGGTAATGTTCGGTTGAGCAGCTGTGGTCAGTGTACCACTGATATTGGTGGCTGTTAATGTATTTAATCCACTCAGGTTCGTGATACTTGCATTGGTCGCTGTCAGATTACCCAAGGTACCCACACTGGTGATATTCGGTTGGGCGGCTGTGGTCAGTGTACCGCTGATATTGGTGGCTGTCAATGTACCCACCCCGCTTAAGTTCGTGATACTTGCATTGGTCGCCGTCAAATTACCCAGTGTACCCACACTCGTGATATTCGGCTGAGTAGCTGTGGTCAGTGTACCGCTGATATTGGTGGCTGTCAATGTACCCACTCCGCTTAAGTTCGTGATGTTCGCAGTAGTGATCGTTGCATTTGTCGCTGTTAAATTCGTCAGGGTACCCACACTGGTGATGTTCGGTTGAGCAGCTGTAGTCAATGTACCACTGATATTCGTTGCAGTAAGCGTATTTAATCCACTCAGGTTCGTGATACTTGCATTGGTCGCCGTCAAATTACCCAGTGTACCCACACTGGTGATATTCGGTTGAGCAGCTGTGGTCAGTGTACCACTGATGTTCGTTGCAGTAAGGGTGCTCAGACCACTCAGGTTTGTGATGCTCGCATTGGTCGCTGTCAGATTACCCAGTGTTCCCACACTGGTGATATTGGGCTGAGCAGCTGTGGTCAATGTACCACTGATATTGGTGGCTGTTAACGTACCCACTCCACTTAAGTTCGTGATATTGGCAGTAGTGATCGTGGCATTCGTCGCTGTCAGATTACCCAAGGTACCCACACTGGTAATGTTCGGTTGAGCAGCTGTAGTCAATGTACCACTGATGTTCGTTGCTGTCAATGTACCCACCCCGCTTAAGTTCGTGATATTGGCGGTAGTGATCGTCGCATTCGTCGCTGTCAGATTACCCAAGGTACCCACACTGGTAATATTGGGTTGAGCGGCTGTAGTCAATGTACCACTGATGTTGGTGGCTGTCAATGTACCCACTCCGCTTAAGTTCGTGATATTGGCCGTAGTGATCGTGGCATTGGTCGCTGTCAGATTACCCAAGGTACCCACACTGGTGATGTTCGGTTGAGCAGCTGTGGTCAATGTACCACTGATATTCGTTGCAGTAAGCGTATTTAATCCACTCAGGTTCGTGATACTTGCATTGGTCGCCGTCAAATTACCCAGTGTACCCACACTGGTGATGTTCGGTTGAGCGGCTGTGGTCAATGTACCACTAATGTTTGTTGCTGTCAATGTACCCACTCCACTTAAGTTCGTGATATTGGCAGTAGTGATCGTCGCATTCGTCGCTGTCAGATTACCCAAGGTTCCCACACTGGTGATATTGGGCTGAGCAACTGTAGTCAATGTACCACTGATATTTGTTGCAGTAAGCGTATTTAATCCACTTAGGTTCGTGATATTGGCAGTAGTAATCGTCGCATTGGTTGCTGTCAGATTACCCAGTGTACCTACACTGGTAATATTGAGCTGGGCAGCTGTAGTCAGTGTACCACTAATATTCGTTGCTGTCAACGTATTTAATCCACTCAGGTTCGTAATACTTGCGTTCGTCGCTGTCAGATTACCCAGTGTTCCCACACTGGTAATATTCGGTTGGGCAGCTGTAGTCAATGTACCACTGATGTTCGTTGCTGTCAATGTACCCACTCCACTTAAGTTCGTGATATTGGCCGTAGTGATCGTCGCATTCGTCGCTGTCAGATTGCCCAGTGTTCCCACACTGGTAATGTTCGGTTGAGCAGCTGTAGTCAATGTACCACTGATGTTCGTTGCTGTCAATGTACCCACTCCACTTAAGTTCGTGATATTGGCAGTAGTGATCGTCGCATTCGTCGCTGTCAGATTACCCAGTGTTCCCACACTGGTAATATTGGGTTGGGCAGCTGTAGTCAATGTACCACTGATGTTGGTGGCTGTCAATGTACCCACTCCGCTCAGATTCGTAATGCTCGCATTCGTCGCTGTCAGATTACCCAAGGTACCTACACTGGTGATATTGGGCTGAGCAGCTGTGGTCAATGTACCACTGATATTGGTGGCTGTCAATGTACCCACTCCGCTTAAGTTCGTGATATTGGCAGTAGTGATCGTGGCATTCGTCGCTGTCAGATTACCCAGTGTTCCCACACTGGTGATATTCGGTTGAGCGGCTGT
>PVEQ01000053.1 GCA_002973575.1 Sediminibacterium magnilacihabitans
GCTTGAATCATGCGGTTATCCACATATCCACGTGGATAGCTAAAGAAAAGAAAAAAAGAAGCAAAAAAAGAAAAGAAAGGTAATAGTAGTAGTAGTAGGTCTTTTATATCTTAGTTGAACACATTATCTGTCCTACATATAGGGTACATTATACTATTATCATTTGAAATTTTCACTAAGGAATACCTCCATCCATTCAGATGGAAGAAGGTGGCCGCTAAGCGAGGGTACAAAAATGAATTATTCAGTATTGGTTGACAAATTGAGTTTGATACCGGTTCAAATTAAGCAGATAAACTACGAATCGGGGGATGGAATAATAACTACATTTTCCAATATAAAAGAAAACTGCGGGTACGACGATAATAAAAGGAATGTACTTTCAATTTTAACATACAATAAATATCGGCATATCACAGGCCCAATTTTTGGACGTACTCTTTTCAAATCATCTTTCCCAACAATAGAATTCAGACTACCGAATATTCGCGACATCAGAGACACTGTCTCGCAGAAAAAGTTTTCAAACCAGTATGTTTTGCTTGATTTTTGGATTATTAATTGCGGTCCCTGTATTCAAAGTATTCCAATACTTCATTCATTCAACAAAGAATTCGACCCAAAGAGAATTAAGATACTTTCCATTAATCCAATAGATGACCCCGAAGAAATTAAAAATTTTGTGAAGAAACAGCCCTTAATGGATTATGACATCCTGTTTAACGCAAAGCAGGTAGCAACTAAATACGGGATAACTTTTTATCCTACTATTGTAATCATAGATCCGGAAGGAAAAGTCGTCTATAATGGGGGATTCGATTTAATCAAAATTAAATCCATTCTCCCATTACTGGATGCAAAAAATACTAAATGACAGTTAAATATAGGGTAGGCCCATAATCTTTAATTTAATTCCATCAAACACTATTTTAATAAAAATCAAATTACTTGATAGATTCCTTTTTTTATAGCGAAAACGACAATTCCCACAGTATTTTTGACTTGCATTTTCTCAATTAACTGCATTCGATATTTCTCAATTGTTCTTTGGCTAAGAAAAACCAGCTGACTAATTTCCTTGCTTGTCTTTTCCTCACAGATCAATCTGATAATTTTGAGTTCTATATCCGTGAAATGGGCAACATACATAAATATTGAATTTTATATTCCAGTTTTACCAGTTATTGCATTTTTTGCAACAACTGAATCTCTGTCCAATTCACGCTCCTTGAATAGATTTTATAAGCTTTTCCGCATGTGCAATAGCAAAGCGAATTATCGACAAGTGGTACCAGGTTGGTTTACAGTGGCTTACGGATTAAAAAAACAGGTCGCCAGCCGCGCGGAAAACCAATAGATGCTGATTTTGGAAAGTATCAGTAACTTTAAGTTCCAGCCAATATTCCTAGTGATGATCAGTGCCGGTGAAAGCTATAAGCAGTTGTTTGAAAACAGTCCTGCTCCGATGTATATTTACGACAATGAAACTTTCCACTTCATTGAAGTGAACCATGCTGCGCTGGAACAATACGGTTACACCCGGGAGGAGTTCCTATCCCTGAGCGCTTTGGACATCCGGCCGCCGGATGAGGTAACGCCCTTCAAAGCCGCCAATATCGGTGTGCCGGACAGCTACTATGATTTCGGGCGCTGGCAGCACAGAAGAAAAAATCTTGACATTTTTTACGTACAAATCTATGGCTACAGCACAGACCTGAAAGGCCGGAGAGCGACCGTTGTAATGGCCGTTGATATCGATCAAAAAGTAGCGACTGAAAAAAAACTTGCCGAAAAAAATGCGGAGATAGCGGGCATGCTGGATAGTATCGCCGATGGTTTTTATGCCCTTAACCATAAATCAATGGTTCGGTAATTTTTTAAGCGGCAATACGCCCAATATCAAGGCATTGGTTGTAAAGCCGGGTTATTTTTCTACAATTCAGGTCTAATCCTA
>PVEQ01000054.1 GCA_002973575.1 Sediminibacterium magnilacihabitans
GAGGCCGTCTCAATACAATAATTGAGGCGGCTTTTCATTTTGAGAGGAGAGCGGGCATTTAAAGCTGGGATTAGATTTTCTGAGAAGTACCTGCTGTTTCAGGCAGCTTTCTTTCTTAGATTATGAGCCAGTGCAATTAATCCGGTTTCAACGGTGACTTTATCAATACCGCGCAGCATGAAGCGCTTAAAATGATGGTTGTATTTGATATTCCCAAACACAGGTTCCACATCGCAGCACCTTTGTTTTCGTTTTTTGATCCCTTCTTCGCTTTTCAACAGATCATCTGCCTGTTTTTTCAACCGTAACAGGTTTTCATTTACTTCAATGACCCTGTTTCCTTTGGCCTTGTAACAGACACCCCGTAACGGGCATCCTTCACAATTTCGGGCCTCGTATTTTTTACTGGTTTGTTGGTAACCAGTAGTGGTAGTTCGGGTGCTGGTAGCGATAAGTTCCATGTGTTGGCCCATAGGACATACATAGTAATCCTGCTCTTTGTTATAATGTAGGTTGTCTGTCGCCAAAGGCTTTTTACAGGTAATTGTTTTACGCTGCTGCCGGTCAAACTGATGGTGTTTTACATAAGCTGCCACCTGATTGTTTTCCATCCACTGGTAGTTCTCTTCACTGCCATAACCGGCATCCGCAGTATGGCTATCCGGCAATTCATTGAACTGTTCCCGGTGTTGCTCCAGATGCGAGATCAGCGTATTGGTATCGGTTGGGCTTTGATGAAGGGAATAAGAGGCTATGTATTGACCATTGGTCGATATTTGGACATTATAGGCCGGCTTTAACTGTCCATTGCACATAGCGTCTTCTTTCATCCGCATAAAGGTGGCATCCGTATCGGTTTTACTGTAACTGTTACGCTTGTCACCCAATAGCTTTTCCTGTGCTTCATACCTGTCCAGCGCGCCCGGCCAGTGCTTTTTGGCATAATTTAGTTTTTGCTTTATCTGCTTGCTTACCGGTTTATCTTTCATTGCTGCATTGATCTTTTCTATAGTGGCCTTTACCTTTTCAGCGTCTATTTTCTCAAAACTGGTTGGATCGGTATCATCCATCTCTGCTGAAGCTACGCTTTGTGCGTATTGCCACAGATCGTTTAACTGCTGCTTTATCTTCTCTTTATTGGTTTTAATGGATTTACCCCATACAAACGTGTAGCGGTTAGCATTGGCTTCTATCTTCGTGCCATCCGTATACAGATCCCTGATGTTGAGCAACCCTTCTTCACATAATAACATTACCACCTGGGTGAATATAGGTTGTAAGGTTTTTTGCAAACGCTGACCTCTGAAGCGATTGATCGTATTATGATCGGGTTTCATCATCCCTGCCAGCCACATGAACTGGATATTACTCGACACTGTTTCTTCCATCTTACGGCTGCTGTATATATTGTTGATGTAGGAATATACCAATACTTTAAGCAGCATCCGGGGATGATAACTGGTAGTACCCCCCGGCTTATATTCTTTAAGTAATCCCGCAATATCTACTTTGTCCAATACTGCATTAACAACCCGTACCGGGTGACCTGCCACTATCAGTTCATCCAAGCTAGGCGGTAGTACCATTAGCTGATTCTGGTAGTTCTGTTTGAAGATGACCTTCAGGTCCTGTCTCTTTGCCATACTTTAAAGACACTCAAAAAGCCCTCTTTATTGTATGATAACCTATATCTTTTTATTCACCTCCATTGTGCACAAACCCACCCTTAAAAATAAAAAGAGGCTGCCCTTTTGAGACAGCCTC
>PVEQ01000055.1 GCA_002973575.1 Sediminibacterium magnilacihabitans
ACCCCAAATTCTTTTTTGAAAGCGTTGATAAAGCTGCTGGCACTTTTAAATCCTACTTTTTTCGATATGCCCGCTTCGGTGAGATTAGTTTCCTCCAATAATGTTTTTGCTTGCTTTAATCTTTCTGTGCGGAGGTAGGTCATGACAGGCATCCCGAATATCTGCTTAAACCCGTGTTTCAGTTTGTACTCATTGATGCCAACCTGTGAAGCCAGTTCAGGGATGGAATGTTTTTTTTGAAAATCTTTGATAAGCAGCTCCCGCGCTTTGTGCAAACAGGTAAGGTCATATTGACGCAGGTTCAAGTACATGAGATAAGGAAAAACGACTAACAACGATTGCAAAACTATTCTTATGCCAAACACGAAACAATACCCGGAAGGTAGTACCAAGTAAGTGTTTTCACTTACTTGGTATACAGTATCCATATTTTTTTACCCGTTAACAAAAAAAATGTGGACTTCTGCATTATCTTTTTTGTTTTTTACAATAAACAGGCGGATGAATGAAAATTTGCTAATTCTTATGTGTTCTTACTCTCATAAGTGTTTCACTTATTTCGTGTACTCAAAAAATGAACTAAATTGCAATTGAAGATAAAGTTTAATTGTTCGGCATTTGATTAGTTCCCCTTCATTCATTATAACATAGTAGGAAGGGGTTTTTCTTACAATCCCAATATTTTCGTTGATATTTTTTGCAATCGTTTGATGCATTAGTTAAGGCTGTCATTAGAACAAAAAGCCCCCTCCATCTGTACAGTGGTGTACAGGAGGGGCTAAAATCCAATCATCATCATCATATATTTTCTGAACGCGTTGTTCAGACATGGGCATTCCCGAAGTTTCCCACGAATGGACTTGGGGGGAGCGGAGGGGATGCCTTTTATTGATAACCAACCTATTGATATATGAGCCGTATTAAAACCCTATTGGTTGATAGTAACTATGACTTTATGGATGCACTGTCTTATTTGTTGGAAAAGGCAGATATTATAGCAAGACTGGCACCCAGCAAGCTGAAAGCTATTGAACTGATTGAAAGCTGGAAACCCCACGTAGTTATTATCGAAACAAACAAAAATTTCAATGGTTTCGATGTGATCGACGAAATAGTGCAACAACGCGGGAATAATAATAATCATGTACAATTCATTGGGATGACCATGTTTTATTCGGCAAGTATTGAAAACCAGCTCAAAGAAACTCATGCAAAAGCGTACATAGTTCGCTCAATGGATGCCGACCAAATCATAGGAGTAATAAAGGATGTGTACAGCGGGAAGCAGGTTTTTATCAATGAGCATCCTAAACTAAAGATTTTTTAATCCGTTCCCCTTTTTTTTAAAAAACTTTTATGCCTATACAGGATAGTCAATCTGTACAGTCTTTCATTTTCAAACTAAAACTGGAAAATAACAGCAAAGCAATAGATTTATTGTATTGCCTGTTTGAGATGGAAATACAAGAAAGTATTTGTTCATTATGGCCTGCCCATTCAGGCAACAATGAAAGG
>PVEQ01000056.1 GCA_002973575.1 Sediminibacterium magnilacihabitans
TGTTCATCTGTGAGTTCCATTTTACATCGTTTCTTGACATAACGATCCTTTCCTCCAACTTATTTTTCAAATACCTACTTTTGAGATAAGTTCTAATAACCTTATAATTTTAATCAAGATGAAAAACTTCAATCTAGAACATGCTGATGGAATTGTTGAAATGAATCCATCTGAGTTAATGGAAACAAATGGAGGAGGGCTCTGGTCGCTTTTGGGCGAGTGGTTTGCCGTTGGATCTGCTATATTGGCAAAACAATGCTATGATAACCATGGGGTTAATTATAATACCATGTGTCTTTCCCAATAGGTTCGATTAGGACGTCATTGTTATATGTCACCATCTTACAATCATGTAGGATGGTGATGTATTAATTCGAAATAGTTTTAATTCATTCATGTTCCTGAGCAAGTTAAAAACGATTTAGAGATTCGTTTAATCCTAATATTTACTTATCAATGCCATGTTGCAAGAAGAGAAGAATTTTCTACGAAAATAATTGAGCCAATAAGGCCTAATACTTTGGAATCAAAATTCAATAGATTCGTATAACATGAGGAAAATAATAAAGTCATTTGAGCTAATTTTTAAGGAATGTTTCCTTTTTTTTGTTTTCCAGTTTATTTTTTTTATTTTATTGTATTTGTTTTTTATTATTATTTGGCCTAAGGAATTTTATAGTGTTGCACATAAAACCCTGTTTTATAGCTCTTCAATAATCAGTCTATTGGGAGTTTTGTCTATGTTGCTTGTTGATGAACCGACAAGAAAAGCGGTTGTGAGTACAATAAGGATAAGAGGTGGCATTATTTTTATTCGACCTATTTTGTATGGTTTCTTTATTTCTTTATGTTTCGTTTTTTCAATTATCTCATTGCTAGCTTTTTTAAAAGTATCCACAATTAAATTTTCTCTATTTTCATTTGACTTTATTCCTTGTACTATTATTTTATTAATAGCTGCCTTTGTTGAAGAAATATTATTCAGAGGAATTGTCCTTAATAAGCTGCGAAGTGTGCCTTCTGCTACTCATGCTAATATTTTGTTTTGTACTAGTATCGTATTTGCGCTTATGCATATATTCAACCCTTATCTTAATTTTTTAGCATTCATTAATTTGTGTTTATTTAGTGCAATTATTACGGAGTTGATGTTTTTGTACAATAATTTTTACTTTGTTTGGTCATTGCATTTTTCGTGGAATTTTTTCTTGGGCCTAGTCTTCGGAAACCCAGTTAGCGGTTTTCGACTTAATTCGATGTTCAGTCAAAACATCTCAACTGATTATTATATATTATCGGGCGGAAACTTTGGTATTGAGGGTTCTGTAATTACGTCTGGGTTATTGTTTTTTTGTCTTATTGTTTTAGCCAAAAAAGCTAATCAGCAAAATATTACGATTACAAAATAGATCAGTGTTGTTTCGATGTTGAATAAAAAAGTTCTTTGAAATTATTGTCTGTATTGGGTTTCAGCGGATTTTGGAATGGAAACGATTTGAAATTTA
>PVEQ01000057.1 GCA_002973575.1 Sediminibacterium magnilacihabitans
GTTCATCTGTGAGTTCCATTTTACATCGTTTCTTGACATAACGATCCTTTCCTCCAACTTATTTTTCAAATACCTACTTTTGAGATAAGTTCTAGCATTAACCAAAGCAGCATCCTCTTCAACTTCGGAATAGAAACCAATATCAAGGCTGCTCAAAAAAGCTTTTACTACTCTTTCCTGTTGCTTATTCCGTGGATTAATGATAAGTGTCATAGCAGAAGTAAATAGGGGGCATTATAATCGTTAGTCAATAATAGCAAACTTGTTGTTTTTTGTGTCTAGTATCACAATTTTACCAATAAATAATTTGTTTCCCGTCAGTCCTCCAATACCCCCTAATTTCATTAACACTTTTTGAATAAAATTTGTCCCCTCTACATATGTTATGTGTTGTAATGGAAAATCATGCGAATTGAATCTGATGAAATGACTGGTTGCTACTGTATTAACAGTTAGCTGATTATTCCAGGAGCTTGCAGGATAGCGGTCAACCTTCGCACCTTTTAAAGCTAGTTCCTCCCAGGTTTGTTTGTCTGTCACTAATTCAAATGCACTTGTGCCACTATCAAAGAAAATGTCCACTTCTTTACCGTTGAGTATTGCCGGAAGTAAGATTCTTCTGTTTTCAAATTTGAAGTTTGACAGTTTCATTTTGGTCGAAAGATGATCGGGTAGTTTATCATCAATAAGCAGATAGTTTTTTTGATAATTAATTATCAGTGTCTTGTTTTCAAACAAGTCTGTCCCTATAGTACCAATTATTTGTTTTGCCGTTGTATCTGACCAATCTATTTCGGTGTTATCAAACTGCTGGGCAATAATTTCTTTAGTAGCCACTAATGTGTTGCCAAGCATAAACTGGTAATTCTCTAGCTTATACTTATTGTTTTTATGCCTCAATGAAATGTTGTGATACTGGTTGTTGATTGCATCGAGTTTATTTTTATAAAAGAGAGATGTCGGTGCCCCTATATCAAATTGCATGTAAAAGGTTTTTGGGCATCCCTCTAACGTTATTGGCAAGAGCATTGCAGCAATAGGGTTCAATTCATGATTAAGTGTATCGCTTTGCCATTGAAAAGGAATGTGAGCGTCACTATGTAAAAGAGTTAATTGACTTGGCGCAGGCTTAAAAGCAATCCTGAAATATATGTATCCCCCCATTACACTGATGGTAATGAGTATAAACAGCCCAAGCAAAATTCTTTTTAACATTCTCATAATGAAAGTCATTAATTATGAATATTTAGAAAATCTTTATAATCAATGGTTCGGTAAGAATTAAGGTGTGAATATGTGGAAAAATTGGACACAATAAAAGGTAAAAGAAAAGGGATTAGTTATGTGTGCAAACAACAA
>PVEQ01000058.1 GCA_002973575.1 Sediminibacterium magnilacihabitans
CATTAACGTTTCGTCTTAATTAGAACATTTTCAACTGGTTATCATTTTGCTCTTTGAAATTTTGTAGTATGGGTTTAGCGAATAGTTCATGTAAAGGCACCTTATCAAAGATGCAGATACTGACCACCTGAATAATTTCATATAAGGACTGCTTTAATTGAAACTTCTTTTTTGCAATAGCAATGAGGACGTAAATAGAAATAGCAATCCAAATTTGAATCTTCACTGCGTTTTCAGATCTGCCCCAGAAGGATTTAATTTTTAAATGCTGTTTGATCCATTTAAAAAACAGTTCGATTTTCCATCTATGCTTATAGAGTTGTGCTATTTCTGTAGCCTTCAAGTCAAAGTTATTAGACAGGAAAACCAGGACACGATCATTCTCGGCATCATAGAATTTTATTCTTCGCATTCTGACGGGAAAATCCTTTAGGGCATAGTATCCATTTAAGCGGATGGTTTGATCACACATGACCCCGTCCAGTTTCTTGGAGGGTAGAGAAGATACTCGTGAAAAATTGAGATTATCCTTAGCACGTGTGATAAAAAAAGCTTTTGCCTTATGAATATTATACAATCTGCCAAAGTCAGTGTAGCCGCGGTCTACGACATAAAAGCTATCTGGCTGAAAGATGATATTGTCGAGGATGTTTACCTCATGAATTGAAGCAGGAGTGATTTGGACAAATTCGGGAATGGCAGTTTTCAAGTCTAATTGAACATGGACTTTGATGCCGCCTTTTGTTGTTCGGAATTTTGCCCAACTGAAAGCTGACAGGCATACGTCAATGACAGTTGCATCTATGGCAAAGACATTGTTTTTAAGGTCAACTTCGAGATCGCTTTCCATTAAATACAATGATTTTGCTTCTTCAATTAAAATCATGGCTACTTCGGAGAATATCCTGCAATCACGGCTCTCATTTGCATTTGATAAAGTACTTTTTGCAATGGCCTGACCAATACCCAGGTGATACAGTTTACCAGCATTAGCACGAAGACAAACTATCGTATCGGATAGGCTCTCCCGGTGAGTTAGTTGTCCAAAAGCCATGCAAAGAAATTGCTTCCAGCATGAAAACTGTTTAGACTTAAAGTCGCCTTTGTATCGATTAACACAGGCATTAAATACTTTATGAGAAACGAGGTCCATTAGCTGGGAGAAGATATATTTGCCTTGATTCATAAGCATTGATTATCAATACTTTAAAACAAAGCAAAATCCTGTAAATTTCAAATCGTTTCCATTCCAAAATCCGCTGAAACCCAATACAGACAATAATTTCAAAGAACTTTTTTATTCAACATCGAAACAACACTGA
>PVEQ01000059.1 GCA_002973575.1 Sediminibacterium magnilacihabitans
CAATAGTCCGGTAAGAATTTAGGATGTGGATATGTGGAAAAATGGGACACAATAAAAGGTAAAAGAAAAGGGATTTGTTATGTGTGAAAACAACAACCCCCTTTTCAAAAGCACTAAGCTTCATTGAAGCAAAGTTGCGGCAAGTAAATGGCATCAAAAAGCCACGGTGTAGATTTTTATCCACTTTATTTGAGGCAATGTGGACAGTACCTGGGCGGATCAATTTTTTAAACTTAGGGAGATTCAGTTCGTTGAGTGAACAAACGTTCCGGTTACAGTTTATGAAGGAGTTTGATTTTTTGAATTTGTTTATATCGATGTTGTCGGGTAAAGAGAAAAAGGAGATATTATTGGTCTTTGATCCGTCCTTTATCAGGAAAAGCGGTAAGCATACCTATGGATTAGCGAAGTATTGGAATGGTAAGGCACAGCGGGCGGAGAAAGGATTAGAGATTGGGTGTCTGGGGGCGATAGAGGTGAACGATGCAACGGCCTATCACCTGTTGGCTAAGCAAACGAGTGCGGATAAAACAAAGAGCCGGATGGAACAGTATGTATCGATACTAAAGAATGAGGCGGCCAAACTAAGAGAGATTAGCCAATATGTATGTGTGGACGGGTATTTTATGAAATCCACGTTTATAGAGCCACTGCAAAAGGAAGGATTTAAAGTGATTACCAAAATGCGGAGCGATGGAAATCTGAAGGAAGTGTATAATGGAGTAAAATCCAAAGGTCGTGGAAGACGTAAGTTGTATGGTGAAAAAATAGATTTGCAACAAATAGATAAGCGCAAATGGAAGAAATGCTGGCAGACAGAGGAAATGATTGGGTATGAACGGATCGTATACTGTGTAACACTGAAACAACTGGTGAAAGTGGTGTATGTGCACAAACGGGATACAGGAGAGTATGAGGTTTTGTTATCAACGGATAGGGAATTAAGCGGAGCGAAGATCATTGAGTATTACAGGCTACGGTTCCAGATAGAGTTTTTGATCCGGGATGCCAAGCAACATGGCGGATTGGAAGATTGTCAGGCAAGGGATGAAAAGAAGTTACATTACCATTTTAATATGTCACTGGGTAGTGTAAGTGTGGCCAAGCTAACGCTGTGGGCGAATCTGGATAACAAAAAAGAAGTACCGTTCTCGATGCACAACATCAAACTGTACTTCTACAATAAATATTTGACAGAAACTATTTTTGCAAACTTAGGATTAGACCTGAATTGTAGAAAAATAACCCGGCTTTACAACCAATGCCTTGATATTGGGCGTATTGCCGCTTAAAAAATTACCGAACCATTG
>PVEQ01000060.1 GCA_002973575.1 Sediminibacterium magnilacihabitans
CAATGGTTCGGTAAAAATTTAAGCAGCTATACGTCCAATATCAAGGCATTGGTGGTATAGCTTGTTTATTTTCCTACAATTCAGGTCTAAATCTAAGTTCCCAAAAATAGTTTCCGTTAAATATTTATTGTAGAAGTACTGCTTGATATTGTGCATTGAGAACGGTACTTCTTGTTTGTTCCTCAAGGTTGCCCATAGGGTCAGTTTGGCAGTGCTCACACTACCCAGGGCCATATTAAAATGGTAGTGCAGCTTCTGCTCATCTCTCGCCTGGCAATCTTCCAACCCCCCATGTTGTTTCGCATCCCGGATCAAAAACTCAATCTGGAACCGCAGCCGGTAATAGGCAATGATCTTTGATCCGCTTAATTCCATATCTGTCGACAATAATACTTCATAGCCAGTGGTTTCGGGTTTATGAACATAGACCACTTTTACCTGTTGCTTCAGTGCAACACAGTACAAGATCCGCTCATACCCCGTCATCTCCTCTGTCTGGTAGCACTTCTTCCATTTACGCTTATCTATCTGTTTGAGGTCTATTTTGTTGCCGTATACCTTAGGTCTGCCACGCCCTTTTGATTTTATGCCTTTATACACCTCCCTCAGATTCCCATCACTGCGCATTTTTGTAACCACTTTAAACCCTTCCTTCTGAAGCGTACCTATAAACGTCGACTTCATGAAGTATCCGTCCACACACAGATACCGGCTGATCGATAAGAGTTTAACTGTCTGCTCTTTTATCATCGCTACGTACTGCTCCATCCGACTCCCTGTCTTATCCGGCCTGGTTTGCTTTGCCAGCAGATGATAGGCTGTACCATCCGCTACATCTATGGCTCCCAGACAACCGATCTCCAATCCCTTTTCTGCCCGTTGTGCTTTGCCGTTCCAATACCGCGCCAAGCCGTAAGTATGTTTACCACTCTTACTGATAAACGAAGGATCGAATACCAGCAGCATCTCCTTTTTACCCTTACCCGATAACATCGATATAAACAAACCCAGAAAATCAAACCCTTTCAAAAACTGTAACCGGAACGTCTGCTCACTCAATGAACTGAATCTGCCCATGTTTAAGAAGTTAATCCGATGAGGCACTGTCCACATCACCTCAAACAAAGTGGATAAAAACTTAAGCTGGGGCTTCCTGATGCCATCAACTTGTTGCAACTTCGCTTCAATGAAGCTTAGTGCTTTTGAAAAGGGGTTTTGTTTGCTCACACTTACATATCCCTTTTCTTTTACCTTTTATTGTGTGCGACTTTTCCACATTCCCACATCTATTTTCTTACCGGACTATTG
>PVEQ01000061.1 GCA_002973575.1 Sediminibacterium magnilacihabitans
TCGGCAAACTCACGAGCTGGATTGGTGGTTTGAAAACGAGGAGTATTCATGCATTGGAGAAACAATACGACCGGATGGAAGCAAGGGTGACCAGGAAAACAGAACACTACCTGAAAAAACTACAAAAGGAAGAAAATAAGTTAAGGAAGAAAATGAAAGGAGCCGATAGTGCAAAAGCTGCTGCCATGGCACAGAGCAGTCATGCATTCTATCAGAAACTCCAGGGACAATTGCAACAGCCCACGAACGGGCTAAAGGACCTGAATAGTTACGTGCCCTCCCTTGACAGCATGCAGGTGGTAAGCAAATACCTCTCCCAAGCCGGAGCAAAACTTGGCGGGCTATCACCCGGTCAACTTACAGCCCTGGGAGACTTGAACAGCAGCCTGGGTAAGTTGCAGGGCCAGATGCAAAATGTGACGAACATCAAAGCGATGCTTAAAGAGAGAAAAGAACAGCTGAAACAACAATTGGATAATGCGCTGGGCAAACCCCTGCAAAATTTCAATAAGCAAATGTATTACTACCAGGCACAGGTAGCAGAATACAGGAAGATGATGAACGACCCGGATAAAATGGCCGAAAAGCTATTATCAGTAGTGAGAAACACCCCTGCTTTCAAAGATTTCATGAGTAAGAACAGTTTGTTGGCACAGCTGTTCCCGATGCCCGGAAGCTATGGGGATCCCACCCTGGCACTGAGCGGACTACAAACCCGAACCAGCGTGCAACAACAATTAACCCAACAGCTTAGCGCCGCAGGAGGAAGTAACCCGCAACAATACCTGCAACAGCAGGTACAGCAGGCCCAGTCTGAACTGAATGGGTTAAAAGATAAGATCAACAAGGCCGGCGGCGGGAGCAGCAGCGACCTGGAAATGCCGGATTTCAAACCGAACAACCAGAAGACGAAGACTTTCTGGAAGCGGATAGAATACGGGTTGAACATACAATCCCAAAAAACGAACAGCCTGCTGCCTGTGACCAGTGATCTTGCTTTGACAGCAGGATACAAACTAAATGATAGGGCTACAGTGGGAGTGGGTGCAGGATATAAAATGGGATGGGGTAAAAACATCAGTAATATAAGGATCACAGGCGAGGGTGTTTCGTTGAGAAGCTACCTGGATGTGAAATACAAAGGCAGTATCTGGATAACAGGAGGCTATGAACTCAATTACCAGCAGTCTTTTTCCAAGATCGAGCAATTGAAGAA
>PVEQ01000062.1 GCA_002973575.1 Sediminibacterium magnilacihabitans
TCGGCAAACTCACGAGCTGGATTGGTGGTTTGAAAACGAGGAGTATTCATGCATTGGAGAAACAATACGACCGGATGGAAGCAAGGGTGACCAGGCAAACGGAACACTATCTGAAAAAACTGCAAAAAGAAGAAAATAGATTAAGGAAGAAATTAAAAGGAGCCGACAGTGTTAAGGCCGCCGCCATGGCACAGGGCAGCGGTGCATTCTATCAAAAACTTCAGGTACAACTGCAACAACCCACTAATAAGCTAAAAGATCTGAACAGCTATGTCCCTTCCCTTGACAGTATGCAGGTAGTAAGCAAATACATTTCCCAGGCTGGAACAAAACTTGGCGGACTATCACCCGGTCAACTGACAGCCTTGGGCGACCTGAACAGCAGCCTGGGTAAGCTACAGGGACAGATGCAAAATGTGGCGAATATCAAAGCCATGCTCAAAGAGAGAAAAGAACAGCTGAAACAACAATTGGATAATGCGCTGGGTAAACCCCTGCAAAATTTCAATAAACAAATGTATTACTACCAGGCACAGGTAGAAGAATACAGGAAGATGCTGAACGACCCGGATAAAATGGCCGAAAAGCTATTGTCGGTCGTGAGAAATACCCCAGCTTTCAAAGATTTCATGAGTAAGAACAGTTTGTTGGCACAGCTGTTCCCGATGCCCGGAAGCTATGGGGATCCCACACTGGCATTGAGCGGACTACAAACCCGGACCAGCGTACAACAACAATTAACCCAACAGCTTAGCGCCGCAGGAGGAAGTAACCCGCAACAATACCTGCAACAGCAGGTACAGCAGGCTCAGTCTGAACTGAATGGGTTAAAAGACAAGATCAACAAGGCCGGCGGCGGGAGCAGCAGTGACCTGGAAATGCCGGATTTCAAACCGAACAACCAGAAGACGAAGACTTTCTGGAAGCGGATAGAATATGGGTTGAATATACAATCCCAAAAGACGAACAGCCTGCTGCCTGTTACCAGTGATCTTGCTTTGACAGCAGGATACAAACTAAATGATAAAGCTACTGTGGGAGTGGGTGCAGGATATAAAATGGGATGGGGTAAAAACATCAGTAATATAAGGATCACAGGCGAGGGTGTTTCGTTGAGAAGTTACCTGGATGTGAAATACAAAGGCAGTATCTGGATAACAGGAGGCTATGAACTCAATTACCAGCAGTCTTTTTCCAAGATCGAGCAATTGAAGAA
>PVEQ01000063.1 GCA_002973575.1 Sediminibacterium magnilacihabitans
CTGCACCGTTGTTGCCGAAAACTCTGTATCAATTGTTGCCGATTTCTATGTACTCCTGATTGCCGAAAACTCTGTAGTTGTGATTGCCGATTACATCTAATCGGTAGCGGCTCAAATCTTGCTGCCAAGTAGCTTGCTGTTCACGCATAAAAGCTTTATATCCCGCAGAAACTCTGTTATTTTGTACTTCCACGTCAAAATATTCTTTAGGTGCTATTACTTTATCCGCCAAGAGCTGTCGATTTATGCTTAACTCACGGACAGATTTCTTTAATCCGGCTTCTTGATCAGCTAGCTGTTGAATAAAGCGGCTAAGCTGTTCACGGTACAATGGAGACTGCAACTGAATAGTCAGTGACTCATCTAAGTCTGTAGAAGAAGTGAGTAGCTCTAAATCGTGGACGAACTGTTGGCGTTGGGATATTTCGTAGTCATTTCTCCGACGTTTGCTACCAGTCACCTGATCTTTCAGCCGCAGTAGGACTGCACCTTTAGCAATATGACTACCTTCGTGATAATACAATGTATCAATAATCCCCCCTATAACTGGCTTTATTTCTGTTCGCTCATTTAAAGGCCGTGTAATGCCCATTGACCTCACGGCAATATTAGTATTTACAAAAGGCAAGATCATTATAGCAGTAACGACCATCAAGATCATTATCCAATAAACCAGATAGTTGCTTTTACGGAATGGAGGCAAATAAGCAAGAGTCGTTTCTGAAATATTGGAAAGCGGATAAAACATGGAAACCGGAATATAAATATGTAATCAGTGTAATCAAAATATGTTAACCTATATTTATTATTACAAAGGAGGCAGATATTGCAAATGCTAGTGCCAGATAAAGCAATTGTTTATTCTTTACGTAAGAAGCTTATTTATTATTATTTGACTTATGCACCACCCTTCGGTAAATCGTGATAGCTAATATTACCATTAGAATTAATCGCAGTAACAGCTTTCCTTGATCAATTATGGAATGATAATATGCATCCTCAAAAATCTGAGAATACAACTGCCATATCACATCAATCAGAGCGAGTATAAAAAACCAGTCCAGCCATTTCATTTTAACTTTCATATTTATCTATTTTCATTAACGTTTCGTCTTAATTAGAACATTTTCAACTGGTTATCATTTTGCTCTTTGAAATTTTGTAGTATGGGTTTAGCGAATAGTTCATGTAAA
>PVEQ01000064.1 GCA_002973575.1 Sediminibacterium magnilacihabitans
CTTTTTTGTTATCCAGGGTAGCCCACAGTGTCAGTTTGGCCACACTTACACTACCCAGGGCCATATTAAAATGGTAGTGTAACTTCTTTTCATCCCTTGCCTGGCAATCTTCCAATCCGCCATGCTGCTTGGCATCCCGGATCAAAAACTCGATCTGGAATCGCAACCGGTAATATTCAATGATCTTCGCTCCGCTCAATTCCATATCCGTTGATAATAATACCTCATATCCACTGCTATCCGTTTTATGAACATAAACCACTTTTACCTGCTGCTTCAATGTTACACAGTACACAATCCGCTCATACCCCGTCATCTCTTCTGTCTGCCAGCATTGCTTCCATTTGCGCCTGTCAATCTGCCGCAAGTCTATTTTTTCACCATACAGCTTAGGTCTTCCACGACCCTTGGATCGAACCCCTTTATACACCGCTCTCAGATTACCATCACTGCGCATTTTCGTAATCACTTTAAAGCCTTCCTTTTGCAGCGGTACTATAAACGTTGATTTCATGAAATACCCGTCCACACATACATACCGGCTGATCTCTGTTAATCTCGCTACATGCTCCCTTAACACTGACACATGCTGTTCCATACGGTTACTTGTTTTATCCGGCCTGGTTTGCATAGCCAACAGGTGATACGCTGTTCCATCACTCACATCTATCGCTCCCAGACAACCAATTTCCAGCCCTTTCTCTGCCCGTTGCGCCTTACCATTCCAATACCTTGCCAATCCATAGGTCTGCTTCCCGCTTTTAACGATGAACGATGGATCAAATACCAACAGCATCTCCTTTTTCACCTTCCCCGGCAACATCGATATAAACAAACTCAAAAAATCAAATCCTTTCAAAAACTGCAACCGGAACGTTTGCTCACTCAGCTTGCTGAATCGACCCATATTTAAAAAGTTCATCCGGCCCGGTACTGTCCACATCACTTCAAATAAAGTGGATAAAAATTTCTGCTGCGGCTTCCTGATACCGGCAACTTGTTGCAATTTCGCCTCAATGAAGCTCAATGCTTTTGAAAAGGGGTTTGTTGTTTGCACACATAACTAATCCCTTTTCTTTTACCTTTTATTGTGTCCAATTTTTCCACATATTCACACCTTAATTCTTACCGAACCATTG
>PVEQ01000065.1 GCA_002973575.1 Sediminibacterium magnilacihabitans
TGGGTAATCTGACAGCGACCAATGCGAGCATTACGAATCTGAGTGGATTAAATACGTTGACAGCCACCAACATCAGTGGTACATTGACAACAGCTGCCCAGCCTAATATCACCAGTGTGGGTACCTTGGGTAATCTGACAGCGACGAACGCGAGCATTACGAATCTGAGTGGATTAAATACGTTAACAGCCACCAACATCAGTGGTACACTGACCACAGCCGCTCAACCGAACATCACCAGTGTGGGTACACTGGGTAATTTGACGGCGACCAATGCAAGTATCACGAACCTGAGTGGATTAAATACGCTTACTGCAACGAATATCAGTGGTACATTGACCACAGCTGCTCAACCGAATATCACCAGTGTAGGTATCTTGGGTAATCTGACAGCGACCAATGCGAGCATTACGAATCTGAGTGGATTAAATACATTGACAGCCACCAACATCAGTGGTACACTGACCACAGCTGCTCAACCCAATATCACCAGCGTGGGTACACTGGGTAATCTGACAGCGACGAACGCGAGCATTACGAATCTGAGTGGGTTAAATACGTTAACAGCCACCAACATCAGTGGTACATTGACTACAGCTGCTCAACCGAATATCACCAGTGTAGGTACCTTGGGTAATCTGACAGCGACCAATGCGAGCATTACGAATCTGAGTGGATTAAATACGTTGACAGCCACCAACATCAGTGGTACACTGACTACAGCCGCTCAACCGAACATCACCAGCGTGGGTACACTGGGTAATCTGACAGCGACGAATGCGAGCATTACGAACCTGAGTGGGTTAAATACGTTAACAGCCACCAATATCAGTGGTACACTGACCACAGCTGCTCAACCGAACATCACAAGTGTGGGTACCTTGGGTAATCTGACAGCGACGAACGCGAGCATTACGAATCTGAGTGGATTAAATACGTTAACAGCAACGAACATCAGTGGTACACTGACTACAGCTGCCCAGCCCAATATTACCAGTGTAGGTACACTGGGTAATCTGACAGCGACGAACGCGAGCATTACGAATCTGAGTGGGTTAAATACGTTAACAGCCACCAACATCAGTGGTACATTGAC
>PVEQ01000066.1 GCA_002973575.1 Sediminibacterium magnilacihabitans
TAACGTGTTGTGCTATTAGAAACTGAGAGCATGTTTGATTTGAGCGATTTTTCTGCCATTAAGATAGTTGATCCAGTGTAAAATGGCCATGGAAGAGAGTTTTGAGGTTAATCTGGTTACCAGTCCCTGATAAGATTTGGCATAGTTTCTCCTCAAATTCATTTGGTCACACATTTGAGCAAAGAAGGTTTCTACCATTTGGCGTTTGGATTTATATTTTTGGGGATGCTTTCTGTAATCATGCTGATTATTTCTAAATGGAACCTTCAGGTTCACCTGGTAACGGTCGAATAAATCCATTTGCAAGGTCTTTGATATATATGCCCGATCACCCAGTAATTGTTTATCTGCTGGTAGATTTTCTACCTGTTTCAAGAAGTTGATATCATGGACATTGCCTTTCGTGATTCCGCTTTGTTGGACAATACCGTTATCATATATGACAACGTGGAGTTTGTATCCGATAAACCAACTTTTGTTGACTGCACTGTATCCTTTGGCTGGTGCCGTCTCAAAAGATTCCTTAAAAGATTTATGGGACTTCTCCCTTGCCATCTTTACAACTGGAACTGGAATAGAGTCTATAACCATTATCTGGCTTAGGTTTTCAAGCCTATGAGATACATGATCCTGAACTCGAATGATAAGCCCAGACAACCTTCGCCGTCGTCGATTAAATCGGCTGCGATCAATTAAATTTGGAAACAATGATGCATAATCGGTCTTAAGCTTACTCCACAATAAATTCTCGGAGTCTATACTTAAAGCCTCCATGCAGCATGACAAGGAAACAATTTCCAGATCATTCATTTTCGGTTTCACAGGGTAAAATTGAAAATTGTTATCCCGATCAACTTCTTTATCAAAGAGCTCTTTGCAAATACCATAAATTTTCCTGAAATTCGTTCTGATGTTATGCATTGGATTTGGGCGTGTGGTTACATCCTTAGACAATCGCATAACATCTTTCGTTTCAATACATTATCACTTTATTTATCAACACTTCTTAATAGCACAACGCGTTA